>CAVSTA010000007.1:0-148289 GCA_963730745.1 uncultured Alphaproteobacteria bacterium
CGGGATTGGACGATGATGCGGGCCTATGGCCGTTCCAAGCTCTGCAACATCCTTTTCACCCGGGAGCTGGCATCGCGGCTCGATCCCGACGAGGTCGTCGCCACCTGCCTTCACCCCGGGGTTGTCGCCACCGGGATCGGCCAGCGCGGCGGCCTCGCCGAACTCGGCTGGCGCCTGGCGAAACCATTCATGCTCAGCCCCGAGAAAGGCGCCGAGACACCGGTATTTCTCGCTACGGTCCCCGACCCCACGCCGTTCCACGGCGGCTACGTGATTCGCAAGATCCTCGCCCAGCCCGACCCTGCCGCACTCGACAGCGACCTCGCCCGCCGTTTATGGGAGGAGAGTGCGCGGCTGGTCGGCTTATGAGGTGCAAGGATGATCCATTCCAGGCGTAAGTTTGTCTGCGGGGCGCTGGGATCGGCTGCGGCAGCCGGAGTCTCGAGCCTGATTCCCATAACTGCCATCCGGGCGCAAACCTCACTGACCCCCGAGGCGGCGCTGCAGCAGCTGATCGACGGCAACGGTCGCTTTGCCGGAGGCCGCATGACCTCGTTCAACGAAGACCTGAGCGTATTGAGAGCAAAGACGGTCGACAAACAAGAGCCGTTCGCCGCCGTGCTGTCCTGCGCGGATTCGCGGGTGCCGGTCGAGCTGATCTTCGATCAAAGCATCGGACGTATTTTTGTTACCAGGGTTGCCGGCAACATCGCTACTTCGGCGGTTATCGCCAGCCTCGAATACGGGGCCGCGGTACTCGGCACCAAGGCGATCATGGTGCTGGGCCACGCCAATTGCGGGGCCGTCCATGCCGCGATTGAAGGCGAAGCGGTCCCCGGGCAGATCAGCACGCTCTATCCCTATATCCGCCCAGCTGTCGACCAGGCCGGCCACGATCTGGAGGCGGCGATCAAGGCCAATGCCCGGATCCAGGCGGCATTGCTGCGGCAATCCTCGCCGGTTCTGGCCGATCACATAAAAGAGAATCAACTCAAAATCGTCGCCGGATATTACGATTTGTCATTCGGCAAGGTCACTCTCCTGGATTAAGCTGCCTCCGATCAGCCGCAGTATTGTCGGGACGGAGCGACAGAGTTGGAGTAGTTTACATCAGCTCATTGGTGGGGAACGCGATGACACGCGGGTGGTTTTCTTTTGCTTCTCTCGCGTTTTCGGTATTGGCCGGTCTGCCCGCTTTTGCCCAACAAGGCGGTCCGCCGCCGGCAGTGCTGGTGGCGCCGGCTGAACTGCGGTCCATGGCCAAACAGGCCGAGTTTGTCGGACGCGCGGAGGCGCTCGAAAAAGTCGATCTGCGGGCGCGGGTGCAGGGGTTCCTCGGGTCCCGCCTGTTCAAGGAAGGCGACGAGGTCAAAGAGGGCCAAGTCGTGTTCACGATCGAGAAGGAACCGTTCGAAGCCGCCGTCGACCAGCGCAAGGCGCAGCTTGCCGCCGCGCAGGCGACGCTCGCCAACGCCGATCAGCAATTGGCGCGCGCCGCCGAGCTCACCCGCAAAGGCAATGCGCCGGTCGCCCAGCTGGACCAACGCACCGCCGAGCAAGGCCAGGCCAAAGCAGCCGTCATGGAGGCCGAGGCGAACCTCCGCGATGCGCAGATCCAGCTCTCCTACACTGAAATCAAGACCCCGATCAGCGGCAGGATCGGACGCGCCGCCGTCTCGCCCGGCAATCTCGTCGGGCCGGACACCGGCGTGCTGGCGACAGTGGTCAAAGACGACCCGATGCAGGTCCTCTTTCCCGTAACGCAGCGTGAGATGCTCGAAGCCCGTGACTTCGAGGTGACCGGAAAGGTGCGGGCCCATGTCCGGCTGGCCAACGGGTCGATCTACGGCGAGCCGGGCCGCATCGATTTTCTCGACGTTCAGGTCAACCCGCGCACCGACGGTCAGACCGTCCGGGCGATGTTCCCCAATCCCGACGATATCCTGACGACCGGCCAGACGGTTCGAGTAATCGTCGAAGAGAAGGGCGGCGACAAGGTGGTCGTGATCCCGGAATCCGCCATCGCTATCGATCAAACCGGCCCTTACGTGTTCGTAGTCGGTGACGACAACAAGGTCGAGCAGCGCCGCCTAACCATGGGAACCGGGCGCAACGGGCTGGCGGTCGTCGATGACGGACTGAAGCCCGGTGAACGCGTCGTCGTCCAGGGGCAGCAGCGCATCCGCTCCGGGATGACCGTAGCGCCGCAACCGGCGCCGTCACCGGCCGGCTGAGAAGCGGGGAGTTGCGATGATTTCGTCCGTCTTCATTCACCGGCCGCGGCTCGCCATCGTCATCTCGATCGTCATTTCGATCGCCGGAGTGATCGCGCTAGGGGCGCTTCCGATCGCGCAGTTCCCCGACATCGTCCCGCCGCAGGTGCAGGTCAGCGCTCTATATCCCGGGGCATCGGCAGAGGCGGTCGAGGAAAGCGTCGCGCAGGTGATCGAAGCGCAGGTCAATGGCGTCGACCGGATGATCTATATGAAGTCGACCTCCGGCGGCGACGGCACCTACAATCTCACCGTCACCTTCGAGGTCGGCAGCGACCCCGATCTCAACACCGTGAACGTGACCAACCGGGTCAACCAGGCGCTCGCGCTATTGCCGCCCGAGGTGCAGCGCAACGGCCTCACAACCCAGAAGCAATCGACTTCGCTGTTGCAAGTCGTCGCGATCTATTCGCCCAAGGGCAGCCGCGATGCGTTGTTTCTGTCGAATTACGCGAAAATAAATCTCGTCGATACGCTGAAGCGGGTAAAGGGTGTCGGCGACGCGAAGCAGCTGGGCGATCTCGAATACTCGATGCGGATCTGGCTGAACCTCGACCGCATGGCGAGCCTCGACATCACGCCGCAAGACGTCATCAATGCGATCAACTCGCAGAACACGCAAGCCGCAGTCGGCCGCGTCGGCGCGGCGCCGCTGGTGCCCGATGTCGAGTTTCAACTGAACATCACCACGCAAGGCCGGCTGACCACGGTCGAGGAGTTCAACAACATCATCGTTCGGGCCAATCCGGATGGTGGGGTGGTCCGCATCAAAGACATTGCCCGCGCCGAGCTCGGCTCGAAATCGGCCGACAGCCTCGCTCGCTATAATGGCAAGCCGGCCGAGGCGATCACGATCTACCAATCCCCCGGCGCCAATGCCATCGCTGTCGCCGCCGGCGTCAATAAAGCATTGAAGGAGATCGAACCGCGCCTGCCGGAAGACGTCGCATATGACGTGATGTACGATACGACCGTCTTTGTCGACGCGATGATCCACAAGGTGCAAAAGACGCTGCTCGAAGCCTTCGTGCTCGTCGGCCTCGTGGTTTTCGTTTTTCTCGGGAATTTGCGCGCGACCCTGATCCCGATTATCGCCGTGCCGGTCGCGCTGGTCGGCACGTTTGCGGTGATGCTGGCGCTGGGTTTCTCGGCCAATACGATCTCTCTGCTCGCCCTGGTACTGGCGATCGGCATCGTTGTCGACGACGCCATAGTTGTCGTCGAGGCGGTCGAGCATATTCTCGAGACGGAGCCTCAGCTGACCCCGGCCGAGGCGACGGAAAAAGCAATGTCATTGGTGACCGCGCCGATCATCGCGATCACCCTCGTCCTGCTCTCCGTGTTTGTGCCGACTGCCTTCATCCCCGGCATCACTGGCCAGCTTTATCAGCAATTTGCGGTGGCGGTTTCGGTGTCGATGCTGATCTCGGCGGTAAACGCGCTGAGCCTCTCGCCGGCCTTGTGCGCGGTCTTGCTGCGGCACCGCGGTCATCCGCGAGGTCTGATCGCCTGGCTCCAACGCGGCATCGACAGCACCCGGGACGGATATGTGGGGCTGGTTCGACCGCTGGCGCGCCGGGCGCTGATCACCGCTGCGTTGGTGGTCGCCTTTGCTCTGGGGACCGGCTGGCTCGCCAAGATTGTCCCGACGGGTTTCCTGCCGGACGAGGATCAGGGCGCGTTCTTTGCCGAGGTGCAGTTGCCGGACGCGGCATCGCTGAACCGCACGAACAAGGTGGTGGCGCAAGTCGAGGATTTGATCCAAAACCGGCCGTGGACGCAAAGCGTTCTCAGCATTTCAGGCTACAGTCTCATCGACGGCCTTGCCCTGCCGAACAAGGGCCTCTTCATTGTCGGTCTGAAGCCGTTCGATGAAAGGACAGAGTCCTCGCTCTCGGTCTTCTCCGCATTGGCCGAGCTGCAGCCGTTGTTCCGCCAGATTGCGGCTGCGAATGTCGTCGCCTTCAACCCGCCGCCGATCTCGGGTCTCGGCAATGCCGCAGGTTTCGAATTGCAATTGCAGAGCCTCGCTGGAGCGACGCCAAAGGATATCGCAGGCGTAGCTGAGGGGCTGGTCATCGCAGCGAACCAAGACCCGGCGCTGGCCGGCGTCTACACGACTTACGGGGCCTCGACGCCGCAGGTCTATCTGAAACTCGACCGTCAGCGTGCCGAGACCCTCGGCGTCTCTATCGGCGACATCTTCAGCGCTTTACAGACGACAATGGGCGGCACCTACGTCAACGACTTCAACCGCTTTGGCCGCACTTGGCAGGTCAAGGTTCAGGCAGACGCAGCCGATCGCAAGGGAGTAGAAGATATTTTCAAGGTGCGCGTGCGAACCGCGCAGGGCGATCTGGTGCCGCTGCGTGCGGTTGCGGATGTCGAGCTGATCACCGCACCCTCATCGATCATTCGCTATAACAACTTACGGTCGGTCACAATCAATGGCGGTCCGGCGCCCGGTTACTCGTCGGGCCAGGCGCTCGCGGCGATGCAGGCTGTCGCCGCCAATACATTGCCCAGTGGATTTTCCTACGAATGGACCGGCACGGCGCTGCAGGAAAAGGCGGCGGCGGGGCAGACCGGCTCGATCCTCGGTCTGGCGATCGTTTTCGCTTACTTGTTTCTCGTCGGCCTCTACGAGAGCTGGACGATACCGGTGGCGGCGTTATTGTCGGTCGTCGTCGGCCTGTTTGGCGCAATGGCCGCTCTGAAGTTGTGCGGGCTCGACAACAATATCTACGCGCAGATCGGCATTGTCGTGCTGATTGCGCTCGCCGCCAAGAACGCCATTCTGATCATCGAATTTGCGATGGAGCAGCGGCGAGAAGGGCAGGAGATCGTCGCGGCTGCCATCGAAGCCGCCAGACTGCGGTTCCGGGCGGTGATGATGACCTCCTTCGCATTCATCGCCGGTCTGGTGCCGCTCGTCATAGCGACCGGCGCCGGCCGGGCGACGATACGTGCGGTCGGCACGGCGGTGTTCGGCGGGATGGTGGCCGCGAGCTTTCTCGGCATCTTTGTGATTCCGGGTCTATACGTGCTGTTCCAGACCCTGCGGGAGCGGGTCAAGAGACTGTCCAAGCGAGGACGCCCGTGATACCCGAACGCACGAGTGCCCGACAAAGCTGCCGAATGAGGCGGGTCCGGGCGTGTTCGAGCTCGGTCTTCAATGATTACCCGGTTCCGCACCTTTCTGGCAGGGTTTCTCGTCCTGCTCCCCCTCGCCGTGACGATCACCGTGATCGTCTGGGTCGGTACGTTTATTTACGCCTATGTTGGTCCGGCCAGTGCGATCGGGCGGATATTAATCTCGATCGGGTTCGGGCTATCGGATTCACCCGTCGCCGCCTATGCGCTGGGCGCTGTCATCGTGATCGGACTGATTTATCTGCTCGGGCTCGGCGTCGAATCCCGCCTGGAAAGCCGGGTGCGCTTTCTGATCGATTCCTTGATGCAGCGCATCCCGTTCGTCCGCAATCTGTACGATGTCACGCAGCGATTTGTCGCGATCATGGACCGAAGGGACCAGGACGGGCTGAAAAGCATGAGCCCGGTCTGGTGCTTCTTCGGCGGCGACGGCGGGGCCGGGGTCCTGGGGCTATTGCCGATGCCCCGACCGATCCTGATCGGCGGCGAACGCTACCATGTGGTTCTCGTCCCCTCGGCACCGGTGCCGGTCGGGGGCGCATTGATCTATGTCCCGGCCGCATGGGTCAAACCGGCCAATATCGGCGTGGAAACCCTGATGAGCATCTATGTATCGATGGGCGTGACCTCGCCGCAGGTCGTGGAAAGTGACCCGGAGCGCCCGCCGCCCCGCCATTAGGACCGATCAGTAGGGTCTGCCGTCCCGATGCACGAAGATGCGTTCACCCTTCGGCGTGAGCGCCCTCCCTATGTCCTCGTCCGGATAGATGACAGTATCTCCGGGATCGCGATCGCCGATCTCCAGATAGAGTACGTCGCGCTCGCTGCGGTTGATCAGATGGTGAGCGTCGCCCGAGCCGGCTTTGAAGCCGGCGCACATCCCGGGACGCAGCGGCGTCTCGCCCGCATTGGTGACGAGAACAGGTTCGCCCTCGACAATGTAAATGAATTCGTCTTCGCGCGTGTGAGTGTGGCGCAGCGCCGACATGCCGCCCGGCGGCAATTTCGTCAGGTTCACCCCGAAATTGGTCAACCCGAACACGTCGCCGAGCGCCCGCCTTGCTCGTCCTGCGACACGTGCGGCGAAGGGTTCGGGGTAGCCGCGAGCGGGGCGGGCCGGCGGCACGGCCGCGGCTTCGATTGCGGCCGGCTTGGTTGCTTCCGACATGGGTCTCCTCCATATCTGAGTTTCCGCACAGGATTATGTGTTAGACTGACCCATGACTGAAAGAGCGCGGATCGCCTGGGGCGGGAAGACTCTCTACGGCGCGAGGGTCGGCATCCTGATGCTGGAGACGCGGTTCCCGCGCATTCCCGGCGACATGGGGAATGCCGAGACGTGGCCGTTTCCTGTCCTTTACAGGGTCGTCCCCGGCGCCTCGCCGCGGCGCGTCGTCTGCGAACGGTCCGAGGGCTTGCTGGATGAATTCCTCGCCGCTGCCGAAGAGCTCGTTCGCCTTGGCGCCGACGGCATCACCACCACCTGCGGGTTCCTGTCGCTTTATCAGCGCGAGATCGCCGCCCATGTCGGCGTGCCGGTCGCGACCTCGAGCCTGATGCAGATCCCGTTCATCGAACGTGTGCTGCCGCCCGGCAAGCGCGTCGGCGTCCTCACGGTAAGCGCCGCGAACCTCACCGAGGAGCATTTGCGCGCTGCGGGTGCCGATCCGGCGACGCCGGTCGTCGGCACCGACGGCGGCAGCGAGTTCACCCGCGTCATGATCAATGACGAGGAGCGACTGGATGTCGCCGCGGCCGAGCGCGACATATTTGCGGCCGGCGACAGGCTCGTCGCAGGCCACGATGGAATTGGCGCGGTGCTCCTCGAATGCACCAACATGGTGCCCTACGCCCGCGCCTTGTCGCAGCGCCTGCGCCTACCGGTATTCAGCATCTACACCTTCGTGACCTGGTTCCAATCCGGTCTGATACCGCGTGAATTCGGCCATCCTTGAGAATGAGGAGTTGCCGATGACCATTGGTAACCGTCGCCGCCGGCTGCCCGCCGCCGGCGCCGCCCTCGGCTGTCTGCTGCTGACGGTCTGCGCCGGGCAGGCCCCGACAGCGACAAACTGGGTCAAGGCGGGGGCAGACGATCAGACCATCGCCCGCGAGCTTGCCGACTGCAATGCGCAGGCCAATGCAGCGCTCGCCAACGAACAGGGCATCAACGCCGACATCAATGCGACGCTCGGCCGAAACTGGCAGCTCGGCGGGACCCAGAGTATTGAAGTCGCAGTCGATGCGCCGGCAGGCCGGCGGCTATGCCGACCAAGTCCTCAACAACTGCATGCGCGCCAAAGGATTCAGCAAAGAAGGCTGATCAAGGCCAGCCCCAGGGGCCCAAGTCCCAGTCGCTCTGGTACATGAGCGCGGTCATCTGGGCCTCGTCGGCCAGTTGCTTGGCGAAGACCTCCTGCCGGTACGCCGCCCAGTTCTGCTGTGAGCCGAAATAGACGCATCGGCAGACTAGGGGGTCGGCATACAGATACACCGGTTGACCGTTCACGATGCGGGTGACGAATTTGTGCGGCGGCAGGCTGCGCATCGCCGCCAGGCGCTGCGGGCTATCGGCGGTCCTTATCTGGAACCCCGCCGCGGCGAGGAGGTCTTCCTTCTGTCCGACCAGCTGCTGCTGGCTGGCGCAGCCGGCAATAGCCAGCAAACCGGTCAAGGCACAGAAAGCGATAAGCTTTGTCACGGCGATATCCCCCCGGTGGAAACACGGCAGACCTTAGCCGATAGAAATCACGCCGCGCAACCGGCCGGGCGGCTACAGGTCGAGCCCATAAATCGCGCGAAGCTCGCGAACCCCGCGCAGCCGATGATGGCCGAGGGGCCGGAGCCCATTGCAGCCGCCGGCTGCGGTGGCAAACTCGGCCGAGACCAGTACCTTGCGTCCCAAAGGCTCGCACAGGGTTTCAATGCGCGCCGCCTCGTTGACGGCTGGCCCGATCACCGTGAAATCGAGGCGATCGGCGGCGCCGACATTGCCGTACAATACTTCCCCGATATGTAGCGCCAGATCGACCTCGGCGACCGGCTTGCATGCCTCGGCCCGCGCGCGATTGAGCCGGTCCAGCGCGTGCATCGCCTCCCTTGCCGCATCGATCGCCTTGCGGCAGGTCTCTGCTTGCGTCTCCGCCAGCAGCGGAAAGATCGCGAGCATGCCGTCGCCCATAAATTTCAATACCTGTCCGCCGCGCGAACGCAGTGGGGCGGTCAGTGTCTCGAACACTTCGTCGAGCAGCTCGATGACCTCCAGCCCCGGGGTGCTGTCGGCGAGCGTCGTGAACCCCCGAATGTCGGCGAACCACAACACGGCGCGGATGCTCTCGACCGAGCCGCGCTCGACCGCTCCGGCATGGACCCGCCGCCCGGCGTCACCGCCGAGATAGGCTTCGAGGAGGCCCGAAGCGATCGTGTGGCCGGCATGCGTCATCATCGCCAGCGACAGGGCCGGCAGTACGGCCCGCAGCAAGGTGAGATCATCCTCGCCGAAACCCTCTCGGCGGTCGGTCGAAAAAGAATAAGCGATGCCGGTTCCGCGCGAGGCATCGCCCTCCGGCCCGAAACGGACGATTTGGGCGAAATAGTCGGTGCCGCCCGCTCTGGCGAGCTCTTCGAGCACCGGAAAATCGAGTAGCGCCTCGGGTCCGCACAGCCGTCGACGCAGATGCAGCCAAGGAAGGTCGTTTCCGCCGCCGGCTTCTGCCTGAGCTACCAGATAGGCGAACGGGCTCGTCAGCCAGACCTGACGGTTTTCGCCGCGTTCGAACTGTGAAGGCTCGATCGCATTGAGATCGCGACGCCAGAGATAGCTGTACCCGCCCCATTGCGGATGCAATGTCCGCATTGCCGCCGAGGCGCGCCACAGCGGAAACCCGGCGAGAACAAGGCGCTGACAGAAACCGTCGAACAGCTCGGCAGCGGCAGTGCCGAGCAATCCCTGTCGCACCGCCCAGACGTGCAGCTCAATGATCGCTGCCCGAGCGGGGCGTCAAAGCTGATCGGCCGCGGCTCGGACATCAGCTAAGCGCGGCGCCGCGCGCCGGCCTTCTCCAATAGCTGCTCCAGCACCTCATAAGGCTGCGCGCCGACGACGCCATAGCGGGCGGCGACGAAGGTCGGGACCCCGGTCACGCCCCATTGGCGCGATTTCGCCCAATCGGCGTCGACCGCATCCTTGAAGCGGCGCTCGGCCAGGACCTGGCGTGCTTCCTCCGCCGGAAGCCCGACAGATTGTGCGATGTCGACCAAAACCTCGGGGTCGCCGATATTGCGGGCATCGACGAAATAGGCCTTGTAGAGGGCGTCGTGGATCGCCTCGCCGCCCGGCTGGGTATCGGCCCATTTGCCGAGCTCCTGCGCCAGCCGGCTGTTGTAGGTGTGGGTGCGCCGGCCATACGGAAGCCCCTCGGCATCCATCAGCCCCTTCATACGGGCGTACATGGCCTCCGGGTCGACGTTTCGCCCGGCATAGAGCTCCGCCATCGAGCGGCCTTCCGCGGGGGTTTCCGGATGCAGTGGGAAATGCACCAGGACGGTGTCGACATCGAACGTCTGCTTCAGGTTTTCAATACGCACGGTACTGAGATAGCACCAGGGTCAGACGTAGTCGGTGAAGATCTCCAGCGTGATCGGCTCGTCCATTTGCTTTCTCCTCAGTCTTCGTCATCCCGCGAAAGCGGGAATCCAGGCTCCAGGGTTCCGTCGCTGGCCCTGGGCCCCCGCTTCCGCGAGGGCGACGGATGCGGATGCACAGGGTCAGGCCGCCGTCGACGATGATCGTCTGGCCGGTGATCATCGCTCCGCCGGCGCACAGGAAGAAGATCGTCTCGGCGATGTCCTCGGGCTTGCAGGCGCGTTTGAGCGGCGTCCGCTCGATCGAGGTCGTCTTGCGGTCCGCGGGCCAATCCTTGTTCCATGGGCTGTCGACAAAACCCGGCGCCACGGCGTTGACCCGGATCTCGGGCGCCAAGGTGCGCGCCAGGCTGCGCGTCAGATTGATGAGGCCCGCCTTGCTCGTCGCATAGGGGATGCTGCTGCCCGAGCCCTGAACGCCGGCGATCGAGGCGGTGTTGCAGATCGCGCCATGCGCCGCCTTCAACGCCGGGACCGCGGCGTGGGCGCAGCGGAACGGGCCGATCAGGTTGGTCGTCAGGATTCGCGACCAGAATTCCTCGGTCAGCGCGTCGAGGTCGGAGAACGGGATCGGCGTCGGGGTGGCCGGCGTCCCGGCGTTGTTGACGAGAAAGTCGAGCCGGCCGAGCGCCTCGATCGCATTCCTGACCATCCGCTCGGCCTCACCCGGCCGCGACACGTCGCCGGGGGCGGCGACGATCCGCCGGCCCTCGGCCTTGAGCCGTTCCACCGCTTCCGGCCCGCGCGGGTCGTCGGGCAAATGGTTGAGCGCCACCGTCGCGCCGCAGCGTGAAAAGATGTCGGCCGCGGCAAGCCCGATCCCCGAGGCCGCCCCGGTCACCAGCACCGCCTTGCCGGCCAGATCCGCACTGATCATGTCGCGCCTCGGCTCAGATCGAAACCGTGAAGCAAGCATGCGCCGGACTGCGCCGGCTGTCAAGCCACCCAGCTGCGGACCTCTTCGAGCTCTTCGAGAACGCCGTGATGCGAGACCAGGAGGACCTCGTCGAACCCCAGCTGCTCCATCCGCTTCAAGCGGCGGCGGGCTTCGTCCGGCGGGCAGACGAGTGCCACGTTGGTGGCCGCGGCGAGGTCCGCGGATCCGGGCCGGTCGGCGAGATCGACGGCGACATTGGCGAGGACGGCGTTGGTGCCGCCCGCTTCGCGATAGAGGCGCATGCCGGCTTCGAGATCCTCCCAACTGCTGTAGCGGCCGGACGGGGTCCAGCCCTGACAATCTTTTGCGGCATAGGTGATCCAGCGCGGGCTGCGCCAGGCGCCCATCAGGACCGGCGGCCCGCCCTCGCAGCCGGGCCAGACCGACAAGGCGCCGCCGTTGACCGGCTCGCCGCGCCACACCCGATGCATGGTCTGGAGCGAATTCCGCAAGGTCCGGAAACGGTGGTCGTAATCGCCGCCGAGCAATTCGAAATCCGCCCGCGTCGAGCCGCTGCCGACGCCGAGGCGCAGCCGCCCGCCGGACAAGGCCTGTACCGACTGCACGCGATGCGCCAGCTCGATCGGATGGCGCAAGGACACTTGCAATACCCCGATGCCGAGCTCGACGCGCTCGGTCACCGCAGCGAGCGCCGCCAGCGCGGTGAGCGGATCGAGCGTCGGGCGGCCGCGGCCCATCGAATCCCCGACCCAGATCCCGGGAAACCCGCCGGCCTCGATGCGCCGGGCGTAGTCGGCCATACGGCTCAGCAATCCGGTGTACGGCTCGGCGCCGGGGCTGAGCCGGATCATTGCGCTGACTTTCACGATCTTCCCCTTAGCTGCGGGACGGAAGGTTCGCGCGAGCATGCATCATTTTTTGTGATATCGTCGCCGAAAATTCGCATCGGCAAACCATCGGAGGGTTGAAATGGATACGATCGAGGCCGCCCGCCCAACGCAAAGCCACGGGCTGTTGTCGAAGCTGCCGTCGCGCCTGCATCACAACGCCTTTGTGGTGAAGGACCACGAGACCAACCGCCGGTTTTTCGAAGACCTCCTCGGGATTCCCCTGGTCGCGACCTGGTGCGAGAAGAACTTCAGTGCGGAACTGCAGCGGGAAGTCGAGTTCTGCCATACCTTCTTCGCCATGGCCGACGGCGGTGCGCTCGCCTTCTTCCAATTCGCCGATCCCGAGCTCTACGAGATGACCCAGGCCGAGAAGCCGGCCAAGATCGGCCGCTACGACCACATCGCCTTCAAGGCCGAGCCGGATACCTATGAGGAGCTGAAGCACCGCCTCGAACAGGCCGGCGAGAAATATCGCGAAACCAACCACGGCTATTGCAAATCGATCTATGTGGGGTCGCCCGACGGGCTCATCGTCGAGTTCACGCAGGACCCGGACGACGTCGCCGAGATCGACGCGATCCGCCGCGCCGACGCGCACAGCGAACTTGCGCGCTGGCTTGCCGGCGACCGCCATACCAACAACGAGCTGCGCGGCCGGCACATCTGACCGGCAATTTGTGATTTTGCGCGCCGAGGCCTGTCGCTGTAACTGCAGCGGATCAACAGTGAAGTTCCCTCGCAGGTTGTAGTACGCATAGGCTCCCTTTCGCGCCCAGTAAGAGCATGCCATACGGGTACGTGCCATCGCCCGGGTCTTCGCTGCGCATCCTGTGCCCTAACGGGCATCTCGGGTTTGCGCCGATCAAGACGGCGAGCTTTCGCATCGGGCTGGATTGCGCGCCCGACCTGATTTGCGCGGATTCGGGGTCGTGCGATGTCGGTCCGGGGCCGCTCGGCGCGGACGTCTCGTCGAGCCCGGTGCAGTGGCAGCGGCACGATCTCGAGCACATGCTGCTGGGGGCGCGCCGGCTCGGTGTGCCGATGATTATCGGCTCGGCCGGCGACACCGGCAGCAATAGCCGGGTCGACCGTTTCGTCGGGATCATAAAGGAGCTTGCCCGCGAGCATCGCCTGGCGCGGTTCCGCATCGGCTATTTCTACTCGGAGGTCGACAAAGACTATCTGCGCCGCAAAATCGCTGGGGGTGACGCGATCGACGGGTTCGACGGACGGCCGCCGCTCGACCCGGCGACCCTGGCAACCACGGACCGCGTCGTGGCCATGGCGGGGGTGCATCCCTACATCGAATTGCTCGACCGGGGTGCCGATATCATCATCGGCGGCCGCAGCAGCGACTGCGCCATCTTTGCGGCGCCCGCGATACGCCGGGGCCTTCCCGCAGGGCTCGCCTACTTCGGCGGCAAGGTGCTCGAATGCGCGTCGTTTTGTGCGGAGCCTTACGCCGGCAAGGAATCGGTGCTGGGCGAGATCACGATGGAGGACTTCAAGGTGACCGCGCTGTGGCCGGAGCAGCGCTGCACGGTCGCCTCGGTCGCCGCTCATACGATGTACGAGCGGCCCAACCCGTTTTATGAACACTTCCTCGGCGGCCACATCGATATGAGCGAGTGCCGCTACCAGCAGTATGACCAGCGCACCACCCGCGTGACCGGGCCGAAATACGTTCCCGCCGCAGAGCTGCGCGCCAAGCTCGAGGGCGCCGGCAAGCTCGGCGAGCGCTTTGTCGGCCTGGTCGGGGTGCGGGACCCCTACACGATCGAGAATATCGACGCGGTAATCGCCTGGGCTCGGCAACAGGCGGCCGAGCGCTTCGGCCCGACGGGTTACGAGCTGCACTATACCGTCTATGGCCGGGACGCCATCCTCGGAGCGCTCGAGCCGCTCAGGCGCTCCCCCGGCCACGAACTGTGCATCGTCGTGCAGGCGATCGCACCGACGCTGGAGATGGCCGAGGAGGTGTGCATGACCGGCACCCGGCAGTTGTTCTATGCGCGATTGCCGGCGGTGAAAGGCACGGCCGGTGGGGTCGCCTTTCTGCTAGACGAGGTGATGCCGGCGAGCCCCGCCTACCGCTGGACGGTCAACCACACGGTGCGCGTCGACGACCCGCTCGAACTGTTTGCGACCTTTATCACCGAAGCCGGCGTGTGATGACGACGAGGGCGCTCTCCGAGATCGCGAAAACGATCCGCAGCAAGAATGCGGGGGTCGACAAGATCACGTTCGACGTGATCTTCGCCGAGCGCGGCGACTACGAGCTCGTCCGCCGCAGCGGCGTGCTGTCGCGGGCGGCGGTGTGCCGGATCTTTGGCATTCCGCAGAGCCGGATCACCGATTACGTCGAGTTCGACCCGGCATTGGCGATCAAGTTCACGATCCTGCGGTCGATCACCAGCGGCAGCCCTGGCGACGCAGACATCTTCGGCAGCCAGCAATACGGCCCGTTGCTGGATATCGCGGTTCCGACGGGGTGATTGCGGTCTGTTGCGCGCCATCCTGGTCTAGGTTGCTTGCATGGCGCGAGCCGCTAAAGCGCACTCACGGGTAACGGCATAGACGTCGCCCCTATTGACGGTCCAGATCGGATCGGTGGCACTCAAGACCCGATCCGCGCTGTCTCCCGGCAGAAGAAAAGTCATTATGCCCCGCCATCCCGCAAGCACCAATCGGCCGTATCCGAGATCACCCCCTTCGAGCTGACCGACCCAGGCCCGGCAATTCTTCAACTTGGGTAGATCGGGTTCGCGCCGAGCCTCGGGCCAGTTGCCGATCTGCGGATCCTCGATGATGTAGGCGACGATGTCGTCCGCCGCACCGTCGGCGAGCGGCAGTTGGGCCAGATCTGCGAGCGGACGGATGTCGCTGCTGGCATCCAATGACCCTCGCAGCACGCGCTGCAGCTTGCTCTGACGCTGCGTGGTCAGCGGGCCAAACACCGGCGTATCGGGATGGGCTTCGGCGAAGGCCGCAGCCGAGCGGCCGTTGACCGTCGCGACGCTGATCACCTGCTGCTCCAGCGCTGCGAGGGATATGCCCAACGCGATCATCGCTCCACCCAGAACAAACGCGATGGTGCGGCCTTGTTGCGCCAAAAACCAACCTGCCATCAACGCCAAGGGCCAGAACAGAGCGAGATGCGCGATCAATAATGTCATGCCGCCGACGACGAACCACAGCGGTTTCGCGCTCCGGCGATGGTCGGCCAGGGCCAGCAATGGAAAAACCAAACCGTAAACAATGGCCGGCGGCTTTATCCAGAACACCCAGCCAGCAAGAAGGCCGGCCACCAGGTAAAGCGCCGCCCGATCGTCGCGCTCGGCGAAATAGAAAACGACCATAGAGCAGGTAATAACACACCCGAGATACGGATCGGGCCCCAACCCGCCCGCTAGGGTGATTTCGATTGGCAACGCCGCCATGACGAGCGCCGCCCAGATTGCGGCGCGACGGCCCCAAAGGATATAAGCGAAGCCGAAGGCAAGAACTACTTGGCCCAGCGAGCAGGCGAAGAACAACCCGCTCGCGCCGCCTATTCCGGTCCCGAATAGAAATATCGAAGCTGCAAGAAAGATGTTGATCCCGTCGCGCATAGCGCCGATGTAAAGGGCCGGTGGATACTCCCCCGGTGCAGAATATGGAGAGCGCGGGTCAGATAGACGATTTCGTCGCTCCCCAGCGCTTCGGAAAAAAAGGCCAGGCAAGCCAAGGCGGCAAGTGCAAGAATGGCGAGCAGGTCGAAAAACAATCGCTTGCTCAAACCATTCGTCTGTTGCCGTCGGACAACGGCTGATCGTATGATTACCTCGTTTGTGGACATCTACAGCGATTCCTTGGCCCGGCAGCTCTCATGACTGAGCAGTATTGCGGGCCGGAGGCCGGCCTTGCACAGCCTACAGGCGTCTTCGATGCGGTTCTTCGATAATCCGACTTTTTCGATAAGCCGACCTTAATGACGGCTACAAGCCCTCGCGAACCAGCGGGTTGCGCAACGTGCCGATGCCGGTGATCTCGATCTCCACGGTGTCGCCGTGCTTCAGATTTTCGGGCGCGCCCTCGGTGCCCATCCACACGACGTCGCCCGGGTAGAGCGTCAGGTATTGCGACATCCGGCTGATGAAGGTGGCGGGGCCGAAGATCATGCTGTTGGTCTTAAAGCGGAACCTTTCGCCGCCATTGACGCGGATGATCGTCTGCGCCGCGTCGAGATCGAAGTCGGTTTCGATCCACGGTCCCATCGGCTTGAAGGTATCGGTGTTCTTGGCGCGCCACATGGTCCGGTCGCCCGCCTGCCAGGTGCGCTCGCTCATATCGTTGCCGATCGTCCAGCCGAGCACGCATGACAGTGCGTCATTCTCGGACAGGTGCTTCGCCTTTTTGCCGATCACCGCGACGAGCTCGCCTTCATATTGCACACGCTCGGTCGCATCCGACGGGATCACGATCGGCTCGTCATGTGCGATCAGCGCATTGTTGGCGCGATAACCGATATCCGCGGCCGTCGGCAAATTGGGCTCCTGGCCGCGCTTTTTTGCCGCCTCGATGACATGATCGGCGTAATTCAGCCCGGCGCAGTAGAAGGTGCGCGGCTCGACCGGCACCAACAGCTTGACCGACGACAACGGCTGGCGCGTCGCCGTCTTCTCATAGCCGGCGAACGGGTCGCCGCGCACTTCGGTGACCATGTCGCCTTCGAGGATCCCATAAACCGGGTGTCCATTGGCCTCGTAGCGTATCCAGCGCATTCTCTTCCTCCTTCTCAACCCGGCACTTTGCCCTTCTGCATCAAATTACGATAACCGCCCCGCTCAATCGAGGATCTCGAAATGCGCCTCGGTGGGCTGCATCGCGAGGCCGTTGACCGGCAGCATGTCCTGCGGGCAGGCGGAGAAGGCGAGGATGCAGTCCATTTCGGCGCGCAATGTGACATAGCTGTCGGGCGTGCTGACCGGAGGGCGGATCTCGACACGGTTGCCGTCGACGACCGGGATGTTCATGAAAAGGTTGAGCGGCGCCGGCGTCTCGGGTGCTGTCAATCCCAGCTCGGACAATCCTGCGGCGAGGTTGTCGGTGCAGTTGTCATGATATTCCTTGCAGCCGAGCAGCTCGTAGCGCCAGCGGTCGCAGGCGGCGAAGAGGGTGTCGTGAATGCCGCCGGACGTGTCCTCGACCAGGGTCAGGATCGGCCGGCGCCGGTTGGTGACGAGCCCGTCGCCGATCGCCGGGATGATGTGGCCGACCGCGACGCGGCTGTGCTCCATCGACATGAATTCACGCAAATCCTCGGCACCGAACGCCCAGGTGTCGACGACCTGTTGGCCCTTCGTGTTGATCACTTTGATCCGCTGGCCTTTGCGAAGCCGCACGGCTTTACCCTTGCGCGCCGGGATTTCGATCATGGTCCTCTCCGCTCGGCTTGACCGTCGACGAGTTTAGCGGCCCTTGCTAGGCTTCGAAACATTTCGAACCAGGCAAGGGAGATCGCGGTGGCCGACCTTCGCTCGTTATCCGCTCGCGAGGCCGCCCGGCAAATTGCCGAGCGCCGGATTACCGCCGAGGCGTTGGTAGCTGCCTGTCTCGACCGCATCGAGGCGCGCGAGGCGGTGGTTGGCGCTTGGCAATATCTCGATCGCGAGCAGGCGCTGGCGACGGCGCGCCGGCGCGACGCGGAAGCGCCGCGAGGGCCGCTGCACGGGGTCCCGATCGCGGTCAAGGATCTGATCGACACCGTCGACATGCCGACCGCCTATGGCTCGGCGATCTATCGCGGCCACCGGCCCGCCGCCGATGCCTCTTGCGTCGCGCTCGCGCGGGCGGCCGGCGCCATCGTCCTCGGGAAGACCGTCACCACCGAATTCGCAACTTTCACGCCGGGCAAGACGGCCAACCCGCGCAACCCTGCGCACACTCCGGGCGGCTCATCGAGCGGCTCTGCCGCGGCGGTCGCCGACGGCATGGCGCCGCTCGCCTTCGGCACGCAAACCGCGGGGTCGGTGATCCGTCCGGGCGCCTTTTGCGGCTGCGTCGCCTATAAGCCAAGCTTTGGATTGATAAACCGGGCCGGGGTCAAACCGTTGGCCGACAGCCTCGACACGATCGGCGTCTTCGCCCGGTCGGCCGATGACGCGGCGTTCTTCGCCGGGGTTCTGTCCGAGCGGCCCTCACTCCGTCACCTCGCCGTTCCGCAGCGAGCGCCGCGTTTCGGCCTCTACCGCACTCCGCTGTGGGACCAGGCGGAGCCGGCGACCGCAGCCGCTCTCGACACTGCGAGGACGGCGCTCGAACGGGCCGGCGCCATCGTGACGGAACTGGCGATAGCGCCCGAGCACGACGGGCTGACCGAAGCGCAAGACACGATCATGTGGTTCGAGACCGTCAGGGCGCTCGCCTATGAGCGGATCGAGCACAGCGCCCAGCTCTCGCCGCGTCTGGCCCAGCTGATCGATACCGGAATGGCGATCGGCGCCGATGTCTACGATCAGGCGCGCAGCCGCGCCGCCGCAGCGCGGGCCGGGCTCGATGCGTTCTTCGGGCCGTGCGATGCGGTCCTGGTCCCGGCGGCGCCCGGAGAAGCCCCGGCCGGGCTCGGCAATACCGGCGACCCGATCTTCAACCGGATGTGGACCCTGCTCGGCGTCCCCTGTGCAGCTCTGCCGGCGCGGTGGGCGGACAACGGTTTGCCGACCGCCGTTCAGCTCGTCGGGCGGGTGCAGGGCGATACAGGGCTGATGGCTTGTGCGGCTTTTCTCGAGCAAGCGCTCGCCCGGACGGCATGAGGATCGCTCGCACGCTCGTCGCCTCGGTGGCGCTCAGTGCGCTGGCGGGCTGCTCGGCGCTCGCTCCCTATCCGACCTATCCTCGCATGGCGGGCCCGGGCGAGGAGGCTACCGCCCTGCGTGTGGCGATCTGCTACGACACGCTCGTCAGCACCCTCGACGAGGTGCAAGTTGCAGCGCAGCAGGAATGCCCATCGGACACGACGGCGACGCCTTTCGACACCGACTGGCACCTGCAATATTGCCCGCTGCTGCTGCCGGCCCGGGCCACTTTCGTCTGCGCAGCCAAGAAATAAGCCGGGGCCGCGCCTTCGGCTGCGGCGCCGCGCCCTCTGGTCGGCGGCTTGACGCCGCAAGTATATGCTGTAGTGATTAGGGGACCGGGTGCGGCGACGATGGATTACGAAGGTTTTTTCAAACAGCGGCTCGACGCGCTGCGCGCCGAAGGGCGGTACCGCGTGTTCGCCGATCTCGAGCGGCGCTGCGGCCGCTTTCCGCGCGCCTTCGATCACCGCATCGGCGCCGAGGTCACGGTGTGGTGCTCGAACGACTATCTCGGCATGGGGCAGCACCCGGCGGTCCTGGCCGCGATGGAGGAGACGTTGCGCGCGGTCGGCGCCGGCGCCGGCGGCACCCGCAACATCTCCGGCAACAGCCATCTGCATCTGCTGCTCGAGCGCGAGCTCGCCGATCTGCACGGGCGCGAGGCGGCGCTGATCTTCACCTCGGGCTATGTCGCCAACGACGCGGCGCTGTCGACCCTGGCGCGCGAATTGCCGGGCATGGCGGTGTTTTCGGACGCCTCCAACCACGCCTCGATGATCGCCGGCATCCGCAACAGCCGCGCCGAGAAGCACATCTTCCGCCACAACGACCCGGCCGATCTCGCGCGCCTGCTCGACCGCGTGGCCCCCGAGCGGCCGAAGCTCGTGTGCTTCGAATCGGTCTATTCGATGGACGGCGACATCGCGCCGATCGGCGAATTGTGCGACGTCGCCGACCAATTCGGCGCGATGACCTATCTCGACGAGGTGCACGCGGTCGGCCTCTACGGCGCGCGCGGCGGCGGCATTGCCGAGCGCGACGGCGTCATGCACCGCCCGACCGTGATCCAGGGCACCCTCGGCAAGGCCTTCGGCACGATCGGCGGCTATGTCGCCGGCTCGGCGGCGCTCGTCGATTTCCTGCGCAGCCATGCGCCGGGCTTCATCTTCACGACCTCGTTGCCGCCGGCCTCGCCGCCGGCGCGCTCGCCGCGATCCGCCATCTGAAGGCGAGCCAGGCCGAGCGCGACCGTCACCAGGAGCGCGCGGCCAGGTTGAAGCGCCGCCTCGCCGAGGCCGGCCTGCCGGTGATGCCGTCAGCCGAGCCACATCGTGCCGGTGCTGGTCGGCGACCCCGGCCTGTGCAAAGCCGCCTGCGACGAGCTGCTGCACCGCCACCGCATCTATGTGCAGCCGATCAACTACCCGACCGTGCCGCGCGGCACCGAGCGCCTGCGCCTGACGCCGACCCCGCTGCACAGCGACGCCGACATCGACGCGCTGGTCGCCGCCCTCGGCGACGTGTGGACCCGCCTGACCCTGCGCCGCGCCGCCTGAAGCGGCGCTCTCGGTGCGGATGCGTAGGGCGACGGTGCGGCGCGGGGGTCGCCGACACGCCGAACAAATTCGAGGCCATCGCTTTTTAATTTCAAGTGTGACTTCGCTCACAGAGAGCAATCCACAACCAACGTTACACTACCTCCTGCGCGTGCATTACAAACGCGGGAGAAGGAAATGTCGGCGCTATATCGGGATCCTAAATCACGATCTCAGAATTTTGCGTTTTACCGAACACCGGACCTGCCAGTCGACAAATACGCCGTCGTCCGTCAGTCCCACAGGGCGAGGACGCTTGGCGCTACTCGACGCACTTCTGCCGTCGCCAGCTTGGCGGTAATGGCTGTCCTGGCCGGTTCTGCTGGGCTTGCAGTCGCTCAGAATGCACAAGCCGACAGCTCCACCGCGGCGCGCGCCGGCGCAATCACGCACGCCCAGAAGATGCGGCGGCTTTTCCCGGATATCGGCGGAGACACCCAAGCGACACCGCCTGTTATCCCACAGTTAGAGATAGACCTCGACCCGGGCGGGGCTGTCGCGACCTTCCAACCCTACGGGCCTACGGTAACGGCGAACAACGCTTTTTTCCAAAACCTCGGGACAAACGGGCGCACTTGCTTCACCTGCCACCAGCCCGAAGACGCATGGTCGATCAGTGCACAGCATGTGCGGGACCGTTTTCATGCGAACAGCAATGATCCGCTGTTCCGGCTATTCGACGGCGCTACTTGTCCCTCCGACGACGTCTCCACTCCTTCGGCAAAACGCAAGGCCTACAGTCTGGTGCTGGCAAAGGGCTTGATCCGGATCGGGCTGCCGATGCCAACCGCGGGACTGGAGTTTCAGATCACTGATGTGAACGATCCCTATGGCTGCAATACGAACCCGCTAACAGGCCTGACCGGATCAACGGCCGGCACGGTGTCGGCTTACCGCCGGCCGCTACCCTCTACCAATCTCGGTTTCTTGAGCACCATCATGTGGGACGGGCGCGAGCCGAGCCTTTTCAGTCAGGCGGTCGACGCGACGCTCGGCCATGCGCAAGCGACGCTGCCGCCGACTACTTTGCAGCAGCAGCAAATCGTGACTTTCGAGGGCTGTACGCAAGCCGATACTCCCGCGTTGTGCGCGAATACTCCCGCCGGTACCGGCGTTTTCACTGCGCAGATTTTCGATCAAGAGGCCTTGTCCCTCTTCAATGCGGACGCGCGAATGGCGGCCCGATCACGCTTTCAAAGCAGCTGCCCAATTTCTTCATCGGGATTAACGACCCGCTGGGCCAAAATCCGACCGGCGCTCCGTTCACCTCGGAAGTATTCGACCTCTACAGCGAATGGGCCGGTCTGCATGGGCGCGACGGGGTCATCGACCGAGCGCCAGTCGATTGCACGCGGGGAGCAGGTGTTCAATACCACCAAAATCAACATTACCGGCGTTGCCGGATTGAATGACGCGCTCAACCAGCCGAGTCATCCCGGGGTTCTGCGGCACCTGCCACGATACGCCCAACGTCGGCAACCATTCGGTCAAGGCGCCACTGAACATCGGCGTCGCGAATGCCGGTGCAAATAGCCCGCCAGCCTTGGATATTACCGGTTTGCCGGTTTTCACGATTTGGTGCACATCCGGGCCACTGGCCGGGCAGATGTTCGAGGTCACCGACCCGGGCCGCGCGTTGATCACCGGAAAATGCGCCGATATCGGCAAAGTGAAGGGACCGATCCTACGCGGGCTGGCGGCGCGCGCACCCTACTTCCACAACGGCTCGGCTGCCACGTTGCTGGATGTGGTGGAGTTCTATAATCAGCGTTTCGACATCGGGTTCACTGACCAACAGGAGGCCGATCTGGTCGCGTTTCTGAGTTCGCTTTGAACTTGGTGGCGGTGCAGAATATGCTCGGGGCGCAGTGACAGTGGATTACGAGCGCTTCTTCAAAGAGCGGCTCGACGCGTTGCGCGCCGAGGGGCGGTATCGCGTTTTTGCCGATCTGGAGCGGCGCTGCGGCCGCTTTCCGCGCGCCTTCGATCACCGCATCGGAGCCGAGGTCACGGTGTGGTGCTCGAACGACTATCTCGGCATGGGGCAGCATCCGGCGGTCCTGGCCGCGATGGAGGAGACGTTGCGCGCGGTCGGCGCCGGCGCCGGCGGCACCCGCAACATCTCCGGCAACAGCCATCTGCATCTCTTGCTCGAGCGCGAGCTCGCCGATTTGCACGGGCGCGAGGCGGCGCTGATCTTCACCTCGGGCTATGTCGCCAATGACGCGGCGCTGTCGACCCTGGCGCGCGAATTGCCGGGCATGGCGGTGTTTTCGGACGCCTCCAACCACGCCTCGATGATTGCCGGCATCCGCAACAGCCGCGCCGAAAAGCACGTCTTTCGGCACAACGACCCGGCCGATCTCGCGCGCTTGCTCGACGGCGTGGGTCCCGAGCGGCCGAAGCTCGTGTGCTTCGAATCGGTCTATTCGATGGACGGCGACATCGCGCCGATCGGCGAATTATGCGACATCGCCGACCAATTCGAGGCAATGACCTATCTCGACGAGGTGCACGCGGTCGGGCTCTACGGGCGACGCGGCGGCGGCATTGCCGAGCGCGACGGCGTCATGCACCGCCCGACTGTCATCCAGGGGACCCTCGGCAAGGCTTTCGGCACGATTGGCGGCTATGTCGCCGGCTCGGCCGCACTCATCGATTTCCTGCGCAGCCATGCGCCAGGTTTCATCTTCACCACCTCATTGCCGCCGGCACTCGCCGCCGGCGCGCTCGCCGCCATCCGACATCTGAAGGCGAGCCAAGTCGAACGAGATCGTCACCAGGAACGCGCGGCCGCCTTGAAGCGCCGCCTCGCCGAGGCCGGCTTGCCGGTCCTGCCGTCGGCGAGCCATATCGTTCCGGTCATGGTCGCCGACCCCGGCCTGTGCAAAATCGCCTGCGACGAGCTGCTGCACCGCCACCGTATCTACGTCCAGCCGATCAACTATCCGACAGTGCCGCGCGGCACCGAACGATTGCGGCTGACCCCGACGCCACTGCACAGCGACGGCGATATCGGGGCGCTGGTGGCGGCACTCAGCGACGTGTGGGCCCGCTTTCCTTTGCGGTATGCCGCCTGACCGCGGGTCAGGTGCCGATGGCGAGCGGGCTCGCCAATTTCTTCAATGCCGCGATTACCGAAAGCGCGGTCAGGCGGCCGGTGCGCGGATTGTCGTCTGAGGGCACGTTCTCAATCTGCATCGACAGCCGGGCGGCTGCGGCCTCGACCTCGATGCAGTGAATATTGCGAGTGATGGTCGGGTCGGCCCAGATCTCGACCGTTGTACGGTCGGGTCCGATCCCGGCGAGCGCCAGTGCTGCGGCGACATTGACATTGGCCGGAAAACCGCGGGCCGCCTCGCGCGCAGTGCCGCTGAAGACGCGTTTGGGCTCGGCCAATCCGGTAATCCCTATACCATGGGCCACAAGGTAAGGTGCACCCAATAGGCCTTCCGGCGGCTTTCTCGTAATCATATTGACGCTCGAGATCGCCCCCTCGGCCGCTGCAACCACTGCGTCCAGCCCCAGCAGTGCTCCGGTCGGTACGAGAATGCGGCCGCCATTGCGGCGCGCCAAATCGACCAGATCGAAATTGTCGAGCAATGCCCCGCAGCTCAACACCATGACAATGCGCCCGTGCTCGAGCGTCGGCTCGGCGAGCTCGCGCAATATCGCCGCCGGCGCGCATTCGACAACGATATCGGCGTCTGCCCAGAGCCGGGCCAACGGCACGACCGGCACCGGTCGCACAAAGCCGGCCATTGCCGCTTGCGCGCGCGCCGCATCGCGCGCCGCGACAGCGGCCAGCGTTAGCCCCTCGATCCCTCGATCGAGCCGCTGAGCGACGACCTTACCGATCGCGCCAAACCCGCCGATAGCGACACGAAACGTCATTGAAGCTTCATTTATACGATTTCGGCAATCCCAGCACGCGCTCGGCGATGTGGCTGAGGATCAGCTGCGGGCTGATCGGGGCGATGCGGGCGATCTGGATCTCGCGGAAATAGCGCTCGACGTGGTATTCGCGGGCGTAGCCCATGCCGCCATGCGTCATGATCGCGGTCTCGCAGGCGCGGAAGCCGGCCTCGGCGGCACAGTATTTGGCGGCATTGGCCCAAGCGCCGACTGCGCCGGCTTCTTCGCCGCGGTCATAGGCGGCGGCCGCGCGCAATACCATCAGCTCGGCCGCTTCGAGCTCGATCCAGCGCTCGGCGAGCGGGTGCTGGATCGCCTGATTCTGGCCGATCGGCCGGCCGAAGACGACGCGCTCCTTCGCGTAGCGGGCGGCGCGGTCGAGCGCCGCGCGACCGAGGCCGACGGCTTCGGCGGCGATCAGGATGCGCTCCGGGTTCATGCCGTGCAGGATGTAATGAAAGCCTCGGCCCTCCTCGCCGATCCGGTCGGCGACCGGCACCTTCAGCCCGTCGATGAAAAGGAGGTTCGAGTCGACCGCCTTGCGCCCCATCTTCGGGATCTCGCGCACCTCGACGGCGCTGCGGTCGAGATCGGTATAGAACAGCGTCATCCCCAGCGAAGGGCGCGCGACCTCCTCGATCGGCGTCGTGCGCGCGAGGATCAGCATTTTCTCGGCGACCTGGGCGGTCGAGATCCAGATCTTGCGGCCAGTGAGGACGTATTGGTCGCCCTGCCGCACCGCCCGCGTCTTGAGGCGTGTCGTATCGAGCCCGGCATCGGGCTCGGTCACCGCAAAACAGGTCTTTTCCTTGCCGGCAATCAACGGCGGCAGAAACCGTTGCTTCTGCTCATCGGTGCCGAAGACGACGACCGGGTGAAGCCCGAAAATGTTCATGTGGATCGCGGAGGCGCCACTGAACCCGGCACCGGATTCGGCGACCGACTGCATCAGGACCGCGGCTTCGGTAATGCCGAGCCCGCTGCCGCCATAAGCCTCCGGCATCGCAATGCCGAGCCAGCCGGCCTCGGCCATCGCCTGATGGAACTCGTGCGGGAAGCCGCCCGCCTCGTCCTTCTTCAGCCAATACTCGTCGCCAAAGCGCGCGCACAGCCGCGCCACGGCTTCCCGCAATTCCTGCTGTTCGGCGCCGAGCCCAAATGCCATCTCGGTCATCGGCGGCGGCCGAGCGTTTGGCGGAAGGCCTGCGGGACAGTCTCATTCGGAGCAGCGGCGCATCGGTCCATCACCTTTTTGACGTTGCCGTCGATTTGGCTCACATCGATGACGCGGATGCCGGCCTTTGCCGCCAGGTAGCCGTAATAAAACATCGCCGCTGCCGCCCGGTCGTCATCCGCGGCGCCGAGCAGGTCGGAACAGCGCACCCGCTCGACATCCCATCGTCCTGGTGCGATCTGCGCCTCGGACGTGAACTCGTGGCGTAGGTGGTGCGGCGGCCTCCGGTTGCGGCGCCGCAGGCACAGGCGGCGGCGCTGCTTGTTGCTGTGGGGCGGGCGGCTGCGCGCATGCGGTAAGAGAGCATGCCAACAAAATGGCCACGACTTCTTTGTTCATCATTGTCCCCCTTGTCTGAGGCTTTGCACTATGGCTGAGCGAGTCGCGGTTATCGCCAATCGTTTTTTGCCTCAGTAACAAACCCCCGCGCTGCGGGCAGAACCGCGGCGTACTGCGCCGCGGAGGGCGCCGAAGCCGGCCCCGATTGCGGCGCCGCGCCCGGCATTGCCCGAAATCGCCCCGATCAATGCGCCTCCCGCCGCGCCCCTTCCCGCGCCCTGCAAAGGGCCGGGTGTAACGGCCTGGCAAGGCGGAGGGCCATAGCCATAACCGGGCGGGGGCGGGTAGTTCTGCGCATAGGCAATCGCCGAGACATCGATACATGCGAGGGTTGTGGCGGAGAACAGGAGGATACGGATTCGCTGCATGCGGAGGACCTCGGTAACGAGACGAGAACGAGGTTAGCTGATCCGGGGTCGGCGCGAAATATGTGCTCCAATCCCGTCGACCTGCCCAGTAAGAATCCGCCGCGCGCCCTCGTAAAACTGAACTTGACGGAGGAGGAGCCGGCGTCGATTACGCCGATCAGCGGCTCTGTAGATGCTGGGTTCATGCTCCAACCCGGCTGACCTCGACCTGCGTATCGTTGAAGCATGCGCCTTCGGCGAGATCGGCCTTGAGATCGGACGAGACCAGAGCCGAAATCGTCTGCCCGGTGCGGCTTGTCGCCAGCCACGCTCCCTTCTCACTGGCAACGACACCCGGCGGCACGTCCGCAGTCACGATGAGCGGCATGACGACCTCCCCGCGTTCGTTCCATAGGCGCACTTCGACGCCGTGACGCAGGTCCCGCCGGTTCGCGTCCTCGGGGTTCATCAAGAGCGGGGGCGCCTGATGCGAAGCGCCGAGGCCGCCGAGAGTGGAGGAAATGCGCTTGTCCGAGGCCGGCGAAATCAGCATCAGCGGATGCGAAGCCTCTCGCTCCCGCCAATCCGGCAGCGAAGCCGCCGCACCCCACCGACTGGCCAATGTCTCCGACCTCAGCTCGATTTTCCCCGACGGCGTAGCGGGGAAGATGTTGTCGAACAGGACCAGCGGCTCACCGTCTGGTCCCGTCATCTGCACCGCCCGGTCGGTCGGTATCTTACTCGGTCTCATTCCAACAAACCGGGGGTCCGCGATATCGACGGCGTCGTCCATCAATTCTTCGTCAGTCGCCTTGAAGCACGGCTCATCAAAGCCGAAGCGAGCGGCGAGCCGGCGGAAGATCTCGGTGTTCGGCAGTGCCTCGCCCGGCGGCGGGATGACCGGTTCGCCGCGCTGCAGCCAATGATGACCATAGGAAGGATAGAGATCGGCGTACTCGAAATGGGTGGCCGCGGGCAGCACCACGTCGCAGTACCTCATGCTTTCAGTCATTGTCAGCTCAATGCCGACGGCAAACACATCCGGACGGGCGAGACCGCGCCGCATCCGGTTCTGGTCAGGATGCACGACGATTGGATTGTGGTTGTAAATCACCAACGCGCGCAGCGGCGGATCGATGTCGCCTTCGGCCAGATGGCGGCCGATGTCGTTGATGTTGAGGGTGCGCGTGCCGTTGGGGACCAGATCGGGCCGCTGCAGCCGGTCCGGGGTCTTGGGAAAGGCGTTGCTCGCACCGAGCACGATGCCGTTGCCCCGGCCCAGCTTTCCGAGCAGTGCCGGCAAGGCGATGGCCGCGCGGATTGCGCTGCCGCCGTTTCGGCCGCGTTCGAGGCCATTGCCCGGCGCCAGCACCAAAGGCTCGATCTCGGCGAGCCAGCGCGCGAGGGTCAGGATCTCGTTCTCCCTGACCCCGCAGACCGCCGCCGCTCGCGCCGCCGGCCATTGGCGGGCCCGAGCCATGAAATCCTCGGCTCCCAATACGTGAGCGGCAATGAATGCAGCATCCAGAGAACCCGAACGCTCGAGCTCTGCGGCCAATGACCAGGCGAGTATCACATCGGTGCCAGGCAGCAGTTGCAGATGCAGCTCCGCCTGCTCGGCGATCTTGGTGCGCAGCGGGTCGACCACGACCAGCCTGCCGCCGGCACGCTTTGACTTGCGGATGCACCGGACGAGATGAAGGTTGGTGACCGTCGCGTTGTTGCCCCAGACGAGATTGAGCTTGGCGGTCTCGGCAAGTTCGGGCGGGCATCCAGGGACGGCGCCGTAAGTCCCCGACCACGCTTCGCTGCGCACGCCGCCGCACAGGGCGCGCCGATAGAGCTGAGTGGCGCCGAGCCGATTGAAAAAACGCAAGGACATGCTGTCTCCGGCCAGCAACCCGTGCGGACCGGCATAATTCAACGGCATCACCGCCTGCGGACCCCAGCGGCCGATGATCTCGTTTACCCGCTCGTGGATATCGTCCAGCGCCGCGTCCCACGAGATCCGCTCGAATTGGTCCGAGCCTTTCGGCCCGAGGCGGCGCAGCGGATGCAGCAGGCGCCCTGGTCCGTGCACGAACTCGGTCATCTCCCGAGCCACCTTGTTGCAGATGACCCCGGCGGTGTAGGGCGCCGCCTCAGAACCGCGCACCTTGACTATACGGCCATCGGCGACACTGACGCGCAGACTGCAGGCATCGGGGCAATCGAAAGTGCAGACGCTGGCGCGCTCCTCGGTGACCATCGCTCTCATCCTTTCGGGTGGCCAGTCAGCCGCGGAGTCTAGCTTGCATTTACGTCGAAGGGTAGGGCCAGCACGGAGAAAGGGGCGCGCTCGCCGACGGGCCGCCCCCGAGCCTATGCTTCCTTTATCGAAGATTAGATACGAATTCACCTGCAATACTCGTTTCGTACTGGGACAATATCGACGCACAACCGATTAAAATTGGAACAGAAAAGCATCGACGGAACCCGCAAAGCGTGTTTTGTTGCGCGCCTAGTTCATCCATTGGTCGTACGCGATGGTGCGGCGACAATTTTAAGGGGAACCGGTATATGGCATCAGTTCCGGGCGGACAGTACACGCTCTTCGCAAACGGCAATAACATGAATGTGGTCGCGACCCCGGACGGCGTCGGTATGCCACCGCCGCTGGCAGGGTTATTCAACCTGGAGCTGCTGACCTCGGCATCCGGCTCCTCCTCGACGCCGGCGGGATATCAGGGCGTAGCGATGCTGTCGCCTGACGGCCACACCCTCAATCTGGTATCCGGCGATTACGGCGTGCAGGTTACCGGGAGCGGGCCGCATACGGTCATCGCCGGAACGGGCAACGATACGATCTATGGCGGCGACGGCCCGACGATGATCATGGGCGGCTCGGGCGCCGACCAGATCTTTGGCGGCGACGGACCCGATACGATCCAGGGCGGCAGCGGCCCCGATACGATCTACGGTGGCAACGGGCGAGATCTGATTGTCGCAGGAAGCGGCGCCGAACTGATTGTCGGCGGGACCGGCAAGGACACGATCATTGGCGGCAGCGGTCCTGATACGATCAATGCCGGTCACGGCGGCGATCTGATCATGGGCGGCGGCGGCGCCACTTCGATCTTCGCGGGAGACGGGCCGGACACGATCATCGGCGGCAGCGGGCCGACCGCCATATACGGCGGAGTGGGCCATGCGACGATCACCGGCGGCAGCGGCCCGACGACGGTCTACGGCGGCAGCGGCAGAGACGTGATCACCGCGGGCAGCGGTTCGACCCTCATCGTGGGTGGAGAAGGGAAAGATACGATCGTCGGCGGCAGCGGCGCCGACACGATCTTTGCCGGTCATGGCGGCGACTTGATTGTCGGCGGCAGCGGCCCGGATCTGATCTTTGGAGGCGACGGCCACGACACGATCTTTGGCGGGAGCGGCGCCGACACGATCAATGCCGGGTTAGGCCCCACATTAGTGCACGGCGGCTCCGGGCCGGACCTCATCACTGGCGGCGGGGCGAACGACACGATCTTTGGTGGCGGCGGGGCCGACACGATCGACGGCGGATCCGGCCACAATCAAATCTTCGCTGGGACCGGGGGTACCCTGATCCAGGACAGTGGGGTGCGAGGTCAGGACACCGTCGTCGGCTTCGACCAAGCGCATGGCGACGGGATCAGCTTTGCGGGCGAGGATGCCGGGACCGTCGCTAACGTCGTGGCGACAGCCAATGTCAGTGGCGGAAGCACCGTGATCACGCTGCCGGATGGCTCTACGATGACCCTCCTTGGCATCACGCATATCGACAGCACCTTTTTCCACTGATCGTCAATCGACGCCCGCTTCGGGCGCATCGCAAATCATCGAGCGCCGCACCTGCGGCGCTCGATTTTTGTTGACCGTCAGCGCGGCTGGGACGGATGAGAGCTTCACCGCGCCCTCGACGCAATCGCGCGCGGCAACCCGGCATTCCGTCCGCTTCCAGTGATGAACACGCTCGAATGGCGGACAATCGCGGAACAGGCACCAGCCTTGGTGCCGGGTGAGGGATTCGAACCCCCGACCTTCGGTTTACAAAACCGCTGCACTGCCACTGTGCTAACCCGGCCTTATCAACGGCTTAGCCGCTTCGGAACGCATCCGAGCGCGTTTTTGCTACTTATCACGACGCGACGGGCCGGCACAGCCGATCTGAGCGCGGCGCACTGTCGAAAGCTTGTTTATACTGACCTATAAGAGAAATCGGCTCGCATTTTCAATGTGGAAAGTAAACCGCCGGTTTAGAGAGCCCGAGCGGTGTCGCACATCTCGTCGCGGATCACCGTCCAGTCGGCGACGACGTTCTGCTCGCCGGCGCCGGACCATTCGACAAAGCAGACCGCGATCGTGCCGGTAGCCCCGCCGCGGATCGCCGCGAGCACGCGCGGGTCGGTCAATGCCGCCGAGTACCCGTTGCGCTGCAGCGCGAACTCGCTTTCGTCGATGCTGCGCGATACATCGGCGGCCAGCACGAGCAGCAGATCGGTGGTCTGCGCGCCTACCCCGCCGCCGAAGCCCATTAGGGCCAGGGAGACCGCAACCGCGAGAGCAGATCGCATCGGAAAAATCCTCGTTATCGAAAAGCGAGGATAGGCTGACCGGCAGCGCCGCGGAAGGGTGTCGCCGGACCCGTGACGGAACTCCACATCTCCGTCGGAGATTATCGATGATGCATATCGCCCAGACCCGCCTTTCGATCGACACCGCGCCGCGCGAAATCAAGGAGATCACCGCCGAGGTTGCGCAATGGACCGAGCGCCAGCGCATCTCGGTCGGCCTGTTGACCCTCTACATCCCGCACACCTCGGCTTCGCTGCTGATCCAGGAGAATGCGTCGCCCGACGTGCGGCGCGACTTCGATGCCTTTCTGCGCCGCCTCGTGCCGGAGGATGCCGTGCTCTACCGCCACAACGACGAAGGGCCGGACGACATGCCGGCCCACATCAAGAGCGCGCTGACCCAGACGCAGCTCAGCATCCCCATTACCGACGGGCGGCTGCAGCTCGGCACCTGGCAGGGCATCTTCCTGCTCGAGCACCGCGCCTCGCCGCACCGCCGCGAGCTAATTCTGACTCTGATCGGCGAGGAGGAGTAGCTCTGCTTATCAGCTCTGCATGGCCTGGGTCACCGCGCCGCCGGTGGCGGTGCGGCCGCCGTCGATGACGTATTGCGCTCCGGTGATCGCCGAGGCGAGGTCGGAGCACAGGAATAGGACGGTGTTGGCGATCTCCTCCGGGTTGACGTAGCGGCCCATCGGGATGGCGGACTGGTAGCGCCGGCTGACGCTCGCCGGGTCGGAGGGGTTGAGCTGGGCTTCGAGCGAGTGGATCATCCGCGTGTCGACCGGGCCGGGGCACACGGCGTTGACGCGGATGCCTTGCCGCGCGACCTCGCCGGCGGCGGTTTTGGTCAGGCCGATCACCGCGTGCTTCGAGGCGACATAGGCCGGCATGCCGGGGGTCGCCACCAGACCCGCGACCGAGGCGGTGTTGACGACCGCACCGCGCTTCTGCTGGATCATGACCGGCAATACGTGGCGCAGGCCGAGAAAAACGCCCTTGACGTTGACGCCGATCACCGCGTCGAACACGTCTTCGTCATATTCGGCGGTGTGCGCCCATTTGCCTTCGATGCCGGCGTTGTTGAAGAAGCAGTCGATCGCGCCGTAGGCGTCGAGCGCCGCCTTGACGTAGTCGCGCACCTCGGCCGATTTGGTCACGTCGGCGGTAACGAACCTTGCCTCCCCGCCCTGCTGCCGGATGACCCCGGCGGTCGCCTCGCCGGCCGCCGCGTCGCGGTCGACGAGGACGATTTTGGCGCCGCCTCTGGCAAAACCGAGCGCGGTGGCGCGGCCGATGCCGTTGGCGCCGCCGGTGATCAGCACGGCTTTGCCGGTAAAGTCCAGATCCATGGCGTTCCTCCTCTCAGTTCGTTATTTCCGGCCGATCAGCCGGGTCCACTTCTCCAGAGCGACGAGCATGTCGCGGATGAAGCCGCGCGCGGCGTCGTCGGTCAGGCGGCCGGATGCGTCGAACTTGGTCTGAGCCTGGCCGATCAGCACCTCGGGCTTGTTCAGCGGGTGCATGTCGAGAAAGACGCAGCTGCGGCGCAGATCGTATTGAGCGCGCGCCGTGCCGGCCATCCCGGCGCCGGCCCCCATCATCGCCACCGGCTTGCCGGCGAAGGGTTGGTCGGGCGGGCGCGAGGCCCAGTCGATCGCGTTCTTCAAGACGCCCGGCATCGAGTAGTTGTATTCGGGGGTGACGAAGAGCAGCGCATCGGCCGCGGCGATCTGAGCGCGCAACCGCTCGGCCGGCGGCGGGAAGCCGAGCGCGCGGACGTCTTCGTTGTAAAGCGGGATCGAGCCGATATCGGCGGTCTCGATCGTCATGCCGAGCGGCTTCTCCTCAATCGCGGCGCGCAACGCCGCCTTGTTGTACGAGCCTTGGCGCAAACTGCCGCAAATCGCCAGAACGGTGATCCCTCTTTCTTCGCTCATTGCCCTCTCCAATCATCTCGAACCGGCCCCGAACCGGCTTGTGCCGCCGATCCGATAGATTTAAACAACGTAATAGACGGCGAAACCCGTCGGGGTAGCCAGGGAGGGAAGATCATGGCGCGAATCGACCGGCGTAGCCTACTGAAACTTTCCGGTGCCGGCGCGATCGCAGCGAGCGCTGGAGGGATGGCGGGCATTCTCGCTTCGGGGCGAGCGCCCGCTTATGCTCAGGCAACGGCTCTTCATTGGGTGCGCTGGTCCGATTTCGTCCCTGCCTCCGACCAGGTGCTGCGGAACCAGATCGCCCCCGAATGCGGGAAGGCGCTCGGCATTAAGCTCAATCTCGAGACGATCAACGCCAATGACATTCAGGCGCGGATCACCTCGTCGGTCCAGTCGGGCAACGGTCCCGACGTCATCATGGTGGTCAACAATTGGCCGCGGCTCTATGAAGCCAGCGTCGCCGACGTGAGCGACGTCGCCGAGGAGATCGGCAAATCGCAGGGCGGCTATTACGATATTGCCCGGACGATAGACGTTGTCGACGGGAAATGGATCGGCGTTCCATGGGCGATCGGCGGCGGCTTGCTGACCAATCGCAAATCGTGGTTCGACGAGATCGGCTACAGCGAAGGCAAATTCCCCGAGACCTGGGAGGAGTACCGCGAGGCCGGAAAGAAGCTCAAGGCTGCGGGTCACCCCTATGGTCAGACGCTCGGCCATACCTTCGGTGACGCGCCCGGCTTCTGGTATCCCTACCTGTGGTCGTGGGGCGGGAAAGAGGTGGAGGCCGACGGCAAGACTGTCGCGCTCAACAGCAAGGAGACGATCGACTCGGTCAAGTTCGCGGTTGGCTTCTGGAAGGATTGTTGCGACGAGGGCGGTCTCGCCTGGGACGATTCGAGCAACAACCGCGCCTTTCTCTCCGGCACGATCAGCTCCACCAACAACGGCGCCTCGATTTATCTCGAGGCGAAAAAGAAACCCGACTCGTACCTGACCGAGAAGGGCACGCCGTTGTGGAAGGATATTTTCCACACCAGGCTCCCAAAAGGATCCGGCGGCCAGTTCGCGCTGCCCGGACCATTCACCGATCTGGTTATGGGCTATTCGAAAAATCAGAAGGCAGCCAAGGATTTCCTGCGCTGGGTCCACTCGAAGCCGGTGTTCGAACAATGGTTCACCTCGCAGCAGGGCTACACCGACGGCGCGACCAAATATTGGGAAGAGGACCCGGTGTGGAATCTCGACCCGGTCCTGCTGCCCTTCCGCGACCTGCCCAATGTCTCGCGGATGGTCGGCTATGCCGGGCCGCCGGGCCGCGCTGCCGCCGAGGCTGTGACGAAATACATCATCGTCGACATGTACGCCAAAGCCGTGCAGGGCATGCCGGCCGAAGACGCCGTGAAATGGGCGCATGAGGAGTTAGTCAAGGTCTATACCTGACCTCCGGAGAGCCTCCAGATGACCTTCACCTACGCGGCGGTCCGACCCTATGCGGGTACACCCAGACGCGGCCCGCTGACCCGGCTTCTCGAGGACGAACGCTGGCTGGCGGTCGCGTTGCTGTTGCCGACCGTCGTGCTATTGGGGCTGTTCATCGCCTATCCGTTCGCCAAGGGCATCGAGTTGTCGGTCACCGATGCCAAGGTCGGGGTCCCGGGCCATTTTGTCGGGCTGCAGAATTTCGCGGATGTGTGGAATGACGGCATCTTCCGCGTCGCCGTCTGGAACACTTGCCTCTACACCCTCGTCACAACGATCTTCAAACTCGCATTGGGTTTGTGGCTGGCCCTGCTGTTGAACAACAATTTCAAAGGCAAAGCCTTCACCCGCGCCTTCATACTCTTGCCGTTCATCATCCCGACCGTACTGTCGACCCTCGCTTGGAAGTGGATGTTCGATCCCACCTTCAGCGTCATCAATTACGTGTTGTTCCAGCTCGGCATCATCCACAGCCGGATCAACTGGCTCGGTGACCCTAACCTTGCATTGATTTCCGTGATCATCGTCAATGTCTGGCGCGGGGTGCCGTTCTACGCGATCAGCCTGCTCGCCGGACTGCAGACGATCAGTCCCGAATTGCACGAGGCGGCGGCAATCGACGGCGCACGGGCGTGGCAGCGGTTCCGGCACGTGACTTGGCCATTGCTGTTGCCGGTGACCCTGGTCATCGTGCTGTTTTCGGTGATCCAGACATTCGCCGACTTTCAGCTGGTCTATGTGCTGACCGGCGGCGGACCGGCCAACGCGACCCAGCTTTTTGCCACCTACGCCTACCAGATCGGCATCGGCACGGGCCTATTGAGCCAGGGCGCGACGATCTCGCTCGCCGTCTTCCCAGTGCTGCTCCTCGTCGTCATCGTCCAGCTCTTGTACATCCGCCGGGTGGAGACCCATTGAGCAGCTCAATCAAAGTGAACCGCCCAGGTCCCGCAGGCCGGCGAAATTCAACCCTCTCCCCCCGCCGGCCGGGGAGAGGGCTGGGTGAGGGGGGCCGACGGGCCGTTTCGCGGCGCCGCCCACCTCACCCCCCCATCGCTGCGCGATGGGTCCCTCCCTCTCCCCCCTAAAGGGCGGAGAGGGGCTTTTAAAGATTTCCGGTCAGGTGCCGACCAATGATCGAAGGGGCGATTTGGCGACGCTGGGTCTTCTTCTACTTTCCTTTGACCGCCTTCGTCGTCGCGCTGCTGTTCCCATTCTACTGGATGGTGATAACCACGATCCGGCCGGACAGCGAACTCTATCGTCCGTGGAATGCCCCCAACTACGCGCCGTTCTGGACCTGGCATCCGACCCTGGTGCACATCAAGGATCTGCTGACCGAGACCTTGTTCGGCACATGGATGCTGAACACGATGATCATCTCGCTCGCCGCGACGGCGATCTCGCTGTTCTGCGGACTGTTGGCTGGATACGCGCTGTCGCGATTGAAGTTCCCGTTTGCCGGCAGTTTGGGCACGATGATTTTCATCACCTATCTGGTGCCGCAGACGCTGCTGTTCATTCCGCTTGCCGACATCATTCGCAACTTCCGCCTCGGCGACACGCCGTGGGCATTGATCCTGACCTACCCGACCTTTCTGATTCCGTTCTGCACCTGGCTGATGATGGGCTATTTCAAGTCCATCCCCAAGGAGCTGGAGGAGTGCGCCCGCATCGACGGCGCAACGCGCTGGAAGGCGATGGTCTACATCATCTTCCCGATCGCGGTGCCGGGCATCCTCTCGGCCGGCATTTTCGCCTTCACCCTGTCCTGGAACGAGTTCATCTACGCCCTCGTCTTTCTCTCTTCGCCGCGAGGAAAAGACGGTGCCGGTGGGCGTCACGTCCGAACTGATCCGCGGCGACGTGTTCTATTGGGGCGAGCTGATGGCGGGTGCGCTATTGGGCTCGATCCCGGTCGCGTTCGTCTATTCGTTCTTTGTCGAGCACTATGTCGCCAGCCTCACCGGCTCAGTCAAGGGATAAGTGATAAAGTAATGGCTCAGGTCGTCATCCGCAGCTTGAACAAGAAGTTCGACGAGGTTCATGCCGTCAAGGACGTGAACCTCGACATCCGCGACAAGGAATTCATGGTCTTTGTCGGCCCTTCCGGTTGCGGCAAGACCACGACACTCCGGATGGTGGCCGGGCTCGAATCGATTACGTCGGGGCGGATCCTGATCGACGACAAGGTGATCAACGAATTGCCGCCGATGGATCGCGACATCGCTATGGTGTTCCAGAATTACGCGCTCTATCCGCATATGAGCGTCTACGACAACATGGCGTTCGGCTTGAAGATGCGGAAATTCGACCGCGCCGATATCGCCAGGCGCGTGCAGGAGGCGGCCGAGATCCTCGGCATTCAGCAGCTGCTCCGGCGCAAGCCGCGGCAATTGTCCGGCGGCCAGCGCCAGCGGGTCGCCCTCGGTCGCGCGATCGTGCGGCACCCTCAGGTGTTCCTGTTCGACGAGCCGTTGTCGAACCTCGACGCCAAATTGCGCGTGCAGATGCGTGTGGAGTTGAAGAAATTGCACGACCGCCTCGGCACGACCGCAATTTACGTGACGCATGATCAGGTCGAGGCGATGACCCTGGGCGACCGCGTTGTCGTCATGCGAGACGGCCTCGTGCAGCAGGTCGGCGAGCCGCTCGAGCTCTACAACGAGCCGGCCAACCGGTTCGTCGCCGGCTTCCTCGGCTCCCCGGCAATGAATTTTGCGACGGTCAAGGTCAACCGCGACAATGGGGCGATCTGGGCCGCCAACGCCGGCATGCAGCTCAAGGCTCCGCCCGAATATGCGAACAGGCTCGGCCGGTATGTCGGACAGGAGGTCACTTTGGGGATCCGGCCCGAAGATCTGCACGTCGCCTCGGCCGCCGACCCGACCGAGCTCGGCTTCGACGTCGTCGTCGAGGTCGTCGAGAAGCTCGGCTCGGAGATCCTATTGGATGTAGCGGCCGGACCCGACACGATGGTCGCCTCCGTCGAGCCGAACGTTCGCGCCAAGATCCACGACCGTTTGCGTCTCGCGCTGAACCCGCAGGGACTGCACTTCTTCGACATGACGTCGGAGGCGGCGATCTGAACCCGGGAAATGGGAGGGCAGGCGCATGCAAAAGAACATTGGATGGTCGTGGGTCGTAGGATTTTTCGGCTTGCTCGCTGCCGCAAACGCGCAAATGCCGCCGCCTTCGGCGGCCGGATCCCCATTTGACGGTACATATCGGCTCGTCTCTGCTGCGAGAGTAAATGCGACTTACACGACGCGGAAAGGGCAGACCGGCGGATGCCCTGATCGCAGAGCAGGGTCGCTCAGGATCGTGAACGGTCAGGCGCGGTACACGAGCGCCACAGGCTATCGGGTCAGAGGAACCGTCGGGCCGCAGGGCGAGCTGGCGATGCGAGCCATTGGGCCCAGCAGCTGGGCCAGCCAGCCCATCGATCTAAGCGTCAACGGCACCGTAGACGGCGCCGGCACCGCACGCGTCCGGCAGCTCAGTCACTCGTGCAGTTACGATTTCGTATGGCAAAAGGCGTCCGGGTAAATTTAGCCTAGATTGCCGCTAATCGCGTCATTCCTGCGAAAGCGGGAATCTAGGGCCGCAAGGCCGCTGCAGTTGCCCCCTGTTCAAGCCAGGGGCAAGCTCTGACCCCCGCTTCCGTGGGGGTGACGAGGGTCAAGCCGGTGGAGCGGGAGGTCAAGAACATGCGAAAGGTCGCTGGATGGTGGTGGCTAATCGGATTTTTTAGTTGTCTTGCCGCCGCGGCCGCGCAGACCCCCGCGCCTCCGCCCGCCAACACGCAATTTGACGGCACGTACCGGTTTGTCTCCGCTACGAAGTTGAACGAAACTTACATGACCACGTGGAGAACCCGGATGGGCCGATGTGGGGACATCCGGAGGATGGGGCCGCTGACGATCGCCAACGGCCAAGCGCGATATTCCGGCTTCGGCCGCGCGACAAAAGAGGGTTTCGCGGGAACGGTCGGGCCCCAGGGCGAGCTGAGCATGCGATTAACCGCGCCCGCGTCCCAAAGTTCGCTCGGTATCGAGCTCGTCACGCACGGCACAGTAGACGACAACGGCACAATCCGCGCCCGCCAGACCAGTCGCGGGTGCAGTTATGATCTGGTCTGGCAAAAAGAAACCAGGTAAAGATGGCACATTGTCATTGCGAGAAGCGCTGAGCGCGACGAAGCAATCTCGACCGGATGTACGCTCAGCGGCCCGGGATTGCTTCGCTGCGCTCACAATGACGCGACGAGGTGACAAGAGAAATGGGAGGGCAAACGCGTAATATAGGACGTTGGATGGTGGTGCATCATCGGATTTTTCGATTTGGTTGTTGCCGCGTACGCGCAGACCCCATGGCCTCCGGCGGCGGCGATGAGGTACGCCGCAACGCCCGTGAACTTTTCGCAAACGCCCGTTATCGAAAGAGCGGTCACTGGCAGGATAGACGGCAATGGCACGATACGGGCGCGCCAACTGGGTATTTGGTGTAGTCATGACTTGGTTTGGCAAAAACAACCGCAGTAATCACGGAGTAACAATGGCACTACCCACTAGTCGCCGTAGCCTTCTGCGGCTTTCCGGCGCAGGCGCACTCACTGCGGCGAGCGGCGGGCTCGCCGGCATCCTGGCCTCGGGGCGGGCGCCGGCTTTTGCACAGGGCACGACCCTGCATTGGCTCAAATTCGTCGATTTCGTGCCGGTCTCCGATCAGCTGCTGCGCGGCAAGATTACCGATGAATGCCAGAAAGCGCTCGGCATCAAGCTGCAGGTCGAGACCATCAACGGCGACGGCGTCCAGGCGCGCATTACCTCGGCGATTCAGTCGAAGACCGGCCCCGACATTCTGATGGCGGTCAACAACTGGTCACAGCTCTATGCCGAAAGCGTTGCCGATGTCAGCGATGTCGCCGAGGAGATCGGCAAGGCGCAGGGCGGCTATTACGAGACCGCACATGCCGTCGCCAATGACGGCAAGAAGTGGATTGCGGTTCCCTTCACGATCCTCGGCGTGCTGTTCGCCAACCGCACCTCATGGTTTAAGGACGTCGGTTCCGGTCCTGACAATTTTCCGCAGACCTGGGACGAATACCGCGCGCTCGGCAAACAGCTCAAGGCCAAGGACCGGCCCTACGGTCAAACCCTTGCCCACGCCTTTGGCGACGGGCCGGCCTTTTGGTACCCGTACCTATGGTCGTGGGGCGGCAAGGAGGTCGAGGCCGACGGCAAGACCGTCGCGCTCGCCAGCAAGGAAACGATCGAGTCGGTCAAATTCGCGGTCCCGTTCTGGCAGGAGTGCTACGACGCGGGCGCGCTCTCCTGGGACGACGCCGGCAACAACCGCGCGTTCCTCTCCAACACGATCAGCTCGACCAGCAACGGCGCATCGATTTATCTACTGGCCAGAAGCAAGCCCGACACTTACCTGACCGAGACCGGTAAGCCGATCAAGGACGATATATTCCACTCGCCGCTGCCCAAGGGTCCGGGCGGCCAGTTCAGCTACCACGTGCCGTTCTCCAACATAGTCCCGGCCTATACGCCTAATCAGAACGCGGCGAAGGATTTTCTGCGCTGGTTCCAGTCCAAGGACATCTACGAGCAGTGGTTCACCTCGCAGCAGGGGTTCTCGGTCGGCAGCACGAAGATGTGGGAACAGGACCCGGTGTGGAAGGTCGACCCGGTCATGGCGCCGTTCCGCACCGCCGCGCTCAGCGGCCGCTTTGCCGGCTATGCGGGGCCGGCCGGCCGTGCCGCGGCTGAGGCGATCTCCAAGTTCATCATCGTCGATATGTATACCAAGGCCGTTCAGGGGATGCCGCCCGAGGACGCCGTCAAATGGGCGCATAGCGAGCTGGTAAAGATCTACGCGTGACCGCGTCTGCTGTGGGCGTGCAGCCGAACCCTGCTGAGGCCTTCAAGGCAGCCATGGCGCCGGGCACGCAATAGGTTTGGATCGTGGTGCGCTGGCCGATCGCATCGGCCATTTCGCGAAAATCGTCCTCCATCGAGCCGACGCTCGGCGCAAATATCGCGAGATTGCCGATATTACCACCTCTCGCCAAAGCCGCCTCGAACATGGCCTCGTTGGGCTTGAGCACCGGGATCGGTATTGTGGCTGCTGCAGCGGATTTTGATCAAATTGGCGCTGTCATTGCGAGGCGCCCCTTGCGCGACAAAGCAATCTCGACCACCGAGCGCTCAGCGGCCCAAGATTGCTTCGCTGTCGCTCGCAATGACGGTAGGAATTGGCGGTGCCGTCTCTGAAAGCGGCCGGCTGGCGGGAGGTTGTCTCGCCAGCCGGAGAGCGGTCAATAGCAGACGGTGTTGCCGTAGACGGTAACGTAGCATCGCGGCCCGACATACGGAACGTATCCGTAACCGTAATAACGAGGTCCCCAGTAATGGTAACCCCAGCCGCCGTAACCCCAGCCGCCATGCCAGCCCCATGGATGCGCTTCGGCCACCCCGGTGCTGATCGAGGAGGTCAGGGCGATGAGGACAACGGCTGTAACCATCGATAACTTGCGAAGCATGGTATCCTCCCAACCTTATCCCGAGAGCGATGCGATCTCGGTCCGTTGCTAGGTGATGAGCATGGCGTCCGACGGCGATAGCGCACAAGGGGTGGGGTTTCTCCCGCTATATCGGAGAGCCGGAATTCCGCATGGTGCCGATTTGTGCCGCTCAGGCCTTTATCGACGAGGAGAGTGCGACCGATGGATCTCATCGTACGCAATGTTCGGCTCCCGGATAGCCGCGCGCCGGAGCCGGTGGACATCGGGGTTGCGGGTGGGAGGATTGTCGCCATCGAGAAGGGTTTGGCGGCCGAGTTGGAAACTTACGATGCCGGCGGGCGGCTGGCCTGCGGCGGGCTGATCGAGACGCACATCCATCTCGACAAATCTCGCATCGTAGACCGCACGCCGCCCGAATCCGGGCGCAAGATCAGCCCGATGAAGCAGGTCGCGGCATTGAAAGGCAGCTTTACCGTCGAGGATGTGCGCGCCAGGGCGGAGCGTACGTTGACCGAATGCATCCTATACGGCGCGACGCGGATGCGCACCCAGGTCGAGGTCGACCCCGCTATCGGGTTGCGCGGGTTCGAAGGGGTACAGTCGCTGATTGCCGATTTCCGGTGGGCCATCGACATCCAAATCTGCGTCTTTCCGCAGGACGGGTTGACCAATTATCCCGGCACCGACGAATTGTTGGTCGAGGCATTGAAACGCGGCGCCCGAGCTGTCGGGGGCGCGCCGCGATACGACACCGACCATGCCGGTCAGATCCGGCGCATCTTTGAGCTCGCCCGCGAATTCGATGTCGATATCGACATCCACCTCGATGTCGGCGACACGCCCGAGGCAATGGACATCCACCTCGTCTGCGAACTGACCGAGCAATACCGCCGCGGCGGCCGGGTGGCCGTCGGCCATATGGCCAAACTGTCGACGATGCCGCCGAGCGTGGTCGCAGCCCTGGCGCGCCGCCTCGCCGACACCGGGGTAGCGGTTACCGTCCTGCCGTTGACCGACCTGTTCGTGATGGGGCGAGACCAGGACCACAATGTCCGCCGAGGGGTCGCCGACGCCAATTTTCTCGTCGAGCATGGCGTCAACTGCTCACTGTCGACCAACAATGTGCTCAATCCGGTGACGCCCTATGGCGATTGCTCACTGCTCCGCATGGCCAATCTTCATGCGAATGTCTTGCAGATCGCACAACCTGCACAGCTGCGCGATATTTTCGCGATGTTGACCGAGCGCTCGGCACGGCTCCTCAACCTGACGGACTACGGGATCGTTGTCGGCAACCCGGCCGATATCGTCGTCATCGATGCCGGGTCGCCGGAACAGGCGGTGGCGGAGATCCGCCAGCCGCTCGCGGTCTTCAAGCGCGGGCGACAAACGGTCAAGCGCGAGCCGGCAGAACTCGTCCGACCGTCTAACCCATCGCATGCCTAATCTGCTCCGGTGGTCACTTCATTGACGGCACTGCGGCACGGGCATTCTGTCTCGATCGCGGCGATGCGCGGTGCCGCGCTGTATGCTACGGGCAAGCTCGGCGCTGAGCCTCGAGGCGGAGCGAAGTCATGAACAAGGTGGTCTTGGCATTCGCTGTCTTGGTGCTCGGCAGCGCGGCATCGCCTGCTGCGCCGCAAGAATTGACGAGGTGCGTCGCCGGTCAGCAGGTCATCGACAAAGAGGGCAGGTCCGGAGTAGTCGTCGCCGACGATAGCAAGCTGTGCCAAGTAAAATACGCAGATGGTCAAATTTACTACTGGATATTCTGGAACCTTCGTTCGACAGCGGCTCCTGCCCAACCTGGGCTGGTGACACCCGATGCGAGAGTGCCCGACCGGACCGGCACACCGCCGCCGACCAACGCCCCTCCGGCGCTGACCGTCCTCAGACCGTCTTCCAACCGCACACTGGTTTACCGCGCCGACCAGCGCGGCCATTTCAGCCTGACAGCGACAATCAACGGCGCACCAATTCGCGTTGTCGTCGATACCGGCGCGAGCCTCGTCGCCCTAACTCTCGACGATGCCCGCGCCGCAGGGATCGGGCGCAGCGAGCTGGTCTTCAATCAGCTGACCCAGACCGCCAACGGCCGGGCCCATTTCGCTCCGGTGATGCTGCGCGAGGTCCGCATCGAACAGCTCTCGATCGAGAACGTGCCGGCCGCCGTGATCGAAAATCTGGATCAATCGCTGCTCGGAATGAGCTTTCTAAAGCGTCTGAAGAGCTTCGAGATGCGCGAAGGCGCGCTGACCATCAGTTGGTAGGGAGCGCCCCCACCGGCAAAGCCGGTGAGAGCGTCTCGGGCAGCGGTTTTCCATTGGTCTCGGGCAGGAACGGCGCCGCCACGACGCCGAGGATAAAGAACAGGCCGACGATCGTCGCCGCAGGACCATAGCCGCCGAGGCCGACGATCAGCGTCCCCGCGATCAGCGGACCGGCGCAGGAGATCCAGCGCGGCGCGTTGAAGCAGAAGGCGATGGCGGTGCCGCGCATTCGCGTCGGGAACAGTTCGGGCAGCCATATCGGGGCCCAGGCCCAGATCCCGCCCGTGAAAAAGCCAAACACCGTGACGGCGGCGAGCAGCGCACCTATTGTGTGGGTCCATAAATAGACGACCGGCGTCAAGATCAGGCACATCGCATACCAGATCATTGCGGTCGGCTTGCGGCCGATCCAATCGGCGCAAAACCCGAGCCCGACAAAGCCGAATATGGCGACCCCAGTGCCGAGGAGCCCCGCTACCGCAGAGTAATACGGGGCCGACAACCCCGCCTTGCTGGCGACCGTGCCGACATAGGTCGGAACGAAGGTCGCGACGCCCCAGAACCCGAAGGTCACCGACAGCATCATCAAAAACGCGCCGATGAGTCGGCCTCGGACACTGCGGTCGAGAAACATGTCGACAACCGTGAAACGCGTCAGCGCGGCATGCTCGTCGCCGAGCGCAGCGCCGGTCCGACGCAGCGCCTGCGCGACGCGACGCTGTTCGCTTGCTGCTTCCCAGCGCGCCGATTCCGGCATACCGCGCCAGATCCACAATACGAGCAGGGCCGGCAACACGCCAACCAGATACATCCAGCGCCAGGCATTGGGTCCCAACCCACCGACCAACAGCCAGACGCCGGAGGCGAGAAAACTGCCGATGCCGGCGCCGCTTTGCAATAGCCCGCCGCCTTTGCCGCGCGCGTGGTCGGGCCACAATTCGGAGACGATCGACGCCCCTATCGCCCATTCCGAGCCGATCCCGACGCCGACAAGAAAGCGCAATACCGCGAAAGATTGCCAATTCCAGGCAATCGCGCTCAACCCAGTAGTCAACGAATATGCGAGGATCGCCAGCATCATCGTGCGCTTGCGCCCGATATAGTCGGCGATGATCCCGCCGATCACCCCGCCGGTCGCCCAGCCGAACACTGTCGTTGCGAGGACATAACCCGCATAGCGCGGAATTTGGCTGTACTCCGCCGCTTCGAGCAGCTGGTGCAGTGCGAAACCGACGGTCAGGAACAGCGCGTAGATCTCAAACCCGTCGAACAGCCAGGCGAGGTTCGAGGCGACGAGAACTCTCCATTGCTCACGATTAAGCGAGCGGTACCAAGGTAACGAGACGGCGGTGTTGGTGTCCATCCCGCGAGCCTTCCTGTTCCGAATGATGGCTCCGTCCCCACAATGGAGCGGGGCATGCGTTTTTTTGGTCCGTAGTATACTCGCGCGCCGCCGACACACAAGATTCCATCGCCTTCTTCGCGGCTGCGAGCTGCGCGGATCAGCGTTCCAGGATGATGTCGACCCGGCGGTTATAAACCGACGGATCGCTCGACCCGGTCTGGCCTATCGGCTCCTGCCGGATCACCGTGCGCGCAATGCCGTCTTCCTCGAGCTGGTCCGTGACGATCGAGCTGCGCGTCTGCGCGAGATATTTGTTGGTTTCCGGTCTGCCGGTGGCGCTCGCGCGTGCTTGCACGACAATAACCTTAGCACCAGTGTCCCGCGCCCGCTTGGCCGCATCGGCGATCGTCGCCTTTGCTTCATCGGACAGGTTCGCGCTGAATTCGTCAAAATATACGAGGAAACGAGGGATCTCGGCAGTGGGCGTATTCGCCGGCGTCTGTGCGGCCACTACAGTCGCGCCCGTCAGTGCGACGAACAGAAAAGTCAATCGGCAGAAATTTGCGATTCCACGAGTCATGGCGTTCATCGCCCCTCACGATGAATTGCACCGTCTACTGAAAGCATTGGCGCAAATGATCATCTCCCTTATCACGATGGACACGGCACGCACAATCCTCAGCGGCGACGCGCGGCAATCTCGTCGTCGGGTATATTCGCCTCTGCCATCCACGACAACAGCAACGTGTACGCCACCGCCAGCACCACTGGGCCGAGAAAGATACCGACCAGTCCAAAGGCAATTAGACCGCCGATCACGCCGGCGAGCAGCAAAAGCAACGGCAGATGGGCCCCCCTGCGGATCAGCAATGGACGCACGACGCTGTCTGTCGTGCTGAGCAGCACGCTCCAGACGACCAGGACGGTCCCCCAGACCGATTCACCGCTCCAATAGAGCCAGACCACTGCCGGCACCAGCACAGGCAAGGGTCCGAGCTGTGCGATGCAGAGCATGAACATCACCGCGGTCAGCACCGCAGCTAATGGCACGCCTGCCAAGGCCAAACCAAGGCCGCCCAGCACCGATTGCCCGACCGCGGTCACGACCACGCCGAGCGCGACGCTGCGGATTGCTTGACCTGCCAGCAGGACCGATTGTTCACCGCGTTCGCCGGCGAGACGACGACCGAAGCGGCGGGCGAGGCTGGCCGCGTGCTCGCCGCTGCCATAAAGGATCACGGCAATAACGACGGTCAGAACGAACTGTACGAAGAGGACCCCAAAGCCGCCCAATGCGCTGACGAACCACGCCGCAGCGCCCCCTGCGTAAGGTGCTGCCTTCGCCACAAATGGCTCGATCCCGCTGGCCGCGGCGCTTGCCCAGGCCGAGGCGGCATACGTCCCAAAGAACGGCAAACCGGCCAGCCAATGCGGCGGCGGCGGCAGCTGAAAGGATGCCAAAGAGGCCGCCCAGCCGGCGATCCGATCGAAATGCTGCGTAATTGTTGCGATCGCGAGCCAAAACGGCAACACAAAGATCACCAGCAATGCGATGGTCATTACCGCAACCGCCAGCCCGCGCTTGCGCCAGAGCCGCAGCTGGACGTGCACCATGATGGGCCAAGTCGCAACAACCAGCGTCGTCGCCCAGATGATCGCCGGCAGGAACGGCCACAATATCCAGAAGGAAGTGGCGATCAGCCCGCCGACGAAGAGGACCGCAAGAGTGGTACGGGTAAGCTCGGAAGGCGCTTCCATGCCGCGGCCGGGCCGGCGTCACCTCGGGCGCGGTCGGATCAGGCGCGCACTATCAGCTGCAGCCGATCGTGGAGCACACCGTTGTCCGCCCCGCTCGCCTCGATCATTTGTCGCCCTTGGGTTTGTCGTCGCCTAGAGTCCGCACCGGATCGTCACGGTGAACCGGCCCAGCCGGCCCACTGTCTTTCGGCGGCTTCCGCAATACCGATCAAAGCCGCTGCAGATAACCAATTGCCCCTGAGATGCGAAGCGGAAGCCCGCAAGTGAAGTTGCCAGATCACCCCGATGCCCTGGCGTGCGAGCAGCCGCCTCGCGATCGTTTCAACCATTGTCGGCTGTTTCATTCAGCGGCCCACCTTCTGATGCGCTTTCTTTGGACCAGATGGTGCCCCGAGTCGGATTTGAACCAACGACCTACCGCTTACGAAGCGGGTGCTCTACCGCTGAGCTACCGGGGCAGCGACCGGTAGGCGACCGCGGCGCCTACCGGGACGAGCTTTTAGCGTCTAATCCCGTTCTCGCCAAGCCGTTTCGCACCGTCTCAGCCGCTCGCTGACTGCCCGGCCGGCAACTCCCGTACTTCGGCACTCGGCGGTTTTGCCAAAATCGGCAGAGTGCTGCCGGCGGCGGCCCAGGCGGGTGTCCGCCACGCCAGCGCGTCAAAACTGCCGCAATGCCGACAGAGCGATCGCCACTCGAGGCTCTCTCCGCCACAAGTGGCGCAGACATAACGTGGGTCGGGCATCGCGAAAACGGCGCGGTCGAGCCATTCGCGCGACCCCGGACCGATACCGTGTTCCGCTTCCTCGAGGCGCGCCATCATCAGGCACAGACGTGGCGTCGGGCCCGCCAAGCTGGCGTCCTCGTCAGGGCCGGGTGCTGCGAGGAAGGGAGCGGGGTTTGGCAATCTGGCGATAACGGGCGGCGCCGGCGCGCTCAGCGCCCGATCGAGGTGGCGGCGCGCTTCGCCCCATAGCTGCGCGTCGAGCGCCGCTTCCGCCAAAGCGAGATGAGTTTCCCGCGCATCGGGGTTTTGCGCCGCCAGGCGCTCGAAGCTCTTGAACCTGTCGAGAGGTGGCGCGCCGTCGTGGATTGCGGCGTAAACCTGCGCGAGATCCGGATGGGGAATTGTCCGCCAGGCGCTTTCGATGGCCTTTGCCGCAGGTCCGGTACGGCGGTCCTGGAGGAGCGCTCGGGCGTGATGGGCTGCCGGAGCGGCAAGATCCGGCGTCAGCGCCCTGGGCCTGGGCCGCCAAGCTTCGCCCGCGGGCCCGGTCGCCGCTGGCCAGCGCGGCAAGGCTGAGCTCGTAAAGGATCACGCCGCGATGATGACGGGCGCGCTCGCGCGGGATGATCCGGCGCTTGACTGCTTGCGCCAGCGTCTCTAAGGCTGCATCCCATCGCCCTTCGCGTGCTTCGAGCCCGAACAGGCTCTCGACCACCCAGGTGGTATCCGGACGCAAAGTCGCGGCGCGCTCGGACAGGCGCAGCGCCGTCACTCGGTCGCCGGCGCGCATTGCTTGGTTGAGGAGACCGCGAAGTCCGAGAAATTCCATCTCGGGGCGGTCGAGCATAGCCGTAAAGAACTTTTTAGCCGCCGTCTCGTCGCCCCCGAGCTGAGCCGCCTGGGCCGACAGGAGCAGGGTCAGTGGCGGGTCAGCGAGCAGCGCATCGGCTCTGCGGGCGCAACGTTGCGCCTCCTGCGGATCACCCGCCGCAACCGCAACCATGCCCCGAGTCAGCGCACGGTAACCGGCACGACGCCGGCGCTCGCGCCGGTGCCGCAGGAATGCACGCGGGCTGTCGAGGATCAGAGACACGAGCCAATAGAGCAAGGCAATCGCCAAGCCCGCGAGCACCGCGGCGGCGGCGAGCACGCCGACCGAAGTCTCTACCTGCCAGCCCTGCCACACGATCTCGACCTGCCCGGGATGATCGGCGAAAAAAATCGCCGCGGTGATCACCCCTGCGAAGACGAGTAGGCCGAGAAGGCCGCGGATCACGACCGTGTTCTCGCCTTCTCCGGCTCGTCCGGAACCTTGGCCGGGGCCGCACCCGGAGCAGCCGAGGGGGTGCCTAGCCGCTGGGTCAGCAGCGCCTGTACGTGGTCTAGCGCCTTCTCCGCCGCGAGCCGTTCACGCGCCATGAGCAGCCAGGGGCGCGCCGCCTCGGCTTCCGCCCCGGTCAGCGGTTCGAGCGCCGCCACCGCGCCCGCCAAATCGCCGCGGGCAAGCGCGGCTTGGGCGGTGCCGACCGCCCCGTTGGACCCCCCGTCGGATCCGGTGTGCGATGAGCCATCGATGCGGCGGATCGTCACCAGGCCGCGCAGCCGGGCGAGGGTCTGCTCGCGCCAATCTGATTTGGCCTCGGGTTCACTCGCTACCGCCATCCGGCCGGCCAGCTCGGCCAAGTCTTTCACCAGAACGGCGCGGCTTGCCACTCCGTTTCGGGCGGGTTCGGCGAGCGGCTGGGCAGCAACGGCGAGGTCGGAACCCTGAGCGAGCCTGGTGAACGCATCGAACTCCGTCGGGAACGGCCGCGCCTGCTCGATTGCCTCGCGCATTTGTCCCAGCAGCAGCGCCAGCATTCCGTCGGCCCGAAGCTCGGCCTGGTTTTGCGACCGCGCCTCGCGCTCCAGCGCAGCCATTCGGTCCGCCAGATCGCCGTCGACCTTGCCGAGACGAGAGAGCTCCTGTTGCATATCCTTGGAAGCGGCAGTGTCGCTCGCCATCCGCGAAGCGGATTGGGCTTCGATCCCAGCGAGCCGCTGCTCGAGTTGCTGCATCCCGGCCCGGATCGGACCGAGGTCGGGTTTGGCGGCGGCCTCGAGTTGATCGAGGCGGCGCCCCAGCGCATTCAGAGCCGAATTGATCGCATCGGTATCGACGCTCGGGGGTGCCGGGCGCTTCTCTACCGCGCCCAGTCGCGAGTCGAATTGGTCGACGCGGCGCGTCAATGCGCTCACCGCCGATTGAACGCCGTCGATGCCCATGCTGGTTACGGCGGGACGCGCTTCGACCGCCGCCACCCGTGCGGCGAGCGCCGCGTAGTTGTCGCGGTCCTCCCCCCAGGGGAAGAGCGGCTCGATATGAGGCGCCCAAAAAGGCGACAAGGCGACACCGGCGAGGATCACGATCAGCAACCCCGCGAGCCACAGCGCCGCTCGACCAGATCCACGGGGAGATCTACCGGGCGGCCTCGGCGGTTCTACCGCCGGCGCCGAGGGCGGCTCCTCCGGCTCCGCACCGCCTTCTGCCGGGCCCTGTTCGCTCTCCCGTTCTGACATCGTGACGCTATTCCTGGTCAATCTCGCGCCATCGACCGAGCGCTTGGTCGAGCGCATCAAGTAGGGCCGGCTGATTAGGGCGCTCGGCTATGCGCCTGCCATGCCATGGCAGCCCGGCGAGGGCAGCATCGGCAGCCCGGCTGATCGATACCGCGGTCACCTTCGCGCAGCACTCGCCGACCCCGGCGACATCGGCAAGCCTAGCAAAAATCGCCGCAGTCCGCGGAGAGAAAAACAGCGCAAAGGCGATCGCACTCGCGCGCAAGCTGTCAATTGCCGCCGGGCTCAGCGCGGCAGCTGCTCGAGCCTCGTACAGGACGCGCCTCTCGACGGTAAATCCTTGCGCGCGCAACAAGCCGGCTAGATCGCCGGCGACGGCATTTCCGGCCGCGTAAAGCAGTGGCCCGTTTTGCGGGCGCAGCCGCGCTCCCGCCAAGCGGGCGAGATCTCCGACGTCGCCCCCGGCGCTCTCGACAGAACCAAAACCCTCGGCGCGAGCGCGCGCCGCCGTTGCGTCGCCGACCGCCAACAGCGGCACCCGGCGCTCGCCCTTCGCCCGCGCCAGGGCCCGAACCCCAATTGCACTGGTGCACAGGATAGCTTGTATTCCGTTCAGGTCGAACGGCTCCGGCATACGGCAATGGATCTCTATCAAGGGTTCGACAAGCGGTTTGATGCCCCGGGTTGCTAAGACCGCGCTCAAGTTCTCCGCTTCTTCGCGAGGTCGCGTGACCAGCGCGCGCAAACCCGGCTTCTCCATCCAGTCCTGCCTACCCTCGGTAATAGCCGCGCGCGGCCAACTGATCCATAATCATAAGGATGATAACCGGAAAGCGGAGAATGCTCGCACCCTCACCCATCCAGCCCTGCGGGCCGGGTCCCCCCTCTCCCGCGGAGCGGGAGACGGGCTTTGAAGTAGCGCCTTGTAACCCTCTCCGGCACCGCGGGAGAGGGTGCCGAGCGGAGCGAGTCGGATGAGGGTGCTTTTCGCGATTGCCGTCGCGCTATTCGCGTCGGCGCACGCTCTGGCGCAAGACCGCGATCAACGCCTGACCGTGCTCCACCTCAGCCAGACGGCGGAGCGCTCGGTGATCCGCGATCTTTTGCGCATCGAGCTGAGGGTCGAGGAGACCGGCGCGGATGCCGGTTCGGTCCAGACGACGATAAATCGACGAATGGCCGCGGCGCTCGATCGCGTGCGGCAGGTGCAGGGGGTGCGGGTCGAGACCGGCTCCTACAACGTCGGCGAGGAGCGCCCGCAGAACGGCCCCGCGCGCTGGCATGGCAGCCAGTCGGTGATTTTGACCGGGAAGGATGCGGATTCGATGCTGAAGCTGGCCGGTGCGCTGCAATCCGATGGTCTGTCGACCTCGTCGCTGACCTACGATATTGCGCCCGAGACGGTCCGCGGGGCCGAGGAGGATCTGACCGCCGAGGCGATTGCCGCGCTCGACCACCGTGCCGCTTCGATCGCCGACCGCATGCATCTGGCTGTCGTTCGGTTCCGTGATGTGCGCGTCGGCAATGCCGAAACGGGCGGCAGGCCGGTGCCGCGTCTTGCCGCGATGGCCATGGCAACGCCGGTCGCCGAGCCCGGCGAAGCGATGGTGCGAGTGACGATCGAGGCCGAGTTGCTTCTTGCTCCGCCCGGGCCGTAAGGGAGGCCTCCGGTGAGGCTTCCGGTTCCGCCTCTCCTAGTCATATCGGACCGCCGGCAGGCGCGCCGGCCCCTCGAAGAGCTCGCCGAGGCAATTTTCGCCGGCGGATGCCGGTGGCTGAGCCTGCGCGAGAAGGATTTGCCGGCAGCGGAACGCCGCGCGTTGCTAAGTACGTTGGTGGCGCTCGGCCGCCGCTGGGGAGCAACCGTGACCGTGAACGAGGATGTCGATGCGGCGGTGATGGCCGGCGCGGGCGGGGTGCATCTGCCGAGCGGGGGCAACCCCGAAGCCGCAAACGCCCGGCTTCCCGACGGGCTGATCGGCGCATCGGCACATTCCCTCGAGGAAGCCTCGGCGCTGCTGGGTTCGGGCGCCGATTACGTCACCGTCAGCCCAGTCTTTGCGACCGCGAGCAAGCCGGGCTACGGCCCGCCGATCGGTCTCGACGGCCTGGCCGAGATCGCAGCGCGGGTACCTGGCCCGGTGATTGCGCTCGGCGGGATAGATGCTGCGAACGCACCGCTCTGCGTGTCTGCCGGAGCGCACGGAGTTGCGGTGATGGGCGAGGTGATGCGTGCCGCGAACCCGCAGGCTGTGGTGGAGGTCATGCTGGCGGCGATCTCCGACAGCTCCACATAAAATTTGTGGTTAAAGGGAGTAATTCGCCTTGCCTTCCCGTTATGCTGTTAGTTGACAAGCATCGAGGAGGTAAAGGGATGAGGAAATTCGTCCTGGCGACGCTCGCCGCCTTGGCGATCGGCACTGCCGCCTTTGCGCAACCGGCAGACGCTGCGTGCGCGTGGAACGGTTTTGCTTGGCATTGCTGGCATCCACATGCCTGGTATTGGCGCCACCATCATCCATGGCATGCCTGGGGCTATGGTCCCCACTGGTGGCACCACCACTACGCGTACTATCGCTAATTGATGGTGGGTACATCCTCGCCCTCCCCAACCGCGGGGCCAGGGCGGGGATGCCGAGCGAGCGCTGGCTGATTTGCTGTTTCGCGAGGACATTATCAGCCACGCATCAATTCGTCTCCGCAGAATTCCTCGACTTTCGGCGACTCCGCCCCATAAAACAGCGGGAAATTTTCGCTGATCCTGGCTGATTTCCGCTCTTCTGAGGTGCACACATCACCCGGTTCTAAAATGTCGTAGGAATTCTAGCATATCCGTGTTAATTTCGCATACACCTTCGCTCAGCGCCGCAGGACTGCAGTTCCGGCGGTCGTCCCGGCGATCTTGCCGAATACCGAGCCGGATACGAGGCCGGTGCCGCCCGGGTAATTGAAATAGAACAGCCCGCCGACGAGTTCGCCGGCGGCATAGAGGCCCGGGATCGGCTTTTGCGCGGTGTCGAGCACTCGCCCGTCGGTGTCGATGCGCAAGCCGCCAAACGTAAAGGTGACGCCGCACGTCGTGCAATAGGCCTCGTAGGGCGGCTTGTTCGATCGGCATGGCCCAATTCGTCTTGTTGATCGCAAGGCCCTTGGTGGTGCGGCCGTCCTTGACCGTCGGGTTGTAGGGGATGTCGCGCTCTACCGCGGCGTTGTACTCGCGGACGGTTTCGAGAAACCGCGCCTTATCGACCGGGGCGTATTCGGCCATCTTGTCGGCCAGCGCCTCGACCGTGTCGGCGGTGACCTTGGTCACCTGGCGGATGCGGTACTCGTCGCGCTGCAGGTGCACGACCTGCTGGTCGAAGATCTGCCACGCGAACTGATGCGGCTGGTTGAGGATTTCGCCGGCCGTATTTGGCATAGGTGTAATTGCGGAAATCGGCCCCTTCGTCGCAGAACCTGACGCCGTCGGCATTGACCATGATCGCGAACGGGTAGCTGTGCTTCTGGAAATTGTCGCCGACCGCGAGGTCGCCGAATTCGGGCGCGTTGTAGTCCCAACCGACCGCATGGCAGCCGGACCAGTTGCCGTAGGGCATCGCGCCGATGTCGAGCGCCATCTTGATGCCCGCGCCGGTGTTGAAGCGGGTGCCGCGCACCTTGGCGAGGTCCCAGCCGGGGCCGAGATAGCGGGTGCGCATCTCGGCATTGGCCTCGAACCCGCCGCTGGCGAGGATGACGGCCTTGGCCGGGATCCGCGTGGTCCTGCCCTCGACCTTGGCGACGACGCCGTGCACCCCGTCATCGTCGGCGATCAGCGCCTCGCCGCGCGCCTCGTAGGCGATCTGGATCTGCCGCTCTTCGGCCGCCTTGAAGAGGCCCGTCGACGAGCCCCGGCCCGCCGCCCCAGGCTTCCAGCGCCAACCCGCCCCAGAACACGAACTTACCCTCGTGCTTGAAGGCCTGCCGCGAATACATCGGCGCAAAACGGATGCCTTGGCTGCGCATCCATAGCAGCGTCTCCTGGCTCTTCGTGACGAGCAATTCGGCCATGTCGGGGTTGCTGCGATAGTCGGTCAGCCGACCGAGATCGTCGTAATACTGGTCGCTGGTATAGGTGCCGAAATCGCTGGTCGCGAGCTCGGTCTCGCTGAGCTCGCAGAGCTTCAGGAGGTCGTCGACGCCGTTATAGACAAACCGCAGCGCCCCCGCGGTAAACCGGCTGTTGCCGCCACGCTCGTCAAACGGCGCCGCTTCGAGAACGAGCACCCGAGCCCCCTCCCCCCGCGCCGCCAATGCCGCGCACATGCCGGCATTGCCGGCCCCGACGACGACGACATCGAACTCGCCCGCGATCATCCCGTTCCCTCCGCTTCAATCTGCTGAAAAGGGAGTAGCCCGAGGAAGGCGCAGGTGGCAAGCCTTCCCCCGCTTGGTGGTCCTGCCTGTCTGCCGGCTGTTGCCGGCCGAGAGTGGGAGCACATCGGCGGATTGCGAGACCCGCTTATCCAAAGGCCGGCATCAGCCGTGGTCGGTTCCCATTGGCGGCTAAGCGCTCTTGCGCATCGTAGAGATCAACCGCGTTCTGTAAATTCAGCCAGTACTGCGCGGTGGTGCCGAGCGCCGCTGCCATCCTCGTCGCCATTTCGGCGGTGATCGCCGCATGGCCGTTGACGATCGCGCTCATATGCTTGCGGGAAACCCCGCACGCTTCGGCAAACTTGGCGATCGAGATCTCGTGCTGTGCCAGGTAGAGCTCAACCAAGATCTCACCCGGCAAGCTCGGCCGCCTCGTTCGTCTCCTATCCGTTGCCACGATGCAGCTCAGTGATAGTCTTCAAAATCGACATCGTGGACATCGCCAGTGTCGCCGTGCTCGGCGCGGAAGGTCAGCCGCCAATTGCCGCTGACCGACATGGCGAAGGTCCCGGATCGATCGCCTGAGAGAACGTGAAACCCGCGGGCCCCGCGCAAGTCATCCGCGAAAGTCGCACCGTGTATCGCATCCATGATCAAGCTCATGCGCTTCTGAAATTCCCCTCCCAACTCGGCGCGAGCGCCCAAAACGAAAGACTTCTTCTGCTCCTTTATGAGCGAAGGCCTTGATTGCCATAGGTAACCTCGTCGGCTCCGCCCGATGAATATCGCGTTCTCCTATGGGTCCGGATTTGCTCTCCGCAACCTCCGAGGTTACGTAACTTAATAGGTAACACTGAGGCGCCGGATTGTCCAGCAGGACACTCCGAGTAGGGAACAAAAACGCTCGGGGCGGCAACATAAATGCCTCTAGGTCGGGGGGCGCGCGCAAGACCTTCTGGTGCGCCAGGTTGCCCATCCCTGCCGCAGGGCTAAGCGGGGCGCAGCTCATTGAAGGACGGGCCTCACCTCCAAGTCTTCTGGTTTCGGTTGGGCTCGTCCCTCAAAGATCACGGCGGCATGTCTCTGCCGTCGCAAAATTCAGGCATGAGTTACGCGTTTTGCGTGACCCTCCGGCTCGGCACCCCGACAGAGAGCTCGCGCGGCGGGCGGAAGGTGAAGGCGATCGCGACGGCTCCGAGACCGATGCCGAATGAGCCGATATAGAGCCAGAAATAGCTGCCGTAGGTGTCGTAGAGCCAGCCTCCGGTCCACGGACCAATCGCCATGCCCAAGGTCGAGGCCATGTTGACGGCGCCGAACATCGTTCCCATGATCCGCGCGCCAAAATATTCGCGCACCAGAATGGCGTAGAGCGGCATCACCGCCCCGTAGGAAAATCCGAACATCAGCGCGAGGCCATAGAAGCCCGCGAGGTCGCGGGTGAACACATAAAGGCTCACCGAGATGGCCTGGAGGGCGAGCCCGAAGATGATCATGCGCTTGGCACCGATGCGGTCGGCCGCAAGCCCGCCGATGACGCGGCCGCTAAGGGAAGCCACACCCGCCGCGCCGAAGACGGTCGCTGCGGCCATCGCCGGCACGCCGCAGTCGATCGCGTAGCTGACCATGTGGAAGATCGGTCCCGAATGGGCCGCGCAGCACGCGAAATAGGTAAAGGAGATGGCGGCGAATTGTGGCGTGCACAGTGCGCGGGCCACGGTGAATTCGCGGTCGGCGGGGCTTGCACTTGCCGCAGCGCCGGCGGCGCGCGAGAGCGCGGGTGGTCTACGCACGAGCAGCGCGGCAGGAATGATCAGCAGCCAGGAGAGAGCGCCCAGGGCCAACATCGCGGTCCGCCAGCCGTAATCGTCGATCAGCCAGCGCGCGAGCGGCGATATCGTCATCGAGCCGACCGCGAAACCGGCCGAGATGAGGGCCACTGCGAGACTGCGATGCCGGACGAACCAGCGTGTCGCGGTGGCGGTCAGTGGCGCATAGAAGCTGCCGGCCGCCACGCCGATGATCATACCGAACAGGAGCTGGAATTGGCCGACGGTGCCGGCCTGGCTCGCCGCTACGAGACCGACGCCCAGCAGCGCGCCGCCCGCGAGCACGACCACTCGCGTCCCGTACCGGTCCGAAAGCGCTCCCCAGAGGAACGACGCCGGGCCCATGCACAGGAAATTGAGCAGCGCCGCTGTCGAGATGCTCGTCCGTGACCAGCCGGTTGCCGCCGACATCGGCTGCAGGAAGATGCCGAGCGACATCATCGTGCCCATCCCGAGGCAGGTAATGACGATGCCGGCGCCGACGATGATCCAGCCGTAGAAGATCTTCATCGCTACTCTCGACAGGCGGGTGACGAACAATATCCGCGGCGCAGCCTTTAGTCTTCGTCTTTCAATTGGCGCTCCTGCGCGGCGGGGCGCCGTGGCATGCTTCGGTCAGGACGCGATCCCGCGGGGCCGGGCGTCCCACTCTACCAAAATCCAGCCGTTCCGTCCCTTCAACCCATCCGCGAGGGGTCAGATGGAATTAGGACCATCCGCTAGAAAGCGATAATGCTTTGAACCTTGTTCGATGTTGCCCCTAACGTTGCCCTAAGCCGATCGAGACGATCAGAGGGTTAGGACCTTCAGGCCTAACCCTCTGATCTGATTGGCTCCCCGGGCCGGACTTCGAACCAGCGACCAAGCGGTTAACAGCCGCTCGCTCTACCAACTGAGCTACCGGGGATCAGGGTGTCCATCGACGCGGGGGCAACCGCTCGAAAGCGGCATCGAACTGCTGTACGAGATTAGCGGTCTTGGCCGGATTCCTTCTCGGGACATCTCGAAAAGCCGTTTTGCTAATCCTTTCAATCTCGTATGCGATAGCTTCAGATCCAGAACCGCCCCTCCTGTTCTCGGCTTTCCTGTGCCTGAATTACGTAGGAATTGCACAGGACCACCGCGCGTCGGCAACACCCATATAGGCCGATCGAGGCCTAATCTGCAAGCGGACGTGTTCGGCGTCGCCTCCGACGCCGAGGCTGCTCTTACTCGTCAAAGCAAGCAGTTCCGGCACCAATTGGCCAAGGATTTTTTATTCAAATGTGAAGCAAATCACATCGCGTCTCGGTCGCTTAGCTTAGCTTCGATCGAACACTGGACAGCACCAGGAGCGCGGTATGGATATAGCCCCCGTGATGCTCAGCTCCGGCCAGAATCGGGTCGGACGATGTGAAGCTATACCCGCGTCGGATGATCCGCTGATCGGACGAGACCAGCGCTGTAAGTGCTCGGTCGAGATCTCAGCGGATCGACGAACTGATCGAGCATGAGTTCGCCGACGTCTACCTCCTTATTGATCATCTCTCGGGCCGGGCCGACCGCAGGATAGGAACCGTCGAACTCGAAGGGTGCCCGGAACCGGGGAAAAAAGCCAATTTGATCGACCAGGTTTGTCAGGTCCGATGGCCCCCTAATCTAGGCCAGCCGAGAGACTCGGCCCAGGTGGCCATCCTGTTCAAGGCCCGCGATAAGCTAAACGCGCTTGCCGCTCCCGCAACCGGGCTGACCATCGCCTTCACGCTGCTCGTCGCCCCCGGGAGGTGCGGAAAGGCCGAGCTTGCGCGTAAAGCATATCCACATCTTGTGGAACACGCGAAACTCCTCCGGAAATGGCTCCGGTGGCTGCTCGGTCTGATGATCGCCGGCATAGTCGTCACAAGCTTGGCATCCTGGTATATCGCCTACGGCAAGCTGGTCGTGTCACGGATCGAACAGCTCGATGGGCAGCGCAGCGAGATTGTTGCCGCGTTGGACGCAATAGAGGGGACGGCTCGGATTGCGGGGAACCTATCGCCTACGCGCGGTACGGCCTCGGAAGCCTGGACGGAAGTCGAAGCCGATTTGGTCCGCCGATGCAACACGCTTAAATCCACAGAAGCGTCCCGAAATCCGGACACCTCCCCGCGCCTGACTCGGGCCTGCGAAGCGGCCGACGAGCTCGATAACAAGCGTGTCGTCGCCGACCAAGCTTTGGACGAGTGGTCGTCATACTGGCGCTGGCTACCGACAGTCCGCCTGGGCGCTAGGCGCACGGCAAGCGAAGAACAACAACGCAGTGGATGACGATATTACGGTAGTAGAGCGAAAAGAGCAATGGTCCGCCAACCTGCTGGCTGTCCTTGGCAACTACGTCCTGCCAATGATGTACGGTCTGCTCGGCGCCACCGCAGCCGCGATGATGAACGTGAATCAGAAGATCCGGTCAAGTCGTCTTTCCCGCGCGACCGCCGAATGAGCCAAGTGCAATTGGTCCTTGGGATTATAACAGGCGCTTGCATTGGCCTGTTCCTCACACCTCCCGGCATCGGAACCTCGACCACGGCACTAAGTGGCGGGGTTGCCCTCTCTGCCTCTGCTTTGTCATTTCTAGCCGGCTTCGGGGTGGAGGGGGTGTTCAAAATGTTACAGAACATCCTGGTGACTGTCTTCGGCGATCAGCCCACACATCGCCATCGCGCGCAAGCCAAGGTGCGGGATGACGTTGGGCTCTGAAGCCAAGGTTGAGTTACGCCATTGCGTATTAAGGGACCCTCTTGGTTAATAGTGCTCATTTGTCCGACCGCATCGGGCGTGAATGGGGTTCACTCCGCCGCCCGCGCGGCGGGAACCGGTACTTTCTTCCGCGCCTTGCGCCACTCCTCGAAGCCTTGCAGCACCGCGAAGAACGAGGGGACGAACAGCACCGCGAGGCAGGTCGAGGCGATGATGCCGCTCAACACGCTGAGCCCCAGCGAGATGCGGCCGACGGCTCCGGCGCCGGTGGCCAGCACGAGCGGCACGACCCCGAGCCCGAAGGCGAACGAGGTCATCAGGATCGGGCGGAACCGCAGACGCGCGGCGTCGACCGCCGCCTCGCGGATCGGCTTGCCGTGCACGAGGCGGCCTTCGCGCGCCATTTCGACGATCAGAATGCCGTTCTTTGCCGACAACGCGATCATCAGAATGAGGCCGATCTGCGTGTAGAGATTGTTGGCGACGCCGAGGCTGGTCAGCGCAATGACCGGACCCAACAGCGCCAATGGCACCGCCGAGAGCACCGCCAATGGCAAGATCCAGCTTTCGTACTGGCCGGCGAGACAGAGATAGACGAGCAGAACCGACAATCCGAACAGGTAGTAGAGCTGGTTGCCGGTCAGTTTTTCCTGATAGGACATCGCGGTCCATTGGTAGGAGACGTCGCTCGGCAAATTAGCCTTCGCGATGCCTTCCAATGCCTCGAGGCCTTGGCCTGAACTGACGCCGCGCGCCGGAGCGCCGATGATCGTCGATGCCGGATAGAGGTTGTAGAGGGTGATGAGCGGACGGCGCGACTTCGGAACCGAGATGCGCGACCGCGCCGATCGGAACCATTTGGTTGTCCTGGCTGCGCACGTAAATGTTCAGCAGATCGTCCGGCCGCAATCGGAACTGCAAGTCGGCCTGCACATAGACCTGGAATACCTGACCGAATTTGTTGAACTGATTGACGTAGGTCGCTCCCAGATAGGAGCTCAAGGTCGAGAACACCTCCCCGGCCGACACCCGCAAGGTTTGGGTCCGGTCACGGTCCAAGGTCACCGAGACCTGCGGCGCGTTGGGGCTGAATGTCGTCAACACGTGCTGCAGCTGGGGATCCTTGTTGGCTTGGTCGACGATCTTATTGGTGAGTTCGCTCAGCCTTTGATAATCGAAGCTGCCGCCGAGCAGCTCTACCTCCATCTGCAGCCCACCGGCATTGCCGATCCCCTGAATAGGCGGCGGCGGCACCACGGTAAGCCTGCCATCCGGCGCCGTGCCGAGCCCTTTCTGCAGGCGTTCGGCGATGGTCAGGATATCGGTTCCCGCTGCCTTGCTGCGCTGATCCCAAGGCTTCAGAACGACAAAGCAGACGCCGGCATTGGCAGGTCGGCGAAATTGTCGAGCGCCGACAGACCCGATATCGCGATGACCCGGTCCACCCCCGGCGTCTCCTGGGCGAGCTTGGTCGCTCGGTCGAGCGCCGCGGTCGTCCGGCCGAGCGCAGCGCCGTCGGGCAATTGCGCGACGATCATCAGGTAACCCTGGTCTTCATTCGGGATGAAAGCGGTCGGCAAACGGGCAATGCCCCAAATTCCGACAACCGCCAGAGCCAGACCGATCAGGACCATCAGCCCGCGACGCGCACCATCCGGCCGATCAGCCGGGTATACGCGTTTTCCATCCCGCCATAGACGCGTTCGAAGCCGCGAGAAAACCCGCGTGAGAAGATATTGCGCTGCTCGATCGGCCGAGGGGTTCGCAGCCAAAGCGCGCATTGCGTGGGCTTCAACGTCGCCGCATTGACGGCGCTGATCAGCGCCGTGACCGCGATGACCAACGCGAATTGCGCGAACATCTGGCCGCTCAAACCGGGAACGAAGGCGGAGGGCAGGAAGACCGCCATCAGCACCAGAGTGATGCCGATAATCGGCCCGAACAGCTCGTCCATTGCCTTGATCGCGGCATCATGGCCGGACATGCCCTGTTCGATATATTTCGAGACGCCCTCGACAATGACGATCGCGTCATCGACCACGATGCCGATCGCCAAAATCAGCGCGAACAGGGTCGACAGGTTGACCGTATAGCCGAGCGCCGCCATGCCGGCGAACGCGCCGATGATCGTGACGGGAACTGTCGTCGCCGGCACCAAAGTCGCGCGGAAGTTCTGCAGAAAGACGAGGATGACGATCAGCACGAGCACCCCGGCCTGCCACAAGGTCTTGTAGACCTCGTCGATCGAGTTGCTGATGAAGATCGTCGTGTTGTAGGGGATGCCGTAGTGCAGTCCGGGCGGGAAGCGGTGGGACAGCTCCTCCATCTTTGCCGCGACCCCGGCGGCCACTTTCAGCGAATTGGCGTCAGGGGTCTGGTAGATGGCGATCCCGGCAGCCGGCTTGCCGTCCAGCTTGAAGTCCTGCGAATAGGTCTGGGCGCCGAGATCGATACGCGCGACGTCTTTTACTTTGATCAGACGGCCGCCTTGCGCGGTCTGGTCCTTGACGACGATTTCCGCGAACTGACCGGGATCGTTGAACCGGGACAGGATGTCGATCGTGTATTGGAACTGCTGGTCCTTCGGCGCCGGCGGCATGCCGACCTGCCCGGCCGCCACTTCCTGGCTCTGCTGTTGGACGGCGTCGATCACGTCCTTCGGCACCAAATTGTACGAATAGAGCTTCTGCGGATCCATCCAGATCCGCATCGAGTACTGGCCCGCGCCCATCACCGTGACATTCCCAACGCCGGGCAGACGCGCGAGCTCGTTGACCAGGTTGATCGTCGCGTAATTCCACATAAAGAGGGCGTCGCGCGATCCGTCCGGTAAATCCAACGTCACGAATTCCAGGATCGACGGGGATTTCGCCCGGATCGAGACACCCTGAGCCTGCGCCGCCTGGGGCAGCTGGGCCATCGCGTTCTGCACCCGGTTCTGCACCAGAACCTGGTCCGAATTCGGATCGGATCCGATCTCGAAGGTGACCGTCAATACGTAGGTGCCGTCATACGCGCTGGTGGACTGCATGTAGAGCATGCCCGGAACGCCGTTGACCTGCAGCTCGATCGGCAGAGCGATCGTGTCGACGACGGTCTGCGCACTTGCGCCGGGATAACGGGTCGTCACTTGGACGGTTGGCGGTACAATGTTCGGATATTGCGCCACCGGCAGACGGAACAGGCAGAGCGCGCCGATCAGCACCAAGACGATCGCCAGCACATTGGCGAGGACTGGATGCTCGATGAAGAATTTCGACATCATGGCTTGGCGCCTGCGGAGGTCGCTTCGATCGAGGTCAGCTGCGGCGCTACCTTGGTGCCGGGGGCGGCGCGCCAGAGCTCGCCGACAACGACGCGATCGTCCGGCGTCAGACCAGAGGTGATGACCCGCAAGGATCCATCTAGCTGACCGAGCTGCACATAACGCTGTTGAACCACATCATCCTTCCCGACGATCAGCACGTAGCGCCCGCCCTGATCCTCTTGCAGGGCACGGTCGGGCACCAGCAACGCGTTGCGGTCAACGCGCCCCATCGGCAGGCGCATCTTGACGAAGAAGCCGGGCAGCAACGTGCGGTCCGGGTTCGCCAGAATGCCGCGCACCAGCAAGGTTCCGGTCGCCGGGTCGATGCCCGGCGAGACATATTCGATCGTCCCCTGAAGGGGAAACCCCGTCTGGTCCGACAGCGCGACGTCGACGGGAACCTTACGCAAGTCCTCGAAAGTAAGCCGATGCTGATCTAAATTCGCGCGAATTTTCAGCACCTCCTGCTCGCTCAGATTGGCGACCACATAGATCGGGTCGAGCTGGGTGATCTCGGCGAGCGCGCTCGGTTGGGTGCCGCCGACGACGTTGCCGGGATCAACGAGGTGCTTGCCGACGATGCCGTCGAACGGCGCCCTGACTTCGGTATAGCTCAGATTCAGCTTGGCCAACGACAGCTGCGCTTGGGCTCCGAGCACCTGCGCCTCCGCCGTCGCCCGCTCGTAATACCAATGGTCGACCTCGGTCTGCGTCGCCGCGTCTTTTTTGACGAGCGCCGAATACCGCGGGAGCTCGATTTTCGCATGCGCAAGCGCGGCTTGCGCGGCAAGCACCTGGGCCTGCGCCTGCTGCAATTGATCTTTGTACTGGTCCTGCTGGACCGTGAAGAGGAGATCGCCTTTTTTGACGAATTGACCGTCCTCGTAATGGATCTTATCGAGGTAGCCCTCGACGCGCGCGACGAGCTTGACGGCGTTTACCGCTGCGGCGTTGCCGGTGATCTCGGCATAGCTGCTAACGCTCTGAGACCGAGGTTTGATCACTGGGACCGGCTGGTTGGCCTGCGGCGAGAATTGCGCAGGCGCGTGTGCAGAATCCCCTGGCGGCGCGGCAAGGACCCTGGGCTCGGCTGCCACGGAGGTGTCGAATGGCCTCGGATAAATCTTCGACGCCCCGTATCCGGCAGCAATACCGATTAACAACGAGAGCGCGAGTGGCACGTGCAACTTCACAGCGACCTCACCATTCGGGCGGCCGAGGGTTTGGACTGACATCGGCCGGGGTCGGCAACGCCGGCGCGGGGGGCTGCGGCGCACCGGACGGCGGCAGCAGCTCGCCCCAATTGGTGCGGTTTCTCATCTCTTCGGCCGTTGCAGCGGGCACGAACTCGTTGTCGGCACGGATCTGCCATCCGCCCCCCAAAGCGCGGTAAACCGAGGCCAACCCGGTCGACACGCCCCCTTCGGCCATGGCCAGATCATTCTGGGCCGTGTAGAGGTTCTGCTCGGCGGTCAACACGGTCGTGAAATCCCTGGTCCCGAGATTGTACTGCAAGAGGGCGATGCCGAGCGCGGCATTCGCGGCGGCGACGCTCTCCCGCAAATAGTCGACCTGCTCGCGCCCTTGCAAGAAGCTCGTCAGGCCGTTCTCGACCTGCTGCTGCGCATTCAGCACCGCGTTCTGATAATCAACCAAAAGGGTCTGCAGCGCGGCGTCCTCGACACGGACTTGATTGGTGATCTGCCCATAATTGAGGATATTCCACTGGAACGCCGGACCAAAGGCGAACGTGATGCCCCTTCCCTCGAAGACCCGCTTGAGTTTGCTCGGGCGGAGACTGGCGGCGGCTGTGCCAAAACTCCCGGTCAAGCTGAATGCCGGGTAAAGGTTCGCTTCGGCGATGCCGATTTGCGCGCTCTGTGCCATCGCCGCCAGCTCGGCAGCGCGGATATCCGGCCGGCGGCGGACGAGATCGGCGGGAATGCCGACAGCTACGGTTTTGGGCGGAACCGGGATCCCAGCCGAGCCTCTGAGCAGCGGCTCCATCGGCTGCGGCGGCATACCAAGCAGCACAGCCAGCGCGTCCAAGCCTTGGTTCAGCTGGATCGTCAATTGCGGGATCGTCAACTCGGTTTGCCCAAGAACGTTTTCCGCCTGGTAGACGTCGAGCTTGGTCGCGGTGCCGCCTTGGTACTTCGCGGTGGCAATCGCGAGCGCCTTCTTTTGCTTTATGATGTTCTCGCGGGCGATATCGATTTGGGTCTGCGACGTGCGAATGCCGATATAAGCCGTGGCGACGTCCCCGAGCAGGGTGGCGAGCACGTAGTCGTAATTGGCGATCGAGGCGAGGTAGGACGCATCGGCGGATTCGATGGCGCGCCGGAATTTGCCCCAAAAATCCAATTCCCAATTGACGGTGAGACCAAGCGAGTCGCGCCAGAAATTATGCGTGACACCCGATGGAAATGCCGTCGTGTCGGCATGGCTCGGCCGGATATAGGTTACCGAGCCGTTGCCTTGCTGCAGCTGGGGATAAAACTCGCCGATCGCCACCCCCAGCTGCGCCCGCGCCTCGAGCACCCGAGTTCCCGCGTCGACGAGCGTCAGGTTTTGATTATACGCAATCCCGATCAGCCGATTGAGCACCGGATCGTGGAATACTGTCCACCAGTCGCGGTACTCCTGATTCCGGGTATCGACTGAGGCATTGTCGGATTCGAGCCACTTCTCGGCAACCGGGGCCGAAGGCGAGGAAAAATCAGGACCCACCAGACACCCGGCGCAGCACAGCGGCAGCGCGAGGCAGAGCCATAGGCAAAATCGCGCGGCCGGCCTAGGCCGCCCGAAACCAGATCTCCGGCGAGAGGAGCCGCAAAGAAACATTCACCCCCCCGGGTGGGCCAAAACAGCCGCCAAGCTATTTTGGTGAATGGATCACTTAGCCTCTTCGCACGTCAAGCGCCCGTCCCTTCGAGCACGATTTCGATCCGGCGGTTCTGCGCTCTGCCCTGCGGCGTGTCGTTCGGCGCGACCGGGTGCGTTGCGCCAAACCCCTTGGCCGACAGGATATTGGGGTTGACCCCCTGCGACTGGAGAAATGCGACGACGGTCGCGGCGCGGCGAGACGACAGATCGAGGTTGTCGGCAATGCGTGCGCGTTGCAACGACTGGCCCGACCGGCGCATTATCGGTAAAGCCGTAGACCACCACTTTGACGTTCTGCATCGACCTCAATTGCGGCACTATTGGCTGAGCGCCGCTTGGCCGGCGGCGCTCAGTTCATAGCCGCCCTCGGGGAACAGGAGGTCGCCCGCCATGACCCATCTGTTTCCAGCCTGCATCTTCGCGATTTCTGCCTGCTGGGCTGCAATCTGCGCCTGCGCCTGCTCCAGCTGCGAGGCTTGCTCGTTATAGGCCGATTGGGACACGCAAGCCGCCAAGACGAGCGCGCCGAGCGGCACGGCGACCGCCCCCAGAACGATCTTCTCGGCCATCGAACGACCTCCTCCGGCGGCGTTACGCTCCGGGCGCGCCGGGGCCCTGCACGGTGATTTCGATACGGCGGTTTGCCGCGCGGCCCTGCGGTGTGTCGTTGGACGCGACCGGATGCGTCTCGCCGAAGCCCTTAGCCGAAACGATGTTGGGGTTGATCCCTTGCGAGACCAGGAAGCTCGCCACGGTGGCCGCCCGCCGCGTCGACAAAACGAGATTGTCCGGGATTCCCTGGCGCTGCAGCTCGGGACCTACCGGAGTATTGTCGGTATACCCGTATACGACGATTTTGGCATTCTGCAGGCCCCTCAGCCGAGGCACGACATTGTTGGCGATCTCGGCCTGCCCGGCGGGGCCCATCTGAAAGCCGCCGGACGGGAACAGTTGGTCGCCCGCTTCGACGAATTTTTGCTCGGCTTGGGATTGCGCGAGCTGCGCCTTGAGCTGGTTGTTCTCGGCGACTACCGCGTCATATTGTTGTTGCGATACACATGCCGACAACAGCAGCACACTGAATGGGACCGCAATTGCTGCTCCAACCGCCTTTCTGTTCATCGCAAGTCTCCTGTTTTGTAGCCCTCTAGCAAGCTCAATTTTTAACCATCGATTATGGTGGAGTAAAGCAGAAGTTGCTCGGATGCGACCTAGAGAGCGTAGAGGTTATATGCAGGCTCGCGGCCAACCATGAAACGGCCTTTGCTCGTCGTCGATGGCAACTCGTTCGCGCACCGCTCCTACCATGCATTGCCGAAATCGATCCGGCGGCGCGGCAACAAGGGCGGCGGCGCAATCGTCGGGTTCGCCAATTTCCTGCTGCGGCTCTACGCGCAGGAGCAACCCCGCGCGGTGCTCGTCGGCTGGGACACACTGGACGCGCCGACCTACCGGCACCGCGCACTCGAAGGCTACCAGAGCGGGCGCGTCTTCGACGCCGAGCTGTTGGATCAACTCGATATCCTACCGCAATTCGTTGCGGCCTGCGGGTTCGCCGCCGCGAAGGCGCCCGGCTACGAGGCGGATGACTTCCTCGCTGCTGCGGTCATGCAGGAAGAACGCCGCGGCGGCGCCGCAATCGTGGCGAGCGGCGACCGCGACGCCTTTCAGCTCGCCTCGGAGCGGACGGTGATCCTGCAGCCGGTGCGCGCCGGCGAGATGGCTCGGATCGGGCCCGCGGAAGTGCGCGAACGCTATGGCGTCGACCCGAAACAGGTGCCCGATTTCATCGCCCTGCGCGGCAACTCGTCGGACAAGATCCCCGGCGCGCCGGGCATCGGCCCGAAAACCGCCGCCAGCCTGTTGCGCCGCTACGGCTCGCTGGAAGCCGCGCTGGCGCAGGGCAAGTTCACGGCGCAGGCCGAACAGCTGCGTCTCTACCGCTCGATCGCGACAATGGACGCCACAGCCCCCCTCCCTTCCCTACCCGACCAGACCCCGACCTGGGGCGAGGCGGCGGCTCTGGCGCGCGAGTGGGAACTGAACCGCCTGGCCGACCGCCTGGCCGAACTGCAATCGGAGGCCCTTCGCGGCCACTAGAATTCGCCGCTGCGGTAAGCCTCGTCGAGACGCTTGGCGTCTTCGGCCGACGGTTCTTCCCAGGCGTCGCCGCGGCGGCGCAGGGCGCCGGTGAAGTTGGGCGGGCGCTTTTCGTTGAAGGCTTGGCGGCCCTCCTCGCCGTCGGTCGTGGTCTGGATCAGCAAGGAATTGATCAGGTTCTGGACGTGCCAGGCCTGGTCGGTCGGCAGGTCGCCAAAGCGGATCACGAACTCCTTCATCATGCGCACCGCGACCGGGGGCAGGGTGACGATGTGGCGGGCGATCTTTTCCGCCCGCTCCATCAGCTGCGCATGGGGGACGACTTCGTTGACGAGACCGATCCGCAAGGCCTCGTCGGCGTCGAAGGGATCGTCGGTCAACAGGATCTTCATCGCGTCGATGTAGCGAAGCTGGCGGATCAAAAGGCTGGCGCCCGGCCCGTGACCCAGCCAACCCTGCGACAACAGCGCGAATTTGAACCGGGCGTGCTCGCGGCTGGCAATGCGGATATCGGTCGAGGATAAGAGAATGTAGAGCCCCGCTCCCGCCGCCCAGCCATTGACCGCCGCAATGACCGGCTTCCACACCCGCGGGTAGTGGTCGCCCATCCGGCCGTCGACCCCGGTCTTCTGGCCGTGCACGGTGCCGGCGAGCGGCCAGTAAATGCGCTGGGTGCGCAAATATTCGCGTTCCTCCTCGGTGATGTTCGGGCCGCGGCGCCAGATTGTGCCCGCCGCAGAAATGCCGGTCGCCCGCGCCGGTCAGGATGGCGCAGCGGATGTCGCGATCCTCCCAGAGGTCGATCCAGGCCGCGGAAATCGCGTCCGATGTCGGCTTGTCGAGGATGTTCGCCTTCTCGGGATTGTTCAGCGTGATGTAGGCGACCCCGTCACGCTTTTCGTAATCGATGGCCAAGCCGCTCTCCGCTTTTCGCTATTCACCGGCGTTTCGCAAATTAGAATTGCACTTGCGGAGGGCGCGTGGGAAGGCGTCGTGATCGATGCCCGGAATGAAGCCCTTAGCGGGAGGACCGCCGTGACCATCCCAAAGCGCGTTGCCGTCACCGAGGTCAGCCATTGGCATTCGGCCAATGACGCCTCGTATCTGCGCATTCTGCGGGATCTCGGATGCGACATCGTCGGGGTCTCCGACCGCTCGGCGCGGATCGCCGGGGAGCGCGCCGAACAGTTTCGGCGGCACGCCGTTCACCGACTACCGGCAGATGATCGAGGCGACAAGGCCGGAATTCGTCATCGCCTTGGGCCGGCATTGCGACATGCCGGAGATCTTTCGTTTTCTCGTCGAGGCCGGTGTGCCGTTCGTCATGGAAAAGCCGTGGGGGACCGACCCCGAGACCGTCGCGGACCTCGCCCGTCTCGCCGCCGCCAAGGGCGCCTGGGTCGGGGTGCCCTTCATGTCCCGCTATTCCTTCTGGGCGGTCACCGTGAAGCGCATGATCGAGGCGGGCGAGTTCGGCCGGATCTCGCACATCTTCTTCCGCGGGATCCGTCCGACGATGCGCCGCTATGTCGAGTGGGACTCCCCCTGGATGGCCGACAAGTCGCTCGCCGGCGGCGGCGCGCTCTTAAACCTCGGCGGACACGGCTTCGACATGGCGCGGTTTATGACTGGCGAGGAGCCTGCAGGTCGTGTCCGCCGTGGTCAGCCGGCAGGTGCATGGCGGGGAAGTCGAAGATTACGCGCTTGCGACACTGCGTACCCCGAGCGGCATCCTGTTTCACAACGAAGTCGGCTACACGATGCCGAGCTGGCCGGCCAACCACACCGACGGCGAGCAGAAGGTGGCCGGTGAAAAGCTGCTGTTGCGGCAAATAGCGGGCGGCTTGCAGCTCATCGGGCCGGGTCGCGACGAATTCATTCCGCAGCCCGAGGATTGGCAAGCCGGTTACCCCAGGGCGATCCGGGAGGCATTGGAAGCCTACGGCCGGGGCGATCCTCCGCCGATACCGGCGAGCGAGTGCGCGCACGCCGTCCGCCTGATTTTCGACAGCTATCGAGCGGCGGGAGTACGATAAGGGGCCGCCCGAGGAACGAGCCTCGCCGGGAACGACGGGGTAAAACCCGCGTTCTGAGGTGAGATGACGCAGCTCGGTAGACGATGCCTCTTGTCAAAAAACTGAGCCATTTTGTCTCACTCTCGCCAGATGAAATCTTGGTTTTGCAGGATCTGCAATCGGCAAGACAGCATGTGCGGCGGCATCGGGACATCGTTGCCGAGGGCCGGAAATACGATGCGATCTTCGTCTTGGTCGAGGGATTTGCCGTACGTTCCAGGGTTCTGAAAAACGGCGGCCGGCAGATCCTGAATGTCGCGCTGCCCGGCGACCTGATCGGCTTTCCCGGATGCTTTTTCGACCGCGCTCTGTACTCGATCACCGCACTGACCGACACGGTGGTCTCCCCGATCCCGCACACCCGGATAGTCGACCTGTTTAAGACTTCGCCGCAGCTGGCCGCCAAAGTCTTTTGGTCGTTCGCCTGCGAGGCCGCGATCTACACCGAGCGGCTGACCGATATCGGCAGGCGATCGGCGCTCGAACGCGTCGCTCATTTTCTGCTCGAGCTGCACGCCAGGTTGGAGATCATCGGATTGGCCGACGAGCACTCGTACCCGATGCCGTTCACGCAAGAGTTGATCAGCGACGCGCTCGGTCTCAGCGTTCCGCATGTCAACCGAACCTTGCGGCAATTGCGCAACGACGATTTGCTGGTAATCGAGCACCAACACGTGGTCATCAAGGACATTGAGGCGCTTTCGGCGCTCGCGGGTTTTGACAGGAAATATCTCAGCCGCTGCCGCATCCCCGAAATGCTCAATTCTGACGGGGAGCCGAATTGGCCGCCCACCGGGCCGGCACGCCTGGTCGAGCAGTCCCGACCAGGTTCCGGCGACGGCCGGGACACCTCCCGCCCCAGCGTCCACCCAGGTGCTGAAGTGGCTGAGCCATAGGTCACTGAACAACCCAAACGCGAGTTGTTTGATTGCCCTGGCTGCTTCTGCAACAAATCAGCAGGCGAGGATCGCGTCCTGATTGTACCCGGCGGGCGTCCGGAGCATCGCCCCGGCGCTGAGAGGTAAGCACTTTCGGGGCATTGGGTGCCTATCCTCTTTCCCGCACATACGCGATCACCATCGCAAGACAACCCAAGGATGAGATATGATTGCGGCAATTTTGTCGTTGCCGTTTGGCGGTACTGCCGCACGCCAAGGTCTGCTTAGCTCGCCGCAGCAGCGTAGGGCGGAAAAGCGGCAGCGCATTCCGCCGGAATCTGAGCTCGGGCATACTCCCCACATGCCGGACTATCGCCGCAATCGAGTTCCGGGTGGAAACGTTCTTCTTTACAGTGAACCTGCTCGACCGTCGGTCGGACTTGCTGGTGGCGCAAATCGACGCATTGCGCGACGCGGTTCGCCAAGTGCACGCCCGCGCACCTTTTCATATCGACGCCTGGGTCGTCCTTCCCGACCACATGCACTGTCTGTGGACATTGCCGGAAGGCGATGCCGATTTTCCCGGTCGCTGGCGGGCGATCAAGACCGCGTTTGCAAAATCGTTGCCCATAGGCGAGCCGCGATCACCGGTCATGACCAGCCGTGGCGAACGCGGCATTTGGCAGCGGCCGTACTGGGAGCACACGATCCGCGATGATCGCGACTTCGCGGCTCACATGGACTACACGCATTTCAACCCAGTCAAGCATGGTCTCGTGGCACACCCGGCGGATTGGCCGCATTCGTCGTTTCATCGGTGCGTCGCCAGCGGGCTATATCCTGCCGGGTGGAGCGGCGGCAGCGATGAACCGCAACAGACCGGCGAACGGCTCTGAATCGAAGCGGCGGAGACAAGCCGAGGACACGACGGTAGTCCGTCGGGGGCGCGCACCGGCTACAGGCCGTGGCGGAATGCGCTGCGCTGTTCCGCCCTACGCTTGCTGCTGACCTGCAGCCGGGCACGACGTTAAGATCGGCAACGCGAGGGCGAGATCGAGGGCAGATGCTATTCCGCCTCCCAATCGCGTTAACCAGATCTTAATCATGAGTTGTCTAGGGAACAAGAACCCCATGCGCCCACGACCAGCTTCGGTATGCATAGAAACTCCTCGTCCCCAACTGACCAGTTTTGAGGAGGTAGCGCGTCATTACCTCGACGCGCCTCTCAGTCAAACCGCATGAAACGGCTCGGGCGCGATTGCTGACAATAGCCGGAGAAGACGAGCGGATTGTGCAAGTATCCGCCCGTAGGATTGCTGCACTCACACCAGTGGCGGCCCTTTCAGAGATGGCCTCAGGCCCTGAGAAAGGCGGCCGACCTTTTGAAACCTCTAGCAAGCCGTATTGCAGCGGCGCGCAACTTCGACGACGAATTGCATCCGCTCATCTGCGCCGAACTTGCACCGGTGCTGGGCATCGGGCCGCTTACCGGCTACGATATCGCCCTCCGGATCGGGGCGTCGTCACGTCCGAAGTTGGAACCCATTCAAGTGTTTTTGCATCGAGGCACGCGCGAGGGTGCGAAAGCGGTGAGCGTGCGGGTTAGTGTTAGTCGCCGTGAAAGAGCGCCGATGAGCGATTTCCCGGAAGGCTTGCGGCAGTGCCTGACGGCAGCACAGATGGAGGACGCGCTCTGCATCTATCGTGGCACGCTCGCGCGGATTGCGGGCAACGGCCAAGTACAGACGACCTCAGACGGCGTCCCTCGTTGTGTAATTGCTCCGGCGCAGCCGCGTGCATCAAGGCCGGTCCGCTGCTAGTTCAGTCGTTGACTTATTCGGTCATTTTTCCGCCGCCTGCGGCCGTTACTGCGCTGCTGCGAGCCCCTCGTTTTGCCGCGGCTTCGCCGCCTCGATCTCGGCGGCCTTTTTCTCGACCAGTTCGACGAGGTGGTCGACGATGTCGGCGTCTTTGAGGCGGTGGTCGGTGAGGCCGCTGATGTAGACTTGGTGGGTGCCGTTGCCGCCGCCGGTGAAGCCGATATCGGTCTCGCGCGCTTCGCCCGGGCCGTTGACGACGCAGCCGATGACCGACACGGTCAGCGGCGTCGTGATGTGCGCGAGGCGCTCTTCGAGCCGCTCGACCGTCTTGATGACCTCGAATTGCTGGCGCGCGCAGGAGGGGCAGGAGATGACCGTGACGCCGCGGCGGCGCAGGTTCAGCGATTTCAGGATCTCGAAGCCGGCCTTGACCTCCTCGACCGGGTCGGCGGACAGCGAGATGCGGATCGTGTCGCCGATCCCCGACCACAGCAGCATGCCGAGCCCGATCGAGGATTTGACCGTGCCGCTGCGCAAAGCGCCCGCCTCGGTGATGCCGAGGTGCAGCGGGTAGTCGCAGGCCTCGGCGAGCTGCTGATAGGCGGCGACCGCGAGGAACACGTCGGAGGCTTTGCACGAGATCTTGAACTCGAAGAAATCATTGTCTTCGAGGATCCGGGCGTGGTTGAGCGCGCTCTCGACCATCGCCTCGGGGCAAGGCTCGCCATAGCGCTCCAACAGGTCGCGCTCCAATGAGCCGGCATTGACGCCGATCCGCATCGAGCAGCCGTGATCCCGGGCTGCCTTGATGACCTCGCGCACCCGCGCCGACGAGCCGATATTGCCGGGGTTGATGCGCAGACAGGCGGCGCCGCTCTCCGCCGCCTCGATCGCGCGCTTATAATGAAAATGAATGTCGGCGACGATCGGCACCGTCACCTGCTTGACGATGTGCTTGAGCGCGAGAGACGATTCCTGGTCGGGGCAGGAAATGCGGACGATGTCGGCGCCCGCCTCTTCGAGCGCCCGCACCTGCGCGACCGTCGCCTCGACATCGCTCGTCACCGTGTTGGTCATCGACTGAACGGTGATCGGCGCATCGCCGCCGACCGGCACCTTGCCGACGTAAATTTTGCGGCACTGACGGCGGTGGATGTCGCGGTAAGGCCGGATGCTCATGGGGTCAATTCTCGCGTGGTTGGCACAGCGTAAACGCCATATAGACGTTTTCGGCAGCGCACAAAAGGGTGCGGCGGAGAGCCTTGGCCGCGGTCAGTCGCGGACTGCGCTGCCGGCGAGCAAGGCGTGCCCATCGAGCGCGACATTGCGCCGGACCATGCCTCTTCGGCCGATCGGCGGCGCAGCAACGCCGTCCACCGTGATCTCCAGACCGCCGGCATTGCCGGTGCGCATCGACAATCCCGGCCGATCCGGCGCTCGGCAGCTCTCGCCCGCCTTCAATACGCGCGTGAGAAGCACCGACTGGCGAGCGTCGCGGATTTGAATCCAGCTGTCGGCGGTAGCCCGGATGACGACCTCGCCCGGCGGGTTAGGCGCCGGATCAGTCGCTGCAGGCACCGCGGCCATCGCCGCACCGGCAGCAGCAGGGCGGCCGCCCGAACCCGACCCGGCCTCAGCGGGCTGGGGTGTTCTGATCCCTCCGACGGTGCAGCCGGGGATCGAGGCACCGCCTGCGCCTCCACCGGCTGCGAGACGGCTGGTGGAATTCGAGACGGCTCCCGGTACGGCAACAACTCGAGTGGCACTTCGGCCACACGTTGCGGCCGCGGACCATCGCCGGTCGACAGGTAGAACCATCCGCCGTACGCGCAAACCGCCAGGATCAGCGCGACCAGCAGCATTCCCCCGCCGGGCATGCTGCGCTCGCCGAGCGCGGATCGGAAAAGCGAGATCCGGCTTTGCCGAGAGAGCGTCGATTGCTGCTTGAAAAGCCGGAGCATCTCGCGGCTATCGAGACCGAGGTGATCGGCATAGGCGCGGATGAATCCGATCGCATAGACGGCGCCCGGCAACTCGTCCGGACGCCCGGCTTCGAGCGCCTCGAGATAGGCAGGCTTGATCCGCAGCGCGGCCGCGACGTCGGTAAGATCGAGCCCAAGCGCTTCCCGCTGCTGGCGCAGCATGGCCCCCGCCATATATGGACCCGGCCCCGCCTCGAGGTCCCGGGCGCTATCCGTCAAAGAAGGTTTGGAACCCATGGAAAACGCTATCGACGCCCCGGGCAACACTGCAGCTTAGCTTAAGCCTCAATGGTGCGGCAGACGTAAATGCGGCGCTCGGGCGAATTGCCGAGCGCCGCATATGAGCGCCGATTTATCCCGCGGTGATCGGGATGCGCTTCACTTGGCGCTGCGCCTCGGGCCGCTTGGGGACGGTGATCGTCAGGACGCCGTTCTTGAATGCCGCATTCACTCGATCGGGTCGACATCGGGCCCGAGCTGCATCGAGCGCTCGAAGCGTCCGTGCCAGCGTTCGCTGTAGACGGCACCCTGGCTCTCGGACTTTTTCTCGCCTCGCAAGGTGAGCATACCGTTGTGCAAGGTGACCTCGATGTCCTTCTCTTCGAGCCCGGGGACTTCGGCGACGACCTTCACATGGTCGTCGCTCTCGCTGACCTCGACATGCGGCCAACCGCCCGACCAACCCCGACCAACCGCCGGACAACATGGGCAAGTCGAAGCCGCGGGCAAAATCATCGAACATGCGGTTCATTTCCCGGTGCAACGCCAGGAACGGGTTGGCGTTGTCGCCCGTGGTCGAAGACGGCAGGTTTCGGTTGCGACCCCACGGGATCAGATCTCTCATGCTCATAGCCATGTTCACCTCCATTCGATCGCTCAGGCCGCCTGCTTCTGTTCGATGGCGAGCGGCTCGCTCCCGGTGCTAATCGCGATCCGGCGCGGTTTCATCTCATCCGGCAGCTCGCGCACCAGTTCGAGGGTCAGGAAGCCATTATCCAACTTGGCTCCGGTAACCGTCACGTAATCGGCGAGGTTGAACCTGCGCTCGAAGGCGCGGGCGGCGATCCCCTTGTAGAGATACTCCGCGTGCGGAGCTTCGGCCTTCTTGCCGGACACGATCAGCAAGTTCGGCTCGCTAGTGACCGAGAGCTCATCCGGCGTAAATCCCGCGACCGCCAAGGTCACGCGGTAGGCATTGTCGCCGGTCTTCTCGATATCGTAAGGAGGGTAGTTGTCGGTCGGCTCGAATTTCCCTGCCTGTTCGACAAGGTCAAGCAGACGGTCGAAGCCAACCCCAGAGCGCCACAGCGGCGCAAAGTCGAAGATTGTGTTCATAGCCACATCCTCCAATGAGCAACATGGATACGATCAGGTAATCTGGCCGAGCCCCTAATGGGCACCCGGCACGAAATTGATTTAGGAAGCCACTCCCACCGTTCAAGTGCCTGATATCACGCCAGAAGCACCGTTATAACGCGATCTCGTGGTCGCGCGCGTAGGCTTCGAGCTTGGGCCGCAGCGAATGATCCGGACGGCTGCCGATCTCGTCCAGGTAGGTGGCGACTGCGCCGGCATCGAGAGTGCGGATCATCGTCTTGACGGGGCCGATAGCGGTTGCCGCCACCGACAATCTCGTAAAGCCGAGCGCAACCAGCACCATCGCCTCCAGCGGGTTGCAGGCCATGTCGCCGCACATGCTGAGTGATGTGCCGGCTGCGCGGCTGCACGCAACGATCTGGCGAAACAATGCCAGCATCGGCGCCGAGAGCGGATCGTAACGATCGGCCAGGCGCGGATTGCCGCGATCACAGGCAAACAGAAACTGCAGCAGATCGTTGGTGCCGACCGACAAGAAATCGATGCGCTCGCACAATGCCGGCAATTGCCATAGCAACGACGGCACTTCGAGCATGACGCCGATTTTGACCGATTCCGGGAGCTCGCGCTCCTCCCGGGCGGCCCGCGCCAGCTCGATATCGACCAGGGCACGAGCGCGTTCCAGCTCGGCAACCTCCGCAACCATCGGAAACTTGACGTACAATGTCCGGCCCCGGGCGGCACGGATCAACGCGCGCAATTGCTGCCGGAGCATCGCCGGGCGGTCGAGCCCGATGCGGATCGCCCTCCAGCCCATTGCCGGGTTGTCCTCTGCCGCATGCGGCAGATAAGGAAGCACCTTGTCGCCGCCGATATCGAGCGTGCGGAAGAAGACAGGACGCTGCTCCGCCTGATCGAATACGCGCTTGTAGTACTCGGTGAAATCCTCGACATCCGGGAAACTGTCCCGCACCATCAGCGGGAACTCGGTGCGAAAAAGTCCGACACCCTCGGCGCCGGTCGTCGCGAGCTGCGCGAGGTCGAGCAGCAGCCCGGCGTTCAGCATCAGCTTGATGGCGATACCATCTCGAGTAATTGCCGGGGTCGAGCGCAAGGTCTCGTAATAGGCGCGGCGGCGGCTTCGCGCCTCCACCGCGGCCGCGATCGATTGCTGGATGTCGGCGCTGGGCCGGATCAGCACATTGGCGTGATCACCATCGACGACAACGATGTCGGCCGCTTCGATCCGGCTCGTCGCATCGTTGACCCGCCCGACGACCGGGATATCAAAGGCGCGCGCCACGATCGCCACATGGGCGGTCGGCGAGCCTTCCTCGAGCACCAGACCCATGATCCGCCGGCGCGCGTAGTCCAACAGCTCGGCCGGTCCCATAGCGCGGGCGACGAGAATGAATTCGTCAGGCAATTCGGCCCAGGCCGCACTCAGCGGCCGTCCGGCCAGGTGCTGCTGCAGCCGATTGGCGAGATCCTCGAGGTCGAATAGCCGCTCGCGTAGATAGGGATCGCTGACCTGCATCATGCGGGTGCGGGTGTCGTCCGCGACCTTCTGTACGGCTGCCTCGGCGGTCAGCCCGCTGCGGATCGCGTCGGCAATACGCGTCACCCAGCCACGATCGGCGGCAAACATGCGATAGGTCTCGATGACGTCGTGATGCTCGCCGTCGCCGAACTCGCGGCTCGCCTCGACCAGCTCGTCGATCGCCTCGCGCATCGCCCTGACGGCGCCCCGCAGACGCCCCAGCTCCGCATTGGCGTCTTCCGCCACGACTTGGCGGATGACGACCCTGGGCTCGTGCAGCACCGCCGGCCCGATCGCTAACCCGGAATTCAGCCGAACCCCGGCGATCCTGGCCGGGAGCGCTGCGCCGCCGTGACTCTGGGCGATTTCAAGAGGATTCACGAGATTGCCGCTCGCCGCGAGCTCCGCGACGATCATCGCGATCGTCTGCAGAACCTCGACCTCGTCCTCGCTGTAATGGCGCAATGTCCGGTTTTGCACGACGAGGACGCCGAGAACCCGGTTGCCGCGCAGGATCGGCGCACCCATCAGCGAATGATAGACTTCCTCGCCGGTCTCGGGCCGATAGGCAAAACTCGGATGAGATTGCGCGTCCGCCAGGGCAAGCGGCCGCGCCGTCGCGGCGATCACTCCGACCAGACCCTCGCCGACCCGCAACCGCGTCCGGTGCACGGCTTCGGGCCGCAGCCCCTGGGTGGCGAACAGCTCGAGGACTTCGCCCGCCCGCAGAATGTAAGCCGAGCAGACCTCGGCGACCATCTCGGAGGCAACGACCCGCACAATTCGTTCGAGCCGCTCCTGTGCAGTGCCCGAACCCGCCATGATGTCGCGAAGTCGGCGCAGGAGGCGGCGGGTTGCGCTGACGCTGCCTCCAGCTTCAGTCATCCGCAGGCGCCTGGCTCCCCGGCAAAGTCTCGCGGGACCCGATCTGCCGTTGTCGCATGCCCTCGCTACGGGCCGCGAGAACGGCAAGCGCTTGGCTGACCAGCTCCTCGATAATTTCGGCGGTGCTCTGCTCGCGCGTGACGAAGCCGACGCTTTGGCCGGCCATCAGCGAACCCCCCTCGATATCGCCGTCGATTACCGAACGACGCAAGGCCCCGGCCCAAAAATGCTCGATTTCGAGCTGCGCTTCCCCTTGCGAGAGTTCACCCCCCGCGCATCGGTCGATGATTCGGCGCTGCATCGCGGCAAACCGCTCGGTCGCCGGATTGGCAAGCGCGCGAACCGGGATCACCGGAAAGCGCGGATCGAGCTGGACCGACGCGACCGCATCGCGCGCCGCGGCCCGGATGAAGGCCTGCTTGAAGCGCGGGTGAGCTATCAATTCATGCGCACAAACAAAGCGGGTGCCGAGCTGGACACCGGAGGCGCCCATCTCGAGATAGGCCAGCATCGCTTCGCCGCGGCCAATCCCGCCCGCTACGAAAACCGGAACATCGGTGAGATGCGGCAGGATCTCCTGCGCCAGCACGCCGGTCGAGACCGGTCCGATATGCCCGCCCGCCTCGCTGCCTTCTATGATGATCGCATCGGCGCCCATGCGCACGAGCTTGCGAGCAACGCCGAGGGAAGGTGCGAAACACAGGACCCGAGCGCCGCTCCGCTTGATTGCGCCCACCGCGGCGCTGCTCGGCAGGCCGCCGGCCAGCACGACGTGGCCGACCCGATGCGCCGCGCATACCTCGATTAGTTCGAGCAGCTGCGGGTGCAAGGTGATCAGATTGACACCGAACGGCCGCCGGGTCATCGCCGTCGTCGAGTCGATCTCGGCGGAAAGCAGCTGCGGCGACATCGATCCCGAGGCGATGACCCCGAACCCCCTGGCGTTCGATATGGCGGCGACTAGATTGCGCTCGGATACCCAGGTCATCGCGCCGCCCAGGATGGCGAGATCGCAACCGAGAACGTCTCGGCCCCGGGCCCATAACAGGTCAAGTTCGGCGCTGAGGTGCCGGCGTTCGGTTTCCCGCTCGCTGGCCAGACGCGCTTCGGCCGCTGGAAACTCCGCTGCGCCGATCCCTTCGGTCATCCGGCCGTGTCGAGCCCATAAGCAGTGTGCAACGCCCGCAGCGCGAGCTCGGTATATTCGGCCGCGATCAAAACGCTGACCTTGATCTCGGATGTCGAAATCACCTGGATGTTGATGCCCTTGTCGGCCAACGTTTGAAACATCTGCTTGGCTACCCCGGCATGGCTGCGCATGCCGACGCCGATGACCGAGACCTTGACGACGTTCGGATCGGGCTTGAGCACAGCGAAACCGATCGAGTTTTTCCCCTTCTCCAGCACCGCCACAGCCCGGTCGAGGTCAGCGCGGGCGACAGTGAAGGTGAGATCGGCGGTGCGCCCATCCTCGGAAGCGCTCTGCACGATCATGTCGACATTGATCCCATGGTCGGCGAGCGGACCAAAGATGGCTGCTGCGACCCCCGGTCGATCCGCCACCTTCTGCACGGTGATCTTGGCTTCGTCGCGGCTGTACGCGATGCCGCTTACAACTTGCTTTTCCACAATCTCGTCTTCGTCGACCACCAGGGTTCCGGGAGCGTCGGTAAAACTCGACAGCACCTGCACCCGCACCCGGTGGTTCATCGCCATCTCGACCGAGCGCGTCTGCAGCACCTTGGCGCCTTGCGACGCCATTTCCAGCATTTCCTCGTAAGTTATTTTACTGAGCTTGCGGGCTTTCGCAACGATGCGCGGATCGGTCGTATAGACGCCGTCGACATCGGTGAAGATGTCGCAACGCTCGGCCTCGAGCGCGGCCGCGAGCGCCACGGCAGAGGTGTCGGACCCGCCACGGCCGAGCGTTGTGATCCGCCCGCGCGGCCCCACTCCTTGAAACCCCGCGACGACGGCGACTTGGCCCTCGGCGAGGCGGCGGCGAATCTCGGCGACGTCGATCGCCTCGATCCGCGCCTTTCCGTGCGCCCCGTCCGTGCGAATCGGGATCTGCCAGCCGAGCCAGGAGCGCGCATCGATGCCGAGATCCTGCAGAGCCAGCGAGAGCAGACCTGCGGTCACCTGCTCGCCCGACGCGACCACAACGTCGTATTCGCGCGCGTCGTGCAGCAGGCTGGTGTCGCGCGTCCAGTCGACCAGCTGGTTGGTGGTTCCCGCCATCGCCGACACGACGACAGCCACTTCATTGCCGCTGTCGACTTCGCACTTGATGCGCCGCGCGGCATTCTTGATCCTGGCGATATCGGCGACCGACGTACCGCCGAACTTCTGAACAATGCGCGCCATCCGTTTCTCGAACCTGTGCGGCGAAGCCGTCAATTAGGGGCCCACGCTCTTCTTGCCGGGCCCCAGCGACTATAAATACCCTGGTCGGGTTATCTGGTCATTGAACGCACCATTCAACCGAGAAGGGTCGAAAGTGCGCACCATCAGCACTACGGTCGACCAGCAGGAGATCGAACGCTTTGCCACGCACGCTGAGGCGTGGTGGAATCCGGAAGGGAGCTTCCGCCCCCTACATCGGCTCAACCCCGCTCGGCTCAACTATATCCGTCAACACCTGACGGCGCATTTCGGCCGCAGCATTTCCTCATTACGACCGTTCGATGGGCTCAACCTTCTGGATATAGGCTGCGGCGGCGGTCTCATCGCCGAACCAATGTCGCGTCTCGGCTTTGCCGTTACGGCGGTCGACGCGGATGAGCACGCAATTGCCGCCGCCCGTGCCCACGCCGAGGCGACCGGCCTGTCGATCGATTACCGCATCGCGACCGCCGAATCGATGGTCGACACTGGCGAGCGCTTCGATACGGCCCTGGCGCTCGAGATTATCGAGCACGTTGCCAACCCCGATGTTTTTCTCGGGTCCATCGGCGCGCTGGTGCGGCAAGGCGGAGCCTTTATCGGCGCCACCTTGAACCGCACCCCCCGGTCGTTTGCCGCGGCGATCGTCGGCGCCGAATACCTGCTCGGCTGGCTGCCTCGCGGCACGCACGATTGGCGCAAATTCATGCGCCCCTCTGAACTCGTCCTCGGCCTGCGCCGCAAAGGCCTGAACCCGACCGACATGACCGGCGTCAGCTATGATTGGATGCGCGGGGAATGGTCGCTTTCGCGCGACCTGGAGATCAATTACATGCTGATGGCGGTGCGGCAGTGAGCCGCCCCGCTCAGCTGGCTCCTCATCAGCTGTCGGTATGCGGGATCCAGGGGATCCGGCCAAAGTTGATCCCCTCATCGGTGAGTTCTCGCGATTCCTCTTCGCTCGCCTCACCGTAGATGCCGTGCGGATCGATTTCGCCATAATGGATGCGCCGGGCTTCTTCGGCAAAGCGCTCGCCGACGTAGTCGCAGTGGGTCTCGACCTGTCGCCGCATCTCGAGCAGCGCCGCGCGAAATTGGGCCGGAGAGATCGGCGGAGAACTCTCCCTCGTCCGGCCGAGGCGCGGCGCCATCACCGCCTTCTCGACCGCGGTTTGACCGCATTCGGGGCAGGCGATCTCGCCCGATTTCTGCTGCGCCTCGAACCCGTCTCCGTCACGAAACCACCCTTCGAACTCGTGGCCATGAGCACAGCGCAACGTGAACAGGATCATCGAGGCAACCTCCTAGCCGGCAGTTGTACACCGGCCCGTCCGAGGTGTCCAAGTGTATGCCGACATGTCGATAAACGCTGAGTCGCGGGTCTGCTCCGCAACAGCCTCTGCTTGGGTGAGACGATTCGTGCCGCTGATCAGACGCGGCGGCCGGGCGCTCGACCTCGCCGCCGGCAGCGGCCGGCATACGCGGCTTCTGCTCGAGAGCGGCTTTGCGGTTTGCGCGGTCGACCGCGCCATCACGGCGCTGTTGCCGCTTGCCGCGTACGGCTGCAAGGTGCGGCAGATCGATCTCGAGACCGGCGATGTTTGGCCGCTTGACACTGGCTACGACGGAATAGTCGTAACAAATTATCTGCACCGCCCGCTGCTGCCGGCGCTCGCCCAAGCCCTCGCCGCCGGCGGCGTGCTGATCTACGAGACCTTCGCGCGCGGCAACGAGCGGTTCGGGCCCCCGCACAACCCGGATTTCCTGCTCCGTCCCGGGGAGTTGCTCCAAGCATTTGCGATGCTGACGGTGGTCGCTTTCGAGCAGGGTGAGATTTCGATGCCGCGGCCCGCCGTCATTCAGCGCATCGCCGCAATTGCGGGGCCGGTTGGACGGCTTCCCGAAAAGGATCGGTTTGGACATTGGCGTATCAACGAGTAATCTTCCGCAATGCCAAATACTGCTGAAAAGCTGATGTCGCTTCATGAGTTTCTCGCGTGGGAGCGCGAGCAGCCAGAGCGCTACGAATATGCCGGCGGCGTGGTCACGATGATGACGGGCGGCTCGGCTGCGCACGTCACGATCGCGTTGAACCTTGCTGTGGCCCTGAGGCATGCGCTCCGCGGCACCGGATGTCGTCCGTTTGGCAGCGATATGAAGGTAATTGCCAATGGTACGGCTCGCTACCCCGATGTATCGGTGACTTGCCATCCCGTCGGGGACAGGGACGACAACATTCCCCATCCGGTTCTCGTAATCGAAGTGGTATCGCCCAGCACCGAGCGGGAGGATCGCGGCCGAAAGAAATTCGATTACTTCGCGACGCCGTCGATCCAGCAATACGCCATCATTGAGCAGGATGCTCGGCGTGTCGACCTGTACACCCGGTCGGGCGACCGCTGGACAGACGAGATTGTCGAGGGAGATGCCGTCCTGAAGCTCTCCTCGATCGGGGTCGAGATAAGCCTCGACGCGATTTACGAGGACACCGAGCTCGATGCTACTCGGCCGCGAGAGGAGGGGCGGCAAGCTCCGGCTTTGTAAACGGCCGGTCGTGCTGTAACGACGGGACCATGCGGCGCGCCCTGGCGATCGCCGCTGCATCGATGCGGGCGCTGACGATGCCCACGCCTTCTCCGGCATCAGCCAGCACCTCGCCCCATGGGTCGACGATCAGCGAGTGGCCATAGGTCCGCCTGCCCTCGGCATGCTCGCCCCATTGCGCCGGCGCGAAAACAAAGCATCCGTTCTCGATCGCGCGCGCCCGCAACAGCACATGCCAATGCGCCTTCCCGGTCGGTACGGTAAAAGCCGAGGGAATCGCCAGGAAATCGGCGCCGGCCTGGGCGAGCGCGCGATAGAGATGCGGGAACCGCAGATCGTAGCACACCGTCATCCCGAGTACGCCCCACGGCGTCTCCGCCAGCAGAGTGCGGCCACCAGAGCGGAAGGCGTTGCTTTCCCGATAACTCTCGCCGCCGGCGAGATCGACGTCGAACATGTGGATCTTATCATAGCGGGCGACGACCGCGCCGCCGGGATCGACGAGGTAGGAGCGGTTGGCGAGGCGCTGTTCGCCTTCTGCCGTCCCAGGTTCCCGCGACAAATCGACGGCCAGCGAGCCAATGAGCAGCCAAACCCCGGTCTCTTGCGCAACCTCGCGCAAGGCGGCCAGCACCGGATGGTTCGCCTCGTCGCGCGCCTTTTCGCGTCGCAGTTTGCCGATCGGCTCGGTGAGGCCGGTGTTCTCGGGTGTCATGACGAAATCGGCGCCGCCGTCGCGCGCTCGCCGCACGAGATCCGAGACGACACGGATGTTGGGCTCGTAATCCCGCGCCGAGGTGAACTGAATGCAGGAAACAGTGAAGGCGCCGCTCATTTCGCGCTCCCGAGCTTGGCATCGAGTTCGCCGGCGCGGTCGAGCGCGACCAATTCGTCGGAGCCTCCGATATGTTCGCCGTTGATGAAGATCTGCGGAACCGATGTGCGGCCGCCGGCGCGCCGGATCATCTCGTCGCGCCGCGCCGGTTCCTCGATAATATCGATTTCGGTGTAGGCGACGCCTTTGCGCTCCAACAGCGCGCGGGCGCGCGCGCAGTAGGGACAGAACATTGTCGTGTAAAGCTCGACTTCAGCCATTCCGGCGGGAACTCCAAGTTGGGAATCGTGCGGCCGCGCATGTCCTTCAATTAAGACAACAAGGTCAGGGTGCCAAGCCCCGCGGCCGGGCGCTGCGCAGCGACTATCCCCCCATCCGCAACGCCCGAGCCAATGTCAGAACCCCGACCGATGCGGCCCCCGCCCGCTTTAGTACGCGGGCGCACTCCTCGACCGTCGCCCCCGTCGTCATGACATCGTCGATTACCACCACCCGCTTCCCGGCAAAGCTGCGGCCGGCCTGGATTGCGAAGGCGCCGCGGACGTTGCGCTCGCGCGCCGCCGGCCCGAGATGGCCTTGCGCCGGTGTGCGGCGGCGGCGAACCAGCCAGTCCGCCGCGACCTCGGGACCGCCGGCCGAGCGGATCGCCTGCGCCAACAGCGCCGCTTGGTTGTAGCGCCGCTGAAACAGGCGGGTCCAATGCAACGGCACCGGGACGAGCAGGTCGGTATCGGCAAGGACCTCACTTCCGGTGCGGTGCATCCAGCGCCCGAACGCCCCGGCTACATGCGTCCGGTCGCCATGCTTCAGCCCGAGCACCAGGTGACGGCTGTGCTTGTCGTAACGCAGCACCGATCGCGCCTTATCCCAGCTGCGCCGCTCGCCGGCGCAGGCCCCGCATATCGCATCCTCTCCCATCGGGTGGGCAAACGGCGCGCCGCAAGCGGCGCACCACGGCGGCGCAAAAAACGTAATCCCTCGCCAACACCGGCCGCACAGAGCATCGGGCTCGCCGATCGTTTCACCGCACGCAAGGCAGCGCGGCGGCAACACCCCGTCGACGACGGCTCGGCCGATCCGCCGCAAATGGCTGGAAGCCCAGTTGGCGAGAGTTGCCGATGCGTGCATCGATACACATCATCAGGTAGCGGGCACTTTCGTCAACCCAGACCCGCAGGTTTCGCCGCCATGGCTCGATCCGACGACCTCCCATTGATGCTGTTCGATCGGCGCGCCCGGCGGCGGCACCGCGACCGTGCGGCAGGCGACGGCTGCGTCGAGTTCCTGCATAGCGAAGTCGCCGACCGCCTGATCGAGCGCCTCGACGATGTCAAACGGGAGTTTCGTCTGGCGCTCGACCTCGGCGCGCACCATGGTGCGTTGTCACGCGCGCTCGGCGGCCGACCGGGGATCGAGCGGGTGGTAGCCGCCGACCCGTCCTTCGGCTTCCTGACGCAACTCAGCGGAATGCGGGTCGCGGCCGACCCCGATCTCATCCCGTTTCGCGACGGCAGCTTCGACCTCGTCGCCAGCATGCTGGAATTGCACTGGGCCGGCGACCTGCCGGGAGCCCTCGTTCAGATCCGCCGTATCCTCAAACCGGGTGGCCTGTTTCTCGCGGCAATGTTGGGCGGCTCGACCCTCGTCGAGCTTCGCACCGCGCTGATCGAGGCCGAGTTGATCGAAGAAGGAGGAGCGAGCCCGCGCGTATCGCCGGCCGCCGAGCTCGGCGATGTGGCGGGCCTTCTGCTGCGCACCGGTTTTGCGATGCCTGTCGCCGACGCCGAAAAGATCACGGTCACCTACCCCGACGCTCTGGCGCTGATGCGCGACCTGCGCGGCATGGGGGAAACCAATGCGCTGACGGCGCGCCGGCGCACACCGCTGCGCCGCGCCACCCTCGCCCGCGCCGCTCTGCTCTATGCCGAGCGGTTCGGCCTGCCCGACGGCCGCATCCCCGCGACTTTCGAGATCCTGTTCCTGACCGGCTGGGCGCCGGAGGCCCTCAATGCGGAATATGGAACAGGCGCGGCCACAGGCCGACCAACCCGATGAAGATCAGGTAAATCGCGACGACGTAATTGAGAATGCGCGGTATAAGAAGGATCAGTATTCCTGCGATCAGCGCGACCAGCGGTTGGATCACGACAACGTCAAGTGTCATCGGCGGATTCCTGAGTGGAGACAAATTGTGGGAGAAGATCTTACCGGCGGCTGCTTGTGCGGCGAGATACGCTACCGCATTACCGCCGCGCCCGTCGAGGCGCAATACTGCCATTGCCGGATGTGCCAACGGGCGCATGGCGCGCCGGTGATTGCCTGGCTGACGGTGCCGCTCGACGCCTTTGCGGTGACGAAGGGCAACCCCGTCGCCTATCGTTCCTCGGCAAAGGCGTTCCGGCATTTCTGCGGCAGCTGCGGCACGCCGCTGACATGGCGCGAAGCCGACAACCCCCGGCTCGTCGATGTCAGCATCGGCAGCCTGGACAATCCGGAGGCCATCGCGCCAACAATGCACGTTTGGACCGATAGCCGGATCGCCTGGTTCGAGACCGCCGACCACCTGCCGCGGTATCCGACAAACGAGCGGCCCAAGGCGGTTCCGTGATCGCGTTGGATCCCGGTTTCAACGGCCCCATAGAACAGAAATAAGAGGCGATTTCAGCACGCGGATGACCGTGGCGCGGCGACTTGAGCGTCTGTATCATTGCCCCTCTCCGCGGGGGACGCTTTCACTGTGCAGCGACGAGAATATGACGGACAGGATACCACAATCCACCTACGGGAGGTGGCACGAGCGCGGCCACGCCCGGCCGAGGTCGACCTCGCAGAGCCCGCGCCGGCATGGGAAAGCCGGCGAGCGCCGCCTGAGACCGCGGCGGAGCCGCAGGACGAGGGGGTCGGTGGTTATCGGCGGCGGGTGCTGCTGGTGCTTTTCGCCGTCGTGCTGGCGCTCGGCGCTGTACTGGGCCTCGGGCTATGTCTTTGCCTACACCGACGATGCCTATGTCACCTCCGATCTGGTCAGCGTCGCGCCTTACGTCAGCGGGCGGATCATCAGCGTAAACATCGTCGACAACCAGACCGTGAAGAAGGGCGAATTGCTGGCGACGATCGATCCGACGCCTTTCCAGCTGGCGTTGAACGAAAAGCAGGCGAAGAAAGACCGAGGCCGAGGCGCAGCTCGCGGTCGATCGCGACGTCATTGCCGCGGCGCAGGCCCAGCGCGACGACGCCGCGGCGAAGGAGCGGCTGGCGAGCGACAATGTGCGCCGGGCGACGCCGATCACAGCGGCAGGCTTTTACTCCCGCCAGGGGCTCGATACCTTGACTGCGAAGGAACAGGAAGCGAAGGCGGCATTGGCCGACGCCGAGGCCGCTATCGCAAAAGCGCAGCAGATGCTGGCTCTGCATCAGGCAACCGTCGCGGCGATCAGCGCCGAAATCGCCTATTTGCAATGGCAGCTCGACCAGACAAAGCTGCTCGCCCCGATCGACGGCACGATTACCCAACTGACTTTGCGGGTCGGCGACCAGGCGGTGGAGAACAAGCCGCTGATCGGTCTGGTCGACGCGCATGCCTGGCGGATTTACGCCAATTACAAGGAAAGCGTGATCCGCCATATGAGAGTCGGCCACACCGCCTGGGTCTGGCTCGACGCCTACCCATGGCATTTTCATCGCGCGGCGATCCAAGGCATCGCCCGCGGGATCAGCCGCGAGCAGACGGAGCGCAAGCTGCTGCCCTACGTAGCGCCGACGACGGACTGGATCCGTTTGGAGCGGCGCTTTCCGGTGACATTGGTATTGCAGGATCAGAGCCCGGATGTCGTTCTGCATATGGGCTCCGATGCGCGCGCGATCATTTTCTACTGAGACCGGTAATGCTCCGCGAGATCCCGGGCGCGCTCGCGTCCGAGCTGCGCTTGCTCGGCATTTCGCGGCCCGCGCGGCCTCGAAGCGCTGGAGGCTGCGTTGTCGGTGACGCTCGCCGTGCTGGCCGCGTTGCAGTTGCATTCGGACGAGCCCTGGTGGGCGGCGATTACCGCCTTCATGGTGACCCGCGCCTCGCTTGCGATCGCCTTGTCGCGCGGCGTCATGCGGGTCATGGGCAGCGTCGTCGGTGCCGCCATTGCCGTCGTCGTCCTCGGACTGTTCGTGTACCAGCCGCTGCCGTTCTGCCTTTGCCTCTTTGTCGTGGCATTCATCGGGTATTTCGGGTTCGCGATCTCGCGTTTCAGCTACGGCTGGCTGATCGGCGCCGTTACCGCGAATCTGGTCATGCTGATAGGGTTCGACCCAGCCGCAGGGAGTATTTACGATCGCTGTCGACCGCGTCGCCGATGTTGTGACCGGAACCGCAGCATCGCTGCTCGTCTGCGGCGTGATGCCGGCGCCGGCCGATGCCGGGGCTCCTCCTGCAACCGGCCGGCTCAGCCCGCCGCCGCTGGCGTTCTGGCGCCGCCGCTGGGGGTCCCTGCTCCAGCATTGGCTGGACGGCAAGTGGCCATTGATGATGCATGCTTGCCGCATCGGGCTCACAGTCATGCTGCTGCCGGCGCTGGCGAACTGGCTGGCGCCGGTAAGCCCGGTCACGATCGGGCTCACCGCAGTTATGGTCATGTCGGTACCGACGGCGGTGATCCTCGAAGCCGACACCGGCGTAATCGTGCAGCGTTCCGCGCATCGCGTCATCGGCTGTCTGCTCGGCGCGCTTGTTCGGCCTCGCCTGTCTCGCCGTCGTCGGCAGTGATTTCGTGGTCTGGGCGCTGCTCTTGGTAACTGGGGTCTGGCTCTGCTCGCAAATCCAGACCGGAACCACGGGGGTCAGCTATGTCGGGACGCAGGCAATGTTTGCGTTTGTGATGAGCATGGTCCAGAGCCAAGGTCCGCCACTTTCGATCAGCCCCGGCTTGGAACGCTTGGTCGGGGTGATGGCCGGGCTCTCTGTCTTGTTTGTGATCACACTCATACTTTCGCTGATCCCGATACCCCAGCCGGCGGCGCCCTCAGCCGGCGGCGATTGACAACCCGCCCCGGCGACGGTGTGATCCGGGCATCGATCTCGCGCAACGGAGGGACACTTGGCCAAGTACAGGATCGCGACGCCGACCGGCGCCAGCTTCACGACTGCCGGCGATTACGGATACGAGATGGAGGCGCTGACCCCGATCGACGCCGAGATCTTCGAGGTCCGCCCGGGGTCCGAGGACGAGTTCGTCAGCGCCGCGCGCGAGGCCGACGCGCTTTACGCCAAGGGGCGGCGGATCACCAAGCGGATGATCGACGGTCTTGACCGCTGCAAGATCATCGCGCTCGGCAGCGTCGGCGTCGACTCGGTCGATGTCGAGGCGGCGACGCAAAAGGGCATCCCGGTCACCAATTGCCCCGACACCTTTATCGACGAGGTCGCCGATCACGCGATGACGTTGATCCTCGCGAGCTTCCGGCGCCTCATCGTGCAGGACAGGCTGGTGCGCGAAGGGCGCTGGGCCGAGGGCCGGCCGATGCTGTCGAAGATCCCGCGCCTGATGGGCATGACTTTGGGCCTCGTTTCGTTCGGCCACGTGGCGCGGGCGGTGGCAGCGCGCGCAAAACCGTTCGGCCTGCACGTCATCGCCTACGACCCGTTCATCGAAGAGCTGGTCGCGATCGGGCATGGGGTCGAGCCGGTCAGCCTGCCCGAACTCCTGCAGCGCTCCGACATCATTTCGATGCACGCGCCCGCGACCGAGAGCGCCAATCGGCTGCTGCGCGAGGAGCATTTCCGCCAGATGAAGAAGACGGCGCTCTACATCAGCACCGGACGCGGGCCGACGACCGACGAGGCCGCGCTGATCAAGGCGCTCGACGAGGGCTGGATCGCCGGCGCGGGGCTCGATGTGCTCGAACAGGAGCCGCCGGGCGACAACAACCCGCTTCTCAAGATGGACAACGTGATCCTGACTGCGCATGTCGCCTCGGCGTCCGCCCGGTTCGACCCGGCCCGGCGTCGCCGCGTCGGTCTCGAACTGTCGCTGGTGCTGAGCGGCAAATGGCCGATGTCCTGCGTCAACCCGTCGGTGCTGGCCAAGACGAACCTGCGGCGCTGGCAGCCAGTGTCGATGGAGCGCGGCCCCAATTCCTGATCTCGACCGGAGGCCTGCGTGGTTATCGGCAGACGATCTTTCATCATCAACGGGGGATTGGCAGCAATGGTAGCGACTTGGGACCCGGCAGTCGTCCGCTACCCGGATCAGCGGATTAAGACCCTCGATCCGCGCTTTGCGCCGCTCGTGCTCGGCAATGCCGCGATCGAGGTGATCGCGAGCGGATGCCGGTTCAACGAGGGGCCGGTCTGGTTCGGGGATCTGCGCTGCCTTATATGGAGCGACATCCCCAACGACCGAATGATGAAATGGGACGAGGAAACGGGCGCGGTCAGCGTCTTCCGCAAGCCCTCGCATTACGCCAACGGCAATACCCGCGACCGGCAAGGGCGGCTGATCACCTGCGAGATGGATACGCAGCGCCTGACGCGGACGGAGCACGACGGCACGATCACGGTGCTGGCCGACAGCTTCGACGGCAAGAAATTGACCGGCCCCAACGACGTCGTCGTCAAATCCGACGACTCGATCTGGTTCAGCGACAACGGCGCCGGCATCCGCGGCAATTATCTCGGCCACAAGGCGACTGCGGAATTGCCATACCGGGTCTATCGGCTCGACCCGGTCACCGGCCGGATGACGATTGCGGTCGGCGATATGAAGCGGCCGAACGGTCTCGCCTTTTCGCCTGACGAGAAACTGCTCTACGTGATCGACACGCCGGGCCCCGGGCAGCGCACGATCCAGGTCTATGATGTCGTGGAGAACGGCACCGCGACCGCCAATCGACGCGAGTTTAACAGCGCCGAGCCGGGCGGCTCCGACGGCATGCGGATCGACGTCGCGGGCAATCTGTGGTGCGGGTGGTCGGGAGGCGAGGCCGAGGATGGCGTCGTCGTGCTTGCCCCCGACGGCAAGATGATCGGCCGCATCATGCTGCCCGAACGCTGCGCCAACCTCTGCTTTGGCGGGGTCAAACGCAACCGTCTTTTTATGGCGGCGAGCCAGTCGGTCTATTCGGTCTATGTCGAGACGCAGGGCGCCGTCGGCGGCTAGTTACGGCGGCCGGTCGCTCCCCTGAAACTTGATACCTGCCGGGGCGCGGGCCTTCCCGAGGGCCTTCGGCGCGTGGCGGGTGGATCTCGCCGCCGAGCAGCCGCGGGATTCCCCAGCCAGCTACATCGAGATCTGAAGGTCTCTGCTGTCGAAAAATCTTACACACTTGCAAGCGAAATCGCTGCGCTCGCTCGCGCAGCTTACCTGCAACAAGCTGATTGTGCTCACGTTCAGAAACGAAAACCGATTAATGCCGGCAACCCCCTGTCGGGGTTTTTCCATCATTCGTTGTGCCGAAGAGATTGCCGCTCGCATCAAAACCGATATCAGTCAAGGCCTGACCGGTATTGTGCACCGAGCCGCGGGTGAGCTAGCCGAACTATGCGCTCTACATCGAAACCCAGCGCGCCCCAGCGGCTAGCCGCACTTGACTTCGTCATTCCCGCGAAAGCGGGAATCCAGGGCTGCGGGGCACCACCGCTGGCTCCTGGACCCCCGCTTTCGCGGGGGTGACGGTTTGGCTTTGGAGGCCACATCGGGTGAGATCGAGGGCGGAAATCACCGCGGTGATGATCGGCATGCCGATCTCCTCACGCAGGGTCATCACCAACTCCGGGTGAAACTGCACGGCGGCGATCGGCAAGCGTCGATGCTCGATCGCCATAACGACGCCATCCTCGGTCTCGGCGGTGATCGAAAGCTCCGGCGGCAAGGTGCTGCGCACCGCATGCAGTGAATGATACCGCCCGACGACGAACTGGCCCGGCAGGCCGCGCAATAGCCGGCTGCCGCGCACGCGGACCGGTGATGGCTTGCCGTGCATCGGTGGATCGAGCACCGCGAGCGAACCGCCGAAATATTCGACGATCCCTTGCAGGCCGAGGCAGACGCCAAAGATGGGCAAATGGCGCTGGATCGCGATCTCGAGGGTCTCCGCCATCGCAAAATCCGAGGGCCGGCCCGGTCCCGGCGACAGCACGACGAGATCGTGATTGCTGCCCGCCCGCAGCTCGAACCGAGCCAGATCGGGGCGCATGGTTACACCTCAGCGCCGGTCGTGCGGATGTAATTGGCCAGGGTGTGAACGAAAGAATCTTCGTGATCGATCAACAGCACCCGGCGATCTTTGCCGATTTCGGCTGTCCTCGCCCCGCCGATGGCGGGCGCTGCCTTCGTCCCGCGGATCGCAGTGAACATCGCGGCCGCCTTCAAACGGGTCTCGGCTTCTTCTGCCTCCGGGTCGCTGTCGTAAAGCAACGTCGCACCGGCGCGGACTTCGGCGACGCCGTCCTTCATGCGGATCGTGCGCAGGGTCAGGCCGGTGTTCATGTTGCCGTCAAACGTCACTCGGCCGATGGCGCCGCCATACCAGCGGCGGGACGAGCGCTCCTCCTCTTCGATAAAGCGGATCGCCCAGCGCTTGGGCGCGCCGGTCACCGTCACCGCCCAGGCATGGCTGAGGAAACCATCCAGCGCGTCGAACTCCTCGCGCAGCACGCCCTCGACGTGATCGACAGTGTGGATCAGCCGCGAATAGAGCTCGATCTGGCGGCGCCCGATGACCCGCACGGTGCCCGGCTCGCAGACTCGCGACTTGTCGTTCCGGTCGACATCCGTGCACATCGTCAGCTCGCTCTCGTCCTTCGCGGAATTGAGCAATTCCCGGATGCGCTCGGCGTCTTCGACCGGGTCGCGGCCGCGCGCGATCGTGCCGCTGATCGGGCAGGTCTCGATCCGTTCGCCCTCGACGCGGACATACATTTCCGGCGAGGCGGAGACCAGAAACTCACCCTCGCCGAGGTTGATCAGAGCGCCATAGGGGGCCGGGTTGGCCTGGCGCAGGCGGTGAAAGACGACGCTCGGCGGGTCGGCGCAGGCGATCGGCGAAGAGCTGCCCGGGCACGACCTCGAACAGATCCCCGCGAATAAAGGCCGCTCGGGCGCGCTCGACCAGCGCGGCGTATTCGCCGGGGCCATGGTCGCTCTCGATCGGGCGGGTCGGCCGGCAGCATGGTCGAGGCGATAAGGAGCGGGCGGCGTCGAGCGCGGCAAGCCGCTGCGTCGATACCCCGGCCACATCGAATTCGTAGCGGTGGGTCGCCGAGATCTGCCGCATATGGTCGACCACGAGGATCTCGTCGGGCAGATAGAGGACGAGATCGCGCTGGTCCTCGGGCCGCGGCAGGCGCAGCGGCATCGGCTCGAACTGGAACACCAGATCGTAGCCAAAGGCGCCGTAAAGCCCGAGGTGCTGGTCCTCGGCGCTGCCGAACAGATCGACCAAGGCGCGCAGAACCGAGAATACCGAGGGCTGCCGGCTGCGGCTCTCTTCCGGGAAGCGCTCCTCGCTCTGCTCGATTTCGCCCGATATCCGATCGCGCCCGACCCGCTCGACGCGAATTGCGGCAAGGCCGGCGAGGCTCTCGGCAACCGGGTCCAGCAGAACTGCGGCCGCGCTCGTTCAGCGCGTCGATCGAGAACCGGCGCCCGCGCGCGGTAAAAACCAGCGGCGGGTCGACAAAGCCCATGTCCCACCGCGTGTAGCGGCCGGGAAACTCGAAGCTCGAGGAAAACAACACTCCGCGCCGCTCGTCGAGCGATTGGGCCAACGCGGTATCGGCCGGCTGATAGTCATGGTTGCGGATCTCCCGCGTAACGCGGATGCCGCCATTGGTGATGTAGCTCGTGGGCTTCATGGGGATCCCTCTGGGTTGGGATCGCCCGGGGTCCGGGTAGGTCCGCCCTGAATTGCGAAGGCCGCCCGGTGCTCCCTGGGCGGCCTCAGTCGGAATAGAGAATGCGGCCGCCTTTGTTAGACGGGCCACCACCAAGTCGATGATTGCGCGAAGCAGACCATGCGCGTTGCATACCAGTTCGGCACTGCCAAAGCAATTGGCAAATTGAGCGTCTCTGCGATCGGCTGTTCCGGTCATTGCGAGTTGGACACCGCCGAGCGCATTACCCCAGATGAAACCGCCACCGGACGCTTTCCGACGAAAGCCGGATCCACCGATCCGTCTGTTGGGCGCTCGAAGGTGGGCCCCGCGTTCGCCGGGAAGCGTTTTTGGAAGGCGCTGCTGTCAAAGCGGTATCTACATTCCGTGCTGTCGTACCCGGCGGCGGTGAGGTCGAATTCCTGCGGGCGGCTGAACATTTCGCTGCGCACGTCCCACAGCTCCGGGTACATCGGCTGCTCGAACAGCTGGTTGGCGGCGGCCCGCAAATACCGCAATCCGGTCGACCCGCCCGTTCCGGTATTGGCGCCGATCACCCGCGACACGGTCGCGAGGTGGGCAAAACGCCATTTCCGAAACGCATCTTCCAGATCGATCAGCTTTTCGCCGAGCTGGTACAACTCCGGCGCGCTGGCGCGGTTTCGATAGACATAGCTCCACGCCCTGAACACCGCCGCAATTTTGCGGTGCTGGTGCGAGTAGTCTCCCGAACGCGGGTCTTCGATGCCGAATGTCGGTAGGGCTCTCGCCATGTACGAGATCACCGCATCGTAAATGGCCGGCGCCGCCAAGGCGCTGCGCAATCGCTCTTTTTCTTCGTCGCTCTGCGCGTTCTCGAACACGTCGATGGTTTGCGTCCGGCCGCCGGGCAGCTCGAAATCGAGGAAGCGGTATTTGAGGCCGAGCTTGTATTCCAAAATTCTGTACTGAACCGACTGGAAGCCCGAGGCGCCGTCGCGGCCCACCGTCTCGCGGAACAGGAAGAATTCGTCGGGCGTCAAAGTCGCCATGACGTCCCACGATGAGATCAGGATGTGCTGTATCGCGCTGACCCGCGACAGCCGCTTGAAGGCGATGATGCAATCGGCGTCCTGTGCTTCTTCCTTCATCAAAGATTTGATGGCGCAGTCGAGCTCGTGAATGGCGAGCTTGAACCACAGCTCGTGCTGCTGGTGGATGATGATGAACAGCAGCTCGTCATCCGAGCCGGTCTGCAGCTTCTGCGCCGAGAGAAGCTGCTGCAGGCCCAAATAACCGGCGTAGGTATTCTTCACCTCGGCAGCTCGAAGCTAGGCCGCGACGTCGACTGCCGAGCGTCTGACGAGCACGACCTTCTGCGCGGAGCGGCCGAGAAAGTGGTAGCCGGAGCCGCCCTCGGCGAGCATTTCGAGAAATTCGTCCGGCGCGGTGATGCGAACGGTGCCGAGAATATCGGCGCCGCGGCGCAGAAACGCGTCGGGCAACAGGCTGACCGTCGGGCCGACCATCGTCACCCGGGCCGCCGGTTTTGCCAGCCGCAACAGCTCTTCGAGCGTGTCGTTGATCAATGTCGTGCCGGTGATCAGCAGCACATCGGCCTCGGGAACGACGATGGCCGCCTGTTCGGCGGGGCGGAAGAACGGCAGCTCCTCGGGTTTGAGGGTCGCCGGGTCCTGCTCGAGCACCAGGAAAGGCTGGCGGCGGCGCTTGAGCTCGCGCAGGAACGGCACAAAAGCACCGACCACGACGACCTTGTCGCCGGGGCGTATCTCGGTCGCATCGAACGCATCGATGCCGAGGCGCAGCTCGGTCTCCGGATGCGGACGGCGGCGCCAGCAGGTATCGGCGAGGGCGTTCATCGCCGCGATGCCGACGGCGCGGCGAATGCCGTGATCGCCGAGCGCTTCCTTGGCGAGGTCGAGCGCCGGGCGGCCACGCAGCTTGCCGGGAAACGGCATCGCCATCGCCGATGTCGGACAGCAGACCGCCTCGGGAATTGTCTTGATCGGGGTCGCGCACGCCCCGGCAATGCCGTTGCTGAGCTTCACCCCGGTGAAGAACAGGCCGATCACCGCGCGCTCGACCGTGAGGCCATCGAGTTCGGGGCCGAGGATCTCCGGGATCGCGGCGAGGGTCTCGCGGAGGATCGTCTTTTCGCCGGTTTCCATCGTTGTTCCTCTCATGGCGCTAGCGGCGGGCGGCGTTCGGGCTGCGTCGCTTCGAAGGCGCGGGCGGCGCGCAGGACGCGGTCATCGGCGTAGAGCGGGCCGACGATCTGCAGGCCGATCGGCAGCCCGGCGCTGCGTCAGGCCGCAAGGAATGCTGGCTGCCGGCTGGCGGGTCAGGTTGAACGGATAGCTGAACGGCGACCAGTCGATCCAGTGCCGCTCGGTCGCGGGATCGTTCAGATCCTGCCCGACCGGCAAGGCCGGGACCGGCATCATCGGCGTCAGCAGCAGATCGTATTTCCGGTGGAACTCCGCCATCTGCCGGGCGAGCGCGGTGCGGACGAGATCGGCGCCGAGATAGTCGACGCGCGCTGATCCGCTCGCCCTCCTCCGCCGTCGCGACCAGGCCGGGGTCGATCACCTCGCGCCGGTCTAGCGGGGAACCCCGCGAGAAGCTTTGCCGCGCCCGCCGCCCACAGTGTGAACAGCGCGTCGCGCGGCGAAGCGAAAGATCGCGTCGACCTGTTCGACGATTGCGCCGAGCGCCTCGAACTGCCGCGCCGCCTCTGCCGCTGCGGCGGCGATTTCGGGATCGACCTTGGCGTAGCCGAGGGTCGGGCTGTAGGCGATCCGCCAGCCGCGCACGCCTTCTTCCAGCCCCGTCGAGATAATCCTTGTCCTCGGGCGGCAGAGCATAGGGGTCGCGGTGGTCGGGCCCGACAGGACGGTCAGCATCAGCGCCGCATCGCGCGACAGTTCGGGCCATCGGCCCAATATGCGCCAAGAGGCCCATCGGCGAGGGCGGATGGGCCGGCACCCGGCCAAAGCTCGGCTTCAATCCGAAGACGCCGGTGAAGGCGCTCGGGATGCGGATCGAGCCTGCGCCGTCGCTGCCGACATGCAACGGCGCCAATCCCGGCGGCGCAGGCCGCCGCCGCGCCGGCGCTGCTGCCGCCGGGCGTGCGCGCGAGGTCCCAGGGATTGCGGGTGATCCCGGTCAGCGGGCTGTCGCCCAACGCCTTCCAGCCGAATTCCGGCGTCGTCGTCTTGCCGATTATTACGGCGCCGGCCTCGCGCAGCCGCGCCGTCGCCGGCGCATCCTCCGACCAGTCCTGATCCGGCTCGACAGGCGCGAGCCGCGCAGGGTCGGGAAGCCGCGCATCAGGATCAAATCCTTGATCGTCACCGGCACGCCGTCGAGCCGCCCGACCGCTTCGCCGCGCAACCAGCGCTCCTCGGATGCGCGCGCCGCCGCCAACGCGCCGTCCCGATCCACGACGCAGAACGCGTTGATCTTGGGCTGCAGCGCGTCGAGCCGGTCGAGGATCAGCCGGGTCGCCTCGACCGGCGACAGCGCCCTCCTGCGGTAGAGGTCGAGCAGTCGAAACCGCCGAGGCGTAAGCAACATCGTTTGCGCTGGCCATGCTTCCTCCGCTCTCATCTTATCGCCTCCGCCGCTAGCGGGGGAGGGAATTCCGCGGCCCAGCTTTTGCATTGTCGTCCCTGACATGGATCGCGTAAGTTCGCGAGAACAATATGCCGAACAGGGAAAGCATGATTTCTCTCACGCAAACATTGCGATGGGCGGCAGCGGCAGCGTTCCTTGCCTTGCTCGTCCCTTCGATCGGGTGGACCCAGACCGCTCCGCAAAAGACTTTGCGGTTCATTCCGCAGGCGGATCTGCGAAGCATCGATCCGATCTGGACGACGGCCTATGTCACGCGCAATTTCGGTTACATGGTCTTCGATACGCTGTTCGCGCTCGACAAGGATTTCAAGCCGCAGCCGCAAATGGTCGATCGCTGGACTGCCAGCGACGATAAGCTGACCTACAGCTTCATCCTGCGCGACGGTTTGAAGTGGCATGACGGCCAGCCGGTGCGCGCCGCCGATTGCATCGCCTCGATCGAACGCTGGGGCAAGCGCGACACGCTCGGCCAGAAGCTGATGGAAGCCGTCGGCGAGATGCAAGCGGTCGACGACAAGACTTTCACGATAAAGCTGAAATCGCCGTTCCCGCTGATCCTCGATGCGCTCGGCAAGCTGTCGAGCAATGTGCCGTTCATGATGCCGGAGCGGCTGGCCAAGACCGACGCCTACCAGCAGATCCCCGAGGCGATCGGCTCCGGTCCGTTCAAGTTCGTCAAGGAAGAATGGGAGCCCGGCCACAAGGCGGTCTTTGTCAAGAACGCCGACTACGTGCCGCGCGAGGAGGCGCCGAGCTTCGCCGCCGGCGGCAAGGTGGCAAAGGTCGATCGCGTCGAGTGGCTCTACATCCCCGACACCGCGACCGCCGCGGCGGCGCTCAACGCCGGCGAGGCCGACTGGTACGAGCAGCCGCCGGCCGACCTCGTCCCGCTCTTTGCCGCCAACAAGGACATCACCGTCACGACGGTCGATCCGCTCGGCAATCACGGCATTCTGCGCTTCAACCACATCCAGCCGCCGTTCAATAATCTGAAATTGCGCGAGGCGGTGCTGAACCTGGTCGACCAGAAAGACTACATGGGGGCGGCGGCCGGCGACCCGAAATACTGGAAGACCTGCGCCGCGCTGTTCGGCTGCGGCACGCCGTTCGAGACCAATGCCGGCGCCGACGCCCTGCTGCAACGGGCCGAACCTCGCCAAGGCCAAAGCAGCTGATCCAGGAATCCGGCTACAAGGGCGAGAAGATCGTGCTGCTGTCGGCCACCGACCAGCCGATCGTGCAAGGCCAGGCGCTCGGTGACATTGGACGCGCTGCGCAAGGCCGGGCTCAATGTCGAATTGCAGGCCAGCGACTGGGGCACGCTGATCACCCGCCGCACTTCGAAGGAGCCGGTCGAAAAAGGCGGTTGGAGCATTTTCCACACCTGGACCTCGGCCCCGGATTTCTTTTCGCCGGCGGTCAACCTCCCGCTCCGCGGCAATGGCGAGAAGGCGTGGTTCGGCTGGCCGACCGACCCGAAGATCGAAGAGCTGATCGACGCCTGGTTCAAGGCGCCCGACCTTGCGGCGCAGAAGAAGCTCGCCGCCGACATCCAGGTCGAGGCCTACACCAACGACGTCCCCTACGTGCCGACCGGCCAGTTCGTCGATCGCCGACCGCCTACCGCAAGAACCTCGACGGGATCATCATCGCGCCGGTCGTCTTCCTGTGGAACGTCGAGAAGAAATGATGAGCCGTCGGTCATCGTCGCCCCCGCGAAAGCGGGGGCCCATGGCCTCGGCTATGCGGGAGTCTGCGGCCCTGGATTCCCGCCGCTTCGCGGGAATGACCAGGTGGGCGAGTTCAGCCAGTGTTCGCCTACATCATCCGGCGCATCCTGGCGACCATCCCGGTGATGGTGGTGGTCGCGCTGTTCGTCTTCGCGCTGCTGCATCTGAGCCCCGGCGACCCCGCCGCGATCATCGCCGGCGACACCGCGACCGCGGACGACATCGCCCGCATCCGCGCAGAAGCTGGGGCTCGACCAGCCGCTCTACATCCAGTTCGCGACCTGGGTCTGGGCGCCTGCTGCACGGCGATCTCGGCATCTCGATCTTCACCAACCTGCCGGTCTCCAAGCTGATCGCGCAGCGGATCGAGCCGACCGTCGCGCTGACGATCTCGACACTGATCGTCTCGATCCTCGCGGCGATCCCGATGGGCGTGCTCGCGGCGTGGAAGGCCGGCTCGTGGATCGACCGGGTGGTGATGGTCTTCGCGGTGCTCGGGTTTTCCGTGCCGGTCTTCGTGCTCGCCTACCTGCTGATCTATGTCTTTGCGATCTCGACCGATCTCTTGCCGGTGCAGGGCTATGTCAGCGATCGGCAGCGGCTTGGGGCCGTTCCTGTCGCACATCGTGATGCCGACCCTCGCGCTCGGCGTGGTCTTTGCCGCGCTGATCGCCCGCATGACCCGCGCCAGCATGCTCGACGTCTTGGCGCAGGACTACATCCGCACCGCGCAGGCCAAGGGTCTGGCGAACGACAAGGTGCTGATCGGCCACGCGCTGAAGAACGCGGCCGTGCCGATCGCGACGATCATCGGCATCGGCGTCGCCTCGCTGATCTCCGGCGTCGTCGTCACCGAGACCGTGTTCGCGATCCCCGGCCTCGGCCGGCTGACCGTCGATGCGATCCTGCGCCGCGACTATCCGATCATCCAGGGGATCATCCTCGTCTTTTCGGCCGCCTACGTGCTGGTCAACCTGCTGGTCGACCTCAGCTACACCTTCCTCGACCCGCGCATCCGGTACTGAGGTCCGGCACCGAATGACCGTCGCGCCCGCCGATCTCGCCGTTCTCGCCGCTCCGTCCGCGCGCCGAAGCGCGGCGCCTGGGCCTATGTCCGCCGCCATCCGACGATCGTCATCGGCGCGACACTGCTTGGTCTGATGGCGTTGATGGCGATCTTTGCCCCTTATCTCGGCACGGTCGACCCGCAGGCATTGTCGCCGATCCGCCGGCTGCGCTGGCCATCGGCGCAATACTGGTTCGGCACCGACATGCTCGGCCGCGACATCTACAGCCGCACGATCTACGGCGCGCGGGTATCGCTGACGGTCGGGATCAGCGTTGCGCTGTTGAGCACGGCGCTCGGTCTCCTGATCGGGCTCGTCACCGGTTTCAGCCGCTGGGCCGACGCGATCGTCATGCGGATCATGGACGGGCTGATGTCGATCCCGGCAATCTTGATCGCGATCGCGCTGATGGCGCTGACCCGCGCCAGCCTGGAGAACGTCATCTTTGCGATCACCGTTGCCGAGGTGCCGCGCGTCACGCGGCTTGTGCGCGGCGTCGTCCTGACCTTGCGCGAGCAGCCCTTTGTCGAGGCCGCCCATGCCAGCGGCACCGGCTTTTTCCGCATCCTGTGGCGGCACATCCTGCCCAACACATTGCCGCCGCTGCTGGTGCAGGGCACCTTCATCGCCGCCTCGGCGATGATCATCGAGGCGATCCTGTCTTTTCTCGGCGCCGGCACGCCGCCCAACATCCCGAGCTGGGGCAACATCATGGCGGAGGGCCGCAGCCTCTTTCAGGTCGCCTACTACATCGTCCTGTTCCCCGGGGCATTTCTGTCGGTTACCGTGCTCGCGATCAACCTGCTCGGCGACGGGCTGCGCGACGCGCTCGACCCGCGCCTGGCGCGGCGCATGTAGCGCATGCCCGAGGCCGCCTACGTCGCCACCGTCCCGAAGGCCCCGGCCGCAGCGGTCGAGCCGATCCTCGACATCGCCGATCTGCGGACCTGGTTCTTCACCCGCGACGGGGTGGTGCGCGCGGTCGACGGCGTCTCGTTCCACGTCATGCCCGGCGAGACCCTGGCGATCGTCGGCGAGAGCGGCTGCGGCAAGAGCGTCACCGCGCTGTCGATATTGCGGCTGATCCCGTCGCCGCCCGGCCGCATCGTCTCCGGCGCGATCCGCTTTGCCGGGCGCGACCTGCTCGGCCTCAGCGAAGCCGAGATGCGCCAGGTCCGCGGCAACGAGATCTCGATGATCTTTCAGGAGCCGATGACCTCGCTGAACCCGGTGCTGACGATCGGCCGGCAGATCGCCGAGACCCTGACCCTGCACCAGGGGCTCGGCCACAAGGCGGCGCTCGCCAAGGCCGTCGACATGCTGCGCCTCGTGCACATCCCCGAGGCCGACCGCCGCATCGGCGAATACCCGCACCAGCTGTCGGGCGGCATGCGGCAGCGGGTCATGATCGCGATGGCGCTCGCCTGCAACCCGAAGCTGCTGATCGCCGACGAGCCGACGACCGCGCTCGACGTGACGATCCAGGCGCAGATCCTCGATCTGATGCGCGAACTGAAGCAGAAGATCGACGCCGCGATCGTGCTGATCACCCACGATCTCGGCGTCGTCGCCGAGATGGCGCAGCGCGTCGTCGTCATGTATGCCGGGCGCAAGGCCGAGGAGGCGCCGGTCGGCGATTGTTCCGCCGGCCGCTGCACCCCTACACCAAGGGGCTGCTCGCCTCGGTGCCGCGGCTCGGCGCCTCGCTCGACCATGAGCGGGCGCCGCGGCTCGCCGAGATCGCCGGCACCGTGCCGTCCCTGCAGGGAGCCGATCCCGGGCTGCCCGTTCGCGACGCGCTGCGCCTTCGCGACCGACATCTGCCGCCGCGAGATGCCGGCCTTCGACGAGAAGGAGCCCGGCCATTTCGCCGCCTGCTTCCATTCCGACCGGGTGGCCGCGGCATGACCGCTGGCCGAGCCGCTGCTCTCGGCCCCTCTCTTGTCAGTACGGGGGCTGGTCAAGCACTTCCCGGTCAAGAAGGGGCTGTTGCAGCGCACCGTCGGGCAGGTCCATGCGGTCGACGGCATCTCCTTCGACATCGCCGAGGGCGAGACCCTGGGGCTCGTCGGCGAGAGCGGCTGCGGCAAGTCGACCGCCGGCAAGGCGATCCTCAAGCTGATCGACCCGACCGCCGGCGAGGTCCGCATCAACGGCGAGCGCATCGACCGCCTCTCGCGCCAGCAGATGCGGCCCTGGCGCCGCCAGCTGCAGGTCGTCTTCCAGGACCCCTATTCCTCGCTGAACCCGCGCCTGCAAGATCCGCGACATCATCGGCGAGCCGCTGATCAATTACGGCGTCTCCGGCGGCCGCGAATTGGCGGAGCGGGTCGAGGAACTGGCGCTCAAGGTCGGGCTGCGCGCCGAGGCGCTCGACCGCTACCCGCACGAATTTTCCGGCGGCCAGCGCCAGCGCATCGGCATCGCCCGCGCCTTGGCGCTTGCATCCGAGCCTCATCGTCTGCGACGAGCCGGTCTCGGCGCTCGACGTCTCGGTGCAGGCGCAGGTGATCAACCTGTTGGGCGATCTGCAGCGCGAGTTCGGCCTCTCCTATCTGTTCGTCGCCCACGACCTCGCGGTCGTCGAGCACATCAGCCACCGCATCGCGGTCATGTATCTCGGCAAGATCGTCGAGATCGCCGACAAGCGCGCCCTCTTCACCCGCCCGCAGCACCCCTACACCGAGGCGCTCCTCTCGGCGGTGCCGGTCCCCGACCCCGAGGCCGCGAAGAAGCGCATCATCCTCAAAGGCGACGTGCCGAGCCCGATCAACCCGCCCTCGGGCTGCCGCTTCCACACCCGCTGCCCCTACGCCTTCGACCGCTGCTCGCAAGGAGGAGCCGGAGATGCGCGAAATCCTCCCCGGCCACCACGTCGCCTGCCATCTGCGCGAAGTGCAGACCCCGGCATTCGCGCAAGCCGCCGCTGTGCCGGCCTAGCGGAAACTGCCCTGCTCATTTGAACGAATCGGCAACATGCGCGATTTCACCCTGCCCCCGTCTCAGGGATAACGCGCTGCAGCATATGCTGCGATCACCGAATCCGCTTCCGTCGTAGCATTTCTGCGGAGCCCAGCCATCTCAAGCTCGTCAGGCGGAGGTGTGGACCGGCACGGAGAGAAAAAGATGGTGAAGTGTAATCCGCTTCACATCCCTTTCCCCGCACCGTTGCTAAGTCTGAGCCGCCGAACGGTTGAGGGTGGCTGCAATGTTTCGACGTTCATTTCAGGCTGTTGCCGTGGTCCTGGTTACCGGCGCCTTGGCGCCGTCAGCGCCGGCTTCGGCTGGCATGGATCCGGCCTCGTTCATCAACAATCTTGGTAACCAGCTGCAGGCGGTGACCAGAAGCGCCTCGACGGAGCAGAAACTGGCGGGCTTTGAGGAGTTGTTCCGCACGGATTTCGACGTGCCAGGCCTTGGCCGCTTTGTGCTCGGCCGTTTCTGGCGGGCCTTCACCCCGTTCGAACAGCAGGAATTCCTTTCACTTTTCGAGCGTTACGTCGTGCTCACCTATAGCGAGAAACTGTCGGACTATACCGAAGACGGGGCTTGCCCGCGGGTGACAGGCAGCCGGCCGGACCCGGATGGGGTCGTCGTTTCAAGCCAGATCATTGGCGGGCAGACGGCCCAGCCGCTCAAGGTCGATTGGCGGCTGACCGCGCAGAACGGATCTTACAAGATCAGCGACATCATCATCGAAGGACTCAGCATGGCCGCGAACGGACGCTCGCAGCTCGAAGGCGTGGTCGAGCGGAACGGCGGGCGGCCCCAGGCTATTCTCGCCGTCATGCGCCAACAGATTTCCGGCGCTTCTGCTCGTTAAAGTTGGATCAGCGTTGGCGCGCCCAAAGCAACGACTCACGCCGTTTCCCGGCGGCTACAGCCGAACCCGCCGGGAAACGGCGACCGCGATCGCGTGGGAGACGAACAGATCGGCGTCCTGCGACAATCACAACCGCTGCTTGCCCAGTTTAGTGGCCGCGCAATAGGGCCGAGCGGCGGCGGCACAGTTGGTCTTGCCCACCCTGTCGATTTCGTCGCCTGGTGCCAATGCCGCATAGGCAGTTATTCCGCACCGGCTGCTATGCCACAATCTCAATTCAGCATTGGCAGGCTTCGACGCGTACACTCAACCCGCCGGTTAGCCACGACCGTCGGTTTAGGGGAGGAGTGCATGCGCGTGCGGCCTTACTTGCTGTCCGTATGGGCGACGGTTGGAATATCGGCCGCGGCCTCCGCCCAGACGAACACGATTGTTTTGTCGGTCGGGCCGGGCGGTCAGTACCAAGCGGTAAGCGATGCGGTCTCTCACGCTGACGCCGATACCACTCCCGGGAACTATTATGATATCCAGATCATGCCCGGGGCATATACCAACGATTTTCCCTATGTCACGCGGCCGCTGACGATCGAGGTCGACCCAAATTACGCTGGCCAGCCAGTAGTACTGAAAGCAACGAAGAATTTGCCGAACGAGAAAGGAATCATTCTCACGGTTGCAAGCTTGACCGTAAACGGGCTGACTTTCACAGGAGCAAAAATTTCCAATAGCCTAGGCGGCAACGGTGCGGGAATTCGGGATCAGAATACCGGCCCGGCGAACGTGATTATTCAGAACACCACCTTTACCGGCAATCAGGAGGGTATTCTAACCGGGCGACCCCGACGAAACGATCACGGTCGTCAATTCAAAGTTCATCGACAACGGCAACCCCAATATCGACTATTTTCAACATGGCCTTTACGTGAACCAGGCCGGCAACCTGACCGTAAGCAATAGCCTGTTCTGCGGCCAACTGATCGGGCACGGCATCAAAAGCCGCGCGGCGGTCACGATGATCGAGAACAACCAGCTTTACGACGGAGCGGCGAATGCCGCGCTCGGCTGCCGCGCCGGCTCGAGCAGCTTGGCGATCGACGTGCCCAATGGCGGCGCGGCCACGATCTCCGGCAATCAGATCATCCAGGGAGCTGCATCGCAAAATTACAAAATGGTCGATTACGGCGAGGAAGGCCTGATTTACGGCAACAACAACTTCTTGGTGTCGGGCAATAGTTTCAGCAGCTCTGGCGCCCCGAATGCGACCGCCATCTATGATCCCAATTGCGTGCCGGTGCAGCTGAGCAACAACACGTTCAGCGGGATCACGACGATCGTGGAGCCCGCGAGCGTAAACTCCGAGAGCTGCGCCCTTTATCAGTAAGCTGCGGCGACCTCCGTTCCGCTGCCGCGTTCCCCTTGCACGGATCGAAATCTCGGCGCCGCTGTTGTAGGCTCGCCCCCAGACTGTGGGAGAGCCGGCATGCGGTTCGGCATCGGACAACCGGTTACGCGCAAGGAGGACGCCCGGTTTCTGACCGGGCGGGGGCGCTATGTCGCGGACATCGATTTTGTCCGCCAGGCGCACGCCGTCTTTGTGTTCTCGCCGCACGCGCACGGGCAAATCCGCTCGGTCGATAAGGCCGCGGCGGAGCGGATGCCGGGGGTCTTTGCGGTGCTGACCGGCGAGGACTGGGCGGCTGACGGCCTCGGCACGCTCGAACCGGAGGCGATGGCCGATGACCGGGGCGTGCCGATCGGGCTTCCGCACCAAACGCCCGCCTTTGGCGCAGGGCCGGGTCCGCTATGTCGGCGAGCGCGTTGCGGTCGTGGTCGCCGCAACAGAGGCGCTGGCGCGCGATGCCGCAGAACTGGTCTCTATCGATTACGACGTCCTGCCCGCGGTAGTCAGCACCGCGGACGCGGTTCGCCCCGGCGCACCGCTGGTTCATGACGGTGCCGCCGACAACACCTCCTTTACGATGCAGATGGGCAATGCCGAGGCGGCCGATGCGGCCTTTGCCAGGGCATATCACGTCACCCGGCTCTCGCTCTACAACAACCGGCTCACCGCCGTGACGATGGAGCCGCGCGGCTGCATTGGCGACTACGATCCCGGCACCCGCCGCTACACGCTCTACACCAGTACACAGGCTGTGCACCGCGTCCGCCAGACCTTGGCGGAGAATATCCTGCATATTCCAGAAAACCGCATCCGCGTCATCGCCCGCGATGTCGGCGGCGGCTTTGGCATGAAGGCATGTCTATCCCGAAGACGCGATCGTGGTCTGGGCGGCGCGGCGCGTCGGCCGCCCGGTGAAATGGGTCCCGTCGCGCTCCGAGGCATTCCTCGGCGATTGTCAGGGCCGCGACCAGAACGTCGGCGCCGAATTGGCGCTCGACGCCGACGGCAACTTCTTGGGCCTGCGCTGGACCGGCGCCCACAATATCGGCGCCTATATCGAAGGCGCCGGCGCCATCCCGCTGATCTTCTCGCTAAAGCTCGCCTCGACCGTCTACGACATACCCGGCGGTTTCGGTGACGAGCAGCCTTGTCTTTTCCAATACCGCGCCGACCCATCCCTATCGCGGCGCCGGCCGGCCCGAGGCCGTCTACATCATGGAGCGGCTCGTCGACCAGGCGGCGCGCGAGATGCGCATCGACCCGGCCGAACTGCGCAAAAAGAACCTGATCCGCGCAGACACATTTCCGTATCAGACGCGCACCGGCTGGGTTTACGAGAGCGGCAACTATGCCGCCGCAATGACCAAGTGCCAGGCGCTGGCTGACTGGGATGGCTATGCCGCGCGCCATGCCCGCAGCCGAGCCGATGGGAAATTCCGGGGCCGCGGCATCGTCTATTATGTCGACAATACCGGCGTCTTCAACGAGCGCATGGAATTGCGCTTCGACCCCTCGGGCGAATTGACGATCCTCGCCGGCACCTTGTCGCATGGGCAGGGGCACGAGACGACCTATGCGCAGATGGCCGCCGACTGGCTCGGCGTGCCCGAGGACAAGATCCATCTGGCGCAGGCCGATACCGACGAGGTCGCGATCGGCCGCGGCACCTACGCCTCGCGCAGCATGATGATCGGCGGCAGCGCCCTGCGCGCCGCGGCCGACGAGGTCATCGAGCGCGGCAAGCGCTTTGCTGCGCATTTTATGGAGGCCGATGCCGCGGACATCGCCTTTGCCGACGGCCAATTCACGATCGCCGGCACCGATCGATCGATGCCGATCGAGCAGGTCGCGCGGATGTCGTTCATCCCGGTCGGCCTCCCCTCGGAGCTCGGCGTCGGCGTGCAGGGCGCCGGCGCCTTCTCCTCGGACATGCCGAGCTTCCCCAATGGCTGCCACATCTGCGAGGTCGAGATCGACCCAGAAACCGGCGAGGCGGCACTCGACCGCTACACCGTCGTCGACGACATCGGCACCGTAATCAATCCGCTATTGGCGCGGGGCCAGATCCATGGCGGTGTCGCGCAAGGGGCGGGGCAAGCGCTTTCCGAGAACATCGTCTATGACCGCGACAGCGGCCAATTGCTGACCGGCACGTTGATGGATTACGGCATCCCCCGCGCCGACACGATGCCGGCGATTGCGGTCGATTTCAGTCCCGTCCCGAGCACGACAAACCCACTGGGCGCCAAAGGCGTCGGCGAAGGCGGCACCGTCGCCTCGACGCCGACCGTCATGAACGCAATCCTCGACGCCCTCGCCCCGCTCGGGGTGATGGACGTACCAATGCCAGCCACCCCCGAGCGCATCTGGTGCGCAATCCGCGGAAATGCGCGACGCCAGTCTAGCATAGCAAATCCGTAAAGTCTGCGTGCTATTGGAATCCCTGCATCTGCTTGCGCATGTGCTCCGCGGCGGCATGCAGACGAGCTGACGAGCTTGTAAGATGGGAACATATGACGCTCCACCAGGAGCCTTCCGGAAGGCGGCCACTGCCGATGCCTATGCGATGTGAGCAGCCGCGTAGTCTCCACGCGCTTCGTGATCTTCAGCTTCTTTGCGGAAAGCTTCGGCGATCGCAGTCCGCGCGCGATAAACCTCTTCCTGTTGCCGCGAGCGGCCGTATAGCTCTGCTGTAATTTCGTAATATGCTCGTCGGGCCGTTTGCGTCTTCCCATGTTACGGGCGAAGCACGACAAACGGAGACCTGGGATGGAAAGGCTGAGCGGAAAACGGCGCTGGTCAGCCGCTCGACAGACCGGGTTGGTCGACTGGCGCCCTAGACAAACATCAGCCAGGCTCAACTCGGCTGGTTTAGGAGCAATCCTGCCCTATCATCGCCTGACCAACGGCTTACCAAAGCGGAATGAATTTGGTTCGTAGCCGATGCGGCGATAAAAGGCGTGGGCCTCTGCACGGTTCATGGCCGAGGTCAGCTCGACGAATTCGCACCCGGCCGCGCAACCAATCTGTTCAGCGTGCTCCATCAAAAGCCTGCCCACGCCACGATCGCGTGCCGGGCGCTCAACCACTAAGGCTGTAACGCGCAAAACCGGACTTGCGTATTGCAACATTCGACACAGGTGTGCTGCGAGCAGCCCAACTACCCGATCTTCCGCGACGGCAACAGAAATTGGGTCCGCGCCGGTTTTGCTGAACTCTTGGATGTTCTCTGTCGCCTGCCGGATCGGGACTGTGTATCCGAGCTCGCTCAATAGGGTGCTGACGGCAGCGGCATCGTCGGGCGTACACGCTCGGATCTCGATCATATCCCGCCTCCAACGCCGAGCAGCCCGCCGAGCCGGTCCGCCGCCTCCGGACGGCTATCGGTGGCCAAACCTGGCGTCATCGGCGAAGCGCTATTGTCCGCTGACCAAACCGAAACACAGGTCCCCGACTGTCGGCGGATCGAGGGTTGAACGCCATCAAAAGATGCTCACGCCACCGCTCTAGGTAGGCCGCCCACCGAGCAGCCATAGAACAACGCGGCGGCGCCACGTGGGACGCATCAGCAAAGCGTCTAAAGCACGCATCTCATCACGATCCCGTTGTGCCAGGGCGGCTTCGATCTCGGAGAGCTCGTAACCCGCGATCTCTAGCGCCGCCGTCTTGAGATCTTCGCCACGGCTGAGCCTATCTTTGAATGTCGTCACCGCTCGGGTGGTGTGCTCGTCCAATCCGTTGATAGAAATGGAACGACTTAGGTCGACTTCGTGGTTCACGATTGTCTTTTGCAACTCGACGATCTGTCTTTCGACTGCTGCTGCCGTCTGGCGATTTTTCTTCTCGATCTCGCCAGCATCCTGGAGCTGTCGGCGCAGTGCGATCTGTTCTTGGTCGCGTTGCGCGACGACTGCCTTCGTCACGTCTAGAGTATGTTGCAGCCGCGCACCACTCTCCTGCGCTTGCTTGAGTTCCTGCGCCAAGTGCTTAGCATTATCGCGCAGCTCTTCGACCTCACCCACTCGTACACCAGCCGAGGCTAGGAGCGCGTCATGAGGCGAGGCTCCCCCTGCCTCTGTAACTGCACATTTGCGAATTAGTCTCGCCAGGGTTGGGGATACTCGGACGGCGCATTCTACGAGTGACGTCGCCGATTTCGGCTCCTGCCGGGTCTGCCGCCCTAGCGTTCGGGAATTTCTTGGCTCTATTGACAATCATCTTCCTCCAACAACACTTTGCCGCAGCTGCCTCGAAATGGAACCGAGAGGCTCGGGGCTCTCCGCGCCGCAGATGTCATCAACTATACGTAAGTTCCACGAACGATAGGGCAATCCTGTCAATCAGTGCTGCTTCTATGAAAACAACAATGACCCCAGCGGCGAGACAAGCACCATCCTTGGTGGATTTGTCAGGTCAGGTAAAATTTGTTCAGCTCCGGGCTAACGCGGGTCCCATCTCGGGAACGGCTCAAGTTTTTCGGCGTCGCGCGACGAGTTGCCCGCAGTGAACGCTTCGCGCTCGGCGGTTGTCATCCTTTCCATATTCGTCAACATCTCCCGCGCAAACGGGAGATGTTCTTCGTACCCGGTTATTATATCTTGCAAGACTTCATGCGTCACGCGTTTGCCGCGACTATGCTCGACTACCGTCATGCGCAAAGCGAAGAGGACTGCCTTCTCCTCCCGCGTCCGCGCGCTAAACGTCCAGTGAGGCACGGGGACGGCAGTTTCGACAATGCCCAGGAGCGAAAAGAGCCGACAATCGTAAGTTCGACATCCTCGCGGTCGGTGAGCGTAAACCGTGCATCCCGCAGGGCCAAGATGAACGCAGCTGCCGTCTTCACGACGGCGAAGGGTTTGGCCTCCGTCCTCGTGTGTTTCGATGTCTAGATGCCTGGCGTCGTCTTGCGGCTCGACTTCAATGCGTGGGTGATAGCAGCACATACGGCATCCGTTGCACGGAACGCCATTCAACCCCTTTTTAAGAAAGGTAGCGACACTCCCTCCGTCTCGCACAATCGTTCCGACCCTACGCTCTTCGTTGGTTTGCTCGTCTAACTCGATGACGATCTCCGTCCGCTCCACAGGCTGTTGCCTTCGACGCTTCGCTTCGCCCATGCGATCGCGATCCTTCCCTTTCGACGGCGTCGATTTTACCCGCTTACACGCCCGATCCGCCAGCGTTCTGGATGAAAACTCGCCGTCCGCTTCTCCCGCTCGCCATCGCGCTGCCCTGGATGCTGCAAGAGACCGAAGCGGCGCTCGCCAACGGGAGACCAGCCGAGAAGTTGCGCCTCCAGCGAAGAGCCGAGTTCATCCGCGGACTGCTCGCGAACCCTGTGACAAAGATTGGTTTCGAGGCGAGGCCACCCGTCGTTTACTAAAGGTGGCACGTTGTTCACCCTAGGCGCGGGCTAGAGTAGTCGCCGGCGCTTAGACCGAACCAATCGGTCGTCCCTAAACGGGATTGGGCGAACCCCCAGGTTCCCGTCTGGGGGTTCGCTTCAAACATTGACGGTTACTCCTCGTGCAGACGTCGCGCCGAAGCGCCTGAGACGATACCTCGTCGAGCACCCAAACTCCTGAAGGCTGCCCACTTCGACGCGGCCGACGGCGTCCATGTCGGAACCGGCCACATCGTTCGCGACTCCCGTTATTCCCGTCTCGTTCGCCGCAAAGAGACCCGCTACCGCTCTTGAAAGGGCCTTCCGAGGGGGCGCGCTGGATCTGGAAATTTCCCGCAGGCGTTCTCCGATCTCGCGCTGATCGAGGCTGCGACACGCATGATCTTTCTCCAGAGGTTTGACGAGTTCTGAACATCGACGCGTCCGACCCGTGCATCATCCCGCCGCCGCTCGGGAGCTTGTCGACGGCTATGACACCAACGAGATGAGCTCCTAGGCCTAGGGCCGGGGTCAGGCGCTGATCCCGTGGCCGAACCGGCTGCAAGACGGCAGCCACGAGTTCCAAGGGCACCGCCACCAACTCCCGCTGAACGAGCCGGAGCGCCGCAACGCAAATCCGGCTGCTCCAGCGGCGAGTCTGGAACGAACGTTGCGCGAGGCCGTCCGCGCCTACAAAAAAAGGCCGAGCGCCAACCCCCTCAAGACCCTGCTCGACACCCTTCGACATCGAAGGCTAGACCGAGCCGGGATCCCTGCACTGCGCGACAAGCGCGGGGCCCCCGTTCGCCACCGGGACAAGCCTGCCTCCACGACGCAGAGGGTCCGTTTTGCGCTGACCGCCAAACGCTGCAGCGCCGATCAAGGCGTCAAGGGCTCTACATCGCACGACCCACAGTCCCGCAGGTGCGCGATATTGGCAAACGGTGGCACTCTCTCATAAAATTAGAGTTGTGAATTTGGCGCGGCGCATGCAACTTTTGTCCCACCCTTCGTGCGGGAGGCGTCCATGCACAACAGGCGTTATGCGACCCCTGACACACCGCACGGTCCCGAATCGGATGCACGGCACGGGCCTCGGCGCTCGCGTCTGGTTCGCTGGCTAATCGTATTTGCCGCGCTGCTAGTCGCTTCCTGTCAACGGACCGGCATCCTCGATCCGCAGGGGCCGATCGCATCGGCGGAGCAGCTCCTGCTGATCAATTCGACCGAAATCATGCTCGTGGTCGTGGTTCCCGTGATCCTGATGACCTTGGGATTTGCCTGGTGGTACAGGTCGTCGAACCCCCGTGCCAGACGAAGCGAGGAGCTGGTCTATGAAGGGCGCATCGATTTTGTCGTCTGGGCGATCCCGGCGCTGGTCGTAATTCTCTTGGGCGGGGTTACCTGGATCGGCGCTCATGAGCTGGATCCGCGGGTCCCGCTCACCGCGAACGCCAAGCCACTCCAGGTCGACGTCGCCTCGCTCGACTGGAAATGGCTGTTCATTTATCCCGATCAGGGTATCGCCGCGGTCAATCAGCTGGTCATCCCGGCGGGAACACCGGTCAACTTTCGTCTGACCTCGGCCACGGTGATGAATTCGTTTCTGGTCCAGCAGCTCGGCAGCCAGATTTACACGATGCCGGGAATGACTACGCACCTGAACCTCTTGGCGTACAGGCCCGGCGAGTATCCGGGCATTTCGGCAAATTTCAGCGGCAACGGATTTGCCTGGATGCATTTCATCGTGAAGGCGGTGCCCGCCGCCGATTTCGACGGCTGGGTCGCGCAGGTGCGCGGTTCGGGATCTGCGCTCGACATTCCCGGCTATGCCGAATTGGCGAAACCGAGCCAAGACGTGCCGCCGACGACCTATCGCTCCGTAGACCCGAACCTGTTCGAGCGCATCGTCGACCAGACGGCGCTCGATCCCGAAAAGGTGCGCACCGGCGCGGCCTGGTGTCCGCCGGCGCCGCAGGCAGGAGGCTGAGATGCTGGGGAAGCTGAGCTGGTCGGCGATCCCGTTCTCCCAACCGCTGCCGCTATACGCGATGGGGGTGGTCGGCATCGTCATTCTGGTCGTGCTCGGAGTCATCACCAAGAAAGGGTGGTGGCCCTATCTCGTGGCGCGAGTGGCTGACCAGCGTCGACCACAAGCGGATCGGCGTCATGTACTTGGTTCTAGCGCTGGTCATGCTGATCCGCGGCTATACAGATGCGATCATGATGCGCTCGCAGCAGGCGATCGGCATCGGCGACGCGCAGGGATACCTGCCGCCCGACCACTACGACCAGATCTTTTCCTCGCACGGCACGATCATGATCTTTTTTGTGGCGATGCCGTTCATGATAGGACTGATGAACCTTGTCGTGCCGCTGCAGCTCGGGGTGCGCGATGTCGCCTTTCCGGTGCTCAACTCGGTCAGCTTCTGGCTGACGGCATCGGGCGCGCTGCTGATCAACGCCTCGCTCGTCATCGGTAGTTTCGCCCGCACCGGGTGGATGGTCTATCCGCCGCTGTCCGAGCTCGTCTTCTCGCCCGATGAGGGCGTCGACTACGACCTTTGGCTCCTGCAGATCTCGGGCATCGGCTCGTTGTTCGCCGGCATCAACATGGTCACCACAATCCTCAAATTGCGCGCCCCGGGGATGACCTATTTCCGAATGCCGATATTCTGCTGGAGCGCCTTGACCTCGAGCATATTGATTGTTGTCGCCTTTCCGGTCCTGACGGCGACCTTTGCGATGCTGCTGCTCGATCGTTACCTCGGCATGCACTTCTTCACCAACGATGCCGGCGGCAACATGATGATGTATGTCAACCTCTTCTGGGCGTGGGGCCACCCCGAAGTCTACATCCTGATCCTGCCGGCGTTCGGCATCTACTCTGAAGTTATCGCGACCTTTTCCGGCAAGCCGCTGTTCAGTTACCGCTCGATGGTTCTTGCTCTCTTGGTGATCTGCGTCATCTCGTTCATGGTTTGGCTGCACCACTTTTTCACGATGGGCGCGAGCGCCGACGTCAACGCCTTCTTTGGCATCATGTCGATGATCATCGCGGTGCCGACCGGCGTGAAAGTCTTCAACTGGCTGTTCACGATGTTCCGTGGTCGGATCGTGTTCAGGACCCCGGTCCTGTTTTCGCTCGGCTTCATCATCACCTTTGTCATTGGCGGCATGACGGGCATTCTCTTGGCGGTTCCGCCGGTCGACTTCGTGCTCCACAACAGCGTTTTCCTCGTAGCCCATTTCCATAACGTGATCATCGGCGGCGTGTTGTTCGGTGCGTTCGCCGGCTACAATTATTGGTTTCCCAAGGCGTTCGGCTTTACCCTCGATGAGAGATGGGGCAAGGCCAGCTTTTGGTGTTGGCTCTTCGGCTTCTATCTCGCCTTTACGCCGCTCTATGCTCTGGGCCTGATGGGAATGACGCGCCGCCTCGAGCACATTTCCGACCCGAGCTGGCGCCCGTTGCTGCTGATCGCGGAGCTGGGGGCCATCATTGTTTTCTTTGCCCTTGTCTGTCAGGCTATGCAACTCTATGTCAGCATCCGCACGCGCGCGAGCCGCCGTGACCTGACTGGCGACCCCTGGAACGGCCGAACCCTGGAGTGGGCGACCTCGTCGCCGCCCCCGGCCTACAACTTTGCGGTGCTGCCCAGGGTCGAGACGAGGGACGCCTTCTGGGAGATGAAACGCAGGGGGCTGCCCGCGGCCGAACCAGCCTATGAAGCCATCGAGATGCCGCGCAACACGCCGATCGGCCTTGTTGTCGCGTTCTTCGCGGTCCTAACCGGCTTCTCGCTGATCTGGTATATCTGGTGGCTGGTGATTCTCGGCCTCCTCGCCATCTTGATCACGGTCATGGTGTTCGGCTGGAGCGAAAACCGAGAGCGTGAAATCCCGGCGGGCGAGATGGCGCGAATGGAACGGGGGCGTCTCGGCCTCGGGCGGCCGGCATGACAATAGCAACAATCGACAGTGTCCCCGCCGAGGTCGTGCGGGGAAGGGGCGGCGGCGGACCGGCCCCGACGCGGACTGTCGTCGCCTACGGGTTCTGGATCTTCATCCTCAGCGACATCACAATGTTCTCGGCCCTGTTCGCCGCCTACGCGGTGCTGTCGGGCCGGACTGCCGATGGACCGACCGCCAGCGAGGTGATCAATCTCCGCCACGTCTTTATCGAGACGATGTGCCTGTTGCTTTCGAGCTACGCCTGCGGGCTCGGGGCATTGTCCGCCGAACGGCGGCAGCCGGACCGTTTCCTGGTCTTCGCCGCGTTCACTTTCGCGCTCGGCGCAGCCTTTCTGTTCATCGAGATCTCGGATTTCGTCGACATGGTAAGAGTGGGTGCTGGGCCCTCGCGCAGCGCCTTTCTATCGGCTTTCTGGGCCTTGGTGGGCATGCACGGCGGCCACGTGACGAGCGGCCTCCTCTGGCTCGTCTACATGGTGACGCAGGTCGTCGCCAAGGGCCTGCGGCCCCATGTGCTGCGGCGCTTGTTGTGCTTCAGCCTGTTCTGGCACGCCCTGGATATCATCTGGGTCGGTGTGTTAACGGTGGTTTACCTGATGGGAGCCGGCTGATGCAGGGTATTGATCCCCCGTTTGACCGCACACCCGGTGTCGAAAACCAAGAGCCCACGGCCAACTATCTGTCTTACACGGTGGGGCTCGGGTTCGCCGTGCTGTTGACGATCGGTTCGTTCGTCGTATCGCAGACAAATTTGCTGTGGGCGCCGGGCGTACCGGTCGGGCTCGTCGTCCTCGCTTTCGCGCAGATCGGCGTCCACCTCGTCTTCTTTCTTCATATCGGCACCGGGCCCGATAACACGAACAATATTGTGGCCCTTGCTTTCGGCCTGCTGATCGTCTTTCTCGTTATCGGCGGCTCATGCTGGATTATTGCTAATCTCAACGCCAACATGATGCCCATGAACATGCCGCGTTGACCGGATTCCGCGTGAAACTTCCGCGTCTCTGCAATCCCGCCGGCCGCCCCGGAACTCGACGAACCGGGCGATATGAACGTGCTGCTTCCGAGGCCAACATTCCCTCCGACAAGTCTTCGAGCCTCCTCAGATTAGCTATCGAAAGTGACAAATGGGGGCTTCAATGGATGGCCGCTTCTCTGAAATCTTGGCTATAGCGGGTGACTACTTTTTCCTCGCCAGTTCGCTCTCTAACCTTCTTGCCTCGTCAATCGCCGGGCTCGGACCGAAATCCTCGAGCTCGAACAATTGGCGAAGCTCGATCTCGCCTTCCGCTGCTTCGCCGTGGGGGGATGGACAGCGTTTGACCCAGTCGATCGCTTCTTCCTTCGACTTGACCTGGATCAGCCAGTAACCGGCAATCAGCTCCCTGGTCTCGGAGAACGGGCCGTCGACGACGGTGGGCTTTCCGCCGGAGAATTTGATGCGCGCCCCCTTCGAGCTGGGCTGCAGACCCGCAAGATCAAGCAGGATTCCGGCCTTTGCCATCTCCTCGTTATACTTCGTCATCGCGGCAATCAGACCGTCGTCCGGCATCACGCCGGCTTCGGAATCCTTGCTGGCTTTGACCAACATCATAAATCGCATCGAATAGTCCCCCCTTCGGGTGTCAGGCCGGCGCGAAGCGCACGACGGCGACCGGGGGCAGCCGCGCCTCCGGCATCGTCCACAAATCGCCACCGTCCTCCGAAATCCACAAACCGCCGCTGGTCGAGCCGAAGGCGAGCCGCTCGCCGCTCTCGTCGACCGCCAGGCCGTGGCGCCATACCAAATCATAGGCGTGATGCTGCGGCAGGCCCTGGTGCAGTACTTCGAAGCTGCGGCCGCCATCCCGGGTGCGAGCGACCACGACCTTGCCGTCCACCGGAATGCGCCGCTCGTCCTTGATCGCGGGGATGAACCAGGCGGTGTGCGGGTCGATCGGATGCGCGGCGACGGCAAAGCCGAACTTCGATGGGCGGATCGCCGTCACTTCGCGCCACGTCGCCCCGGCATCCTGCGAGCGGAAGACACCGTTGTGGTGCTGACACCACACGATCTCGGGGTGCGCGGCGCAGCGCGCCAGCCGGTGGACGTCCTGGACGATCGGATTATCGCGCCGCTCCGGCGGCATGTACTCGGCATACATGCCGCGGTTGATGAGTCGCCAGGAGCCCCCAGCATCGGTGCTTGCCCATACGCCCGCAGTCGACACGCCGATGCGGATGTCGGAGGGATTTCCCGGATCGATCAGAACGGAGTTGATGCCGGGCTGCTCGCCGCCGGCGACGCCCGCCCACTGGCGGCGCTCGGGCATATGCCACAGCGCCTCGTTCAGCGACCAGGAAGCGCCGCTGTCGTCGGAGCGGAACAGGCCGCCGGGCATTGTGCCCGCCCACAGGCATCCAGGTTTCCCGCCCGGCTCCAAGACCCAGATCTTGCCGAGCGACCAGGGATGCGGATCGTCCGCGGCTTCCTCGGGCTTTGGGGGGAACACCGGGGCCGCCATCTCGTGCCACGTGCCGGCGCGGTCGCGGCGCCACAGCTTGGCTCCGAAATGGCCGAGATCGAGCGCCGCCCAGACCGAGCCTTCGGCATCCGCCAGCACCGCGGAGACCGGATCACCGAGGAACTGGACGTCGGCGATCTCCCAAGAGCCGTTGCTTCGGACCAGCTCAAAAAAACCCTTGCGGGTCCCGGCATGCAGCCGATTCGCCATACTTCCCCTCCGTTAGCCACCTGATAAGGCTTGAAAGACGTAGATCTCGTCATGTGGACCGACCGGGTCGCTCAAGCCGACGCGGTCGTGCACCGGCTGGCCGTTGACATAGACCGCGACGTGCCGCCGCAGGGCGCCCTGGTCGTCGAGCACATAGCCGCGCAGCGCCGGGCGGGAGGCAAACACCACGCCGAATGCGGCGCCGACCGTGGCGGCTTCGACTGCCGCCGAGGGCGCGGGCAGAAACCGTTGCAACGCGGAGGTGAACGAGACTGTCGCCATGACAACCCTTGATCTTGAAGAGCAATGTTGATATCAACATTGTTGGGCCATGTCAAAGCGCGGCGATCTGCCTTTCGAGATCACCCTGGAGGTCCGCGACACTTGCCTGTGCCTGCACTTGCAGCGAGCGGCACGAGCGGTGGCGCGGCGTTTCGATGCGGCGCTGCGCCCGGTGGGGCTGACCAGCGGCCAATTCTCCCTGCTGATGTCGCTCAACCGCCCCCAGGCGGCGAGCATTGGCGATGTGTCGGGCTTGCTGGCAATGGACCGCACTACCTTGACCGCCAATCTAAAGCCACTCCAGCGCCGCGGTCTGGTGATCGTTACGGTCGACGATGCCGACAAACGGATGCGCCGCCTGACCTTGACGTCGGCCGGCCGGGCAATGCTGAGTGCGGCCGTTCCGCTGTGGCGGGGAACCAACGCGGAGATCGCTCGTCTCCTGACCGGATCCAGCCCCGATCGGTTGCGGGCCGATCTGCGCGCGCTTTCTTGAGCCCCATTGAGCGTCTATCCGAGCGCGCCCGATCCGTAGAGCGCCGCGATCTCGTCGGGTGAGAGGTCGAGCACCTCTCTGAGGACGGTCTTCGTGTCGGCGCCGAGTTCCGGGGCGGGTCCGGATATGCGGCCGAAACTGGCGCACCAAGGCAGGGTTGGCAGAACGCCCGCCGCGTGGTTATCCCAAAACCCGCGCTGCTTCAGATGGTCGTTGTTGACGAGATCCCAGGAGTTGGCGAGTGCCGCCGCCGGGATACCCGCTCTCAACAACATAGCTTCGGCGATCGCTGCGGGTTTGGGGCGCAGCCACGCGGCGAGCGCCCGGTCGATCACCGCGCAGCATTGCTGGCGCTCGCCAAATCCGAGTTCGGCCAGCAACGCCAGGCCCGGTACGACCGCGCACAGGTTTCGCCACTCCGCGTCGGTGGTCGTGACTAGGCTGACCCAGTCGTCCTCCCCGGCGCAGCGGTAGACGCCGTGCGGGGCGTGACGACTGGATTCGTTGCCGCGCGGCTGCGGCGGGGCCGCGAGCTGGGTCGCCAGCAGCGGTTCGGCCATCGTCCACAGCATCGCCTCGATCATCGAAAAATCGATCCGGGCGACACCATCTGCGCGCCGCCGGTGCCAGAGCCCGGCGGTAATGATGAAAGCGAGCATCAGTCCGCACATCGGGTCGAGCCAGGCGAGCCCGACCCGTGGCGAAATATTGGGGTGACGATTGAGCCCGGCGAAACCGGCGTAGCACTGCAGCAAAGTGCCGTAGGCCACCGCGCGCGCTTCCGGCCCGCTTCGGCCGAGACCGGAGGCCGAGACATAGAGCAGATCCGGGTTGAGGGCTTGCAGCTCGTCAGCGCCGAGACCCAGCCTGTCCATAACGCCCGTAGCAAAGTTTTCAACGACGACGTCGCAGCGCCCAGCGAGTGCCCGCGCGATCGCGACCCCTTGCGGCTTTTTCAGGTCGAGGACCGTGCTTCGTTTCGCCTGGCCGAGAACGGTGTGCAGCTCCGAGGCACGGCCGGGGTCGCCGCGTCTGGGCGCCTCGATCTTGATAATTTCGGCGCCCATCGCCGCGAGGTAGCGCGTCGCCGTCGGGCCGGCAATGACCCAGCTGAAGTCCAGGACGCGCACCCCGGACAAGGGCATCGGGCCGTCGCCGGGGTCGGGCGTATTGCCGCCGGCGGTGGTGACCTGCAAGCCGAACGGCGGTCCCGGAGCCTTGACCGATCGTCCCCCGAGCTCGATCCTCCTCCAGAACTTGCGGTGCTCGAGCTGCGGCGAGTCGAGTTGTTCCGCTGGTTCGCACAGTGGAAAGCTAGGCACATGAGCGGCCTGCGCTTTATCGGCGATCCATTGCTTGCCGTATTGGCGGCTCCACGCCGACATCAGCGCATAGAGCGCGTCCCAGTTGGCAACCCTGTCGGGTTTGGTCGCGAAGCGCGGGTCATTGCCCCAGTCGGGCGATCCCATCACCGAGAGCCACGACGCCCATTGACGATCTTCACGAGGCGAGATCGCGACGTACCCGTCACATGCCGGCAAGATTGTGACCGTGGCCCCGTTGCCGTCCGCCTCGCGCTTGCGCGGGCGGGTTCTTCCGGTGAGCCCGGCTCGCGCCAGCTCGGTAATGGCCACCGTCGCCAGCGCTTCCTCGATCGAGATATCGACCACTGCGCCGGGCGCGGCCAGTGCCGCGTGCATGCCGGCGCAGGCGGCAGCAAGGCCGCCGATATAGGCGGATTGTTCACCGACCGGACGGATCGGCGCTTCCGAGAGATCGTCGACCTGTCCTGTCAGCAACCGGGCAATGCCGCTGGTGAAGAACAACGTCAGGTCGGTTGCCGGGTCGTCGGCCTTTGGTCCGGTTTGTCCCAAGGGCGAGATGTAGATGAGCCCTGCGGTCGCATTGAAGCGGCGAAGACTGTCGGCGTCGTATTGCAAAGCGCGAAGCTGTTGGGGACGGCCCTCACAGACGATCAAGTTGGCGGCTGCGATCGCATTGCTTTCCGCCGTACTATCATCGGCGACGAAGGACTTGCCATGATTGAGATAGGCCGCGAGCGGTGTCGACATGTCCGGGCAGATGGAGCTGACATCCGCACCGACATCGGCGAAGAGACGACCGCAAACAGCGGCAGCCAAGCCATCCCCGATTTGAACGACGCGCAAGCCTCGCAGCAATGACATTTCAGTGCACCTCGAATGGCCGCTCGCTTTCGCAAATAGCGTTCAACTCACTGCCCGCACGGCGATATCGGCATGGTCTTCCCTTCTTGTCGAAGCGCGACCATAGCACGGAACCAACTGGGCAATCACCGGCGTTGCTTTGGTCAGGCGGCGGTTGCTTCTGCTCTCACTGGGCCAGCGGGAGATTCGATGACAAAGGTCAATTCAATGACGCATCGCGACAAAAAGATAGGCTGATCTCTCATTGCATCGGCCGCTGCGATATTCTCCGGCTGCGTAACAGCGCATCCGAGCATGGCGCAGAGCGTCTCTCGTCCCGATGGTCCGATCGCCTGCGGGGATTTCCAGCGCGGCCCAACGATTCCTCGACCGTGCTGCGCCCAACGACGATACCCCCAAAGGGTGCAGCTGAACCTGGCCGCCGGGGCAAACCTTCGCCAAGAACCAATTTGTCAGCGGGGTCCGCTCGCCGAAGGCCTCATGATCGCCGCAGTCTGATCACATAAGGATATGGTAGAATACGTTGGTGCAGACCAGAGGCGACCCTGACGCATGCAAAGGAGCGCTGAAAAAGTTGCCGCATCGAGCGGCGGCGAGAAAGCGCCTGAGCGAGGCCGTGGGGCCGCGCTGTCGATCAGGCTCAGCGCGGCCATCGTAACCGCGACAGTCGACGAGCCGCGTGTTCTGACTGTTCGCATCGGGTGCGAGCCGGTCGAGGCGCTGCCCTCCGGCCCGCTGGAGGTCGAGCACCGTACGCTTGAAGTCGGACTGCGCGCCTGGGTCGAGAGGCAGACCAGTCAAAGGCTGGGCTATGTCGAGCAGCTCTACACCTTTGGCGACCGTGACCGCACCGAAACTGGTGAGACGCGACCGGGCCGGGCGCTTACTGTCGCCTATCTGGCGCTGGTGCGCGAAGCGCGGCCGAGCGGAGCTGCAGAGGCGCTGTGGCAAAACTGGTACCGTTTTTTCCCCTGGGAGGACTGGCGTTCCGGAAGGCCGGCGGCGCTCGCCCCGGTCGAGGAGCGTCTGCGTTTATGGGCGGGACAGGCAGCGACCGAAGCGGCGCGGCGGCTGCGTGCAGAGCGGGTCGGCCTCGCCTTTGCCGCTTCGTGGAACGAGGAGTTGGTTCTCGAACGCTATGAGCTGCTCTATGAGGCGGGCCTCATCCAGGAGCGTTGGCGCGATCTCGGACGTCCGCTGCCGCCGGAAGATGGCCCGACCTTTGGAGTGCCGATGGCAGCCGACCACCGCCGCATCCTCGCCACCGCGATCGGCCGGCTGCGCGGCAAGATCAAATATCGCCCGGTCGTGTTCGAGCTGATGCCGCCGGCTTTCACCTTGCTGCAGTTGCAGCGCACGGTCGAGGCGTTGTCGGGTGTGCGGCTGCACAAGCAAAATTTTCGTCGCCTCGTCGAGCTCCAGGGTTTGGTCGAGGAGACCGGCGGGATCAGCGGCACGACGGGCGGGCGGCCTGCGCGCCTCGTGCGCTTTCGCCGCGAGGTGCTGCTCGAGCGGCCGGCGCCCGGTCTGCGGCTGCGTGCCGGCCGTCGTTCGATGACATCTGTCGCCAGTACGTAAGCTGCCCGGTTTCGGCGCACATCATATATTCGCTTCTGCAGTACTGCTATGGGGTTTGCGGGGAAGTAACCCGTTGTCTGCAAATCTATAAGCGCGCCGCCGAAGGTGCTTAATTAGCCGATCTGGTTTCATTCTGTATTTGGGGTTCGAAAAACGTCGGCACTGTAGCCGGCGAGCTGGCGAGAAGCCGGAAGAGCGACGGAGCCGTCGGGTAGTCTTGCGTTGGAGGTACTTTGTTCCTGCCGTGCCATGCCAACCCGAATTTAGGAATTGACAAATTCGGAATAAAGAGATATCTTATCGGAAATGCAAAAGCGATGGATCCGGCAGACCGACCGCCGGCTCGCTAAACCGCGTAGCACATGCCGAGGCTTCCCCCGGGGCATGCCATTCATGGCGGGATGGCGTCCGGGTGTTTAGTCTCGTCAACCGGTTCCTCAGAATTCCGCCGGCTGAGTTTCCTTCGGGCTTGGGAGGTCGCGGCGGCGGCTACCCGAAGCAAGCCGGAGGCACCGCATCGGGCCGCTTAGGTAAGCCTGCCGTCGACACTTGAGCGTGATTGGGCTGTGGGACGACAGATGGCCGCGATGCGAGCAAGATATTTGTCATAGAGAACGAACCGTACCGTAGCTGAAGCAGAGATACTCATGACTATCACAATTAACAATTTAAGTTTGAGCAATATTGTATCAATTGGAACGACGATCGGCGTCCTAACGTCGATTAACTCGTCGGGGAACGTCATTCCCTGCAACTACATCCTCACAAAGGGGTCTATCGGTTACTTCGCGATCGCGGGCGACAACCTGGTAACCGCGTGGAGCGTGCCGGCAACGCCGGGACACTATTCAGTCAGGATTCGCGCAATAGGATCGAGTACCATATTCAGTGAATCCGCGACGTTTACGGTCGAGGTAGGAATAGCCGCGCCTCCGCCGCCGGCAACGTCAATTATGGTCAACGGCGCTAACAACACCGTGGTAGCAGAGGGCGCTGCTCTGATGGTGGATGTTGCCAACGGCCCCGGAAACACGACCGATTGGGTGGCATTGGCCGCCGCCGGCACCCCCGACACAGCTTACATTGCGTGGGCTTACCTTAACGGTACACAACTCCGCCTGCTGTCGGCCTGACATCAGCGACAGTAATGATGACGGCGCCGACGAGTGACGGCCCCTACGAAGCGCGGTTCTATCCCAACAACGCTTGGACGGTGACGGCCCGCACCAGCTTCACGGTCATGGGGGTCGCGCCGCCACCACCACCCCAAGCCCCACCCCCGCCCCCGCCAGCACCACCACCGCCGGCAACATCCATCATGGTCAACGGCGCTAACAATACGACGGTAGCAGAGGGCGCCGCTCTGATGGTGGACGTTGCCAACGGCCCCGGAAACACGACCGATTGGGTGGCATTGGCCGCCGCCGGCACCCCCGACACAGCTTACATTGCGTGGGCTTACCTTAACGGTACACAGACTCCGCCTGCTGTCGGCCTGACATCAGCGACAGTAATGATGACGGCGCCGACGAGTGACGGCCCCTACGAAGCGCGGTTCTATCCCAACAACGCTTGGACGGTGACGGCCCGCACCAGCTTCACGGTCATGGGGGTCACGCCGCCACCACCACCGCCACCAGCGGTCGTGATCACTGTAACTCCGAATACACCTCAAGTGCCGGACACAACCTCCCTCGGCGCGGTCGTAGCGGCCTACACGGCGACGATGAGCGACGGATCGCCGTTTCTCGGCACGATCGGCTTTGGCTCGCCGAATTTCGATGCCGGGGGCATCTTCGCACTGACGGGCTCGCCGACCAGCGGCAACGTCATCGTCAACCCAAACGGCCCCGGCGTCGGTCCCAATTTGAGCACGATCACCGATCTCATTACATTGATAGCTACGCAACCATGATAAGACTGATCGCGCGCAACAATGCGGACGGCACTCCACATTGAAGGCGGCATAAAGCAAGGGCCGAAATGGCCAGTTATCCTGTTGAACATACCGCGGAATTGATAGCCGAGCGCACCGACCCTGAGATATCTGGACAGGAGCCTACCGTCATCGCCGCGATATTGCTAACAAGCGACCAGCGATGAACCTCGGGTGGACGGAGCTGGACGGCGTCACCGCCGATCGTCTGTGGCTTCGTCCGTCGGGCCTGATCAGCGGCCGCGCCGCTGCGGAGGCGATTGCCTCCGGCCACGCCCGGCCGCTGACCGGTCCTAGCTTGGCGTTTAGCCTGATAGCGGCCCTAGGTGTCGGGGCCGATCGGCGCCCCATCTCGGTGATGTCGTCCATTACCGAGATCGAGGTGTGGATTGCCGGGGCCGGCGCGCGCTTCGCGCCTCGGGTGCGAGAGCAGCTCGCTCTCCTGTCGGCCCCGCGATCGCCGTGGGCGGGGCTCGATCTCGATCGCCCCATCGTGATGGGCGTCCTCAACGTAACGCCCGACAGCTTCTCCGACGGCGGACAGTGGTTTGATACGGGGCGCGCTGTCGCCCACGGCCGGGCACTCTTGGCCGCTGGAGCGGACATTATCGATGTTGGGGGCGAATCGACGCGTCCCGGGGCCGGTGAACTCCATCCCGGAGAGGAGATTCTGCGCGTCGAGCCGGTTGTGCGCGCCCTGGTAGAGTCCGGTGCCGTCGTATCGATCGATACCCGGCACAGGGCAGTCGTGGAGGCCGCGCTCGATGCCGGGGCGCGGATCGTCAACGACGTGTCGGCGCTGACGCACGATGCGGAGAGCGCCGCCCTGATCGCCCGGCGCGGAGCGTCGGTCGTGCTGATGCATATGCGCGGTGAACCGCGCACAATGCAGTGCGACCCGGTTTATAATTCACCGCTGATCGAAGTGCTCGAATTCCTGAAGCTACGCATAGAGGCTTGCGCTGCTGCCGGAATCCCAAGCGATCATATCGCCGTCGACCCGGGCATCGGTTTCGGAAAGCGCGTATCTCACAATCTCGAGTTGCTTGCCGGGATTGCCTCGTTTCATACTCTCGGCTGCGGCATCGTGGTCGGCGTGTCGCGCAAATCGACGATCGCCCGGCTGAGCAGGGGCGAGCCGCCGAAGGCGCGCCTGCCCGGCTCCCTCGCGGCCGCGCTATCCGCGGTTCAGCAGGGGGTTCAAGTTCTGCGGGTCCACGATGTCGCCGAGACCCGCCAAGCGCTCGCCGTGTGGCGGGCCATCGCGGCGAGTTGAACCGCATTCATTCGGGTGGGGCGCAAGCCGGCCGCGCTCGCTCGAGGATGGCCCCGACCCCTTCGGCATCCGGGAAGACATCGAGCTTTTCGACCGACACCCGAACCTGCGCGACGCGCGGGTCGGCAAAGCAAACGGTGCAGACCCGCTCGGCGAAACCCTCGCACAAATCGATATGTCCAGCGCCGGCGACTTCGCGGATGCCGGCGACAATTTTCTCGTAATTGATGATCCGCCGGCGATCCCCTCCGGGGAAAGGGTCTGCAGCGATGACGTCGACCGAAACGCGAACGCGCTGTTTGCGCTGACGCTCGTCCGCGCGTATTCCGATGCTGCACATCAAGACGAGCCCGCGTACGGTAACCGTGTAGCGGGCAGCATCCATCGCGTTTTCCGGACTGCGGGTGGTTGTTGGGCTGCGCTCGGTCATGCGTCTACCATGCCGAGCCGCGGCGAATGCTGCAATGCGCTATCGCGCCCGCCGCGGGAGAAGCGAAGGGCGCTCTCTTCCCCTATAACAACCAGGCGGAGCCGAGCGGTAGCCCATTGGAGCAGCAATGACTGGACCGACGATCGACATGCGCCGAACCAGGAGGGTCGGATTATCCTCGATCTTTATTGCTTTTTTTCGCCTCGGCGTGATGAGCTTCGGGGGTGGTACAGCGGCCTGGCTCTATCGCGAAATCGTCGAGCGTCGGCGCTGGATCGACGATGCCGAGTTTCTGTCGGGCGCGGCGCTCGGGCGCCTGATGCCCGGTTCCGGAGGGGTCAATTTAACCGTCCAGGTCGGCCAACATCTGCACGGCGGATCCGGGGCGCTCGCGGCTGTTCTCGGGCTGCTGTCGGGTCCGCTGGCAATCATTCTGGCATTGGCGGCCGGCTACACGAGAATCGGCCAAAGCATGACCCTACATGCCGTCCTCGACGGCGTTGCGGCAGCGGCGATTGGGTTGACATTTGCCACCGGTCTCAAACTCGTGCGGTTCGGGAGGGCGAGCGCCGGGCCTCTCGCCGTTACCGCCGCGACCGTGCTGTCGGTCGGCGTCTTGCGTTGGCCGATGATACCAGTTGTCCTCTGCCTCGCCCCGCTCAGCATCGGGCTGGCGCTCGTTGACAGGCGAGGCGGCCGTGCCTGATGACTTCAGGACATTGCTGGCATTGACGCTCGTGTTTGCTCCTTTGTCGCTGCTGTCGATCGGCGGCGGCGCGTCCCTCCTGGCCGAGATCGAACACCAGTCCGTGGGCGTTCACGCCTGGACGACAGAGCGCGAGTTTGCCAATCTCTTTGCGATATCGCGTGCCGCCCCCGGCCCGGGAACAATGCTTTCGACCCTGATCGGCTGGAAAGTGGCGGGTTTGGCGGGCGCCTTGACCGCAACCATCGCGCTTTACCTCCCGTCGTCACTGCTCGTCTACGCCGCCGCCCGGCTCTGGGGCCGCTGGCGCGGCTCGGTCTGGCACTCGGCAATCGAGCGGGGTCTGGCGCCGATTGCCGCCGGACTTATCCTTGCCGGCGGGATCGCGGTATTGCGGGTTTCCCCTGGCGGACCCGCCGTCTGGCTCGCAGCAACAATTGCGACGGCCGTGATCTTATGCCGGCCGCTCCTTCATCCGCTGGTGTTGTTCTTCGCCGGCGGCGCGCTGTTCGGCCTCGCCGAGGCGCTCGGTTTTTGGTGATCTAAAATGTGGCGCCCGATTGCAGCCACGCCCGCACGATCTCTTCGCCGGTCGCGAACCAGACCCGGTCGTGCGAGCGGATGTATTGTAGCGCAGAATCGAGGCCGGCGATGCGGTGCGGCACGCCGATCAGATAGGGGTGCAGGCAAATCGCCATGACCCGGCCCGAGTGGGCGCCCTCGGCGTAGAGCGTGTCGAACTGGCGGCGGATCATCTTTTCGAACTCGTCGATCGTGCCGTTCCGGTACTGGAAGTGCGGAGCATCGTTGATCTCGTAAGAATACGGGATCGACACCAACCGTTTGCCGCCGATATCCATGAAATAAGGCTGGTCGTCGTTGACCCAGTCGGCAACGTACAGACCACCTTCCTCGGCCAGGAAATCGAGCGTGTGCCAGGTCTCGGCGAGGCCGGCGCCGAGCCAGCCGACCGGTTTGCGTCCGGTCATCTCGGCGATGCGCGACAGCGTGCGTGCAATCGTCTGGCGTTCCTCCTCGCGGCTCAACTGGTCAAGCCACACGCTGTTTGTCTGATTGTGTCCGAGGATCTCCCAGCCGAGCTCGACTGCGGCCCGGACGATCTGAGGATGATGGTCGCAAATATCGCTGTTGAGGGTCGCGCTGCCCCGGACGCCGAGTTTACTCAGTACATCCATCAGCCGCCAAATGCCGACCCGGTTGCCGTAGTCGCGCTGCGCCCACGCACGCACCGAAGGCGGATTGCCCGCCGGTGCCCCCGGGTGGCCGGCAATCCCGCGGGTAAGAGGAAAGAATTCGATATTGGGGATGACCCAGACCGCGACCCGGGCGCCGCCGGGCCACCCGAGTTTCGGACGATCGTTGATCGGGGTATAGGCAAACGGGCCGTAATCGCGCGGTTGCATGGCAGCTGCCTCATGGAGCGGGAAAATTTGGTCCGGGCAGGATGCCGGAGATCACAACGGAATGGGAGCGCTTTAATTGACACTCGCACGCGGCTCTACGTGCGGCCAAGAACGTGGTCGACCCCGCCGCTTTCTACTGGAACGCCTTGATCGCATTAACCAGGGTTTGGACGATGCCCCAAACCAGCGGAATGCCGACAAGGCCCCAGGCGAGGCCGAGCTTGATCCCGTTGCCGGTCCCCGGCGATTGCCGCGCGCTGTCCATCACTCGCTCCCGAACACTGGCGCCGCTTCGACCTCGGCGTCTGCGTCGACGGCGCGCATGTGAAACCGCTCGTGCACCGATCTGACAAAGAGATTGCAAATGAAGCCAATAACCAAAAGCCCCGCCATCACATACATCGTCACGTTATAAGCCTGCGCCGGCGCGACGCCGTGCGTTACGTTGTATTCGCGGATATAATTGACCAAGACCGGTCCGAAGATCCCGGCCATCGACCACGCGGTTAATAACAATCCGTGGATTGCCCCGACATAGCGCGTCCCGAACATGTCGCGCAGATAGGCCGGCACGGTCGCAAAGCCGCCGCCATACATACTGAAAATCACCGCATAGCACAGCACGAACAGCGCTACACTGCGGATTGAGCCAGCATAGGGCACTAAGGCATAGAGGACGGTGCCGAGGGCGAAGAACACGAAATAGGTGTTCTTGCGGCCGATATAATCCGAGGTAGACGACCAAAAAAAGCGACCCATCATGTTGAACAGGCTGAAGAGGCCGACCAGCCCCGACGCGGCGACTGCGGTAATCTGCCCACGGAACATCTCCTGGCTCATCGCCGAAGCCTGCCCCAAGACGCCGATCCCGGCCGTCACATTGAGGCAAAGGATCCACCAGATCAGCCAAAACTGCGGCGTCTTCAGCGCGTCGTAGACGAATACGTTCTGTGTCGTGACGAGCGGCTTGGGCTGCGCCGGCGCGGTATAATTGGCGGGCGCCCAGCCGGGCGGCGGTACGCGCACGATCGCGGCGCCGACCATCATGAAGCAGAGATAAATCAGCCCCATGACAATGAAGGTTTCGGCGACCCCGACATGCGTCGGAGTCGCAAACCGGCTCATCAGCCACACCGATAGGGGCGCGGCAATAAACGCGCCGCCGCCAAACCCCATGATCGCCATGCCGGTCGCCATCCCCGGCCGGTCGGGGAACCAACGGATCAAGGTCGAGACCGGAGAGATGTAGCCGATGCCAAGGCCGGTCCCGCCGATCACGCCATAGCCCAGATAGATGATCCACAGCTGATGGAGATAAACCCCGAGCGCCGAAACGAGAAAGCCGCCCGCCCAGCACAGCGCAGCCGTGAACATTGCGCGGCGCGGCCCTCCTCCTCGACCCAGCGGCCGAATGCCGCCGCCGAGGCGCCAAGGAAGAAGATCGCCAAGCTGAAAATCCAGCCGAGCTCGGTCAGCTTCCAGTCATCGGGCGCCGATTGCGTGATGCCGATCAGCTTCGTCATCGGCAAGTTGAATACGCTGAAGGCGTAGGCCTGGCCGATACAGAGATGAACGCACAGCGCGGCCGGCGGGATCAGCCACCGGCTATATCCCGGAGCGGCGATCGTGCGCTCGCGATGCAGGAACGAACCCGGCATATTTTTTCCTCCCTTTGCCAACCACGTAACGCTTGCTCACGGTGGTCTCTCGAGATGGCGGCATTTCCCTCCGCCTTAGCCGAGACCCACAATTCTTTGCGAGACTATCGTCTCGCCCACACCTATCCAACAATTCGCGAGTCATCAAGTAGTTGGATATCGGGGATCGCCGCTACCTCATCACTGCGGCCGTCGCTCTACGCAGCCATGGTCGACTTCTACCCGAGCCGACGGGCGATGCGCGCCGGCGTCGCTGTTCCCGGCCTGGTTTGGGGATCGGGCATCATCGTATTTTCGCATCACTTGAAAACCACGGCCGCCCGGCGTCCGGATGGCGCCGTCGCGCCAAGGATAGGGAGGGCCGGCTGATGCATGTCAGATTGCACGCCAATGCCACCACCACCCCGCCGCACGCGCGCTGATATCCAGAAGAGCACCGCCTCCCATGGCGCGCTGTCGCGCGAGCTCGGCATCCATGCCGGCACCGTCGCGCGTTGGAAAACCCGCCCGATGTCGCCGACCGTTCGACCCAGCCGCATTGCCTGGCGACCGCGATCAGCGACTGGGAAGAGGACTTGATCATCAAACTGCGCCGCAGGCTGGCGCTGCCGCTCGATGACATCGTCGAGGTGATGCGGCGCGGCCGCAACCCCAAACTGTCGCGCAGCGGCATGCACCGCCGCCTCAAACGTCACGATCTTTCCGCCCGCCTGACCCCGCAATAGCCGCCGGCGGCCGTCTTCCAAACCGAGACCCCGGCCGGCTTCATCCATATCGATGTCAAATACCTGCCGCCGCTCGGCCGCCGCCGCTACGCCGATGGCGCGATCGATCGCGCCACCCGCTTAGTCTATCTCGAACTCCGCCCCGATCGCCGCGCCGCTACCGCCGCCGGCTTTCCCGAGCGCTTTCCCGACCGCTTCCCGCTCCCGGTCCACACCATCCTGACCGACAACGGCGCCGAGTTCACCGACCGCTTCGCCGTCGCCAAAAAACGCAAACCCCACGACCTGACCCTCGGGCGACCGACCCTCGCGTGAGCACCCGTTCGACCGCCGCTGCACCGCGCGCGCCGCCGCGGCGAGCACTTCGCCCGAAATGCCGCAAAACCGCGCCGCCCACCACCGCCGGTGTGTCGATCATGCCGGACGCGATGCCTACCTCTACACCCTCGTCGCCGACTACAATCGTACCCGCCTGCGATGCCTCGACTGCCACGCCCCCGCCGAACTCCTCGCTAAACTCGCCGGACATAACACGAAGGTCGGGACAAGCTTGCAGCCAAGCGCTCCAGAGCCTGCCCCCGCCCGGCCAAGCGGGGAACGGCAATCGCGGCTATCAGCCGTTGCTGGTGCTGTGGGCCGAGCAGGACGTCATCGTTGCCGGCGAATTCCGCGACCGCAAGGGACTGCCTTCGGGCGTGACGCAATGGGTCCCGGCGGGGTGGGCAACCGGCAGTGGTCGAAAAGGCGCTTGCGGGCTGCCGGGTGGCATCGACAAGATGTATCTGCGGTGCGAGTGCGCTTGGCCTTCCCCGTGCTCGCGGACCACGAACTCGATGCGCTCATGTAGCAGTGCATAGAAGATAGTTAATTTAATATTTTAAATATAAAGTAGATGGAATTTCTGTACGTCACGGTGGATAAGACGAAATTCCGGTCTTGTAAAAAAATCTGACCTGAATGAACATCCTTAACAATTCTGTAACTCCTTGCCCAGTTTCCCCACTGTGGCGACTGATATCTCGAAGGTCTAGCGCGATCGCGCCGTTGAACGAGAGCGGTAACGGCCTGGCGTTTTATTGCATCCATTCGCTCGGTGGCGAGGTAATGGAGTTCCGGCACTTGGCGCGCCTGCTCGGGCCGGAGCAACGATTTTACGGTATTCAAACACCGAAGGAGAAACTTACTGCCGAATTCGCGGCTTCGGTCGGGTCGATGGCGGCATATTATACCAATAGCCTGTGCGCGTTTCGGCCGCAGGGGCCGTTTCTGCTGGGCGGATGGTCGGCGGGGTCGACCATTGCGCTGGAGGTGGCGCAGCAGCTAAAGGCCCGCGGCCGCGAGGTCCTCCTTCTCGTCATCATAGAGGGAGCGCCGGTTAATACGGGAGGCGGCATCAGCGCTTGGAACCCGCTCTATTACTGGAAGCTGGCGTGCAATCTGCCCCGCTGGTTGGCGGACGATCTGCTGGAGAATGCGGTCGCTTCGGGCCTTTGCGCGGCGCGTTCTAAAGAAGCTGAACGTTCTTCCCAGAGTGGCGATGTCGGCCGTACGAGGCGAAAGAGCTAGGCACGGTCATGCGGTATCGGGCTTCATGGAGACGGCCCATTTGCCGGACGCTCACGTATCGTACATGAGGGCCCTGTTCAACGCCCTGTATGAATACTTTCCCCGGGAATACTCTGGCCCGGTCCTGGTTTATGCCGCGAAGACGCAGCCGCTTTACCACTTGTTCCAGATCGAAGCGGTGTGGGCTAAGATCGCCGCGCGGATCGAGGTCGTTCCTGTTGCCGGCACGCATGTGAGCATCCTCAAAGAGCCGCACGTGAGCGCGCTTGCGCGTCATCTTCGCGAACGGCTTGCAGAATTGCGTCTAGCAGGGGGTTGAAAAGGGGTGGTCGAATTTACGGAATCTCCTATCATTAGGGCAATATTATTTGACGAACGCGCCTTAGGTTCGTCTGCTACATAATACCGGAAATTCCTATATTTCCTCTCTAGGAGGGATCGGCTTCAGAGACGGGTTCGCTCATGACTGTCCCCTCCAGCGGCGAGTCCAGCAAACTTGCAACCCAGTACTGTCGACCGCCTCGCCCGGGCGGATGCCGTCGTGGTGCATTCTAGGAGCTGTTGTTAGCGGCTAGCTAGGGTAAAGCCTCCGCCGGGGCCAGACCTCGAGCATCGGCATGCGGAAAGGCCGCCGACTGCTCAGCGGCCTCCTAACTCGGTTCTCTTGCAGCGCGCCACGGTAAATGCCGACCGCGAAAAGATAAAGCACCCGCCGGAGCCGGGACTGCCTCTCCGCAGCACGCGGTAAGAGCAGCCGTTCTATTTGCTCGAGCCGCAGGCGCGCCTCGTGTGAGCGCTGGTGAGCTCGATGCTCGGCACGCTCCGGTTCCACAAATTGGTTCTCGGCATGCGCCCCTCCATTAGCAGGATGCTCCCGTGCACGGCCAAGCAGCCAGCATGAGGGCAAATAGCTCGCCGATCCCTATAGCGCGGCAATCTGGGTTGGCCCGGAGCGACAATCGGGATGCAAATCCGGGGTCCGATGCGCCCCCATTTCTGGCGCATCAATGTCGTGGACAAGGGCGCGCTGGTGTGAACGGCGACGAAGAGCTTCCACTCCTCCGGCGACACTCCCCAGAATTTGATCGGATGCTGCCGGTTATCGCTGCGCACCGTTGCCTGGCCGACCCGGGCATTGTTGACCAGGATGTCGGCATTGCAAAACGGCCGCGCGCCTTTGAGACGATTTCATCAATCAACTCGTCGCGCGTGAGGTCCGCCTCCATCGTCGTCAGGTTGGCTCCTTGCTGCCGCTGCTGCACCGCTTGGGCCAGTTCGGCGAGACCCTGGCCGGTCCGGTCGACCGCCGCTACTTAAAGTCCCTTGCCAAGCAATCCCAACACCAGTTCGCGGCCGATACCGCCGGCAGCACCCGTAAACAATCGCCACGCGATGCAGTTCGCTCATCCTCTCCTGCCCTCCCTTCGGGGCACGACGTCGCTGCAATGGGGCCATGCAGCGCAACGCGATTTGCACCCTACGCCGCATCGGCATGTGCTGCGGGGCGAGGATCAGGCGTCCCGAGACAATCTCGGATCGCGCCCGCGATATCGATATCGTGACGTATGTTCGCAACCGAGACGCGCGGGATTCACGGCCCGTTACCGTCTGCTAAATAGCTGCGCATCTTGGGCGTCAATGCCATTCGACCTCACCGCTCCCGATAATATGGACCACCTGGGGTCGCGGAGAGCTGCAGTGCGGGTCGGGATGTTAAAGGCAAAAGGCCTAGCGCGGCGGCTCCTCAGATGTATTGCCTTAATGCCATCGACGACATGCCGTCATGCTGAGGAGCGATCCGGCGCAGGCGGGACGCGTCTCGAATCACGTAGATTGCGTCGCATGCGGCGAATTCTTGCCTGAGCTCTGCGCTTCCCAGCCCTGAAGCCCCATGGCGCTACTCGGCTCTCTTGGCGGTGCCGAACATCGGGTAGTTCGTGTCGTCGATGAAGGCCTCATCGCCTTCGGTCGGCAGGCCCTCGGCGTAGTCGATGGCGCCTTGGATGTTGTCGCCCCAGACCTCGCGCGGTAGTTCGTAGAGCACCTCGACGCCGTAGCCGTTGGGATCGACGATGTAGAGGCTGTGCGTCATTCCGTGGTTGACGCGGCGTTCGAACTTGACGCCCTTCGAGCGCAGCCAAGCCAATTGCTTCAGCCACGCCTCGCGGTCCGGCAACGTTATCGCGATGTGGTTGATCGCGACCGGCTGCTCGAACATCGACCAATCCGCCGGCGGCTTCGGCAAGTTCGGATTCTCGCACAGCGCGATGTCGTGGTGGTTCATGCGGCCATCGTGGTCGCCGCTATAGAAGCGCATCTTGCCGTTGCGCCGCTTCGAGTAGGCGACCTGCTTAAAGCCGAGGGTCTCGGTCCAGAATTTGTGCGACTCCTCGATGTCGCGCACATTGATGACGAGATGGTTGATGCCGCTCGGAGTGACCGCCTCGGCAGGGGTGGCCGGTACGATCGAAGAGGCGCCGTCCGCCATGATCATGCTCCTTCGGCTCATGGTCTCTTATGGTCGAATATACCGGGCCTGCGAGCAATTTGCCAGGCCGAGCATGGCGGAGCGCCATTACGAGATGGCTGGCAGCACGACCTCACGGATCACACGCGTCGGCGGAACCGATTGATTCGGCGTATCATAGTTACCGGCGGTTATAACCACGACCAGACCAAGGCCGGGAAACACAAAGAGCCGCTGGCCGCCATTGCCGATTGCGCTCCAGAAACGCTCGAGCCGCGATCGGTTCCACCGCGGCGCCGTTGAAACGGTGAATGCGAATTTGCCCAGATACCATTGCTAGCCGTATTGGCGGATCTCGTCGACATCGACCATGGGCAAGGTCGACCGCTCGATCCATCGCGCCGGCACGACGCGCCTGTCACCACACGTGCCGCCCATGGCTTGCCGAGCAGCGCGTCGAGGTCGGATGTTGAAGCCCGCTTCGCTTGGAGAAATGGCAAGCCAGTCGGCCTCGGCTCCTGCAGTCGTTAGAATTGACTGCCCCATGAAAATGGCTCCTGAGCCTACCAGGATTTGCCGCCGGCTCGGCTTTGGAGCGTCCACAATCTCGGCTCCTGATTGGTGCCACGGCCGGGCTTAATCAGATCGCGACTTCGGGTCAACATCGGTCCATTGCGTCACGTTCCCCCGATTTATCCGGGGACAGCGACCGGGCTTGATGGTGGCGTCGAAGGTGTGCCACCGTCCCATACCTTTGCGCGGCGAGGATTGTCATGTGCCGTAACATCAAGACCTTGCACAACTTCAAACCACCTGCCACAGATGACGAGATCCGAGCATCTTCCCTGCAATTCGTTCGCAAGCTGAGCGGTTTTGCTCGGCCCTCCAAGGCCAACCAGCTCGCTTTCGACCGGGCCGTGGACCAGGTGGCCAATGCGGCGCACGAGCTGCTCGCCTCTCTCGTGACCAACGCTCCGCCCCGCGATCGCGAAGTCGAGGCGTCAAAGGCCCAGGCCAGGGCGGCGGACCGGTTCCGTGCGCCCGACGCGAGAGGCGCGACCTAGCCGGCCATTCTTGCCCAGCCTCAAAAGCGTAGCGCATGCCGCCCGGACCGCGGTAAGGGTATCGGTCAGGCGCTTGGCGGACAGGAGGGAATATGGACGGCACCACGCAGCTGCTCGAAAGCGACCGGCGCTATCTCGTTCACCCGCTGCACCATCCCGATGACCACCGACAGCCGCTGGTCGTTGTCGAGGGGAAGGGCGCGATATTGCGCGATGCCGAGGGCCGCGAATACATCGACGGGCTGTCCGGGCTGTGGAACGTCAACGTCGGCCACGGACGGGGCGAGCTGGCGGATGCGGCGAGCGCGCAGATGCGGCGGATCGCCTTCGCCTCGGCCTATATCGGCGCCACCAACGAGCCGGCAGTGCGCCTGGCGGAAAAGATCGTCCGCCACGCCTACCCGAGTTCCGCTGCCGTTTATTTCACGACAGCGGGCGCCGAAATCGAACGAGTCTTCTTTCAAATTCGCGCGCTATTACTGGAAGCTCAAAGACCAGCCGCAGAAGACGAAGATCATCTCGCGCATCCACGCTTATCACGGCGTGACGATGGCCGCGATGAGCGCCACCGGCATGGCGGCCTATCACAAGATGTTCGGGCCGCTCGTCCCCGGTTTCATCCAGGTCGCGCCGCCTTATGCCTATCGCTGGACCGGCAACGAGGAGCCGGGGCTCGGCGCCGCCGATGCGGTCGAGAAGGCGATCCTTGCGGAGGGGCCCGATACTGTGGCGGCGGTCATTGCCGAGCCGGTGATGGGGGCGGGCGGGGTTATCGTGCCCGCCGCCCAGCTTATTTCCCGCGGCTGCGCGAAATCTGCGACCGCCACGATGTGCTGCTTGATCGCCGACGAGGTGATCACCGGGTTCGGCCGCACCGGCAAATGGTTCGCGCTCGGCCATTGGGGCGTCGAGCCGGACCTCGTCTCCTTCGCCAAGGGGGTGACGAGCGGCTATCTGCCGTTGGGCGGCGTGATCGCGTCGAAGCGAGTGCACGAGGCGATCGAGAGCGCGCCCGCCGACCGCAAATTCATGCATGCGGCAACCTATTCCGGCCACCCGGTCTGTTGCGCGGTCGGGCTTGCGCAATGTCGAGATCATCGAGACCGAGGGGCTCGTCGAGCGCGCGGCGGTGATGGGCCGAAGGCTGCTCGCCGGGCTCGAGGAGTTGCGCGACTTGCCGGTCGTCGGCGATGTGCGCGGGCTCGGCATGATGTGCGGCGTCGAGCTGGTGACCGACCGCAGCACCAAAGCCCCGGCGATCGGGCTCGGGGCCCGCGTCACGCGCGAGGCGTTGGCGCGCGGTCTGCTCCCGCGCATTCGCGCCGGCAGCGCCGATCCGCCGATCGGCGACACGATTTGCCTCGCCCCGCCGCTGATGACCCCGCCCGAGGTGCTCGACCGCATCCCGCAGATCCTGCGCGAGGCAATAGTCGCAGCGACGCGCTGATTCTCGGCGAACTCTCGAGCAATCTTCCGCGATTACGCCACCCGGTCGCCTTGCTTGATCTCGACGGTACGGTTGTCGACGGCGGGCAGCATGCGGGCGGGGTCGCGGGTCACGACGACATCGAGCACGGTCGGGCGGGTGCGCTCGGCGAGGCCGGTCCGCAGCGCTTCGCCGAGCCGGTCCGGATCCTCGACGCGGATGCCGTTGCAGCCCATCGCGCGGGCGATCGCGGCATAATCCATCTCGACGAGGTCGCAGGATTGATAGCGCCCGCGAAACATCGCGTGCTGCAATGCCTTGACGTAACCCGAGGCGGCATTGTTGACGACGACGATCGTCAGCCCGACGCCGGCACGCCGGGCGGTTTCGAGCTCGCCGAGCATCATGTTGAACCCGCCGTCCCCGGTAATCGCGACGGCCGGGGTGGACGGAGCGGCCAGAGCCGCCCCGATCCCGCCCGGCAGCCCATAGCCGATCGACGCCAGGCCGCGGTCCGGGATGAAGTGCCGCCCGGGCGATTTCGTATCGTAGAGCAGCCCGGTCCAGTGGCCGGCAAACCCGCCATCGGCGACGAGGATGCTGTCCGCCGGCAATGCCTTGTTGAGCTCGGTGCACAGCCGAGCCATGTGGATCGGCCGCTCATCCGAGTGGAGGCGCGCTGCCGCCTCGTCGCGCCATGACGCCATCCGGGAGGGGATCTCGGCGACATAATCGGCGCGCGCCGCCCGCGCCCGCTTCGCCTCGTCGGCAAGCGCCTCGGCGAGATCCTCCAGCCCGGCTCTCGGCGTCGCCCCACAGCGCCACGTCCGCCGTCCGGCACCGGCCGATCTCCTCGGCGACGATGTCGAGATGGATCAGCGGGATGGTTTCCGGCGGCAACGCATAGCGCTTGGTCGCAATCTCGCCGAGCTTGCAGCCGACGACGACGAGGCAGTCCGAAGCCTCGATCAATTCGTTGGCGATGCGCGAATAACGGCCGAACAGCCCGACCGAAAGCGGGTGGGTGCAGGCGATGCCGCCCTTGCCGCTCATCGTATGCGCGACCGGGATCGACTGTGCCTCGGCAAAACCGAGCAGCGCGTCGTATCCCGCCGAAAGGTGGATGCCGCCGCCGACCAGGAGCAGCGGCCGCTTGGCGCGCGCGATCAGCGCGGCGGCGCGGGCAATGTCCGCCCGATCCGGCCGGATGCGCCGCGCCGGCACGCTCAACGTCGACGGATCGATCGCAAAATCTTCGGCAGTGAAATCGTGCTCGCCGTGGCAGACATCCTCGGGAACGTCGAGCAGCACCGGGCCCGGCCGGCCGGAGGTCGCGACCGCGAAGGCGCGGCGCAGCAACTCGGGGACGCGGCTCGTCATCTCGACCCGGATCAGCTCCTTGACCGCCGGCCGCAAGATCTCGGCCTGCCGGCATTCCTGCGTCATGTTCTTCCAGGAATGCGCGCGGTTGGTGTCGCCGGCCAGCGCAATGATCGGCACCCCGGCGTTGAGGCTCTCGATCAGGCCGGTCACGAGGTTGGTGGCGCCGGGGCCGAGCGTGCCGTCGCACACACCGGGCCGGTTGGTGACCCGCGCATAGGCGTCCGCGGCAAAGGCGCCGCAGCGCTCGTCGTTGATCAGAAAATGCCGCATGCCGAGCTGCGCCAGCGCGTCGTAAAACGGCAGGAGCTGAAACCCGCCCATCCCGAACATCGGCCCGACCTCGGCGAGCCGCAGCATCTCGGCGAGCGCGCGCCCGCCGTTCATGCGGCCTGACGGCCGGTTGCTGACGGGCGCTGGGTCTGTCATGCGTTCCTCCCTGGTTCTGCCGCGGCGCGGCGGACAATTTCGACAAACTCTCGGGCGGTCATGCCCGGCGCGATACCCAGCGCCGCGGCGCGCTGGTTTACACGCGTCAGAATACCGTCTTCATAGGTCGAACGGGCATCGCCGATCCGGGCGCTCGACGCGGCGACCGTCCCCGCGGCAATGCCGCGACCGTCGAGCGCCGGCAGCCTCGTGACGCCGGCCTCGTCGATCCCGATCCCGGCATCATTGAACAACGCAGCGAGCGCATCGACCTTGAGCGCAGTGTCGGGCCTGCCGCCGAGGAGCCCGCCATGCGAGCCGGTCGCGACAATTGCCCCGACCTGCTCGGCGCCGACCAGCGAGGCCGAGTCGAGCGCCCACACGGCGGGCGCCTCGGCGATCAGCAGGAAGGCGGCTTCCAGCGCCGGGGGAGGCTCGCGCAGGCTCGGGCCGGCTTGCTGCAACGCCGCCGCGGCGTCTCGGCAGGCCATGCCGGGGCGGCAGCCGAGCGCGATCGCGGGCGACGTTCGCATGAGTGATGATGCCGCGCGCCATCATGTCGGACCCGTCTCCGATGCGCGCGGTGTCATGCCCGACCGCGGCAGCGGCGATGCCGAGCCCGGCCAGATAATCGAGCCCGGCAATGCCGGCCTGGTCCCGTCCGACCCCGGCATCGTTGAAGACAGCTGCCGCAACGCGCAGCTTTGCCGCGACATAGGCGGCATAAATGCCGCCATGGGAACCGTTGACGACAACCGCTCCCGCCGCCGTCGGCTCCAACACGGGTGATGCTGTCGGCGGTCAGCACCGGCGCAAGCTGTGTGAGAGGCAAGGCTCTCCCCCCGACCAGTGACCTGTAGATCATGCCGCGGGGACGAGGCGAAGAACAGTCATCACGGAGGAGCCGGCCGGTTGATGGCGTCGATCTCGGATCGGAGTCGAGCCGCGCCGATCGCCATTCGCCGTCGCCGCTCGTTAGCCTGCGGAATTACTCTCGCCCGGGAGATTGCGATGACGGATGGGTCTGCACGCATTCCGGTGGGTCACGGCGACCGGCCGCGCGTCGTGATCGTCGGCGCCGGCTTTGGCGGGCTCGAAGCGGCGCGCAAGCTGGCGCGGTCACCGGTCGATGTGACGGTGATCGACCGCCGCAATTACCATCTGTTCCAGCCGCTGCTCTACCAGGTAGCGACAGCGGCATTGTCTCCGGCCGATATTGCGCAGCCGATCCGGGCGGTTCTGCGCGATCAGCGGAACGCCACGGTGTTGCTCGACGAGGTGATCGGCGTCGACGTGGCAGCGCGGCGGGTCGAGACACGCTTTGGGGCGGACCAGAGCTACGATTATCTGATCCTGGCGACCGGGTCGCAATACGCCTATTTCGGCCATGATGACTGGCCGCGGCTGGCCCCGGGCCTCAAATCGATCGACGACGCCACATCGATCCGCCGCCGCGTGCTGTTCGCCTTCGAAGAGGCGGAAACCGTGACGGATCCCGAGATACGCCAGCGCTTGTTGACCTTTGTCCTGGTCGGCGCCGGCCCGACCGGCGTCGAGATGGCCGGAGCGCTCGTCGAACTCGCCCACGCGACATTGTCCCGCGACTTTCGCCACATCAATCCCCACACGGCGCACATCCTGCTGGTCGAGGCCGGCCCGCGCGTGCTGTCGGGCTTCCCCGAGAGGCTCGCCGCTTTCGCCCGGCGCTCGCTCGAGCGGATGGGGGTCGAAGTGCTGCTCGACACGCCGATCGAAGCGATCGACGGAGATGGCGTCGTAGCAAGAGGCAAGCGCATCGAAGCGGCAAACGTCATCTGGTGTGCCGGGGTCGAGGCCTCGCCGGTGGCGCGATGGCTTGGCGTACCCGCCGGCAAGGGCGGCCGGGTCAGGGTCGCTCGCCGACCTCTCAGTGCCGGGTCACGCGGAGATCTTCGTCATCGGCGATGCCGCCTTCGTCACTGGGCCAACGGGCGAGCCGCTGCCCGGTCTCGCGCCGGTCGCCAAACAGCAGGGCCAATATGTCGGAGAGGTGGTCGCCCGTCTTGTGCGCCGCGAGCCGGCGCCCCCGCCCTTCCGCTATCGCGACCAGGGCGCGCTCGCCACGATCGGCCGCCACTCGGCGATCGCCGATCTCGGCTGGATCAGGCTGACCGGCTCGGTCGCCTGGGTGCTCTGGGGCATCGTCCACATCTTTTTCCTGATCGGCTTCCGCAACCGAATGGCGGTTTTCCTCAACTGGATATGGGCCTGGCTGACCTACGGCCGCGGTGCGCGGCTGATCACCGGGGACACAACCCCGCTTGCTGCGGCAGCAAAACCGACCCAAGGCGCAATGCCTGACAAGCCGGATCCGAACGCGCGGCTGCACCCGACCCGGATTGCCGCTCAAACCGTGGCGCTGCCAGACCGGGAAGCATGATTGCGCGGCAGCCTGCCGTCCGCGGCTGCCGCTCAGCCAATTCGGCGCGTCGAACTGCCGCACCGTCTGCTCTGCGGCTCAACATCATGAATATGTCCAAATCCAGCTTTAGACGAAGAGCCCAGGAAAACCCTGGTTCCGACACAGTGTGCGCTTCGAAGATCATTCTTTTCGGCCCTGCCCGCCCGGCCGGCGACCCTCGGAGACGGCAGCGAGGTTTTACGCTGCTCGAGCTTCTGGTCGTGCTCGCCATCTTGGGGCTGCTGATCGGCCTTGTCGCGCCCGCCGCTGCTGCGACAGCTCGGCTCCGCCAAGGAAAAGATCGCGCACCAATCGATCGAGCGCCTCGCCGGAGTGCTCGACATCTACAAGCTGGATGTCGGCACCTATCCTTCGACCGAGCAGGGTCTGCAGGCGCTGATTACTCGGCCATCGGGGGTCACCCGCTGGAACGGGCCTTACCTGAAGGGCGAGAAGGTGCCCGAGGACCCGTGGGGCCGACCATTCGTCTACCGCAGCCCGAGCCAGCGGCCCGGGCACGAATACGACCTGCTGTCGCTCGGCCCGACAGGCCAGCCCGGCGGCTCGGGCGAGGCCGCGACCATCTTCAACGAGTGACCGACGGCTGAGGCGAGCCGAGGGGCGCGTCCGAATTGAGGCTGCTGCCCCAGGCGAGCACAGCGTATCCCTGCGGCAGCGTCGCCCCGGTGCGAACCACCGCAGTCCGGGTTACACGAGCGTTGCCCGGTCCGGATGCGAGCGCGGTGATCCGCACGGTCAAAGCATCCGGCGGCGCCTGGCTCGGTTGAACCACCGGCTGGCCAGTCGGCGACGACCCAGTCGTCGATGATAGGGCGAGCGCGGCCGCCACGACCGGATCGGTGGTGGCCGGGTTCGGCTCGGGCGGCCCGAACAATGTCAAATGCGGGCGGATCGCCGTCAGCACGGCGGGGGTCATGCCGAGCACGCGGCCGAGTTCGCCGAGCGTCTCGAACGGTGCGCTCGGCGGACCATAATCGAGCCCGGCCGCGCGATATTCCGCGACGAGCGCGTCTTGCTGCCCCGGGGCTGCTGCGGAACCCACCCATTCGCTTATCGCGGTGGCGATGCGACGAGCGGTGTCGGGGTCGCTGCCGGTCACCCGCAACAAGGCTTCGAGGAGGACGGGCGAAGCCGTGCTCGGGTTGATCCACGATGCCTCGTCCTCGACCCGCAAGATGACCCGGCTACTGCCGACCGCGACTTGACGCGGCGTGCCGTCGACCGGCCAGCGCTGTTCCGGCTGCGGATCCGAAAGGTTGAAGATGGCCTCGAAGATGGCGCCGTCGGCGGCGGCTTGCGAGGCCGAGTTGGCCACGAGATTGCCGGCTATGCGGATCTCGGTCCGCCCGCTCGCCGTCATATGCGCGACGATGAAGCCGATCAGCACCAACGTCCACAGCACGATGATCAGCGCGAACCCGCCGTTCCGACGGCATTCCGCCGATCCTGGCGGAAACCGGCGCGGCATCGCCTACAGCTTGTTCGGGTTCGCCAGCCCGGGCGAGCCCTGGCGCTGCAGCTGCTGCGGGACCAGGCCGGCATTGATCAGCTGATTGCGCAAATCCTCGGTCAGCGCGCGGGCATCGCGCTGATCGTGCACGACGTGCGGGGTGATCAGCACGAGCAGTTCCGTGCGCATGCGCGAGTTGCTTTGGGTCGAAACCAGCGTGCCGAGGATCGGGATGTCCTTGAGGAAGGGTATGCCGCTGTTATCATTCGAGGCATTGTCGCGGATCAGACCGGCCATCCCGACCGTCTGGCCGTCCTGCACAGCCACCCGCGTGCGGAATATCTGATCGTTGAAGGTCGGCGAGCCCTGGACCGTGTTCGTCGCCGCGGCCGCGACATCGCTGACTTCCTGGGCGATATCGAGGGAAACGAGCCCGCCGGAGTTGACGCGCGGCGTCACCTGCATGATGACGCCCGTCGAATGATAGTCGACGCTGTTGACGACCGGCGCCTCGGCGGCGAGCGTGCTCGTCGCGGTTCCGGTCAGCACCGGCACCTGCTGGCCGACCTGAAGACGTGCCGGCTCGTTGTCGAGGACCATGACCTGCGGCGCCGAGAGCACCTTGACCTTGGTGACCGCGGCGAGCGCTGAGAGCGCGAAGTTCGGAGATTTGCTCAGTGTGAAAAAGGGGGCAGTCGAGGGAAAGGTCAGGGCTGCCGAGCTGCGGGAAGGCCCGAGAGCGGGCCCAGGGTGTTGGCGACGTGGTCGGCCTTGAAGAAGAATTGGGTGCCGTATTGCAGCGAATCATTGAGGTCGACCTCGGCGATCGTCGCCTCGATCAGCACCTGGAGCGGGATGATGTCGATCTTGCGCAGCATCCCCTCGATCACCGCGTATTCGCTCGGCGTCGCGTAGACCAACAGCGCATTGTTGCGCCGGTTGGCGATGATGCGCATGCGGTTCTCGGGCGCCGCACCGCCGGGCCCGGTCTCGGTCGACAACGGCTCGGTGGCGGGAGGCGCTGCCTCGGCCGCCGCCGCCGGCTGGGGAATCCCGGCGCCTAGGCCACCTGCGGCCCCGGCGACCTCCGCCGCCCCCGGCAGGCCCGTAGTGACGCCGGCTCCTCCGCCGGCCCCCCCAAGGCCTGCCGTGGAACCTTGGCCACCGAAACCCGTCGTGCCGCCTCCTGGTGGGCGTCCGCCGCCGATCGTCAGCTGCTCGGCGCCGGGCGCGGTGCTTCCCGGCGGGCCCGGCGTCGGGGAGACATTGCGCGGCGTGAACGCTCGCTGCAGGAGGTTCTCGAGATCGGCGCTCTGGCCGTTCTGCACGTAATAGACATGCCAGGCCCGCGCGGTCGCGTCCTCGAGCTCGTTTGTGAGCCTGAAAAATCGCCTTGCCGCATCGATGTAGCGGGACTGCGACGACACTACGAGAACCGCATTGACCCGATCCATCGGAACGACGCGCACGATGCCGCCGAGCGCGCCTTCGGTCTGAGCCTGCAACACCCGCTCGAACTCGCTGGCCCGCTTTGCCGGGTCGCTGTCGCCGACCGGAAAGAGGGCATAGGACTGACCGGCCAGGATGTCGATATCGAAAGCCCGGATGAGACCGACCAGGGTCTGGCGGACCGCGGCGTCCCCGGAGACGATTATCGCGTTGGCGCGCCGGGTCGGCGGCAATTTTCCCGCCCTCTGCAACATAGGGTTCGAGCACCTTGGCAAGATCCTTGGCCGAGGCGTAGCGCAATGGCACGACCTGGGTGCCGGCGCCTATCGCATTCGCGCCGGATACAAGGTTGTGGGTCGCACCCGCGGGCAACGGGACCACGGCATAGACCCCATTCCGTTCGATCAACGTCGCGCCGTTCGCGTTGAGCAAGGTTTCGAGCGTCGGTATCAACGCCGAACGCTGCATCGGGGTGCCGGTCTCGATCGACCCGGTGCCATGCACGTTAGGGTCGATCGTGTAGTTCAGGTTGAGTGTGGTCCCGAGAATGGTGCGTACGATCTCCCGTATGTCGGTGTCGACGAAATTGAGGGTTACATCGCCGGTCTGAGTGGCGGTCGCGCCCGGACCCGGCGGTGGTACCACCGGCGCTTCTGCGGCGCCGGACGCGACAAAGGCACGTTGCCGGCTGCGATCGGTGGGGATCGCGCTGTTTATTCGAGGCTCCGCAGCTTGCAAGCTGCTCGGCTGCTCCAGCGGCTCCAAACCCGGCTGTGCCGGCAGCTGCTGGCAATTGGCCAGCACGACGAGCGCTACGGCAACGGCGAGAGGCCGAATGGAATGTCGCAGAGCGTCGACATTACCGCTGCTGGCGCAGCCGCGCTGCCCGCGGCAGCGCGCCGGGAGGAACGACAGGGACACCTGGAGGCGGCTGCGCGACGGCTGGGGCCGCGCCCGGCACAGGCACGCGCGGCCTGCCGGCAGCCGGCGGGATTGGCACTCGCCCGCCGGGTTGGCCGATCGGCGGTTGCCCAGGCGGCGGGGCTAAATTTGGATCGAGCTTTGGCTGCAAGGTTTTGGTTCCGCTCGGGCCGCTCAACGAGACTTCGCGCGGCGTGATGCTCTCGATCCGCCAGCCGCTTACGGCGTCGCCTTCTGCGACCTTCAGCGGTTTGTCGCCGCTGACCGCGAATATCGCGATGCGGTGGCGTGGCGTCGTAACGATCCCGGTCAGCCTCGCATCGGCGAGATCGGAGTCGGCGGCGGCTCCGCTGGGAGCGTCTTGAGGAGGCCGCCGCGTGCTGCTGAAAAGCGGTCGGGCGAGGGCGGCGGCAACCAGCTCCTCGGGTCTCGGGTTCTGCGGCCGAGTTGTTGGGCTCGCCGCGTCGGACCGCGCCGCCTGCGGCGACCACCGGATCCTCCGCCCCGGCGGGAGCAAGCTCCATGATTAGGATCGCGCCGAACAGCAGGCATCCCCCAACCAGCAGCAACAGCACGAGGCGATCGATCATGGCTTCGCCGCCACCGATTTTTCGCCATCACGGTAAGCGTAAACATCGAGACCGGCATCGAGCCCTGCAGCCGCCGGCGTGCCGGGCCGCCTCAGTACCCCGTGGATATGGAGATTGTCGATCACCAGCGGCGGTGTGGCAGATTGGAGTTTGGCGAGGAATTTGACCAGCGTCTCGTAGGACCCGCTGAGGACGTAGCGCAGTCCGATGCGGCGGTAGCCCGAGCGCGCTTCGGCCGGAAGGCTTTCGGTGCTGCCGATCGTTGCGCCGGCGGAGGCGGCGAGTTCCTCTATGCGGCTTTGCAGAGTGGCCGCAGCGATCGCATCGCTGGCACCCTCCAAAGTGATCTTGCGTGTGCCGGCAGCCGCACGCAGCTGCTCAACTCGAGCGCGCAGAGCCGGCAGCTCGTCTGCGGCGGCGCGCAGCCGCGGCAGCAGCATGCGCCGATTCTCCAGCACCGCAGCCCGCTCGGCGTAAAGCCCGAGCAAAGGCGAGACGACCAGGAGATAGACGCCTCCCAGCGCGACGAACAGCAAGCTCAGCGCCAAAAGCCGGCCCCGCCGGCCGGTCGGCATAGCGGTAAACGAGGCTACGGCCTGACCTCCGCGTTGATCGTGAAAAGCTCGGCCCGGAGGGCCTCGAGCCGGGTGACGGGTGCCGAAAAGCCGGGATTTCGGAACTCGGGATCGGCGGCGAGCGCTCCGATCAACCGGGCGGCCCCGGCAGAGCGGCCGCTCAGCGTCAGTTTCCGTTGCCGCAGCTCCATCTCGGTCAGGTAGGTATCGTCTGGCAGAATGCGGGTCGTGGCCGCCAACACGACTAGCGGCCGTCCGGCCTTGTCGCGCTCGCTTTCGATAAAGCCGGCGTTGCCCGACAGCCGATCGATATCCTGGCGCAGGGTATCGGCCTCTGCGGCGGCGGCTCGGGTCGCCGCGACTTGAGCGTTGAGAGATGCCAAGGTCAGCTCCTGGCGTACGAAGGGCGTTACCACGGCGGCCATTGCGAGAGCCGCGCAGCACGCGGCGGCCGGCCAGAGCAGGCGGTGCGAGGCGTGATGCTTGCGAGTTCCGTCCCCGTTGAGCGGCAGGTAAGTCCCTTTGTCCGCACCGTCGGCAATCTCCAACCGCCTCGGCCGAATTCCGACCGCAGCGAGATCGGTGAGCAGCGGGTCGAGGTTCGCCTTCGGGACCAGCGAGAGGCGCACCGATAACCGCCCGTTCTGCCGGTCCGCCCCGATGACTCGATGGTTCCAGTAGAGCTCCTCCGCCGTGAACGGGGTCTCGCGGTCCATTTCGAAAGCGAGCGCTTGGTCGAGCTCTCGCTCGGCAGCAAGTGGCAGGCTCACGGTCTTTCCTAGCACGTCGGCCTCGCCGAGGCGAAGTACCGTGGTCTTGCCCGCCATTCGGGGCAGGTCGGCCATACCGATCGCTCCGAGAGCAAAATGGCCGAGCGGGCTCTCCTTGCCGTTATGGCGCTGATCGACGGCAACAGCTTCGACCCCCTGCCCCAAGGGACCGATCGGAGTAATCACCAGCGCATCGCCGGTGCCAAGCGCAGACCGGCGCAATTCCTGCGGCAGCAAGTCCGCAAGCTGTGCGCACCACCAGGCAAAGAACTCGCGTAACATGATCCGAGACGAAGCCGATCTAAATCCAGCCTGCACCGCCGCCGCTCGTCCCTAAAAGGCGGCAGCGGTACAGAAAGGCTCTCCACCCCTCAGCTGCTGCCCTACAGAAGATTTGCCGAATATGGCTCGATCAAGGCGAGTTTGCCGGGAAATGCTGGATTTGCCGCGGTAAACAAGGGGCGAGGCGCGGCAACAACGGCGGCGCGCCGGGCGCCATAACGCGAATCGTTCGCAGAGTCTCACGACTGAGGAGCGGCGATCAAATCCGGAAAGCGGCGTCGGTCGTTTTTGCCGAAGACCAGCCGGACGCGGATGAGTTCTGGAATCGCCGGGCCGTCCCACTGTGTTTGCCACCCCGTTTCCTGCCCGGAAGGAGAGTACCCCAATAAGCCAGATCGAGCCGCTCGACATTGCCCACCAATTCGGTTTCGGTGGGCGGGGTGGCCGCGGCGGTGGACAGCTCGTGGCGATGCGGGGTCCAGCGCAAGACCAGCCGACCGCCGCTCAGCTCGAGCGTGATGTCGGCGCGCTGGGTGGTTCCGAGCCCGGTGGGCAGATCGCCGACGAAGGCCAGGCTTGCGGCGCTGCCTTTCAGCTCCTCGCCACCCGCGCCACCGGCGGCCGGGCCGAAAGACGGTGGGGGCGCGATTCCGCTCAGCAGGGCGCGCAGAATGCGCGCCGCGGCATCGAGCTCGGCGGTTTCGCCCACCCGCCGAGATTGCGCCTCCCAGAGTGTGAGCCCGGTGCGCACGCCTTGCGTCAGGCCGATTATCAGGAAGCCGAGCACCGTTACGACGACGAGCATTTCGAGCAGAGTGAACCCGCCCTGCCGGGCGAAGCGCGCGCCCGTTCGCCGGCGGGCTCACCGGCCCGTTCCCGCGGTGCCGAGACGCAATGTTCTCAGCACCACCGACCGGTCGCCCTCATGTCCGGGCCACGAGATTGCGACCTCGACATTGAACAAGGTGGTGGTCGCCGTTGATACGCCGTCTTGCGCCAAGGACTGCCGTGAGGTCAGCGGCGAGACACGAAGCGCCCAGCGGTAGCCGCCGCCGTCATCTCCGGTCAATTCGCCCTCGACCAACGCGGCGTCGCGCCCGACCGCCGCGAGATGCGACTGGGCGCGCTGAACGGCCTCCTCGGCCCGCGCCGCGGTGTCCACGGCAAAGAGCCCGCCGCTTCCCGCGCGGAACAGCCCCACCAAGGCCAACCCGGCAATTGCCAAAGCGACGACGACCTCGAGCAGGGTGAAGCCGTTGTTCCGCATCGCGCAGTCAGCGCACATCGGCGACGCTCACCCTCCCGGTCAGCCAGTCGACACCGACGGCCACGCGCTGCTTGCCGTCGGCAAGCGCAATCCTGCCCCCAGTGGAGCTGCCGTCTGGGTTGAAGCGGATGTCGCCGACACTGGCTCCGCGGCTTTCGCCGGTGATGGTCAGAAGCTCGATCGAGAGATTGGCTGGCAGGCGGCGCTCCGCTCCCGCGCCGACGCGATAAAGGTGACCGTGTCACATCGAGATCGAGGGCCACCGGCCGATTGCTCGTTATCGCCTCCGACCGCGCCAGGCGCAGTCCCGAGGCGAGCTCGGAGGCCGTCCCCTTGAGCCCGAGCCCGCTGCTCCACGGAGGTTTGTAACCGGCAACGAGAACCAGCGCGAAACCGAGAATGGCAAGGGTGACGATGACCTCGATCAGAGTAAAGCCGGCACAGCGCTCCAGATCGGGCCGGAGGTCCTACACCGCCAAGATCATTGAGGCTCAGCATTGCCGTCAGCAGGGCGCTGACAATTCCGGCGACGGCGAGACCCATCGCAATCGTGATCATCGGAACTGCGAGCGCGACGAGCCGCTGCATCATCAAGCGCGCTTGCTCATCATGGATATCGGCGGCCTTGAGCGCCATCGACGAGAGCTGCGCGGCCTCCTCACCGAGCTGCAGCAGGTGGATAGTCCGAGCCGGGAATACGCCGGCGGCGGCGAGCGGCCGGGCGAGGCCGCCGCCGCCCTTTCCGCCAAGCGCGGCCGCTTCGACCGCGGCGGCAGCAGCGAGATTGCCGAGCGCATCCTTGGCGATGCCGAGGGCCGAGAATCAGCGGGACGCCATTCTGCAACAGGCTGCCGAGCGTGCGGGTGAGCCGGGCTGCGAGGGTCTCGCGCAACAACCCGCCGGCCACCGGCAGATGCAGCAGCACGCGATCGAGCTTCAGGCGGTAACGGGCCGCGTCAACAACTGCCGGGCGATCAACCCGCCGGCTAAAAGCGCCAGCAACAGCCAAGGGCGCTAAGGCACCGACGACCGTCCCGACGGTCATCAGCACGCGCGTCGCAGCGGGCAGTTCGGCACCGGCCTGCTCGAAAATCGGGGCGAACTGCGGCAGCAC
>CAVSTA010000008.1:0-172801 GCA_963730745.1 uncultured Alphaproteobacteria bacterium
CCCGGCCACTGCCGACCGCGACTTGACGCGGCGTGCCGTCGACCGGCCAGCGCTGTTCCGGCTGCGGATCCGAAAGGTTGAAGATGGCCTCGAAGATGGCGCCGTCGGCGGCGGCTTGCGAGGCCGAGTTGGCCACGAGATTGCCGGCTATGCGGATCTCGGTGCGTCCGCTCGCCGTCAAATGCGCGACGATGAAGCCGATCAGCACCAACGTCCACAGCACGATGATCAGCGCGAACCCGCCGTTCCGACGGCATTGCGCCGATCCTGGCGGAAGCCGTCGCGGCATCGCCTACAGCTTGTTCGGGTTCGCCAGCCCGGGCGAGCCCTGGCGCTGCAGTTGCTGCGGGACCAAGCCGGCGTTGATCAGCTGATTGCGCAAATCCTCGGTCAGCGCCCGGGCATCGCGCTGATCGTGCACAACATGCGGCGTGATCAGCACGAGCAACTCGGTGCGGGCTCGCGAGTTGCTTTGGGTGGAAACCAGCGTGCCGAGGATCGGGATATCCTTGAGGAAAGGTATGCCGCCGTTGTCGTGCGAGGCATTGTCGCGGATCAGACCGGCCATCCCGACCGTCTGGCCATCCTGCACAGCCACCCGCGTGCGGAATACCTGATCGTTGAAAGTCGGCGAGCCTTGGACCGTGTTGGCCGCCGCGGCTGCAACATCGCTGACTTCCTGGGCGATATCGAGGGAAACGAGCCCGCCGGAGTTGACGCGCGGCGTCACCTGCATGATGACGCCCGTCGAATGATAATCGACGCTGTTGACGACCGGCGCCCCGGCGGCGAGCGTGCTGGTCGCGGTTCCAGTCAGCACCGGCACCTGCTGGCCGACCTGCAGACGTGCCGGCTCGTTGTCGAGGACCATGACCTGAGGCGCCGAGAGCACCTTGACCTTGGTCACCGAGGCGAGCGCTGAGAGCGCGAAATTCGGAGATTTGCTCAGTGTGAAAAAGGGGGCAGTCGAGGGAAAGGTTAGGGCGCCGAGCGCGGGAAGGCCCGAGAGCGGGCCCAGGGTGTTGGCGACGTGGTCGGCCTTGAAGAAGAATTGGGTGCCGTATTGCAGCGAATCATTGAGATCGACCTCGGCGATCGTCGCCTCGATCAGCACCTGGAGTGGGATGATGTCGATCTTGCGCAGCATCCCCTCGATCACCGCGTATTCGCTCGGCGTCGCATAAACCAACAGTGCGTTGTTGCGCCGGTTGGCGATGATGCGCATGCGGTTCTCGGGCGCCGCGCCGCCGGGCCCGGTCTCGGCCGACAACGGCTCAGTAGCGGGAGGTGCTGCCTCGGCCGCCGCCCCCGGCTGGGGGATCCCGGCACCTAGGCCCCCCGCGGCCCCGGCACCTCCGCCCGCGCCCGGCAGGCCCGTAGTGACGCCGGCCCCTCCACCGGCCCCCCCGAGGCCTGCCGTGGAACCTTGGCCACCGAAACCCGTTGTGCCGCCTCCTGGTTGGCGTCCGCCGCCGATCGTCAGCTGCTCGGCACCGGGCGCAGTGCTACCCGGCGGACCCGGCGTAGGGGAGACATTGCGCGGCGTGAACGCTCGCTGGAGCAGGTTCTCTAGATCGGCGCTCTGGCCGTTCTGCACATAATAGACATGCCAGGCCCGCGCGGTGGCGTCCTCGAGCTGGTTTGTGAGCCTGAAAAATCGTCTTGCCGCATCGATGTAGCGGGGCTGCGAGGACACTACGAGAACGGCATTAACCCGATCCATGGGGACGACGCGCACGATGCCGCCGAGCGCGCCTTCGGCCTGAGCCTGCAACACCCGTTCGAACTCGCTGGCCCGCTTTGCCGGATCGCTGTCGCCCACCGGAAAGAGGGCATAGGACTGACCGGCCAGGATGTCGATGTCGAAAGCCCGGATGAGACCGACCAGGGTTTGGCGGACTGCGGCGTCCCCGGAGACGATTATCGCGTTAGGCGCTGGGTCGGCGGCAATTTTCCCGCCCTCTGCGACATAGGGTTCGAGCACCTTGGCAAGATCCTTGGCCGAGGCGTAGCGCAATGGCACGACCTGGGTACCGCCGCCTATTGCGTTCGCGCCGGATACAAGGTTGCGGGTCGCGCCAGCCGGCAGCGGGACCACGGCGTAGACCCCATTCCGTTCGATCAACGTCGCACCGTTTGCGTTGAGCAAGGTTTCGAGCGTCGGCAGCAACGCCGAGCGCTGCATCGGGGTGCCGGTCTCGATCGAACCGGTGCCATGCACGTTGGGGTCGATCGTGTAGTTCAGGTTGAGTGTGGTCCCGAGAATGGTGCGTACGATCTCCCGAATGTCTGTGTCTACGAAATTCAAGGTTACGTCGCCGGTCTGTGTGGCGGTCGCCCCCGGACCCGGCGGTGGCACGACCGGCGCTGCTGCGGCGCCGGACGCGACAAAGGGACGTCGCCCGCTGCGATCGGTGGGTATCGTGCTGTTTATTCGAGGCTCCGCGGCTTGCAAGCTGCTCGGCTGTTCCAGTGGCTCCAAACCCGGCTGCGCCGGAGGTTGACAATCGGCCAGCACGGTGACCGCGACGGCGAGGGCGAGCGGCCGAATAGAACGTCCCAAGGTCGACATTACCGCTGCTGGCGTAGCCGCGCTGCCCGCGGTAGCGCGCCGGGAGTATTGACAGGGAGACCTTGAGGCGGCTGCGCGACACCTGGGGCCGCGCCCGGCACAGGAACGCGCGGTCTGCCGGCAGCCGGCAGAGTTGGCACTCGCCCGCCGGGTTGACCGATCGGCGCTTGCCCAGGCGGCGGGACTAAACTTGGATCGAGCTTTGGCTGCAAGGTCTTGGTTCCGCTCGGTCCGCTCAACGAGACCTCGCGGGGGGTGATGCTCTCGACCCGCCAGCCGCTTACGGCGTCGCCCTCGGCGACCTTCAGCGGCTTGTCGCCGCTGACCGCGAAGATTGCGATGCGGCGGCCGGGGGTCGTAACGATCCCGGTCAGCCTCGCATCGGAGAGATCGGAATCGGCGGCAGCTCCGCTGGGACTATCCTGGGGAGGCCGCCGAGTGCTGCTGAAGAGCGGTCGAGCGAGGGCGGTGGTAACCAGCTCCTCGGGTCTCGGGTTCTGCCGCCGAGTTGTTGGGCTCGCCGCGTCGGACCGCGCCGCCTGGGCGACCACCTCATCCTCCGCGCCGGCGGGAGCAAACTCCATTATTAGAATCGCGCCGAACAGCAGGCATCCCCCAATCAGCAGCAATAGCACGAAGCGATCGATCATTGCTTGACCGCCACGGATTTTTCGCCATCACGGTAAGCGTAAACATCCAGACCGGCATCGAGCCCTGCAGCCGCCGGCGTGCCGGGCCGCCTCAGCACCCCGTGAACATGCAGATTGTCGATCACCAGAGGCGGTGTGGCAGACTCGAGTTTGGCAAGGAATTTGACGAGCGTCTCGTAGGACCCGCTGAGCACGTAGCGCAGTCCGATGCGGCGATAGCCCGAGCGCGCTTCGGCCGGAAGGCTTTCGGTGCTGCCGATAGTCGCGCCGGCGGCGGTGGCGAGCTCCTCTATGCGGCTTTGCAGGGTGGCCGCAGCTATCGCATCGCTGGCACCCTCCAAAGTGATCTTCCGTGTGCCGGCAGCCGCGCGCAGCTGCTCGACCCGGGCGCGCAGAGTCGGCAGCTCGTCCGCAGCGGCGCGCAGCCGCGGCACCAGCATGCGCCGATTCTCCAGCACCGCAGCCCGCTCGGCATAGAGCCCGAGCAACGGCGAGACGACCAGGAGATAGACGCCTCCCAGCGCGACGAACAGTAAGCTCAGTGCCAGAAGCTGGCCCCGCCGGCCAGTTGGCATAGTGGTAAACGAGGCTACGGCCTGACCTCCGCGTTGATCGTGAAAAGCTCGGCCCGGAGGGCCTCGAGCCGAGTGACGGGTGCCGAAAAGCCGGGATTTCGGAACTCGGGATCGGCGGCAAGCGCTCCGATCAATCGGGCGGCCCCGGCAGAACGGCCGCTTAACGTCAGTTTCCGTTGCCGCAGCTCCATCTCGGTCAGGTAGGTATCGTCTGGCAGAACGCGGGTCGTGGCCGCCAATACGACTAGCGGCCGCCCGGCCTTGTCGCGCTCGCTTTCGATAAAGCCGGCATTGCCCGACAGACGATCGATATCCTGGCGCAGGTTGTCGGCCTCTGCGGCCGCGGCTCGGGCCGCCGTGACTTGTGCGTTGAGAGACGCCAAGGCCAGCTCCTGGCGTAAGAAAGGCGTTACCACGGCGGCCATTGCGAGAGCCGCGCAGCACGCGGCGGCCGGCCAGAGCAGGCGGTGCGAGGCGTGATGCTTACGAGTTCCGTCCCCGTTGAGCGGCAGGTAAGACCCTTTGTCCGGACCGTCGGCAATCTCCACCCGCCTCGGCCGAATTCCGACTGCAGCGAGATCGGTGAGTAGCGGGTCGAGGCTCGCTTTCGGGACGAGCCAGAGGCGCACCGATAACCGCCCGTTTTGTCGGTCGGCCTCGATGACTCGATGGTTCCAGTAGAGTTCCTCCGCCGTGAACGGCGTCTCGCGGTCCATCTCGAAAGCGAGCGCTTGGTCGAGCTCTCGTTCGGCAGCAAGTGGCAGGCTGACGGTCTTGCCCAGTACGTCGGCCTCGCCGAGGCGAAGCACCGTGGTGTTGCCCGCCAAGCGAGGCAGGTCGGCCATACCGATCGCTCCGAGAGCAAAATGGCCGAGCGGGCTCTGCTTGCCGTTATGGCGCTGATCGACGGCAACAGCTTCGACCCCCTGCCCCAGGGGGCCAATCGGAGTAATCACCAGCGCATCGCCGGTGCCCAGCGCAGATCGGCGCAATTCCTGCGGCAGCAAGTCCGCAAGCTGTGCGCACCACCAAGCAAAGAACTCGCGTAACATGATCCGAGACCGAAGCCGATCTAAATCCAGCCTGCACCGCCGCCGCTGTCGTCTCTATAGGACAGCAGCGGTACAGAAAGGCTCTCCACCCCTCAGCCTGCTGCCCCACAGAAGATTTTCCGAATATGGCTCGATCAAGGCAAGTTCGCCGGCGAAATCCTGGATGTGCCGCGAGCAAATAAGGGGCAAGGCGCGGCAACGACGGCGGCGCGCTGAGGGCCATAACGCAAATCGCTCGCAGATCTCACGACTGAGGAGCGGCTATCAAATCCGGAAAGCGGCGTCGGTCCTTCTCGCCGAAGACGAGCCGGATCCGGATGAGTTCTGGAATCGCCGGGCCGTCCCACTGTGCTTGCCACCCCGTTTCCTGCCCGGAAGGAGACGTACCCCAATAAGCGAGATCGAGCCGCTCGACATTGCCCACTAATTCGGTTTCGGTGGGCGGGGTGGCCGCGGCGGTGGACAGCTCGTGGCGATGCGGGGTCCAACGCAAGACGAGCCGACCGCGGCTCAGCTCGAGCGTAATGTCGGCGCGCTGGGTGGTTCCGAGCCCGGTGGGCAGATCGCCGACGAAGGCCAGGCTTGCGGCGCTGCCCTTCAGCTCCTCGCCACCCGCGGCGCCGGCGGCCGGGCCGAAAGACGGTGGTGGCGCGATCCCGCTCAGCAGGGCGCGCAGAATGCGCGCGGCCGCATCGAGCTCGGCGGTTTCGCCCACCCGCCGAGATTGCGCCTCCCAGAGTGTGAGCCCGGTGCGCACGCCTTGCGTCAGGCCGATTATCAGGAAGCCGAGCACCGTCACGACGACGAGCATTTCGAGCAGAGTGAACCCGCCCTGCCGGGCGAAGGCGCGGTCGTTCGCCGGCGGGCTCACCGGCCCGTCCCCGCGGTGCCGAGGCGCAATGTTCTCAGCACCACCGACCGGTCGCCCTCATGTCCGGGCCACGAGATTGCAACCTCGACATTGAACAAGGTGGTGGTCGCCGATGATACGCCGTCTTGCGCCAAGGACTGCCGCGAGGTCAGCGGCGAGACGCGAAGCGCCCAGCGATAGCCGCCGCCGTCATCTCCGGTGAATTCACCCTCGACCAACGCGGCGTCGCGCCCGACCGCCGCGAGGTGCGACTGGGCGCGCTGAACGGCCTCCTCGGCCCGCGCCGCGGTGTCCACGGCAAAGAGCCCGCCGCTTCCCGCGCGGAACAGCCCCACCAAGGCCAATCCGGCAATTGCCAAAGCGACGACGACCTCGAGCAGGGTGAAGCCGTTCGTTCCGCATCGCGCGGTCAGCGCACATCGGCGACGCTCACCCTCCCGGTCAGCCAATCGACGCCGACGGCCACGCGCCGCTTGCCGTCGGCAAGCGCAATCCTGCCCCCGGTAGAACTGCCGTCGGGGTTGAAGCGGATGTCGCCGACACTGGCTCCGCGGTTTTCGCCGCTGATGGTCAGTAGCTCGATCGAGAGATTGGCTGGCAGGCGGCGCTCCGCTCCCGCGCCGACGCGATAGAGGTGGCCGGTCACATCGAGATCGAAGGCGCACTGGCCGATTGCTCGCTATCGCCTCCGACCGCGCCAGGCGCAGTCCCGAGGCGAGCTCGGAGGCCGCCCCCTTGAGCCCGAGCCCGCTGCTCCACGGAGGTTTGTAACCGGCAACGAGAACCAGCGCGAAACCGAGAATGGCAAGGGTGACGATGACCTCGATCAGAGTAAAGCCGCTACAGCGATCCAGATCGGGCCGGGAGGCTCTACACCGCCAAATCATTGAGGCTCAGCATTGCCGTCAGCAGAGCGCTGACAATCCCGGCGACGGCGAGACCCATCGCAATCGTGATCATCGGCACTGCGAGCGCGACGAGCCGCTGCATCATCAAGCGCGCTTGCTCGTCGTGGATATCGGCGGCCTTGAGCGCCATCGAGGAGAGCTGCGCGGCCTCCTCACCGAGCTGCAGCAGGTGGATGGTCCGAGCCGGGAACACGCCGGCGGCGGCGAGCGGCCGGGCGAGGCCGCCGCCGCCCTTTGCGCCAAGCGCGGCCGCTTCGACCGCGGCGGCGGCAGCGAGATTGCCGAGCGCATCCTTGGCGATACCGAGGGCAGAGATCAGCGGGACGCCGTTCTGCAACAGGCTGCCGAGCGTGCGGGTGAGCCGGGCTGCGAGGGTCTCGCGCAACAACCCGCCGGCCACCGGCAGATGCAGCAGCACGCGATCGAACTTCAGGCGGTAGGCGGGCCGCGTCAACAGCTGCCGGGCGATCAGCCCGCCGGCCAAAAGCGCCACGAACAGCCAGGGGGCCAAGGCACCGACGACCGTCCCGACGGTCATCAGCACGCGGGTCGCGGCGGGCAGCTCGGCGCCGGCCTGCTCGAAAATCGGCGTGAACTGCGGCAGCACGTAATCGAGCAGCAGCACGATCGAGCCGATCGCTGCGACGATCAGCAGCGCCGGATAGATCAGCGCCGAACGCAGATTGGCGCTGAGGCTGCGCTCGCGCTCGAGGAGCGTCGCCAGGCGGTCGAGCGTCGCCGGCAGGGTGCCGCCTGCCTCTCCGGCTCGCACCAAGCCGACATAGAGCTTGGAGAAGCTTCGCGGTTCGGCAGCGAGGGCGGCAGCGAGCGAGCTGCCGGAACGCACCTTGTCGCGCACATTGCCGAGAATTCCCCGGGCCCGGGCATTGCGGGTGTTTTCCACGACGAAACGCAGCGCGCGATCGAGATCCTGCCCCGCCGCCAGCATGATCGCCAGCTCGCGGGTGACCTCGCCGAGCGCGGCCTTGTCGAGGCCGCGGCTGCGGCCGAGCTCGATCTGCAAGAAGTCGGCCCAGCCGCCGCGCCCCGCAGCCAAGTCGGCACGCAGCACGATCTGCCCTTGACGCTGCAGCCGCTCGACGACTGCCGCCCGATCCGGCGCCTCCATCACGCCGCGGGCGACATCACCGCCGGGATTTACCGCCGACCAGCGAAAGGACGGCATCCTAAGCCTCACTCCGGATGCAGCGCACGACCTCCTCGATCGTGGTATCGCCCTCGATGACCGCGAGCAGGCCGTTGTCGAAGATCGGGCGCATGCCTTGTTCGACCGCGGCGCGCTCGATCGCGGCGTCGTCGGCGCCCTCGAAGATCAGACGGTCGATCGCCCTGTTCGGTACCAGGAGCTCGGCGATGGCCCGCCGGCCGCGATAGCCGGTGCCGCGGCAGGCGGGGCAGCCTTTCGGATGGAAAAGGGTGATCGCCTCGGCCGGAGCGAGGCGTTCGAGGCCGAGCCGTTCGATCAGAGCCGACGGCGCCGGATCGGGAGTCTTGCACACCGGACACAGCCGGCGGACGAGCCGCTGCGCCAGGACCGCCTTCAGCGTCGCCGTCATCAGGTAATCTTCGAGCCCCATGTCGCGCAGCCGCGTCATCGTCGCCGCCGCCGAATTCGTATGGATGGTCGACAGCACGAGATGGCCGGTCAGCGCCGCCTGCACGGCGATCTGCACGGTTTCGAGATCGCGGATTTCGCCGATCATGATGACGTCGGGGTCCTGCCGCAGGATCGAGCGCAACAGGCTGGCGAAATTGAGCCCGATCTGCGGCTTGACTTGGATTTGATTGATGCCGGTCAGCTGATACTCGATCGGGTCTTCGACGGTTACGACGTTGCGCGCCACCGTGTTCAGCTTCAGGAGGCCGGTGTAGAGCGTCGTCGTCTTGCCGCTGCCCGTCGGCCCCGTTACCAGCACCATGCCATTCGGCAGATCGAGCGCGCGTTCGATTCCCTTGCCGGATGTCGGCAGGCAGACCGAGCTTGGCGTAGTCGAACTCGACGGCGGTGCGGTCGAGGATGCGCAAGACGACCTTCTCGCCGTGCAGCGAGGGGACCGACGAAACCCGGAAATCGATCTCGTGGCCGCGCACCGTCAGCTTGATACGGCCGTCCTGCGGCAGCCGGCGCTCGGCAATGTCGAGCCGCGCCATGATCTTGATGCGCGAGATGACCGCGGCCTGCAGCCGCGCCGGCGGCGGCTCGACCTCGTGCAGCACGCCGTCATAGCGATAGCGTATCCGCAGCCGGTCCGGAAACGGCTCGAGATGAACGTCCGAGGCGTGCGTCTCGACGGCCCGCGCGATCAGCTGATTGACGAGCCGGATGACCGGCGCCTCGCTGGCGAGGTCTTTGAGCCGCTCCGCATCCTCTTCCGCCGGCTCGGCGTCGGCGACCATGTCGTCGAGCATCTCCGCGGCATCGCTGCCCTCGCCGAATTCGGCATAGAGCCGATCGAGCGCAGCTTCGAGCTCGATCGGCACGGCCACCGCGACCGCGACCGGTCGGCCAAGCGCCGCCGCGATGGCGTTGCGGGTAAAGACGTCGAGCGGATCGGCCATGGCAAGGGTCGCCCGATCATCGCGTCGCCGCGATCGGCAATGCGCGAACCCGGCGCAGGAATTTCGGTTTTAGCCGATCGTGAAACAGCGGCGCGTCGGGATAATCGGCGGCTCCGACCAGCGGCGCCGCAATCAGCTGCGCCAAGGCTTCGGCGAGCCCGCGGTCGCTGACCAGGCCGAGTTGGGTCAAGCACCTGGTCGAGCCGGGCCCCCGTCTCGGCGGCGACGCGGCGTGCGCGGTCCAGGGTGCGCCGGTCGATGGCTCCGCTATCGACAAGGCTCGCGCCGAGCTTGGCGACCAGTTCTCCGGCGATCCTGATTGCTTGGAGAAGCGATAGGCTCGAAAGTCATGACGGCGTTATATCACGAGCGGGCGCTACTGCGCGCCGGACAGAATAGCTCAAGGACGGGTTGCGGGCGAGTGCAAGCGTACGGGACGGAATTGCTCGACCGACTGACCGAGGCCGGCGCGGCGGAATGGAGCCTCGTGCTGGTTGCGCCCTTCATCGGCAGCTTTCTCGGTCTGCTCATTCGGCGTCTGCCGGACGGCTCGCCGATCGCTCGGGGCCGGTCACGTTGCGACACTTGCGGCACCACGCTGCGCGCGCGCGACCTCGTGCCGATCCTCAGCTGGCTCATGGCCGGGGCGACGATGCCGTTATTGCCGGCAGCCTCTCGGCTGGTTCTACCCGGGGGTCGAGCTGGCCGCCTTGGCCGTCGCCCTTGCCGCTGTGCTGATCGATGGCGGGCAGCGCGCCTGGCTCGATTGTCTTCTCGGCTGGTGGCTTCTCGCTCTCGGCTGGATCGACCTGCGCTGCTGGCTATTGCCCGATGCCCTGACCTTGCCGCTGATCATCGCCGGCCTTGCCGCCGCCTTCCTGTTCAATCCCGATCAGCTGACGGACCGCGCTCTGGGTGCGGCGCTCGGTTACTTGAGCTTGATGGCGATCGCGGCGCTGTACCGAGCATTGCGCGGCCGCGAGGGGCTGGGCGGGGGCGACGCCAAGCTGCTGGCCGCTTCGGGCGCTTGGCTCGGCGCCGACCGCCTTGCCGCAGGTGATCCTTCTCGCGGCGCTGTCGGCGCTCGCCGCCGCCGCCTGTCTGCGTCTTGCCGGCGTCCGGCTCGGCATCCACTCGGCGTTGCCCTTCGGCCCATTCCTTGCGCTCGCGACCTGGGCTTGTGGCTATTAGCCCCATCGGTTGATCGCCGAGCTCGCGCCGGTTCAACGGCTCCCGAGTCACCCTTCACCGGCCTGCAGTGAATAGAGAATGAAAAACTCGATCAATATCGAACGCTCGGCGACAAGCTGCGCTTGGAAACCCGCTCTCGTGATCAAGCGCGCTGAACAGATCGAGGTCGGAATCCGACGAAACCATTACATACAGCCGACCTCCTGGTTTTAGGCGCTCGCGAGACTGGTCGAATAAAGCTGCGATGTCGCAATAGTGTGGGCCGGCATGCCAGCCGCGATCGGCGAGATCACGCGGCTTGCCCGGCATGCTTCGGGGGGCTCGATAGAATCACGTCGAATAGCGGCCGCGGCGCGAGTGCGGAGAGCAGGTCGGAGCACAGCGCGCTGACGCGGTCATCGACACCATTGGCGCGCGCGTTTTCTGCCGCCGTCAGCGCGGCGTTCGGATTGACGTCGGCGGCTATCACGTTTTCGGCGCCGGCGCGTGCCGCCGCGAGCGCGAGGATGCCTGATCCGGTTCCGACATCAACGACGCGCTTGCCGCTCAGGTCGAGGTGGCCGATGAATTCGGCAAAGTATTCGCTGCTGAGGAAATAGCGCGGATGAAATACGGTGGGGTGCACGACGAGACGAAAGCCGCCGGCTCGCGTGATCCGGGTCCGCCGCCGCGCGAGAATTAGATGATAAGCGAAGAAGTGGATCAGACGACGCAGGCAGCGGCGGAAGGGACCGTGCGGGGTGCCTCGGCGGCCAAGGACATCGCACAGCCCCCCGAAGCTCGGTGATTTCGAGAGCGTCATCCACGAGCAGGTCGATCCACAAATGAAGCTCCCGGGGCGAGTTGGCTAGCTCATAAATCGCTTGGGCTCTTCTTCTCGCAGGTGCCTGATTTGCCTGCGAGATAGGGCGCTTCGCATGAACAGGATGTGCAAGTAATGCCATAGCGAGCGGCTATGGGCGGGTCGCACATGGATATGGCCGTCCTGTGAGCATGGCGCGGTCAGCAGTCCGCGCAACTTGATCATCTCCCATGCGAACGGGCTCCAGTCCCGCCAAGCTTGTTGGGCCTCATGAAGCAGGACCCCGCTGACGACCTCGGGCGCGGCGCCGAAAATCTCGGGTATTCGATCCGACAGGCCGTCATCACGCAAAACATTCCACTTCGAGAGGCCGCCCATAACCGGAGAGTCGAGGGCATAAACCACTCGGCTGACCCAGGCCTCGCGTATGCAATAGGCGCACATCGCGCATGGCTCGATATTGCTGTAAAGCGTGTAGCGGCGAAGCCGGTCCCGACCGACCATCCTCTGCGCCTGCGAAAGGGCGATGATCTCCGCGTGACGGGTCACGTCGCCGTCTCGCATGCAGCTGTTGATCCCTTCCGCTACGATTTGCCCGTCCAGCGCGATTACCGTGCCAAACGGATATTCGCCTTTGCTAACCGCGATCCGGGACAGTTCGATGCACCGCGCCATCATTGCTTCGTCCGTCGCGTCGCATGACATCGCCATAGTGTTGTGATGCCCTGTTTCTCGCGCATAACCCCGGCGTGCCGCGCTCACGGAGCATATCGACCAATGCTCTTCGGCCTCGTGGTAGCAGGCAAAGCCGGTTTCATGGTCGCCGCTGTCTCGAACAACCGCCCGCCTCTCCGCGTCCTGTTCCGCTTGAGGGGCAGATGATATGAAAAAAGGCGGTCGAACATCCGTTCGACGTGTTCGACTGCGTTATCCATAGCCCTCCTCGCGCTAAGCACCCTAACGAGCAACCCGCCAGTTGGTTCATTTGGGCGCAAAGAAGGAACCGGTTACGTCATGAGCCCGGCGGCGGATGTATCCACGAGAAAGAAATCGTCGCCGCTTAGACAATGTATAGGCGAGGGCGGCATGCGGAAATTAGGTCTGATTGTCGGGGCTGGGGCGCTTGGCGATCGTTCTTCTGTTCGGATGGTGGATCTTCAGCCGGCCCGAGCGCGGCACGACCGGCTCGGTCAGCACCCGGTTCCACCTGCTCGGGCCAAACGACAAAATCGTCGTCGACGGCTTTGACGACCCGAAGGTCGAGGGGGTCGCCTGCCATATCAGCCGGGCGCAAACCGGAGGGCTGAAAGGCGGGTTGGGTGTCGCGGAGGATACCAGCGATGCCAGCATCGCCTGTCGCCAGGTCGGGCCGATCAAAATCACCGGCGAATTGAAGAGACGGGGAGCGGGTTTTCGACGAGCGCCGCAGTCTCATCTTCAAGACGCTGCAAGTCGTCCGGTTCTTCGATCGCCAGCGCAATGTGCTGGTATACGTGGCCTACAGCGACCGCGTCATCGAGGGCAGCCCAAAAAACAGCATCAGCAGCGTCCCGATCATGAATTGGCCCGGCACCCAGACCTCGGCCATTCCTCGCGAGCGGTGACGCGGCAACTCTGCGGACTACGGCCATGGTTCTATTTGCAGTCGGGCGGATGACCTGCTCCGGCGACAAATTGAGAAACGAACTGCTCGATCGACACGCCGATTAAGAACGAGCCACCTCTCGCGTGGACCAAGCCCATGAGCACCACTGATATGCGCACAGATGTCCCGATCGACCGGGCGGAGCACGCGCCCCTCTGGGCGGTCGCGTTTGCCGCGCTGCTGCTCGCCGTGAGTTTCGGCCAGCGCCGGGCCGGCGAGGAGACGGCCCGGGGCGAGATGGCCCGGACCGGGGATCGCGCAGCGCCGGAAGCGGGCCGTGGCCGATCCGCCGACACACCCTCGGAAATTCCGGCCCAGGGGTGGAAGGATATTCTTCTGCGGGTCTATCACGGTATTTCGGAAGACCGCATCCTGTTGGTCGCAGCGGGGGTCACCTTCTACCTCCTGCTGTCGATTTTCCCAGGGATTGCGGCTCTGTTTTCGATATATGGGCTTTTCGCCAATCCCGCAGACATTGCCGGTCACCTCGACGCGCTGGCCAACGTCGCGCCGGGTGGTGCGATCGACGTGCTTCGTGAGGAGATGACCCGGCTCGCCTCGAAAGGCGGGACGACGCTCGGCATCGGCTTTCTCGTGAGCCTTGCCGTCTCGTTGTGGACCACCAATTCCGGCGTCAGCGCAATTTTCGATGCCTTGAACATCGTTTACGAAGAAAAGGAGAAGCGTGGATTGGTCAAATTTTATTTGACCACGCTCACTTTTACGTTGGCCTCTATTGTCTTCATTCTTTTGGCGATTGCGGTAGTCGTGCTTTTGCCGGTCGTGTTGAACTTCATCCCGCTGCCGGGCGGAACGGACCTGCTCGTAAAAATCGCGCGGTGGCCAATACTTTTCGTGCTCACCGCGTTGGCGCTGGCGGCGCTCTACAGGTACGGCCCGAGCCGCGCCGAGGCACGCTGGCGTTGGATCACCTGGGGCAGTGCCTTTGCCACGGTAGTGTGGATTGCCGCTTCGGTTCTGTTCTCCTGGTACGTCGCGAGTTTCGGCAGCTACAACAAGACCTATGGGTCGCTCGGCGCGATCATCGGGTTCATGACGTGGATCTGGATCTCGATCATCGTCGTTCTGGTCGGCGCCAAGCTCGATGCCGAGATGGAGCATCAGACCGCGCGCGAAACGACCGCCGGCCAGCCCAAGCCGCTCGGAATGCGCGGCGCGCGGATGGCCGACACGGTCGGACCGGCCCAAGGGTAATCCATCCCAAAATGGGCTGATCTCGATCCCCAGCTCGGGGATAATCTCAGTCCCAGCACGCGAGGATCGTCTCGCTGCTGGCAGTCTCGATCTGCTGACTAAAACGGTTGCGGTAAAGGGTAAGCAACGCATCGTGCGTGGCGTCCGACGAACTGCACAGCGCGTCGGTCGCGAGCACGACGCGGTAGCCGAGGTCGACGGCGTCGAGAACCGCGGCGAGCACGCACACATCGGTCTCGGCTCCGGTGATGACAAGGCTGTCGATCCCACGCCGGCGCAAGAGATCGCTCAATTGCGGCTCGGAAAATGGCGAGTACACCTTCTTGTCGATCACCTCGGCAGGAGGCGCGAGCGCCGCCAATGGCGGGACCAGCTCGATCAGCCGCGGGTCGATCCGCTCCAAAGTCAGCTCTCTCCAGCGCTCGTAATAGCGCTGCCAGCTGCCCGGCATCCCGTCGGGCCGCCGAGGCGGGATGAAGCGGGTGAAGATCGTCCGCGATGGGTGACGTTCGGCAATGCGGGTTACGACCGGAAGCACCCGCGCCATCCAGGGCGTATGCCAGGGTGTCTCCTCGGCAAATAAATTCTGCATGTCGATGCAGATATGGGCGGTGCGGTCCGTCAGGGGACCGAAAGGCAGCGCTTCCAACCTGCTCCGTCTCTAGCTTTGCTGGCCGAGCACGGTTTTGACGATATTGGTGACCGCCGCCAGCTTGAATGGCTTGCGCAGGAACGCGGCATACATGCCGCGCGCGGCTGCGGCGACGGCGCTTTCGGGGAGTGAACTCATGACCACCGCGGGGACGTTGCGGTAGGCCGGATCTTCCTTCATGGCCTTCAGCATGGCCGGCCCGTCCATTATCGGCATCATGAAGTCGAGCAGGACCATGTCGGGCCGCCTTTTGCCGAGGAGCTCCAACCCTTGCTGGCCATTGACTGCCGTCACCACTTCGTGGCCGGCGTCGGCCAATACGGATTGGAGGACCTCGGCAACGCTGAATTCGTCGTCGACCACCAGGATGAGCGCCACCCTAATCCTCACTGCCATGCCCGGTGGCTGGCGCCCTGACCGGGCCGTGATACCCGCCTTGCTGTACCACCTGCGCGAGAATCTCCTCTGCCGCCGTTGAATCCGGCTCGATGACTATGCCGTTCCCCGAGATGCTGAACCTGTGCAACGCAGAGTTGATTTCGGCGTCGCGGACCTTCAGTACCGAAATCATCCGGTGCAGCTGCGAGCGGAGCTCGACATAGCGCATCACCAGGATGATCTCCGCAATGCACGAGACGCCCCGAAGCGATAGGCCGCTCAAGGGCAGTCCCAGCACGGGGCCGATCAAATCGGCTTCCGACGTAAAGAGCGTGCTGATGCCACGCCCGCGGAATTCGCTGCTGAAGGCCGAGAAAATATGGCTGAGACGCTCCGGCTCGGGAGCCAGCCTTTCGAACCCCTGGAGGCCGTCGATGAACAGCCGACGGACGCCGCGGCGCTCGATCGCCGCAACGAGCCGGTCGCAGGTTTCATCGAGCAACCCTTCGGTCGTGGGCTGCCAGACGACCTCGACGTGACCCTCGGCGATCAGCTGATCGAGCGGCAGCCCCAGTACTTTCGCCTTGTCGCTGATTGCTGCCGGCGTCTCATAAAACCCAAAGAACAGGCCCGGATTATCGTGATTGCATTCGCTGAGAAAATGCAGGCCGAGCGTGGTCTTGCCGATGCCCGGCGGCCCGACGAGCAGAGCGGTCGAGTGCTGCGGGAAACCCCCGCCCATTATCCGGTCGAGTTGAGCAACACCCGTCGAAATCGGCGGCCCGGTCACCTTATCCGGGACCGAAGGGTGCGCCAGCAATGCCTCGGTACGCGGATAGACGACAATTCCTTCGTCGGTGATGCGAAACGAATGCTCGCCTCGCAGATACCCGCTGCCCCGCAGCTTATGAACCTGCAGTAGACGTTCCGCATGTCTGCCGTAAAGTCTTGTCTGAAGCTCGATAACCCCGTCCACCAACGTGTGCTCGGCCGAGATTTGGCGTACGCCGGTCAGCAGCAGCATCGCGCAATCCGCGATCGCAGCTTGAGCCTGCAATTCGTGGATGAATTTCTTGAACTCACGGCTGGAGCCGCGGTCTCTTCGATGGCCGACAATCCGTCGAGAACCAGAAGGCTCGCCCCGCGCGCCTGGACTTCGCGGCGCAGCAGGTTCAAGACCGCCGGGAGGCCTTCCTGCTCGAGCACACGAAAGGCGCTGATGTAATAAAGGCGATCCGGGATGATCGCTTCTTCGAAAAAGCCGAGCTGGCCGATATGCAGCAGCATTCGCGCATGGTTCTCTGCCAGCAGCGTCACATAGAGCGCACGGCCACCCTTGGCGGCATGATGGAAGCAGATCTGGTTGCCGAGAATGGTTTTCCCCGCCCCGGGCGAGCCTTGAACGATAAAGATGCCGCCGCGCAGAAAGCCGCCGCGCAGAACCGTGTCCAGTCCCGGCACTCCGGACGGGATGCGTTTGAGCCGCGGGCGGCCGGATTCGTCAGTCGGCATGTTCTGCGCCACCCGGCCGCAGCGGCAATCTGACGGTGAATGCCGATCCGGCTCCCGGACTGCTCGAAACCTTGATCTCTCCCCGCATAGCGCGCACCAGCTGGCGCGTTACCCACAAGCCGACGCCAAATCCCCCATTGGGTTTCGCTCGACGGGAGCGATGAAACCGCTCGAAGATTAGCGTCTGGTCGCAATCCGATATTCCGACGCCCTCGTCGCGAACCGACAGCCGGGCCAACTCGCCATCGCTCGCCAGCGAGACCTCGACAGGCCGCCCCGGTCCAAAGCGGATGGCATTGGAAAGCAAATTTTCCAGGATTTGCTCGACCGCCATCGGGTCGCATAATGCGCTCACCCCGTCCTCGACGGTGATTCGAACTTGGCAGCCGGCACTCTCGGCCAACGGCAGCATGTTCGCGGTGACCTGCCGGATCAGCGCCGAGAGGTCGACCTCGGCGGTTTGCAATTTCAGTTTTCCGGAACTGGCGCGGGCCACCTCGAGCAGGGTCGTCGCCCGCCGCAGATACGCATTGACCAGCCGTTCGAGCAGTTCGAGGCCGTGCACCAGTCCCGCCGGCACGCCTTCCGACATCTGACGCGCCCTCGCCAACAGCAGCTCAAGCCGCGCACTGATCGGTGTCATCGGGTTGCGCAGTTCGTGTGCTGCGATCGCCAGGAAATCGTCGCGCTCCCGCAACTCGGCCTCCAGCTCGGCGACGCGCGCCGCCAGCGCCGCTTCCCGAACCGTCGGGCCCTTCGCGGGGGGCATTCTGCCGGCCGTTGTCCGATCTTGTCGCTTTCGCCGAATTTGCATCGAAACCCTCTGGCGAGGCCGCTCGCGCTTTTCAGCCCGAACCCCTGCCCTCCTCCCGCAGCAGCGCCGGCAAGTCTTGAAACAAGAGCGGGCCAGCTCGCGTTCCGCGCCTCCGGCGGAATGCCGACGGTGGCTCCGAATGGCGGTTATGTCATCCCGGCAACCCGGAACCGAGCGCCCCGAGGCCACCCCTTGACCGCGCCGCCGCCTCACATGATGTTCAGCGATCGCGACGCGGTTTCGACCAACTCCAACCCAATTACGGATGGGTGGCCGAGCGGTTTAAGGCACCGGTCTTGAAAACCGGCGTGCCCGCAAGGGCACCGTGGGTTCGAATCCCACCCCATCCGCCATTCTGCCGTGATCGAGAAGGTGCGGAAGCGGGAGTGCCGCATGTCCGCCCGCTTGGCGACAAGCTGTTGGAAATGCGTTTGCGCGACGCGGGCGGGATTGCGACGGCGCTCTATTTCACGACAGCGACTTTTAGCCGTATTCAAACATATAGCCGTGGGTCGGGTTACCCTTGAGCCGTATACGCGGCGGCTTTTCCGTGACCGGGCTCGGCCCTAGCGCCGCCGCCATCGGGCCTTGTTACGACGAAGCTCCGGCGGGGCCACGAGACAGGATTGCCTGGCTGCGGGCTTCCGGCGAGAGTGCGCGGAGTGATTGATAATAGGCCAGGTTCTGCTCCACCGCGACGTCGTCGAGATCGATCCGCCCGAGCCGGGCCGCCTCTGCCGTGTTGCCGGAGAGGCCGTAGATCAGTGCCAAGGTCTGCCGCTCTTGCGCCGTGGCGGTTGGGGACATCGCCAGTGGCTGCAGCACGGAGATCGCGTTCGGGTAATTGCTGCTGAGGGCGAGCGACAAGGCGAGGTCGACCGTCAGCGCCGGGTCGCCGGGCGCACGGGCGAGGCCATCGCGGTAGTAAGCTTGGGCTTCCCAATGACTTCCCGCCAGATCTTTTGTCACACCGAGCAGGAGCAAGAGCTTCGGGTCGTCCGGGCTCGCCTCCATCGCCTTGGCGACCGGGCGCACCGCGTATCCGCGCGAGGTTGTCGAAATGGCGCTCGCGCACACGATCGGCAACAAGGCCGAGGCAGCCTATCGCCGCGGCGATCTTTTCGAGAAGCGGCGCAAGCTGATGGAGGCTTGGGGGAACTTCTGCGCAGTACCTCCGGCCGGCGAGGTAGCGCCGCTGCGGGCTACCGCGTAACATCAGCCTTAAGACTGTCGGGAACGTCGCGACAGATTGACAGTCTAGCGCTGAGATAACATCTTTGATATGGTCCAGTGGACGATTGTCATAGCGACGGGTTCGGTCAGCCGCGAAATTCGCGGCCTTTCGGCCGGGCATCAGGCCGATTTCCTGCGGATCGGCGAGTTGCTGTGTCGATACGGGCCGCAGGAAGTAGGGATGCCGCATGTCCGCCCGCTTGGCGACAAGCTGTGGGAAATGCGGCTGCGCGACGCGGACGGGATCGCGAGGGCGATCTATTTCACGACCAGCGGCCGGCGAATTGTGGTGCTGCATGCCTTTGAGAAGCGGACGCAAAGAACACCCAGGCGGTCCCTTGACCTGGCGAAGCGACGAATGCAGGAGTTTTTGAGCAGTGACACAGAGCTTCGACGATCTGAAAGCGGAACTACTACGCGACCCAGAGGTGCGAGCTGAGTACGACGCGCGCGCCGAGGAGTTTGAGATCGCGAGCGAACTTATCGCAGCGCGGCTGCGGGCCGGCCTGTCACAAGAGCAACTCGCTCGTCGAATGGGCATTTCGCAATCGGCCGTCGCCCGAATCGAGTCGGGGCGGCACTGGCCGAGCCGGGCAACGCTGCAACGCTACGCCAAAGCGACGGGGGCGCGGCCGGTGGTGCGGCTGGTGCCGTTAGGGGCGAGGTGATCGCCATCGCCCGCGGAGCGCCGGCAAGTCTTGCAACAAGGGCGAGCCGACTCGCGTTCCGCGGCTCCGACCGACGGGGACGAATTACCGCACGCGTCCAACCCTCGGCGTTCTCTCTGCAAGACAGCCTTGGGACCACGTTACTCGGCCCAAGCCGCCGGGATGATCCCATGATCTCCGGATGGGAGCGCGGCTGGCGAGGGTAGCCGACCTCGGGGAGGTGAAATCGGACGTCTCCGAAATAAACGGCATATTGCCGAGGGCGGCGCCCCGGATGTATGAGATCTACGGCAGGTCTCCCCATCTCGGCACTGTGCGCGGCAAATGACCGATCGGCTGTCACTGACCAATGCACTCACCGACGCCAATATCGACCGGCAGAAGGCCGAGCGCATCGCGACGGAAATCTTCGACGCGATCCACGACAACGTGGCGACGAAGCAAGATCTGCAGCTACTGAGAGGAGAACTCGAAGCCAAGATCGACCTTGTGAGGCATCAACTGATCACTCGCCTCGGCAGCCTGATGGTCGTGCTCCTCGGCCTCCTCTTCGCTGCCCTGCATTATTGGCCGCCGCACGGCTAGGCGGCTCAATCCCAATCGAGCCTGCGCTCGCACAGGGGCCGAAACGCGGCGGCGGGCGGTCGCGTACGACGCAGCTTATGGTTAAATGGTCCAGTGTTGATAAAGTGGCTGATGGTACCCGTAGCTCTCTACAGGGGGAACTGAGGCCACAGCAGTCGCGCCTTGCAGTGGAACCGACATCGGACCAGCGGCAGCAAGGCACGAGCATTGATCGGTGGTTGCGGTAGTATTAGGGGGCCCGCGACTTTTCTCATCACCCGACCGATGGTGACAAACTACCGCACGCGTTCAGCCTCGGCGTCCCCTGATAGACAGCCTTAGGACCGCGTTACTGGCCCAAGCCGCCGGGATATCCTCGCCGAAGCATCTCGACGAGCGGCGTTACGAGATCATCCTCGACAACAGCCGCCGCTTCGTCACCGGCCAGCCATTGCGCAACCTGATCGACAACGCCCGCTGGTTTTGAGCACCTGAGCGGAAATGCCCCTACCGTGCGGGGCCAGCTGGCTCTAACCCTCTCCCCCGCCGGCTGGGGGAGAGGGCAGGGTGCGGGGGCCGACGAGCCGGTTCGCGGCGCCACCCACCTCACCCTCCCATCGCTGCGCGACGGGTCCCTCCCTCTCCCCCTGAAGGGCGGAGAGGGGCTCACGCGTTGATGCACGCGACCGCGGGACCGCACTCAACTTGTCGGTATCGTGCGCAAAGCAGGAAGCCCTCCACGTTTACGGCGCGGCGGGAAGGGGTAGCTTACCGTTCAATGACCCAATTCTGATAGAGGGCTTGACGATATCCGTAGCTTTCTGCGGGCTGGGCTGGGGGTGGGAGCGCAGCCGGCGGACCTTGCAGCGGGATCGGCATCGGGGCGGCAGCAGCAAGAAGACCCTGAGGAAAAGGCGGCGGGGGTGCCGCAATCACGCGGGCCGAATTGCCGACCACTCGGACGACGACACGGTTTGGCGGTGCCGGTCCCGGTTGCTCATCCGGATAGACGTTTTGCACAACAATGATTGGGGTTTTTTGCTGGCGCGGAATATACGGGTCTGGAGGGTTGGTGCCGTTGTCGAGCATTACGGTGTACTCAACTGCTGGCACATTCGGAATCGACACTTCGAAGAAGACCCCGACGCCGGCCACAGTAGCACCGAAACCGCCGCTCGGCCCGCCAGCTTGCGCGCTCAACCCGGCGAGCCAAGGTGACCATCTTGCCCGAAGGCCAAATCCTGCGGGACCACCATAGGCGATGTTTGCTGGGCGGACCGACACCAGTTGGCCATAGAAGAAGCCAACCCGCTGCGGCGTTTCCCAGACAGCCGGACCATATGCGCTCTGCGTGGGCGGGTAGCAGGCGGAGACACTGCCGAGTAGCGCAAGGGCGGAGAGTGCTTTGATGATGCGCATCGTCTTCCCACGTCGATAGACTAGCTGTAACGTACAAGAGAAGACGCGCGTTTTCAACTACCGCGGTTGCAATTTTGCGTTAACGCCGTGACCAAGTCCCGAGAGAAAGTATCGCCTTGCTTCTTGCTTGGGGCGATAGTTCGCGAAGGGTCTCGTAAAAAGCGAGATTTTTCTGCACCTCATCGGCGTCGAAATAGGTGGCGTTGATCCGAGCGGCTTCGCTTGTGTTGCCTTCGAGCCCGTAAATCAAAGCCAGGGTCAGCTGCTCCTGCGGGTTGCCGGCTGCCGACATCGCAAGCGGCTGTAAGGTGGCTATTCCATTCCTGTAATCACCGCTGAGCGCCAACGAGAGTGCAAGGTCAACGGTTAACCCAGGATCTCCGGGCGCTTGACTCAACGCTCGCCGGTAGATGGCCTGTGCTTCCCAATGCTCGCCCGAAAGGTCCTTGGCGACGGCCAAAAGAAGCAGCAATTTTGGGTCGTCGGGGGTGTCGGCCAGCGCCTTTGAAATGGGTTCGAGCGCCAGCTCTGGCTTGCCGGTCTTCAAAAAAGCCTTGGCCCGCCCGACCTGCGCCAGGTGCGTATCACCGGGTCTGACCAGCGCCGCATCATAGCTGACGATCGCCTCGTTAACCTCACCCATCTGAAGGAGCACGTCGCCGGCGGCTATCAGAGGGGCGCCGGATCCAGGGGCGCCAATTCGGCGGCGCGGCGGTAGACGCCGAGGGCGTTGGGCAAATCGCCGCCGGATTGCGCCGCCGCGCCGATCCGCATCAGCATCGCATAGGTCGGGATCGGGCCGCCGCCGTCGCGGCCCTCGACGCTCAGGGGGTCGAGGTGAATCGGCGTCGTCACGCACCCCGCAAGCATCAGCGCGCCGAGGATCGAGGAAAACAATAGTGCCGGCGCAGACTTCCCCCTCATTCTGCGCGGTCCGCTCTGTTGCCCAAGACGTAAACCAAATCGTTGCACACCGGCCCCCGTCAGCAATTATGCAGGGAACGTCAAAGCCGCGTCCAGAATTTCTTGCCGATGCGAAAAATGCCCGCCGCCCGCGCTTTTCGCGCAATGCCCAACAGGCTGCGGAAAAATACCTCTGCGAGCAGAAACCGTCATTCCGGCCGCAGCGAAGCGGAGGGCTGGAATCCATAAGTCTTTGAAGTGGCTGGATTCCCGCTTTCGCGGGAATGACGACATAGGCGTCGGCGCGCCACGTTTCCAGCTGTCGACGAGTTTTTCAGCAGCCTGCCAACGCCCGCAAAACCCGCCAAATCGGGGCGCCGGATTTCCCCGAGTTATGCCGCGGCTTGCAGCTTGGCGGCGATGGCATGCTCGATGGCGGCCAAGGCCGTCTCGGCGCGAGAGGGATCGGGACCGCCCGCCTGCGCCATATCGGGACGGCCGCCGCCGCCCTTGCCGCCGAGCGCTTCGGCGCCGAGGCGGACCAATTCGACCGCGTCGAAACGGCCGGTCAAATCGTCCGTGACGCCGACGACGATCGCCGCCTTGCCGTCGGCGCGCGAGACCGCGGCGACGACGCCCGAGCCGATGCGCCGCTTCAGATCGTCCGCCAGCGGCTTCAATTCCCGCCCGGGAACGCCGTCCACGACGCGGCCATCGAACGCGACATCGCCGATGCGCTTCTCGGTCGATCTGGTCGAGGGGCCGGCATTCGCCAGCGCGCGGCGGGCTTCGGCAAGCTCGCGCTCGAGCCGGCGGCGTTCCTCGACGAGGTTGACGATGCGCGCCGGCAACTCGGAGGGGCTCGTGCGCAACGCCGCCGCGGCCTCGCGCAACACCCCCTCTTCCTCGGCGAGATGTGCCTCGGCCGCGGCGCCGGTCAGCGCTTCGATGCGGCGCACGCCCGAAGCGATCGCCATTTCGCCGACGATCTTGAAGAGCCCGATGTCGCCGGTGCGGCCGACATGCGTGCCGCCGCACAGCTCGACCGAGAAGGGCTGCTCGTCGTCATTCGCACCGCCCATCGCGACGACCCGGACCTCGTCGCCGTATTTCTCGCCGAACAGCGCCAGCGCCCCTTCGGCGACGGCGCGGTCCGGGGTCAACAAGCGGGTGCGCACGGCGCTGTTGGCGCGAATGCGCTCGTTGACCTCGGCCTCGATCGCCCGGATGTCCTCCTGCGTCAGCGGCCGCGGGTGGCTGAAGTCGAAGCGCAGCCGGTCGGGCGCGACGAGCGAGCCCTTTTGCGTCACATGCTCGCCGAGGCGGCGGCGCAGCGCCTGGTGCAGCAGATGAGTGACCGAATGATTGGCGCGCAGCAGCCGGCGGCGCGAGCCGTCGACCCTGAGCTCGACGGCCTCGCCGATTTTCAAGCTGCCGTGGGTCAGGGTGCCGAGATGAACGTGCAGATCGCCGGCCTTCTTGACCGTGTCGCGCACCGCCAACTCGGCGCCCGGCCGAGAAAAGATGACCCCGGTGTCGCCGACCTGGCCGCCCGATTCTGCATAAAACGGCGTCTGGTTGACGATGACGCCGATTTCGTCGCCGGCCTGCGGCCTCGGTGACCCGCTCGGTCGCCGCGCATGATCGCCAGAACCACCCCCTCGGCGCGTTTCGGTCTCATAGCCGAGGAACTCGGTGGCGCCGACCTCCTCGCGCAGCGCGAACCAGACGGCTTCGGTCGCCGCCTCGCCCGAGCCGACCCAGCTCCTGCGCGCTTCCTCGCGCTGCCGGTGCCATCGCCGCCGTGAAACCCTCGACCGCCACTCTGCGGCCCTGACCGCGCAGCACGTCCTCGGTCAGATCGAGCGGGAAGCCGAAGGTGTCGTAGAGCCGGAAGGCGACCTCGCCGGGCAATGCCGCGCCGGGGCCGAGCCGCGCCGTCTCCTCTTCGAGCAGGCGCAGCCCGCGGTCGAGCATCTGCTTGAAGTTGGTCTCCTCGAACCGCAACGTCTCGGAGATCAGCGGCTGCGCGCGCAGCAATTCGGGATAGGCTGCGCCCATCTGCTGTACCAGCGCCGGCACCAGCCGCCACATCAGCGGATCCTTGCAGCCGAGAATGTGCGCGTGCCGCATCGCCCGGCGCATGATCCGGCGCAGCACATAGCCGCGCCCCTCCTTGCTCGGCAGCACGCCGTCGGCGATCAGAAAGGCCGAGGCGCGCAGATGATCGGCGATCACGCGGTGCGAGACCGCGTGCGGCCCGTCCGGCGCGACGCCGGAGGCCTCGGCCGAGGCCAAGATCAAAGCCCGGAATAGGTCGATGTCGTAGTTGTCGTGCTTGCCCTGCAGGACCGCGGCGATGCGTTCGAGTCCCATGCCGGTATCGACCGAGGGACGCGGCAGCGCAACCCGCTCACCCGGGCTCACCTGGTCGAACTGCGTGAAGACGAGGTTCCAGATTTCGATGAAGCGGTCGCCCTCCGCATCGGCACTTCCCGGCGGACCCCCCGGGATGGACGGTCCGTGATCGTAGAAGATCTCCGAGCAAGGGCCGCACGGTCCGACGTCGCCCATCATCCAGAAATTGTCCGAGGTGGCGATGCGGATGATCTTCGCCTCCGGCAGAGCCCGGCGATCTTCGCCCACAAGCCCGGCCGCCTCGTCGTCCTCGGCATAGACCGTCACCAGCAGACGGTCGCGGGCGAGACCGAACTCGCGAGTGATCAGGTTCCAGGCAAGCTCGATCGCCCGGTCCTTGAAATAGTCGCCGAACGAGAAATTCCCGAGCATCTCGAAAAAGGTATGGTGCCGGGCGGTATAGCCGACGTTTTCCAGATCATTGTGCTTGCCGCCGGCGCGCACGCATTTCTGCGCCGTGGCGGCGCGCTGATAGGGCCGCTTCTCCAACCCGGTGAAGACGTTCTTGAACTGCACCATGCCGGCATTGGTGAACAGCAGTGTCGGATCGTTGCGCGGCACGAGCGGGCTCGACGGGACGATTTCGTGCTCGTGGCGCGCGAAATAGTCGAGAAAGGCCGAGCGGATGTCGTTGGTGGTCTGCATAGACAAATTCTGGCCCTCCGCGCCCGATCATACAAGGGGGATGCAAGGGCGGCCATTAAGCGCGCAATCGCAGTTTTGTACAGACCGAGCTGGTGTGATCCTGCAGGCAGTGCATCGGGTGCAGTGAATGGATTGGATCTGCATCGGTGCGTCCTTCGAGACGCCCGCTGCGCGGGCTCCTCAGGATGAGGAATTTTCTTAATGACATCAACGAAGTACCTCATCCTGAGGTGCCTCGCGACGCGAGGCCTCGAAGGACGCACGACATTCTTCCAGCCTCACGGCATTCTTGCCCAACCGCTGCGTGCTCAACACTTGGTAAACGATCGCCGCCGTAAGCTGGGCCCGGCGGCGCGCGGGTGGGCATTGTGGAAGCGGATAACGCGTTCTCGCCGCGGGCGGCGAGTAAGCTCGCCTACCGCCTGGCGATCCCGATCGGGGTGCTGTGCCTCTACGCGATCATGGCGGGGCTATGGCTCTCGGGGGCGCATTCTCTCTATTTCGGCTCCCTGCGCCTGCTCGGCGTCGAACCGTTCAGCTTTCCTTTTCTCGACACCCACGCCGTGCTGTCGGCCGCCGAATGCGGGCGGCAGGGGATCGAGGTTTATTTGTCCAACCCCTGCGATGCGCTCGGGCGCCCGCACGCCTATTCGCCGCTATGGCTGGCGATCGTACCCGGCTCTCTTGGGATTAGCGCGACGGGGTGGGTGGGCGCGAGCCTCGACATGGCGTTTCTTCTTTCATTGACGGTCGTGCTGCGCCCGCGCACCGCCGGGGAATTGTTCATCCTCGGCGCGGCGGCGGTTTCGCCAATGACCGTCTATGCTGTCGAACGCGCCAACAATGATCTCGCCGTTTTCCTGCTGGTGATGTGCGGGGCGATCCTCTTCACCGCGCCGCGGTCCTTCCGGCTGTTCTCGTATGGGCTGTTCGTAACCGCCGGCCTACTCAAATACTATCCGCTCGTGCTGTTGATCCTTGTCGCACGCGAAAAGCGGCGGGACGCGCTGGTCACTGCGGCCGCCGCCGGGTTCACGCTGATTCTTTTCGGCGTCGCCTTTTTCCCCGAACTTAGAACCGCGCTAACGAGCATCCCTGCCGCATCCTCGTATTTCACCGACGCCTTCTCCGCCCGGAACCTACCGTTCGGGTTTGCGGAAGCCCTGGCCGGAGGCGACTACCGGATCCTGATCGCGGCGGCGCTGATGGGGGCGTTGTCCGGGTTGGCGGTCGCGCGAACGCTTCGCACGGTTCGGCTGCTGGAGCGCGAGCAACTCGACTGGGCCGCGGGCGAGACGCAGTTCCTTGTCATCGGCGGCTTGTTGGTGGCGGCCTGCTTCTTTGCCGGCCAGAACATCGCTTATCGCGGCATTCTTCTGCTCCCGGTGCTGTCCGGGCTGGTCTGCCTCCATCGCTCGGTCAAAGACCGAGAGGTGCGGCGCTTTTGCGGCCAGATGATCGCCGCGGCGCTCTTCGTCATGTGGGAGGAGTGCTTCCGTCGTGCTCTCCACGCAATGAGCACCCCGGTTCCCGGCGAGGGGCTTAGCTCGCGCGCCGAGGTGTTGTTTTGGCTCGGCCGGGAGCTGGTGTGGTGGTGGCTGGTTGTCGGGCTCGCCGCGCTGGTCTTGTCGTACCTGCGGCGATCGACTTCGGTCGAAATTCTCGGAAGAGGCGCAGCAGGTCCCGCCCCTTCCTCGGTCTGACCGAACCTAACGCAGCCGCGCTGCGACAGCCGGAAGGCCGGCGATGTCGATGCCGTGCTGGGCAGCTTCGGCGATCAGCGAGAGCGCGTTGGCGCCCTCGCGCGTACGGGTCAGAGCCCACAGCAGCGCCGAGCGGGTTCCGCTGCGGCAATGCGCCACGACCGGCGCCGGCGCATCCCGCAAAGCTGCGCCAAAGGCATCGACATCGGCGCGCGACAACGTGGCGGCGGTGATCGGAATGTGGTGGTAAGCGATCCCGTGCGCCTCGGCAATGCGCCGCGCCTCGGCGGCGGGAAGCTGCCCGGGGTCTTCGCCATCGGGGCGATTATTGATGATCGTGCGCACACCGGCTGCGGCGAGCGCGTCGATGTCCGCCCGGTCGAGCCTGCCGGCGACGCTCACTCCGGGGGCTAACGCAAACAGCTGGGCTGACATGCCGGTCCTCCGCGATGATCTGCGGGCAGCCTCGCAGCCCCGAGCGGCGGCGTCACCAATAAAAGCGGCGGCGTCACCAAAAAAATCAGCCGGAAAAAATCAGGCGGCGTATTGCGGCGGGCGCTGCTCAAAGTCACCGGCGCGGATCCAGAACCGCTCCAGGCGGCGGAGCGCGGCGTTGGCGCCCTGCAGCTCTTCGACGCTTACACCGGCGTGCGGCAGCATTTCGGCATGGCGCCGATACATTGCGGTCAGGCGGTCGCGCAGCCTGATCCCCTTTTCGGTCAGCCGGACGTGGATCGAACGCCGGTCGTGCAGCGAGCGCTGCTGCGCCAGATAGCCGTTCTCGACCATCTTCTTGACGTTGTACGAAACGTTCGAGCCGAGATAGCAGCCCCGCAACGTGAGCTCGCCGACCGTCATCTCCGCGTCGCCGATATTGAACAGCATCATTCCCTGAACGTTGTTGATGTCGTGGATCCCGAGCCCTTCGAGCTCGAGCTTTACGACCTCGAGAAAATGGCGGTGGAGTCGCTCGACGAGCGAAATCACCTCCAGATATGCGGTATTCATCCGAGCCTCGCTAGCCGGCAAAAAGACGGTAAGCTTACCGTTGATTTGTAAATTTATCGTTTCAAGTTTTATCGTCGGCTTTGCGGATTAAGCGATAGATCCCAGAGAAATCGAGAACGCCGGCGCGCCCATCGACGAACAACTGGTAAAGATTGGCCGCGGCTGCGCCGAGCGGGGAAGCCGTCGCGGTTGCGCCCGCCGCCTGTTGCGCGAGCCGCAAATCCTTCAGCATCATCGCCGCGGTGAAACCGGGCGCGTAGTCGCGGTTTGCCGGCGACGCCGGGACCGGCCCCGGCACCGGGCAATAGCTCGTCAAGGCCCAGCATTGGCCGGAGGATTTGGAACTGATGTCGAACAGGGTCTGCGCCTCGAGCCCGAGCCGTTCGGCGAGCGCGAAGGCTTCGCACACAGCGATCATCGAGACGCCGAGGATCATGTTGTTGCAGATCTTGGCCGCCTGGCCGTTGCCGGCCGGGCCGGCATGGACGATCGTCCGGCCCATTGCAGCCAATAGCGGCTGAGCACGGTCAAAAACCGCGGCCTCGCCGCCGACCATGAAGGTAAGGCTCGCCGCTTCCGCCCCCGCTGTCCCGCCCGACACCGGCGCATCGAGCATGTCGAAACCCGCCGCCTTTGCCGCCGTCGCGACGGCTCGCGCGCTCTCGACGTCGATCGTCGAGCAGTCGATCAGCAATGCCCCGCGCCGGGCGCTGGCGAGAACGCCGCCCTCCTCGAGATAGACCGCGCGCACCTGCGGGCCGGCGGGCAGCATCGTGATCACGACGTCACCCGCAGCGGCCGCCTCGGCAGTCGATTTGGCAGCCTGTCCACCCGTCGCGACCAGCGCCTCGACGGCTCCCGGCACGAGGTCGAAGCCGGTCACCTGATGCCGGGCCTTCAGGAGATTGGCCGCCATCGGCGCCCCCATATTCCCAAGCCCGATAAACCCGATGGTCGCCATCTCCGCTCCCCCCATGCTGCCGCGCCATAGCGAACCGCGCCCGGACTGGCAGCATCATGGTGCCCGATCAGTGCAGACGGAGTATCCAGAACTCTAAAGATATGCAATGCAGGATTATCGTAGGATTGGGCACGCCGGAGGGAAGGTGCGCGTCGGCAACGGCGGCGTAGGTCGCCGATCACAAAGCAAATTCCCAATAGGCCCACGACCGCACGTCGAAGATGCCCGGCGAGGCGTGTTGCAGCACTTCGCGTATTCGTTTTTACCAACATGCCGCGCAGCGCCTTCAAATCCTCGACCCCACCGAAGACCATGACGTGCGCGAGAAATTGCACCGGATCGGCGAGAGCGCGCTCCGGTTCCTCGAACCACATCACGCGCCGTGCAGCGCGCAGCAATGCGGGCGTTGCTTGCAGCATTTTTCATGGCGCCCGTCCATTGTCGTGCCGAGCATATGGCGTCAACACCGGCAGGCTGACCGGATCGACGGCGGCGACGGCTGTCGCAGCCGCTCCTGCACGTCACCCGACAGTGACGGCACATCATCGAAATAGCTGAGCGCCTTGAGCGTAAGGAGCGAGTTGTAGCTACATCCGTAGACGGCGACACCCGCTGCCAGCACTGGCGGCAGATCGATGCCGTGCCGGATCAGCGCATCAATATCAACATAGTCTCTCGCTTGCGCGCGTTGCTGCACCATCAGCGCCTTCGTCCCGGCCACATCGAGCGGCGATGCAACATGCACCTTCGATCCCTCGGCAATTTCGCGCGGCGCGACCTCTCCAAGCCTCAGATTGCCAAAGAAGGACACCAGCACCGGTCCGCCGCGTCTAGCCGACAGGTTGATGTATCACTGACAACCTGCACCGGCTCAGCCCCGGTAAGATAAGGAATTTCGCGGGCCAGTGCCGCGGGATCGAAAGGTGTCCGCGAAAATGTCCGATCCGCAGCACCAAAGCCGCGCCACCGTGCAGCGTAAAACGATCGGGCGTCGCGTCGCGCTGCGGCCATAGCGCCCGTTGCGGCGGCGGCAGTATGTCAAGCCGGGGCTGGAATGTCGGCATGCGCTTCCCTGCATTGTTCATTGTCTCTCTGTAGAATACTACGGCTCTGCCCCGAAAGCGAGCGAGCGGCCTGACACGTTCTATAATTCAGTACTATCGGCAATTTCGCTCGAGCCACTCCGATGCAGCAGCAGCCGCAACATTTACCGCGAGAAGGTGACCGGCGCGCGGGCCGACCGGCGCGAGCTTAACCGGATGCTCAGTCAGCTGGCCGCCGATCACGAGGTGACGGTGACGCGGATTGACCGGCCGGGCTACACCTTAAAGAGCGGCTCCCGCTGTCGCACGATCGGGGTCCACCTCAGGTAGACGGTGCTATCATGATCGGCTCTCGGATTTCCAGTTTTCCTTTATGTCCCTTTACCCTCCCCGTGCGCAGGGAGCGGGCAGAGTGAGGGCTCCTCAGGAAAGCCGAAGCTCGCGGTCGCCGATCGGCGCGAAATACGTGTCGACGATGCTGTCGGTAACCTCGGCCAGGCTTGCCGGACGCCATTGGGGGTTGCGATCGCGGTCGATCAGCATTGCCCTGATGCCCTCGTAGAAGTCGTGCCCGGCCATGACGTGCTGGGTCAGCCGATATTCGAGGGCGAGCGCCGCGTCGAGGTCGTAATCCCGCCCCATCGTCAGCTGACGCAAGGTGATCTTGAGGCCGGTCGGCGATTTGGTGAGCAGGTCGGCACGGGTTTCGGCGGCCCATCCCGCATGTGCGCCACCTGCCGCGGCTTCTGCCGCGAGCCCTTCGAGGATCGCTTCGACTGTGTCCCCGGCAAAGCACCGGTCGATCGCCGGCTGCAACGCTGCGAGCGGGGGCGGATCCAGAGCGGGCGCGAAATGGCTCAGAACCGCTTCCACCGAGATGTGGTCGGCGGTCAACTCGTCGAGCAGCGCCTCGATATGGTCGCGCTCGACGAAATGTGTGGCGAAGCCGCAATAAAGCGCATCCGCCGACTTCAGCCGCGCGCCGGTCACGCCGAGGTAACGACCGACGTGACCCGGGCAGCGGTTCAGAAAGCGGGTCGCGCCGACGTCGGGAAAGAGGCCAATTCCGGTTTCCGGCATCGCGAACAGGGTGCGCTCGGTGGCGATCCGGTAAGCGCCGTTGACCGAGATCCCGGCGCCGCCGCCCATCGTGATCCCGTCGATGATCGCAATGTAGGGCTTCGGGAAATGGTGGATCCGCCGGATCAACTCGTATTCTTCGCGAAAGAAGACCGCCGTCAGGCCGGGATCCCCGCCGATGCCGCGGCCGGCCTCGTAGACCGCGCGCACGTCGCCGCCGGCGCAGAAGGCGCGGTCGCCGGCGCCGCGGACGACGACCGCATGTACCGACGGGTCGGCCGCCCACTCGCGCAATGCCGGGTCGATGCGGCGGTAATTGTCGAGGGTCAGCGCATTGAGTGCCTGCGGCCGGTTGATCGTCAGCATCGCCAGGCCGCCTCTTCGGCCAAGCACGATCTCCTCGGTATCGGCCATCAGGTGGCGGGCGGGCGGCGGGAGATAGAGAGGGACATAGTCCGGGATATTACCATCCAGCACCCGATGCGCGCGAGCCCCAGTGCCACCGGCTCGGCCGGTCATTGCCCCAACCCATGACTGGATGCAATAAACCCGCAGCATCAACCAAAAAGTCAAAAAAGGGAGAAGAGTTCAATGCCGGATCTGCGTCGGGGCGATCACGGAGCGGAGATTCAGAGGGGCGGTCTTCCGCGATGGTGTACGCGGTATAGCGGTCTGCTCTCTATCCCAGTCGTCGGCGCTGGCGTGCTAATCGCCGTCGGAGCTTGCGCGGCTCTGGCGGCACTGCTGCACCACCTCCGGGTGTTGCTGGGACTTCAAAACCTTCCGGAGGGAAATCTATGGGTTTTCCCTGGTTTGCGTTCTACTGTCGCTTTGGCTGCTCATCGGTCCAGCTTTCGCGTACATCAACATCGGACAGGCCAAAGAAAATAGAACTTATCCGCGGGTTTTATTCGCCCGACCTGATCGCTCGCTATTTCGATCAATTCTGGCGGGGCCGCGACGGCTTCGCCTCGCTGGCGCGACGTTGGAGGGAACAGCGCCCGAACCTTTCGCCCGATTTGGCAACCGACCTAGAGAACAAGTTTGCCGAACTGTTCGTCGATGACTTTGGGATGAATGTATATCTGATACCCTCTGTCCTGCTCACGGCGGTCGGCTTTATTGTGCTCTTCTTTGGCTATGCTGGTGGGATCGCGCTGGGCGAAGCGCAGGTTAACGGCGCGCCGCCGATCACGCCGCTCGGCGTGCAGCTCGACTTGGTCAGCGTTGCCGCAATTTTCGGGGCATTCACATGGATCGCCTCCGACTCGATCACACGCAATTACCAATGGACATTCCACCCCTCCGATCTCTCCTGGTATGCGCTGCGGCTGATAATTGCGGTTCCCCTGGGTCAAGCCATCGCCCTGATATGGCGCGGTGCGCCTGGCGCCGCAGGGACGACACCCGCGGCACTGCTCGGCACCGGGACCGGCGCCTTTTTGGCTTTCGTGATCAGCATGTTTTCGCTCGACAGCATCACGAGAATACTAAGCAATGTCGCGACGAAGGCCGGAACGTTGCCCAGTGCCACCCCCGAGGAGCGCAATGATCTCATTGTCAAGTTGCCCGGCGTCGACGAGGAGAAGGCAGCAGCCTTACGCACTGAAGGAATTACAACAATCGCCCAGCTAATTGCCGTAGATCCGATCCGGACAAGTATTCGGACCGGGTTGGCTTTTGAATATGTGGTTTGCCTTATCGATGCGGCGTTGTTGTGGCGCTACGTCGGGGTTCAGCTCGATGCGCTGCGCGAATTCGGCTTCATCGGCGCCTCGCAAGTTTTGAACTTTGCCGAGGCGCAGCGGCCGGCGGAAATCATTATCCGCGCGCGGGCAGCCGCCGCAGCAGCGTCCCAACTCGAAGCAGCCGCCGGCGTCGTCACGACGGCGGAGACAGCCCTGCGCGTAGCCCTCGCCGCGCTAGGGCCACCGACACCGACCGTTGCCGAGGTGCAGGTCGAACTGCAGCAGGTTGAGAGCTCAGCTGGCCGCGGTGCCTCCGCCAGCGAACCAGGCTCAGCTGCAAGAGCGCCAAGCACTGCTCCGGGCGGCGGCCGCCCGCAACGACGAACTGGCGCAAGCCAGCACTGCCCGCGATGCCGCAAGGGATACATTCAATGCCCGCACGGCCGCGCTGCTCGCCGCAACCGCCAACCGGCACGCCTTGATCGGCGCTATAGCGTCCAAGACGGGCATGACCGCCGAGGGTATCGACAACGTCATCGATCAGCTCAGCCAAGACGCCTACGCCGACTTCGTCCGCCGCTTGCTAGCCCCCTGAGCTTAAGGAAGGTTTCGCGGCGCCGCTTATCAATTGCCGAGCAGGCGCCGGGCGATGATGACCCGCATGATCTCGTTGGTGCCTTCGAGGATTTGATGGACGCGCACGTCGCGCAGATAGCGCTCGATCGGGAAGTCTTTGAGGTAGCCGTAGCCGCCGAACAGCTGCAAAGCCTCGTTGCAGATGTGGAACCCGGCATCGGTCGCGAGGCGCTTGGCCATCGCGCAGTGCATCGTCGCCTCCGGGTCGCCGCGATCGAGGCTCGCCGCCCCGCGCCGCACCATCAGCCGCGCCGCGTCGAGCTCGGTCGCCATGTCGGCGAGCTTGAACCGCAATGCCTGGAAATCGGCGAGCGGCTGGCCGAATTGCCGCCGCTCGAGCAGATGGTCGCGCGCCGCTTCAAGGCAGGCGCGCGCGCCGCCGAGCGAGCAGGCGGAGATATTCAAGCGCCCGCCGTCGAGCCCCATCATCGCGATCTTGAAGCCGTCGCCCTCCTCGCCGAGCCGGTTGGCGACCGGCACGCGGCAGTCCTCGAAGATCACCATCGCGGTCGGCTGCGTGTTCCAGCCGAGCTTGCGCTCCTTTTTGCCAAAGGAGAGGCCCGGCGCGTCCTTCTCGACGACGAGGCAGGAGATGCCCTTCGGCCCAGCCCCGCCGGTGCGCACCATCGTCACGTAAACGTCGCTGACCGAGCCGCCGGAGATGAACGCCTTGGTGCCGTTGAGCACATACTCGTCGCCGTCGCGCACCGCGCGCGTCGCGAGCGCCGCCGCATCCGAGCCGCTGCCCGGCTCGGTCAGGCAATAACTGGCGAAATGCGCCATCGTCATCAGCTCGGGCAGAAACCGCGCGCGCTGCTCGCGACTGCCAAAGCGGTCGATCATCCACGCCGCCATGTTGTGGACCGTCAGAAAGGCGGCGGTCGAGACGCAAGCCGCGGCAAGCTCCTCGAAGATGATCGTCGCGTCGATCCGGCCGAGCCCGCTGCCGCCGAACTCGTCGCCGACATAGATGCCGGCGAACCCCAGCTCCGCCGCACGTCGCAACGCCGCGACCGGAAATTCGCCGCGCTCGTCCCAGCCGGGCGCCTGCGGCAGCCATTCCTCGCGCGCAAACGCCCGCGCCGTCTCGGCAAACGCCCGCTGCTCGTCCGAGAGTTCGAAGTCCATAAGAGAAGATATAGGGATCGGCGCGTTTGCTGCCAGCTGGTCCTCCCAGTCCGTGATGTTGGTCGTGACGCGCTATCTCTTGCCGTAAGCGGTTAAATTGTTCCGCGTTCCAGCATCGCAGCAATCATCGTTTGACCGTCATCTCGCAGGACGTTGAAGAAGCGCTGTAGGAGGACGAGGTCCTCCGAGAGTGAAAAGTGCATATCAAGCTCTGCACCACGAAACTGCTGAGCAAACCCGCGGATTTTGAGTGCGTATACACGGTCGAAAAGCTTCTGGCGCAGAAGCAAGTCTGCCTTCCGCGCCGATAATATACCACGCGGCTTGACGAATTGGCGCGTAAGTCATTTGAAAAGCGTCCGAGCGATTCTTTACCATCCAATCGACTGCACGATCTTCGACGTTGCGCCTGGGTAGTCCGCTCCTTGGCGACCGGCGCAACAACGCCATAAAATCAATGTAGAACGCTGGAATATACGCTCCTATCGCATCCACGTTGAGCGCGCGCACGAACACCACGAGAAATATATACCGGAGATGTTCCTGCTCTTGTTTCTTCAGTGCATTGAAGATCTTGTAGGTTGCCAAGGGAAAACAGTCGTCAGGGACGAGGCCCACGAGCTCGGGCGCGCGCCGAAACGTTGAACCAAAGAATTTGATATTGATCCGATACAATGGTCGCTTGCGGCCATTTAACAGCCGATAGTCAGTGTCAGTCCGGCCCTCATGAAGATCAATGAGTTCGAATTCCTGGGTGCCCATCTCTGAGCGGTAAATATCCTCGAAGGCCAATTCAGCGGCCCGGCCAAGCAGGATTTGGGAAAGACCACGCTTGGCTGCCGTTCGATTCTCATCGGAGACATCGGCCGCAGACACACTCAATAGGCGGGCCATCGGGTCGCTGGTTTCCAGCAACTCCAATAGCCTTTGTCTGGTTGTACCTACGCGCCGTGCAGCAGCAATGGGTTCCAGTCCGCCGCGCACGAGGCTTACGCCTTCCAAGACGTGAAAGGGCGACGGCCATCCGTGATCGCCGTACAAGCGACCCAGGACGTCCATGGCATCGTTCATTATTCAGAGGATGTGGGGATCAATACCGAAGCGCACAGCTGAAGCTCGAACATATCCCCGTTGGCGTCCGCCGCGAGCCATCGTCGAGAAAGATCCTCAGCAGCTCGACCAGTAGTATTACTTCCCGCGAAAGGATCCAGAATGATCCCACCCGGTCGCGTCAACAATTTGATGTAGAACTCCGGTATTGCGTAGGGATACTCTCGCCGGATGCACGGCGACTCTGAGGTCTTGGCACGCTTTTATATAAGCAGAGTTGCTTTCGTTGTTCCCTCTAACCAATAAGTTGGATGGAATTGCTCCGCCAAGGTCTTTTTTGAATTTTTCAGTTATATTATGACCGCTGGGACGAACCTTTGCTTTATAGCCCTTTTTTAGGATACGTCTCATATCGGGGCTGTATCGTATCAACACTTGAGTATTATCAGCATAGGGCCTTGGACTCGGTGAGAGCCACCAAATATATTCGACGCTATCTTTGATGCGGAAACGTTGTACATTCACCCATTCAGCTGGGGCCGGCAACCTTGCCGGATTATACCAAAAGCATTCTTGAGCGAGATGAAAACCTAGCTGCTCGCAAAGAGCAACCAACAGCTTGAAATGATACAGTGATCTAGTAGGTTGTCCGGGATTATAACTTCCGCCGATATTAAGAACAAAGCTCCCGTCAGGAACGAGTATGCGCTTAATTTCGGCGGCGAAGGGCAGGAGCCAGTTCACATAGTCCGCTTTGTCTACGTTTCCATATTCTTTTTTAAATTCGAGTGCGTATGGTGGTGATGTGATGACAGCGCCGACGCTTTCATTTGGTATCGAGCGCAGAAGGACGAGTGAATCTACTGCGTACGCAGCGCCGAGATTTGTAGTATACATGGGCGGCTGCTGGGGCGCGAGTGTTGCTGGGTGATCCATACACTCCGCCATCCGCGCTTCGTTTATCGCAGAACCTCGGACGGCCCCAGTCACCAAATCACTGCGTATATGTCCGGAACCAAGAGGCTGTAAGCCTGACGTAGTAGACGCGCTGGCTGTCTTGGCGCGGCGGCGCCCCGATTCGATTCGGTTGGTTGGCCACCAAGGAGGGGTAAGGCGAGATCGAGCTGGCCTCGCGCTAATGCGGGATCGTCTCTCAAATCATCACTCGGCCGGTCCGGGCAACCGATCGAATGAGAGGGCGTCGCAATCGGCTCCGGCATTCGCTTACTCCCATTAGTTCGACTTTTGTTCATGTATATTATTAGGAGATCCTTTGGGTCAAGCATATATTTTCGCGAGAATCGGTGAGACATTTGGAGGGCCTCAGATCTAGGAATCCGTTATCATATCGCTAAGGAAGTTGCTAAATACTGACGCTGCCTCATTGATCATCTCAACATCTAGGCGTAGCGAAGCCAAGCTTCTGCGCGCCCATAGTACCCCCGACTGGGAAATTCGGTCCTGGCTGAAGTCATGCTCGCGGGCAACGGCCCACTGCTGATCCGACGAGGACTGGCGGACCCGAAAATAGCCGTATTTGCAGGATATGGATGATCCCGCGCATTGATTGGGGATGCCGATGTTTCTGCTCCGTCTCATGCTGGTCACCTTCCTGGCCGGGGCGATGGCTGCTCATTCGCGCGCGGCCGGGAGCCAACCGACGCCCGGCGTTTCCGACACTCAGATCAAGATCGGCCAGACGATCGCCTATAGCGGGCCGGCCTCGTCCTTCGCGACGATCGGGCGGACGCAGGCGACCTATTACCGCATGGTCAACGACGCCGGAGGGGTCAACGGCCGCAAGATCGACTTCATCACGCTCGACGACGGCTACAGCCCGCCCAAGACTGTCGAGCAGACCCGTCGGCTGGTCGAGCAGGACCAGGTTTTCGGCATCTTCGGCTCGCTCGGCACGCCGACCAACGCCTCGGTGCAGCGCTACCTCAACGAGCGCAAGGTGCCGCAGATGTTTTTGTTCACCGGCACCTCGCGTTTTCGCGACCCGCAGCATTACCCGTGGACGATGGGCGGCGATCTGAGCTTTGTCAGCGAGACGCGAGGTTTCGCCAAGTTCATTCTCAAGGAAAAGCCGGATGCGAAAATCGCGGTGCTGTACCAGAACGACGATTACGGCAAGGACCATCTCAACACGTTGAAAGCCGCCCTGGGCGACAAGGCGAAAACGATGGTCGTCGCCGAGGCGTCCTACGAGGTCACCGATCCGACCGTCGATTCGCAGGTCGTCGGATTGAAGGCGTCCGGCGCCGACACACTGCTCGACATCGCCCTGCCCAAATTCGCCGCGCAGGCAATCCGCAAAGTCGCCGAAATCGACTGGCATCCGCTGCACATCGTTCCGTACCCGGCCTCGTCGATCCCGCTGGTCATGCAGCCGGCCGGTCTCGACCATTCGGTCGGCGTCATCACCGCCGAGTTCCTGAAGGAGCCGGGCGACCCGGCCTGGCAGAAGGACCCGGAGGTGCGCGCCTATCTCGATTTCATGAGGAACTACAATTCCGGCGCCGACCCGAACGACTGGTCGAACGTCATCGCCTATTACATGGCTTCCGCGGTCGTCGAGGCCCTGAAGAGCTGCGGCCCAGAAGTCACGCGCGAGCGGCTGCTCGACCGCGTCTCACATATGGAGGAGGTCGCGGTGCCGATGCTGATTCCCGGCATCACGCTCAATACCACCCCGACCGACTATCACGCGATCAAGCAGATGCGGCTGAAACGGTTCGACGGCGCGCGCTGGGTCCCGCTCGGCGGCGTCATCAGCGAATAGTATCAGCGAGAAAACAGCCAGGAACAGCCAGCAATAACAGCGGTTTTTTGTTGCTGTGGGAGCCGAGAAACGAGGTTTTCCGCGGCTAAGGCCAGTTATCCTGGCTGTTTTTAATGCGGATTATCAGCCAGCATCAGCCAGATGCGGCCGCAAAACTCAGATTTGGTGCGGGACCGAGACCCGAGTTGACGATCCCGGCGGAGGCCGGGACCCATTGTTCAGCCGCTCTTGCGAAGGCAACATGGACCCCGGCCATTCGCCGGGGTGACGAGTGGATGTGGAGGATGCATTTTCAAGCACTCACCGGCCGGCCTGGCCGTGAAACTGCTCAAGCCGTTCGAATTGGCTGACCACCGTGTGGCAGGGCGGGGTCGGCGTGCGACCGTTGCCCTCGGCACGCGCGCTCTCCCGAAAGATTTGGGCAAAGCGTGACTTGGCCGCGGTCTGTTCGCCGGCATCGTCAGCCGCGGCAACGATCAGCTCGCGGATTACCTTTCCCGCGCGCACGACGCGGTCGTCGGGAACACCGCAGCGGTAGGCATTGCCCAAGAGGAACGCGCCGGTCTCAGCGATCCTCGTCGGGTTTGCCGCCATGGCGGGCCCGCTCGCGGCAGAAGAGGAATGCAGCGGCGGCGATTATCGGCATCGGACGCATGGCGAGCTCCAACCAGGTGCTTACCGGTAGAACACCGGCAGGCTTCGGCCCGATCCCGGTTAGAGGCCAAAAGGGGAATTGTCGGGTCGTATCCGTGACATTTTGGGGGCCAAGCTGAGGCAGGCCCGCCAAATTACTCGGCGTAGTAATGGATCTCGTACAACAGACAGCCGCCGTTCGATTTGAACGGACCGTGGACGGCGCCGGGCGGGCGGCACGCATAGGTGCCTGCGGGAAAGCGCTCGCCGCCCTGTCCTGCGGCGTCGTTGCCGACCGTCAGATCGCCCTCGATCAGATAGACCTCTTCCCAATATTCGTGGACAAACGGCTCGGTCGTGAACACCCCCGGCGCAAACCGCAACAGGCGCGTTCGGCTGCCGTTGCGCCGGGGTTCGTCGAGTGAACCCGCCAGGATCTTCTGCTCGATGCCGGTTGGATAGCCGGGAGGCGTCGACCACCCCGAACTCATATCGACCCGGTGAAATTCGAGGTGCGGCTTGTTGACAGGCATTGGCTCATCCTTTGCTTTCGGCAGGTCCGATGGCTTGCTAATTTCTGGCATGTCAAGGACCAAAGAAGAAGAGGAGGCTTTCATGCTGTCACGCCGCTTGTTCGCCGCCGGAGCGGCGGGCGCTCCGGCAATCCTTGCCGGCGCTGCCCGGGCCGAAGACCAGCCTGCGGAATTGACGATCGACCGGATCAAGCGCGGTAAGGTTCTGCGGATCGCAGCCCTGCCGGGTGAGGCTCCTTACTTCAACAAGGACATCGCCTCCGGGGCCTGGTCCGGCATGTGCATCGAGATGGCCAAGGACATCGCCGGCGTTTTCGATGGCCAGGTCGAATATCTCGAATCGACCTACGGCAATTCGGTGCTCGACCTGCAGGCCAACAAGATCGATCTGGCTTTCGCGCTCAACCCGACGCCGAAGCGGGCGCTCGTCATCGATTTCACGCATGCTTTCTACCTGCACGGCTTCGGCATGGTCGGCAAGAAGGGTTTCCACGCCGAGAACTGGAGCGACCTCAACAAGCCCGAGGTCAAGGTGGCGGTCGATATCGGCTCGGTGCACGAGATCGCCGCGCGCCGCTTTGCGCCAAAGGCGACGATTATCGCCTTGAAGGCGCGCGACGACTGCATTCTCGCAGTGCAGACCGGGCGGGCCGATTGCGTGATCCTCGCGGTCAATCTGGGGCTGACCGCGGTCAAGAAGAACCCGGCGCTCGGCGAATTCCAGATGCTGCATCAGCCGCGCGTGCAATTGCCGACCTGCATGGGGATACGCATGGAGCCGGACAAGCGCTGGCGCGACTTCCTCAACGCCTGGGTCGATTACAACCGCGGCATCCAGCAAATCCGGGAATGGCTCTACGCCGGTCTCGCGATCAACGGGGTCAAGCCCGAGGACGTGCCCTCCGACGTAGAGTTGTGACAAGCAGTACCCTCACCCACCAAGCCCTTCGGGCTTGGTCCCCCCTCTCCCGCGGTGCGGGCGAGGAGCTCTGTGCTGAGTGCCTCGTAGCCCCTCTCCCGCAATGCGGGAGAGGGTGCCGAACGCAGTGAGGCGGGTGAGGGCAAGCCTCGATGACCGCCGCCGGCTATGCCTGGGACTTCTCCTTTCTCTGGGCCTACCGCTGGCTGATCCTGGCCGGGCTCGGGGTCACGATCGCCTACACGGTCGGGACGATCATGCTGGGGCTGGTGATTGGGCTCGTCGCCGGGTTGTTGCGGCTGTCGCGCAACCCGATGATCACCGCGCCGCTCGTCGCCTATGTCGAGATCTTCCGCTGCACGCCGCTCCTGGTGCAGATCGTCTGGTTCTATTACGCGTTGCCGGTGGTTCTCGGCATCGACATCCCGGCGCATGTCGCGGCGGTATCTGGTGCTGTCGCTCTACACCGGCGCCTTTTATGCCGAGATCATCCGCGGCGGGGTCAACTCGATCGAACGCGGGCAGTGGGATGCGGCGCGCGCGATCGGCATGCGGCGTCGTCAGGTCATGCGCCATGTCATCCTGCCGCAGGCGGTCAAGCGGATGATCCCGCCCTTCATGAACCAGTCGATCATCCAGCTGAAGAACACCTCGCTGGTGTCGACGATCGCGGTTGCCGATCTGCTCTACCAAGGCACGATCATCACCGCGGCGACCTACCGCCCGCTCGAAGTCTATACGATGGTCGCGATCATCTATTTTCTCGTGCTGTTTCCGCTGACCTTGGCGGCGCAGCAGGTCGAGCGCCGGCTCGCCCGAGCGGACTGAGGCGCGCGGATTAGGTCCCATGATCGAGATCGCCGATCTGTGGAAGGCGTTCGGCGCGGTCCAAGTGCTGAAAGGCGTGTCGCTGCGGGTTGACCGCGGTTCCGTCGTCGCGATCATCGGACCGAGCGGCTCCGGAAAATCGACGCTGCTGCGCTGCATCAACCTGCTCGAGGAGCCGGATCGCGGGCGGATCTGCGTCGGCGAGCGCGAAATGCGCTTCGGTGAGGGCAGCCGCAACAAGCCGGCCGACCGCGAGCTGTCGGCGTTTCGTGCGGCGACCGGCATGGTCTTCCAGCATTTCAATCTGTTCCCGCACATGACGGCGCTCGGCAACGTCATGGCCGGGCCGACGATCGTCAAACGGATGGTGAGACGCGAGGCGGAGGACGTCGCCCGCGGCTTGCTCGAAAAGGTCGGGCTCGGCGACAAGGCCGACGCCTATCCCTCGCATCTCTCCGGCGGGCAACGCCAGCGCGTCGCGATCGCGCGGGCCTTGGCGATGAACCCCGCCGTCATGCTGTGCGACGAGGTCACCTCGGCGCTCGATCCCGAGCTGGTCGGCGAAGTATTGGGCGTCATCGAGCAGCTCGCCCGCGAGGGAATGACAATGGTCATCGTCACCCATGAGGTCGCCTTTGCCCATGAGGTCGCCGATCTCGTCGCCTTCATGAGCGACGGGGTCATCGTCGAGAGCGGGCCACCCGCACAGCTCCTCGAAAACCCGCAAAACCCGCGCACCCGCGGCTTCCTCGCCCGCTTTCACCGGTTCATGGGCGGTTTTTCGACAGCTGGTTGAGAGCCTCTCGCACCAGCGGCGGCGGGAACTCGCTCTGGCGCCGATCCGTATTTGAGGTCAGGAACGAGCGATGACCTAAACAGCATGAGAAAATCATCCCTTCTCTTACTGGCCTCTGTCGCTCTGCTTGCGCTGGGTCTGGTGCCGGCTCGAGGCGCGTCATCCCCGAATATCGAATGGGTAGACCCCGCCCCCTCTCCGCCGGAAGCCTCGGCGCCGCTGCCGCCCCGAGAGAGCGCGCCGCCGGCGGCCCCGGAGGAATCGTCGCAGACGCAGCCCGCCGAGAAACCGATGGCGCCCGAGCGCAAGGGTCATCCGGTCCGCCGGCAAAACCGCCTTCGCCCCGTCGGATGCCGTCAGCTATTGCCGTTCGCTTGCCGCCGCGGCAAGCGCCGGGATATTCCCCCCTCACCACCGAAGCGGCCAACTTTATGAACGCCTACTGGGCCAATGCCGGCGGCAGCAGCGACCAAGTGCTGCCTTACCTCAGTTCCATTTATGCTCCTCTTGTCGATTACTATGGGAAGCCGGCGACCCGAGAAAGCATTCTCAAAGAGAAATTTAATTTCATTCGCCGGTGGCCGATGCGTCAGACCTGGTTGCCGCCGGGCGAGGCCGGTCCTAGGATTTCCTGCGATGATGCAACGGCGGAATGCGAGATTTCGGGAGTTCGGGATTTTGACGCGGTAAGTCCCGAGCGAGGAGCTCGTTCTATCGGGCTCGTTCACTACACATACAGAGTCCGTTTCGCAGACGGGTCACCGCGGATCGTTGCCGAGGACAGCAAGGTTGTCTCGCGCGAGTGAGGCGTTCTCGCGCCGCCGGCGGAAAGAGCGTAGGCTGGTCCTCCAATCGTGACGAAAAGCGGAGGAACCGATGCGCGGCGTAGTCTTCACCGGCGGGCGCGAGATCGAGCTGATGGAATTTCCGGACCCGACACCGGGGCCCGGCGAGGTCGTCGTCGAAATGAAGGCCTCCGGCATGTGCGGCAGCGATCTGCACCAGTATCGCCGCCCTAAATCCGGCGGTGAATCGATCGGCGGCTTGCCGGTCAACCCGAACCCGGTCATCGGCGGGCACGAGCCGTGCGGCGTCGTCGCAGCAATCGGCCCCGGTGTCAGCGAGAAGGTGGCTCGGGTCGGCCAGCGCGTCATGGTGCACCATTACAAAGGCTGCACCGTCTGCGAGCACTGTCGCTCAGGCTGGTCGCAGCTGTGCCAGGAGGAGCCCGTCCTCGTCTATGGCAACAATGCCCACGGCGGGCATGCCCGCTATTTGAAGGTGCCCGACTTCACCTTGGTTCCGCTGCACGATGAGCTGTCCTTCTCCGCCGGAGCGGCGATCTCGTGCGGGACCGGGACCGCCTACGGAGCGTTGCGCCGGCTGAATATCTCGGGCAACGACACGATCGCACTGTTCGGCCAGGGGCCGGTCGGCCTGTCGGCGACCCAACTCGCAAGCGCGATGGGAGCCCACGTCATCGCCCTCGATGTGAGCCCCGAGCGGCTGGAGCGGGCCAAGGAGTTCGGCGCCTGGCAGACCGTCAATCCGCGCTCGAACGATCCGGTCGGCGCGATCAAGGATTTGACGCATGGCGGCGCCGATTTCACGCTCGACACCTCGAGCCAGCCCGAGGGCCGCATTGCCGCAGTGCGCAGCGCCAAGGTGTGGGGCACGGTCGCCTTTGTCGGCGAACGCAACAACGTGACGATCGACGTCAGCCCCGACATGCTGCGCAAGCAATTGACGATCATCGGCTCCTGGACCTTTTCGTGGCAGGGCCAAGCCGACTGCGCGCGCTTCGTCGTTGATCGCAAGGTCGACGTCGACCGCCTCTTCACCCATGAATGGAAGCTCGAGCAGGCCGAAGAAGCCTACCGCCTGTTCGACACGCAGACCACCGGCAAAGGCGTCTTCTTTATCTGACGGGACGGCGACCGCCGAGTGATGCACCGGCGGTCCGGCCCCTCTCTCGCGCTACACGCGCTCTGGAGAAACACGAAAGTGCGGCGCTACTGCATTCGCGTCTTCGGCGCGCGGAGCTTCCTGGTGCTCGGCTACCTAATTCTCGTCGGCGCGTGCCACATTCAGCTCGTCAGCGACTATGACGAGGATTTCGTAAAGACAGCATCCGAAATTCAAAGGGAAATAGACACGCTGCTGCAAAACCAACGCAATCCGCCCAAAGGCGCCGATCTCAGCTATGAGGCCAACAAGCCGGCATACAACAAAATCGAAGTCGAGCTGAGTTCGCTGCTTGCACTCGCGCAGTCGCACGAAAACAATGACCCCTCGATCGATCAGGTCAGAGCGCTGATCGAGACGGTACATCGGCTGGAGGCGGTTCATCAGCGAGACAACCGAATACCGCCGGCCGCTATCAATATCGAACAAAACACGATGCGGACACAGATTAGCTCAATCGTAAGGACCGAGAACGCCAAAAAAGCAGGAAGGTGAGGAGGTTGTCCATGGACACCACTGCTGTAACCAAAAGGGTGCTCCAAGCGGCAGAAAATGCAGCAGGCGCCAGTTGGGACAAAATACGACACAATTTTGCGGCGGATGTGCAGAGCGTGATAGAAAACGCCGCTGCGATCGAGACAGCACTCGCCTCCGGAGAAATAAATCAAGCGGACGCCGAGGACCTGCTGCGACAGCAGAGCCAAACGATGTTCATTCTGAGCCGGGAAACCGACGTCGATGCTAAGGTGATCGCCCAAAATGCGATAAATGCCGCGATCGATGTCTTAATCGAAGCGGTGAAGACAGCAGCAAAATTTCCGTGACAGCGATTCGATTTCCGGCAACACCGTCATTCGGGGCGGCCCTGGGCCGGGTGCGCAGAACATGAGCACCGGCTGACGAACCCTCGCCGCGAGGCCCGTGTTTCTGGTTTCCGGGCTCGCGAGCGGAACCCGCGTCCCGGACCGACCGACGAACGATCGGCCGCTTTACCGCGCGCGGGTGTAGCGGCGGCACTCGATGCGCAAATGGTCGCGGAAATGCGGCCGCATCTTCTGCGTCCAAGGGGTGTCCGCCGCCTTCTTCCATTCGGCCGAGCGCACGACTTCGGGCGAAGTTAGATGATACAGCGCGACGTAACGCTGTGTGCCACCAGTACCGCGGTAGCGCCGGGCGCACAACGTGCCCGGCACCGAGCCGAGGGCCGGAATGTGCTCGGTATTGTACCATTCGTTGAATTCATGCTCGTGCTCGGGCGCGACATTCATCCCGATCAGCATCAGGGCGGCGGCCTGGGGCGGCGCCGTCCGGTCGCCGGGAAACAGTTGCTCGCCCTCGTATCGCAAAATGCTTTTGCGGAACTTCGCGGTGCGCTTCGTCCAGGGCGACCCGTTGTCGCCGCCGACCGCGAGGTAGGGCCGGCTATGAAGCACGCCGACATTGTCGAGGTCGTAGGTCGCGACGGAGATCTTCGGGTTGTCCGCGCCGATCCAGCGATCCGCGTTCAAGAAACCCGGCACCCGCAGCCGTTCGGGGATATGCTCCAGATCGTACCAGTCGTGAAATTCGTCCTCGGGCGCAGCCGAGAAATCCATCGCCGCAATCAGGATACCCTTCGCCATCATTCCCTCCCGAGAAGCCGGACCGTCATCATCGAGGCTCGTCGCCCTTTTCAGCATAACCGGGTTTCGGGCTATCATCGAGTAACACAGCAGCGAGGGAACCCTATGGCCGCAACCACCCCGTTTCTCAAGGACGCCGAACGGCTCGGGCCTTTGGCGTCCCGTTACGTCGAGGTCGAGAGCCTGCCGTGGAAGCCGACCCCGTGCGCCGGTATCGACATGAAAATTCTGCTGGAAGATCCGGAAAGCGGGCTCCTGACCGCGCTTTTCCGCTGGCAGCCGGGCGCGGAGCTGGCATTGCACGAGCATGTCGAAGTCGAGCAGACCTTTGTGCTCGAAGGCAGCCTCGTGGACGACGAGGGAGAGGTGCACGCCGGCAACTACGTCTGGCGTCCCAAAGGCAATCGCCATATTGCGCGCTCACCAAAGGGCGCGCTGGTGCTGTCGATGTTCCTGAAGCCGAACATTTTTCTCGCCGGCGACGCGGCGGGCCGGAACCTGAGGTAAGCATGGCGCTCAAGATCTACGGCGTCGCGCGCTCGCGCGCCTTCGGCACCTTGTGGATGGCCAAGGAGCTGGGGCTCGATACGAGCATGTGAAGGTCGATTTCGCCACCGGCGAGACCCACACACAAGCGCACCTCGCGCTCAATCCCAACGGCCATGTTCCGGTCATCGACGATGACGGCTTCGTCCTTTGGGAATCGATGGCGATCAACCTTTATCTCGCGAAGAAATACGGCGCAGGCACGCTCTATCCGACCCGTCTCGAAGACGAGGCGCGGGCCTGGCAATGGAGCTTCTGGGGGATGACCGAGGTCGAGCGGCCAGTGCTGACCGCATTGTTCAACCGGGCCATTCTTCCGGAGGACAAGCGGGAGGCCGCCGCGGCCGATGATGCCGAGAAGCAGCTGGCGCAGCCGCTACGCGTGCTCGACGGCGGGCTCGGCCGCAACGCAAACCTGCTCGGCGATAATTTCACCCTCGCCGACCTCAATGTCGCGAGCATCCTTTCCTGGGCGCGACCGGCCCAGATCGACATGTCACCTTTCCCGAAAACCGCCGAGTGGCTCAAGAACTGCGCCGAACGCCCGGCGGCGCGCGCCGCCCGCCAATTGCAGCGGGAGTAGAGGAGGCTATGCGGCGATTTTTGGCCGGTCGATAAAAAAGGATGCGTTCTCGCGCCCCGCGGCGCAGGCGCGCGCAAAGACGATCATGTGATGGGCGACGATCCCGACATGGATCAGCTCCTCGATGCGTCCGGCGCGCAGCGCGGGCCAGGCCATTTGCCAGAAGCTGCGGCGGTAATCGCCAAAGAGCCCGACCCGAAGCAGCAGTCTCGTGATGATGCCGAACGCGCGGCGCAGGTTGCCCAGGTTGAGGCGCGCGCGTGACAATGGCAGGGGGATCCGATTGACGTAAGTGTGCTCCGCATTCCACGCAAAGCGGCGATAGATCGCTTCCGGGGTGTAGGCGTGGCGGATCGAACGGCGCCAATTGTGCAATACCTCGTCATAGGGGCGAGCAAAGACGACATTCGACTCGCGTTCCCCGTCCTCGTCTAGCCGCCCGACGGCCTGCAACCGGTCCCACAAGGGTGTTTTCGGCAAGGCTTGCAGCAAGTTGATCGTCAGCATCGGGATGTGCGAGCGATCGATGAAATCTATCAACCGATCGGCGGTCTGCGGGGTGTCGGTATCGAGACCGAGAATGATCCCTGAGACGACTTCGATGCCGTAACCGTTGATTGTCGCGACCGCGTCCAGCAACGGGACCGCGCGGTTCTGGGATTTCTGCATGGCGTCGAGCGCCGCCAGTTCCGGCGACTCGATGCCGCAGAAAACCGTGCAGAAATAGGCTTCGCGCATCATCGCCAAAATCTCCGGCGATTTGGCGATGTTGAGGGTCGCTTCGCAGCACAGCTGCACCGGATAGCCGCGCCGCTTTTGCCAGGCGACGAGATGGGGCAGGAGCTCCCGCGCCGCCTTCTTGTTGCCGATGAAGTTGTCGTCGACAAAATAGATCGAGGTCTTGATCCCCGCGGCGAGCAGCGCGTCGAGTTCGGCGAGCACCTGCTGCGGGGTTTTGAGACGCGGCTGGCGCCCGTAGAGCGCCGGGATGTCGCAGAATTCGCAGCGATAGGGGCATCCGCTCGAAAACTGCACGCTGCCGATGAAATAGCGGCGGCCGGTTATCAGCTCATAAGCCGGGATCGGGAACTCGGCGAGCGCCAGACGCTCGCGGGTAATAAAGCGCTGCTGCGCGGCTGGTGGCCGCGCGTCCTCGTCGATCGCGCGGATCAGCGCCTCAGTCGCATCGCCGAGCTCGCCGAGGTGGAGATAATCGAATTCCGGATATTGCTCCGGCGAGGCGGAGACCGATGGGCCACCCAATACGGTTGTCTTGTGCGCCGCCCGCGCTCGCCGAGCCACCGCCTTGATTTCGGCCCTTTGAACATGCATTCCGCTGACAAAGACGACCTCGGCCCAGCCCATCTCCTCCTCGCTCGTCGGACGGATGTTTTCATCGACGATCCGCACCTCCCATGACGGCGGCAAATAGGCGGCAACGACGAGAATTCCTTGCGGCGGCATAAAGGCGCGCACCCCACCCATCAGCGGATAGGCATACTGGAACGTGCCGAATGATGGGGCATACCGCGGAAAGACGCAGAGGATGCGCCGACGACGGCGAACTTGTGCCTGGCTCTTCATAATTTGGGTGCGCTGGAAATTCAGGGACGATGGTGCGGGATCGTATCCCATACCGGCTTGAAGTCGTAAGTCGGGTAGAACTCGGTGCGATAGCCGCCCCAGGCGGTCTGCTCGATGACGCGGTTCGTGTCCCGCAGCTTTTCGGCGGGCACGCGCAGAATGACGACCTGGCCGATGCCCATCATCACGTACCATGCGACAATCTCGACGCCATCAGGCGGGAACTTGTCGTACCAGCCGGTCTGTCTCAGGTGCTCGTTTATCTGATCGACCGTTTTCGTCTGGTCGTGCCGCAGAAAGACCGTCAGCAGGAAGGAGCCCGCCTGCGGCACTGCGGCGCTCGCCTCGGGCGGCGCCTGGGCGGCTGCGGGAAGCGCGCGCGTTGCCGAGCACAGCGCGGCGAAAAACACGGCCGCCGCAATCGAATTCAGCTTTTCGCGCCGCTTCATCCCGCCACCCCCATATCGAAACCGGGCTGTTCGCGATGGTAAACCCCAGCCTTGGTGGGGTGAACACGCAAAGTGGTTATTTTGTCGCACGAGGCGCGTGTCTCCCGATTGCGAGACTGCGCGAAGGCGGGTTGCGCAACGCCGGTGCCGGTTTGCGGGCGCCCGGTGACGCCCCGAGCTGATCAGCAACCGCCCGCGGCCGGCTCTCGCTGGTCCGAAAATTGTGGTGATCCGTGCGTCGGCGGACAGAACTCGCGAGCTAAACGTCCTTCAATGAACGCAATTAAGGTCCTGTCATACGATGCGCTAGCGGGAGGAACCGCCGTGGTCCATGGAGATCGTTTTGTACGAAAACCCGGCTTTGAACCCGGCCGAGGAGGATATCAGACACACAGTGATCGCGGCCTATACGCACGCACTGAAATCTGAGGAGATGCGGCGCACCGCGTTTAATGCGGCGCTGCGCGTTTATCAAAAGCATTATCCCGGCATTTCCGAGGGCAGCGCTCGACGCCGGGTTGCACAAATGATTTGCCTTGCGGATTGGCACCGGCCAGAGTGAGGCGCTGCCCCATCGCTCTCATCGGAAAGGGTGGGCCGTATCCGCCGCATCGGGAATGGTTGACAGGGGCGGCCGGTCAAAACTGGCAGCGAAAGGCGGGCACATCCCCCTCTGTTGAGGGGAAATCGGGGAGATATGCCGCTCTCAGTCGATCATATAATCCGCAACCGGATATTGAGCGCGCGGCCGCCAGCGGATTTCGAGCATCTTCTTCCGCACCTGGAGCAGCTACCACTCCGGCAGAGACAGGTTCTCCACCACCCCGGCACGGCGATCGAGCATGTCCATTTCATCGAAGAGGGGCTGGCCTCCGTCTTGACGACCATGCAGGACGGTGACGCGGTTGAGGTCCGAATGGCGGGCCGGGAGGGAGTTACAGGCTTTTCCTACGTGCTGGGCGCGCACTCATTGCGTCAAGAGATCATCGTGCAGGCCCCGGGAAGCGCGTTGCGGATGAGCGCCGCTATCTTCAAAACCGCGTTCGACCAGAGTGAACCACTGCGGCGCACCGTTCTGCGGTACGTCAACACCGCCTTATCGATGACGGCGCAGACTGCAGCCTGCAATAGGCTGCATTCGGTCGAGCAGCGTTGCGCACGCTGGCTGCTCAACGCGAGCGATCGTCTCGGCTCGAATACCATGCAGATGACCCATGAGTTTCTTGCACTGCTGCTCGGGGTGAGACGCGCCGGCGTGACTGTTGTTGCCGGCAAACTCCAGGGGTCGGGGCTGATCCGCTACCATCGCGGCCGGCTCACTATCCTTGATCACGAAGGTTTGGAGCGCGGCGCCTGCGAATGCTACCACGCGGATCGTCAGGAGTTCGATTGGCTTACGGCCGGACCCTTCGACGGACACACCGAATAACCAGCCGTATTGTACGTTAGCGGACCGAATATAGCTGAAGTAGCGCTCTGGCACTATTCGGCTCAATCTTCAGGTATAATTTGGAATGCCGTAAGGCAAGGCGAGTTTACGGATTGAAATCGCTCGCTCGCGTCAGATGCAATTTCCCCGGCGTGGGCCTAATGGTTCAGGCCTTGAATGCCGCGGCCGAAGTTTCGCGAGAGCTCAATGCGAGCGGCGCGGCGTCAGCGGCGGCCGGGCGGGCCGCCGAAATCGGCGGCGAAGTCATTATCGGAATTGCCGCTGGCCTCACCGGCATCGTGCTGGGAATATTGGGGTTGGTCGGGATCAATGCTCCACATCTGCTCCCGGCTGCCTTGCTCGTGTTCGGCGGCGCACTGGTTCTCAGCGGAGTGATCGCCACGAAGGGCAGGATCCTGGCGACGACCATGTCCGCATCCGGTGCGCCGACGCAAGTCAGCTATCAGGGCTCGGCGGCGATCTCGGGCCTCGAGATATTGGTCGGGTTTGCCGCTATGATCCTAGGCATCCTGGCGCTGCTCTTCGAGAGCTCAGGGGGTCCTGGTGCTGGTCGGCTTAATCGCGGTGGGCGCCGCGTTGCTGATGATCAGCGCCACTTTCAGCGGCGCCGTCGTGCGGCTCTTCACCACTGCCACTGCGTGATTGTTGGCGGAGAGTTCGCCGCGTTTCGGAACGGACCGGCTCATCGCCGGTTCGCTCTTGCTCGAACCGATCGCATGCCGCGGCGCGGCCCTGCAGGTCATTGATAAGGAGCGCAGGGAATGTGGTGGTGGTTCATCATCGGGGTTTTCCTCATTTTTCTGCTTCTGAGCGGCAGCAGCTGGCACGCCTATCGCCGTTCCTACTACGGTCCGGGCAGCGCAATCGGTTTGTTGGTAATCCTGTTCTTGTTGTTGTGTTTCGCCATCATCTTTGCCGGTCCGTGGTGGGGTTGGTATGGGTGGTGGTGGTAGAGCCGGCGCTCGGCAGGCGAGCGGGGCGCTGCAATCGGCCGCGCATGGGTGTAGACACTCGCGTTGACCGGCAAGCAACCCTGGGTATCGCATGAACTACCGAACGGTGCTGCGCGACATGTTTGATGCTGCCGTCACGGCTGCGGCGCCGGCGCTGTGCGTTCCGAAGCACCTGCCAAAGCCGCCTAAAGGCAGGACCGTCGTAGTCGGCGCCGGGAAAGCCGCCGCTTCGATGGCGGCGGCCGTCGAGGCGAACTGGTCCGGTCCGATCGAGGGCCTGGTCGTCACCCGCTATGGCCACGCGGTGCCGTGCCGGGATATCGAGGTGATCGAGGCGGCGCATCCGGTGCCGGACGCCGCTGGGCGCGAAGCGGCTCGGCGGATTCTCGAAAGGGGTCAGGGGCCTAGGGCCGCACGACCTCGTCCTGTGTCTGCTTTCCGGCGGTGGTTCGTCATTGCTGGCGCTCCCCGCGACCGGGATCACTCTCGAGGACAAGCAGGCGATCAATCGCGCGCTGCTGCACAGCGGCGCCCATATCGGAGAAATGAATACCGTCCGCAAGCATCTGTCGGCGATCAAGGGCGGCAGGCTTGCGATGGCCGCGGCGCCTGCGCTGGTCGTCTCCCTGATGATTTCGGACGTGCCGGGAGACGACCCGTCGGTCATTGCGTCGGGCCCGACCGTACCGGACCCGACCACCTCTGCAGCAGCGATCGCGATATTCGAGAAGTACCGGATCGTGATCCCCCCGTCTGTGCTGAAACATCTGCGCGAGCCGATGGCGGAGACGCCAAAACCGGGCGATCCCCGTTTTAGGAACGTGACGAACCGTGTCATCGCCACCCCGCAAGACGCTCTCGAAGCCGCAGCGCAGGTCGCGCGGGATGCCGGGTTCCGGCCGCTGATCCTCGGAAACGCGATCGAAGGTGAGGCGCGTGACGTCGGGCTGGTGCACGCGGGTATCGCCAAGCAAGCAGCAGGGTATGGGCAGCCGGCAGAGCCTCCTTGCGCATTGATCTCGGGCGGCGAGACGACGGTCACCGTGCGCGGCTGCGGCCGCGGCGGCCGAAATGCCGAATTCCTGTTGAGCCTTGCCGTGGCGCTCGACGGACGTGACGGGGTCGCCGCGATCGCCGCCGATACCGACGGCATTGACGGCAGCGCGGACAATGCCGGCGCGTTCCTGTTACCCGATTCCCTGGAGCGGGCCGCCGCGGCCGGGCTTAACCTCCCGGCGCATCTCTCCGATAACGATGCCTATTCCGTTTTTGCTCGGCTGGGTGACCTGCTGATCACCGGCCCCACGCGCACCAACGTCAACGATTTCAGGGCCATTCTGATCGACAAGAGCTCGCATTCGAAGCTACCTCGACCGCCATCGCGATAATTCAATCCAGCTTTTCCGTAACCTTTTTTGCCGTGGTGCCTTGCAACAGGGTGACCTCGGCGATCGCATGACCATCCCGCAGATCGGGAAAGATGCTGACGGCGCGGAACCCGGAATTCTCCTTCACGGCCGCATCGGCCGCAGCCACGAGCGAGGTCTTCGCCTTTGCCATCGCGGCTTTCTGATCCGCCGCGTCGTTGATATCGTCGGTGTCGGTGATCTTTTCGGTTTTCACGATCGCACCGGTTTTCGGATCGGCGACGACTTCGGAGAAATCGTCGCCGTTTGTCGTGTATATCGAAATCTGCAGTTTGCCGTCGTCCATCTCGAACTGGGCCGAAACCGGCTGACCTTCGCGCTCGCTGGCCTTGAGGCCGTCCTGCAATGTGAAAGTCGTATCCTTGAGGGCGGCAACCATTGCTTCGAGCTCGTCGTCCTGGGTCCAGGCCGGCTCGGCACCGGCGCTCGCCAAGATAACGGCCGCGATAAGAACGGGCAATCGAAGCGCTCTTGACAGCATGGTTCGCAACCTCTCTACAAAATCTCGGCCACCTCGAAGTCGCCGCGGTGCCGGCCCCTAATCGAGCAGGCACGATAGCGAACCAGGCGGCAGGAGTCAGCTCCGCTTGCCGAGCCGGCCGGCCATGGACGCCGGGGTGATGCCATGCTCGAAAGGCCGGAAAGCAGCGGCTCCGGCGACCGGGTTCCGCTGAGTGCCCTCTTCACCGGCTTTCTCAAGGTCTCATTGTGCGGCTTCGGTGGCAGGCTCGTTTGGGCGCGCCGCGTTGTGGTCGAGCAATGCCAATGGAGGGACCGCTTCCGTATTACACCATGGCAGCGCATCGTGCGGCGTGGCCATGCTCCTCTCACCGTCGGGCTCGTCATTGGCGGCGGCTATGTTATGGCTCGTTCCGCCGCTTTCGAGTGGCAGAGTGTAGCGATTGCTGCAGCGGCACTGATCCTCGGCACGCGGCTGAATCCGCTTTCGATCCTGACAGTCGGCGGAGTTTTGGGCGGGGGTGGGCCTTCTGTAACGGCCGTGCTGATCGGCCAAGGCTCCGGCCTCCTCGGGCGGCCACACCACTTGACACCCGCCATGCAGTTCCGAACCGCAAGTCTCTGGATTGGCACGCGGGGTTGGGTGCGGTAAAGTTGAGCACGTATCGAGATATCCTGACATGGTATAATCAAGCTTTATGTGAACCCGAAGGGGGAGTGATCGGGGATCGATGCTGACCTATGCGACCGAATATTGCGTGATTTTTGTGCTGCTTCTCGTTACCGCTTATGTCGTTCCGGCGGGCTTATTCCACTACTTCTTTTTCACGCGCCGCAGTTCGGCGACTGAAGCCATGCGGATCCAGAGGCGGTGGCCTCGACCGGAGAATATCCGTCGCGAGATTCGCCAGTCGGTCTCGGCGCTGCTACTGTTCTCGATTTATTGCCTGATCGTCTATCACGCGGCCATGAACGGCTCGACGGCGCTCTATTTTGATCTTCCCGGGCGCCCGTGGTGGTGGGCGGCGGCGGGGTTCGCCGCTACGGTGGTTCTGCATGACATTTATTTCTACACCACCCACCGGCTGATGCACCTTCCTGCGCTGTTCAAAGCGGTCCACGCCGGACACCACAGATCGATAACACCGACACCCTGGGCGATTTTGTCGTTCCACCCATTAGAAACAATTTCTCAGTTCGGCTTTTTCGCGCTGGTGATTTTCTTCGTGCCCCTACATCCGGCGACATTGCTCGCCTATCTGCTGTTCGATGGCATCGTCAACGCCGCCGGGCACTGCGGGTACGAATTCGTCGCGCAGGCCTCACAGAAGCACTGGCTGCTCAAATACCTCAACGCGGTGACCCATCACGACCTGCACCACACCCGCTTTCGCTACAATTTCGGGCAATATTTTAACGTCTTGGACCGCCTCTTCGGCACCTTCTTGGACCGTCCGGTACCGTAATCGAGTGCGAACCCGGCTTGCGGGCAGCATGATTTCGATCATCATTCCGACTTTGAACGAGGCGAAGATCATCGAATCGACGCTGCGAACGCTGGCAGCGACACTCACTCTGCGGCATGAGGTGATCATCTCGGACGGGGGCAGTTCCGACCGGACAGCCGAATTGGCGGCGCGGCATGCCAATACTGTCGTCGTGTATTCGGGCGCAGGCCGTCAGACGATCGGCGAAGGGCGCAACGACGGCGCCAAAGCTGCCACCGGCGATTTCCTCATCTTTCTTGATGCCGACTGCGTTATCCCGGAGCCGGACCGGTTCTTTGCGCAGGCGCTCGCGTATTTTGAGAGAGACCCGGGGTTGGTCGGGCTGACCGCGTACCTCCGCGTGTTTCCGGCGGACGAGACGTTTGGCGACAAGTTCGTCTCGGGCATCGCCAACCTTGGCCTGCGGATCGCCAATAATATATTGAAACGGGGGGCTTCCTTCGGCGAATTTCAGATGATCCGGCGGGAGGCGTTTGAGCGCCTGGGCGGGTTCCGCGCGGATCTGATCGCGTTCGAAGACGCCGACATGTTTCATCGCCTTTCCCGGACCGGGCGAACGATGATCGCTCCGGAACTTCGTGTGCTGCACAGCGGTCGACGCGGCCATCAGGTCGGCCACCCTCGCCTGATCGCGATGTGGCTCGTCAACCTGGTCTTTGTCGCCATCCGCGACCGGACGTTCAGCAAAGAATGGAAGCCGATCCGCTGAATCGCCTTGGCGCGCCGCAACGTTGTCCGATGTCGCGGCGGCAGAAGCCTTCGGGCCAATCGATGCGGTCGACCGCGGCGTAGGCGCGGTCGCGAACCTCGGCGAGATTGCCGCCGAGGGCGGTGACGCCGAGCACGCGGCCGCCGTCGGCGATCAGCCGCTCGGTTGTCGCGGCGCGTGCCGGCGTGAAATATCTTGACCTTCGGGTCGCTCGCTGCGGCGTCGAGACCGCGGATCTCGCTGCCGCGCTGCGGCTCGCCGGGATAGCCCTGTGCCGCCATGACGACGCATAGCGCGCTATCGGCATGCCAGCGCAGATCGACCGACCTCAGCACGCCGTCACGCGCCGCGATCAATGCCGGCAACGGGTCGCTCATCAGCCGCATCATCAGCACCTGGCACTCCGGGTCGCCGAAGCGGGCGTTGAATTCGAGCAGCATCGGGCCCGCTTCCGTCAGCATCAGGCCGGCATAGAGGACCCCCTTGAACACCCGCCCCTCGCGCTGCATCGCGGCGATCGCCGGCAGGATGATGCGCTCCATCACCATGCCCTCGACCGCCGGAGTCACGCAGGGAACTCGGCGAATACGTCCCCATGCCGCCGGTGTTCGGCCCGATGTCCCCGTCGCCGACGCGCTTGTGATCCTGCGCAGAGGCCAGCGGCAGCGCGTCCTTGCCGTCGACCAAGGCGTGGAAACTCGCTTCCGCGCCGGCGAGAAAATCCTCGACGACGATTTCGAGCCCGGCTGCGCTGAACCGGCGCTCGACGAGCGCGGCGTCGACCGCCCGGTAGGCGGTGTCGAGATCATCGGCGACGACGACGCCTTTGCCGGCGGCAAGCCCGTCGGCCTTGACGACGATCGGCGCGCCATGGCTCGCGATGAAGGCTTTCGCCGCTGCCGGATCGCGGAAGCGGCGGTAGGCGGCGGTCGGGATCTGCGCACGCACAAAGAGGTCCTTGGCGAACGCTTTCGAGGCTTCGATCGCCGAAGCCGCAGCGCTCGGACCAAAGGCCGCGATCCCTTCGGCTTCGAGCGCATCGACGAGCCCCAGGACGAGCGGCGCTTCGGGGCCGACCACGACGAAATCGATCCGCTCGCCGCGGCAGAACCGGACCAGCCCCTTGATGTCGGTCGCGCCGATCGCGATGCACTCGGCTTCGTCGGCGATCCCTGCATTGCCGGGGGCGCAGAACAGCCGGTCGACCAGCGGCGACGCCGAGATCGCCCAGGCGAGCGCGTGCTCGCGTCCGCCCGAACCCACCACCAGCACCCGCATCGCTCTTCCTCCCGCGCTCGGCTATCATGTGGGGATGGACGATACTTCTATCGCGGCCCCGGTTCGCTCCAACCTCGCCGAATACACCGTCTCCGAACTCTCGCGCGCGCTCAAGCGCTCGATCGAGGAAAATTTCTCCTTTGTGCGGGTGCGCGGCGAGATCTCCGGCTGGAAGCGGCACAGCTCGGGGCACTGCTATCTGTGCCTGAAGGACAGCGAGGCGGTGCTCGACGCGGTGTGCTGGCGTACGACCGCGATGCGGCTCGCGATCAAGCCCGAAGACGGGATGGAGGTGGTGTGCACCGGGCGCCTCACCACGTTTCCCGGCCGCTCGAAATACCAGCTGATCATCGATACGATCGAGCTCGCCGGGATCGGCGCCCTCCTCAAGCTGCTCGAGGACCGCCGCCGGCGCCTCGCCGCCGAGGGGCTGTTCGCGCCCGAGCGCAAGAAGAAGTTGCCGTTTCTGCCGGAGGTGATCGGCATCGTCACTTCGCCGTCGGGAGCGGTGATTCGCGACGTCCTGCACCGGCTGTCCGACCGCTTCCCGCGCCGGGTTCTGCTCTGGCCGGTCGCCGTCCAGGGCGAGGGCGCGGCCGCCCAGGTGGCGGCTGCCATCGCCGGCTTCAACCGCCTCCCCGAAGGCGGCGCGGTGCCGCGGCCGCAGCTGATCATCGTCGCGCGCGGCGGCGGCAGCCTCGAGGATTTGATGCCGTTCAACGAGGAGATCGTCGTGCGCGCCGCCGCCGCCTCGGCGATCCCGCTGATCTCGGCGGTGGGGCACGAGACCGATACGACCCTGATCGACCACGCCAGCGACCGCCGCGCGCCGACCCCGACCGCGGCCGCTGAAATGGCGGTGCCGGTGCGGCTCGACCTGATCGCCGAGCTCGGCGCCAAATCGGGCCGGCTCTCCGCCGGCCTCTCCCGGCTCTTCGGCGAGCGCCGGCTGCACCTCGCAGGCCTCGCGCGCGGTCTTCCCGACCCGCACGATCTGATCGGAGCGGCGGCGCAACGCCTCGACGACCGCGCCGAGCGGCTGCGGCTGGCCGCCGACCGGCGCCTGCGGGCGGCCCAGCACAGCCTCGACCTCGCGGCAGCGCGGTTGCGGCCGGCGGTGCTTTCGGCCGATCTCGACCGCTCACGCGCCCGCACCGCCGAGTTCGAGCCGCGGCTGCGCGCCGCGATGGCGCGCTTCATCGACCGAAACCATCATTTGCTCGACAATTTCGCCGGACGGCTCGCCACCCACTCGGAACGCCACGAAAGCCTGCTCGCCCGCGGCTACGTCGTGGTCCGCAACGGTGTCGCGCGGGTGTTGACCGAAGCCGCAGAGATCAGCGCCGGCGATCCGCTCGATCTCGAATTTCACGACGGCCGGGTTGGCGTGGTTGCCGGCAGCAGACCGCGGCCCCGGACCCGGCGCACGGGCGTCCATCCGGGGCAGGGCAGCTTGTTCTGACGCGCTCATTGGCCCGCAATGCGGCGAACCATGGGCGACCGGCAAAGTTACCCGCATTGTGGTGCGCCGAGCTTTTAGGTTTTCGGGCAATTCCGACAAATTTTATCCACCCTGACGCGTAATGGACGTGATCCGCCACGTTTGCGGGACGCAGGAATGGTATAGTCCATTTAGTTCATTAGCAAATATTAACGGCAATTATGAAAACTTCAGTAAGACGTAAGGTGGAACCACAACATGCAGAACCCAAAGATCCAAAATCTCTGCCAGTTCCTCTTGAATCACTTGAGGATATCGCCTGGGAGCTTTGGTTACTGATCGAACTCCTTGCGCCTGTGCGGCGCAGATTACCGAACACGGGTTCACAGAAGCTCGTCGATTACGTCAAAGACCGGCTGATCGCAAAAAGTGTCGCCTTGGCCAAGTGGAAGAAGGCCCGCCCGGAATTGTTCCCAGAGTCCCCAATTCGCGCTCGGGACGTTCTGCCCGGCGAGAACTGGACCTTCCCGGACCACCGGACTTTGGCGGAAGTGATCGAGGCCGAACAAACTTCGGCCAGGCCACTCTCGAAGGCTTCCTGATCCGTGCTGCTCGGTTCCACGGCCGCGAACGAACGATATTCGGCCGGCTGCGTCGAAGGCGCTGGAGAATGGCTGACGCGATCCGCAGTAGCGCCTCTTGCATGACACTCGTATGATCATTGCAGCCTAATCCGTGCCGCGCCGGTTGTACTGACCCGGGATCTGCCCGCAGCCGCCTCGGCGTTGATACTGCCTGGAGGGGGGGTTGGGCCGTGACCGACCAGCACCGCTACTCGCATAATCGGCCGGCAAGTCGCGTCACCGGGCAATCGCGGCCGCTTTGGCAGTATTACGTTGGCATAACCGCGTTGCTGCTGGTCATGGTGGTCGCGCTGACGGGCGGGATCATCTGGTACAATTCAAAGAAATCGAACCAACTGGCGGTCGCCGCAGCCGAACGGATGATGCTCGAAGCGGGGGAAGACGTTTCGAACCGCATCAAGCTGCTCTACGACCCGATGTACGCCATCGTCGGGATTGCATCGCTGGTACCTGAACTGATCTCGCCGGCAATCAAGGATGACCCGCACGCGATATCGTTGCTGATGCGGGTACTGAGGATTTATCCGCAAATTCTGTCGCTCTATGTCGGCTTCGACAACGGCGAGTTCTTTATGGTGACCCATATCGCCGGCGAGAACAGCGGAGAGCTGCGCGAGGCGTTGCACGCCCCGGCAGACGCAGCATTTGCCAACGAGATCATCTCTGCGGAAACGGCAGGTGACCGCAAGACGCGGTGGGTGTTTTTCAGTGAAGACGGCACGGTCGTCGGGCGTCTCGATCCCGCTCTCGCGGAGTTCGATCCCCGACCGCGTCCTTGGTACGACAGCGCCAAACGCAGCGACGCGGTCGAGCAGAGTACTCTTTACATCTTCGCGACCAGCCGCGAGCTGGGCGTCACCCTGAGCCGCAGCTTCACCGGGCAAATGCCGGGTGTCATGGGTGCCGATCTCGCTGAGATCGACCTTGCCCGCTTTTTGCGCGATCAGCAAATTACTCCCACCAGCACAGCCTTCATTTTCACAAAAGCGGGCGAGGTAATCGCATTGCCGGACACCGCGCGATTCGCCAAAGCGATTCATCCCAATGATCAGATGCTGGTGACGCCGCCCAAGATCGGCGATCTGAACGACCCGGTGATCGCCGGTCTGGTGGGCGCCTACGAGGACGGGCACATGTCCGGCACCCGGTTCTACGATGTGGCCGGCCGGACTTGGGTCGGGCACGTTCTTGATATCCCGCCCCGCTACGGACGAGACCAGCTGCTCGCGATCATGGTGCCGCTAGACGAGATCGAAAAGCCGATCACCGAGATTCGCAACCAGACCCTTCTTTACTCGATCGCCTTCCTCGTCTTCGCTCTGCCGCTTTATGTGACGCTCGTGGTAGCCTGGATCGATCGCCGCCTCGAAGGCCGGGTTCGTCGGCCCGGATCGAGAGACGACGACTGAGATCCCCAATCCGCCGAGGCCTGATACCTATTCGTTAGGCTGAGCTTGTTGGCGGCGTTTTCAACCATTAGAGTACAATCAGTTAACGCGGGAGGACAAAATGGAAAGCGACATGTCACGGCGCGTCGTCGCCGAATTCTTTGGCACGTTCTGGCTGGTATTGGGCGGTTGCGGCGCCGCCGTCCTGGCTGCGGGCTTTCCGAACCTCGGGATCGGTTTTCTCGGTGTCGCCTTCGCATTCGGATTGACGGTGCTGACGATGGCCTACGCGGTAGGTCACATCTCGGGCGGCCACTTCAACCCGGCGGTCACGATCGGCTTGTGGGCCGCCGGGCGTTGCGCCAACAAGCACGTGATCCCCTACATCGTCGCGCAGGTGATTGCCGCCATTATCGCCGCGGCAGTGTTGTGGGTGATCGCTTCGGGCAAGCCCGAATGGGTGGCCGGCGGTTTTGCCGCCAACGGCTATGGCAATCTCAGTCCCGGCAAATACGGCTTGGGCAGTTGCTTCGTCGACGAAATGGTGATGACGTTCTTCTTCCTTTTCATCATCATCGGCACCACGTCGAAGGGAGCGGCCACAGGCTTCGCCGGTATCCCGATCGGCCTCGCCCTGACCTTGATCCATCTGGTCTCGATCCCGGTCACCAACACCTCTGTCAACCCGGCGCGCAGCACCGGGCCTGCTCTGTTTGCCGGCGGCGAATATATTGCTCAGCTCTGGCTTTTCTGGGTTGCCCCGATAATCGGCGCGGCCATTGCCGGGTTGCTGACCCGTTGGATGTATGAACCGGAAGCCATCATCGATACTATCGTGGTCGAGGAGCGGCGCGTAACCCCCTAATCTGGCCAGCGCCGGTGCAGCCAGAACCACTCTTCGGGGCGATCCCGGATCCATTCCTCGAAGGTCTGATTGACCCGCATCATCAGGGCGGCGACATCGGCGTGATGGTCGCCGCTGCGCGGCAGCGGCAACGGCGGAAAGACGGTGAGCCGGAAATGCGCTCCGCCGAGCCGCTCGACGCGCGCAGGAAGCACGTCGCAGTCGAAGCGCAGCGCCAAGGCGGCGAGCGCCGGGGCGGTCATTGCCGGGCGTCCGAAGAACGGCACGGGAATGCCGTCATTCATCTTCTGGTCGGCGAGCATCGTCAGATGCGCACCGCGTCGCAGCACCGCAATAGCGCGCCGGGCGGCTACGGCGCCTTTGGGGATCAGTTCGCCGCCAATGCCGCGAAACCGTATGATCATTCGGTCGACCAGCGGATTGTTGGCGGCGCGGTAGATCTGCGCGACGGGAACCCCGTATTGGACCGCGGCGAGCATGCCGATCTCCCAATTGGCGATATGCCCGGAAAAGATGATCATGCGGCGCCCCGCGGCAACCGCCCGATCCACGTTCTCGAAGCCGTGCGTCTCGACGCGCCCGCCGGGTTCGAAGATGCGGATTGCGCGCAGATGCGGATATTCGGCCGCGACCCGGCCGAGATTGTCCCACATGCCGGCCATGATATCCGCGATCTCGGCTCGCGAAAGCTCGGGCAAGGCGTGGCCGATGTTGAGCCGGGCGCGTTTGGAGATGCCGAGCCGCGGGCCAATCGCGCGCGCCAGCGCGCCGCCGATCGCCGATGCCCAATCGAGCGGCAACAACCCGAACGCGCCAAAGCACAGCGCCGCTCCCCAGCCCTCCAGTCGGCGGGTGAAGCTGATCCGCCTGCGGCGATGCCGCGCGGCGCCTTCGCCCACTTCGCTCCGCTCGGACCCAGTCCGAAAGCCTGGGTGGATGAGGGTTGCTCGCCGATCGGTCGGCACAGGTTTTCAAGCGGTAATGACGCCGAGCACCTCAGCGAGTGCGTCGGGATCGCGCCAGCGGATTTCGACCTCGAGAACCTCGATGGCGGCCCTCATTGCAGCGGGCACTCGGACGATGTCCTTTGCCGTCGTGATCAGACGAGCTTGCGCCCGTTCGGCCGCGCGGAGCAACTGATCGATTTCGCCGGTGCGGTACGGGTGATGGTCCGCAAACGGCCGAGTAGCGACGAGTTCGGCGCCGCATGCCCGCAGGGTCGCAAAGAATTTTTCCGGACGGCCGATCCCGGCGAAAGCCAGCAGACGCGAGCCGGTTAGCCGTTCTCCAGCGACCGGCCGCAGAACCGCGTGCAAGACGGGCAGAGCCGTCTGAATCCCCAGCGATGCCGGTCCCCGCGCCTGCGTCTCGGCTCCGAGCAGCACAATGGCGTCGGCCCGGGCAAGTCCGCGGATGAGGTTCTCGCGCAGTGGCCCCGCCGGGATCACCCGCCCGTTGCCGAAGCCATACGTCGCGTCGACGACGACGAGCGACAAATTCTTGGCGATGCCGGGGTTCTGAAATCCGTCATCGAGCACGACCATTTGCGCTCCCGCTGCCGCCGCGGCGCGGACGCCGTCGGCGCGGTCGCGCGCCACCCAGCACGGGACGCGCGCGGCAAGCAGCAACGCCTCGTCCCCGACCGCTGCGGCATCGTGGCGAGCCGGATCGACCCGCATCGGTCCGCCGAGGCGGCCGCCGTAACCGCGCGTCACGATATGCACTGCGGTGCCGCGCGAGACGAGGTGTGCGGCCAGCATCAGGACAACCGGGGTCTTGCCGGAGCCGCCGGCGACGAGATTGCCGACACAGACGACTGGAACCGGTGGCCAATAGGGGCGGGTAAAAGAATGCCGCAACCGGCCCGCCGCCTCCCAGCCCGCGCCGACCGGCAACAGCAGCTCCGAGAGCAGTCCCGGAGGCCGCGCCCAGAAGGCAGGGGCCACGCGCATCAGGCTCGCACCTGTAGTGGCGACGGCGCGGGATCCCGTACTGGTGCGAGCGGGTCGAGCCAGGGGGCGAGCCGCTCCAAGACCGCATCGAGAATGCCGAGACCGGCCGCCGCCACGCGATCAGCGCCGGCAGCGCGCTCGATTCGCAGCCGCTCGTCAGCGAGCAGCGCCGATACCGCGTGCGCCAACTCCGCAACGTCGCTCACGGTTTCGGCGGCACCTGCGGATGCCAGGGCGGCCGCCATCGCAGCACAATTGCTCATATTCGGGCCGTGCAGCACGGCACAGCCGAGCCGGGCCGCCTCGAACGGGTTGTGCCCGCCCCTGGCGACTAGCGAACCGCCGATAAAGGCGATCGCGGCAAGGCGGTAGAACAGCCCGAGCTCGCCCATCGTGTCCGCGAGATAGACTTGCGCGTCGCGAGTGACAGGGTCGCCGCGAGCGCGTCGGGCGATGCGCAGCCCCTGCCCCGCCAGCATTGAGCCGATCGCGTCGCCGCGCGCCGGGTGGCGCGGAACGATGATCGTCAGCAATCCGGGATGTTGCGCGGCGAGGTCGCGATGTACTTGCGCGGCGATCTTCTCCTCCCCGGAATGCGTGCTGGCCGCGAGCCATACCGGACGCGAGCCGATCGCGTAGCGCAGGTGCAACAGTTCGGAGCGGTCGAACGGTAATGCGGGAGCCGCGGCTTTGAGATCGCCGACGGCGGCCACTTGCCGGGCGCCGAGCGAGCGAAATCGTTCGGCTTGCGCTTGGTCCTGGGCGAGGCACAGGTCGAATGCACGCAGTACGGTCCCGATCAGCCCGGGCCAGTGTCGCCAGCGGCTGTATGAACGCGCCGAAAGCCGGGCATTGACCAGCACCATCGGAATCTTCCGGGCACGCGCCGCGAAAACCAGATTGGGCCACAACTCGGACTCGACCCAGAGCGCCAGCTCGGGACGCCAATGATCGAGAAAGCGCGCAGTCCAACTCGGCAGGTCGGCGGGCACGAATTGGTGGCGCGCACGTGCCGGCAGCCGGGTGTCCAGTAGCTGCGCCGAGGTGACCGTTCCGGTCGTGACCAGGATTTCGAGGTCCGGCCGCGTGTCCAGCAGATGTTCGATCAGCCCCAGTACTGCGGTCGCTTCACCCACGCTGGCAGCATGTATCCAGACCAGCGGACCCTCCGGCCGGGTCTTGCTGGGGATGCCTCGACGCTCGCGAAAGCGGACCGGGTGTTCCTTGCCGCGCTTGCGCCGTTGCGCCAAATACAGCATTGCCATCGGCGCCAGCGGCCGGGTCAAGGCGCTATAAAGCAGGGGCAGCATCAACCCCCCGCAATGCGGCGCGCCGGCCCGCCGCCATTGGTGGCAGCCGGCGCCGGTACGCCGTGCCCGACACGACGCTCGGCCTCACAGACCATCTCGATCATTTTGTTCTCGACGAGGCGTCGGGCGCATTCGAGCCCAGCTTCGTCGAGTTCCTCCGCAAGCTTGATCGGTTCACCCCACAAATAGACGCCGCGGCCGAATGGCCAAGGGAGATGAAAGTGGTCCCAGGTCGCGAGCATCCGCCGATGGCTGGTGGCGTAGGTGATCGGCAGGATCGGCACCTGGGCAAGCCGGGCGATATTGACGATCCCGGTGCTTGCGGTCATCGCCGGGCCGCGCGGGCCGTCGGGCGTAATCCCGACGCAATCTCCCGCCTTGAGCCGCTTCACCATTATGCGCAGCGCGGCGGAGCCGCCGCGGCTGGTCGATCCTGCAATCGAATTTACACCGAAATAAGTCACGGCGTCGGCGATGATCTGCCCGTCGGGATGAGCCGATATCAGCATGTGCATAGGAGCCAGCCGCTGCCATGCCATCGGGATCATCAGCAGGCGCCCGTGCCAGAAAGCAAGGATGAAGGGCTTTCCTTCGGCGTGCAGGCGGTGCGGCCATTCGGCCCCACCTGTGCTCCAGCTGGTGGTCAGATAAACGAAGCGGATATACCATTGGATGAACCAGCAGGCCACCCGGCGCAGCCGGGCATTTCGCAGAAGATGCCGCAGGGTGACTGGTCTGGTCAATTTAGCCACGCGCGTCTACACGACAGCGGTGTGTTGCTCAGCAAACTGCATCGCATAAAGGCGGGCATAAAGCCCGCCTTGGGCCAGCAACTCAGGATGCCTGCCGGTCTCGACGATTCGCCCGCGATCGACGACGCAAATCACGTCCGCCCCCTGGATCGTCGACAGCCGATGCGCAATGACGAGCGTCGTGCGCCCGCGAATCAATGTATTTAGCGCTCGCTGCACTTGCCGCTCCGATTCGCTGTCGAGGGCCGAAGTTGCTTCGTCGAGCAGCAGGATCGGCGCGTTCTTCAGCATCGCGCGGGCAATGGTAATTCGCTGGCGCTGACCGCCAGACAGCCGGACGCCGTGCTCGCCGACCATGGTATCGTAGCCCAGCGGCAGCTCGCGGATGAAGGCGTCGGCGGCAGCCGCCCGCGCCGCTTCCTCGATTTCGGCCGCCGATGCGCCGAAGCGGCCATAAGCGATATTGGCGCGCACGGTGTCGTCGAACAGGCTGACCTCCTGAGCGACCAGCGCGATCGCGCCGCGCAGCGAGGCGATCGTCACCTCGCGCACATCCTGCCCGTCGATCGCGATACTGCCCGAATCGATATCGAAGAAGCGCGGGATCAGGTTGAGCATCGTCGATTTCCCCGCTCCCGACGGGCCGACCAGCGCCACGGTCTGGCCGGCCGGGATCGTCAGTGACAGGCCGTCGATCGCCGCCGTTCCGGGAACATAGCCGAAGCGGATGTGTTCGAAGCGGATTTCGCCGCCGGCAATATGCAATGGCCTGGCACCGGGCATGTCGCGGATCGTCGGCTCGACGTCGAGCACTTCGAAGATCCGCTGGGCGGCGGCGAGGCCTTCCTGCAGCAAAGCATTCAGGTTGGCGAGGCTCTTCAGCGGCTGGTAGGCGAGCAGCAGCGCCGTGATGAACGAGAACAGGGCGCCGGGCGTGCGGGCGCCGCTGATGACCTGGTGACCGCCGTAGAGAATGACGATCGCGATCGCCGTCCCGCCGAGGGCCTCCATCATCGGCGAGGCGCGCGAGCGCGTCCGCGTGCCGCGATCAATCAGCACGAAGAGGCGCTCGATCAGCCCGGCGGCGCGGCGCTCTTCATACTGTTCCATGCCGTATGCCTTGACGTGCCGGACGCCCTGGAAGGTTTGGCTCAACAGGGTCGTGAACTGGCCCACCTCGGCCTGGGCATTGGCGGTGACCCGGCGAATGCGCCGCCCGATCGCGACGATCGGGCGGATCGCCATGGGAAAACCGAAGAACGAAACGAGGGCGAGAAGCCAATCCTGGTAGAACATCACTCCGACCAGGAAAACGACCGTCACCGCGTCCTTGCCGATGCCAATGAGGACATTCGCCGCAGCACTGCGCAACAGCGCCGCATCGCCGGTGAAGCGGGAGATCAGGGTACCGCTCGGATGAGCGTGAAAATAGGCGAGATCGGCCCGCATCAGCCGCGCAAAGAGCGCGATCTGGACATCGGCGATGACACGCTGGCCGACCCGGGTCATCAGCACGGCTTCGCCGTAATCGGCGAGCCCCTTGACCACGGCGAGGGCGAGCGCGCCGCCGGCGATCAGCAGCAGCAGCGAGCCCTCACGCGCGACAAAGATGCGGTCGAGCACCGGCTCCATCAGCCAGGCGCGCCCGGCGGTGCTGGCGGCTGCGAGGCCCATCAACAAAAACGCGAGCAGGATGCGCCGTACATGCGGGCGCATGAAATCGCGCGCCAAGCGCCAAACGAGGGCCGCCGAGCGTCCCCCCATTCCCACGATCACCGGGTCTGTTCGCATGGGTTCAACGGCACTGTTAGAGCCGGGCACCGATGTTGGCAAGCGCGGCGCGCGGCTCCGAGGGAAAGCCACGAACACGAGCCACCCGGCTAATCGGCTTCCGATCGATTCCCGTGAAGATCGTCGACGAATTGGACATCGCCGAGAATCTTGGGCTTCTTTGTTCGTTATGCTATAACATTCTATTTGACCTACATCGCTTCCGGAGGCTGCGGTGATGCTTCGGCAAATCGAAAGCGCGCTGTCGCGCGCGCAAGTGATCTGCAAGATGCGCGGAGCGCGGCTGACGCCAGTCCGCCGACGCGTTCTCGAATTGATTCTATCATCGGATCAACCGGCCGGAGCCTATGCGCTGCTCGCCGAGTTGCGGCGCGGCCGCGGCAAGCTGGGGCCGCCGACAATCTACCGGGCGCTCGAATTCCTGCTCGCGAACAAGCTGATCCACAAGGTCGAGACTTCGAGTGCGTTCATCGCCTGCGGCGATATCGAGCATCCGCACGAAAGTCAGTTCATGATCTGCGACGATTGCGGCGCCACCGAAGAACTCCGCGACGACGAGATCGTGCAGACCCTGCGCCGCCTCGGGGAAGGCAGAGGTTTTGCCGTCGAGCGCCAAATAATCGAGGCGCGCGGCTTGTGCCCGGCCTGCCGCTCGGTAGAGCGGTAAGCGTGCCCGAGCGCGTACTGTTTGGCCGTGTCCGCGATTTGTTGGGGCGCGACCTGCTCGAGCAGAGCGTAACCGAGCGGCTCGCGAGGGCCGCGTTCGTAGCGGCCCTGCTCTGGCTCGCTATATATTGGGCGTTGTCGTGAGTGGCTCGCCTAGTAGCGCGATCGCCCTTGATAACGTGACCTTGGCCTATAACGGCCATCCAGCGGTCCACAATTTGAGCGGTGTGTTTGCACGCGGTTCGCTGACTGCAATCGTCGGTCCCAATGGAGCGGGAAAAAGCACGCTGATGAAGGGGGTGGTCGGCCTGCTGCGGCCGGCCGACGGTCTGATCCACCGCGTGGGTTTGGGTGGCAGCGATATCGCCTATCTTCCCCAGCACGCCGAAATCGAAAGGCGCTTTCCGATTTCGGTGGTCCAGAGCGCGCTGCTCGGCCATTGGCGTCGGATCGGATGGGCGCGTCCGGTAACCCGGGAGCTCCGCGAGCGAGCGCAACGAGCTCTCGCCGCAGTCGGCCTCGCGGGGTTCGAGCGGCGACCAGTCGAGACCCTATCCGCTGGTCAGTTCCAGCGTGTCCTTTTCGCTCGATTGATCGTGCAGGATGCCGAGCTGATTTTCCTGGATGAGCCCTTGGGGGCGGTCGATTGGCGCACGAGCGAGGACCTCATGCGCTTGATCGTGAGCTGGCAGCGAGAGGGCCGAACCGTTGCCGCCGTACTGCACGATCTCGATCAGGTTCGTGTCTACTTCCCGGACACCCTGCTGCTCGCGCGCGAGTGCATCGCTTGGGGACCGACGCGGGAGGCGCTGACGCCGCAAAACCTGCGGCGGGCTCGCCGCATGTGCGAGAATTGGTCGGATGACGGCGAAAGTCACCGGCCCGCTTCGGGACCGTGGCGGGCCGGGCTGGCCGGTTACCCGGACCCTCTCCCGGCGAGCGGCGAGAGGGAGGGATCCGGGTAACTGGCGGACCAGGAAAAAAGTAGCGATCCTGTGACATTGTACGGTCTGGCGTTCGGCCCGTTTGCCGAATTCGGGTTCATGCGGCGCGCGCTCGTAGGATGCCTCGCACTAGCGCTCGGTTGCGGACCGATCGGCACCTTTCTGGTGATCCGCCGCATGAGCCTGATGGGCGATGCGTTGTCCCACGCGGTCCTGCCGGGCGCCGCGCTCGGGTTTATTCTCGGCGGCCTGTCGTTGCCGGCGATGAGCCTCGGCGGGGTGAGCGCGGGCCTCGTGGTCGCGCTGTTGTCCGGGCTGGTCACCCGGCTGACGCCGCTGCGCGAGGATGCGAGCTTTGCCGCGTTCTACCTGATCTCGCTGGCTCTCGGTGTATTGCTGGTATCAACCCACGGCAGCTACGTCGACCTCTTGCACCTGCTGTTCGGTTCGATCCTCGCGATCGACAATGCCGCGCTCGTGCTGATCGGCGCGGTCGCCAGCATGAGCCTTCTCTCGCTCGCGGTCATCTACCGCCCGCTTGTCGTCGAATGCTTCGATCCCGGCTTCCTGCGCTCGGTTGGCGGCGGCGGCGGGCTCGTGCACACCGCTTTTCTTGCGCTCGTCGTCTTGAACCTCGTCGCCGGGTTTCAGGCGCTCGGCACTCTGATGGCGGTCGGGCTGATGATGCTGCCCGCCGCGGCGGCCCGTTTCTGGGTGCGCGAGCTATGGGCGCTTAGCGCCGCGAGCAGCGTCTTGGCCTTTGCCTCGGGGTTTCTCGGCCTCCTGCTGTCATATCACCTCGATCTCCCCTCGGGGCCATCGATCGTCCTCGTCGCCGGCCTCGCCTATTTTGGCTCGGTACTTTTCGGCCCGCGCGACAGCTTGCGGACGCTGTATCTGCAAGGCCGGCATCCGGCAGCATGAAACGGCCGATTTTTTGTAAAAACAACGAGCGTAGTGATCTCTGGGTTGCAAGGGGGTCTGGATCGTGCTTGGACGCATCACATTGGCGAGCACGCCGGCGCGACTCTCTGCGGCAAATGATCGCGGCCGAGCGGCAGCGTCCAGCGCCGACCTTCGTCTTTATGAGGACATCCTCCTGTCGCGCTAACGTCTTGAACGGGTCACCGCGGCACGTCAATGTAGCTCCGTCCGAAACAGCCGCGATGGCCGTTGCGAATAATCGGCACGGAGGAAGCGAAATTATCAGCTGCGGTTCTGGTGCTACTTCGCGCGCCGTACTGGCTGCGACGCCGCCTACCCGTCAGGCGCTCGGGGGGAGCCTACGACGGCGCAGAAGGCGAGGGTACCGGCGCCGGGCTCGGATCGGGGATCACCGACCCGAACGCGACCAGCGCTCCGAGTATCGACTCCGTGAAGATGTCGATCATCGACCAACGCCCGATAACGGTAGGCATTTGCGTTAGGCGAATTGGCACGATAGTGCCGGTTTGTTGCCAATAGAGAAGCTCGCCGCCGAACAAGCCTTGATCGAATGCCGGCAGCCAAGGCGCAGACGATACCCTCGGCTCGCTGGTGTCCGGGGCCAAGGTCAACCAACTCATCCAATGCATATGCCAATACGGGAGGAGAAATTTCATCCCGGTGTCATGCGAAGGCGGATCGACCGAGGCTCGCTGAGTGGTACCTCAACATCGGTAAACGACACAGATCTGCTGTCGAGACCCTGGTTCCCGGACGTGCCGGATGGTTCCGTGCCGTTCGGCGCGGTATCATACCCGCAACTCGGGGGGCGTCCAGGCCCCGAGTTGCGGGTATAGTTATAGACGTGAACGCTGCCAGGTATCCACATCACCTGCCTGGTGCTCGACGGGATCTGCCTGGTGCTCCCGGAAGTCATCAGGAGCTGCGCGGAACATCTTGCACCTCGCCGCCGCCAGCGAGACAGGAGCGAGAAGTCGTGGTCGGTCAACGAGGTGCTGCCTCAGGCTGTCGATTGGATCACCGTTATCCCGTCATTGCGGCACGATGATTGTCGGGTCCCACCACTGGTAGGGCTCGTAGTTCCACGGATTGCTCCCCTGGCGTGTATTGGTGATGGTCTGTGCGTGGCTCACATCGTAGCCCAGGATCTGCAATCCGTTGATGATCATCTTGCCGTAGCCCGAATAGGTGGGGTCGGCAAACCCGCCGCCGGGACCGGGGTCGTATTGCAGGCGATAGAAGATTATGTCGCCGTTCTCGGGGCTGACCGGGACGCCATAGCGCGTAAAGCCGGTGAAGGGGCCGCCCGCCACCGGGCATTGCGTAGGCCAGTTCACGTGATCTTGCGCCGAGCACTGAACGTAAAAGGTTCCGTTGGAATTGTCGACATTGATGATCGGTAAAAACTCGGTGTACGGCATCTGGTCGAGCGGTGAATTCCCGCCGCCGCAGCAGCCATTGCCAAACTTGACGGTATCGCCGGTGGTCAATGTGTAGGCCCCCTGCTGCTGCTGCATTTGTCCACCCGACAGAATGCGCGTGTACTCATCGAAGCTGCCGAAATCGGCGCCGTCGGTGCCGTTCAGCAGCGAGCCGATATTGCCGACGCCGCCGAGTTGCTGGCTAGCGTCGTGCTGGACTGTGTTGTAACTGTAATCAATGCAATAATAGGAAACTGGGTGGTTCGCCAGTTGCTCGCCGCACACCCCTTCGTAAAACCGCTGCAACGCCGCCATCCAGTTTGCCGCGATCGGCGCGTGCAGGTAGGTTTGCATCGCATACCCAGCCGCGAACACATAGTTCGTGACAAAGGTGTCGGTCTCGAATATTCCGCCGACAAAATCCGGCGCGGCGATCCCGGTGGCGAGCTGCGTATTGCCCGGACCGTCCTTCCAGGATATCCAATTGGTATAGTAATTGCCGTTCTCGGTGATGATGTCGCTGTAATAGGAACGCTCGATATTGTTGTCGCCGCCGAGCGCGGCGGGAAGCGTCTTGTCCCACAGACCGCGCGCTGAGCCGCGAACCTGGCAGCAGAACATGAACAGCCCCCAATAGTGGTCTGCGGTGCCGCCTAAATTGTCGTCACGGTAGCCCTCGCCCGGGCCGGTATATTGATTGCTGTAGCCGCGATTGCCTTGCAGGTACAACAGATCCAGCCAATGCCGCGAACCTAGTACGGCATAGGTGAAACCCTGGAAATTTGGCTCATGGTCCATCGCGCCATACGCGGCTGACGGCCATAACCCGGCGTCGTAATTTACCCCGGCGATCGGCACGTTCTGCAGCGGGGGAACGTAGTCGGTCGGTGGGCCGTATTGCTGGTAGGTGACGTGCGGAACCCCCAACTGCGGATAGGAATTGCCGATGCCGTTACCCCCTGGCCCGACCGGTGGACCGTTGTTCAAAACCGGGATGCGGCCGGTCGCTTCGCTGAGCAGGGTTGAATAGGGATACCAGGCCGCGTTGACCGAGAACATCTTGGCTTGCATGTACTGGGTAGCCGTGCCGTCGACAAAGGCCTGCACGGCGTAATCGTTGGGGAACCCCAGGTCAGGGCGGCCTCCCACCCCCGTGCCGCCAATGACGCTGCCGCGCGCAAACGGGTGATAGTTGTTGTCGCCACCGATGGAGCAGTTGGTTGCATAGAATGCGGCGGGGTTCTGATCGACCACGTCCACCGGGGTAACGATGCCGGATTCTTCCCAATAACGCTTTTCCGCCACGGTGAAAGCGGGTAAGACCTCGCGCGTGACGCGTGTTGTGGTGCCGCCCGGTGACCAGTTGTCGTTGAGTGAAGGGTCCATCATCGCCCAGCTCATCAGGTGCGGGTGCCACACCCGGAACGCAAAGGTTGTATTTCCGGTCCCCTGGCTACTGGTCAGGATCTGATCGGCATTGTATGGTGATGGCATGTTCCCGATGCTGACGATATTGGTGCTGCCGCAATTGTTGTGTGCGCTGCCGTTGTTGAACACCCACTGGAGAGAATTGTTCGTCAGCCCGCCAACCGGTGTACCGGTGGAGGTGATCCGCACGGCCTGCCCGAAATACCAAGCGTTGACGCCGGTGGAGCTGGGGATGTTGAGGCAGGCAGCGATTGGGTTTGCGGCAGGCGTGAAGTCGATGCCACAACCCGTCGTCTGGATTGGGTTGCTGCCGCTGGCAACCGTCGCATCGAGAGGGCTCCAGTTCAGTACCGAGGAAGAGCCGTCGAGCATCTCGGGTCGATAGGCAACCACCTGCGGGTCATTGGGCAGACCTACTGGACCGGGACCGCTGCCGGCGCTCCCGGCGCTCACCGTCATCCACGAATTGTGTATCCAGCACACCCAACTGGTGTCGCCAAGGGAATTTCCCGTGTTGGGATTCACATAGAGCTGTACGTCGCATTCGGCATAAAGAAGAGGGTCTTCGCTGGCGTCGGTATAGGTGAAATTGCCGACGACCTTGAAGGTGGATCTGACACTTCCCTGGTCGAGAGTGCGCGGGTCGTCGCGCCCACCGGTCACGGTAATGTGGTCGCACAACCGGAAGGTCGCGTCGCCGGAGTTCCGGACCGTGTCGTCCTGGTTGCGGATGTCGCTCAGGTGGATCTTCAGGTCGTGCGTGTTGACCCCGGAGCAGAGAGCGCTCAAGGCGAGGACCGGGGCCTGCGAATAAGATCCGGCGGTGGTGACAAACTCTACCTGATAGGTTGCGCCGGCCGCGAGGCTAGCCGGCAGGTCGGCGACCCACACCCCGTGCCGCCACGAGCCGTTCCCGCCGTTCTCGCGCCAGGTGGAGATTTCATCCCATTGCTGATGGGCGAGCGGCACATGCGTCGAGGCGTCGCGAACGAGCGGATGCGTCCCCGGCATGATGTCGCCGTAGCGGAAGGCTTGCCCAAAGCTGACTGGCGTCCCGGCTGGCAAGGTCGCGCCCGAATTGTTGAGAAAGGTGAACGTCGTCAACGCCGCGCCGTGTGTGACGACGATCGGCACATTGATCGTCGTCGAGGTCTGAGCCGCCGCGGTGCCGGCGAACAGCAGCGCCGCAGCAACACAGAATTTCCCGATCATGGGATTGCCTCTAATGTAATGTGATCGGTGATGGGGGTCATGCACATCCTTCCACTGTGGAAGCAAGGCGAGCCGCCTCAGGCCAGCGCCTTGCGAAAATAGTGTTATTATCTAATGGCTATATAGCAATTAATTTGATGAGAAGTAAACCTTATGGTCGGCCCTTAAAGGCGCAGTTTGGCGGTAGCATATCAGCAACGTGGCTGATTGTCAATGGTCAACATCGTACTTTGATGCGATAATGAGGACTAGGACTATGTCAACCGCCTTGGGGGCGGCTCCAATCGGTGTACGTCAGCTCGTCAGCACCGCTAACCGCGAACCCAAAGTTAACTTGTGCCGTCTATTCAGAGGGTATGCGCCCACACGCAGTGCCCGTCATGCCTCCGCCGGTCACCGGAGGTGCGCCAGCCGAGAACCATAGGTCCTCTGACGTGAGCTCGGATCAGTCTCTTGTAACTGGAGCATCTTGCTATTAATCGCCATTCTCGTGTTAATCGTTGAGCTCTGGTGACAGACTTGGGTGATTATGGCTGCCACCGCGGCAAGGATCGTGGTCGTGCTCACCCTTGGCGAACTCGCTGCGCGGATGCAGGTGGATTCGCCTTTGGTGAGGCTCGCTCTCCTTTTTTCACCGGGGCAGTGACTTACGGCGCCACCCTCTTTGCGATCCGGTGATAAGCGAGGGAGCCGAGGTGCCGAGATGGATCCCTACGTCGCCGCAGCGCCGCCAGCTGATTTTGGCGGGACAAATTAGGCAATGACCCTTTTCAAGGGCGAGGTTGGGGTTTCTGCCCTCTTACGGCGATGCTTCCCGTACCATTTCCTCTGCTGTAAGATAACGACCACGATGGCTGAGATCTCCGCCGATCGCCGGCGCACGCACTTGCGGCTTTTATTTCGGTTTGCGGCAAACACTGCGACCCACCCGTTTCGCCGACTGATTTCCAGAACCCTTTCCGGTCGTCATGCGCGGTTCGATAGTGAGGCGGGCCTGCCGCCGCCGTGGAAACTGACGACGGAGACGCTGATTTTCCGGTTCGGACCATGGACCCTTGCAGAACGGAACTTCCAATCTCTGTCCAATACGACCAATCCGCTTACCCCCGAAGTCGGATTGTTGAAACTGCCTCCAATTTTCCGGCCTACAACTTATCAGCAGATGCGGGATGACGGCACCATCTCGGGTACGCTGGGATTCGATAGGAACGCTATTCGCTATGTTTCGCACCGGGGAAGACGGCATTTCATAGATTTATTGCCAGGAGCGTTTGACGACTATTTTGCCAAGTTTTCGGCAAAAACCCGCAACACGCTGAAACGGAAAATACGTCATTTCGCCGAACGGTCCGGCGGCACGGTGGACTTTCGCATCTACCGCTCGCCGGACGAAATGATTGAATTCCGACGCCAGGCCCTTACCGTCTCTTTGGTAAGCTATCAACGGAAGATCGGATTTGGGCTTCCAGAAACCGCCGAGTTTAGCACAAATCTTATGGAAGCAGCCGCAAATGGACGCGTTTGTGGTTTCCTATTGATGGAGCATGACGAGCCGGTTGCATATGTTTATTGCCGGATAGATCAAGATATTGTTGTATATTCCTATTGCGGATACGATCCCAAATTTGCGCAATTCTCGCCGGGGACTGTACTTTTATTCTTGATTATCAGATGGCTGTTCCAGCAAAACAAATTTAAGACCTTTGACTTGGGAAATGATGGCTGGGGCTACAAAACCATGTTTGCCACCGGTGCGGTCAAGTACGTGAAAGTCATTTGGTTTCCAAAGAGGGTATCCTATTTCGTATTGGTGATATTGCATATGCTGGTACTTGGGGCATGGTCGGGGGCGGCTTTACTCAAAGAAACCAGCGCCTCTTGGGTTCGCAGGCTAAGATCGGACATGATGCGTTTCATGTCTTCGCATCATACCGGCCCTAAGGCTGACGAGGCTGATATGGCGCGCCGCACACAGAAAGGAGCATGACCAAACCGCATTGCAGACGCTCTGCAGAATTCGGTCAGACCCATGCCGTTCATCAACCAGCGCCTCGCTTACCTTCTCAACCGCTGCCGAAAGGACGGGCTGCGAAGCACCCTCCTACTCGTCGGCAAAAATTTGCCCCAGCCGGTGCTCGAATGGCAAATTCGGCGCCGGAGGCTGCAACACCAGCGATTTGATACAAAATACCAGATCGACACACAAATGCCAGTCGCGCTTGCCGAATTGGAAACGACATCGCCGGGCGCGAAGTTTGCCAACCGCTATCAGGGCACGCCCGTCGCGGTACTCCACAGAATAATTCGTCGGCTCAAGGTCGATCGGCAACGGTTCACTTTTATCGATCTTGGATCGGGAAAAGGTCGAGTTCTGCTGATTGCCGCACAGTACCCCTTCAAATCGGTTGTCGGCGTTGAATTTTCCAAGAGGCTTCACGAGATCGCCTTGACAAATATTAAAAGGTTTGTCGCTGCGGGCGCAACTTATACGAGTGCGACTTCGATAAATTGTGATGCAGGAGAATTCGATTTTTCCGGAAATCGGAGACAAAATTGTTTTCTGCTATAACCCATTTGCCGCCGATTTGATGATACGGGTCTTGGATAATTTGAATGCTCCGGCTATTGAACCGGGAGAAACGATATTTGCTTATCTCGGTGGGATGTCCAGCGCTCTTTGGCAGAAACTAGGTCATTTCCCGATTATCGATAAAGGGGAATTTCTAACTGAATTTGATACATATGAACAATATTCGATCTATAGGATACATTGAGGTGAATTGCGGCATTATCACCTCCCAACCTCGACACCGGAGCGGGAACGCGTAACCAAGTCGGCGCAAAGGCATCGCGGCGAGCGGAGATAATGGGTGCATTGGACGATCTAGGGTATGGTTATTTTTGACAAATCGGCAGCCTTATGGTAGTGGTTGCGAAATGCAAATGGACCGACCAATTCGAGCAGAAACGAGATTCTTAAATGGCTCGTAATCCGCTGCCAAGAACAGCAAGGACAGCCAACCGTGCCACGTTCTTCCAACCCGTTCGCTCGCTTGATGCATCGCTGAATGCGTCTGCAATCTGAACACTAGTTGTGCAATGAAGCGGGATACGGGTGAATTGCATCACACCACTCCCTCGTGTCATATCCTGCACCAGCAGCCGGATGGTGTAATAAAGGATAGTTGGCGCGCCTGCTTGTCCCAATCGGATTTTCCGACCCATTATACCGCTCCGGAATATTTTTTGGAGCCATCGCTGCGCCAAAGCAAGCCATTCGCGATTCTCAGCCTTGCCGCCGAACAAGTCACCGGGGTGTTGACCGGGATACACCGAGGTAATCACGTCCAATCGGGTCTCTCCGTGCGCCCTCAAATCGCCTTCTCTCGGAACGCTGATCGCGCGGAGGCCATGAGAAGTCTGATTGCTGGCCTTCTTCAAGAGGCGAAATCTGCGAAGCTCGTCGATCTGTTCGTGTGGTCGCAGATGGCCGAACTGATGGCATGCCCGTTTCTATAAAAGACCCTATGAAGGGGTCGTTATGATGGACTTGGGACAGGGTTCCGATGCGATTTTTCGCAAATTCTCCACAAAGAGACGGACCGATATAAGAAGAGTGATAAAATCGGGTGTTTCCGTCGGCCCGGCGGAGACCGACGACGACCTCTCCGAGTTTTATGCCATCCATCGTGAGTGGACGCGCCGGAAGGGCCAGCAGGCCGTCGGAGAGGAAGAATTTCGAGAGACATTCGCTTTGACGGGCAATCGGCGGTTATTGCTGGCGCGATATAAAGGTCAGGTCATAGCCGGCGTGGTGCACCGTTTTTTCCCCGGCGGGGTCATGGAATACGCGGCGAACAATTCTCTCGAGAGCGCCCGTCAATTGCGCCCCAATGATTTGCTTCAGTGGCGGGCAATCGAATGGGGATGCGCTGAAGGGTTAACCAAATACAGCCTCGGGGGCGCCCATCCTTTTTTACGAAAATTCGGGGGGGAGGTTGTGACAACTACGCGTTGTCGCCTCGATCTCTCTATTTTCCGCGGGTATACGGCGCGCGACTGGCTCGCCGACACGGCCAAGAAGGCCCGCCCGTTTATACCGGATCGGCTGGCCACGTTCGCTCGCGCTCTGCGGGGATTGGCCGAAGAGCCCCGGACCGCGGCGCCTAGAGACTGGGTATGACCGGCCGAACCGACAAATCGGTCCCGTTGAGTGGCGTTCACGCCACGCATCGCCTTTCTGCCTCGACGCCGTAGCGGAACCGCGGAACGAGGCTGGCGTCGCGGACCGCATTGCGATCGACGCCGGTCGTTGTTGCACCAGGGTCAGGAAGATAGAACACGCGGGTACCGGCCACCATCGATCGCCGGGGACGATATCGAAGAATCGAGACTGGCTCGGTGGGTACCGCATGTTCGCCGGTACGCGGCCAGAGGACTCCCTCCATAGGCAGTCCGGTATAGATTGACTACCACTGAATCCATCGTTCAAGATAGTGGGGGTTCAGAGATATCAGCTATGCTGGGAGACCCTCGGGAGGGGCAGCTTTGGGTAGCAATGCGGGGTACCAGCGGCGTTACTGATTCGCGCAGGCTCTGCGATGCCGGGCCCGCCCAAGGCGCTTTGAACGGGTGTAACCTCATGAAAGTCATTCCGTTCATTGCCGCCATCGTAGGGCTGGCGATGATCGGGGCACTAATTGGGTATTTCGGGGCTGGCGCCGTGGTCAGATCGCTGCGCGCGATCGGCTGGGCCGGCTTTTCGGCGATTTGTACCATTCATCTTGTGGTGATCTCGCTCGAAGGGATCGCCTGGCGACTGCTCGTGCCTGCGGCGCGGGTTTGGGCATTTATATGGGGGCGCTTGATCCGCGATGCCGGCTCCGAAGTACTGCCGGTATCTCAAATGGGGGGCTGCGTTCTGGGGGCACGCGCCGTGGCGCTCGCCGGTGTGCCGGGGTCCGTGGCCGCGGCGACCACGATGGTCGACCTGACCCTCGAATTTCTGGCCAAGCTGGCTTATATGGCCATAGGTTTGATTTTGCTTACTGATCTTCGGCCCGGTATGCCGGTTTCGCTACCGGTGACGTTCGGCCTTGCCGCAACCGGGCTCTTTGCAATCGCCTTTGTGATAGTCCAGCGGCACGGCTTCGCGTTATTTGATCGATTCGCGCGGATGCTGGGACGGGGCTGGGCGGAGCGGACCGTTTCCGGGGTGGCCGCCGTCCACGCGGCGCTTGCCGAGACGTATCAACGCAGAGCCGGCTTGTGGGGCGGATTTGTTCTGCACCTCGCGTGTTGGATGCTCAGCGCCGTCGAGGTTTGGATCGCGCTTCGTTTTGCCGGTGCGCCGCTCGGCTTTCCGACTGTTCTGGTCATAGAAAGTTTGCTCTATGCTATCCGAACTGTCGCGTTCGCGATCCCCAACGCCGTTGGCGTGCAGGAAGGGGCGTATGTGCTAATCGGTGCCGCATTCGGACTGACACCGGAGATGGCGCTCGCCATTTCGCTCTTGAAGCGCGCGCGCGACCTCGTGATCGGTCTGCCCGCGCTTGGGACTTGGCAAGTTGCCGAGGGCGGGCGCCTGTGGCGGCGCGGCCCCTAACTGTCCGATCGCAACGGGCCTCGGCGAAAAGATTTATACCGATGTTGCCGTGTGCGCACCCAAATCCTCCGGCTGGCGCGAGGCAGAGGCGGGGCAGTCATCGATGACGCGGTATAGAACTCGCGGTTCGGCGAACCGTTCGCTGTTGAACGGATTATGGTCGAAAACCGGTGGACGGCGACGGGACCAGACGCATCACACGACCGCAAGCGCCAGGACGAATGGCATGGCGTTAGCGAAAGTCATCAACCTGCCGGGAATGAATAACCCGATTGCAGCCGCCACTTCAAACCCGAAGGAGAAAAGCGCGAAGCCCATAATGAGCCGACATATCAAAAGGTCGACCGATGATGGCGCGTCCTGACGGGCACCATGTAGCGCTCACCGATTTAGTTTTCCAAAAGCCGCCGCCACGGCAAGCAGATTATCGAACGAAACTCCTTCGCAAAGCCCAAGAAAGCGCCCCGTTGGGGGCTGCGATTGGAAGCCGATTGGGCAGAAATTCAGTCGTCAGCCGCAACATTGTCCAGGTTGGCAAGTTGTGATTGGAAAGGCCAGGGCCATGCCAGCTCAGCGATTCCAAGTGCGCCGCGATCCTCGGCCTGACTACCGCGGCGCCTCCTCGAAATGAGTCTGAATAATTCAGGTTGCGGGCTGGTCGGCATCGCGCTGCGACGGGGCGCCGTAGAGTTCGCGTGCGCGCTTTTCAAAGGCGCCGACCATGCGGCGGACGGCTTCGCTGAAGAGCACCTCGATCAGTCGCTGCAGGAGACGCGACTTGAATTCGAAATCGACAAAAAAGCCGACTCGGCAGCCCCCCGCGACCGGGGTGAAAGTCCAGTGGTTGTTCAAGTAACGGAACGGCCCCTCGGCGTAGGTGACATCGATACGCCCCGGCGGGGAGAGCGACACTCGCGAGGTAAACCGCTCGCGGAAGATGCGAAACCCGATGATCAGATCGGCGACGGCCAAATCGGGCCGGCGCTCTTTGATGCGGGCGCCGACGCACCAGGGCAGAAATTCGGGATAGCGCTCGATGTCGGCGACCAGATCGAAGAGCTGCTCGGGCGTGTAGGGGAGCACACGCTCTTCCGCATGGGTCGGCATCGCGGTGGGTCTAGCCGGCGGCGGCGAGCCTGATGACACGCGCGGCGCGCAACCGCGCGAAATCCTCCCCCGCATGATAGGACGACCGGGTTAGCGGCGAGGCCGAGGCCAAGAGAAAACCCTTGGCCGCGGCAAATGTGGCATAGCTGCGGAACTCGTCCGGGATCACGAAACGCGCAATGGTATGATGCTTGGGTGTCGGCTGAAGGTATTGCCCGATCGTTAGAAAATCGACTTCGGCGGAGCGCAGATCATCCATAACCTGCAGCACCTCGCCCTTGTCCTCGCCGAGACCGACCATGATTCCCGATTTTGTGAAGAGCGCCGGATCGAGCCGTTTGGCCTGGTCGAGCAGCCGCAACGAGTGGAAATACCGGGCGCCTGGCCGCACCTCTGCATAAAGCCGCGGCACGGTCTCGAGGTTGTGATTGTAGACATCCGGCTTGGCCGCGACGACGGTTTCGAGCGCCCCATCCTTGCGCAAAAAATCGGGGGTCAAGACTTCTATCGTCGTGCCGGGCGAGGTTCGACGGATGGCTGTGATGGTACGCGCGAAATGCTCGGCACCGCCGTCATCGAGATCGTCACGATCGACCGAGGTGACGACCACATGCGAGAGCCCAAGCGCCGCCACCGCTTCGCCGACGCGCTCGGGTTCGTGCGGGTCGAGCAGATCGGGCCGGCCGGTCGCGACATTACAGAAAGTGCAGGCCCGTGTGCAGACCCGCCCCAAGATCATCACGGTCGCGTGCTTCTGCTTCCAGCACTCTCCGATATTCGGGCAGGCTGCTTCCTCGCACACGGTGTGGAGCCCGAGTTCGCGCATGAGCCGCCGCGTGGCTTGGTATTCCGGCGAAACCGGCGCTTTGACGCGCAACCAATCGGGCTTGCGCGGGATCGGGCTGTCGGGATTTCGGGCCTTTTCGGGATGGCGCAGAGACAGTGGTCCACCATCATACCCAAGCTCGGCCTGGGCATCCACGCGAGGCGGAGGAGCTCCTTGTCCCGAATACGTGATTGGCCGGGACGAGCCAAGCCATGACGAAGGAGGTGTAGACATAGCTGACCGCGTTGACTTCCGGGCTAGAAGTGGATGGCCGGCCCAGACGCGTCAAGCCAGCGTCCCGCGCTACCTATCGGGCCGTCGCATCGGGACCGCGAAGTAGCAGCCGAATTCTTTTGCGAAATCGACCGATACGCGGGCATGGACCCAGCCCCGTCGGTCCAAGAACTCGTCAGTCGTCGAGCGGCGCGACGAAGCTCTCTACATGCAACGGATAGAACAGCTGGCCGCCATCGGATGGTAATTGGCGCAAGACCAGCGCCTGTTGCCGCGGTTTTGCCGGGCCGCTGGTGGTCACCTCTTCGGGCCAGTCGCTCCAGGCGAAAAGGTAGCTGTCGCCCACGGTGTTGTTCCGAGCGTAAAGGGTCTCGGCCTTCCACCAGAACTCGAACTTCCTTCGGCGACACCGCCCTGATCACCTAAATTCTCGTCAACAGGTCGCCAATCTTGAGCCGGCCAACGGACGATCTTGATCGGGAAGCTCTCTGGCGAACCACGAGGTATCCCTACCCTTCGAGAGTATAATCGCTCGCCGCGACGAGCCGCGTCTCATGCACCCCGCCGCACGCCTGTAGTCTACACATGGCGATCGCTGCCGGGTCAAAATCCATGATTGGGTGGCGCTCCGTTCATCGGCCGATGACTTTATGCAGCGTCGGCCAGCCTCGCCACTTTTTTTCCTCACCCAAGGCGGGCGCGGAGCAGCGCCGAAAGGCCCTCGGCGGGAATCACGATGACAAAGGTGACAATCAGGCAGTAGCGACACCGTTCGACACTGAAACAGGCTCATCGCCGAGAGCAGCTCGAAGCCGATGCCGCGGCGCCGACAAAGCCGAGAACCAGCGACGAACGGATGTTCTCGTCGAGGCGGTAGAGCGCGATCCCCAAGAAGTGAAGGTAGGATCGACGGGATGATGCCGTGGAAGACCTGCACGCGGCGCGCGCCGGTCAGGGTCAGCGCATCGATGGGCGCCATGTCCATATGCTCGGTCGTTTCGGCGAACAGGCGACCGAGCATTCCGATCGAATGAACCGAGAGTGCAAGGCGCCCCGGAAACGGCCCAAGCCCGACGGCGGTGGAAACAGCAACGCCCAGACCAGGTCGGGGACGGCGCGGGCGAAGCCGATTACGCCCCGCGGCATGATAGAGGAAGCGCGACGGCGTCAAATTTGCGGCGGCGAGGATGGCCAGCGGCAGGGTCATGAGGGTACCGCACAGGTGCCGAAAATGCCGAGGTCGATGGTTTTTCGAGCGCCGGCCACACACCAAGCCGAACATGCCGAAATCGGGCGGCATCGCGCGCCGAATGATGTCGGCCATGCCGTGGACGCGACCAGGCGGCGAGTGCGAGACGTACAAGATTGCCGCCGCCAGGCTGAGCGCCGCGGTCCAGCTGCGGTCGGCGAGTTGCGGTGCCGCCGCGGCGAGGCTCAAATGGCTTCGCTAAGATAGAGCTGACGCACCGCATCGCGGGGCAGCTCGGCACATGGTCAATCGAAAGCAATCCTGCCGTCTCGGATGCCTACGACGCGATCGGCGTAGGCATAGGCCAGCTCGACCTGTGCAACACGCACAACACGGCGAGGTTCGTGTGTAGTGAGATGGCGCACCAGGCGCATGATGTCGTCGGCTCCGGGGTCCAGGCTCGCTGCCGGCTCGTCCGTGAGCAGCACCCGCGGGCGCTGGGCGAGCGCGCGAGCAATCGCGACGCGTTGCGCCTCCCCGCCCGATAAGGTGCCGGCGCGCTGTCCGGCCAGCGCAGCGAGACCGACCGCGCTCAAATGATCGTGGGCGGCCCCGCTTCGACAGCAGGCAGGCCGCCGAGTGCCGTCCACAGCCCGCCATTGCGGCCGAGGGCACTCGCGGCGACATCGCTCAGCAGGCTGCGCCGCCGCACTCTAGGCTGGAGTGCTGCCAGATCATTGAGGTGGACCCCGAAAATGAGACAGTTGGCTTAGGTGGAGTTCTGCCCCTAAAAAGCGCCGATGGCGCGGGAGCAGGACATGAAGCGGACACGCAAGAAGCACAACGGGGCGTTCAAAGCCAAGGTGGCGCTGGCGGCGATCAAGGGGGATCGGACGATTGCCGAGCTGGCGAGGGAGTTCGGGGTTCATCCGAACCCGATCTACAACTGGAAGAAGCAGCTGCTGGACGGGGCGGCGAAGGTGTTCAAGGCCGGCGGTTCGGCGGACGGAACGGCCACGGCCGCGGTCGATGTTCTGTACCGGCAAATCGGCCAGTTGAAGGTCGAAAACGATTTTTTGGCACGAAAGCTCGGCAAATGAGTCGAGCGGAACGTCGCGCGCTGGTCGAGCGCGAAAACCCGACGCTGGCGGTATCGCAGCAGTGCCGATTGCTGGCGGTATCCCGCTCTTCGACCTATCGCCGGCCGGCCGCGGTCAGCGAGACGGACCGCGTCACATGGGCTTGATCGACCGGCAGTATCTGGCCCGGCCCTACAAGGTCTACCCGTATCTGCTTGGTGGGATTGCGATCGAGCGGGTCAATCAGGTGTGGTGCTCGGACATCACCTACATTCCGATGGCTGTGCTTCCCCCGCTTCCCGAGCCCGCTCGGAAAGCGAGGAAATGCTCGCCTTCGCCCACATACCCGCAGGCACCACAGCCAGCAAAGGAATTGATATCGACAATTCGGAAAGTGGACGCGTCGCACCAGCCGTCGCGGCAACCGCGATCGGAGCCGAGATCGAAACCGGCCGGGCCACACCTTAAAGAGCGGCTCCCGCTGTGGCACGATCGGGCTCCACCTCAGTTCGCCGCACTGGAGTTGGAGAGATGTCGGGATATTGTGACCGTGCGATGAGCGAACGAACTATCGACACTCGCATCGCGGTTCTCATTCCGTGCTATAACGAAGAATTAACGATCCCGAAAGTCATTCGCGATTTCCGTCAAGGACTGCCCAAATCGGTCATCTATGTCTACGACAACAATTCGCGTGATCGCACGTGCGACGTTGCACAAAGAGCGGGCGCGGTCGTCGGCTTCGAAAATATGCAAGGGAAAGGGAACGTCATTCGCCGTATGTTCGCCGATATCGAGGCCGACATCTATGTGATCGTCGATGGCGACGATACATACGATGCCGCTGCCGCGCCCAAGCTCGTCTCCCTGCTTCGCGACAACCATCTCGACATGGTGAATGCCCGGCGAGTGAGCGATGCGGGGAACGCTTACCGCGCCGGCCATCGGTTCGGCAATAGGCTGCTCTCGGGCATGATCCACGTGATTTTCGGCGACCGATGCCGCGACGTTCTCTCTGGCTATCGCGTGCTGTCGCGCCGGTTTGTTAAAAGCTTCCCAGCGCTTGCACAAGGCTTCGATATCGAGGCGGAACTCACAATTCACGCGCTTGAGCTAAATATGCCAATAATGGAAGTAGATACGGCGTACAAGGCCCGTCCCGAGGGCTCGGTTAGCAAGCTCCGCACCTATCGCGACGGGGCTCGCATCTGCGGGACTATTTTGCATCTCCTCAAGGAAGAGCGGCCGATTCTCTTCTTCGGCATCATTTTTCTTACTCTAGCTCTCTTTTCGGCAGCGATCAGTGTCCCGATTTTCATGACCTATTTCGATACGGGCCTCGTGCCGCGCTTCCCGACCGCCGTCCTGGCGACGGGGGTCATGCTTCTGAGTTTCTTGAGCCTTGTCTGCGGGCTTGTCCTCGACACCGTGACGCTTGGTCGGCGCGAGGCAAAGCGCATGCGATATCTTGAATATCCGGCCCCACGGAGGAAGGGTTGAAATCCGGGGGTCACTTCTTCCGCTTCGGTCTGGTTGGCGTCGTAGGCTTTGCCGTAGATGCATCGACCTTGACCATCATGCTCATGGCGAACGCAGGCTTGCTCTCCGGCCGCGCCGTCTCCTATCTCACCGCGGCAAGCTGCACGTGGGCACTCAACCGAAGATGGACCTTTCATGACCGAAGCAGCCGCCGCGCGCGCCAATGGGCAAAGTTTCTGGTCGTCAATTCGTGCGGCGGCCTGGTGAATTATGGCGTTTACACCTTTCTCGTGCTTCGTTTGAACGACTTATCGTTGATTTCACCTGTTTTCGCTGTAGGGGTCGGTTCGATTTGCGGCCTCACCGTCAACTTCCTTCTTTCAAAGCACATGGTCTTCGAGCAGGCGTTAGCAAAGGTCACTTGAAATATCCCCAAATCATCGATATGAGGACCCGACGCGGTCAAAGGCGCGGGGTTGCCTATACAAATCCCTCAATTTCTCGCAACCTAACCTACCCCATTTGTCGAAAGAATTGGTATCGGATCCATCGGCGGCCTGATCGATGACGGCCTGGTGGGAAGGAGTGTAGCTGAAAAAGAACCCCCAGCGACTGGTTGCCGAGAATTCAATCTAAAGCACTAAGGTTCTTGCAATCTTTGAAGATTGAGCGAAAATAATTTGCATCGAGCTATCGTCTGAGGGATGCTGCGCACGTGGCTGCAAAAGCTCTTCAGCCGTTCTACGGCTTTGGCATTCCACCCGAGAATGGCGAGGCGGGGTCAATCGATCTCCGCTCCATTTTCGGAACCCTGCTGCGGCATTGGAAGTTGGTCTCCATTGTTCCGCTACTAGTGCTAATTGGGACCCATATCATTTTTTTATTCGTCCCACAGCAGTTCAAATCACCCGCTCAAATTCTGATCGCCAACCCGCAACTTCAGAACGAAGCGGGCCAACCGCCATCGGTGTTTCACATCGATTAAGCTGCGATGAGCACCGAATTGTGCTGATGCAATCGAAGAGCCTGGCATTGCGCGTTGCACGGGAGCTTCACCTCGATAAAAGTGATAAATTTATGCCAACCGGGCTGAGTTTGCAGGTACAGCGCCCGTTTTCACAGGTTCTTGAAGGGCTAGCCCTTTCCCACCCAAATACGTCCGGCCTAACCGGGCAAGCCAAGGCAACTCCGGAACCGGCGGACGCGGCTCTCGATGGCCGCCGAACAGCTGCGAGCGCTCATCAAGGCCGACCACGAGGGGAGGTCCTATGTTTGTTCGATTTCGATCACGATGCCGGATCCGGCACGAGCGATCGGAAAATATTGAAGCGGTAACCGCGAAAACTCGATGAATAACGACATCAAATGCCGGTTCTGCGGTGGGCCGCTTGCGGCATTTGTCGATCTCGGCATGTCGCCCCTGTGCGAGAGCTATCTCGCTCAGGACCAGCTCAATTCAATGGAGCCGTTCTATCCTCTCGCCGCCTATGTCTGCAGCGACTGCCTTCTCGTGCAGCTTCAAGAATACGTTGCGCCGGAGCACATCTTTTCGGAATACGCTTATTTCTCGGCCTATTCGGATGCCTGGCTCGCTCACGCTCGGCAATACGCCGACGATGATAACCGAGCGGCTCGGCCTCGGGCCGGCGAGCCGCGTCATCGAGCTCGGCAGCAATGACGGATATTTGCTGCAGTTCTTTGTCGAGAGGGGCATTCCGGTCCTCGGCATCGATCCCGCGGCGAACGTTGCCAAGGCCGCCGAACAGCGCGGTGTCCCGACATTGGTGAGGTTCTTTGGCTGTCGAGACGGCGCGCGAGCTGGCCGAAGCGGGCATCCAGGCCGACCTTGTTATCGGCAACAATGTCCTTGCCCAAGTCGCGAACCTCAACTCCTTTCGTCGAAGGCATTCGCATCATCCTGAAGCCGCAGCGGGGTCTGCACCATCGAATTCCCGCACCTGCTGAAGACGATGGCCGGCAACCAGTTCGATCAGATCTACCACGAGCATTTTTCCTATTTTTCGGCACTTACCGCCGAGAAGATTTTCGCGGCTCACGGGCATGCGCATATTCGACGTCGAGGAGCTGTGGACGCATGGCGGCTCCTTGCGCATTTACGCTTGCCATGCCGGGGATGACGACCCATCCGAGCTTGCCCGCTGTTTCCAGAGCTGATGCTCCGCGAGCGGGAGGCCGGCTTGCACCGGCTCGAGGCCTATGCCGATTTCGCCGAGCGGGTTCGCGCGACCAAGCGCAAGCTGCTGAGCTTTCTGATCGAGGCAAAGAGCTGCGGCAAATCGCTCGCCGGCTACGGCGCACCCGGCAAGGGCAACACGCTGCTCAATTATTGCGGCATCCGCGCCGATTTTCTCGATTACACGGTTGACCGCAACCCCTATAAGCAGGGCAAGTATCTGCCCGGCACCCACATTCCGATTTTCGCCCCGGAGAAGATTGCCGAAACTAAGCCCGATTACGTGCTGATCCTGCCGTGGAACCTCAAGGACGAGATCACCGCCCAGCTCGCCTATATCCGTAGCTGGGGCGGGAGGTTCGTCGTGCCGATCCCAGAAGTATCAGTCCTATAGGGGAGCGCGCTTGCTGTCCCTGGTTCTTCCGCCGCAGACGCGAGGGCCGCTGAAGCTTCTCTGCCTGGGTGCCCACGCCGACGACATCGAAATCGGCTGCGGCGGAACAGTTTTGCGCCTGACTGCCGAGGTGCCCGAGCTCATCGTGCGATGGATCGTCTTCAGCGGTGTCGGTCTGCGCGGGGAGGAGGCGCGGAGCAGCGCGGCCGCCTTCCTCGAAAACGTTTCTGAAAAGACAGATCGAGGTGCTGGGGTTCCGCGACGGGTATTTCCCTTTCCAGGGCGCCAATATCAAGGATTGCTTCGAGGCGATCAAACGCGATTTCGATCCGTCGATCGTCCTGACCCATTGGCAGGGCGACGCTCATCAGGACCACCGACTGGTGGCCGAACTCACCCACAACACCTTCCGTGATCACTTCGTCCTCGAGTACGAAATTCCGAAATACGACGGCGATCTTGGCAATCCTACTTTCTTCGTACCATTGACCCAGGTACAACTTCGCCGGAAGGTCGAAACGATCAGCCGACACTTTCCCAGTCAGCGCGGACGAAGCTGGTTTTCCGATGAGACATTCCTCGCGATGGCCCGGTTGCGCGGCATCGGCTGCAACGCGCCCGAGGGGATAGCGGAGGCGTTCTACGCCAGAAAAATTGTGTTCTGACCTCGCGTAATAATACGATGAACGAAGTTCTCCGCCCGATCCTCTCCAGCAGGTCAGTCATTACCGAAAATGGAATTGTTCGGCCGCTTCACGCCAACATTTCTGATAAAGAGGGAAGTTTATTCAAGAGATCATCAGGGAAGCGCGACCCCAAGTAAGTCTCAAAGTCGGATGCGCCTATGTTGTCTCCAGCCTCTACATCTGCGAAGCGCTTTGTGAGGTTAACGCGGTCAAGCACATCATCATCAACTCGCACCAGAGCTTTCCTTACGGCAAAGACTACCGTTCTGGTTGGGAAGGTATCGGGCTTGCTAATCTTCGCAGAGCTGGTTACCTAGATCTTACAGATTTTTACGAAGTTCCTTCCTATCTGGGTTTATCGCGTTTAATCGAGAAGCGCGCCACAATCGATTTTGCCTTCGTCGACGGCGGCCACACGTTCGATTACGTGCTTGTCGACGTCTTCCTGATAGACAAACTTCTAAGACCGGCGGCATTATCATATTGGACGACTTGTTATACCCGTCGATCCGAAGTGTTTGTCGTTCTGTTCTATTAAATCTTCGTTATAAATGCGCCGGCCCCAAAACGCTGGATATGCCCGCCTGGCGAAGGCTTAGATCCGTCGGCGCGAAGATTTGCCGCGGCGGGGCATTCGAACTCGCTCGCGACATGCGGTTAAACTTTCCGCTGTCAACAAACTACATCGCCCTGCAAAAGCTTGAAGATGATCTCATCGGCGACGGCCATGGAGCGACCCGGCATTGGACGGATCACACAGCATTTTGTTAAATGGGGATTGAAAATATCTCGACCTCTAACACCTTATAGCGTGGACGATGCGCTGCGTTTATTCTCGGCATCCGGCGCGCGGCTCGGACGCGGCGGGAACGAGGTTCTCCGGCTTGAAGGCCGGCCAGCCGAGGTCGCGCTCGCTGATCACCGCGACCGGAAGCGGCCAGGACGATAGCCGAAGGCGGCGTCATCGTAGCGGTAGCCGCCGCCGCCTCCGGCGCATAAAAGGCCGAGATCTGATAGGCGACCTCGGCATCGTCGGTCAGGGTTTGAAAGCCGTGAGCAAAGCCCTTCGGGATATAGATCGCGCGCCGGTTTTCGGCGCTGAGCTCGAATCCTTGCCATCCGAGATAGGTGGCTGAGCGGGGTCTGAGATCGATAATCACATCAAAGATCGCACCGCGCATGCACCGCACGATCTTGTCTCCTCATGCGGCGGTCGTTGGAAATGCAGACCGCGCACCGTGCCGCGATGCCGGTTAAAGGACAGGCTCTCCTGGGCGATCTCGGTATCGAGGCCTTGCGCCGAGAGCTCCTGCCGGCACCAGGTACGCGCGAAGAAGCCGCGTTCGTCTTCTCTCGGCTCGATGTCGATCAGCCATGCGTCCCGCAGCCGCGTCGCCGCCAAGATCATTCCGAATGGCCCCTTTCACATGCTCTTGTTCGAGCGGACGCCAGTAGAAATCGGCATCGATCTGTTGCGTCGCGATCAGATGCTTCAACTGCTCCAGCCGAGTGAAACCTCTGAACAAAAACATCTCCTCAGTCATCCCACCCGCTCGAAGATCGCGCGCAGCTGACGCGCGCCGAACTCGGCCGGCCAGCGACAGCGAGAACTCGGGCAGGTGCCGGCGGATCTTGCCGAAAGAGGTGCGATAGCTGCGATTGTCGCCGCTCGGCCGGCCGAAACTGACGCTGCAACCGTCAAAGACCTGCCCGACGATCGCGGCGATTTCGCGAATGCGGTAATTCTGCGCGTCGTCGCCGACGTTGAAAATCTCGTTGTGCACCGCCTCGCGCGGCGCTTTCAGAGCGAGGATCACGGCCTGGCAGATGTCCTCGACATGGACCAGCGGTCGCCACGGCGTTCCGTCGCTCGTCATCCTGATCTCTTTGGTGGTCCAGGCGAACCCGGCGAGGTTATTGAGAACGATGTCGAACCGCATTCGCGGGCTGGCGCCGAATGCAGTGGCGTTGCGCAGGAACACCGGCGAGAAATGGGTATCGGCGAGCGCGCCGACATCGCGTTCGACCAGCACCTTGCACCTGGCATAAGCGGTTTGCGGGTTGGGCGCCGAATGCTCGTCGCGTTCGCCGCCGTCTTCGGCGGCCCCGTACACGCTGCATGAGGATGTGTAGATAAAGCGCGGGACGCCGGCCGCCTTGCAAGCCCGCGCCAGCGTGACCGAGCCGAGATGGTTGATATCGTAGGTAGTGCGCTCGTTCAGCTCGCCGAGGGGGTCGTTCGAAAGCTCGGCAAGATGCACGACCGCGTCGAACCCTTCGACATCCTTCGGCGTGATCCGGCGCACGTCTTTGGTAAAGGTGAGCGGGCGCGGCCGCGCGTCGTTGTAAAGCCAGCCATCGCGGTAAAAGCCGCAATCCATCCCGACAACCTCAAACCCCTGCTCCAGCAGCCGCGGCCCGAGAACGGCGCCGATATACCCGTCGACACCGGTAACCAATACCCGCATTCCCGCCATCTCCAAGTCCTTAGAAATGCAGCCACAGACCCGTAACTGTACGCTGCGGACGGTAAAATATCGAGGTTGCATTCGAGGCATTGGAGGTCACCGCATGAGGCCAGGCATTTATCCGAGACGACGAGACTGGCCAGATTTCTGGAAATTCCGAGGTCACCTTTCGCGTTCTGATACCGGCTCAACCCGTCGCGCGACCCGCCCAGCGGCGCGCCCGAGTTGAAGAAACAGAGCCTATGCGCTATGTCTGCGCATTCCGGTGATTGTGATCGGCCATTCCGGCCGAAGGTGATCACCGATTCCGGTGATCGTGATCACGCCGTAACGCGGCCGACTGGGTCGGCGTGAGGGTCGCAGCGGTCTGCGCCGTCGACACGAATACAGGTTGCATAAGAAGGGGGGTGCCGGTCAAGGCGGCAGAGGATCGTCCACGGAGTCCACGGAGGGGACCCGCGCGCGACGCGCAGTGCCCTCACGAGCGACGGAGCGGCGCGCGTGGGGAGGCGCTGTGGGCCCCCGTGGGCGATCGGCGCACGGGCGTTCATGCAGCGGGGCTTTCGCTGGCGACGACGCGCCGGCGCAGCGATGGGCCTTTGAGATCGATGCGATGGGCGCGATGGATGATGCGGTCGAGAATGGCGTCGGCCAGGGTGGGATCGCCAATGACCTCATGCCAGCGATTGACCGGGAGCTGGCTGGTGACCAGCAGCGATCCCCGGTCGTAGCGATCGTCGACGATCTCGAGCAGATCGCGGCGCTGCTCGGCGTTGAGCGGTTCCGGCCCCCAATCGTCGATGATCAACAGGCGGGTGCGTTCGAGCGTGGTCATCAGCCGCGGCAGCCGGCCTTCGCCGCGCGCCTGGGCGAGATCGGTGAACAGGCGCGAGGCGCGCTTGTAGAGCACCGAAAAGCCCTCGCGGCAGGCCTTGTGGCCGAGAGCGCAAGCCAACCACGACTTGCCGATACCGGTCGGGCCCGATCAGGCAAAGATGATGATGCTCGCGGATCCACTCACAGCTCGCGAGCTTGAGGAAGAGAGCACGGTCGAGGCCGCGATGGGCGCGGAAGATCGACGTCCTCGACGACGGCAGACTGGCGCAGCCGGGCCTCGCGCAGGCGGCGGGCGAGCCGCTTGTTCTCGCGGCTGGTCGCCTCGCGGTCGACGAGCAGCCCGAGCCAATCCTCGCGACTGAGTTCGCCGGCATCGGGAGCGTTGTGCAGCTCGATGAAAGGCATCGGCCATGGCGGTGAGGCCGAGCGCGCGCAGGCGCTCGACGGTGGGATGGATCAGCATCGCATCTCCTCGGGTCAGTGGTAGTAATCGGGTCCGCGAATGTTCTCGTGGATCAGCAGCGGCAGCTCGGCGGCGCCGGCTGGGGGCGCGCTCGCGGCGGTTCTTCAGGATGGCGGCGACCGAGGTGTAGGACCGGGTGCCGAGCACCAGCGCGCGGGCGCAGGCGGCATCGACCCGTTCGGCGCCATAGCGCTTGACCAGGCGCAGGATGCCGACGCAGGAGCGGAAGCCCTGCTCGGGATGCGGCCGCGAGCGCAGGATGACATCGACCAGCACGGCGGCGTCCGGGCCGACGGCTTGGGCCTCATGGCGGATGCGCTCGTGGGTCCAGTCGCGATAGCGCCGGTGGGCGGAGGGCATGTGCTCGGGGACGGTGGTCGGCCGATGCGGGCGCAGGCTGCGGCGATGGCTGGCGACCCGTTTGCCGCGATGAAAGATCTCGATTGTCGCGGCGGTGATGCGCGCCTCGACCTCCTGGCGGAGCAGCTGGTGCGGCACGCTGTAGTAATGCTTGGCGATCTCGACGTGATAGTCGAGACCGACCCGGCAGCGCTTCCACTCGGCGTACTCGTAAGCCATCGGCGGCAGTGACCTGAGCGCCGGTTTGTCAAGCTGCTCGAAAAGCGCCCGCCGGCTCAGTGCCCCAGCCGCGCATCACGACGATCATTCAGCTCGTCGAGCAGCGCGCGGATCGCGGCATTGAGCTCGGCCAGCGAGAAGAAGCGCCGATGCCGCAATCGTGCCAGGATCCAGCGCCCGACGACCTGGACGCCGACTTCGACCTTGGCCTTGTCGCGTGGCTTGTAGGGGCGCGCCGGAACAATGGCGGTGCCGTAATGCCGCGCCATGTCGGCGTAGGTCCGGTTGACCATCGGCTCATGAAAGCAGGCCTTGGTGATCCCGGCCTTGAGATTGTCGCTGACCGTCTGGCGGGCGACGCCGCCGAAATAAGCAAAGGCGCGGACATGCGCCGCGATCCAATCCGGCAGCTTCTGGCTCCACACCGCCTCGGCGTAGGTGAAGCTCGATGCGCCCAGGACGGCGACAAAAATCTGTACCGGGATGATCTCACCGGTCAGGCCATCGACGACCTCGCCAGTGCGGCCGGCGAAGTCGACAAACAGCTTCTCGCCGGCGATATGGGTCTGGCGCATCGTCGGCTTCAGCCGGCCCGCCCAACCCCGGTAAAGGTCGCAAAACCAGGAATAGCCGAACCCGTCGGGCGCGCCGGCGCGGTACTCCTCCCACAGCAGCGCCAGGGTCACATTGGGGCGGCGCAGCTCGCGATGCACCCAGGCCCAGTCGGGCATCGGGCGCTGATCCGCGGCGATCGCCGGCGGCGGCGGGAACAGCAGCGCTTCAAGCTGCACGTCATCGAGATCTTCGGCCAATGGCCAGCTCACGCCCGGCGGCGCGGGCCCGGCTGAGATAGCCGCTCACCGCTCCCTGGCTCAGCCCCAAGCTCTTGGCAATCGCCCGCTGCGGCAGCTCGCTGGCAAACCGCAGTCGCAAAACTTCGCGGATCTGGCGCATCGACACTCTCTCGGCCGGCATCTCGTTCCCCTGCTGTTCGGCAAAGGAGCGAGCCTACCTTCGGTTGAGAACTGTCGACGCCGCGGGCCGCTATACCCTCACTTCGCCCTGATCCCGATCACTGCGAATCGATGATCACGCTTCGACCGGAATCAGTGATCACGTTCCACCGGATTGGATGATCATCTTCCACCGGAATCCGTGATCACGTTCGACCGGAACACGCACGATGTCACGGCCGACGTTCAGGAGAACGGTGCGATGGCAGTCGAACAACGCGGCGTAGCACGCGATATCGCAATGAAGGTGGCAATATCCTCGCACTCAGCCTTCGCGCTGGAACGTCTTTTCCTTCACCACAGCAGACTGTCGTGCTCGTGCGTCAGTTTATCTACTCTCGAAAGCCGCGTTGACGGTTCTCATAGAAAATCATTTTGAAGTTGATTTCAGCGGTTAGCGGGATAAGCCGTTCATACTTCAAGCGCTCGCCCGTTTTGTTTTTGATGCTTTTAGGTGGATCACACGGTCGAGCACAAAACAGCCCGCGAGAAGCGGCACCAACCATATCACCCGGTCCTGATACCGTTCATCGGGCCCGGAAAGTGCTCCTAACGTGAACGCGTTTCCTACCACCATAGTTATCGTCATAATAGTGGCGTAAAACGACCGAGGCTGCTTTTTCGGCCCCGAAAAAATTAGGAAACCAATGAGGAGCAATGAAGATGCGGCCACGACTACTGTATCAACACGGCTGATCAAGGAGAAGTCAAGATCATTACGATTTTGCTTGGATTGGCGGTAATTGTCGTAAACGGCTGGGCCAAAGCGACGTAGAATAGCAGTCGATACGCCATCCTTGTCAGAATATGCATGTATATCGCTGCCGATTGAGAAGAGGAGAAGTTGCCGCCAACCATCATCGACACTGGCACGGAATTGCGCAGGCGCATACATCAACAATGTACCACGGACTATCGCACCAGCCTCGGCTTCCTCTCCGGTAAATCCGCCCAATTTCACGAGAGGACCTTTCCAAAGAAAATAATTAGAAAGAGAGCCTTTTGGATAAGGATGTAGAGAGTTGTAGGACTTCAGTTCATCGAGGTCGGCACACACGGCGAAGTGCTGGCGCGGGCAAGCCTGTTCAAGGTAACTCAACGCGGTGCCATCTTCTAGCATTCGTGCAAGCAAGAAGACGGAACCGCATCTCGACAATCCGACCTGACCAGACACAAGGTTCATTGTGAGCAACGCGACCACGCCCAGTGCAAGGCCGATACCGCTTGCGAAAAAGCCATGGAGAAAGAGCCTTGACGGACGCCAACCCAGAAGGGCGCACAAACCTAGAGCCGGTAACATCCAAAGGGCGACAGGAAGGTTTGCCTGATGAAATGCGAGCGCCACACCGACCAGCATTACCAAGATTATTTTTGATAGCCTTAGGAGTGTGTCCTGGGCGAAGCAAAGTAAGACAAGTGCGATAATCATCAATGCAGTGAAAATGTCAGGCATTATCCAACTGACGAACCATGGTAGAGTGGTCCCAAGTGTCAAAAAGAGAGCCAATAAAAACATCCTTGGAAGGTCAGTTATATCGAACAAAGCTGAGGCAAATTGCCAAATTGTACACGAGACTATCAAGGACTGCAGAACGACGCCTGGCCAAGGCGATTCTCTCCTATCAAATATCCAGTTGAATATATTGTAGTAGACTGATCGAAATGGAATATATATACCGGCCAAATAACCCCCAGTATCATCAAAAACTAGAGGAAAGCCATTGTACAATGCTGGGAGCAAGAATAGCAAGGTCATTGACAAAACAATTGTACAGGTAACCAGACCAACACGAATTGTATTGCCAGCTGGTGCATGGAACATATCTAATCGCCATTCTTAATTACGTAGCCTCATTGGCAGGCGCTGATCCCGGTTGGGTCCGCTGCCAAGGCCAGCGGGTGATCCCCCTTGGGGCAGCGCACCGGAGTACAGAAGCCGGCTCCGGTACACGCACCCGCGCAGCCGAGGAGTGATGGCGGAGGGGCGCGAAGTCGCCCCGGTGGTGTCTGAGGCTAGATGTTGCGGATTTCGTTCTCATATGAAGCGACCAACTCCTCCGGCAAATGGCGGAGGTCCGAGCAGCGGAGATAGTCGTTCATCGTCGTTCCCGTGCAGCGCGAATCCACATTTGTGGCGCCAAGATGCGCGACGGCATCCTCGTGGTGCACGGTCCTAAAGTCGATGCTGTAGCGGGCGACTCCACTCGTGTTCGGCACCGTCTCGTGCAGATGGGCCCCGGAGAACAAGATGAGCCCGCCCGGCGGACAAATGATCTTGATCGAGTCGATCTTGATGTCCTCCTGCGGCTTTGGCTGCTCCCGGGTATCCGACTTGACATGTTTGGCCGCTTGGGTCCGAGACTGTTCTGTTCCACTCGCTGTAATTATAGATTGCAGAATTATTTCGCAGTGGTCTGTGAAAATATTCCGAATAAAATCCTAAGCAATTCTGCGGCACGATCTCGGTTATGGGTAGCCACCAGTTGATTTGGCACAACGGTGCGGAATACCAAGTGTCGCGATGCGGATGAAAAGCGTAGGCGATCCCCGAAGTCAGGTAAGTCGTCGGATAGGCAGAACGCAAACGTGGAACATCGAAATAAACTTCGTCTGGATCGCCGCCGATTGAACAAATAATTTCCGGCAAGAGACGTTTACATTCCGGGTGGTGAATGAACGCAGGCTTCAATTTGGCGAGGATTGCCGCGCACTCTTCCATGCTGAGAACACTGTCTACCGTGCGCGGGTCATGCGGTGCAAAGGCTTCATTTATAAGCTGTTCTGCCAATCCGCAAAGCTGCTTTGTCCCAGCGGAAGGTGAATACACAAATATGTCGCCGTGATATAAGGCATTGCGCCTATCCCGGTCGGAGCATAGGGTGTCAAAATATATATTGCTCATATAGTAGACCTCCATCAGTTTAGATTTGGCATTTTCGGTGGTCGGGAAATCGCCTCTCCGACGTCACCGCTCGACATCCATTGGACCGAGAAGATCGGCAGCGACAAGGGCGTCGGCGGCCGCTCGGATTGTGCCGAAGGGAAGCCCAGCGCGTTCGGCCGTATCGAGCAGTGAGTGTTGCCCGTCCGCGAGGTTCAGTACCCAGAGCAGCGCCATCTGATCATAGCCGGCCGTCCGCTGTCCGCCCATCGCTCCATAGAGTCCGCGCCGGCCGAGCTGCGGTTCGCCTTTAGGATTGCGGCTGCGGTAGACGGCATCGCCCTCGATGACTGCGATAATGCGCCGGAGAACGGCGAGCGAATGGGCGAGGCTTTCGGGACGCAGGAGCGGAGAGATCGTCGGCCGGAGCTGTGGTACTCAGGATATTCGCCGTTGGGTGTGCGCATCAGGCAACCAATCGGCAGATCGAAACCCGGTGAGCAATACTGCCGCTCGTCGTAGCCATAAGGCACGAAGGGCGTGATACGGTGTGGGACCTCATCGTGGCACAGCACATGCGCGACGATGCGATCAATCGCGGCGTCGCCGCGGCGACTCTGTTTGTAAGTCATGCCTCCTGCATCGCCAAGGCATGAAAGGACGAGGCCGCGAGACGATCCGTCCGACTTTATCCTCATTACGGGCGAGCCAAGTGAGCGAACCGATGGTGCCGGGGATAAATAAGAAGCGATAGCTGTAGCGCGGCCGAAGGGTTCGGACATGCTGTGCCAACATCGTCGCGACCGCGATCCCCGAAAGGTTGTCGTTGGCGAGCGAGGGGTGGCAGATATGGCAAGAGAAGAGGACGGTGTCGTCGGTCTTACCCGGGATCAGCAGCTCGCCATAGCTGAGATGACCAGGTGCTAAATCGGAGTCGATGAACACCCGATAGGGCCCGTCGGGCAACGTCGACAGCTGGCGATGGGTCAGGCAAAAGCCCCAGTTTTCGCTGTAATAGGACGTGCGATAGGGAATCCAGTCCGGCTGATCCGGCAAACTATGGAGATGGGGGCGCAGCTCCGCGAGCGGCATAATCGCATCGACTGCCCGGCTGTACTGGACAATGTGGAGGTTGTTGGCTGCAAAATCGACAACGCGCGTGCCGTCAGGGCGCGCGATATACGCGGCTCGGATGTTCCACTCGGGTGGTATGGTCCAGTCAAAAACCTTGGTCCCCGAAGGGACCTCATTCAGCTCGAGGGGGATGTGATTTCGGAGGATCGCCAGCGTTTCTCTTACACCATTCCCGGTAATGCTCCGGCAAATCGGGAAGATTCTTTCGATGAGCGCCATCATGGCGTCCCCGCTTTCGTCGGGGTTTGCGTACCCAAGTCCGCCAGGTGATGCAGCGCTGTGTCTCAAATTCGCATTCGCTTCAGCTGGAGTAGTAATGACCTTTTCGGGCCTAGGGCGCCCTCGCCTCGTTAACCATAACTCTTTCCCGATCGTCCCTTTTTCGATCGTCATTATAGCCAAGATTTTTAGCCTGGACAATCAACCACGTCCTTGCGATAAATAGCGTGGGAATCACTGATTTTCTTGGGGATGTCCTCCGGCGAATGCTCAAATTACGAGCTGGCTTGCGTGCGCACTTGCTCGGTGATGTGTCGCCGAGCAAATTTCAAACGGGGCCGACGCAACGGCATCCTCTAGGACGCGGGAAATTTAGATCCAAGAGGGACCACTTCTGTGCAGCCAGGAAAAAACCGGGATCGGATGACCTTTACCCAGTCAGCCATCTGGCGGGAAAGAGCACATTCGATTATCCCGGGTGGCGCCCACACCTATGCCAAAGGGGATGATCAGTATCCAGTCTTGGCACCAGGTTTCCTGGTGCGGGGCGATGGTTGCCATGTTTGGGACGTCGACGGCAACGAATTCATCGAATATGGCATGGGATTGCGCGCCGTGACATTGGGCCACGGCTATCGGTCCGTTATCGAAGCCGCCTACCGCCAGATGCTGAAGGGAAGTAACTTTACTCGCCCGGCCACAATAGAGCTTGAATGTGCGCAAGAGCTCCTTGAGCTCGTCGACAAGGCGGACATGGTCAAATTCGCCAAGAACGGGTCGGACGCGGTTAGCGCTGCGGTGCGGCTGTCGAGGGCGTATACCGGTCGCGACATGATTGCCCGATGTGCGGATCACCCATTTTTTTCAGTAGATGACTGGTTCATTGGGAGCACCCCAATGTCGGCGGGTATCCCGCGCGCGGTCCGCGAACTGACGGTGCCGTTCCGCTACAACGACATCGAAAACTTGCGCGCCCTGTTTGCCCAATATCCCGGGGGAATTGCTGGTGTAGTAATGGAAGCGGCGACGACGGCGGAGCCAAAAGCTGATTTCCTCGCCTCGGTGGGGAAGTTGTGTCGAACGGAAGGAGCGGTCTTTATCCTCGACGAAATGATCACCGGGTTTCGCTGGCACCTCGGTGGTGCGCAGAAGTATTACGGCGTGGCGCCGGATCTCTCTGCTTTTGGCAAGGCAATGGCGAACGGGTTTTCGGTTTCGGCGCTTGCCGGCAAGAAGGAGATCATGGAGCTGGGAGGCTTGCGGCACGACAAGGAGCGGGTGTTCCTGCTCTCCACGACCCACGGCGCGGAAACCCATTCGCTCGCCGCGGCAATCGAAACCATCAAAATATACAAACAGGAGCAGGTGGTCGAGCGCCTCCATCGGCAGGGGGACCGGTTGCGCCGCGGGATTGACGAAGTGATCCAGTCGCTCGACCTCGAGGGATACTTCGAGGTGCTGGGCAGATCGTCAAACCTGATCTACGCTACGCGAGACCAATCAAAACAGCCTTCGCAAGCCTTTCGCGCGCTGTTTTTGCAGGAGACGATTCAGCGTGGTTTGCTGATGCCGTCGATGGTCGTCAGCTTTTCTCATTCTGACGAGGACATTGACCGAACCGTAGACGCGGTCGGCGAAGCCCTGAGCGTCTATCGCAAGGCGCTGGAAGACGGCGTCGAACAGTATCTCGTCGGCCGTCCCGTCAAGCCCGTCTTCAGGAAGTTCAATTGACAGCAGCGCATCGCCAAGCGGTGATGTCGGAGCGAGTTTGATGAAAGTCGTGTTATTTTGCGGCGGTCTCGGATTGCGGTTGCGGGACTATGCCGATCACATCCCAAAGCCGATGGTCCCAATCGGATATCGCCCGATCCTCTGGCACGTGATGAAATACTTCGCGCACTACGGCTACAAGGATTTCATCTTGTGTCTCGGTTACCGCGGCGATCTGATCAAGGAGTATTTTCTGAATTATAATGAATACCTGTCGAACGACTTTGTCTTTTCGAAAGGGGGCAAGAACCTGGAGCTCGCCAACAGCGACATCCATGATTGGAAAATTACCTTCGCTGATACCGGGCTGCGCTCCAATGTGGGGCAAAGATTGCTGGCGGTGGAAAAATATCTGGCGGATGAAGAGCTGTTTCTGGCGAATTACACCGATGGCTTGACCAACCTCGATCTCCCGCGCTACCTGGATTTCGCGCGCCAGCGCAATAGGATCGCCACTTTCCTGAGCGTGCGGCCCAATCTGAGCTACCACGTTGCGGAGACCGGCGACGACGGCCTCGTAACGAGCATCAAGGAGCTGACTCGGTCGGGAATCCGGATCAATGCCGGGTTCTTTGTCTTGAAGCAGGAGATTTTCCGCTATATGCGGCCCGGCGAAGAACTCGTCATCGAGCCGTTCCGGAGGCTGATCCAGAAAAGGCAGCTCGCCGCCTTCGAATATGACGGCTTCTTCGCCGCGATGGATACGTTCAAGGACAAGCAGCAGCTCGACGATCTGTACGAGAGCGGACAGCCGCCCTGGGAGGTATGGAAAGACGCGGGCGACCGGTCCGAGGCCGAGCCCCTGCCGCGGCGACTGCCGCTCAGCGACCGCCGGGCGTGAGCGCCGAAAGGCGTGAAATTGCCTCGACGACGGAGATGAACCGATCGGAGACCGCAGCGGGTGGCCGCGATGCCGAGCTTCTGCACCAATGCAACCGACCGGTCCCTCGACGGCGCCGGTCGGCGAGCCGGCCCCTCGTCAGCGTCGTGACCCCGTTCTACAACACGGCGCCCTATCTGGCCCAATGCATCGAGAGCGTTCTCGCCCAGACCTACGCAGAATTCGAGTATATTCTCGTCGACAATTGTAGCACCGACGGCTCGACGGAGATCGCCGAGAGTTATGCGCGTCGCGATCCGCGAATTCGGCTAATTCGCCGTTCCCAGTTTCTGTCACAGGTCGAGAATTATAATGGCGCGCTTACGGAGATCTCGGAGAAGAGCGAGTATTGCAAAATCGTGCAGGCAGATGACTATATTTTCCCCGAGTGCTTGCGCTTGATGGTCGAGGCATTCGAGCAATCTGGGACGATTGGGCTGGTGTCGTCGTACCGGTTGAAGGGAAACACCATCGAAAATTCCGGTTATCCATATCCGAAGCCGATGCTCCCGGGCAAGGAAGTGGTTCGGCTGTACCTTCGGGCTGGGATCTTCGTTTTCGGCTCGCCGACCACGGTGATGTACCGGTCGTCACTGGTGCGGGACCACCACCCGTTCTATAGCGATGCTCTGCTGCACGAGGACACAGAGAAATGCCTCGAGATACTGGAGCAGTGGGATTTTGGTTTCGTTTACCAAGTGCTTTCGTTCTCGAGGATGGACGACAAATCGATCTCATCTGGTTTCAGCAAATTTGAACCTTATACACTCAGTCGGTACATCATCGTGAAACGCCATGCCTCCGTATTCTTGGAAGTACCGGAGGCTGCGGCTTTAGAGACAAAGTCAAGGCGCACCTATTATCTCATCCTGGCGAAAGCGGCGATCCGGTTTCGTGAGGCCGCTTTCTGGAGGTATCACGAAGGAGGCTTGAGGACGTTGAATGAGAGGCTTGACCGGCCCTATCTGGCGCTGATGATCGGTCTAAAATTGCTGCGGATGGCGTCGAACCCGGGGCGGACCGCGGCGCAAGCCCTCCGCTTCTGGAGGCGGCGAGGCCCGAAAGGGATGAACCCCGGTGATGTGCCGGGGGACCTTCGATCGTCTTCTCTATGATGCCGTAGCCGGCGAGGGCTAGTGGTCAGAACGCGACGGATGGTACCGTGAACAAGTTTGGGTTTCTGCGGGCTTCGGCCGAACTGCGAGGATACTGAATGTTAGATCCTCACCGCTAGGCTTCGCTCTCAGGATATGCTGGGACTGACCGTACTTTTCGCGACGCTCAACGGTGCGCGTACGTTGCCGCGCATGCTGGATTCGCTAAAGCGCCTGGAACCGCCGGCAGGCGGCTGGAAGGTAGTCGCAGTCGATAACGGCAGCACTGACGAAAGCTTAAAGCTTCTCAAACAATCCGCTGCCGAACTGCCGATGACGGTTGTCAGCGAGCCTCGGCGTGGCAAGAATATCGCGCTAAATGCTTGCCTCACGCACATTGAAGGGGATATCGTCGCGCTCACCGATGACGACGTTATTCTACCGCCGAATTGGCTGGTCGGGATTCGGGGTGTCGCCGACCAAAAGACCGACTACAATATTTTTGGCGGTGCAATCGTTCCGGTCTGGGAGGAACCCCCGCCGGCCTGGGTGCTGCGTTGCGTGCCAAAGGGATGGCTGGCTTGGACCGACTTCCCGGAAGGACCGATTGATCCCCACTCGGTCTGGGGAGGGAACATGGCCGTGCGCGCCGTCGTGTTTCGCGAGTGTCGGTACTCGGAGGGTATCGGGCCCAACGGCACCGGCGTCTATGCAATGGGCTCGGAGACAGAGTTCACCCGACGCGCCGAAGAAGGCGGGCACCGGTGCTGGCACTTTCATGCCTCGCCCGTCGGTCACATTATCCGACCGCACCAGCTGACACCCGAGTGGCTTCTGCAACGAGCCTACAACCTGGGACGCGGGGAGCGCAGAAAATCAGGCATCGGCAAGAGGGATTTCGTCGCGAGCCTCATCGGCTATCCAACTCACCTCCGGCCTCGCATGGTCAAGGCCGTGCGCAATCTCGCAGTGTCCCAGATGTTCGGTACCTCCGACGATCGCTTCAAGGCGCTTTCACAGCTTCGATACCTGCAGGGTGACTTTGCCGAGCGGCGTGCGCTTAGTAAAGCAGGCCGCGCCGAAGCAATTCGCAGATTGACCGGCCGGCAGAAATATCGGGGACATTAAAAGCGGGTAAACTGCCGCCGAGGCGCTGAGGCGAGCAATTGTGTTCAAAATTCATCTCCTCCCACTCCCATTTGTGTACCTTAAGGCGGCGCGTTGCGTCCGGCCCCTCCTAAATGAGGATCAGGGCAGGGGTAAATTAATCTGATAATTCCCCGAGAGTATAGGGCGAAACTATCTAAACTTAGATAGATCGGCTCTGTTGTCTACGCCGCGCAACACGGCGATCCCAAAACCTCTCAATGAAAATCGTGCGGTGCATTGCGGGGCAGCGATGATGTTGCTCCAAGCGCGCCTCATGCCCTCCGACCAATTGATATCATCGAATACGGCGACACACAAACGCGCTAGAAAAGGTAGCGCCATCGCAAAGTAGCGCTGTGTTGCCTGTTCATCGTGATGCCCGTCAATGAAAATAAAATCAATAGGCGATGCAGCCTGGAAAGTCGGCAGCAAAGTGTCGTGGAAAGGCCCGACAACGATCTCCACGAGCTTTTCTAGGCAAAGAGCTGAGAAGTTGTGCTTTGCAATTTCGGCAAGCGCGGGGATTCCTTCAAGTGAAATTAGCTTGCCGCAATTGTTCAGCCTCAAGGCTGCAGCGATGTAGGAGCCCGAAATCCCAACGCATGTCCCCATCTCAATGCAGCTTGCTGGCTTTTGCTGGCGAACCATAGAAAAAAGGAATGCTGCGTCTGCCGGCGGCTTCGAGGAAAGTCGGCTACGCTCACCCACGACCTCCTCAAAAACCATATTACAATTATGGGGCATAAATCCCTGATAGCGGAACACTTGAGTGGATGAATTGGTAGCACGCCGTCGGTTTTCTATTCGAGCGATCCACGCCCTTTCCTCTGGGAGAAAGTCTCCCCAGCCAGCCCGGGCTAGCACTGTCGCGACATGCAAAATCGGACCTGCATCCTCAGAAGCCGACGCAATCGCCGACATTGCTTGCTCTTGGAGAGCAGGCCACAATAGTTTACTCTTTACGGGGAAAAGCTTCCTTCTCGCCCGTTCAAGCCATTTATTGATTATAGCGGCCGGCGTCCACGAATTCTGCAGTTGCGAGCTCCCACCATTCGAGGGATTCATGGCGGTCCCGCCAAATGGTACGGGACCCGCAAAATCGATTTTAACTGATCCGTCCCCTTTCGGTGCATACAGCGATGCGCGTCGCCCGCCCGTTCTAGCTTCTTTTGCCTTGGCTCGTCCATTGCCGTTCACTTGTTCACGCTGGGGATGTCCCTTAGACTCAGAAATGATACGCTAATACAGACCTGAAACCACGGGACGTCTGGTTAATATAAGAGATAGCCATCTATCGGGTTTCATAAATCACGTTTAGTTTTACAGAGCCTTTGAGAGGGATTCTACCTATGATGCATTTTGCTTGGTCAAACACTGAGCAACAGATCGATATCGCCAGCAGATTCGCGAGATCGATGATGCCGTAATTGATGTCTTCGCAAATGCCTCGGCACGATAGGAAGCGGGATCCAAGCACACGTTTAGCTACCGGTGATACCCCGCCGTAGGGGTAGGCGAAGTTCGTCGGAACCGAGCCTCCCAGTACGGAAGAAAGCGCGGCGGCGTTGTCGTCGATCTTTGCGAGGATCGATCGTTTCGGCGAAGCGGAGCAGTCGAGATGGGTATAGGCGTGGTAGGCAAATTCGTGACCCGCGCAATGGGCGGCACAGACATCCCCGTGATCGAAGATCCGCCCTACGATGCGTTCAGTTCCCGCAAGGTTCATGGACACGGAATAAGTGCCTCGTACGCCGTAGCTCTCCAGGATGCGGCCGCCAAACGGCGATCGAGGATTTAGGAAAATCGTCGAAGGTGAACGACACGACGCCCGCCGGCCAGCTAAAACGCGCTGGTCTGGCGTATATCCGCGAAGCGATTTTGCGCGCCACAGCCGCCGCGTGATAACACCGCACACAGCCGCCCAAATTCAGCCGGATCTTATGCCGCGAAGGTAGCCTGCAGATGAGCCGAGTAGAAGCCTTGATCCTAGGAATGCGTCCTGGCTGGCGAGCTGCCGCTCATAGGCTCGGACTATTCTCGCTATCCTCTGCTCGTGCTTCTGTCGTTCGGCAACAAGCGCTATGAATTGTTCGATCAGCAGATCGGCATCCAACTCCTCGATATGCTGGCAGAAGCTACCCAGGCCCATATCCGCCAGGAGAACGTCATTCTTGCGCGCGTATCCGACAGAGATTGTCGGCCTGTTGAGCTTCAGCGCGCACACAACGTTGTGGAAGCGGGTCGCGACAACAATATCCGTCAGCGCAATCTGTCTCATTAGGTCATGAAGCGAGAGTGTGGGCTCGGCAACAAGGCATTCCGAGGCGATTGTCCGGCCTTCGCTCGATACGGCTTTCATGAGGTTGTCGACGGCACGCTGATCGGATGTCGAACCAGTCAGTATCCGCACGCGATATCTGTGATCCAAGAGCCAGATCACAAACCTCGTCATCTTTCTGAGATATGCATCAAAGAAATCGGTCCGATGATCGAGATCGCTACGCCACCCGCCATAGTTCATGACACCGATGCCGACGGTCAGAGCTTCGACGTCGGGGCGTCTGGGCCTTGAGCATTCGGGGCCTGGCAGTTTGAAGACGAGATCGGGATAAACGAGATCGTCCGAGCGCACTGTCGAGTCCGATGTTCTCCGTAAACTCTTTTGAAATCATGTCTCGGTAGGACCGATACTGCGCCATCGCAGCTGCCCATTTCATCAGTCGCCGGCTCATTGGATGATAAATGGGTCCCGCCCCAATGCTGACGAACCAGAGTTCGGCGCGGCATAGCCTTGCGGAAAGACACCACCGGAAGAGGTCATAAGGAATACCCCACGGCCCTGTGCTGTAATCATCCAGAATCCCGGTGCCTGGCACGATAAGCAGGTCGAACTTGCGCATCTGCGTCATTGTGTAAATCCAATTTGCCAGGTGACGCGGCGCTCCGAGCAAGAGACGATTCAGAAATCGGACCACCGTACCGGAGCTGCGCGAACAGACGGCGACCCCCAATACCCCAAAATCGTTCTGCACCTTGTCAGGCGCAGGACAGACGCATGCGAGTTCTGCGTCGGGCCTCATCTGGCGCAGAAAAATGAGCATCGCCTCCAGTGACCCATCATTCCCCGAATTGCCGCAACCGAACCATCCGAAGAGACCAATTCTTTTGGGAGGGGTGCGCTTTCGCGCGATCCAAGGTTTGGCACGCAATCGGGCCAGATCATCACTGGAGGCGATGGGGAGCTGGTGATGATCGATCAAGACTGCAACTCCAGAACTAACACCCAATCCCGGCTGCCGGCTTCCGGCCTAAAGCTTTGTGCTCCCGCTGCTGCGAAAGGCGATCCGACGAGCCCAGAGAATACTCCGTCCGATGGATCGTACCAGCGCGCAGCTACCCTGGGACCCTTAAGTTGCCCCAAGTCCAACATTAGCGGGCGTTCGCTCGGCAGGTAGGCAATCGCGAAAGATCGATCAACCGCAAGGGCGGCCACGGCGCGATCGTACCCCGAACCGAATCCGCTAATCAGGAATTTGCCGCTAATGTCGGGCTTCAGCAACCACCAAGAGACCCCCGCAAGAAGCTTCCGAAGGTGGGTCATGCTCCGTGAGCCCTTGCCCCCTAACGCCTCCTCCCAGGTTACTGGCGCGGGGAAAAGGCCCGGACCGTCAAAATGCCAGATCGGATTATTGCCGAAAACCTGACCAGCCGCCCCGGACAGCACCGCATGATAGGCATCAGTGCGCAAACGCTCGTTGGTCGTATCATGCTCGTTCTCGTAGACACTCTCAATCAGAAAAAAAGGCATACTCGGTCGAGCGGGCGTGTGACCCAAAAACCTCCAAAGCCGACCTTCGTCGTAGTCCAGTGACCAAGGCCAACTCGCCCCTCGCGCATACTCCTTCACTACAGCGGAGAACACGGATCCGTAAGTGTAGATGCTATTAACCTGGAGCCAAGGCTCACTCTTCCAATATTCGCGAGCTGACGTTTCCGGTGCACAATGCGCAGTATGCAAAGCTTGTGGGTCGAACTCACGGATACCCTCGGCGATGGCGCGTACCAGATCCCTATCAGGCGGATTGTAATCTCCTCCCTCAACCCAGAGGATATTGGTGAAGCCGCGATAACGCCGTGCAAGGTAGCGCCCATATTCGCGCAGTCGGAGGGGCCCATTCGTCTTCATCTCTTGATACCAGCCCTCCGGACCACCTGCAAAGCCTGTATAGGAAGGGGTTAGCAGCACGAGGAACCCCTTTTCAGCCGTCCGACGCAATACCCAATCGGCGTACGCAAAGTATTCCTCGTTGGGTGTACTGTAATTCCCTGTAATCAGGAACGGTGGCTGACCATAAGCATTTGCAGGCGCGTTCGTCGAGAAGCGGTGCTCGATCAGCTCGACGAGGACCGTGTTAAATCCCCGGGCCTGTCGATCATCGAGATACAGATCAACTTTTTCGCGGGGCAGTTGGGCGATGAGCGACCAAGCCGCGTCCCCGTGGATCAAGAAGGGCTTACCGGCCGCGTCCTCAAGATAATGTTGGCCCGGGCGAGCGACGAGCGGAAACGTGGGTGGGGCGGCAACGGAAGCCAGCATTCTCTCGGCTTCGGGCGGGATACCAGTTCTAACCGCGCTGTATTGGACGCACGTGGCCGACCTCAAGTGCGCTGGTACCTCTGGTTGTAGGGAATCCCTGAGGTTGTCACCTTTAGACCACGATCTGTTCGATCCGCCCACGAGGAACGATATCAGGCCGAGTAGATTTCGTCGCGAAAATCGGAGGGGGTTGATAACGCGAAGCGGCCCATCATGTTCCAAACGACGAGTTATTAGCGTAAGCGCTAATTGGCGTATTGCCCGCAATCGACGCCCCCACGGCCCTCGCCTACTGGAAGGGGAAGGGATAATTTGACCATCCTGGCTCGATTTCACCATAGGCACGTATATTCGAACATCCGATTTGGCGTCAAGCGCACTCGGGTTTCTTATCTTCTTGACAATAACCGAAGAAGAACTGCAAATCGGCATCCCAACGAGCCGACGGCCGCGATGTGGGACACCAACCTCTTTGCTGACACGGGGTCCCCTGGTTCTTGTTCTCTCAGCCCCTCTGAAAAATCGATGCCTTTAGAACAAATCAGACACTTTATGATGGAAGGTTCTGTGTGGCCACCAACGTCCAGATGATAAACATCCGATGGCAACATTATGCTGGAATATTTCTGCTGTCATTCGGCACATTGTTGCTGGAACTGGCGCTCACGCGGGTGCTTTCGGTTGCGACGTGGTACCATTTTGGATTTCTGGTAATTTCCACCGCTCTGCTTGGGTTTGGTGTATCTGGCGTTACCTTGTCGGTATGGACTAGATTGCGCGACGAGACGCCGCTGGATCAGGCCTTGCCGCTATTGGCGTTGCTATTCGCCGTTGTGACACTAGCCAGTTTTTGGCTGATGCAGCGAATTCCTTTCTCGCCGTTTCACTTGATCCTCGATCCTTGGCAATTAATATACACACCTCTGTATTACCTCGTTCTGGCGGCTCCATTTTTCTGCTCGGGTCTGGCTATCGCCTTACTGCTCAGCCGCGGTGGCAGGGCGGTGAACGGGCTGTATGGTGCTGATCTGCTCGGCGCGGGCTTGGGATGTGCTGCGGTAGTCGGTGTAATGCCAGCTTTCGGGGGGTCGGGCTCGGTTGCAGTCGCAGCGACGGTCGGCCTGATCGCGGCTTTGGCATTCAACTCGTTCCGACCGTCAACCTTCAGCTTGTTCGGTGGCTTGGCGGCTGTCGGAATGCTGGCTTTCGCTTTCGCAGCTGACCAAGTTTGGCCAATTAGCATTATCCCTGAGAAAACCCATCCGCTGAAGCCTGTGGGAAGGTCGCCAATCTACACAAAATGGAACGCTTTTTCCAAGGTGGACGTCTACGCGGCCCCACCGGTGCCGGAGCAAGGGCGGCCGGGCCCCGGGTTCTCAATCATCATCGATGAGGGGGCCGCCGGAACCGCCATCCCTGATCTGAGCATGGGTGTGGTTAACTTTCTCGCCCGGCCACTGGAATTCATTGCCTCGGGTCTGCCGTATGTCGGAAAGGACCACCCCAAGGTGCTGATAATCGGTTCGGGGGCGGGCGGGAGGTGCTCGAGGCCTTAAAATTTGGAGCATCTTCCATAACTGCAGTAGAAATCAACCCGATCATCAATGACGTCGTAGCCAACCGAATGCGCGAGCAATGGGGCGGTCTTTTCGAGGAGCCTGAGGTTCAGCTGGTTACCGAAGATGCGCGCACCTTTGTCAGCCGGTCGAAGGAGAAATACGACGTCATCATTTCAGTCCAGACGATCAGCGATGCCGCCCTCACCTCGGGCGCGCTTAGCTTAGCTGAAAGTTATGTGTTAACGCTCGAGGCATTCGAGGAATACTGGAACCATCTGACCCCCAACGGCCGTCTGCTGGTGACACGGCCGCAAGCACAGCTGGCCCGGGTCGTCGCCACCGTACGCGAACTGTTCGACCATCTCGGGCTGGGTTCTCCCGCCGATCATCTTCTCGCGTTTCGCGGTTTACTCGTGCCCTATGGTCCTCTGCGGTTTATGAAGGGTGTTTTGTTGCAGAAAACCCCTCTCCAACATGAACAGGTCGATATCATGGCTCGGCGCATCGGCGTAGGCCGCGATATAGGCCAGGACGACTTTGGCAACTATCCTGAGATCTTCTATTCGCCATTCGAAGAGCCGCGAAACCAATACGATACCCTACTTGCAGATTTGGTGAAATCCCCGGACCTCAAGCGAATCTATGGCTCCAGGGAGGAAATGCTCCAGCCAGCGACCGATGATCAGCCCTTCTTCAACCAGAGCCAGCGATGGTCGCATCTCGGACGCCGCGCCTTCGCTTCAGTTTGGGGTGCAGGGCGAGCGGGGGAGCAGGATCAACCGGTGGCCCAGGTCACCTTGGTGGTCCTGTTGATTTAGGCGATTCTGATCGCCGGAGTGATGATTCTGCTTCCGCTCGCTCGCTTCGAGCGGCGTGGCTTGCAAGCGAGCTCACGCTGGGCCTTCCTAACTTACTTCGCCGGCTTAGGTTTGGGCTTTATCTTGATCGAAATGGTCCTGCTGCAGCGGCTTTCGCTATTCCTTGGACAGCCAATTTATACATTTTCGGTGGTTCTTGCTAGTTTACTAATATTCACGGGGGGCGGGTCGTATCTTGCCACTCGGTTCCGGATCGACTCCTACCACGCGCTATCCTGCTCACTGCTGGCGGTCGTCGGCGCGGTCTTGTTGACCCAACTTATCATGTCAACCGTGCTCTCAGCCACGCTCGCTCTTGCAATGCCGCTACGGGTCGGCGTCGCGATCGCACTGGTGGCGCCGTTGGGTCTGGTTCTTGGTGTCCCGTTTCCCACCGGATTGCGTCTGGTCAACGAGCAAGCCCCGGAACTCGTGCCCTGGGCTTGGGCAGTCAACGGGTTTTTTACTGTGATCGGCTCCGTCGGAGCCATGATCCTGGGGATGATTCTGGGGTTTACCGCTGTGTTCATAATCGCGGCGGCGTGCTATACAGCGGCGTTGATCGCGATCCAAATGACAGTGCGGCGGCCAGCCACGTATCGAGAGCTGGAGCCAAGCCGCGAGCAGCGGACTATCCGGCCCCCGCGAAAACCCGTCTAATTAGTCGCGCCCAATCGGCGATGCGACGCGTTCGGGAACGTATGCTGAGAACGCGGCCTGAGGTCGGCCGCAATCCATACCGCTGGTTCCGAAGCGCACGGCAGATAGCCCTTCGCAACGCAGGAGGTTCGATGGAAAGCGGCAGAAACTCTCTGAAAAATGCGGCCTCGCCTTCATTCAAATGAAGTCTTCCGATCACGCGAGGATCAACGCGATGGGGCATAGCGGGGCAGTCCGCCAATCTGCCAATCACGTGCAATCCTACCATGGTCCGCAGGCACTTCTCGCATTCTCCGCAATGGCCACTGCTCGACGGATTGTCACAAGCCCGCAAATATTTCATCGCCAACTTGTCGTCAGCAATCACTCGCAGCTTATCCACGCGCAGAGCTTCGGTCCCATCATGCAAAAACTGGAGTGATTCGGTCGACCAGAGCGGGTCCAAAATCGGATGTGATCCCCACGGATGTAGCTGGGGATACGAACAGGTCGAAGCTATGATACATTTCGAGATTGATCCCTCAAGGCACAATGCCACGCTGGCGAGAGCAGCTCCGTGAGAAAAGTCCCAGTGAGTGTACCGCAGCAGATGGTCCTTTACATTTGTGCGGACAACGATGACTCGCTTGTGGAATGCTTCGGCAACCGACCGCACGGAAGTGAGATGTTCGCGAAATCTTGTGTCTTCGTTCCACGGAAACTCGAACCCGTGCAACACTATAAGCTCAGATATACAATGATCGTGCTTTAAGAGGGAATAGAACGAGTTCACTCCTCCAGAGAACAAGAGGCCTACTCGATCCGGGCCCGCGAGTTGCTCCTGCAATGGCGCTACAATCTCGATCGCCGAATGCCCTGGGACCCACGCTTTGTAAATCTCCTGAATCGTCTTTAGGTTGCGGAACAAGAGCGGCGAGATCGGCTCTTGGAGCACGAGCGTCTCCCCTAGCTTCATGCAAGACAGCAGAAGCGCTGCAACTATCCAGTTCCCGCTGCTGCTAAGGTTGGCAGGAGGAGCTTCTGAGAATTCAAAAAACAGTTCGCTCGTTTCGCCTCCCATCTCGACGCAAAAAGAAAGCCTTCTCCCCTCGGTTTTTATACAGCTTACTTGCATAATCGCCCTACCGCACCGACCGATAACCTCACCTGAAACGAAGTCATGACTACACGGCGTGATCGGTCAATCGCGTTTTTGCGCTAGTACGACTAGGGATTTACCCAATCCAACTCGTTCTTTTAATTTTACAATACGCTTACGATGAATTATACTTTCGATAGCCCTCCCCACCTTGTTAGAGTTGATCAAACGAAGCATCCCACGGTTTCCGCCGGGATTGACCGTTTCGCTCCGCAGCGCAACAAAATGTCGACTAAGGAGACCTTTCAGATCTCGCATATGAAGCCACCTAACCGGCACCTTGCCCTCTAACTGCCGCGTGAAACGAGTACGATCCCAAACAAATTTATTTGGACATATGATTATAAAGTAACCGCGAGATTTCAATACCATCGCTACCTTGTGCACGAATGCCCGTTGATTGTTTACGTAAGGGATGACATCGACGGAAACAACAATGTCGAAGCGCCCGGTGGGGAGGTCAAGCGCCAAAAAGTCGCCGCAAATAAAAGCCACCTTTGGATGTAGACTCCTCGCCATCGTTATCGCTTTGTCGGCGAGGTCGATACCGGTAACTTTGCCGAAGCAGGCAAGATCTGCGCACAACCAGCCATTGGCGCAACCAACGTCGAGAATTTTGGGGATCGGAAAGATTAAGAGATTTCAGCAATCGTAACACGGCATCTCGACGCCTTATGTTCTCTGGATCCCTGCTTTTTCCGCTTATATTTCGCTCGATCCAGTCGCTCCAAACTTCCCGGAGAACAATAGAGTACTCTTCCTCTACAGGCAGTGGTTGCTCCGGCATAGCGCACCTATCTCCTGAGAGTGAGGGCCTCCACATGCATGATGTGGAAACTGGGACCTCGGCGGATGATTCTTTCAACGGATTTCTTGGGCCAAGTGCTTCGCCCTCATATCTGAAAATTGGTATTGCGGTCAAAGCCCAGCGTATGTCTCCATAGGCTCTGCCGCGCAGATCTGTGCCGGGTATCCCTGTGTGCTCGGGGTTTGGCCAGAGACACGGATTTCTTGGCGAATGACCCTGGGAAAACAATTCACCGGTCCGGTAGTGTCTCGATCCGCCCAGACGTAAATGGTCTCGGCAGCCTCCCAGCTGTCATACCATTCCTCATTGTCGTAGCGAAACAGATTCACAGAAAGATGAAAGACGCCCGGGCCAAGATTGAGCTCCAGCTCGAAGGTACAGCAAAATGTATCACCAACATCCAGCGAGAAATTTCCGTGGCCAAGCCGTTCGGTCGACGTCACAAACAAAACATAGTGGCTATCGTCACGCAAATAGAGAACAACAGCGGACCGGTCGGTATGCTCGCGTGCAACAACCTCGATATCGACCCAGGCTTTCTGGCCTGATTGGAACCTGCGGCACGGGCCGGCCACGTCGCGGACGCGAACAGCGGCGATAACGACAGGCCGATCCTGGCTGACCGCGCGGTGCTGGCGCAGCAATGTCATGTAGCGGGTTATTACATCGGGTGTCGAAGCGACGGCAATGGCGCGGCCATGATCGAGCAACAGCGAGCGCGAGCAGAACTCGGCGACGGTCTTCAGATTGTGGGAGACGAACAGAACGGTGGCACCACCTCTGATGATGCTCCGCATGTGCTCGACACATTTTTGCTGAAATAGCGCATCACCGACGCTCAAGATCTCATCGACGAGAAGGACGTCGGGATTGACGTGTGCAGCGACGCTAAAGCCGAGCCGGGCATACATACCCGAGGAATATCGCTTGACTGGCGTGTCGATAAACTCCGCCAGTCCGGCAAAATCGATGATCTCCTCGAGCTTACCCGCAACCTCACGGCGCGTCATGCCCAGAATAGCGCCGTAAAGATAGATGTTTTCTCGACCGGTGAGGTCGCCGTGGAAGCCGGCACCCAACTCGATTAGAGCCGAAAAGTTGCCATTGACCTTAATCGAACCATGGGTGGGCCTCATGAGGCGGCTGAGGAGCTTAAGCATTGTGCTTTTACCCGCGCCGTTGGGCCCGATGATCCCGAATGCCTCCCCTCTTCCAACTTCAAAAGAGACGTCCCGCAACGCCCAGAACTCGCGCTCAGCACGGGAACGATTGGGCCCGCCTCCCAACATTCTGCCGGTCACGGCTGGAATAAAGTCCCGCAGCGAGTCATGGAGCTGCCCCTTGCGGAATCTTTTCGAAACATGGTCCATGCGGACCGCGATATCTAACATCAACGAGCCCTAAAGGAAGATGATGAAATCGGCATTCGTGGAGGGCGGCGAAAAATCACCGCTTGCAAAAGTCGCGGGCGGTGACCCGTAGACATCGCACACTACACCCATCAGATGTTCTCGGCAAACGCAGGTTCGGCCTTCTTAAGCAGACCGTACCCCGCCAGCGCCACCGTTACAGCGAAGGCGAGGCTATACGACAGCCAGAACCAATCGGGTGCCTGACCGCGCAGGATCGAAGCGAAACCCTCCATGAGCGGGGCCACCGGGTTCAACAGGAGCCAATGCCCCTTTTGTGCAAACATGCTCACATCGTAGAACACCGGGGTAAAGAAGATGGCAAAGGTGAGGAAAACCTCCACGATATATCTGACATCACGAAAAAACAGGCTGCCGGTGGAGACCAACAATCCAATGCCTATAGCCAATATGATCGTAATTGTCAACAAAGGTCCAGCCCAAAGAAATTGAAGGCTTAGGTGCTGTTGGGCGACAATCATCAAGACGATCAAGAGGCTACTGGCGACTAAAAGATCAAACAGCTGCGATAACACCGCCGCAATTGGAAGAATTTCTTTGGGAAAATAGACTTTGGTGACAAGGTTGTTGTTGAACGTCAGACTTTGGCAGGAGAACCGGATCGAGGAGACGAGAAACGCCCACACGACGGACTTTACGGCAAGGCTCGAGACGTCAATAAGGTTCAAGGGCGTGTTAGAAGCAACGGCGTAGGCGTATCTGACTACCATGCCGGCACACACGATCAACATCGGCATCAGGATTGCCCAGAAAAAACCCATCACCGACTGCTTGTATCGGACTTTTATATCCCGCAGTGCGAGCATGACCAGCAACTCGCGATAACGGTATAATTCAGCGAGTTCCGCTCTCATCGCCATGGTCCGCTGTTAGCCATACCTTCGACCTGATACCGGTCGCCAGAACCTGATCGGTCCAGCAGGGAGCGACGACCAAAGATCGCCAGCGGCACGTCGGTAAACTTTCATACTGCAACACTTACCGCCTGTTTCCAGTCTACCATGGTGCTTGAAATTTCCCAACTTAGTTTACATTCATATACGATCGATTTAGGCGAGTCGGTCCTGACCGGCTCCTAGTGTGCTCAGACGCATACAGATGGTACAGGCAGGCGGTTGAGTTTGGCCAGGATCGCGTCGGCGGTTTTGGTCCAGACAAGCGGTTTGGGATTGGCATTGTCCTCGGCCAGATATGCGTTGATGGCGGCCTGCAGATCGGCGATCGAGCGAAAGACGCCGCGGCGGATGCGCTGTCGCGTCATCTTTGAGAAGAAAGTCTCGACCGCATTGAGCCAGGAGGCCGAGGTCGGAGTGAAGTGGAAGGTCCAGCGCGGGTGGCGCGCCAACCAGGCCAGCACCTTGGATATGTGTGGGTGGCGTAGTTGTCGAGGACAACGTGGATCGGCTTGTCGGGCGCGACTGTGCACTCGGTGGCATTGAGAAAGCGAATGAACTCGAGATGGCGGTGACGCTGCATGCAACGGCCGATGACGGTGCCGTCGAGCAGGCTGAGCGCGGCGAACAGGGTGGTGGTGCCGTGCCGCTTATAGTCATGCGTCATGGTCTGGCAGCGCCCTGGCTTGATCGGCAGTCCGGCCTGGGTGCGGTCGAGCGCCTGGATCTGGCTCTTTTCGTCGATCGACAGCACCACGGCGTGGGCCGGCGGGTCGATATAGAGCCCGACGATGTCGGTCAGCTTGGCGGCAAAGCGGGGATCGCGTGAGCGCTTGAAGGTGCGCAGTCGATGCGGTTGCAGTTTGTGCGCACGCCAGATGCGCTGCACCGAACCCACCGAAATGCCGATGGCTTTGGCCATCGCCCGGCCAGTCCAGTGGGTGGCCTGGTGCGACGGCGCGGTGCACGTCAACGCTACCACCCGCGCCGTGGTTTCCGCCGCGATTGGCGCCTTACCGGGTTTGCGGGTCTTGTCGCGCAACAGACCTTCAACCCCGCTCTCGGCAAAGCGTTGTTGCCACCGCCACACCGTCGGCCGGCTAACGCCAATGTTTTGCGCCACATGCTGCGCCGGATGCCGATCCGCCGAGATGAGCACGATGCGCGCCCGCTCGACATGCTTGCGCGACAGGTTGCGGTCGGCCGCGATCGCAACCAGCTGCTCACGCTCCGCGCTGCTCAAAACCACGCAGACTTGCTGTGCCACAGCCCCCATCCTCCAGGCATGACCCAGTATCGCACATCTCCATGCCGTCGCGAAATCTTATGAATGACTCAGTCACAAGGCTTTGGACGGGCCAGACTTGCACTGGCAAGCTCATACCAGCTTCTCCTAACGCACCCCGCATCCGGCTCTCGGACAAGACTTCACGCTTTAGCGTGTAACGCTGTCTGCAGTATCTGAACACCTTTTGGAGTTGCTAGGTTGCCCAATCTCCAGGGTCCCTCACCACGTCTTGCGTCGGTCTTGAACTGAGGCCCCTTCCCTCCCCTTCAGCGGTACTACGAGCCTCTCCGCCATCCCAGTGCGCCCGGCCTGTCCCTTACGGGCGTCCGGTTGATCATCCCTGATCACGCATTGCGGCTTCCCGTGTTGCGTGCGCTTTCCTTGTACATGCTGCCGCCACTACCCCTGTGCAGCGGCTGGGTGTATTCCTCGCTCATCTCACCCCGCCGTGTCAGCTTTCCCCGGAAGGGTCACCGCGTCGGCCTGCACATCGTCCTTTTCGAGGCTTGCTCGGCGTTCACTCGCGTTGCGGCCTGCACACTCGCACGGTCACCGTAATTCGTGACCCGCTATCCGACGGCTTCAAACATTTCGTCTCCTCCATGCCTGCCCCGGTTGCTTCCGGCTGGAGCGAATCGCCGGGTGGGGCTTTCACCCACTGGAAAGCACCGCCTTGTCACGGCGCACACGCCTTGCGGACATTCGGTCCGGAAGCCCAGCCTTGCGCAATGATCGTCTGGCTGCAGCACGGCTACATGCGACAAACCACTCGTCAGACACCAACAGACTCATTCATCGAAGGTTGATCTGGACCGTCGGGTTAAAACGAGCCTTAAATACGCGGCTTCTCAAGGCTCCTGCACCGAATGCTGACCGTAGTAGATGAAATGGAAACGTCTAACGTCTACATTGTATCGAGTATACATTAACATCGTCGTCGACTTTGACGGGAACATACCCACTCTGCTGGAGATATCGCTCGTATTCCGCAACTAGTTGGTTGAATTGGCGAAGCCTCAGTGAGACTCCGTGAGAGAATGCGTCCATGTTTTGAAAGACGACCTGATCAAATTCGCGTAGCCTATCAAAGCCTTTTTGAGCTGGCAACGTATCGTTCGACCATAAAGGTACACCCAAAACCTTAGGCTCATCGGCTTGAGGCAAACCTCCAACCTCAATTAAGTGATTGGACGAGACCGCCAGGGCAAGCCCCATCAAATTTCCGTTCAATGTTGGGCCATCAGTCGCAATTATGATATGTTTTGCATTGCATTGAGCAGCTTGGGCTAGGATTGCATTGCTCTTAGCGAGACTTTCGCGGTCGGCGCGATGCAGCATCGGCACGGCACCGGTAAGCAAACCACAGAAGACGAGACCCGCGGCGAGAGCCGCGGTGGGACGACGCCCCGGGTATCTTTTGCCAGATAGAAGTATCGCTGTCAAAAACGGCAGTGCCACGATTACCGGAAATTCGAACCGAATCTCCCTGTTTGGGGATCTAAGCACAACTATGCCGAACACAATTAGGATCGAAAGTGCTACGAAATCTGGCCATAACTTCACTGATCGCAAAAGATAAATGAGTGCGGCAGCCGTCAAAGTGCGAGGGAACAGCAACCCAGGCGAATCTCGAATGGTATCGCCGAGAAATTGAAGGACGGGAACATAAAAGAGGTACGAGACCGTTCCGAAGGATGACGCCATCGTGTTGGCGAGGGCGGCTCGCCCCCACAGCAGTAAATAGAGCGCAGCTGGCGCTGAGCTGAAGGCAAATCCGATGAGTGCTGCAACAGTACTCCGAAATCCATTGCGGTTAAAATGTACAAGGAAGAGAAATGCCGCGATAAATCCTGTAAAGTATAAGAAAGAGATTTTTGTCATCGGCCCCAATGAAAGTATCGACCCCCAATAATGCCGCGTAGGACAGCACCTCTGATTAGCGGGCAAGGCGTCCTCGCTTCATAGGGGATAAGGAGAAGCGCTGCCAAAGCCGTCCAGGCCAAGAGGCTATCCGCCATGAATCCGGTTGCGGAATAATGAATTCCGCCAGCATGCGGGTAAGGTCCGAGAGAGGCGCCCACACACACAGCGGCTAATACGAGAAAGAACGGTTTTACTCCGATGCGCAGCAATAAATACAGACATAAGGCCGCTAGTAGCGATATCAGCGCAGCCAGTGTGATAAAGCACTTTCCAGCGGCATCGCAAGATGCCAGCGGTCCCCAAGGTAAGCCCAATAACATCATCGCAGGAGGGTGAACGTCGCTTGAAATACCAAATCCATGGAGGGTCCCAGACCAAAGTTGGCGAACCTTTATAGATTGTTTCAGGTAATCCGAATCGTCCCATGTGTAGGTGTATGGCTGATAACTAATAAAAGTGGGGGCGATGCAGAGAGCGAATAATACAGCCATCGACAGCGACTTTGTCTGACCCTTAAGCCATGTTCGCAATTGCCGCGGATGTGTAAATTTTTTGCGGTATTGGAGTTCGAGAAATTTGTTCAATTACGGCGCGTGGAGCCAGCATCGCGGTTCTCTTGGATTGATCCAAACAGCTCGAAATCAATCGGGTACTTAGTCCCCACACGTCCCTGAGACATTTGCCCGACGTAAACCAGTCAAACATAGCAAACCCCTAAAAAATCATTGAGTCAATGCGTCTCAGGATCGGTTTACAGCCCAGACAATTTTGAAGGTCAACTCGCTCAAGGGCGACGGAAAATCACTTAGCTGGCGTGGAAACCCGGTGCGAATGTCCGCTTTCCACGTGCGCCGTGATAAGGCGGCGCTTTTCCAGTGGGTGCAAGGCCCGCCCGGCGATCGCTCCAGCCGGAAGCAACCGGGGCAGGCATGGAGATGACGAAATGTCTGAAGCCCTCGGATAGCGGTCACGACTTTGGTGACTGCGCGAGTGTGCGGGCCGCAACGCGAGTAAACGCTGAGCAAGCCTCGAAAAGGACGATGTGCGGGCCGATTCGGATGTGGAACCGGGGCAGGCTGACACGGTTGGGCGACACGAGCGAAGACGACGCCCAGCCGCTGCACCGGGGTAGTGGCGGCAGCATGTACACAAGGAAAGCGCGCGCAACACGGGAAACCCCAACGCGTGGTCAGGAGATGATCAACCGGACGCCCGTGAGGGACAGGCCGGGCGCGCTAGGGTGACGGAGAGGCTCGCAGTACCGCTGAAGCCGGGTAATGCCGGTGGAGGGAAGAGGCCTCAGTTCAAGACAGACGCAACAAGCGGTGAGGGACCGGGAGATTGGGCAACTTAACAACTCCGAAACGTGTTCAGAAGCTGCAGACGGCGTTACACGCGAAAGCGACGGCGGAAGCCGGCTATCGCTTCTACGCTCTATACGACAAGATCAGCCGCGACGACATTCCGGCGCATGCCTATGCCCAGTGCCGCTCCAACAAGGGGGCGCCGGGCATCGACGGCAGGATTTTGCGGACATCGAGGCGTATGGGGCCGAGCGATGGCTGGCTGAACTGGCGCTTGCGCTCAGGCAGGAGACTTATCGGCCAGAGCCAATCAGACGAGTGTATATACCGAAGGCCAACGGCAAACTCAGGCCGCTGGGCATCTCGAGCGTGCGGGATCGGGTCTGCATGACGGCGGCAACGCTGGTTCTGGAACCGATCTTTGAAGCCGACCTTCCACCCGAACATTACGCCTACCGCGCTGGGCGCAACGCCCAGCAGGCCGCTGTAGAGGTGGAGGAGCTGCTGTTTCGTGGCCATCCGGAAGTCGTGGTCGCCAACCTCGCGGACTACTTCGGGAGCGTTCCGCATTCCGACCTTCTGAGGTTGCCCCGTTTCAGTGGACGGTTTGTCAGCTTGCAGTCTACGTCTTGGTCATGGCGGCCTGCATGTCGGCTTCGTAGGTTATCGGTGAGCGGTATCCCAGGCCCGAATGCAACCGCACCGGATTATACCAACCCTCGATGTAGCTGAAGCAGGCCATCTTGGCCTCGGCCTGGGATGCGAACCGGCGGCGGCTGAGCAGCTCGGCCTCGAGGGTGGAGAAGAAGCTCTCGGCCATGGCGTTGTCGTAGGCGTCACCGACCGACCCCATTGAGGGTCGAACACCTGCCTCGCCACACCGCTTGCCGAATGCCACCGAGGTATATTGGCTGCCCTGGTCGCTATGGTGGATGACGTCGTTGGGCCGACGTTGGCCAACAGCCATCTCCATCGCATCCAGCACCAGTTCGGCGCGCAGGTGGTTTGCCATCGCCCAGCCAACGATCTTGCGGCTCCAGGCGTCGAGCACGACGGCGAGATAGAGAAACCCCGCCATTGTCGGCACATAAGTGATGTCGGCGACCCACAGCTGGTTGGGTCCGGCAGCGTTGAAGTCGCGGTCGACCAAGTCGGGCGCGGGCCGGTTATCCTTGTTCCGCCGGGTTGTTGTCGGGCCAGCACGCCGATGACTGGCGCCCACCAGGCCTGCCTCACGCATCAGACGGGCGACCCGCTTGCGGCTGTGCCTCTCTCCATGCCCATGCAGATCGGCATGAACGCGAGGAGCCCCGTAGGTCTGCCGCGAACCGGCATGCACGGTCTTGATGCGCTTCAACAAGGCCGCGTCGGCCGTGGCGCGGGCGGACGGTGGCCGTTGCAGCCAAGCATAGTAACCCGCCTTGGACACGCCGAGCACGCGTGCCATCGCGGCAATCGGGAAGCAGGCCTGGTTCGCGCTCATGAACCGGAAGAGCCGGACGGCAGCGTGCCGGTCTCCCGAGCAAACCAGGCCGCGGCTTTTGAAAGAATATCGCGCTCCAGCCGCAGCTGCTTGTTCTCACGCCGCAGCCGGGTCAACTCATCACGCTCGAATGCGCTCAGACCAGGAGCCGCCTCCTCCCGGCGGCCCTCGTTTCGGTCAGCCTGGGCGACCCACGCGCGAATGGAGTGGCCGCTTGGCTCAAACTCGCGGGCAAGATCGTCCGGATTACGTCCAGCACGGACGAGGTCGACCATCTGCCGGCGAAACTCCGGCGAATACGGTGGACGTGTTCTTGGCATAGGCAGCACCTCTGGCGAGAGACTCAGGGTGTCCACCAAACCGGGTCAATCCCACTTCTAAAGTCGGTGGCGCGGCGTGTCGTTGATTGGCGTGTGCTGCATCTGATCAAGATGTGGCTGGACTGCCCCGTCGAAGAAACCGACGACCGAGGCCAGAGGACACACACGACCGAGGCGCGCGACAACCGGCGCGGCATTCCGCAGGGCTCATCCCTCTCACCACTACTGGCGAACATCTACGTGCGCCGGTTTGTGTTGGGATGGAAGAAGCTCGGCCTTGAGCGAAGCCTCGGCACTCGCCTCGTCACCTATGCCGACGACCTCGTGATCCTGTGCCGGAGGGGCAGCGCGGAAGCGGCGCTGTACCACCTGCGCGAGATCATGGGCAAGCTGAAGCTGACGGTGAACGAGGACAAGACACGGATCTGCACGGTGCCGGAAGGGAGTTCGACTTCCTGGGCTTCACGTTCGGACAAATGTTCTCTCGCACGACGGGCCAAGCCTGCTTGGCATTGCCCCCGTCAAAGAAGAGCATCCAGCGCGTGGTCGAAAACATCCACGAGCTGACGGTCCGAGCACGTACCTGGCAAGAAACCACAGAGCTGGTGGGAATGTTGAACCGCACGCCTCGCGGATGGGCGAACTACTTCTCAGTAGGCACTGTCACTCCGGCGTATCGCGCGCTCGACAGCTACGCGGCTGTGCGGTTGCGCCGGTGGTTGCGCTTCAAGCACAAGACCAGACGAAGCAAGGGCGCCAGCTATCCACTCCCGCACCTTTACGAGACCTTCGGGCTCGTGCGTCTGACCCGGCTTGGGCGCGACGCGCCGCGGGCGAGGCGTGAGGTCTTGTCCGAGAGCCGGATGCAGGGAAATCCGCATGTCCGGTTCGATGAGAGGGATGTGGAAACGGAGACATGCCCAGCCTGCTGCGACCGCGCCACATCCCAACTCCGAGCCGACCTCCGGCTCAGGTACCAAGCGTCAGATTTTAACCACTTGTTCCGGCAAAACCAGGCCGAGTGTGTCGCATTTTCGGCTGCCACCGCTTCAGTCCCGACCGAATTGGTTGCCGTCCTGCCTCCATAAGGCGCATAATCGCTCCGAAAAGCGTGCAAATCCAAATCTAGATCTAAAGGTGCTGGGTGTAGATACGCCTGCGATAAGAGAGATGTCCCACCAAACTACAACACAAATCGCTGCGGCACATCGGGCATAGCTCAGATCTCGTGTTTTGTCTCTTGGGGACTTCAGGAATGTCACTGAAAGTTTTGCGGAACGAGACTTCGTTGCTGCTGATCAGGAGCGCTTCGCAGCTGTTTGCGGAGATCGCAATCCCATACACATGGACCCGGTCGCAGCACGGCGTACCTTCGCCGGGTTTCCTGTAGTTCACGGCATTCATGCACTGCTATGGGGTCTGGACAGTCTATTTCGATACCTACCGAAACTTGCGCCGGTGGCATCAGTCCAGGTCAGCTTCGAGAAATTGATTTACGTCGGCGATCGCGTTCAGGCAGTTCTGGCCCACCATGATAAACAGCGCTTACGCGTCGAAATCCTCGTCGAGGGCATCAGGGCCCTACGGCTCGAGGTGGCTTTGGGCGATCCGCGGTCGAATCACGACACATCGATCGAACGAACCGCTGCTTCAGCCCACCGAGCCGCTCATCCTCACGTTTGAGCAGATGGTCAAATGTCATGGGCGGGTTCCGTTCTTCTCTATCCCAAACACGGTCTGTCGGATGTTCCCTGCCGCTGCCGATGCGTTGGGCGTCCAAAGAGTGGCGGCTCTCGCCTGCTCCTCATTTCTCGTTGGCATGGTCTGTCCTGGCTTCCATTCCATCTATCGGGGACTGAACCTCTTTACCGCACTGCTGCGTGAGTGTGATTATGACGCGCTGCAATTTCGAGTAGCCCACAGCGACCCCCGCTTTAGGCTAGTAAAGCTGGCTGTTTCGGGCGGCGGCTGGATGGGCTCCCTCGACGCTCACGCACGGCCTGAGCCAACAGCTCAGCCGGATTTGCCAAGTATCGCCACCAGGGTTATGCCGGGGGAATTTAATAATGCGTCCGCATTAGTTGTTGGCGGATCGCGGGGGCTGGGCGAACTCATCAGTAAAATCGTCGCCGTTGGCGGCGGGCATGTGACGCTGACATACTCGGTCGGCGAGGCGGATGCCCGTCGCGTACAGGCGGAAATAACTGCCTATGGTGGTAGTTGCGATGTCATCCATTACGATGTCCGGCTCAATGCACGTGACCAAATATCCCGTTTGTCTTCTTATCCTTCTCAAGTCTACTATTTGCCAACACCGGTAATCTCTCGCCGTAAAAGCCCACTCTTTAGCCAACAGCGGTTTCAAGAATTTTTGACATTCTATGTAACCGGTTTTTATGATCTCTGCAGGGAGTTGCGGCTAAGGTTTGGAAAAGAGCTATCAATTCTCTACCCATCTTCTGTTTATATTAATTCCCGGCCTGACGGTATGACCGAATATGCGATGGCCAAGGCGGCGGGTGAGGTTCTTTGTGCCGACATTCAGACGTTCGAAAGCCTAGGCCGAATTCTAGTACGACGGCTGCCTCGGTTGCCGACCGATCAGACGGCTTCGCTCATGAATATCGCAACCGCCGAGCCGATCAGCGTGATCCTTCCCATCGTTCGGGAGGTCCATGCAATTGGGGGCGAGGGCAACACCCCCAACTAACAGGCGTGGCTCCCTCGGTCGCGAACGTAGTCACTAGAACTGCCAATACAAGAACTCACTCGGACCGCCTATAAAGCCGATCGCGATCGCCGCGATCGCCGACATCGCAATTGCCCAAGGAAGCGAGGCATTCCACTCAATGATTCTTCCAGTCACGAAGCTTGGTTGACCGCGGCTTCACACCTAGTGCTGGTTCATAACGAGCCAGGATTTGAAGTGTGTTGGGACACGCGAGAGCGACGAACATCAGACCAGAAATCCAAATCGCTGTCTTTACGAAATCTCGACTGTTCCAGGATCCGTCGGCAATCACTCCGATGCTGTGAAACGTACTGGTTAGGGGCCCTAGACGATCAAAAAGAGCCTGTGGCAGCGCGATGCCGTTCAGTCCAATGGTGCCCTTCAGCAAATCGATGGCCGACGTGATCGTTGGACGAGCGAAAGAAGATCATCGCTAGCAGTGACTGAGACAAAGGTCAATACCCATCCCGCTGGCTTCATGATACGGTCATAGCTCCGCCTATCAGGCCACAGCCGCGCCGCGACGACGCGCCATCCATGATTGATCGTGAGATAGAAACCGTGGAGCAAGCCCCAAACAATAAATCCATAACCGGCACCGTGCCAAAGCCCGGAGACGAACATCGTAATGACAATCGGAAACATCAGCAGAGAAACAAATGCCCCAACCGTTGTATTCCGCCCGCCGAACCCGGGTTGCCCCTTTTCCAGCCGGCGTCTCGTCAACCACAGCACCAAAGGATTATAGATGTATGCCGTCAGGAAGCGCGTTAATGTCATATTCCAGCGTAGCCAATAATCGATAATATTAGAGGCACGGAGCGGGCGAGTTGAAGTTAGGGGGCAACCGTATACCGAAAAACCGGGCCAGCCCAAGCGCCATGTCGGTATAGCCGGAAAAGTCAAAATAGATCTGCAGTGTGAACCCGATTGCTGCCATCCATGCCAATAGAAAGGAAGTTCTGCCTCCGGTAGCAGCGTGATCATAGATCGGTGTAACAAGAAGCGCGATATTGTCGGCAAAAACTACCTTCTTGAACAAACCAAAAAACAATAACGTGAGCCCAATGGCGACGTTCTCCTTGTCAAAACGGCACGAGGCAGCGTGAAACTGAGGCATCATTTCGCGATAATGTACAATCGGGCCGGCGATAAGCTGCGGAAAGAACAGGACGAAAGTGCAATAGTCCTGGAATGTGAGCGATCTTACGCGTCCAGCCTGAACATCTATCAGCAACGCGATCTTTTGAAAGGTAATGAACGATATTCCTAGCGGGAGAATGATGTGCCTCAATACGAGATTCGCACCAAATATATCGTTGAGACTACCCAATATAAAGTCAGTATACTTAAAGACGCCGAGGAATGCGACATTGAAACAGATCCCCAACACAAGAACGGCTGTGGACACGCGACGTGAACCTTCGCCCTGGTTCAGCCGCAACAGAATGGATGCCAAGGCGAAGTTAATGAGTATGGAGGGGGCGATGATCAGGACATTGACCGGCCGCCACCACGCGTAGAACGCAAGGGACACGAGAATGAGCCAACGGATCGCTGACGTGCGTGAGAGCGCGCCGAGCAGATAGAATCCAGAGAGGGCCACCGGCAGAAAAACGAAAAGGAATTCACTTGAATTGAATAGCACGGCAGCTGTCCTCGCGACGATTGTGGGACCAGAAAACGAAATCAATGATGTAGTTTTGGGTAAACGCGGCTCGTGCGAGTTCAACATCTTTGTCATCTCAGTGACAATTGCGCCCACGTTAGGAAACGACTCGATGTCGGCGATTTTGAACTTCACTCCAAATTCAAGTTCAACCGCAACAATAAAGTTGATATAATTAAATGAGTCCCAGTTTGGGATATCCTCACGTCGAGTTTCCATCGTCAATGACAATCGAATCATCGAGCAACAAATCACGAAGAATGCGGGTGAACGCAGCCAAAATTTCCTGCACTGTCATGACGCTGCTCCAGCTCGCATGATGTGAGTTTCCCGCGCGACGTAATCCGCTAGTTTGAGGAACCAGCGCGTCGCTCCATCGGTGGCTGCCAACTGATCATCTTCGGCAAAACCCAGACTCGGATATAGCGCGCTGATCACGTTGTTCTTGGCGGTGGGTATGTAATCCGCGACGAGCGCCGTTGCGCCACGGCGACGAGCCGCCTCAACCGCGATGTTCATGGCTTCAAACTCGAGCTGCCGGCCGAACACGCGGCAGCTCATTACCCAATTCTCGATCTCGAGAACTTCTTCGTGGTCGGGAGTGGGGCGGAGGATCATAGTGCTGACGAGACCGTTGTCGCCAATTCGATCCAAAAGGCGGAATTGCAGGGTCAAAGCGTCGGGACGGTTGGTGATATAAGTTATCTCTTCGGAGGTGTAGCGCCGGGTTGTCGTATTGAATTGGTTGGTCTTGTTGATCAGCTGGACGATGCGGGCGTGATCGAGGGCCGTGAACGGCCCAAACAGAACCGACATTTCAAGTCCGCGGAGGAATTCGTCGATACTTTGCGCTGATTCGAGCAGCGCATCGCGTTCGGCATTTTCGGCATATTGCCGGGCACGATGCCGATCCTCGGACGTAAAGGCAACCGCTTCGAAATAGCCCGCATCGGCAAGGCAACGTACATATTGCGCCGTATCTTCCGGTAGTTCCGGCACTGCAACCATTGGCAAGCTCTGGCGAATGCGGGCCCGTTCTACAGGATTGTCATCGACGAAAACCAGGCTGTCCAGCCCGATGTTCAGCCGAGTGGCAATGGCCTTGAGGTTTTCCGTTTTATCATCCCAATTGGCCAAGAAGGCGGCGATATCCGAGCGGCGAAGGAGCATTTCGGGATGATCGCGAAATGCCGTCTCGGCGATTCCTGCATCGTTCTTGGAGCAGACGGCCAGAATGACCCCACGTTCCTTGAGCTGCTTGGCGTAGCGCTGCAAGGCCAGATGTGCTTCGCCGACCGCACTCCCTTCTCCGAGGACGATGCCCTCGAGCCCATCGTCACCGATGACGCCACCCCACAAAGTGTTGTCGAGATCGAGGACGAGACATTTCTTTGACAGCCCCCGTTGAGCGGCGAGGATGCGGGCGACCATATCGCCGTATAGGGGCGCCGCTTGCGGAGCGATCTCCAACTTGCCCTGAAGCCAGTAGCCTGCATCGAACCACGCGTCGATTCCGTCACGTTGGCTGGCGCGCGCGACATCGAGAAGCAATACGCCATCCTGCGCACGCGGCCTCACACAGCCGATCGTTCAGCCGCGCGACGACCCTCGCCGGCGCCCCTGGAACAAAGCGATCATAACTCCCGAACACCGGTTCGGTTATGTCGATGAAGGTTTGTTGAATGATCACACCATTGCAGATCTCGCGCGCCTTTCGCCAAAGGACCGCAACTCGTCGATAAGTCTTGCAATCGTTTCGTCGACTTCGGCGGCCGATGCCGTGAGCGGAACACCGGCAATCGCTTCCCGGGCGGTGAGCGAGAACAGCATAGCCTGTGGCGCGAAATTGATAGAGGGAAGAAGTTGGATCGAGAAGGTCTTGCCGGTATTGCCCGTATGCCCCGGCATGTACGTCGATCAACAATCTTCGGCGCAAGCCGGCAACACGGATCGCGGCCGATAGATGATCGACCGTCGAGGAAGCAAGGATGGCGAGCCGGATCGACAAAAAGTCGCGTGCTTCCTCTCAATCCCAGTCGGCCGAATGCGCGGTCAAGCTGGACCGTTTCCAAGAACCCAAGTCGATACGCGGCAAGGGAGGCCAAGTTCTCGAGACAATCTCTTGGATTGGCACTATCCAACGCCGCGCGTAAATCTCCGCGGAAATCACGCGCTATCGGTAGCCAACTCAGCATCGGGGAATGAGGGGCAGTGCTTTGCATCGGGACGACCGGATCAGTGGGCGGTGGGATCAGCGAGATGATCTACAGGCGTGCCGCTCCTTGTCCTCGAGACACGACCGAATCTTGGACCCCGCTGCTTCAAAAAAAGCTTGGGACCAGCGTTCCGCGCTCGGCTGATTCAAGTGCGATCCGTCATACGTCCCGAGGCCTTCCGAAATTTCAGGCGCCACAAAATTCATACCAAGAGCCGTCGCGACGGCTTTTGCATTTCCGATTTTCGTTTCGGGTTGTAGGAACCATCGTTAGGATGATACAACTTCGCTTGACGGGCACCTGCGACAGAGAAGAATTGCGGCATCAGTATAACTGTTGACCACATCCTGATTGATCGCCTGATCATAGGAAACCGGGATGGGGCCATTCCCGGAGGTTCACACTGGTTTCGTATATGCCCCAGTCTCGCGTGAACGGAACAAATGCGTAACAGGCTCAGCCTGCAAAATCTGGAAAGGTTTCGGCAAACCGGTTCGTGAACTCGTTGCCAGAGGCGCTTCACTCTCGTATCGATGTCGCGCTTCCGGATCGTGCAAGATCGTCTTTACAGGTGGGGTTTCGGATCGTTCAAAGAAACCGTCAACATTGATCACGTAGACTCTGGCTTTGGGCTGGATCCGGCGGAGAAGCCCTTCCGCGAAAACCATATTCTCCCAATAAGCGAACCCCAGCAGGTAATACCGCGTTGAGGCTGCGGAGAACCAATTCGCCGTCGCGGCAGTTGAAAATCCGACCTGAAGGCGGCTATCTCCGATAAACAACACGTCCGCCATTTTTGCAAAGGCTCGCGCTGAAGGTTCTAAATCAAACCAGAAGGCTCCGTGCTCATAGTCGGCATAATTGCCTGCGCCGCAATAGGCGATATAGTGATCCGCAGTCGTACAGGGTGGCCGGGCAGGCAAAGATAGACTAAGTCCGGAGCTGATACAGCATACCCCACGAGAGTCGCCACCAAAACAATGGATATATACATCGTTGGCCTGCTTGCAAAGAGACCTTGCCATGCTTTGGCCCATGAATTGGACCTCATCGGCAAGCCTAAAGCAGTTCTTATCATCATCACTGTCTCACCCAGTAAGCAGTTGTGAGTCCCTTCGATAAAGATAAAAGGCCGATTTCCAATAGCGCCGGTACGAAGAGAGGAGTGCATGGTTCGATGAACAGCAAGGTCTAGAGCCCAAACACGAATAGCGCGTGTCCAGCTGCGACTGCAATCACCTGTCGTCCGTCGACCATAAATGAGATCGGAGCGGACTTGGTGTACCCGCCAAGTGAAACGCGCCAGACTTCGCGTCCGGTTTCCGCGTCCACCGCAAAACAGACCCCTCCGGATGCCCCAAACACCAATCCCCCGTCCGTTGAAAGCAGACCACTGTAATCGGCTCCGGACGGTGCTGTATACTTCCATTTCGGTCGGCCGGTGGCAGCATCGAGCGCGATGACTTGGTGGATCGCCGGCTCTAGGGTGAAGCCGCTACCTAGAAACTGGACCTTTTCTCTGCGCGTGACTCTATCCGGAGGTAGTTTCGTGAACACCGAACTGCTTTCGGCTGCGGGAACAAATATCGATCCGCGCTTCTGATCGAAGGCCGGGTTTTGCCAGGTCGTCCCGCCAACAATGCCGGGCCTTGTACAACTCCCAGCCGTCGATACCTTGGCAGCATCCGACCAGGATCGGCCGTCCCGCGGAGGTAAGGCCTTTCGCCCAATCAACTTGAACGAACGGCACTCCGGCCAAGAACTCTCCCGTAACGCGGTCGAGGACGTAATAAAATCCGTTCCTATTCGGCCAGCAGATCACCTTGCGGACTACACCCTCGATCGGAAGATCGGCGAGAACCGGGGTCTGGGTCGAATCCCAGTCGTGTTCATCATGCGGGGTAAACTGGAAATACCAGGCCAGCTTGCCGGTGCTCGCGTGCAACGCGATCACGCTGTCGGTAAACAGGTTGTCGCCGGGGCGCACGTCGGCTGAGAAATCCGGACTAGGATTGCCGACGCCCCAATAGAGCAGGCCGGTCGACGGGTCGTAGCTCCCGGTGACCCACGTTGAACCGCCACCCGTTCGCCATGCGTCGTTCTCCCATGTTTCATGCCCGACTTCGCCAGGACCGGGAATTGTTTCAAACTTCCACTGTTGCTGGCCGGTGGAAACATCATAGGCAGCGAGAAACCCGCGAATCCCATTGTCACCTCCTGCGACGCCCACCACGACGGAACCATTTACGACGAGAGGCGCCCCGGTGATCGAGTAACCATCTGAGGGGCTTGCCACCAACGTTTGCCAGATGACCTTCCCATCATTCGCGTCAATGGCGACCAAATATCCGTCCGGGCTGCCGAAAAAGATGGTGCTGCCATGCACCGCGAGCCCTCGGTTTACTGGTCCGGCGATTAGCGGCAAGTCGGTCGGAACAGGTCGCTTGTATTCCCAAATCACGTTGCCGGTTTTGTCATCCAAGGCCACGACATGCCCCGCCTCCGCAACCATGAATATTACACCATCGATCACCAGCGGTGTGGCTTCGATGATCGGGCCGGTGATGTTGAATTGTTTAATCCATCGGATTCGCAGTTGGGCAACGTTTGCAGGAGTAATTTCGGCGAGCGACGTATGCCGCCATCCATTATAAGAGCCAGAATACATCAGCCATTCATCCGGATTGGTTCCGGCGGCTCGCAAGCGTTCGCTATTCACATGAATTGCCAATCGCGGCGCTTCAGGTTCATGATCCGTCGGATGAATGAGCTTGCAGCATTTTCACGTAGGCGATGACCTGCAAGAGTCCGCGTGGCGGTAGACCGGCCCTCGGCATAGCCGTGCCGGAAATACCGTCTCTCAATACTTGGTAGATGGCCAGGTCGCTGTCGCCATGTTTGTATTGCGGTCGAGTGAGCGACGGCCCAACTGGACCACCCGATCCATCAACGCCGTGGCATCCCGTGCACCGTTCGCGAAAGATGCGTGCACCCGCGCTGCGATTTTCCTCGCTGGCGTAAGAGCTAGATTGGATGCTGGCCTCCAGGCTGATCCCTTCAGTGCAGTGGAAGCCCCTTCCAGGGAACGTGAGCTCCCAAAGCTCGCTCCACGACAGCTCGGGGACTCCGCCCTGCGCCTTTTGCAGGTATAGCCGCGCCCGACACGAGACCCCGTTTCCTGCGACCGATATCAAATGACCCAGGTGCCAATACAAAGCCGCCGCACCGATCGTACTTATGAGAAGGACGCCAGCGGAGATCACAAACGGTAGTTTTTTGATCCTCATTGATCACGCTGCTCTGGACCAGATTCGACGGCGTCCCCGAAGCCGTGGCCTGGGGATCGATAGGGCACCCACTATCAAAGTTCTGGGCATTCAGTGGCCAATCGATAACGGCTCATTTCTGCTGGGAAGTGGATCATGCATATACCAGTATGCGTTGTCACGCGAGGCGAGAATTTCCCACCGTCTTCGGGAGGATCTTCAGATCGAGCCAAGGGGACCAGTGCTCGATGGAGTAGAGATCGTGCGCGACCCGGGCGTGCGCCTTTTCTAGCGTATCGACCTCGCCGCACAACCCACTGACCTGGGCCCAGCCGGTAATGCCTGGCTTGACGCGATGACGATGCAGATAACGCTCGACCGCCTCGCCTTAGAGGCGGTCGCCGGCCTTCATTGCGACCGCATGCGGGCGCGGTCCGACCAGCGACATGTCGCCGCGGATCACCTTTATAAGGTGCGGCAATTCGTCGAAGCTCGGCCAGCGCAAGATGCGGCCTAGGCGAGTGACGCGCGGATCGTTTCGTACTGTCCGCTGCGCCCGGGACGGGTCGGCGCGATCGATATGCATTGTGCGGAATTTGAAAACTCCAATCACCTCGTTGTCGAAACCGAAGCGCTTCTGCACGAATATCACCGGGCCCGGGCTGTCCAGCTTGATCAAAAGTGCGATCAGTGCCATCCAACGGACCGACAAAGATCAACAGCAGCGAGCCGAGCGCAGCTTGGCTTCCATCCATTTAACAACCGCCCGCCAATTCTTGAGCGGCCGATCGACCACCTCGAGCACCGGACAGTGCGGACATACCCGATGCCGCCGACCGCATCGTGGCAGTTGCACGATACACACCCACAGCGCGGGTCAGGCGAGCGGGTTCGGCACCGGGCCGCAGCTGAGGAGCGGTGGTCGCCCACATCCATCGCTTTCAGGTATTCGCCAATCGTGAGCCTCTCAGTTGCATAACATTAACCCGCTCTACGCTGAGGCAGTTGGAATGGCGGGGGTGAGCAAATCAGAGCAACTGAACGTCGCGAGACGACCAAGCTAAAATATCAATCAACCAAAATGCGTTTTTTATTTGATGGAATTGAGTTTTGCGGATAATCTCATTACATGGCAGAACCTTTACTAGATGAGTTCTGCAACGCTACCTTCGCCGTCTATTCTCCACAGCCTATGGTGCGGGTACATACTTTGCATAAGGGGCCGGGCATCATCAACTATCTTATTTGGCACTATCTTAATTGGAGCGGCAGGTGGGCCGGAATAGGATTCGAGACTCTCATTGTGTCCGCGCCCAGGCTGCCAGGCGCTTACCCTTGGGTTGTGTTCATGCTAATTGCCGCGTAGTACTTGCTTCTGTCATTGGCAATTTGGCATTTTGTTCGGCCCGCCTCACGCTATATCATAGCGGTCTGATTGCTTCTGCGTAGTGGGCGAATTTGCTTATTCCGCAAAAGGTATTTTTTGGGTTCCGGGGACCGTCGAAGATCAGTTGCCCTTGACCCTTGGGTTAGTCCTATTTTCGGCCATTCTGTCCCGGCATTCAAGCGCGAAAGCTTGGTCAGCGCGGTTTCGGATTATCGCGGCAACGGGCTTGGGACTCGTGATGTCGGCGTTTCACGAGCGGCGGGCGGCGTACTTGTCCTTGCTCTTTCCGCTATAACCGCGAGCGTCTTTTGCGGGGAAATTCTGACAGGAAAATGTGGCTCATCGTATGGGGAGCTACCGCAATAAGCTTCCTGGCGGTATTCGTCGCGCCAGGTAACTTCCCATCGATTGAACGACGCGCAAATGGAGACCGCCTCAAATTACCTGATGTTGTTTCGTGAATTATTGCGCGAGATAAGGCGTTACATTCTGCCGTGGTGCCTCGACTTTAAGCATTGGCTGCTGGCGGTCGTGATTTGGTTCGATCCTGGTATCGCGTCCGTCCGGACAAAGTTTTCGGGCATGAGTTCGTTTCGTGCTATCCCCGGTTTCGCGCTTGTTTGGCATTTGTCGATCATGATCATCCTCGGAGTCCCAATTTATATTTTCGAGCAGCCGGACCGACGGACTCTGGATTTTATTTATGGGGTGTTTCTCATTGGATGGGTAAGCCTGGCTTTTCTGTTGACGCGGCTTCATCCGCATTTTTCGCTTCAGCCAGCTTACCGTCTCACCACGCTGTCTTCTGCCTTGTTTCGATATTCTGTGCTAGTGCTTACGAGCAAAAATACCATTACGAGTATGCTCGACATGTTTCCGGCCGTGCCACATCGTGAGCCGAAAGGACAAATCGATTCACGGCTCTGAAGACAGCAGGCCGAAATGCGGATGTGTTTTTGCCGCCAATTTCGGCACACCCTGGCATCCTTTTCGCCTTCGACGATATCAACGAAAAGCCGCACTACTGGGCGAACAAATGTCTATCCCTGTATTTTGGCGTGAGTTCAGTCCAAGTTTCGACTTCGCCTAATTAGAGGAAATTTGAAGCAAGAGCAGCTTCGCGGTCGGGCTCTGCGAAATTGCCGACCGCGACAGTTCGACGCGGTCATCGTCATGTCATGTCATTGCTCCTCGCCATCGTGGAGAGCGCGGAAACCGTGCGCAGTGCACATCCGGGTGAAGGCAAGCTTCATGCCCCGCAGGTGGGGTGCCGGGCAGTTGCCAAGGCCGCCTCACCCGCCCCTCCCGCTTGCGCGGCGAGGCGTATCGCGCGGCTCTGAATTTTGAGCCCAAATCCTCGCCTCTAATTCCGCCCCATTCTCCGATTTGGCGAAAACTCAATTTGAACGTTCGGGGAATTTGGGCTGCGCTCGCCCCTCTAAATCAGCGCGGCGCGCCTATCGGGACAGCACCTCGATCGCGAAGAGAACGAAAACGGCGCCGATAAGAAGGGCAAAAAGTGCGACGCGGGTGAGGTCGCCTTTCGTCGGTAGGGCCGCGAGTTTTGGTATCAATCGAATCGAGCTCGTTCTCAATCTCGTAAAGATCGACGCGCCAAAGGCGATCTTCTGATTTCTCTTCGGGCATGCACACGGTTATGCCGGCATAGCATTACTCAACCAATAGCGGCAATCCGGCGCGAATGGGGCCAAGCGCGAAGCCCCTTTTCTGCTGCTTTTCCGGTAGCAGGGAAGCGGGCGAGAGTGTCGATCCCGGCTTCGAGCAGCCCGTTGCGTTGCCGACCCTCGGCCGCTGGGATGGCGGCGAACAGGCGGCAGGGCTGGGTGGGAACCGCCCGCGGCCGGCCGGCATCACCGTTTGAAAAGCGCTTCGGCGCCGCGCCGCTGGCCGAGCTTTGCCGCAACCTCGACCCGCACCCGGGCGATTTCAGCCTCCAATTCGGCGATATAGGCTTCGAGTTCCGCGATCCCCAACAGGGTCAAATCTTTCGGCTGCACCGGCTTGCGCCGCGGTTCGAGATCCAACTCGTCCATGCCTTCCCGTTCTCCTTCGTCTTCCCGCTGTCTTCCCTGGGGCGGACGGTGCGATTATATAATGATTAACTTTTTCGAGCGTGTCGGGGTACTGCTTTGGCCGTCCGCACGCCGCTGCATCGGAATTCAGCATGGCCGCTCCGTTGATGCCCAAGGCGACCGCCGTATGGCTGGTCGAAAACACCTCACTCACCTTTGACCAGATCGCGGATTTCTGCGAACTGCATCCGTTGGAGATCCAAGCCATCGCCGATGGCGAAGTGGCGAACCAGATGCAAGGGCTCGACCCGGTGGCGAACGGTCAGACCACAACGGAGGAGATCGAGCGTTGCCAGGCCGATCCGGAGGCGCGGCTCAAGCTTTCCCCGCAAGCCCTTCCCCCGCAAGTCTTCAGGCACAAGGGTCCGCGCTACACACCAATATCCAAACGGCAGGACAAGCCGGATGCGATTGCTTTTCTGCTGAAGAGCCATCCCGAGCTGTCCGACACCCACATCACCAAGCTGATCGGCACGACCAAACCGACGATCGCGGCCGTGCGCGACCGCACGCATTGGAACAGCCCCAACATCAAGCCCCGGCACCCGGTCGAACTCGGCCTTTGCACCTTCGCCGAACTCGAGCGGGCGCTCAGTCAGGCCCGCGCGCGAAGGCCCGCGGCAAATGACGAACTCGGCGACGAGGGGTCCGAGCGGTTGGAAAGCTAGTTCTCACACCCCGTCTCTCTTACCGTAGCCGGCATTCGTCAAAGCGGCGTTGATTTCGCCGAGGACAGCCGGATCGTCGATCGTCGCCGGCAAGGGATAGTCTTCGCCGTCGGCGATCCGGCGCATCGTGCCGCGCAGGATCTTTCCCGACCGGGTCTTCGGCAGGCCTGCTACGACGAGCGCGGTTTTGAAGCTCGCAACGGGTCCGATGCGGTCGCGAACGAGCGCGACGGCTTCGCACTCGATCTCGTCGGCCGAGCGTTTGGCGCCGGCTTTGAGCACCAGCAGACCAAGCGGGACCTGCCCCTTCACCGCATCGGCGACGCCGATCACCGCGCACTCCGCGACGTCGGGATGGGCCGCCAAAACTTCCTCGATCTCGCCGGTCGAAAGGCGATGAGCCGCGACATTGATGATGTCGTCGGTGCGGGTCATCACGTGGATGTATCCGTCTGGGTCGATGAAGCCCGCATCGGCCGTCTGATAGAAGCCCGGGAACGCGCTCATATACGACCGGACGAGGCTGTCGTCGGCCTGCCAGAGGGTCGTCAGGGCGCCGGGCGGCAGCGGCAGCTTGACCGCCAGTGCCCCGATCTCGCCAGCGGCGAGCTCGCGAAGCGTTCCCTCGACCTCGGCATCGAGTACCCGGATATCCCAGCCCGGCACTGCGCGCGTGCACGAGCCGTGCTTTACCGGCAGCCGCTCGATCCCGAGGCAATTGGCGCCGATCGGCCAGCCGGTCTCGGTCTGCCACCAATGGTCGATGACCGGCACTTGGAGATGCTGCTCAGCCCAGGCGAGTGTGGCCGGGTCGGCCCGTTCCCCGGCCAAAAACAGCGCACGAAAGCGGCTGAGGTCATGGGCGCGGATCAGGACACCATCGGGGTCTTCGCGCTTCACCGCGCGAAAGCCTGTCGGCGCGGTGAAGAAGACGCGCACATCGTGCTGCTCTATGACCCGCCAGAACGCCCCGGCATCAGGCGTGCCGACGGGCTTGCCTTCGTACATGACCGAAGTACAGCCATAGATCAGCGGCGCGTACACGGTATAGGAATGGCCGACTGCCCAGCCGACATCGGAGGCGGTCCAAAACACCTCGTCCGGCTGAACCCCATAGATGTTTCGCAGCGACCAATGGAGCGCCACCGCGTGTCCGCCATTGTCGCGCACGACGCCCTTGGGGATCCCGGTCGTGCCTGAGGTGTAAAGGATGTAGAGCGGGTCGGTCGCGAGCACCGGAACGCAATCAGCCTGCCGAGCTGCAGTGGCGAGTTCGTGCCAATCGTGGTCGCGTCCGGAGACCAGTTCGGCCCGGCACATCGGCCGCTGCAGGATCACGCAGTGCTCCGGCTTCGCGCGCGCCTCGGCGATCGCCGCATCGAGCAGCGGCTTGTAGGGAACGATGCGGCTGACCTCGATGCCGCATGAGGCGGACAGAACGACGCGCGGCTTGGCGTCGTCGATGCGCGTCGCGAGCTCGTGTGCGGCAAACCCGCCGAACACGACCGAATGGATCGCGCCGATGCGCGCGCAAGCCAGCATCGCGAAGGCCGCTTCGGGCACCATCGGCATGTAGATCAGCACGCGGTCGCCTTTCGTAACCCCGAGGCCGGTAAGCACGCCGGCCAGGCGCGCCACCTCGTCACCCAGTTCGCGGTAGGTGAAGCGCCGGATTTTTCCGGTCACCGGGCTGTCCCAGATCAGCGCGACGCGCTCGCCCTTGCCCGCCGCGACATGACGGTCGACGGCGTTCCAGCAAGTGTTCAGCCTGGCACCCGGGAACCAGCGGAAAAAAGGTGGTCGGCTGCCATCGAGCACCCGCTCCCAGCGCTGCTCCCAGTCGATCGCCTCGGCAGCTTCTGCCCAGAATTCCTCCGGCCGCTCTAGAGAGCGGCGGTAAGTCTCGGCATACCCCGTCGTCATTTATATTCTCCCTCGGGTTTGGCGGTATTCTCCGCCAACTCGATGGGTTTCGCCATGCTCAACCCATCCTACGAGGATGGGCGATGTGGTAGAATGGGTTGAACGACGCGAAACCCATCCAGGGCCGCAGAGGCGATATGAGCACGTCAGCCAACTCTTACGATGTCGGGCTTGACAAGAACGCGGCCAATTACGTGCCGTTGACCCCGATCGGATTTTTGGTGCGCAGCGCGTCCGTCTACCCAAACCGGCTTGCCGTCGCGCATGGGGAGCGACGGTACAGCTGGCGCGAAGCGCTTGAACGCTGCCGCCGGCTGGCGTCGGCGCTCTCGGCGCGCGGGGTCGGGCGAGGCGACACGGTCGCTATGATGGCGCCGAACATTCCCGAGGCATTTGAGGCGCATTTCGGGGTGCCGATGGCCGGGGCGGTGCTGAATGCGCTCAATGTCCGTCTCGATCCGGATACCATTGCCTTCATCCTGAGGCACGGCGAGGCCAAGATGCTGATCACCGACACCGAATTCGCCCCGGTGATCGAAGAGGCGTTGGCGCAGCTCGAACAGAAGCCCATCGTCATCGACATCGCCGATGCGATGGGACCCGGCGGCGAACGGCTGGGCGAGATGCATTACGAAGAGTTTCTCGCGACGGGGGACCCGGATTTCCCGGAAATGACGCCCGAGGACGAGTGGGACCCAATCGCGCTGAATTACACCTCGGGCACGACCGGCAACCCGAAGGGCGTCGTCTACCATCATCGCGGCGCCTATCTGAACGCGCTCGGCAACATTCTCGTATGGGGCATGCGGCACCACCCGGTGTATTTGTGGACCTTGCCGATGTTCCACTGTAACGGCTGGTGTTTCCCATGGACCATCACGGCTCTTGCCGGCACCCACCTCTGCCTGCGCCGGGTCGAGGCTGCGGCGATCTACGAGGCGATCGCGCGCGAGGGCGTGACCCATCTGTGCGGCGCGCCGGTGGTCATGAACCTGCTTTTGAATGCCGCCGCGGGGCTGAAACGCTCGCTCGATCGCCGCATCGAGATGATGACCGCCGGGGCGCCGCCGCCGGCCGCGGTCATCGAGGGCATGGAAGCGCTGGGGTTTCACATCACCCATGTCTACGGCCTGACCGAAGTCTATGGTCCCGCCGTGGTTTGCGCGTGGCATGACGAGTGGGACGAGCTGCCGGCCGCCGAGCGGGCGCGGCTCAAGGCGCGCCAAGGTGTCACCTATCCGGTCCTCGAGGCGCTTGACGGTCGCTGATCCGGTGACCCTAGGCCGGTCGCGCCCGACGGCGCGACGATGGGCGAGGTCTTGATGCGCGGCAACATCGTCATGAAGGGTTACCTGAAGAACCCGCGCGCCACCGAGGAGGCGTTTGCCGGCGGCTGGTTCCACAGCGGCGATCTCGCGGTCATGCACCCCGACGGCTATATCGAGCTGAAGGACCGCTCGAAAGACATCATCATTTCGGGTGGGGAGAACATCTCGACGATCGAGGTCGAAGACGTCCTCTACCGCCACCCCGCGGTGCTCGAAGCTGCGGTCGTTGCTCGCCCCGACCCGATGTGGGGCGAAACCCCGTGCGCCTTTGTCACTCTGAAGCCCGAAGCGGCCGCAACTGCCGAGGAAATCATCGCCTTCTGCCGCGAGCATCTCGCGCGTTTCAAGGCGCCGCGAACCGTGCTGTTCGGCCCACTGCCGAAGACCTCGACCGGCAAGATCCAGAAATTCGTATTGCGCGAGCGTGCAAAAGAGAATGTTTGAAGCGATGCGGTGAAGCTCCTGGCGAACCGCCCGGCCAGCGGCAACCTTTCGTTGAGCGCGCTGACCTGATCGACCTGTTTCATCAGAAGAAGATCAGGCCGCATTCCCGGAATGAGTGCAGTTCGCTTGGAAGCCGCCCCGCCGAAACTTGCAGGCCTTTTGATCACGTTCGTTGCACCCAATCCGATTTCGCCTGCACCGTACCGTACGATTGTGGCAATTTCAGCGGTGCCGTCCCTTCACCGTGCGGACGATTGTCGCTCTAGCCAGGGTGCGTCGGCAATTAGCCGCCCGCTTTACGCTACTATCAGGCATGTGGCGTCAGGACGGGCTCGTTATGCATTACCGCGCCTGACCCCTCAGCTCTAGTCACGAATCTCCGCCCAGCTCGACGGACGTGACCGGCAACGGGTTTGCGAGATCGCCGGCTTTTGACGTGCCGCCGGGCGACTTCTGGCGTATCCTCGACCATGGTCGAAATAGCTGGATGAGCGACAATCCCCTGGGGCTGGGCGCTCAAGAAAGCTGCTCGCTCGGGCTTATCGTTGAATGGAGGACGAGTATGGTTACCAGAGCTCCGTTCCTGAAGACGCGGCTTGGCGCGCTACTATCACCGCGAGGTCCCTGCGGAGGATGCCGAACTCACCCATGTCGGCCCGGACACGCCATGCGGCGAATATTTCCGCCGCTTTTGGCAGCCGATCTGCTTCGCCGACGAGCTGCAGCGACCTGCCGCATCGGGTCAAGATCCTGGGCGAAGAGCTCGTGGTATTCCGCGATCAGAGCGGCGCCGTGGGCTTACTCGAACTGCACTGCCCGCATCGGGGTACGTCTTTGGAGTTCGGGCTGATCGACGCCAAAGGGATACGCTGCTGCTATCACGGATGGTTGTTCGCTGCGGACGGGACGATCCTCGAAACACCCGGCGAGCCCGCCGAGAGCACCCTCAAGGACCGGCTCTATCACGGGGCTTATCCTACCCACGAGTATAACGGCATCGTCTTTGCCTATTTGGGGCCGCCCGATCGGCAGCCGCCGTTCCCGATCTACGACAGCTTCAACCGGCCAGGCTATCGTTTGATCCCGGGCCAGAAATACTTCTATCCATGCAACTGGCTGCAGATCCTGGAAAATACCATGGACCCGGTCCATACGGCATTTCTCCATACGATCGTCAGCGGCGCCGTATTTACCAACGAGTTCGGGGTTTTGCCGGAGCTGGACTTCGTCGAGACGCCGGTGGGCATGATCTATGTCGCCACGCGGCGGGTCGGGGACAACGTCTGGGCGCGGATGGTCGAGAATGTCTTGCCCAACCTGCAGCAGGTCGCCCCCATTTGGGAAGACGGCCGCGAGGAGCATCCGTTCAGCGGCCCGATGATGAGCCGGTGGATCGTGCCTCAGGACGACACCAACACGATGTTCATCGAATTCCGGCACGTCAGCGAGACCGAAGGTATGACCCCGGGATGGTGGGCCGACCGTGACATCATGCTCCCTGGCCAGCTCGCCGCCGAATTCATATGAGGAAGGTCAGCGGCATCCCGGCGACTTCGAGGCCCAGGTCTCGCAGCGGCCCATCGCCATCCACGGCTTGGAGCACCTCGGCGCCACGGATCGTGGGGTCAGCATGTTCCGCAATCAGATCAGACGCGGCATACGGGCCGTCCGCGCCGGCGACGGCCCCACCGGTCTTTGCCGTGACGGCGGCGCGGTCATCCCGACCTTTTGTAACGACACAATCGTGCGGGTGCCGCCGGCGGAAACCGCGGCGACGGATCGCCAGCTGATGCGCGAAACCGGGCGACGATTGGCGGCGGCTTATATCGATGATCCACCGCTAATGGCGGGCCGCTGAGGATCGCCGAGTTCTTACACAAAAAAGCCGGGGAGGCAGAACTCTCCCGGCTTTCGAGGATCTGGCTCGTCTGCGGCTGCGGTTAGTGCCTCTCGAGCTGGTAGATTTCGTCCTTGATGCGGAGCTTTTGACGCTTCAGATCGTGGACTGCGTCCTGATTGGGAAGGGGACGCTTGTTTTCCTCATCGAGAGCGCGTTCGAGCGCGGCATGCTTCTCCTTCAGCGCCTCGATGCGATCCTGCAGCGACATGCACGGTCCTCCTGCTAGACGATGGCAGCGGTCGATGGTAACGCCGGTGGCGTCACCCTGCTATAGGGTCGTTGACCCTCGGACGGAGATATGACGGAACGATTAATTCACAGAGGGGCGGCATGGCAGAAAAATCGGGATGCCCTCGTCTGATCGTCGGAATCAGCGGCGCCTCCGGGGTGATCTACGGGGCGCGCCTGCTCGAGCTGCTGCGTCCGCTGCCGGTCGAGACGCATCTCGTCATCAGCCGGGCCGCCGAGGTGACACTTGGCGCTGGAGACCGACCTGAAACCCGCGATCGTCCGCAGCCGCGCCGATGTCGTCCACGCGATCGGCGATCTGGCGGCGCCGATCTCCTCCGGCTCGTTCAAGACGATCGGCATGGTGGTGGCTCCGTGCTCGATCCGCAGCATGGCCGAGATCGCCAGCGGGGTGACGACGACTTTGCTGAGCCGCGCGGCGGATGTCGTGCTCAAGGAGCGGCGCCGACTCGTCCTAATGGTACGCGAGACGCCGCTTCACACCGGCCATTTGCGAACCTTGACGGCACTGTCGGAGATGGGCGCGGTGATCGCCCCGCCGGTGCCCGCTTTTTATGCCAAACCGCAGACCATCGCCGAGATGATTGATCAGACCTTGGGCCGCGTCCTCGACTTGTTCGGGCTGGAAACCGGAATGGTCAAACGATGGGGCGAACCCTCCGGTGCCGAACACCGCCCCAAGCCGCGCGACACGGGCGATTAGCCGGTCCGGTTCACAGATCTTGCGGCGAATGCGTCGAGGGCTTCTTCGATGACCGCTGCTTCCTTGCTGCGGACCCCTTCCCCGCCGAGATAGAGCGCGAGATTGGCATGGGCGGCGGCCAGCCGGTCCCTGGGAGACGATTTTGCGTCCGCATCTCCGGCGAGCCGGGCAAGGCGTTTTTGAACCAGCTTCTCGCCGGATAATTCGAGCGTCTTCACGCCTTCGCGTAACCTCTGGACATCGCCATCGGGATAGTGCCGGAGCTTTCGGCGCAGCCTGCGCAAGGGTTCGACAATTTCGCTTCGGATCGTGCCGGCCAGCTCGTTCCGCCGTCGCCAGGGCATCGCCGCCGAGCACTCCGCGCCCCGAGATGCCCAGCCACAGCGCAAACAGAATGAGGTTGACATCGAAGCCGTCGCGGTCCTGCAGCGCGATCAGTGTGTCGGGGACCCCCGGCCGTTCGTAGAAGGCGAGCGAGAAACGCCAGAACGCCTCTTCCTGCGCGGTTTTCTCGGGGTCATCCAACAAACGGGTCGCTCCAGATCGAGGGGATTCAGCCGATCGTTTTCGAGAGCTGCACGATACCGAGTTTTCGCGGCAATGTTCGGGTCTGATGGTGCCCGGCAGCGTCGGAAAGTGCTATCATTAATGCCGAACTCTCCTGGCATGGCCATGGATCTCGACATCGAAGCTCTGAAAGCAAAGCTCGCCGCGCTGAAAACCGAACACCGCGACCTCGACGAGGTGATCGCGCGTCTCGCCGCGCGCGCTCCGGTCGACCAGCTGGAACTGCAGCGGCTAAAAAAGCGAAAGCTGTTGCTCAAGGACCAGATCACCAAGATCGAGAGCGAACTGTTGCCCGACATCATCGCCTGAGGCGCAAAATCACTCGAAGTTGCACCCCGGCGCCGACAGCGGATTGTGGCGGTGGGCCGCTTGTGCAGCCGTGTTCCGCTCTTATAATCAGAGCTCTGAGGGTGCTTCCAAAGAGAGTTGAATGGACGACGCCAGTCGGTCAGTGGGTATCATCATGGGGAGCCAATCCGACTGGGACACGATGCAGCACGCTGCGAGCACCCTCGAACAGTTGGGGATCGGGTACGAGACCCGGATCGTCTCCGCGCATCGCACGCCCGACCGCCTCTTTGAATACGCGCGCATCGCAAAGTCGCGCGGACTGCGTCTGATCATCGCCGGCGCCGGCGGAGCCGCTCATCTGCCGGGAATGACTGCGGCATTGACGCCGCTCCCGGTGCTCGGCGTGCCGATTGAAAGCAGAACCTTGAAAGGCGTCGATAGTCTGCTGTCGATCGTCCAGATGCCGGCGGGGATCCCGGTCGCAACCTTTGCCATCGGTCAGGCCGGCGCGGTCAATGCGGCGCTCTTTGCCGCGGCGATGCTCGCTCTGGGCGATGATGCCGTCGCGCAGGCTCTCGACAGCTGGCGGCAGGCGCAGACGCAAGGTGTGTCCGACCGCCCCGCCGGTCGGGAATGTTAGCTCCGGGCGCTACGATCGGCATTTTAGGCGGAGGCCAACTCGGCCGGATGACCGCGCTCGCCGCCGCCCGGCTCGGCTATCGCTGCCATATTTTCGCCGACGAGCCCGACAGCCCGGCTGCGCAAGTCTGCGACGCGGCCACCGTTGCCGAATTCTCCGACCGAGAGGCGCTCGAGCGGTTCGCGGGCGCCGTCGACATCGTAACCTTCGAATTCGAAAATATTCCGGCGGGGGCAGTTCGCCGGGTCGCGGCCGTGAAACCGGTGCTGCCGCGGCCCGAAATTCTCGAAATCGCGCAGGACCGCGTGCGTGAGAAGGACTTCCTCCGCTCGATCGGCGTCGAGACCACCGCCTACCGCGAAATTTCCGACCCGACGGTGTTGCTCGGCGCGATGCGCGATTTCGGGTACCCCGCGGTGCTGAAAACGGTGCGTCTAGGTTATGACGGCAAGGGTCAGGTGACTTTGACCGCGGAGACCGAGGCCGAGGAAGCCTGGCGACGAATGGGCGGCGAAATCGGCATCCTCGAAAGCTTTGTCGATTTTTCCTGCGAGATCTCGGTCATCGTTGCGCGCGGCGCAAACGGTGCCTGGGCGACCTATCCGCCCGTTGAAAATCAGCACGTCAATCATGTCCTCGATACGACGATCGCGCCCGCGCGAATTCCGCCAGAGACCGCGGTGCGCGCCGAGGCGATCGCGCGTCACGTCACCGAAAAGCTCGATCTCGTCGGGGTTCTCGCGGTCGAGATGTTCGTGACGCAGAGCGGCGCCATCCTCGTCAACGAGATCGCGCCGCGCCCGCACAATTCGGGCCATTGGACGATCGACGCCTGCTTCACCAGCCAATTCGAGCAGCTCGTGCGGGCGACTGTGCGAGCTCCCACTCGGCTCGGTCGAGCACCACTCCGATGCGGTCATGAAGAACCTGTTAGGCGACGACGTTGCCGAGTGGCGAGATGCGCTGAATGATCCCCTGGCCAAGCTGCATCTCTACGGCAAGACCGAGATCCAGCCCGGCCGCAAGATGGGCCACGTGACTCGTCTCATCCCGCATCGCTGAAGCCGGTTTCGGAAGGTCGTCAGGCGGCGCGGGGCGCTGTCTTGTCATTCAGCCAGGCACGCATCGCCGCCGATGTTGCGTCCCAGGCCTCGGTCAACCCATCGCCGACATCCCTGGCAAGACGAGCGTTTCCGGTATCGCAGGCCGCATGCAGCTCTTCGGCAAACCGGCTGAGCCGTAACGCTCCGAAATTGCCGGCCGTCCCCAGCAGGGTATGCGCTTCCCGGCCGGTCCCATCTAGGTCATGGCAATCGAGGAGGCGGCGTATCTGATTGATGCGCTCTGCAGTGTTGGCGAGAAATACGTCGACAAACTCGCCCAAAGGCTCGCCCCCTGCCATCACCTCCGCGATCATCTCGAGGCGAGCAGGATCGATCGTGACGGGCGGCAGGCAATCTGCAGCAACCAGAGCTGGCCCCACGTCTCGTACTGCGAGCCCCGCGGCCACGTCGTTGAGCCGGGAGAAGAGCTCCCCATTGTCGATTGGCTTCGACAAATAGTCGTCCATCTCGGCCGCGAGATATTCTTCCTTGGCCCCCGTCATCGCGTGAGCGGTCAAAGCGATGATCGGCACCGCGTTCTTGGGCGGCGGCAAGGCGCGAATGCGTTTTGTAGCGTGGACTCCGTCGAGCACCGGCATTTGCACGTCCATCAGCACGACATCGTAATCCGCGCTGCGCACGGCCTCGAACGCCAATTCCCCATTCTCGACGACATCGACCCGGTGCTCCGCCTTGCGAAGCAGCATCGTGACCAGCTGCTGGTTGATCTTGTTGTCTTCTGCGAGCAGTATTCGGAGAGACCGTACTGCCGATTCTGGAGGTGGGAGCGGCGCGCGGGTCGGTTCCGTGCGCCGCACCCCCGCAAAGCCGAAGAGCTGCGCAAAGGCGTCGAGCAGCGACTGCTCGCGGACCGGTTTGGTAAGCACCGCATCGATAATGCCGGAGGTTCCTTCCGCGAGGCCGTGCCGCCCGGCCGACGAGGCAATCACAATCTTGGTTTCGGCGAGGCCCTCCGTCGCGCGGATCCGCTGGGCCAGCGCTTCACCCGAAAGGCCGGGCATCATCTGGTCGATGATGACGAGGTCGAACGGTTTGCCTTGATGAAAGGCCCGCTCCAGTTCGGCCATCGCGGCGAAACCATCATCGACCGACATTGCCTCGATGCCAAAGCCGGCCAACTGACGCGCCAGAATGCGCCGGTTCATCTGGACATCGTCGACGATTAGGGCATGAAGGCCCACCAGTTTGCCGGGCAATGCCCGGCGTTCGACGGTCGGGTTGACCGCCAGCCGCAGCGGCAGCTCAAACCAGAACCGACTGCCGAAGCCGACCCTGCTGTCGACGCCGATCTCGCCGCCCATCAGCTCGATCAGCTGCTTGCATATTGCCAATCCGAGACCGCTCCCGCCAAAGCGGCGGGTAATCGAGGTATCGGCCTGACTGAATTTTTCAAACAGCTTGCCGCGGACCGCTTCCGACATCCCGATGCCGGTATCGACAATTTCAAAGCGCAGCCGGCGTAAATCTTGGATTGGTCCAGAACACACCGCCACCTCGACCGAAACGCCGCCATGCTCGGTGAATTTGATGGCGTTGCCGACCAGGTTCAGCAGGATCTGACGAAGCCGCGCCTCATCCCCGCGAAAGCTGCCCCTGGCCGCCGGATCGACGAAAACACCGAGGTCGATCCCCTTCTCGTGGGCTTTCGGCGCCCACAGGCCGACGGCGGCTTCAACCGTGTCGAAGAGCTCGAAATCGATGGTTTCGAGGTCGACCTTGCCGGCCTCGAGCTTCGAAATATCCAGAATGTCGTTAATCAGGGCGAGCAGCGACTCGGCGCTGTCGCGCACTGCGATCGCACATTCGCACTGCTCCGGCGTCAAATCGGTCTGCAGCAGAAGTCCGTTCATCCCGATGACGCCGTTCATCGGGGTACGAATCTCGTGCGACATATTGGCGAGGAAATCCGATTTAGCGCGGTTCGCCTTTTCGGCGGCGTCACGCGCCTCCTCGAGGCTCGCCCGATTCTGTTCGAGCTCGCGAAATTGAGCGCCAAGCTCTCGAAACAGGACCATGAAGCCAAGGACTGCGCACCCCGCGCCGATGGCAATGAGTGTTGATTGCCGGCGCCAATTCGCGAGAGCGGCAATCTCGGAAATCGACACATCGACAACCAGCGGATAATCCGCCAGCGGATGCACCAATTCGACCCAGGTGATCCCGGTGGCATCCTCCTTGGAACGAAAAGTGCCACCGCTTCGGGCCAGCCGATGCCATGGTGATCCGGCCGGCATTGTTTCCCCGATGATGTCTTTTTCGGCACGGGGATAACGCGCGAAGATGGTGCCGTCCTGGCGCAGAAGCGTGACCGGTCCCAGCTCCGGCAGAGTGATCGCCTTGTAAAATTCTTCGAGATACTCGGTCCGGATCGCTGCGACGATTGTACCGAGAAACTCGCCGCTCGGTCCGCTGATCCGGCGCGCGACAATAATCGTCCACCCGCTGTTGGTGCTGTTCTTTACCGGCGTCCCCAAGAAACTGGTCGGCCCGTCATGCAGCCGAAAATGCGCGATGAAGTCGCGATCCGAGAAATCGGCCGCCGAAGCCGGCGACCGCCGCGAAGCATTTATGAGCTTGCCGTCCGCATCGATCAGGGCGAGGGCATCAGCTTGCGGCAAATTTTTGAACCGACCGGCCAGAAAACTGTGCCACTTCCGGCCGGAGAGCAGCTGTTCGAATTGCGCGGGCCTTTCGATGCCGGATCCGAGCACTCGGTCCTTGACCTGATCCAGAACGAGGTCGACCGCCTGCAAGGTGCGCGACGTCTGCTCGGCGAAGGCGACGCTGAGATTTTCAATTTCCTCCGTGTAGATTTTGATCGCCTCCTGCCGCAGATCCCAAATCGTCAGACCTGCGGCAAGAATGGTCATGCACACGACCGCAAGGCCGATCAAGTTGAGGCGGCGGTTGGATGGGGGATGCTGCCGCAAGCTTGCGAAAAACTTCATTACCAGAGTTCGCTCTGCCGATGACGGCAGACCCGGTTTTACGCAGGGACGTGTTGACTGCGCCTTGAGGTTAATTCGCCTTTGGTTAAAAAGCGGTAACCAACAAATTTGCTTGCTTCAGCGCCGCGCCGGCCAATCCCGACAGTCTCGGGGGCGAATGGCTATCTCTTGTCGTATTCCGCGGAGATGTCCCGGTTCGTGTAATCCGGCAGCAGCGCGGCGGCGGCCAAGCTGATGATGGCGCAGACGAAGATATAGAGAGCGATCGCGTAGCCCGATCCGAACCCGGCAAACAGCGCCGTTGCGATGAGCGGTGCGGGGCCGCCCGCGAATATCGAGGCCAGCTGATATCCGATCGAGGCGCCGCTGTAACGCAGCCGGCCGGTAAAGCACTCGGCGATCAATGCCGCTTGCGGGCCGTACATCATGTCGTGCGGGATCAGTGACAGCACGATGGCGAGAAAGATCCACCCCGGCACCATCGTATTGAGCAGCGCAAAATAGATGAAACCAAACACCCCGGTTGTCGCCGCGCCGATCAGATACATGCGTTTGCGGCCGATCCTGTCCGACAAATGACCCGAGATCGGGATCGAGAAGAACGACACGACCGAGGCGGTCAGGACCGCGATGAGAAGCAGATTGCGCGAGACCCCGAGGATCGTCGTCCCGTAGGTGAAGACAAAAGCGGTGAAGATATAGAACGGCGCCTGCTCTCCCATGCGCGCCAGCGCCGTCAGCAGGATCTCCTTGGGCTGCCGTTTGATCACCTCGAGCGCGGGTGTCTTCTCGACCCGGTTCTCCGCGACCAATCGCGCAAAGGTCGGCGTCTCGAGGATGCCGAGCCGGATATAAAGGCCGATCCCGACCAGGATGATGCTGAGGAAGAACGGGATGCGCCATCCCCAGTCGAGGAACTGGCTGCCGGCGATCTGGCTGAAGGCCAGCGCCGCCAAGATTTGCCAGGAACAGCCCGGCCGGCACGCCGAATTGCGGCCAGGCCGCGATAAAGCCGCGATGATGGTCGGATCGCGCCCACTCCATCGACAGCAATACCGAGCCGCCCCATTCGCCGCCGACCCCGACACCCTGGACGAAACGCAGGATGGTCAGGATGATCGCACCCCAGATGCCGATCTGCGCATAAGTCGGCACAAACGCGACGAGAAAGGTCGCGATGCCCATCAACAGCAGGGTCGCGATCAGCGCCGCCTTGCGCCCGATGCGGTCGCCATAGTGACCGAATATCGCCGCGCCGATCGGCCGCGCGACAAAGCCGACCGCATAGATGCCGAATGCCTGCAAGGTGCCGACCAGCGGATCGGATTGCCGGGAAGTACAGCTTTGCAAAGACCAGCCCGGTTACGGTGCTGTATAGAAAGAAATCATACCATTCGATCGTCGTGCCGATCGTGCTGGCGATCACTGCTCGCCGCAATTGCACCCGGTGCTCGAGCTCGGAAAGCGCGTCCGCCGCTACTCCCGCTGCCGTCATCCAAGCTCCTCCTCACACTCCACCGCGGGCGGTTTTTGCTGGCGTCCTGCGGTAGAGCTTTTCCGCAGATAGACACCCGCTTGCGGGGATTTATAGTTTTACACGGCGGTGGCGAGCAAAATGATGCCGCCGACAACCGATGCGCCGCCGGCGATTACTCCGAGCGAACGTTCCTCGAAATGGCTGATCGAGACGTCGCGTTGATCGCCGGAGGCGAAGCCCAGGGCTGCAGACATCGCCCATACCATCACACCCAAGACAGCAAACATTGATCCAAGGATTCTCTTGCGCTCCCGCATTCGATATCGCCGCTTCATCTCTGGCTCCTCCGCTGCCGAGCAATCTCGGTGACGACCAATTTCCTATCCCGAACGTCGCATACAAGCAAACGGCGCAATGCCTTGGTTAGGGATCTCCGTTTTCGCTCTTTCTCGGCCACGCATGGCTCGACTGCAGCGCTCGCAGCGACGTTGACCCTGCGTCATACTGATCCCAGCCTGCAAACCGTGTTCTGCTTGTGGGGCGGAGGCGGCGGGCGCATGTGATCTGATGAGGAGAGAACGGAATGTTCAGCCATGTCATGATCGGGAGCAACGACATCGCCCGGTCGAAGAAATTCTACGATGCCCTGTTTGCCGCGATGGGCGCCCAGCCCGGGGTCGAGGACGCCAAGGGCCGGCTGGCTTACACGCACAATGGCGGCCGCTTCATGGTGTCCAAGCCGATCGACGGCAAGCCGGCCAGCCATGCCAACGGCGGCACGATCGGCTTCACGATGAGCGATGCCAAACAGGCCGAGGCATGGCACAAAGCCGGCGTCGCGAATGGCGGCACGACGATCGAGGACCCGCCGGGCGTGCGCCAAGGGGCCGCCGGCCAGATCTATCTCGCTTATCTTCGCGATCCCGACGGCAACAAGCTGGTCGGGCTTTATCGCATGCCGGCTGCCTGAACCATCGCAGATCAAAACCGCGGAGGGCCGCCCGTTCCGGGCGGTCCCTCGCGCTGCGCATCAGCGGTTTTGGAGCCGATAGCGGAGCCAAACCACGCCGCCCTCCAACACCTCGCTGCTCGCCAACGTCATCGAGCGGATCGGCGCTGCGATGCCGGCATCCTTGTCGCTGGAGTCGAAGATGCTCGGCGCGCCCTTCGCGCCATCGACGGCGGGGCAGATCGCAAGGCTGATCTCGTCGATCAGGCCGGCCCGCAGAAAGGCCCCGTTCGAGCCGCCGCCGCCTTCGAGCAGCAGGCGTTCGAGCCCGAGCTCGCGATTCAGGGTCTCCAGCGCCAATCCCAGATCGAGCTCCTGCTTCGCCGGCGAAGATGTAGGAGACGCCATCCTGGCGCAGGCCCGCCAAATGCGCGTCGGAGACCCGCTCGGTCAGCACCGCGACGATCGGGTCGCCGCCGATGTCGGACCGTCCCCAAGCGATCTTGCCCTGCGCATCGAGCGCGATGCCGTAGGCGGCGGCATCGCGCCGGGCGAACCAAGGTTCCCGCGGATAGGTCCTGGCCGGTGTGATCGGGGTAGGCCTCAGCCTTGGCGTATTCGCTGCCGGTCACCCGGCCGATCAGCCAGGAGCCGCCGCCGAGCTGCTCGTGCAGGCGCTCGAACAGCCCCGCCATGCGGTTCTCGGCGGGCCGCCACCGGCTGCCGAGAATGCGGCCGTCGACGCTCGCGTTCATGTGGCAGATCACGTAAGGCTTCATGTTGGCGTCCGTGTTTGGGTCCCCAGGCTTTGCGCCCTTGCCGATGGCCTCGGCCTTGCCGGAAACCCGGAACAGGCGCATTCTGGATCGAGCAAGAAAGGAGGAAACTATGCCGCGAATCAAGCACATCGCGCTGACGACAAAGGAGCCCGCAAAGGTCGCCGCCTTTTACAAGGACGCTTTCGGAATGCAGGAGATCCGGCGTGCCCCGAACGGCGCCGTGTTCCTGACCGACGGCTACATCAACCTGGCGATCCTGAATTGGAAGACGGAGAAATCCGCCGATGTCGGCGCCAACGGGCCGAACTACAGCGGCATCCATCATTTCGGCTTTGAGGTCGAGGACCTCGACGAGGCCGCGGCAAGCTGGAGCGCGCCGAGGGTCAGCGCCTCGAGGAGAAAGAGGGGCTCGGCATGGAAATGGCTGCCGGAGGCCACCGCAATTTCGAGATGAAATGGGCCGGCCCCGACGGTGTGGTGATCGACATTTCTCACACCGGCTGGGAAACGAAAACCAGATAAGCGAATTTCGGGAGGAAGCAGCCATGGCCGATAATTTCACGATCTGTGCCGGCACCGTAGGAACCGGCGCCTGGGTCAGCCCCGACGGCGGTGAGAGCTGGCGGCAAGTGCGAACCGGACTGTGGGCCGAAAGCCGCGTGTTCGGCTTCGCGGTCCACCCGAAACAGCCCCGCACCATTCTGGCCGGAGCCGATGACGGCATCTACCGCAGCGAGGACGGCGGGGAGCACTTCGAGCGGCTCGACTCGCCGATGAACTCTCGTGCACGTGTGGAAAGTCGCGTTCGATCCGACGGACCCCCAGACCATCTTCGCGGGGACCCGGCCGGCGGCGCTCTTTCGATCGACCGACGGCGGAGGCCATTGGGACAAGCTGCCGGCCGATATGGCGGAGGAGTGCCCGAATGTCCGCATTCCGCGAGTGACGGCGCTGACCGTCGATCCCTCGGACCACCGGATGGTATGGGCCGGTGTGGAAGTCGACGGCGTACGCCGCAGCCGTGACGGCGGAGAGAGCTGGACGCGGGTCGCCGGGGTCAACGACCCCGACATCCACGACACGGCGATCAGCATCAATGGCGCGCAAGACAGTGCTGACCAGCACCCCGCGCGAGATCTTTGCCAGCACGGATGGCGGCGAGAGCTGGCGAGGGTTGGGGGTCGGCAAGCATTTTCGCCTGCCCTATTGCCGCAGCCTGGCGCTCAAACCGGACGAACCCGGAGTGCTGTTTGTCGCCACCGGCGACGGCGCGCTCGGCAGCACCGGCGCGATCCAGCGCTCCAAGGATGGCGGACAAAGCTGGCAGGCGTTGCCGTTGCCCGTCGAACCCAACTCGCCGATATGGTCCTTTGCAACTCACCCGGCGAACCCCAACCGGATCCTCGCCTGCAGTCACTATGGCGAAATATTTGCGAGCGAGGACGCCGGCGATTCCTGGGTCAAACTGCGCCGCGAGTTCAGCGAGATCCGCGCCCTGGCCTGGACGCCGAATTAACCCGGCGACCTCCCGCACCCGGCGCCATGGCGGTCTACTGAGATGCCGCAGCTGAGTTACGTCCATGGCGCGAGTGGCACGCCGTTTATCGGCGACACGATCGGCGTGCATTTCGATCGGATCGTCGAGCGCTTTGGCGAGCGCGATGCACTGATTGTCCGCCATCAGCAGATCCGCTGGACATACCGGGAGCTGAAAGAACGGGTCGACGCCTTTGCCGCAGGGCTGCTCGCGCTTGGGCTCAAGCGCGGCGACCGTATCGGCGTCTGGTCGCCGAACAATGCCGAATGGGTGATCACCCAATTCGCGACTGCAAAAGCCGGGCTCATTCTCGTCAACATCAACCCGGCTTATCGGCTGACCGAGCTCGAATACGCCCTCAACAAGGCGGGCTGCGTCGCCCTCGTAACCGCGGCGCAGTTCAAGACCAGCGATTACCACGCGATGCTGCGCGAACTGGCGCCTGAGCTGAGGACTGCATCGCCGGGCAATTTGCGCGCATCGCGGTTGCCGGAACTTCGGCTGGTGATCACGATCGGCCCCGACGACGTCCGCGGCATGGTGCGGTTCGACGATGTTTCCGGTCTCGGCCGCGATGCCGAGCGGCGCCGTCTCGCGGCGCTCGGCGACGAACTGCAATTCGACGATCCGATCAACATCCAGTTCACCAGCGGCACGACCGGCTTCCCAAAGGGCGCGACGCTCAGCCACCACAATATCCTGAACAACGGATTGTTCATCGCCGGCGCGATGAAGCTGACCGAGCACGACCGGGTGTGCATTCCCGTGCCGCTCTATCACTGCTTCGGCATGGTGATCGGCAATCTCGGCTGCCTGACCCACGGGGCGGCAATGGTGTATCCCAGTGAAGGCTTCGATCCGCTCGCCACCTTGGAGACGATCGCGGAGGAGCGCTGCACGGCCGTCTACGGCGTGCCGACGATGTTCATCGCCGAGATGGACCACCCCGATTTCGCCAAGTTCGATCTGACCTCCCTGCGCACCGGGATGATGGCCGGCAGCCCTTGCCCGATCGAGGTCATGAAACGCGCCTTCTCGTTGATGCACCTCTCCGAGGTCGTCATCGGCTATGGCATGACCGAGACGAGCCCGGCGAGCTTCGCGTCGGCGACCGACGACCCGATCGAGCGGCGGGTGTCAACTGTGGGGCGGATCCTGCCGCATGTCGAGGCAAAGATCATCGATGCCGAAGGCAGGATCGTGCCGCGCGGCACCGCCGGCGAGCTCTTGACCCGCGGCTATCTGGTCATGCTCGGCTATTGGGATGACGAGGAGAAGACCCGCGAGGCGATCGACCCTGCTGGCTGGATGCACACCGGTGACCTCGCGACGATCGATGACGAGGGCTACTGCAACATCGTCGGGCGGATCAAGGACATGGTGATCCGCGGCGGCGAGAACGTCTATCCGCGCGAGATCGAGGAGTTCCTCTACCGCCATCCGAAGATCCAGGACGTGCAGGTGATCGGCGTTCCTGACGCGCGCTACGGCGAGGAGCTCTGCGCCTGGGTCCGCCTGCGCGACGGCGAGAGCGCCACCGTGGAGGAGATCCGCGCCTTTTGCCAAGGCCAGATCGCGCATTACAAGGTTCCGCGCTACGTCAAATTCGTCGACGGCTTCCCGATGACCGTGACCGGCAAGATCCAGAAATTCCTGATGCGCCAGCAGATGATCGAGGAACTCGGGCTGAGCGTGCAGGAGACGGCGTGATGAGCAACGCCTTTCTAGGAGCGGGGCGAGGGAAACTCAAACCTCTCACCCCGCGACAGCGGGGAGACGGAGGGGCCCGTCGCGCGGCGACGGGAGGGTGAGTGGCCTCTTATGCGGGATGCCGGTGTCGGCTAGCTCCCCCAAGCCGTCCGCATTATAGACGGCTGGTGAGGAAATCAGAAACGGCGCATCAGAGCGACGAGGCGCCCCTGAACCTTGACGCGGTCGGGTCCGAAGATGCGGGTCTCATAGGCCTTGTTGGCGGGTTCCAGCGCGATCGAGGCGCCGCGGCGGCGCAGCCGCTTCAGGGTGACCTCCTGATCGTCGACCAGCGCGACGACGACGCAGCCGTTTTCGGCGGTATCGCAGCGCTGAATGACCACCGTGTCGCCATCGAGAATGCCGGCCTCGATCATGCTGTCGCCGGACACTTCGAGGGCGTAATGCTCGCCGCTGCGGCCCGAGCAGGCTCGCCGGCACCCCGACCGTCGTGCTCTGGTCGCGCAATGCCTCGATCGGCGTGCCGGCCGCGATCCGGCCGTAGAGCGGCAGGTCGACAGCCTCGACGTCGTTCGCGACCGGTGTGCCGGGCAGCGAACTCGCGAAATCGCCGCGGATGACCGTGGGAGAGAACCTGCCGCGTTCGGCCGCCGGCGACGGAGCGGCCGCCTCCTCCGGCAATTTCACGACTTCCAAGGCCCGCGCGCGATGCGGCAACCGTCTGATAAAGCCGCGCTCCTCGAGCCCACTGACCAAGCGATGGATGCCGGATTTGGATTTGAGGTTCAAGGCATCCTTCATCTCGTCGAAGGACGGTGAAACGCCGGTCGCAGTCAGCCGCTGGTTGATGAACAGCAACAACTCGCGCTGTTTCCTGGTCAGCATGGAGACCCCCTTCTGCACGTGCAGAACGAACCCTAAACATTACGAAGCACGTTCTAGTTTAGTTCGCGGCTGGGGTCAAGCGGCAAGAGCGGCCTCGATGTTCGGTTGATGGCAGGTGAGCGTTATAGATTGAAACGGAAGTGCATGATGTCGCCGTCTTGCACGATATAGTCGGCGCCTTCCAGACGCATGCGGCCGGCGTCTTTTGCGCCTTGCTCGCCGCCATGGGCGACAAAATCGGCATAGGTGATCGTCTCGGCGCGGATGAATCCCTTTTCGAAATCGGTATGGATGCGGCCCGCGGCCTGCGGCGCTTTGGTGCCCCGCTCCACCGTCCAGGCATGCGCTTCTTTTGGGCCGACGGTAAAAAACGTGATCAGATCGAGCAGCGTGTAGCCGGCGCGGATGACCCGCGCGAGACCGGGTTCGTCGAGCCCGAGCGCCGCCAGAAATTCGCGCTTTTCGTCGGCATCGGCGAGCTGCGCCAGCTCCGCCTCGATCGCCGCCGAGATCACGACTGAGCCGCGCGCCGCGCCGAGCAGCATATTCGGCGACGCGGTCGCTTTGCGCGTTGCCCGAGGCGGCACTCGCTTCCTCGACATTGGCGACGTAGAGAACCGGCTTGGCGCTCAACAGCTGCAATCCGCTGAGCTCCCTCTGCCGCTCGGGTCCGACGGAACATCGCGCGCCGGCCTGCCTTGACGCAGCGCCGCCAGCACCGTCTCGGCGACATCGAGCTGACGCCTTGGCCTCGCGGTCGCCGCCGCGCGCCCGCTTCGCCATCTGCAGCAACGCGGCGTTCCAGGCTTTCGAGATCGGCCAGCATCAACTCCGTCTCGACCGTCTCGGCATCGCGGATCGGATCGACCGAGCCTTCCACATGAACGACATCGCCGTCGGGGAAACAGCGGAGCACATGGGCGATGGCGTCGACCTCGCGAACATGCCCGAGGAACTGGTTGCCGAGCCCTTCGCCGCGAGCGGCGCCGCGGACCAGCCCGGCGATATCGACGAATTCGAGCTGGGTCGGGATGATCTTGGCCGATTTGCCGAGGCGCGCGGCGATCTCGAGCCGTTCGTCGGGAACCGCCACTCGCCCGAGATTGGGCTCGATCGTGCAGAACGGGTAGTTCGCCGCCTCTGCCGCGGCGGTCGCGGTCAACGCGTTGAACAGGGTGGATTTGCCGACATTCGGCAATCCGACAATGCCGCAACTGAAACCCATATGTTGGGGCTTTTCCTCTTAAGACTGCGCGAGACCCGGCTCTGCGCTTTCATCCGGCGGCGCAAATCGGCGGGCCACCTCGCTCATGAAGGCGTCCGGGGCGCCGGACAGCAATAGCGGGATCGTCTCCGCCACCGCGCCGATCAGCGGCTCGACCCAGCCGGTCAGCTCCTCGCCGGGGAAATTCTGCAATACGTAGGGCTGAACCAGCTCCTTGACCCCGGGATGTCCAACCCCGATCCGCACCCGCCAGTAATCCGGTCCGAGCAGGGCGTCGATCGACCGCAGCCCGTTATGGCCGGCGTTGCCGCCGCCGCGCTTCACCCTCAGCTTGCCCGGGCGCAAATCGATCTCGTCATGTATGACGATGATGTCCGAAAGCAAGAGCTTGAAAAACCGCGCCGCCTCGCCCACCGACTCGCCGGACGCGTTCATAAAGGTCTGCGGCTTCAGCAGCAGCACCCGCTCACCGCCGATCGACGCCTCCGCGAGTTCGCCCTTGAAGCGGTTGCGGAATCCCGCGGCACGGTGCCTGCGGGCGATCGCTTCGACCGCCATGAAGCCGATGTTGTGGCGGTTGCGGGCGTAGCGGGCACCCGGATTGCCGAGACCGACGACTAAGCGCATCGGCGCTCGACCGCGGGCGCGGCGACAGGCGGCGGCTAAAGAACCTAGCTCGCCGCGGGCTGCTCGGGGGCCGGTGCTGCCGTCGCGGCCGCCGCAGCTTCTTCACGCACCGCCGAGGACGCGGCGATGGTGGCGATCGTAAAGTCGCGGTCGGTGATCGTCGGCCGGCAGCCCTCCGGCATGACGACCCTGCTGATGTGAAGGCTGTCGCCGATTTCGAGCCCGTTCAGCTCGACGATCAGATGGTCGGGGATGCGATCCACCGGGCAGTTCAGCTCGATCCCATGGCGGACAATATTGAGAATGCCGCCGCGGCGGATGCCGGGCGACATTTCCGGGTTGGTGAAGACGACCGGCACGGTCACCGTGACCCGTGCATGACTGCCGACCCGCATAAAGTCGACATGCAGCGGCGCGTCGGTTGCCGGATGGTATTGCACGTCGCGCGGCAAGGTGCGGTGGACGACCCCGTCCACCCTGACGTCGACCAGGGTGGCGAAGAAACCGCGGCTGGCGAGAGCGCGCGAAAATTCGCGCGGCTCCAGGCTGATCAACACCGGCTCCTTGTTGTCGCCGTAAATGATGCCCGGGAACGCGCCCCGCACGCCGTGCGGCCCGGGCGGCTCCCTTTCCGGCGCGGGCGCGCGGCTCGGCGCTCAGGGTGGTGATCTCGGGCATTGGTCGTCGCTCCTCACAACGGCGGATAATCAGCCAGCTTAAGATAAGGCGGGATTGGTTTGATGCCAGCGCCGCGCACGCTTGCGCGCCCTCGTGCCGAGCGGGTTCGGAACTCAGTCGAACAGGCTGGAGACCGATCGCTCCTCGCTGATCCGCTGCATCGCCTCGGCCATCAAGGGCGCAATGGTCAGCTGACGGATGTTGGGCGCGGCGCGAACCGCCTCGGTTGCGACGATGCTGTCGGTGATGACCAGCATCTCGATCGGCGAGGCGGCAACCCGCGGCACCGCACCCCCCGACAACACCCCGTGGGTAACATAGGCATAGACCCTGGAGGCTCCCGCTTCCACCAGAGCCACCGCGGCGTTGCACAGCGTGCCGGCGGTGTCGACGATGTCGTCGATGAGGATGCAGCGTCGCCCGGCGACGTCGCCGATGATGTTCACGACCTCCGAGACGCCCGCCCGTTCGCGACGCTTGTCGACGATGACGAGATCGGCATCGAGACGGCGAGCGATATCCCGGGCGCGCAGCACGCCGCCGACATCGGGCGAGACGATAACCAGATCCTGCCGCGAATGGTGGTCCAGAATGTCCTTCACCAGAACCGGCGAGGCATAGAGGTTATCGATCGGGATGTCGAAGAAGCCCTGGATCTGCCCGGCATGGAGATCGAGGGTGAGCACCCGATCGGCGCCGGCGGCGGTGATCATGTTGGCGACGAGCTTGGCCGAGATCGGCGTGCGCGAACCCGATTTGCGGTCTTGCCGGGCATAGCCGTAATAGGGGATGACAGCGGTTACCCGGCGCGCCGAGCCGCGCTTCAACGCGTCGAGCGTGACCAGCAATTCCATCAGATTGTCGTTCGCCGGGTAGGAGGTCGGCTGGATCACGAAGACGTCCTCGCCGCGCACGTTCTCCTGGATCTCGACAAACACCTCCATATCGGAGAAGCGGCGCACGCTGGCTTTGGTCAGCGGCAGGTCGAGACAGGCAGAAATCGCTTCGGCGAGCGGCCGATTGCCGTTGCAGGCGAGGATTTTCATATCGGCGGCTAACAACGGCGCCGGCGGGTTCGGCCCCGCGGCTTCACGCGCACGGAACTGTAACAGTGCAACGCTCGGACGGGGCAATCAACCGCGTTATAAAGCCGGCACGATTCCCGATTCAGTTCGGGATCGGCAAGCCACGATAGGGCAGCAAGAACGGGACATCTGGCGGCGCCCCTAGCGGCTTCGGCATGTCGGCCGGCCCGACATTGACCGGCGGCAGATTGACTTCGGGCAAATCGATATTGCCGGCGACCGGGGGCGCTGCGGGCGCGTCGCTGGCGGCGCTGATCGAAGCCGGCGTCGCGACAGTTCGCGATGGTATTGAACGCTCGGGGCGGACGCTCCGTGAGCGACCGCCTCCGGCCGGACGTTCCGGCGGCGGTGCGCCGCGCGCGACGAGCTCCATGATTCCGTCTTGCGCCGAGACCGCGACCATGTAGGCGACATCGCCCCAAGCGCCGTCGAGCAGACCGGCGGGGACGTCGTTTTCCTGGCCGACCGTACCAATCTCGCCGCCGTCCTTGCGGCGCACATGCCAGACGATCTTGACGTTCTGCTTTCCGCCTTTCGGCTTGGCGACGGCAACGTCCGCGTCGAGCACGAGGTCCGCCTTGGCCTGCTGGATCGCTGACAATTGCCAAATCCTGTTTCTTCAATATCTCGGTAATCGAGCTGACCAGCGCCTGATCACCATCCCCTGGTGCACCCGCTATGGCGCCAATCGCCAGCCGCGTGCGCCCGCCGATCTCGGCCTCGCTCGGAGCCTCGTCTTGCAGCAAAGCTGCGACTTGGGCTGCGCTGGCTGCCGCCAGCCGCGCGACCGCGTCCTCGTTTCCGGCATCCCAATCGTCGGCCGGAGCATCGAGCCGCTCGGCGCGTTCGCCGATACGCTGGCCCGATGGGTCGCGCAATTCCCACAGCACGACCAGCGCGGCCTTGCCTTGCGACGGCGCCATTTCCTGTATTCTGCCGACGAGCTCATAGCTGCCGATGCTCGCGGTCTTGTCGCTGGCCGCGATCTCCCGCTCCTGCAATGCGCTCGCCATTGCCGGTCCGAGCTTCTCGGCTGTCGCCCGCGGCAGCCCTTCTATCGGAGCGATCGCCACACTGGAGCTGTCGCGCAAGGCCAAGATCGGCGCGCCGCGCCGCGGCACGTCGTCGGCGAACGGGTGCGGCAGCGGCTGGCAGCCCGCCATCGGCAGCAGAGAGGCGAGCACCGCACCGAGAAGCCGAATTGGGCCGAACGCGATCGAATGAGCCACTTACAAGCGAGAGACGATGCCTATCTGTCCAAGCTCTCGCAGGTTAATCGCGAAGCGCGATTGCCGAGAGCGCGCGGCCATAGACCGGCTCGCCGCGCAGACAGGCACGCCGATAACTGAAAAAATGCGTGTCCTCGGCGACCGTGTCGCGAGCGGCGCGGTCGATGGCCGCGACCCCGGCGCGACGCCAGCCGGCGCTCGATATAGCCGCGGCAGGTCGAACATGAAATGGCCCGTTCGCACTGCCGGCGCAAAATAAGTCTGCGCTGGCCGGGTCATCCGCGAGAAAGGGCGCCGGGAATTCCGGCCCGACCTCGTAGGAGCGCTGGGCGATGCAAGGGCCGATGCCGGCGCGAATGCGGGCCCGCTTTGCGCCCAGCGCCTCCATCCGGTCGAGCGTGGCTTCGATGATCCCGCCGAGCGCGCCGCGCCAGCCGCCATGCGCCGCGCCAATGACCTTGGCAACTCGCATCCGCGAACAGGATCGGGGCACAATCGGCGGTGAGAATGCCGAGGGCGATGCCCGGAACGCTCGTGACCAAGCCATCGGCCCGCGGCGCCGCATCACGCGGCCAGGGCTTTTCCACCGTGACCACCGTGGTGCTGTGGACCTGATAGCAGGTCACCAGGCGATCGGGCGAAAAGCCCAGCCGCTCCATTGCAATGGCGCGGTTACGCGCAACCGTCTCGGCTGCATCGCCCGATCCGAACCCGCAGTTCAGAGATTCAAAGAGACCGCCGCTGACCCCGCCTTGGCGGGTAAAGAAGGCATGGCGTATCCGCGGGATCGTGATCGAGAAGATCGAGGGTGATCATTGCTGCGCTGGCTCATCTGTATTGACGCTCGGATGAAAGCCCGCCGGCGACGGCAGGCCCGGCGAAACCAGCGCCACGACCTTGAACAACGTCGCCCATCTCGCCCGGATCCAGCAAACGCCTCACCCCGCTTTCGAGTGACCGCCGCTGGGCGGGCGCGGCTCGCGCGCTCAGCGCGGCAAGCCGTAGGCCGGCGCCGAGCGCCGTGAGAAACCGGCCCTGGCTGATCGGCCCATGAACTTCGGCGCCGGCCGCCCGAGCGGCCTCGGCAAAGGCCGCGAAATCGACATGGGCGCTGAGATCGGCGGTTCCCGGCGCTGCGAGCGCGGAAACCGGGCGATGACGTTGAAGCGCGCGCAGGGTCGGGCCGGGAGCAGTCGGGAAATAGCCATAATCGATGAACAGCGCAGCGCCCGGTTGGCGGGCCAATCGATAGCCGAGCGCGCCCGCCAAGGCGAGGGCGGCCGGGCAAATCTCCACGACCGTGCCGGGCGAGCTGTGGCGCAGGCTGTCCGGCACGAGCAGGCTCGCCACCGGGCTTTCCGGCCCGTCGACAAAGACCAGCTGATCCTCGGGATCGACCGCCACCATCCGCTCCGACCAGCCCCCGACTCCGCGGACGAACTGCCGGATCGGCAGCGCGTCGAGGAACTCGTTGGCGACCATCAGCATCGGGCCGTCCGGCAGCTCTTCGACACGCGCTCACCCATGCCGGTAGCGCCTGGCGCAGGCGTCGTTCCTGTTCCGCGCGAAGCACCGGGCTCGCCTCGACCAGATAGATGCGCAAGGCGCGGCGAAACTCCGGCACGGTGCCGGCGGCGCGCAGCAGATCGCTCATCAGCACGCCGCGGCCGGGCCCCAGCTCTGCCAAGATTACCGGATCCGGCCGGCCGATCCGCTCCCACAATTCGGCGCACCACAGCCCGATCAGTTCGCCGAAAACCTGGCTGATCTCGGGCGCGGTCGTGAAATCGCCCGCCGCTCCGATCGGGCCGCGCGCTCGCATAGTACCCGCCTTCGGGATCGTGCAGCGCCATGGCCATATAGGCGGCAACCGTCAGCGGGCCCTCGGCGCGAATCCGCCTGACGATCTTGTCGGCGATCTCCTCGCTCACGACCGGGCCGGAACGGGCGCGCGCAGCGCCCAGGCGATGATCAGGATGCCGGCGATCAGCAACGGGATCGACAACAGCTGGCCCATTGTCGTGCCGAAAATCAGGAAACCCAATTGCGGGTCCGGTTGCCGGAACAGTTCGCCCGACATGCGGGCAGCCGCGTAACCCGCCAGAAACAATCCCGGTGACGACCCCCGGGCGCTGCCTCGCATGGAGCCGCTCGGCGGCGAAGAGCAGGATAAACAGCAGAATGCCCTCGCAGAAGGCTTCGTAAAGCTGGCTCGGATGGCGCGGCACCGGGCCGCCATTCGGGAAGATCATCGCCCAGGGGACATTGCTCGGCCGCCCATACAGCTCGCCATTGATGAAATTGGCGATGCGGCCAAAGAACAGACCGATCGGGATCGCCTCGGTGATGATGTCGGAGAAGGCAAAGAGCGGTATTCCACGGGCACGAGTGAACAATATGATCGCAATGGTCACGCCGAGCGCGCCGCCATGGAAGGACATCCCGCCGTGCCATACGTAAAGCGCCTCGATCGGGTGATAGATGTAGTAGCCCGGCTTGTAGAAGAGAACGTATCCGATACGGCCGCCGAGCACGACGCCGAGCGTCGCCCATACCAGGAAATCGTCGACATCCTGCCGCGCGACCAGATGCGGCGGCCGTCCGGCCAGTCCCAGGCAATACCGCCAGCCGATCAGCAGCCCGACAATGTAGGCGAGCGCATACCAGCGGATCGCAAAGGGTCCGATCGAAATTGCGACCGGATCGATCGCGGGAAACGGGATCACGAAGAGGGGCATGAAGGGGCGCGCGGGGGATGTTCGACGGACCGCCGATGGCCGGCGTCTTATAAGCGGGGAAAGCCGGATCGCCAAGGAACCCGGTAAGCGGTGATCTCCCGGCTGCGCACTGACGGCGCAGCCCTCACGCGAGAGGCCGGATAGGCGAGATATCTCGAGATCTTCCAACTGCCGTCTGCCTGACGATGGAATATATCGACCGCGGGCTCTTCAATGGTCTGTTTCGGACTCCCCGCCTTCTCGATTTCGAGCGCCCATACCAGTCTGACGACCGCCGTCTCGCCATAGACCACGATCTCGTTGATTTCTACCGAATAGCGGTAGGTGACATACGGATCTCGTACTGCCGCGCGCAGCATTTCGCACAGTGAAGAATAATCGCGCTCGGGCTCACCCTGGTAGTTGGCGACGAGATCCGGAGCGAAGAGAGCGCATACCCGGTCTTCATCACGGGCGTTGAATGCTGATCGCCAATTCTCGATCGCCGAGCGGATCTCGTTCTCGGCGGCTTCCGTGGGCTCGCCTCCGCCGGATGGATCGAGCGGCGCTGTCAGCGCCGCAGCAGCGATGATCGACCCTACGGCTAATCGCCGGAGCCGCTCGCGACTGCCGCCGGGGAACCGTCGCCGGACCGATCGCACGCGACCTCTTCCTGGAGCCTGCGTCAGGTCGCGTTGGCGAGCAACAAGTCACTCGGCGCTATGACGACTCTCCGCAAGAGCCGGTCTCTGAGCATCCGAAAGTGCTTCCTGCACGCGCGACGGGCGGTACGGGCGGCCGACCCAGCGGGCGAGGCGTTCCAGGTAGAGATAAATGACCGGCGTCGTGTAGAGCGTCAGCCATTGCGAGATCAAGAGGCCGCCGACGATGGCCACGCCCAACGGTTGCCGCAGCTCGGAGCCGGCGCCTTGGCCGAAGGCGATCGGCATCGCGCCGAACAGCGCAGCGAATGTCGTCATCATGATCGGCCGGAAGCGCAAGAGGCAGGCCTGATGGATCGCCTCGCGCGGGCTCTTGCCCTCCTGCCGCTCGGCCTGCAGGGCGAAGTCGATCATCATGATCGCGTTTTTCTTGACGATGCCGATCAGCAGGATCACGCCGACGAGCGCGATGACGCTCAAATCGTAATGCAGCAGCATCAATGCGAGCAGGGCGCCTACCCCGGCCGAGGGCAATGCCGAGAGGATCGTGATCGGGTGGATGTAGCTTTCGTAGAGCACGCCGAGCACGATGTAGACGACGAGGATTGCCGCGGCGACGAGCAGCGGCATCGATGACAGCGAGGCCTGGAAGGCCTGCGCGGTGCCCTGAAATGACCCGTTCAAGGTCGGCGGCGCGTGCAGACGCTCGGCGGCCGCCCGAATCGCCTCGACGGCCTGGCCGAGCGCGACCCCGGGGGCGAGATTGAACGACAGCGTCACCGCCGGAAACACGCCTTGATGGCTGACCGACAGCGGCGTCACCTTCGAGACCATATGGGCAACGGCGGAAAGCGGCACCTGCGCCCCATTCTGCGCGGCGACATAGATCTTCGAGAGCGCCGTCCGGTCGCTGCGGAATTGCGGCTGAACTTCGAGAACCACCTTGTATTGGTTGGTCGCGGTATAGATCGTCGCGACCTGCCGCTGGCCGAAGGCGTCATAGAGGGTCTGGTCGATCAGCGAGGCAGACAGGCCGAGCCGGTAAGCCGCGTCGCGGTCGACATCGATCGTCATGGTCGGCGCGGCGTTTTGCTGGTCCGAGGCGACGTCCTGCAGCTGCGGTAATTTGCGCATCTCGCCTTCGAGGATCGGCGCCCAATGATTGAGTTCGGCGTCGTCGGTGTCGGTCAGCGTGTATTGGTATTGCGTCCGGCTGAGGCGCCCGCCAACCGTGATGTTCTGCGGTACCTGCATGTAGAAGACCGCGCCTTCGACCGGCTGCACCTTCTGGCGCAAGCGCTGCACGACCTGATTGGCCGTATCATTGCGCTCCTCGAACGGCTTCAGCGCGAAAAAGACCCGGGCCGCGTTCTCGGTCGGGTTATAAGCATAGGCCCCAGCGAGCATGAAGACGCCGCCCACGCTCGGATCATTGCGGACGATATCGACGATCTCGTGGGCCATTTTGACCGTTTTCAGAAACGACGCGTCCTGCCGAGTATCGATTTCGCCGAAAACGGTGCCGGTGTCCTGCTGCGGGAAGAATCCCTTCGGGATTTTCACATAGAGGTAGCCGGTCGCCACCATCAGCAGCAGGGTAGACACCAGCGCCGCGAACTGATGGCGGAAGACGAAATGGAGCCCGCGGTCGTAGGCCCCGATCACTCGCTCGAAGAAGCGCTCGGCCCCGCGGTTGAAACGGCCCTTGGGGTGCAGCCCCTGCTCCTTCAGGAACAGCGAGCACATGACCGGCGTCAGGGTCAGCGACACGATTGCCGAAGCCACGACGGCGACCGACACGGTGATCGCGAATTCGCGGAACAATCGGCCGATGACGCCGCCCATCGCGAAGAGCGGGATGAAGACCGCGATCAGCGAAAAGGTGATCGAGATGATCGTGAAGCCGATCTGGCCGGCTCCCTTGAGCGCGGCTTCGAACGGGGTCAATCCCTGCTCGATATAGCGGACGATGTTCTCGATCATGACGATCGCATCGTCGACGACGAACCCGACCGAGATGGTCAGCGCCATCAGCGAAATGTTGTCGAGGCTGAAGCCGGCTACGTACATCACCGCGAAGGTCGCGAGCAGCGACAACGGCACCGCTAGGCTCGGGATCACCGTTGCCCATAGCGTGCGCAGGAACAGGAAGATGACGATGACGACGAGGGAGATCGTCAGCATCATCGTAAGTTGCACGTCGCGCACCGCGGCGCGGGTTACCTGCGTGCGGTCGAGCATCAGATCGACATGGACCGCGGGCGGGATCGATTGCTCGAGTTTCGGCATCAACGCCTTGATCGTGTCGACCAACGCGACGGTATTGGCGCCGGGCGCCTTCTGGATCGCGATGCCCTCGGCCGGTTTATTGTTGAACCAGGCGCCGACACGCGCGTTCTGCACCGAGTTCGAGGGCATCGCCGACATCCTTGATGCGCACCGGTGCGCCGTTGCGATAGGCGATGATGATGTTTCCGTAAGCATCAGCGTTGAACAGCTGATCGTTGGTCTCGAGCGCGACCACCTGGTCGGCGCCTTCGATCGCGCCTTTCGGTTCATTGACCGTCGCGTTCACGAGCGCATTGCGTACGTCTTCGAGACCGATGCCGTGCGCGGCGAGCGCCGCCGGGTTGACCTGCACACGCGCGGCATACAATTTCTGGCCGAAGATCGACACCTGCCCGACACCCGGCACCGTCGACAGCCGCTCCCCAAGCACCGTGTTGGCGTAGTCGTCGAGCCGATAGTCGGGAACCGCGTCCGAATGGACGGCATAGATCATGATCGGAAAATCGGCCGGATTGACCTTCCGGTAGGTCGGCGGGCTCGGCAGATCCTTCGGCAGCAATCCGGCCGCGGCATTGATCGCCGTCACCACGTCCACCGCAGCGCCGTCGATGTTGCGCGACAGGTCGAACTGCAAGGTGATCGTCGTCGTCCCGATGCCGGAGAGCGACGTCATCTGGTCGAGCGCCGGGATCTGGGTGAATTGCTGTTCGAGCGGCGTCGCGATCGCCGAGGCCATCGTCTGCGGGCTTGCGCCGGGATAGCTGGCGGTCACCGTGATCGTCGGGAAATCGACGTTCGGCAGGGGGGCCACCGGCAGCAGCCCATAGGCGCCGATCCCGAAGACGAGGACGCCCAGCATCAGCAGCGAGGTCCCGATCGGGCGCCGGATAAACGGTTCCGAGATACTCATCGCCGCTTGCTCGCTCTCTTGTTCAAACTTGGCGGCTCAGCTAGCCGCAACCGGGAGCTTTGCAATATCGATACCGTCGGGCCCGGCGGTAGGAGCCGCCGGGCTGTCGTCTGTTCCCTCTCGGAGGGCGAGGTTCCCTTTGATCCCGTCGAGGATGTCGATCACCGTGTCGCGCGCATGCGCCGCCATGCCGGCAAAGGCTTCCTCGCGAATTGCTTTATTGATTGCGAGAATTTGCGCGACCACCGGCCGAGCCGCAGGCGTCAGCCATAAGGTACGCACACGGCGATCGGTCGGATGGGGGCGGCGCTCGACCAGCCCCTCCTCGTGCAATTTGTCGAGCATGCGCACCAGTGCGATCGGCTCGATGCCGAGCCAGGCCGCCACCTCGGCCTGGCTCACACCTTCGTTGCCGGCGATATTGAGCACGACCGCCGCCTGCTGACGCGTGATCGGCAACCCCATCTGCCGCGCCCGACGCTCGAACCGCCGCTTGATCAGCCGCGAGACGTCATGCACGAGAAAGCCGAAGGCGCGGCCGACGCCTGATTGCGTCGCGGCTTGCTCGGATTTCGTCGGCGTCGACGGAAGCGCAACTTCACTCGGCGCCATGGCGGCTTTCCGCAAGAGCCGGTCTGGGAGCATCCGAAAGTGCTTCCTGCACGCGCGACGGGCGGTACGGACGGCCGACCCAGCGAGCGAACCGTTCGAGATAGAGGTAAATCACCGGGGTCGTGTATAGCGTTAGCCACTGCGAGATGAGCAGGCCGCCAATGATGGAGATGCCGAGCGGCCGCCGCAGCTCCGAGCCGGCGCCCTGGCCGAGCGCGATCGGCAGGGAGCCGAACAACGCGGCGAATGTCGTCATCATGATCGGCCGAAAGCGCAACAGGCAGGCCTGGTGGATCGCCTCCTGCGGGCTCTTGCCCTCGAGCCGCTCTGCCTGGAGGGCGAAATCGATCATCATGATCGCGTTTTTCTTGACGATGCCGATCAACAAAATGACGCCGATCATCGCGATCACGCTCAGATCGTAGTGCAGCAGCATCAACGCCAAGAGCGCCCCGACGCCCGCCGACGGCAAGGCCGAAAGGATCGTGATCGGATGAATGTAGCTCTCATAAAGCATGCCCAAGACGATATAGACCACGATGATCGCGGCGGCGACCAGCAGTGGGGTCGAGGACAAGGAAGCCTTGAAGGCCTGCGCGGTGCCTTGGAAGGAAGCATCGAGCGTTCCCGGCACGCGAAGCTGGGCCATCATCGCCTGGATCTTGTCGACCGCTTGCCCGAGAGCGATGCCGGGCGCCAGGTTGAACGACAAGGTCACCGCCGGAAACTGTCCCTGATGGTTTATCGAGAGCGCTTCGACCTTCGGGGTGAAGTGCGCGAACGCGCTCAACGGAATTTGCGCCCCGCCCGGCCCGATCACGAAAATCTTCGACAGAGCCGTCGGATCGTCCTGGAACTCGGGCTGCACCTCGAGAATGACCTTGTATTGATTGGTCGAGGTGTAGATGTTCGCGACTTGGCGTTGGCCGAACGCGTCGTAGAGCGTCTCGTCGATCAGTGAGGGCGAGATGCCGAGCCTTGCGGCGGCATCGCGGTCGATCTGGATCGCGAGATGTGGCGCGGCGATCTGCTGGTCGGAGGCGATGTCCTGAAGCTCGGGCATCTTCCGCATTTCCGCCTCGATGATCGGTGCCCAGTGATTGAGCTCGTCGGAGTCTGTGTCGGTCAGTGTGTACTGATAGAGGGTACGACTGAGGCGCCCGCCGATGCTGATATCCTGCCCGGATTGCATGTAAAATTTGACGCCCTGGACCGCAGCCACTTTTGGCCGCAGGCGTTGAATGATTTGGCTGGAGGTTCGATCCCGCTGATCATGGGGCTTCAGCTGAATGAATACGCGAGCGGTGTTCTCGGTCGGGTTGTAGGCGCTGGCCCCAGTAAAGGAAAAGACGCCGGAAACGGCGGGATCGTCCTTTACGACGTCGACGACCTGATGAGTGAGTTTGGCCATGGCGGGGAACGATATATCCTCACGCGCATCTGCCTGGCCGAAAATGAACCCGGTATCCTGCTCCGGGAAAAAGCCTTTTGGGATCGTGACGTACAGGTAGCCGGTCAGCACGATAAGCACCAGGGTCGACAGGAGCGCCGGCAACTGATGGCGCAAGACGAAAATCAGCCCACGGTCGTAGAGGTTGAGGAACCCTACGAAAAAGCGCTCGGCGAGCTGGTTGAGGCGACCCGTTCCATGCAGACCCTGCTCTTTCAAAAAGAGCGAGCACAGCACAGGTGTCAGGGTCAGCGAAACAAACGCCGACGCTATCACCGCCACCGACACCGTGACGGCGAACTCGCGGAACAGCCTTCCGATGATGCCGCCCATGAAGAGCAGCGGGATAAAAACCGCGATCAGCGAAAAGGTAATCGAGATGATCGTGAAGCCGATCTGGCCGGCTCCTTTGAGGGCGGCTTCGAAGGGCGAAACTCCCTGCTCGATGTAGCGCACGATGTTCTCGATCATGACGATCGCATCGTCGACGACAAAGCCGACCGAGATCGTCAGCGCCATCAGCGAGATGTTATCGAGGTTGTAGCCGAGGGCGTACATGACCCCAAAGGTAGCGAGTAGCGACAGCGGCACCGCTAAGCTCGGGATCACCGTCGCCCAGAACGTCCGCAGGAACAGGAAGATGACGAGGATGACAAACCCGACGGTCAGCATCATCGTGAACTGCACGTCGTGCACTGCCGCGCGGACGACAAGCGAGCGGTCGGAGACGAGATCGATCTTGACCGTGGGCGGGATCGATTCCTCGAGGCGCGGGAGCCAGTCCTTGATCGTATCGACCAACTCGATCGTGTTGGCGCCCGCTTGGCGCTGTATCGCCAGGCCTTCGGCCGGAGTGTCGAAATACCACGCGCCGATGCGCTCGTTTTGCGTCGCGTCGATGACTTCGCCGATATCTTTCAGGCGCACCGGTGCGCCGTTGCGGTAAGCGACGATGACGTTGCCGAAGGTCGCGGCGTTGAACAGCTGGTCGTTGGTATCGATGGTGAAGACCTGATGCGCGCCTTCGAGGTTTCCTTTCGGCCGGTCGACGGTTGCCAACGTAAGCGCGTTGTGGACGTCTTCGAGGCCGATGCCGCGGGCGGCGAGCGCGCCGGGGTTGATCCGGATGTGCACGGCATACGGCTTCTGGCCGAAGATTCGCGACTTCAGAAACACCTTTCACTGTCGACAATTTCTGCGCCACGATCGTGTACGCATAATCATCGACCTTGTAGATCGGCAGAGCGTCCGAATGGACGGCGTAGATCAGCACGGGGCGGTCCGCCGGATTGGTCTTTCTGTAGGTCGGCGGGTTTGGGAGGTCCTTGGGCAGCAGGCCAGCTGGCCGCGTTGATCGCAGTTTGGACGTCCTGCGCGGCGGCATCGATGTTGCGTGAGAGATCGAATTGCAAGGTGATCGACAACGAGCCTATACCGCTCGTCGAAGTCATTTGGCTCAGCGCAGGGATCGCCGCGAATTGCTGCTCGAGCGGTGTCGCGACCGCCGATGCCATCGTTTCCGGGCTGGCGCCGGGATAATTGACCGAAACCACGATCGTCGGAAAATCGACGTTCGGCAGCGCCGCTACCGGCAGGAGGCCGTAGGCGCCGATACCGAAAACGAGCACGCCCAGCATCATCAGCGAGGTCGCGATCGGCCGGCGGATAAAGGGCTCCGAAATGCTCATCGGCGATCGCCTTCTCTGTTTATTTGAAATTGGCCGGCTGCTTGGTGGGTTTGATAGCCGCGGCGGCTCTCACCCGGCTGCGGCTGGGGTGGAGGGGGCCTGCGGGTTGACGCGGGCGCCGTTGGTCAGCCGGTACTGGCCGTCGACCACGACCCGCTCGCCCGGCGTCAGCCCCTTTGTCACGACGGCGATGCCGTCCTGGATCGAGGCGACTTCGACGGCGCGCCGCTCGACCGTGTTGTCCGGCTTGATAACGTAAGCGTAATGCCCGTCCGGGCCGTCTTGCACGGTCTGCGACGGCACCGTTGCAACATCCCGACGCGTCGAGAGGACTACCCGAAGGCTGACGAACTCGCCGGGCCAAAGCCGCTCGTCCTCGTTGTCGAAGCGCGCCTTCAGGTGGATCGTCCCCGTCGCCTGGTCGATCGCGTTGTCGATCAGCGTCAGTTTGCCCTCGGCCAGTTGCTTCTTGCCGTCGCCGCTATAGGCGTAGACCGCCAGCGGCGCTTTGTTTTGGCTTTCGCGGAGGTCGTCGAAATTGTCTTGCGGCAGCGTGAAGCTGACAAAGATCGGCTTTACCTCGGTGATCATCACCAGCGGCGTATTGTCGTTGGCATGCACGAGATTGCCCTTGTCGACGAGCCGCGCTCCGAGGCGCCCGTCGATCGGCGAACGGATATCGGCATAGCTGAGGTTGAGCTTGGCGGTATTGATCTGCGCCTCGTCGCCTTTGATCGACGCCTGCAGCTGCCCGACCGTCGCCTTTTGCTGGTCATAGCTCTGCCGGGTCTGCCATCCGGAGCCGATCAGCTTTTCGTAACGGTCGAGATCGAGTTGAGCGCCGACCAGCTGCGCCTCGTCCTTTTGTTTCGCCGCCTGCGCCTGCTCGAGCGCCGCTTGAAAGGGACGCGGGTCGATTTGGAAAAGCGGATCCCCCGTCTTGATGTCCTGGCCTTCCTTGAAGTCGACTTTGACGATCTGTCCGTCGACCCGGCTTTTGATCGCGACCATGTTGTAGGCTTGGACCGTGCCGATGCCGTTGAGGAAGACCGGGACATCCTGGGCGGCGACGGTTCCCGCAGTGACCGGCACTCCCGGCGCTGGCGTCTGTGCCGCCGCCGCCGGCACCTCGGTGCCGTGGTTCAGTCGCCAGATCACGACGATTGCCGCCAGCGAAAGGATTACGACTGCTCCGATCGCACGCCTTACCATCCCGAGCGCCTCCGAACCCAAGCACCTATCGAGGCGCGACATCTATCATAGACAAACTATACGAGTCACCGCGGCCACTATCCCTGGATTTTTTGCCGCAGCTTATCGCCTGCCGAAGCGGCGCTATCGGCGCAGGGGCACCTCTATCGGGGCGCAATTCGTGCGTCCCGACATCAGGCAATCTTCGATCCGCGAGCGCTCTCTGAGTTCTCTGACGAGAACCACCCCGGCAATCGCCAGCGCCAGGATGATGATCAACCCGATCAGCGCCGCCGACCTTCGTTGGTCGGCTCCGTCCTCGCCGTGTTCGGATCGATTATCCATCGGCCTGCTGATGGGGTTGCTGGCTTTGAGCCTCCCGACAATAGTCCCGCCCGCGGTCGGTCACAACCGGTGAGCCGAGCACCGAACGCGCTGGTTGCGACCCCGCCCCGCTCTAGGCTATTGACGGCGTTCGCATCGTAAAGAGGATGACGAGCCATGGCTCAGTCCGGGCCGCTTTCCGGCATCACGATCGTCGATCTCTCCCGCATTCTGGCGGGCCCCTACTGCACCTTGCTGCTCGCCGAGCTCGGGGCGCGGGTGATCAAGGTCGAGCCGCCCCGGCAGGGCGACGACGCGCGCCATTACGGCCCGTTCAAGAACGGCAAATCGACCTATTTCGCCTCGGTCAACCGCGGCAAGGAGTCGATCGCGCTCGATCTCAAATCGCCGCAGGGCCGCGACATCTTCGAGCGGCTGCTCGACAAGGCCGACGCGCTCGTCGAGAACTTCCGCCCCGGCACGATGGAAAAGCTCGGTTACGGCTGGGATAGCCTGCATTCGCGCTATCCGCGCCTCGTCTATGCGGCCGCGTCGGGCTTCGGGCACAGCGGCCCCTATTCCCATTACCCGGCCTACGACATGGTCGTGCAGGGCTTGGGCGGCATCATGAGCATCACCGGTCACCCCGGAATGCCGCCGACCCGGATCGGCACCTCGATCGGCGACCTCGCCGGCGGCCTCTATACGGCCGTGGCGCTCAATGCCGCCCTGTTGCATCGCGAGCGGACCGGCGAGGCGACAAAGGTCGATGTCGCGCTGTTCGATTGCCAGCTGGCGCTGCTCGAAAACGCGATCATGCGCTATACGACGACCGGCGAGATCCCCGGGCCGATGGGCGCGCGCCATCCCTCGATCACCCCGTTCGAGGCGTTCCACACCGCCGACGGGCATCTGATCATCGCGGCCGGCAATGACGGGCTCTTCATCAAGCTGGCGCATGCCCTCGACCGGGCCGACCTCGCCGAAAACCCGCTCTTCAAGACGAACGACCTGCGCAACCGGCACCAGGAGGCGTTGCGGGCCGAAATCGAGGGCGTGCTCAGAACCGCCGGCACCGAGCATTGGATCGGCGTGCTGGAGGCGGCCGGCATCCCGTGCGGCGCGATCAACAATGTCGCGCAGGCAATTGCCCACCCGCAGGCCGCGGCGCGCAATATGGTTATTTCGGTCGACGACCCGGTCACCGGTCCCCTGAAGCTCGCCGGCAACCCGATGAAGCTGTCGGCTTTCGCCGATCCGCCGACGCGCGCTCCCGCCCCCGATCTCGACGCCGATCGCGACGCGATCCTGCGCGAACTCGGCCTGTAGTGGCGCCCCGCTCCCATTCCCTCCCCGCTGGCGGGGGAGGGTCAGGGTCGGGGCAAGCCTGCTTGGTCTGTTGCTGATCGTCCTCGGCGCCGGCTTCTACCTATACCTTCGTTCGGCATTGCCGCAGACCGATGGCCGCATCGTGCTGGCCGGCCCAAAGGCCGAGATCCGGGTCGAGCGGGACGCCGACGGCGTGCCGCGGATCATCGCGCAGGACGACGAAGATCTCGCCTTCGGCCTCGGGTTTGTGCACGCCCAGGAGCGGCTGTTCCAAATGGAGCTGCAGCGGCGCTACGGCGCCGGGCGGCTTTCCGAGATCTTCGGACCGCAGGCGGTCGCCGATCGATCGGCAAATGCGGGTGCTCGGCCTCTATCGTGCCGCCGAGGCCGAAATTCCGTTCCTTTCGGCGG
>CAVSTA010000009.1:0-230910 GCA_963730745.1 uncultured Alphaproteobacteria bacterium
GGGATCGGCGGCCAGCGCCCGGGCGACCCCGACCCGCTGCTGCTCCCCCCCGAAAGCTGGTGGGGGTATTTGCCACGATAGGTGTCCGGATCGAGCCGAAACAACTCCAACAGCTCGGTGACCCGCTCCCCCCGCCGCGCCCCGCCATTTAAACAGGCGCGGGACAGTGGCGATATTGTCCTCGACGGTCCAATGCGGGAAAGGCCGTTCGACTGGATCGCGTAGCCGATCCGCCGCCGCAACAGCTCGACTGGTACGGTCGCGATATCCTCGCCAGCGACCCGGATCTAGCCGGCGTCGGACGCGATCAGCCGGTTGATCATGTTCAATGTCGTGGATTTGCCGCAACCCGAGGGCCCAGCAGCACGCAGAACTCGCCCGCCGGAACGGTCAGGGAAAGACCGTCGACGACCCGCCGGTCGCTATAGTATTTCGTGACTCCGTCGATCTCGATCATCGCGCAAAGCGCCGGCGCAGCATGGCCGTCAGGATCTGCAGCATAAAATCGGCGGCGTGCGCGAGAAATATCGCCGGCAGGGCGCCGAGCAGCACGAGATCGACGGCATATTGCCCGAGCCCTCAAAGACAAAGGTTCCGAGCCCCCCGCGCCGATCAGCGCCGCGACCACCGCCAAGCCGATCGCCTGCACGGTAACGATGCGCACTCCGGCGAGCAACACCGGCAGTGCGAGCGGGAGTTCGACCTCTCGGAAGATCTGTGCCGGGCTCATCCCCATACCCCGCCCGGCTTCGATCGCCGCACTGTCGACGCCCGTCAACCCGACCGATGTGCTGCGAACGACCGGCAGCAGCGCATAGAGCACCAGCGCGATTATTGCCGGCGTCACCCCGATGCCGCCGACCCCGTATGCGGCGAGCCGCCGCACGCCGCCGCCAGCGCCGACAATGGCACGATCAGCAATCCGAACAGCGCAATCGACGGAATCGTCTGCAGGATGTTCAAGGTGGCGAAGACAGGGCTCTGCAGTTTCAGGGGCGTCTGGCACTGGCGACGCCTAAAGGGAAGCCAATCGCTGCCGCGGCCCCGACCGATGCTCCGACCAATGTCATATGACGCGCCATCGCATCGGCAAAGACTCGGCGGTGTATTTCGTATTCCTTGGTGAGCGAAAGCGCGTCGAATGTGCCGCTCGCCGCCAGCAGCAGCATTCCCGAAACGATCCCGGCCACTGTGACGAGTTGCGCAATGATGCCGGCGCCGATGACGCTGCAGCGCATCGCCGACGGCGAGGGCCGCGCAAGCGCCGAGGACCCAGAACGCAGGACCTAGCGAAATGCGGGAGGCGGACTGGCGCTCTGCGCCAGGAGGCTGGCCGCCTGCCCCGCGGCGGCGAGAACCAGCAGCAGCAGCGCAGCGGCGATTGCGGCGACGGCGCCGTGGAGCGCTCTACTCGGCCGCATCAGGCAGGCCGCCGCCAATGCCACGCCCAGTGCCGCAATGTGGTGGTCGGCAGGGCGCCGGCTGCCGCCCATAGCGGGAGCGGCTGCCCGAAACGAGCCGGTTCGGCGCCTCGCCGACAAAGCCCGACAGCGCGACGACAGCCACCGCAACGATCACCAATACAAACAGCACCTGGTTGCGAATGCCGCTCGAAACGCGGCAGGCAGGGCGACGGCCGGCCAGATCGGGCTGGACGGTCACGGCAGGAAATTCTTCGATCGGAGATACGAGGCCGAGCCGTTCCGGCCTCCTGTCCATCGACGGCAATATCGGCGTTGAGCTTCTGCAGAGCCTCGAGCGTCAAACTCGCGAAGACCGGATCGAGCACCGCCCGGATTTCGGGATGTTCCTGCAGCACCGGCTCGCGAACAACCGGGGCCGGCGCGTAGACGATCTGCGCGCCCTTGTCGTCCTTGAGCGCGACGAGACCAGCGCCGCCAGGGCACCGTCCGTGCCATAGGCCATGGCCGCGTTGACGCCGGACATCTGCTCAGCCGCCGCGCGCAGAGTGGCGGCGGTATTGCCGCCCGATAAGGTGAGCAACTGCTCGTCCGACAGGCGGAAGCCGTAGGCCGCCTCGAAAGCCGGCAACGCCGACGGGCTCTCCACAAACTCGGCCGAGGCGGCGAGTTTGATCCTGCCGCCCTCCTTTATGTAATTCGCGAAATCATCCATCGAGGCGAGGTGTTGGCGCTGCGCCAAATCCTTGCGCACGGCGATCACCCAGGTGTTGTTCGCCGGCGCGGGGGTCAGCCACACCAGGTGGTTCTTTTCCCGGCAGAGCGCCTCGACCAGCGCATAACCGCGCTGCCAATTCTTCCACGCCGGATCTTGCTCCTTGTGAAAGAACAGCGCGCCATTCCCGGTATACTCGGGATAGATGTCGACCTGTCCCGCGAGAATGGCGGCGCGCACGATGTTGGTGGGCCCGAGCTGGAGCTTGTTTTCCACGGCAACGCCATGCGCCGGGAGCAGCGCCAGGATCATATTGCCGAGCAAGGCGCCTTCGGTATCGATCTTCGACGCCACGACCACAGCCCCGTCGCGCGCCTGCGCTGGCGCGCCGATCAAAGCGACGGCCAAAATAACCACGGCGCCGAGCAAGCGCACGCCAGTTATACCAGTCTGTGAGATTTCAAGGGCGTTTGCCCGGGCCGGCTTGCAGTCGAAGAGAGGATCTCCACGCCCCCTGGTGACCCTTCAGGATCACTAGGGAGTGGGGGACAAATCGTGCGATTTCTAGCCGCTGTCGAGGTCCACTATATATGCAGCACTTGCCTCCATCAGGCCGCGGGCAATTGGGGAGGCTCGCTTGGTATCGAAGCTAAGCGGCGTGGAGGAGTTCGAGATACTCCTCGTAGACCGCCATGTTCTTGCCGAAGGAGATTGCCGCGGCTTGCGCGCCGCAGACGAGGTGCATCCAGCGCCATGGCTCGCGCGTCGTCTGGTATTCTTCGACGATCGACTGGTGGTGCTTGAAGGCGTGCATCTCGGTGAAATTGTCGTGGCACACGATCTCGGCGAGGCGCGCGATCAGTGCCTGCGGGTCATAGCCGGACTTCATGTATTGCGTGGCCAGGTTCACTGTCTCCTTGACCTCCGGCACCGCCCGCATCACCCCGAGGTTGGTGACCTTGGACCAATCGGTCGGCGGCTGGTTGTAGATGCTGTGCCTGATGGCGTTGAGCAGCTCTTCCTGCGACCGCGCGGGTAAGGCGGCGACGGCTTCCATGTCGGGCTGCGGGTAGGACTCCATCCGACCCGCGGTCGAGCGGATCTCGGGGCCCGACTGCCAGGTCAACAGCAGCAGCAATTTGTTCTTGAGGCTGATGCCGTCGAGCCGCAGCAAGTAGCGCCGCAGATTGATGCTCGTATGCAGGTGGACATCCATCGGATTGCCACCAAGGGAGCGCAGGAAGAGACCCGCAGCCCCGATCGACAGCGCCTCACCTGCACCCTCCAGGGAAATCCCGCCGGCCAAGGCCTTCGCCATCAGCACCGGAATATCGGCAAAGACGCCGACGGCCGAAATCGCCTCTCCGAGCTCGCCGATAACTGCGGTTTCATCTTCGCCGGTGCGCTGGCGGTAGATGCGCTTCAACAGTTGATGCTCCTCGATCAGCGCTTCGATCTGCGGCAGCGGCGACGGCATCGGGTTGTTCGGGGCGACGGGAGAACGGGTCACGAACCGCACCACCGGCCGCATCACCACCGTGAAAAACTCCTCGTCGAGAACGCCCTCTTCGAAGGCGCGCCACACGGTGCCCGGGAACATGAAGTAATGATCGTCGTGGAAATTCTTCGGGATCGCCACGCTCAGCAGCAGATCGAAGGCCTCGATCCGCGGCGCATGATTCCACAGCCACTGGTAAAGGTGGTCTGCCTTGTTCCACTCGCCGCGGCCGACCGCAGTGAGGAACGCCGCCTTCGTCGCCTCGACCCCGCCGGCATCTTCCGGCTCGAATTCGAAGAGGGCGTAGGGCCCCATCGCCGGATGGTGGATGTGCTTGTTGGTCAGCGCCACGTGCTGCAGCACCGGGACAAAACGCTCTTCGCCCTCCAGGCGCTCGACCGTCTTCGAGACCGCGTAGAGGCCTGCCAGGGGGTGCAGCGGGCCGCCGTGATGACCGGGCGGCATTTCGGTGGAGCGGGTCACCGCGAGGGCCGAGGCTGTCAGCATGGTCTGCGTGGGTACCCCGGCGCGCAGCTTGTCCAGTGTGCGGTCCAGAATCTCCGAGGGCGGCGTATCCTCGATAAACTGGACCAACGGCTCGATGGTGTCGGAAAACTGGACACGTTGCGGCATGGGCATGGTGAGCTTCTCCTTGAGTGCGGTTTCGGCTTCGTTGGCTCTACTCTTTTCAATCGACGCAGCGCCCCTCCCCCTCCCAACGGGAAAGACGGAGCAACGGGCGGCTTTCTTCACTTTCCGCCTAATCGTCCTGCGCGCTTCGCAGACTGTCAACGCCGAAGGACGCATCAGGGATATGCGCCAGAAGCCCCCCTCGGCGACTTCTCACGATGGTTGGTTGGCGGAGCCAGTCCCCGCGGCGTCCCAATTCCCTGCGGTTACCGGCGACGACTAAGGGAACCTTGACGAGAATGCAGCTGTGGTCGGCGAAACGTGTTGAGCATGGGCGCTGTTTCCTGTCGCCGGTCGGGTTCCCTGGAGAAAGACGGGATGCGCTGTACGTTTCCTGCCTACTCTCTGTGCACTCGCTCACTCTCCTCTTTTGGAGGAAGCCGGTCTCGTCTCCGGCATTACCGTCCCGACGAGAAGGGTGGCGCAGAGCCCGACCGCCGCCAAGCTGAGGAATGTGGCCGCGCTGCCGAAACGGTCTGCTACGAGCCCCGCGGCGGCGGTGCTCAATGTCGCGCCGCCGCCGATGGCGAGCCCGACTATACCCAGACATGTCGTATAGTGGCCGGAGCCGTCAGTGATATCGGCGACGATCAGCGGCGTCAAAACGCCGAGAGCCGCCGCGCTCAGTCCGTCGAGCAGCTGGATCAGTATCATCAAATAGGGGTCGGCGATGCCGGCGAACAGCATGCCGCGGATGGGCAGCGCGCCAAAGCCGAGGAGCAGGATCGGTCGGCGTCCCCAACCTTCGGCGGCGCGCCCGGCCCACGGGGAAATCGCGGCTGTAACGATCTGTGGCGCGACGATGCAAGCGGCGATCAGCAATGACGCCTCGCTGCCGGCCCGCTTTGTCACCATCCCGGCGGCAATCGGCAGCATCGCCGCATTCGCGATTTGGAACAGGCTTACGCATGCTGAATAGACGAGCAGTCGGTGGTCGCGAAGAAAACGCCATGACCCACCGGCGCCTGCCGATTTTGCCGTTGGCGCCGTCGTCGGGGACAGCTTGGGTCGCGCGGGATCCGGCTGACGGATCATCTCTAGCGCGGCCAACGCCGGAATGCCGAGCCCCGCGGTCAGCAGAAAAACCGCGCGATCTCCAACATAGTAGCCGAAGGTGCCCATGAGCCCGGCAGCGAACGCGTTGCCGATCGCCAAATAGCGGGCGTTGCGACCGAGTTTTTCGCCGAAGGCGGCGCTGCCGACCAGAGCGAACTCAATGCCGCTATAGCCGGGCCCAGGACCGAACTCGCCAAAGCGTGCAGTATTTCGGCCAAGGCGATGGGCAACAAGGCAGGCCACAGGGCTATCACAAGTGCGCTCGCGATGATCGCCACGATCGCTGCGGCGGCCGCCGCCCGCTTGCTGCCCACGGCGTCGACCAACGCGCCGCCGGGGACCTGGCCCACCATCGCCGCGACCGTGCCGGCGCTCAGCGCAGCACCGATCGCACCTTGGGTCCACCCAACGCCGGTCAAATAAACCGAAATGAATGGTCCAAATCCGGTTTGAAAGTTCGCGACGAAGAAATTCAGCCAGTCGAGCCCGCGCAAACTGCGAGACATTTGTGCAGCTGCGGGTCGCGTCCATAACCCGATCCGCAATAACGATCGTGCGTTCATCCTAAGTTGCGTCACCGGCCGGGATCAGGGGCGGCATCGTGCGAGGCGGGTTGCGGCTGTGCTACCACTGGGATCGGCTTGTCCAACTCCGTGTATTTGTATTCGGGGGCGGCCTTGAGTTGCTCGCGACCGAGATCGAGAGCGATTACGTTCTTCTTTTCTCCAAGATCAAAACGCAGCGCGCTCCAGCTGATTGCGATTTTTCGGGTTCCCATACCAAGGAACCCTCCGAAGTCGATCACCGCAGCGTGCGGCTCCCCTTTTTCGTCGAACAGCACGTCGACGATGCGCCCCATATCCTCCCCTTTCGCGCTCAGCACTTCCTTGCCCAATATTCGGAAAAGGTGATCTCGCGGGAAATAGTCGAGACTGGCGCCGTTCAGTGCCGCATCCCCCGTCGCCTGATTGATCGGAGCACTCGTCGGTGTTTGCGCCGCTACGCCAAAAAACAGTGCACCCGCTATGATGATGTCGAGGCTGACTAAAGCTAGTCGCAGCCTCTTAAAGAAAAGATTACGGATCCGTAGCACTCCACGACCTCGTCCTCGGTCACCCGGGAATGCGGATGGTCCTTACGCCTGGTCGGACGTAGATTTTGATAGATCCGGGTATAATCTTCGGCCATCCGCCGCGCGGTGAACCGCTGCTCGAATATAGTCCGGATGAGTGTCCGGTCCAGCAGGTCAATCTGTTGCGCAGCGCTCGCCGCTGTCGCTTCGTCGTCAACAACGAAGCCGGTGATCCCGTCGTCGACGACTTCAGGCACCGAGCCGTTGCGTAGGGCGATGACGGGCGTCCCACAAGCCATCGCTTCGATCATTACAAGGCCGAATGGCTCCGGCCACGCGATCGGGAATAACAGACCGGCGGCATTGCCCAGGAACTCGGCCTTCTCGTGCTCGCCGATCTCGCCGATGAACTCGACATGCGGTTGAGCCAGGAGAGGCTCGATTTCCGTCTTGAAGTAATCTCGGTCGACCGGGTCGATCTTGGCGGCGATCTTCAGCCGCATGCCGGCTCGCGCCGCGATACGGATCGCCCGGTCCGGCGCCTTTTCCGGCGAAATGCGGCCGATAAAAGCCAGATATCCGCCACTCCCACTACCGGGGAGCAGCAGCCGTTCGGGCAAGCCATGATACACCGTGGCGAAGTAGGCCGCCTCAGGCAACGGCCTGCGCTGCGAATTGGATATCGAGATCACCGGCACGTCGGAAAACGCCCTATAGAGTGATTTCAGTTCTGGCATATCTAGTCGGCCGTGCAGCGTGGCGAGGAACGGTACTCCCGCTCGTCGCAAAACCGGATAGCCGAGATAGTCGCAGTGGAGGTGAACGACATCGAAGTCGCGCGCACGCTGCGCGACCTTCTCGAGCATCACAAGCAGGGGTGCTACACTGTCGCGGACTGTCGGATCGAGTCAAGCGCCCGTTCGCAGCCCGGCTCGAGGATCGCCGTCGTCGAACTATCGCCGCTGGCGAATAAGGTAACCTCGTGACCCATCGCTACGAGTTCGTCCGTCAGATAAGCGACAATCCGCTCGGTGCCGCCATAAAGCTTCGGGGGAACCACTTCCATGAGCGGCGCGATTTGGGCAATTTGCATTTTGGCTCCGGGTCACAATGCCGCACCCCGCGGCTGCAATAGTAAGCTGCAATAGTAAGCTGCAATAGTAAATCGCTGGGCTGGCGAAAGGGTTCATCCGCGGGCTGCGGCATCACAGCTCACCCAGGATGAATGGGAGGCTTGCGAAAGTTTAGAGGTTGACCTCGGAATATCTTCTCCGGGATCGACGTTTGCCCGCGGATGGGTCGCTCCGGTAACGATGTCGAGCGGCGGGCACAAACGTTGCGTGCCTGACCGTTCACCGCGCTATCCGCCGCGCTCCCAAGCTGGCCTACGATGATAACTGGATAGAGAGCGTCGATGGGACTTGCACAATTCAGCACTCCGCGGTTAGCCGCTCGCCTGGAAGACCGGTGTCACCGGCCCAGCGGCGGATCGGAGCGGCACGAGCTGGGCGCCGCCGCCTTTCCTCTCCGGCCGGTTGCCTTTTTGTGCCACTATGTCAGGAGGCGGCCAGTTATCCACCTCGTTGCGGTTGCTTCAGTATTCGGCGCGGCTTCATTCGCTTGTGTAGCGCAATATGGCCTGAAGCTGATTGTCGACGCGATGGCTCGCGGCCCGCAGCATATTGCGGCAGTCTGGTGGGCGCTCGCGGTGTTCGGCGCCCTGCTGGCCGGCGAGAGCATGCTGTGGCGTTTCGGCAGTTGGTTCGGCTACCGCGCCATTCTCGCGGACAAGGCCGAAGCCAAGCTCGACCTGTTCAATCATTTGAGCGGCCACAGCAGCCGATATTTTTCCGATCGAATGGGCGGCTCGCTCGCCAACCGCGTCTCCGCCGCGGGGGATTCAGTGCAGCAGGTGTTTTCGACCTTGTTGTTCAATATTGCTCCGGTATGCGCCGATTTCTGCGCCGCTCTGGCGATGCTGGCCACCGTAGATTGGCATTTGGTCGCCGCCCTTTTCACTTTCGTTCTGCTGGCCGCGAGCACGCTCGTCCGGCTGAGCAAACGTGGAATGCCGCGCCACCGGCTGTATGCCGATCGTGCCGCCGACCTCGGCGGCGAGCTGACGGATGTGCTGTCCAATACGTGGGTAGTGAAGGCGTTTCCGCCCGCACACGAGAGCACAGCCGCTTCGAGCGGCTGCTCAAGGTCGAAGAAAACTCGCATCGTGACAGTGTGATGTATGTCGAGCGCATGCGTGTGCTGCACGATCTCGCCCTTTGGCTAATGGCGGGCGGGATGCTCGGCTGGACGCTGCATCTGTGGAGCGTCGGAAGGGTCAGTCCCGGCGACGTCGTTTTGACCCTGGCAATGGCCTTCCGCATCCTGCATGGCTCGCGCGACCTTGCTTTTGCCCTTGTGAACGCGACCCAGTTAATCGCGCGCATCGCCAACTCGATCCAGCGATTGGCGAAAATCACCGGGTCGTCGACCAGCCGGGTGCGAGACGGCTGATCCTTTTAGGCGGCAGTATCGCTTTCGAAGACATCGACTTTTCCTACCCCGGAGGGAAGCCGGTGTTTCGCGGTTTCAACTTGCAGATTTCGCCGGGCGAGCATGTCGCCCTGGTCGGGCCGTCGGGCGCCGGAAAATCGACGCTGATCAGTCGCTGCAGCGGCTGGTCGATGTCGATGAGGGACGGGTGCTGATCGATGATCAGGATATTCGTGCGATGCGCCAGGACAGCCTCCGGGCCACGATCGCCGTAGTGCCGCAGGAGATTTCGCTTTTTCATCGGTCAGTCCTGGAGAATATCCGCTATGCAAGGCCCGAGGCGTCCGATGAGGACGTCTTGGCCGCGGCGCGGGAGGCGCGCTGCGACGAGTTCATCCGGGCGCTGCCGCAGGGCTATGGCACTATCGTCGGGGAGCGCGGCACCAAGCTGTCGGGCGGCCAGCGGCAGCGTATCGGCATCGCCCGAGCCCTGTTGAAGAACGCCCCGATCATTGTGCTGGACGAGGCGACTTCGGCGCTCGACAGCGCCTCCGAGGTCGAGATCCAGCACGCGCTCGAAGTCCTGATGCGCGGCCGCACGGTTCTGGCGATCGCTCACCGCTTATCGACAGTGGCGAAATTCGACCGGGTTGTCGTGCTTGAAGACGGCCGCATCGTCGAGGACGGCTCGCCTGTCGAACTGAGGCGGCGTCGTGGGGCGTTCGACCAGATGTGCCGGCTCCAGGAGAACAAGATCGTCGCGTTGGCCAGCTGAGGCGTAATTCCTCTCGCGAGAAAATGATCGCCGCTTGCTGGAAGGCAACGCTACCTCACCCACCAAGCCCGGAGCCTGTCCTCGGGCCGCGCCCCGCGCGGACCCGTGGAGCTTGGTCCCCCTCTCCCGCGGAGCACCGCGGGGAGAGTGGTGAGCGCTGCGAGCCGGGTGAGCGTCGTGCCGGGGCCCCGCATTAACACGGCCAGTTTTACCAGACCATCCGGAGCGGAATAAGGCGGCTTCTCTACGCCATTGCTGTTCTTCACGCTGGAGCTGAACCGCCTCGAAGACGCCGACCTCGAGGCGAAGCTCGCCGACCCGCTCTACACCCGTACTATAGGCCGTGGCTGCGCGGATGCCCACGCGTTTCCGCCAGCACCGGCTTCATCGACGAGCTCGAAAGCTGAGCTGATCCGGCTGGCATGCAGAATCATGCGGTGAAGCGCGTCTATTCGCCGCATTTCGCATGGGTGAGCCGGTTTTGCGGTGCTACACTCCCTTTCGAGTAAACGGTGGGTTGTGACCTGAACCAAGAAAGGGGTAGCGATGGCGTATGATCTGCTGATCAAGAACGGCCGGATCGTCGACGGCTCCGGAATGCCGGCGTTTCGCGGAGATGTCGGCATCAAGAACGGCAAGATCGCCGAGATCGGCAAGCTGAGCGGGCCGGCCAAGCGCACGATCGATGCCGCGGGGCAGGTCGTCGCGCCCGGCTTTGTCGACAATCATTGCCACTACGACGCGCAGGTCACGTGGGACCCGCTGTGCTCGTTCTCGCCCGACCACGGCTGCACGACGGTCGTCTTCGGGAATTGCTCGCTGGCCCTGGCGCCCGTCCGCCGGGCACCGAGAAGCGGGTCGCCGAGTTCCTGTCCTATGTCGAAGCGATCCCGATGGACGTCCTCAACACCGTCGAGGTCGATTGGGAGACGATCCCGCAATACATGGACCGGCTCGACCAGAACCTCGGCGTCAATGTCGGCAATCTGATCGGCCATTCGACGGTGCGCTACTACGTGATGGGCGACGAGAGCCAGAAGCGCGCCGCGACCGACGACGAAATCAAGAAGATGCAGGACGTCGTGCGCGACGGCATCAAGGGCGGCGCGCTCGGGTTGTCGGTGTCGCGCAACAAGGGCCACTATGACCCGCAGGGGGTTCACATCCCGGCTCTGTGGGCCGAGGAGAAGGAGATTTTCGCGCTCGGCGATGTGTTGCGCGAGATGGGCACCGGCATCATCCAGTCGGGCGGCGGCCGCGCCGCCGAGCTGAAGGACGGGCTGATGGCCCGCTTGTCGGAAGCGACCGGCCGCACCGTCATCTACAACAATCTCGGCCAGACCGTGCGCGAGCCCGATGCGTGGAAGAAGCACATGGCGCGGGTCGAGGAGACCTCGAAGGCCGGGATCCGGGCCTATCCGCTGTGCAGCCCGAACCGCGTCACCCAAAGCTTTACGATGCGCAACTGCCAGGTGTTCCGCGGCTCACCGACCTGGCATCCAATCCTGCTGTCGTCCGACGAGGAAAAACTGCGCGCCTATGCCGATCCGGCGATCCGGCAGAAATTGCACGACGAAGTCGTCGAGCACACGGTCCAGGTCCCGGCCGCCGGCTATTCGCGCGAGTGGTACAATTACATGTGGGTCGAGACCCCGGTACTGGAGAAGAACCAGGGGCTGAAGGGAAAGACTATCGGCCAGATCGCCAAGGAGCAGAACAAGCGCGTCATCGACGCCTTCCTCGACCTCGTCGTCGAAGAGAACCTCGACACCGGCTTGATGCAGTCGGAAAACAATGTCGACGACGAAGCGATGGCGAAGATCCTGACCTATCCGAACGCCATCGTCGGGCTGTCGGATGGCGGGGCGCATGTGCAGTTCCACGGCGGCTACGGCTACAGCACGCGCCTCCTCAGCGAGTGGGTGCGCGAAAAGCAGGTAATGACCCTCGAACACGCCGTGCGGCGGCTGACCTTCGACTCCGCCTCGGCGCTGGGGCTGTACGACCGCGGCCTGCTGCGGCCCGGCATGGCGGCGGACATCGTGATCTTCGATCCCGACACGGTGCGGCCGTTGCCGGAGAGCGTCGTCCACGACTTTCCCGCCGGCGGCTGGCGCATGAAGGAACCGGCGGCCGGCATCATGGCGACGATCGTCAACGGCGAAGTGCTGATGGAGAACGGCAAGCACACCGGCGCGCTCCCCGGCCGCGTGCTGCGCAACACCTACTACCACGCGCACGCCTGAGCTTCACCTCGTCGGCCGACAAGACCGCCCGCAACACCCGTTGCGGGCGGTCGCCGTTTGCCCGCCCTCAACTGGCGAGCTGGACGACGTTGTCCTCTTGCAGCCGGCACATATGGTCGAAAAATCCGCGGCGCCGGCGCAGCTCCGCCGGAGGGCCATCCTCGACGATGCGGCCTTGTTGCAGCACGATGACGCGATCGAACTTCGACACCGTCGATAGGCGATGGGCGATCGCCAGCACGGTGCGGCCGCGCATCAACACTTCGAGCGCTCGCTGGATTTCGATTTCCGAGGCGCTGTCGAGCGCCGAGGTCGCCTCGTCGAGCACCACGATCGGGGCATCCTTGAGCAGGGCTCGAGCAATTCCGAGACGTTGCCGCTGACCGCCGGAGAGTTTCATGCCGCGCTCCCCGACAATGGTGTGGTACCCTGTCCGGCAGCGCCCGGATGAACTCGTCGCACCGCGCGGCCTTCGCAGCCGCCAGCACTTCCTCGTCTGTCGCCTCGGGTCTGGCGTAGCGGATGTTTTCCAGCGCCGAACGATGAAATAGCAAGATGTCCTGCGGCACGACGGCAATAGCGGCGCGCAGACTGTCCTGGGTCATCGCGCGAATATCCTGATCATCGATCAGAACCCGGCCGCCGTCGACGTCGGCCAGCCGCTGTACCAAGCCGATCAAGGTAGACTTGCCGGCGCCCGAGGGCCCGACAAGACCAACGCGTTGCCCCGGCGTCGATACGCAGGTTGAAGCCATCGAAACACCTGGTGCCCGGCGGGGTAAGAGAAGTCGACGTCGTCGAACTCGATACTGCCCCCGACATGGATCAGCGGCCGCGCTCCCGGCTCGTCGACCACCCTGTGATTCTCGCCGATGACCTGGATCGAATCGGCAATGCGGGCGATGAATTGGGTCGCGTTGACCAGGGCAAAGGCGAGATCGCGCGAGCCGTGCAGGATGCGAAACGCCATCGCCAGGGTCAGGACGACGTCGCCGGGACTGACCCTCCCTTCGCTCCACAGATGCAATGTCCAGGCGAGCATGCCACCGGCCATCAGCCAAAGGGCGAGATCGTGCAGCACGCGCATGCGCTCGACATACATCACACTGTCACGATGCGCGTCTTGCTCGACCTCGCAGAAGCCGCTCGAAGCGGCCGCGCTCCCGTGTGCGCGCCGAAAAGGCCTTGACCACCCAGATATTGGAGAGCACATCGACCAGCTCGCCGCCGACTTCGGCGGCACGATCGGCATGATAGCCGGTGCCGCGGCATGCCGCTTTTGCTGAGCCGGACGAGCGTGCCCGCCGCCAGCAAAACGAAGCCAAACAGGGCCGCGACCAAGTGCCAATCTACGGTGGCCAGCATCGCCAGGGCGGCGCAAAAATCGGCGCAGACCGGGGCAATATTGAACAACACGGCCGAAAACACCTGCTGCAGCGAATCCCCGGTCGGCGGAGATGCGGTTGGCAAGCGAGCCACCCATGCGATCGGAGAAATACCGGCTGCTGTGGCCGATCAAATGATTGAACAGGTCGAGTTTGGCTTCGGCCTTGTCGATGAGAATAGCGCGGTAGCCGAACCAGCTGCCGAAACGCCACAGCATACTTTCACCGGCCAGCAGGGCGCAAACAAGGCCAGCGCCCACCAGACTCCGCGATATGCTGCTGGCCCGGCGGCCATCGCATCGACGATCAGTTTGAGGCCGAATTGCGCGATGCAAGCAAACGAAGCCGCGCCGACGACGGAAGCACCGCGGCCAGGTGCAGTAACGGGCGCCGCCTGACATAATGCCACAAAAAGGCCAACGGCCGGTCTGGGAATTCGGCGGCGCCCGCTCGTGCGGCTCCGACCGCCATTCGGCGTCCTCGTGAGGGTCTACCAGCCTCAGCGGAGCAGTCGAAAGCCCCCGTGTTATTGCACCTCGACGCAATCCCATCGCATCGCTCTGTCAAAAATTCATCGGCTGCAGTATCCAGTTATCATCGTAGAAAACGCTCTTCCGCGGCAGCTCTCTGCCGATATCGCTTTGTGCGCATTGGATTTCGAGCTTGAAGCGACGGTCTTGTGCCCGCTGCGTCGATCATCGTGCCGGAATGATCCCTCACGCGTGGCGGTAAACTATTCCCGGGCAGATAGCTATTTCCTGCAGGTCAACACCTTCAGAGTTCGCCCCGGAGGCGGAATGCAACCCCACTCATCGAGCTGTATGTATTGCAATGTCGAGTGCTGCGACACAGCGCCGCGCACCGGCAACCCTTTTGCCAGCCCGAGCGTCAAATTATCTATTGCGGTCGCGGGTCCGGCATTGTGACACCGGAGCCAGAATGCGGATTGCTCAAATTGCGCCGCTGATGGAGGCGGTTCCCCCTAAGCTTTATGGCGGCACAGAGCGGATTGTCGCCTATTTGACGGATGAACTCGTAGCAATGGGTCATGAGGTGAGCTTGTTCGCCAGTGGCGATAGCGTCACGACGGCGCGCCTCGAAGCCGGGCTACCCTCAGGCGCTTCGGCTCGATCCGACAGTCCGCGATCACGTCGCTCCACTTCTCGCGATGCTCGAGACGGTCGCGCAACGAGCGCGCGAATTCGACGTAATTCACCTGCATTGCGACTATCTCGGCTATCCGGTATTGGCGACGAGCGGGTGTGCCGTTTCTCGCCACGCTGCACGGCCGACTAGATCTGCCCGAACTGAAACTGGTCTATCAGCGCGTTTGCCGACGTGCCGGTGATATCGATATCCAATTCGCAGCGCGAGCCGCTGCCGGAGGCGCGGTACGTTCGCTACGGTGTATCACGGATTACCCGAGCAGCTGTTGCTGCCCGGTGAGTGGGAGTGGCGGATATTTGGCGTTTATCGGCCGCATTTCGCCGGAAAAGGCGCCGGACCGGGCGATCCGTATCGCGGCTCGGGCCGGCATGAAGCTCAAGATCGCCGCCAAGATCGACCAGGTCGACCGGGAATATTTCAAGCCGCCGAGATCGAGCCTCTCCTCGCACAACCGCATGTCGAGTTCATCGGCGAGATAGCCGAGCACGAGAAGTCCGAGTTTCTGGGCAATGCGGCCGGTCTGCTATTCCCGATCGCGTGGCAGGAGCCATTCGGCCTGGCAATGATCGAGGCGATGGCTTGTGGGACGCCGGTGATCGCCCTACGTAACGGGTCGGTGCCTGAAGTAGTCGACGATGGGGTCACCGGCTTCATTGTTGATGACGAAGCGACTGCTGCGAGCGCTGCGCGAGGAGATTCACCTGCTGGACCGGACACTCATCCGCACTATATTCGAGCAGCGGTTCACTGCGCGGCGGATGGCGGAAGATTATACCAGGATTTATCAGGAGCTCACTCCGCCCAAGCGTAACGGCCATCCGCATTCCCGGGTGTCCGAGGAGGAGGTCGTGGAGTGCCGCGGATCCGCAATCTTTTCTTTAAGCAGTCTGCGACTATCCCTTTCTCGGCGTCGGCACGATCATAGCGGGTGCATTATTTTTGGGCTTGCAGCGGCGCAAACGCCGACCGAGTGCTCCGAGCAATCAGGCGACGGGGGATGCGGCACTGAACGGCGCCAGTCTCGACTATTTCCCGCGAGACCACCTCTTCCGGATATTGGGGAAGGAGGTGCTGAGCGCGAAAGGGGAGGATATGGGGCGCATCGTCGACGTGCTGTTCGACGAGAAAGGGGAGCCGCACGCCGCGGTGATCGACTTCGGCGGGTTCCTTGGGGTGGGAACTCGAAAAATCGCGATCAGCTGGAGCGCGCTGCGTTTTGATCTCGGAGAGAAGAAGAACGTGATCGCTCTCGATCTCGGTCGCGAGCAACTCAAGGCCGCTCCCGAATACAAATACACGGAGTCGGACAAGCCAATCCCGGTGGTAGCACAGCCGCAATCGCCCCCGCACGAACCCGCGCCCGATCCGGCTCGGTGACGCAATTCAGGATGATGGCACGATCGCTATCGCGGATCGGGTTGTGGGCGCGACCCGCTGCCGAGCCGATGACCCGCAGTCTGCGGGGGCTCGACTGGTTGAACTTCTTTGTCGCGAACTTTCAAACCGGATTTGGACCGTTCATTTCGGTCTATCTGACCGGCGTCGGGCTGGACCCAGGGCGCGATCGGTGCGGCGCTGAGCGCCGGCACGGTCGCGGGATGGTGAGCCAGGTCCCCGCCGGAATATTGGTCGATGCCGTACGCAGCAAGCGGGCGGCGGCCGCCGCGGCGATCGTGGCGATCATGGCGAGCGCACTCTTGATAGCCCTGTGGCCTGCCTTGTTGCCGATCGCCTTGGCGGAAATACTGCACGCTTTTGCCAGCTCGGTTCTCGGCCCGGCGATCGCGGCATTGAGTCTCGCGCTGGTCGGCCACGGCGCCTTTGGCGAAAGGCTCGGTCGCAACGCCCGCTATTTGGCGATCGGCAACGCGTTCGCTGCCGGGCTCATGGGTACGTTCGGCTACTACATTGGGGACCGCGCCGTTTTTTTGTTGACTGCGGCGCTCGGCATTCCCGCGTTGGCCGCGATCGAGATGATCCGTAAGCCGGATCTCTCTGCGGCCAAATCCCCCCGAGACCGGCACCAATGGCAAAATCCGAAGGCTGCCGGTGGATCATGGCGCTTTCTTAACGACCGCCGACTGCTCGCCTATTCTGCATGCGTAAGCCTGTTCCAACTTGCCAATGCGGCGATGCTGCCGATTGCCGCCGGGATGGTGACAAAGCGGGCCGGCAGCGAGGCGTCATTGGTGATCGCAGCTTGCATCGTCGCGCCACAGATCGTTACAGCCGTCATTTCCCCGTGGGCCGGGCGAGCCGCCGAAGGTTGGGGCCGCCGACCGATCCTGCTCCTCGGCTTTGGCGCGCTGCCCATCCGCGGCATGCTGTTCGCCGGCATCGCCGACCCGTATCTGATGATACTGATCCAGCTGCTCGACGGATTGAGCGCGGCGGCTCTCGGCGTTCTGACCCCGCTGATCGTCGCCGATATCACTGATGGCTCCGGCCGCTATACGACATGCTCTGGGGATAGTCGGGCTCGCCATCGGCGGCGGCGCGACATTGAGCACCACCGCCGCGGGGTTCGTGGCCGACCATTTCGGTAGCGCGGCCACGTTCCTCAGCTTGGCGGCGGTCGGGCTCTGCGCCACTCTTCTCGTCGGGACGGTGATGCCGGAGACCCGGAACAACCCGGTATCAGGCGCGGGGTAGGACGGAAAAGCGCAGCGCATTCCGCCTTTCTCCGGGGCAACTCGACCGGCGACAGCGGCAGAGCGCGAATCCGAGACGTTTGGCCCCTTGGTGGCCGCTTTGCGCCGTCGTCCTGCCTGGCGGTGTGGGACAACGCTTCCATACGTCGTCGCCGGTAGCCGCCGGGAAATTGGGACGCGCGGGGACCTGCTGCGCCAGCATCTCGGCGTGGGAAGCCGCTGAGGGGGGCTTCTGGCGCATATCCCTGATGCGTCGTTCGGAGTTGACAGTCTGCGAATCGCGCAGGACGATCACCTGGAAAGTGAAGAAGACCGCCCGTTGCCCAGTCTTTCCCGTTGAGAGAGGAGGGGATGCGCCGGTCGAGAGGCGCCGCACCGATGAAAAGAGTAAAGCCAACAAAGCCGAAATAACCGCACTCAAGGAGAAACTCACCATGCCCATGCCGCAACGTGTCCAGTATTCCGACGCCATCGAGCCGTTGGTCCAGTTTATCGAGGATACGCCCCCCTCGGAGATTCTGGATCGCACGCTGGACAAGCTGCGCGCCGGGGTACCGACGCAGACCATGCTGACAGCCTCGGCCCTGGCGGTGACCCGCTCCACCGAAATGCCGCCCGGTCATCACGGCGGCCCGCTGCACCCCCTGGCCGGCCTCTACGCGGTCTCGAAGACGGTCGAGCGCCTGGAGGGCGAAGAGCGCTTTCTCCCGGTGCTGCAGCACGTGGCGCTCACCAACAAGCACATCCACCATCCGGCGATGGGGCCCTACGCCCTCTTCGAATTCGCGCCGGAGGATGCCGGCGGGGTCGAAGCGGCCAAAGCGGCGTTCCTGAAGGCGGTGGGTCGCGGCGAGTGGAACAAGGCCGACCACCTTTACCAGTGGCTGTGGGATCATGCGCCGCGGATCGAGGCCTTCGATCTGCTGCTGAGCGTGGCGATCCCGAAGAATTTCCACGACGACCATTACTTCATGTTCCCGGGCACGGTGTGGCGCGCCTTCGAGACGGGGGTTCTCGACAAGGAGTTCTTCAAGACCGTGATGCGGCCGGTGGTGCGCTTTGTGACCCGTTCGCCGGTTGCCCCGAACAATCCGATGCCCTCGCCGCTGCCGCAGATCGAAGCGTCTGATCGAGGAGCATCAGCTGCTGAAGCGCATCTACCGCCAGCGCAGCGGCGAGGATGAGACCGCGGCGATCGGCGAGCTGGGCGAGGCGATCTCGGCCGTCGACGTCTTTGCCGATATTCCGGTGCTGATGGCAAAGGCCTTGGCCGGCGGGATTTCGCTGGAGGGCGCGGGTGAGGCGCTGTCGATCGGCGCCGCCGGTCTCTTCCTGCGCTCGCTCGGCGGCAACCCGATGGATGTCCACCTGCATACCAGCATCAATCTGCGGCGCTACCTGCTGCGGCTCGACGGGATCAGCCTGAAGAACAAGTTGATGCTGTTGTTGACGTGGCAGTCGGGTCCGGAGATCCGCTCGACCGCGGGCGCGGATGGAGCCCTACCCGCAGCCCGACATGGCAGCGGTCGCCGCCCTGCCCCGCGCGCAGCCAGGAGGAATTGCTCGACGCGATCCGGCACAGCATCTACAACCAGCCGCCGACCGATTGGTCCAAGGTCACCAATCTCGGGCATGATGCGGGCGGTGCCGGAGGTCAAGGAGACGGTCAACCTGGCGACGCAATACATGAAGGCCGGCTACGACCCGCAGGCGTTCATCGCGCGCCTCGCCGAGATCGTGTGCCACGACAATTTCACCGAGATGCACGCCTTCAAGCACCACCAGTCGATCGTCGAAGAATACCACGCCACCCGCGAGCCCTGGCGCTGGATGCACCTCGTCTGCGGCGCCCAGGCCGCGGCGATCTCCTTCGGCAAGAACATGACGGTCTACGAGGAGTATCTCGAACTCCTCCACGCCGCGTAGCCCTCGGTAAGGCAAACGGGGAGGCTCTCCTGGTCCTCCTGCAGGATTGCCTAGCGTAGCGTGACGCGGAGTGCCACGCTGAGGCCATAGCTCGGCTTCCGCCGGCCGGGGCAAACGCCCTTGAAATCTCGGAGCGCAGGGTAACTGCCGTGCGCTCTGCTCGGCGCCGTCGCGCTTATTTTGGCCGTCGCTTTGATCGGCTCGCCAGCGCAGGCGCGCGACGGCGCTGTGGTCGTGGCGTCGAAGATCGATACCGAAGGCGCCTTGCTCGGCAATATGATCCTGGCGCTGCTCCGGGCGCATGGCGTTGCCGTGGAAAACAAGCTCCAGCTCGGGCCGACCAACATCGTGCGCGCCGCCATTCTCGCGGGACAGGTCGACATCTATCCTGAATATACCGGGAACGGCGCGCTGTTCTTTCACCAGGAGCAAGATCCGGCATGGAAGAATTGGCAGCGCGGTTATGCGCTGGTCGAGGCGCTCTGCCGGGAAAAGAACCATCTGGTGTGGCTGACCCCGGCGCCGGCGAACAACACTTGGGTGATCGCCGTGCGCAGGGATTTGGCGGAGCGCCAACACCTCGCCTCGATGGATGATTTCGCGAACTACGTAAAAGAGGGCGGCAGGATCAAGCTCGCCGCCTCGGCGGAGTTTGTCGAGAGCCCGTCGGCGCTGCCGGCCTTCGAGGCGACCTACGGCTTCCGGCTGTCGGACGAGCAGTTGCTGACCTTATCGGGCGGCAACACCGCCGCCACTCTGCGCGCCGCGGCCGAAGAGATGTCCGGCGTCAACGCGGCGATGGCCTATGGCACGGACGGCGCCCTGGCGGCGCTCGGTCTCGTCGCGCTCAGGGACGACAAGGGCGCGCAAATCGTCTACGCGCCGGCCCCGGTCGTCCGCGAGCCGGTGCTGCAGGAGCATCCCGAAATCCGCACGGTGCTCGATCCGGTCTTCGCCACCCTGACGCTCGAGACTCTGCAGAAGCTCAATGCCGAGATTGCCGTCGATGGAGAGGAGGCCGGAGCGGTCGCGGTCTCCTATCTCCGATCGAAGAATTTCCTGCCGTGACCGTCCAGCCCAGTCTGGCCGGCCGGCGCCCTGCCCTCCTCCTTTCGATCGGCATTCGCAACCAGGTGCTGTTTGTATTGGTGATCGTTGCGGTGGCTGCAGTTGCGCTGTCGGGCTTTGTCGGCGAGGCGCCGAACCGGCTCGTTTCGGGCAGGCCGGTCGCGCTGTGGGCGGCAGCCGGCGCCCTGCCGACCGCCGGCATTGCAGTACTGGGCGCGGCATTGGCGGCGGCCTGCCTGATACGGCCGAGCAGCGCGCTCCACTGCGCCGTCGCCGCAATCGCCGCTGCGCTGCTGCTGCTTGTCCTGGCCGCCGCGGGGCAGGCGGCCAGCCTCCTCGCGCAGAGCGCCAGCCCCGCCTCCCGCATTTCGCTGGGTCCTGCGTTCTGGGTCCTCGGCGCATGCGCCGCCCTCGCTGTGGGCGATGCGCTGCAACGCCTCGGCGCCGGCATCATTGCGCAGCTGGTCACGGTGGTGGGGATCGCTTCGGGTATGCTGCTGATGGCGGCGAGCGGCACATTCGACGCGCTTTCCCTGGCGAAGGAATACGAAATCCATCGCCAGGTCTTTGCCGACGCGATGGCGCGTCATATGACATTGGTTGGAGCATCGGTCGGGGCCGCGGCGGCGATCGGCTTCCCTCTCGGCGTGGCCACTGCCCGGCGTCCGGGCTTGCAGGGGCCGGTATTCGCCGTCTTGAACATCCTGCAGACGATTCCGTCGATCGCGCTGTTCGGATTGCTGATCGTGCCATTGTCGGCACTGGTTGCGGCAGTGCCGCGGCTCGCCGCCTACGGCGTCGGCGGCATCGGGGTGACCCCGGCGATCATCGCGCTGGTGCTCTATGCGCTGCTGCCGGTCGTTCGCAGCACATCGGTCGGGTTGACGGGTGTCGACAGTGCCGCGATCGAAGCCGGGCGGGGCATGGGGATGAGCCCGGGACAGATCTTCCGAGAGATCGAACTGCCGCTCGCCTTGCCGGTGTTGCTCGCCGGGCTGCGCATCGTTACCGTGCAGGCGATCGGCTTGGCGGTGGTCGCGGCGCTGATCGGCGCGGGCGGTCTCGGAACCTTTGTCTTTGAGGGCCTCGGCCAATATGCCGTCGATCTCGTGCTGCTCGGCGCTCTGCCGGCGATCTTTCTCGCGCTCGCGCGCCGATTTTGTGCTGCAGATCCTGACTGCCGTGCTGCGCCGGCGCTTTGCAGCGATGATCGAGATCGACGAACGTCACGAAATATTATGGCGACCGTCGGGTCGTCGACCGGCTTTCATTGACTGTTCCGGCCGGCGATTTCTGCGTGCTGCTGGGCTCGTCCGGTTGCGGCAAATCGACGACATTGAAGATGATCAACCGGCTGATCGCGGCCGATGCCGGGCAAATCCGGGTCGCCGGCGAGGACATCGCGACCGTGCCGGCCGAGCAGTTGCGGCGGCGTATCGGTTATGCGATCCAGTCGATCGGCCTCTTTCCGCATTGGACGGTCGAGGACAACATCGCCACTGTCCCGCACCTCCTCAAATGGCCGCGGGCGCGCCGGGGCGACCGGGTCACCGAGCTGCTCGAGATGTTTCGGCTCGAGCCGGAGACCTATCGCGGGAAATACCCGCACCAGCTTTCGGGAGGCGAGCAGCAGCGCGTCGGGGTCGCCCGCGCACTCGCCGCCGATCCCGAATTGCTGCTGATGGATGAGCCGTTCGGCGCGGTCGACCCGCTGACCCGCGACGATTTGCAGGCGGAACTGTTGCGCATCCACCGGGCGACGAAGAAAACCATCGTGTTCGTGACCCACGACATCGAGGAGGCGCTGCGCCTCGCCACCCATATCGCCGTGATGCAAGAAGGCCGGATCGCCCAGCTCGGCTCGCCGATCGACATCCTCGAGCACCCGGCGAGCGAGTTCGTGGCCGACTTTGTCGGACGGCAGGGCATCGGCCTCAAGCTCCTGTCGGTGCGGAAGGTCGCCGACCGCATGCGCCCCGGCGAAACCGCCGAAGGCGAGCCGCTCTCTCTCGACACATCGCTGCGCGACGCGCTCTCGGCGATGACCACGCGCCGCACCGACCGGCTGCCGGTGTGCGACGCCGCGGGGCGCAAGGTCGGGGCAATCGCGCTCGCCGATCTCGTGCGGTAAGCGTCATAGGAGCGGCAGAGAGTGGATCGCACTGTGCATTTTCGCTCCGACGGCTTGGCGCTGTCGCCTGCCGAATATGCCCGGTTGCTGGTTCAGCTGGCCGAGGAACGCGGCATCGCCGCCGACGAATTCTCGCGGGAGGGGGTCGTTGTCGAGCTCGAGCAACGGATGGCGGCGCTGCTCGGCAAGGAGATGGCGCTGTTTCTGCCGAGCGGAACACTCGCCAACCATCTGGCGCTGCGTCTTCTCGCGACGCGCGGCCGCCGGGTGCTCGTGCAGCGCGAAAGCCATATCTACAACGATACCGGTGACTGCGCGCAGGAGCTGAGCGGTCTGACCCTGATCCCGCTCGCTCCGCAGCGCGCGACCTTTACCCTCGCCGAGGTCGAGGCCGAGATCGCCCGCCTTCCGGAAGCCCGCGTGTCGACCCCGGTCGGCGTGATCTCGATAGAATCCCCGGTACGCCGGCTCCAGGGCGAGGTCTTCGACTTTGCCGAGATGCAGCGGATTGCCGCCTTTGCGCGGGAGCACCGGATCGGTCTCCATCTCGATGGCGCCCGCATCTTTCTCGCCTCGGCCTATACGGGAATTACGCCGGCGAGTTACGCCGCGTTGTTCGACACCGTCTACGTCTCGCTCTACAAATACTTCAATGCCGCCGCCGGCGCCGTGCTCGCCGGGCCGCGGGAGCTGATCGAGAACCTCTACCATCAGCGGCGCATGTTCGGCGGCAGCCTTCGCCAAGCCTGGCCTTATGCGGCGGTGGCATTGCATTACCTCGACGGCTTCGGCGAACGCTTCGAGCGCGCCGCCGCGGCGGCCGAGACCCTGTTTCAGGCTTTGCGGCGGCAGTCCCGGCTGCGAGGTTCGGCGCCCCGCAGCAGCGACCAATGTCGCGCGCCTGCGGGTCTTCGGGGCTGATGCCGAGAGCCTGCCCGAGCGGCTGCTCGCGCGCGGGATCGCAATCCGGCCTGCCCTGCACACCTCGCCCGAGGGCGCCGAGTTCGAATTGTTCACCAACGAGACGATCCTGCGCCGCCCGGCAAACGAGATTGCTGAAACGTTCATCGAAGCCCTGCGACCTCAGCCCCTCTCCGTCCTCGCAGCGCGATATTGACGCTGGCCGGCCCGCCGCTTAACTACTTGGCATGGCGCAGCTTCCGATCATTACGGCTCCCGACCCGCGGCTCAAGATCAAGGCGCGGCCGGTGCCTGCGGTCGACGACAAGATCAGGCGCCTGATGGACGACATGCTCGACACGATGTACGGCGCGATCGGCATCGGCCTCGCCGCCCCGCAGGTCGGACAATCGAGCCGGGTCATTGTCCTCGATGTCGCCCGGGAGGGCGAGGAGCCGCAGCCGGTGCAGCTGGCCAATCCGGAAATCCTCTGGCGCTCGCCCGAGTTGACGACCGGTAGTGAAGGCTGCCTGTCCCTGCCGGAACACTACGCCGAGGTCACGCGCCCGGCGAAGATCCGCTTGCGCTACCTCGATTACCAGAACGAAATCCGGGAGATCGAGGCCTCGGGACTGCTCGCGATGTGCCTGCAGCACGAGATCGATCACCTCGACGGCGTACTCTTTGTCGATCATATCTCCTCGCTGAAGCGCGGGATGATCCTGCGCAAGCTCGCCAAGGCCAAGCGCAGCCGGGTGCCTGCGACCGCCGCCTGACCGCAGAGGCTGAGCCCGGAGGGGCAAAGGATAACCGCCATCGGTCCGCGACTAGCGCTCGACCTCGTCTTCATGGGTACGCCGGCTTTCGCCGCTGCGATCCTCGGCGTGCTGATCGAGGCCGGGCACCGGATCCTTTCGGTTTACACGCAGCCGCCGCGCCCCGCCGGCCGCGGACACCTACCGCAACCTTCGCCGGTTGAATTGCTCGCCGCAGAGCACGGCCTCCCGATCCGCTGTCCCGCGACCCTGCGGAACCATGCGGAGCACGCGGCATTCGCCGCGCTGGGCGCCGATGCCGCGGTGGTCGCCGCGTACGGCCTGATTTTGCCAGGGCCGATCCTGAGCGCGCCGGGGCTCGGCTGTCTCAACGTGCATGCCTCGCTGTTGCCGCGCTGGCGCGGCGCCGCCCCGATCCAGCGGGCATTGCTCGCCGGTGACCGGGAGACCGGGATAACGATCATGCAGATGGAGGAAGGGCTCGATACCGGCCCGATCCTGCTGCAGGAACCAGTGCCGATCGCGCCGGATGCGACATCCACCGGCCTCTCGGTCGAGCTCGCAATTGTCGGCGGACGACTGATGCTGGCGGCGCTCGACGGGGTCGCCGAAGGCCGGCTCGTCGGCACGCCGCAACCGCAAGAGGGCGTGACCTATGCGACCAAGATTGGGCGCGAGGAAGGCCGGCTCGATTGGCGGCTGCATTCGACCGATCTGGAGCGGCGGGTCCGGGCGTTCGATCCTTGGCCGGGGTCTTTTTTCGAGACCGGCGGCGAGCGCATCCGGGTGCACGCCGCGATGGATCTGCCGGGCCCAGCCGGGGGCATACCGGGCACGGTGCTCGACGAGCGCTTGACGGTTGCCTGCGGCGAGGGCGTCTTGAGGTTGCTCCGGTTGCAGCGGCCCGGCCGCGCTGTGCTTGAAGCGCCTGCCTTCCTGCGCGGATTTCCAATTCCTCCCGGGACGAGGCTGCCGTGCCCCGCTACAAGCTGACCATCGAATATGATGGCAGCGGGCTCGTCGGCTGGCAGCGCCAAGCGAACGGCCTTTCGGTTCAAGAAGCGCTCGAAACCGCTATCCAAAAATTCTGCGGGGAGACGGTTACCGTCCGCGGGGCGGGGCGGACGGACGCCGGGGTGCACGCGCTGGCGCAGACAGCGCACCTCGATCTCGCGCGCGCGGCGGAGCCGGAGGTGCTGCGCGGCGCCGTCAATCACTATTTGAGGCCAAATGCGATCAGCGTGCTGTCAGCCGAGCGTGTTTGTGACGAGTTCGACGCCCGGCTGTCGGCGGTCGGCCGGGTTTATCTCTATCGCATCCTGAACCGCCGCGCTCCGCCGGCGCTACAGCGCGGCCGGGTGTGGCAGGTCGCTCCGGAGCTCGACGTAGAGGCGATGCGCACCGGCGCGCAACACTTGGTCGGGCATCATGATTTTTCGACCTTTCGCGACTCGCTGTGCCAGGCGCGGTCGCCGCTGAAGACGCTCGATGCGCTGGAAGTCCGCCGCGCCGGCGACGAAATCCATATCACGGCTCGGGCCCGCTCGTTTCTGCATCACCAGGTGCGCAACATGGCCGGCACGTTGAAGCTGGTCGGTCTCGGGCGGTGGCGTCCCGACGATGTGGCCCGCGCGCTTGCGGCCCGCGACCGCCGCGCCGGCGGACCGACTGCACCCCCCGAAGGCCTTTATTTGGTGGAAATCCGTTATCCGCCGCGCTGAGACGCGGTCACCGGAAGAACTCGATCTTCGCCTCGCGAAACCACAGGAAATTGGCCGGTGCGGCCGAAATCGGCCCGTTGATCGCGAAGACCGCGATCTCAAACTTGTCGCCCGGGGCGACGGGGTTGGCGAGCACCAGGCGATGGGGCATGTTGAACCCCTGGATCGTGCCGGGGCTCGGCCGGCCGGCAGCCCGCGGCAGCTCGCCATTGACCCAGACTTCCGCGTAATCATCGACATTCACCCGTAGCACCATCATCGCCCCGGAAGTGTCGAAACCCGCGGCTTTCGCCGGGATCGTCAGCTTTGTGCGGTACCAAAAAAACGACACCATGCCGCCGCCCCGCCTGGCGCCCAGGTCGTCGGCGGCAACCAAAGGCCAAGCCGAATCGTCAAACCCGCTCACCCCGGCATATGGCTCTATATCGTAAGTCGTCCTGAATTCGGGCATTGCGTCCGTCAGCGCCGCGCATTCGACGATCTTCGCCTCCATCGCCTTCCACTGCGCGTCGAACAGCGCCGATCCTTCGACGGTCATCAAATCGACGACATGGGCCGGCGGCAGCAACGGCGCGCTCGGCGGGTGAGGCACAAGCAACGGGGGTTTTGGGGGTGCGAGGGAAGCGGTGGGCCTGGTCCGTTTGTTCTCGGGCATTTCTGTCTCCCTTTCCGCAGATCGCCGAGTATAAGCAGGCGCCTTGCCCGCCTCCCCGGACTATGGTTCGGGTATCGGCAGCCTATCCTGCAATCCGGGAGAGGGGCTACTGCGACGCGTTCTGCTCAAAGCTCTACCGGATCTCGGGGGAGTTACGCCGGGGCGGGGATGGCGCGCTGGTTGTACATGATCTTGCGCATCTGCGCCCGCTCCTCGTCGCTCAATGTAGCGGGGTCGACGCGCAGATTATTGCCGGTCTCCATCCCGCGCTTGACCGCCGGGCGGTTGCCGACCTCGTCGAACCAGCGTTTGAAATGTTTGAACTCGCTGATGTCCTGCCCTTGGGCCTCGGCGTTGACGGTCCACGGATAAGAAATCATGTCGGCGATCGTGTATTCGTTGCCGGCGAGGTAGCGGCGGTCATAGAGCCGATTGTTCATCACGCCGTAGAGCCGGTTAGCCTCGTCGGTGAAGCGGCGGATCGCATAAGTCAGGTCACCGGCGTCGGGGCCGGCGCGGCGGAAATGTCCGCATTCGCCGAGCTTGGGGCCCTGATTGGCCATCTGCCATATCACCCACTGGGTGACCTCGTATTTCCCGCGAAGGTCCTGCGGGAAAAAGCGGCCTTCCTTTTCCGCGAGATACATCATGATCGCGCCTGATTCGAAAATGCTGATCGGCGCCCCGCCGCCCTTGGGGTTGTGGTCGACCAAGACCGGCATGCGGTGATTGGGATTGATCTTCAAAAATTCGGGCTTGAACTGGTCGCCGCGCCCGATGTTGCAGGGGACCAAATTGTAGTCGAGACCCAATTCTTCGAGCAGGATCGTGACCTTCTTACCGTTCGGCGTCGGCCAAAAGTGGAGATCGAGCATCGCAAGCTCCCTTTCTGATTGCTGAGTGGAGGGCCGTCGCGGGAACGATACTGTCAGGCTCACTCGCTGTCACCAGTTCGCCGCGGACAGTCCGCGGCTATTCCCGGCGGAACGTCACCACCAGGACGTCGCGGTAGGCCGGGTGCGCAGGATCAAGCGGCACGACCGCGGTCACGCCGTGATAGACGCGGCTGTCGTCGACCAGCGCCGAGTCGAGCGGGGCGGTTAGGGTGAAGCTGCCGAGCGGGCGCTTGACGAGGTCGTAGATCGTCGTTTCGCCGCTCGCGACATTCTCTCGGCGGACCATCAGCACCAGTACCCAGTCGACTCCGTCGCGGTGCATGCCTTCCGGGGTCGGCCGCCCCTCCTGGCCGGGCCGCGTCTCGATGCGGAACTGGTGGATCTCGACGTGCCAGGCCTCGGGCCGCAGCTCGGCCGGGGTCAGCCGGTCGAACAACGACTGGCAGGTGCGCAAGATCGCGGTCAGGGCCGGGTGGCGCGCAACCGCCTCGGTGACCGGTTCGAACCAACGCTCTACGCCGCCATTGAGCGGATTGTAATCGCGGCTTTGATAGTGCGGCTGATGCGGCTTCCTCGTGATCCCGGCCGGTGCCGCACGAAAGACCCCGAACCGGCGGCGGCGGTAGCGTCCGCCATCGGCCATGTAGGCGTCGACACCAAGATCGCCCCAGGTTGCGGCGAAACCTTCCCAATCGGTGAGGCCAGCCCCTTCCAACAGCCGCCCCATTTCCGGCGCGCGCACAAAGGCAAAGCCGTCGCGCTCGATTGAGTCAACTACAGGAGTGAGCGAGTCTGTCATCGGGAATTCTCGAGTTCACAAGACGGCTTCCGCGACGACCCGCAACGCTTCCGGTGTCCCGCCGACCAGCAACATTGTGCCGACCCGGTGATCCTTGGCGATCTCCTTCCAGGCTTGGAGACGATCCTTGATCCGGTCCTTCGGCCCGACCAGCGAGGTTTCGTCGATCAGCGCGTCCGGCACCGCCGCTTCGGCTTCCTTGCGCCGGCCGGCGAGGAAGTGGTCCTGGATCTCGACCGCCGCCGCTTCGTAGCCGAGCCGCTTGGCCAAGTCGTTATAATAATTCTTCGATCGCGCCCCCATGCCGCCGATATAGAGGGCAAGCTGCGGCCTGATCTTATCATGGCAGGCCGCGAGATCGTCGCCGATCGCAACCCGGACATAGGGCGCGATGTCGAAATCGGCGAGGGTCTTGCCATTGCCGGCCTTAGCGATCCCCTCCAGCACCGGAGCGGTGATCGCCTCGGCCTTCTCCGGCGACATGAAGAACGGCAATGTGCCGTCGGCCACCTCACCGGCGGTGCGCAGCCCGGCCGGCGCGAACGAGGCGGTGTAGATCTTCAGGCTGGGATCGCCGTGGATGATGCTGCGCAGCGGCTTGCCGAGCCCGGTGGCGCCCGGTCCGGCATAGGGGATTTGATAATGCTCGCCGTGATATTCGAGCGGCGCCTTGCGCTCCAATATCTGGCGGATGATCGTGATGTATTCGCGGGTGCGCAGCAGCGGCTTGCCGAACGGCACGCCGTGCCAGCCCTCGACGACCTGCGGACCAGATGGGCCGATGCCGCAGAGAAACCGGTTGCCGGAAAGTGCCTGAAGGGTCATCGCCGTCATCGCCGCACAGGCCGGCGTGCGCGCGGGCATCTGCATTATGCTGGTCCCAGCCTTGATATTCTTGGTCTGCGCCAAGACCCAGGCAACCGGCGTCACCGCGTCCGTGCCGTAAGCCTCGCCGCACCACACCGCCTCGTAGCCGAGCCGCTCCGCCTCCCAAACCGTCTCTATACCGACACCGGTGGTCGGCGAGACCCGGAGGGTGATGGCCAGTCTCATTGTTCGACCCCCTCTGCCGCGCGGGCGATCCGCTCGACGGCGCGCAGCCAATCCTCGAGCGCGCGCTCGGCCGGCTCGGCCAAAACATGGTCGACGCCAGTTGCGCCATAAGCGGCCAGACGAGCACGGAGCGCGCCGTCGTCCTTGCCGTCCCACCCGTAGCGCAGCGATATCGCGAACCCCGCCTCGGGCCGCCGCTCGCGCAATCGGCGCACGATCGGCGCGGCTTCTTCGGGCGACAGCCGCGAGCCGTGCCAGCCTTCGGCGAGCTTTGCGGCGCGGGCGAGCGCCGCCTCGGAGCTGCCGCCGATCCAGATCGGGATCGGCTTGACCGGCTGCGGCAACATCCGCATGTCCTCGACGACCGCCGGGATGTGACGCGCCGGAAAGCTCACCGGGTCCCGGCTCCACACCGCCCGCATCATTGCGATGCCCTCGTCCATGCGCCGCCCGCGCTCGCGGAACGACGCGCCGAGCGCGGCGAACTCGGCCTCCATCCAGCCGACCCCGGCGCCGAGGATGAGGCGCCCCTCCGACAGGTTCTGCAACGTCGCCAATTCCTTGGCGAGCGGCAGCGGGTGGCGCATCGGCAATACCAGCACGCTGGTGCCGAGCCCGACCTTTTTCGTGAACGCCGCTGCCCAGGTCAGGGTCAGCACCGGGTCGTAGAAGATCGCCGAAGGCGGGTAGGGCACTCCCCTTGGAATGATGATGTGCTCGCTCGTCCAGACATCGGCAAAGCCGAGCTCCTCGGCCTGGATCGCCGCCCGCCGGATCGCCTCCGGCCCGGCCTTGCGCCCGATATGCGGCAGATAAATCCCGACCCGCATTACTGATCCTCCCAGGCTGCGTTAGGGCAGGGCGCTCGTGGTTAGCCCGAGCACCCTTGACTTATAGCCAATCGGCACCGGCTTGGCGCTCAGCTTGCGGTCGGCCGTAACCAGGTCGCACGACAGACTTTCCGCCAGTGCCAAATACGCACAATCGTATGCAGGATGGTCCATCGCGATCGCAAGCTCGGTTGCGGCTCGAGCAAGGCTCGCATCGGCGCCAGTTCGACATCGGCGCGCTGCAAGGAGTCTGGCAGCGAGCCGCGCCTCGTCCGGGGTCAGCTCCCTCCGCCGTGTTTTCTTCCACAGCACGCTGGCGCATTCGGCCACGAGCAGCTCTGGTGCGAACAGTCTATGCCGCCGCAGCGACATTGCCTCCCGCGTGCCGTGTTCTTCAATCACCCATTTCATGGCAACGCTGGCATCGATCACCAGATCGGTCACCGCTCATCCCGCCCTTCGCGGAGCAGGTCTTCAGCTGGCGTGTGTCGCCGCCCAGAAGTGAGTGCCCGCAATTCGGCGGCGAGCGTATCGAAGTCGGTATCAGCCTCGCCGCTTAACGTCTGGCGGAGGATATCCCGCACTTCGGCCTCTGCGGAACGCCCGTGCCGTGCGGCACGGCGCTTGAGCCGGGCGAGCAGATTGTCGTCGAGATTTCGGACGCTCAAACTAGCCATTGCAATCGCCCAGGCCGCCATCGATGCCAGCAATGATAGCACTGGCCTTGCGCGCCGGCAATGAGGCATCGGCTGGTGCTTGTTGCCGCTGGGCGAACCGTTCATTGTACCGCCAGCAGCCAGAAGGAGGAGCGATGTCGGCGGACTTTCCGCGTGACGGTTTGGCGGCGGTCATCAAGCGCGACTGTGCGACCTGCGTCATGACCGCCCGGTGCTCGTAGAAATGGCGCGGCAGGGCGGGTTGACCGTTTTTACGCAGGATGATCCGTCCTTTCCCGAGACCGTGGCGATACGCATCGACGACACGACGCTTGACGCCTCCCACCAGCTCAGGATCGAGGTGGTGCCGACCCTGATCCGCTTCGAGGGCGGTCGCGAGGTCGGGCGCACCTATGGCTGGGATCGCGGCGAATGGGAGAGGCTCAGCGGCATTGCCGGGCTCGGCCGTGATCTGCCGGAGGCGCGGCCCGGCTGCGGCGCCAAGAATGTCGAGCCGGGGGTGATCGAGCGGCTGAAGATCCGCTTCAACGAGACCGGGCTCAAATCACGTCGCATCGAGATCGGAGGCGATGAGGACGAGCACGAGGCGATGTTCGCGCGCGGCTGGTCGGATGGGCTGCCGCTGGTGCCGCCGACCGAGGAACGCGTCTTGCGCATGCTCGACGGCACGGCGCGCGACCCGCAGGAGGTTCTGGGACTGGTCCCGCCCGACCTGGCACCGGCAACCGTCGAGAAGATCGCGGTCAATGCGGTGATGGCCGGCTGCAAGCCGGAATATCTTCCGGTCGTTTTGGCGGCGGTAGAGGCGGTGCTCGAAGAACAGTTCGCGATGCACGGGGTGCTGGCGACGACGATGTTCGTCGGGCCGGTTGTCCTCGTCAACGGTCCGATCCGGCGTCGCATCGGCATGAACGCGAAGGGTAATGCGCTCGGCCAAGGCAACCGCGCCAATGCCGCGATCGGCCGCGCCCTGCAATTGGTGATCCGTAATATCGGCGGCGGCCGGCCGCAGGAGGTCGACCGCGCGACATTGGGCAATCCCGGCAAGTACACCTATTGCTTTGCCGAGGACGAAGAAGGGTCGAGCTGGGAGCCGCTGTCGGTCGAGCGCGGTCTAAAGTCGGGCCAGTCGGCGGTGACGGTGTTCGCCGGGTACGGTCTGCAGGGGATCGTCGACCAGAAGTCGCGCGACCCCGAGAGCCTGGCGAATAGCTTTGCCGGATCGCTGAAGGCGCTCAGCAACGTCAAGCATGCGCCTTCTTGCGACGCGCTCCTGGTGGTCTGCCCCGAGCACCACCGCACCTTCAAGAATGCCGGATGGACAAAGGCGCGGCTTTACGAAGAGCTCTATCGGCTGTGCGAGATCCAGGGAGACGAGCTCATTGCAGGAGCCAAAGGTATCGCCGAAGGCGGGCTGCCTTCGCTGGCCGGGAAATCCGTCAACAAGTTTCGGCAGGGCGGAATCATGATCGTCCGCGCCGGCGGCGATGCCGGGATGTTCTCCGGCATTATCGGCGGCTGGTCCGCGGGCGGTCCCCGCGGCAGCCTTCCCGTCACGAAGGAGGTTAGATCCTGATGCACTTATCGTCGCCCCCGCGGGAGCGGGGGTCCAGAGCCACCGCTTTACCCTCGGAGCCCTGGGTTCCCTCCCCGGACGGCCGGCCCTCGCGGGCCGTTCCGGGGATCGCCGGAATGACGGTTGAGGGTGCAAGGAGCGACTGTCTTGAAGGTCAAGGGTCGCAGTGATGGCTGAAGTGTCGGCCGCGTCGATCGCCGGTTCAAGGCGAGCGCTGTCGCGCTCCCGCCTCCGGCGGCTGACGGCCTTGAGCCGGCGCTTGCCGCGGCCAGTTTGGCTGCCATGGCTTCGACGCTCAGCTGTGCGCGCTTGCCCAGTGTTTGCCGTCACGCAGCATGGCGTTGAGAATGGTGAGCAGCTTGCGCATGGTGGCGACGAGGGCGAGGCGGGCCGGTTTGCCGGCGTCGCGCAGACGGCGATAGAAGGACTTGAGCGCCGGGTTGTGCCGGATGGCGACCAGGCAGGCCATGTAGAGCGGCGCCCGAACCTCGACCCGGCCTCCCTGGATCTGGCGCTTGCCGCGGTATCGGCCGCTGTCGCGGTTCATCGGGGCAACGCCGGCGAGGGCGGCGATCTGGTGACGATCGACTTGGCCGAGCTCGGGCAGCTCGGCAATCAGGGTGCGGGCGACGACGTCGCCGATGCCAGGCACGCTTTTGAGCAGATCCTGTTGGGCGCACCACACCGGGCTGGCTTCGATCAGCTTGTCGATCGCCTTGTCGATGCGCGCCCGCTCGGCTTCCAGGCGCTTGAGCACGGCCTTGAAGGAGCGTTGCGCAATGCCGTCCCGAGCTTTGCCGAGACGCTGCTTTTCGGCGTTGATCATGACCACCAGCTGGCGCCGCCGCGCCATCAATTCGCCGAGCCGCACCGCGAGATCATCGGGCAATGGCCGTGCCACCGGCCGCACGGCTTGGGCGAAGTGGGCGATCACCGCCGCGTCGATCGCGTCGGTCTTGGCCAGCCGGCCAATAGCCCCGGCGAACTTGCGCACCTGGCGCGGATTGACGATGGCGACCGGCAGCCCGGCTTCGGCGAGCGCGGCGGCGACCACGCCTTCATAACCACCACTCGCCTCGAGCACCACCAGACAGGGCGACAGCGGCTGCAATCGTGCGACCAATGCGCCCAGACCTTCCGGGTCCGTGGCGCAGCCAAATGCAGTGCCATCCGGTCTGACATGCACATCGACCCGCGCCTTCGATACATCGATGCCGACAAAGCGATCGGCCGTGGTTTCGACATCCATCACCCAGCCTCCTCGATGCGGGCTCGTGCCCAGACGACTGTTCGGGTTCATCGGATGCCGGCCGGCGCCACACGCTCCCTCTCGGCCTCCAAGACCAGGACACATTCGGGCTACCGGCCGGGCTCGGTCTGCCAGCGTAGCTCAACCAACCAAGCAATGCCGAGATAGGAGGCATAGATGACCGTACTTCTCGACCCGACCTCGGAGCGAAGTCCGACGATCCGGCCGCGTCTGCCCCGGCCGGAGCGGCTCGACGGACTGACGATCGGCATCCTCGACATCGCCAAGGCGCGCGGCGACGTTTTTCTGCACCGGCTCGGCGAGCGCATCGCCGAGCGCGGCATCGCCGTCAGGCATTACGCCAAGCCGACCAACACGCGGGTGGCGCCGTTGCCGTTGCGGCAGCAGATCGCCGCCGAAGTCAATGTTGTCATCGAAGGGTTGAGCGACTGAGGGTCCTGCATTTCGTGCTGTACGCATGACATGGCGGATCTCGAAGCACGCGGCATTCCGACGGTCGGCGTGGCCACCACCGAGTTTATCGAGGGTGCCGCCGCGCAGGCCAAATCGCTGGGTTTCGACCCGGCCCTGGTGTTCGTTCCCCACCCGGTGCAGGACCGCACCGACGACGAGCTCCAAAAGCTCGCCGACGACCACCTCGAACCGATCCTGGCGCTGCTGGTGAAGCGCGGCTGATCGGCTGCTACCACGTATGGAAATCCCCGCCCGCCGATTTGTTCACCCGGGCGGATCAGTGGGCGGGCGCCAGGTTTGCGGATGCCAATATCTCGAAAGCGTCTTCCCCGTAGCGTTTGAACTCCGCTCCGTCGGTGCCTTCGCGGAGGCGCAGCGGGATTCTCGCGCGCCACTCATCAGCATTCGTCGGACGTTTGCGAAGCAATTCCTCGAGCATTGATTGGCGCAGAAGGCCACGCGATGGATCGGCGTTAGGACATTCGGTGTCGATTTTCTCCCGCAGCGCGATCAGAGCGGCTCGCATCTCCTCTCGAGTCAACACGTGTTTCGATCGAACGGCAGCGGCGGAACTCCGTAGCGAGCGCTTCCTTGAGTTGCCGGGGTATGCCCTGGGTCTGCCTAATTCGACCGGCGCCCGGCTCTGGACCAATGCCTCTGCCCTGGGAGAGTTTGGCGCTCTCCCACGATGCCTGAGCACCGGCCGGCGGTTTATCATCCGGCGGCCCACGCAGTTGATGGAGCCGTTCCAAAACTCTTTTCAATTCGCGCGCGGGATTTTGGAACCAGTCCACAGACCAAATCCGTTCGATTTCCCAGCCGAGATTTTCGAGCACCTCTTGGCGAAGCCGGTCTCGATCTCGGGCCGAGAGCGTAGAATGATACATTGCACCGTCGCATTCGATGCCGAGGAGAAACTGCTCCGGCGCATCAGGGTTTCGGACGGCGATATCGATACGATAGTGGCCGACACCCAATTGAGGTTCGACTCTGTAATTGTGGCGCTCAAGCTCGCGCGCCACCGCCTCCTCGAATGGGCTTTCGGGTGATTTGCCAGTCAGACGGGAGCCCGAGGGCAACTGCTTTGTCTCAGCAAACCGCAAGAAGCCCTGAAGCGCGTACAGCCCAGCGCTGCTCTGCGGGCCGGCCTGGATGTCGGTCGCACGCATCGACGTGAAAACGATCATTTGCTCCTTAGCGCGGGTAAAAAGCACATTCAGTCTGCGGTGACCTTTGTCTTGATTAATCGGTCCAAAATATTGTTCGACTCTGCCGCCGGGTTGTCTTGGGCCGTAAGTCATAGAGATCATTACTACATCGCGCTCATCGCCTTGAACATTCTCCAGGTTCTTAACAACGAAAGGCTCGATGCGCGCCTCGCCCTCGCTCTCGTCGAGGATCTTTCCCACGCCTCCATTGGCAGTCTCAAGTCGCCCGATATGTTCCTCGATCCGCTCTTTTTGACGGATGTTCATCGCGACTACCATGAGGGATTTATCTCGCCGCGCGCGTAGATGGTCGACAGCCGCATGGGCAACCACTCGTGCCTCTACGTCATTCAGCCCATCGTGCGCGCACCCATCATCTACAAATACCCGAGTCAAACCAATCTGGCCGTCGCTTTCTCTAGGTGCCGGAAAGACCACCAGCTGATCATCGTAGAACTGGTGGTTCGAAAACGCGATGAGTTCAGGGTGGCGTGATCGGTAATGCCATCGCAGCATCCCCTGATCCCCCCGGAACGCGCTGTTCGCAAGGACGAGAACGCTCTCGTCGTCCTGACCTACAAAACCACCGTCAGGATCTTCTGAGGGGTCTACGTCTGCACCGAGGCGGTCAAAGAACGACGTAGGCGGCAATTGTTTGTCGTCGCCTACGACCACAAGTTGACCGCCGCGGGCGACCGAGCCGATTGCGTCCTCCGGCCGGATCTGCGACGCCTCGTCCATGATCACCAGATCGAAACTGAGAGTGCCGGGTGCGATGTATTGTGCTACGGACAATGGACCCATCATAAAGCAGGGCTTGAGTGCTTGAAGCGCTTTGCCGGCGCGAGTGGTTATGTCCCGAATGGCGGGATGTCTTTTCTGCATATTGATGCATTGAGCCAGAAGAGCTAGTTCAGTCATTTCTTTGGTCCTAGGGCTCCGAACCCCCTCTGCTGGTCGGCGAAGCATTAATCGCGCTGAAACGGCGCGACGCCGCATCTCCATTACAGAGCCATCGAGGCGGCGTATTCTTTCCGAATATCGTTTAGCTGGCGGCCGCCGAAGCGGAGCAGAATTGGCTTCGAAGCGTGCAGCCTTCGGGCGGCGTCGGTCAGCCAAGCGATTTGCCACGCCTGTTCGACATCATCTGGGTCGATCATCCCATTTTTTACTGCCTCCAGCAAAGGCCGAGCACAGGGTTGCCGAACTTCGCTTCGAGCACGTGCATAGGTCAGCCAAGGAACCAGCGCGTCCGGCGTGTCCAGTGCTTCGGATGCGCGTACTGCTGCTTCCTCTGCTGTCCACTGCTCGGTCGAGCCGAACCAGATCGTGGGGTTAATCGACAGCAATTCCATGGCATTCCGCTGTGCCTCTTCCCATTCTTTGCCTTCGGCAGCGGCCCTCTTGATGCGCATGGCCAGATTCTCGACATCTTCTTCCGTTTTTTGCCTCGCGAGTGCGTCCGCCAATTTGCCAGAGGCGATCGAGCTAACGACCGCAATCCAGAGATCAGTCTGCGGGTGAAGTTTTTGTCCCGCGAAGATTTGACCGGCGTGTGCCGTCAGCTTCGTTAATGGAGTGGCCGCGCGTTCTCGCATATCGGCCGCGTCCTTGGGGGTTACGCGAAGGAGCACCTCTCGAATTTGATGTTCGCTGCGGTCCCCGAATTCCCCGTGTACGGTCCGACGCCAGTGCATCGCGCGGCGCAGTCCCGTTATATCGGTCGCTGCACCGCGAAAGTGAATTCCGCAGACATTCCGGATCTCGGCATCGTTTTCTAGCGCGGCATCGATGGCGACACGCTCTGCCAGGAGAAGCAAGGCATCACCTTGATCCCTTGGTCTCTTGGACGCCCCCGACTCTGGAAAGGGCGCGAGCCAGTCGACGCGCCCCACGCCACTCTCTCCCCAATCGGGCGAACAAGCTTGCTCCTCTAAGCAGCTTCACGGCCGCTCGCAACAGCCGCTCGTCTAGGTTACTAGCATCTGGCGCCTCTATACGGCTTTGGAGGCTGGCTACGAGTTCTGCACGACGTTGTAATGCTTGCGCGAACCGGTCCAGTGCAGCTTCGGCCTCGGGCGTATCCAGCCCTTCAAGCGCGCCGTAACGCAAGTCGACGTGGGAAGCTGCGTTGACCAGCTTGAGAAGCCGCGTGGCGCGCAAAAGCCCCTGTAAGCTGGAGTCCAGCGGCAAACCGAAATCGTCGGCCAATTCGTTGAAAACGGACCGCACTTCAGCTATGAGTGCGAAGAGCCAAGGGAGGTCCAAGGGATAATCCGCAAGCGTGTAAAGCTCCTGGAAAGTCGAGAGCCGGCTTGTTAGAGCGAGGCCAGCTTCAGTAGCGAATTCGGAAATGGCTAGTGCTGCGATGCCTGCCTTATCCCGCCAATCAGCCAGCGGGTGGTGAGCTGCCCGCGGGTTGACAGCGAGCGCTTGTGCTTCAACACCGCGCCACGGGTTCCGGAGTGGACCTCCGAAGGGGGCGAGGTCGCGAACCGCCTGAACGGCTTGGTTGAGGCTTCGAACTGCATCGCGACTGTAATAACCGTCGATTGATAAAGTGTCCCCACTCGCTCCGACTTGTTCGGTCAGACCGCTTCCGTCAACGTTTCGGGCAAGCGTTGGGTTGGCTGCGCGGACACGCCCAGCTTCAAAGAGCAGATCCGCAATTGTGTACCCTGTCTGCCCTGCCGATTGGCCAATGGCTGCTGCATAGTCGTCTAGTTCGGCCCGGCGTGCGGCGAGTGCAGCTAATGCGTTCTCGGAATCTGCTGGAGATCCCTTCGTGGGTTTCGAGAGGCGGGCAGCGACGTCGTCAAAGAAGGCTTTTTTGCGCGTTTTATGGCTGTGCAACTCAAGACAGAAATCTCCGAGACCCACCTCGCGCAGTCGCCGCTTCACGACTTCAAGAGCGGCGAGCTTTTCGGCAACAAAGAGCACAGTCTGGCCGCGATCTAAAGCCGCCGCGATCAGGTTAGTGATCGTTTGGGATTTGCCTGTGCCAGGCGGTCCTTGAATTACGAGGTTTTCGCCACCCAGAGCCTTTAAGAGTGCGCGCGCTTGGAGTCTCGTCTGCTCGATCAACGAGACACAAATCGAGATCAATTCTCTTCGCTATCGCACGCTCATCCAGCGAGGGGGAACCATCGGCGCTTCGCTGATCCCGATCTCCGATAAGGGAGCGGACTATGAGATGGTCTGCGGGCTTACCGCCCGTGGGCCATTTTCCGGGATCAAGTATCCAGATAAAGAAGCAGCTTGCCCAGATTTGTTAACAACGTGAGCGTCGCAAATCGGCGAATTTTCCACGAGCTCTCTGCTGCGATCACCCGACGTACGCGGTCGAAATAGCTATCAGGTGTATCGTCGTCGCAAAATTCCGGCAGGTCTATACCGAAGTCGATCGCTAGCTTTCTTTTTAGAGACAGATTTGGCTGAAAGTCTTCTCCCGTCCAGGAAACAGCGAAGCTGCGGACGCCACGCGCGTTGGTTGCTGTCTCGATAGTGGCGGGTAGCAGAATGAGCGGCGCATGATAAGGCCGATCCGGTTTCGCGGCTGGCTTTTCGACCCATTCGAGGAAGCCGAACACGAGGAACAGCATGTTCAAGCCTGATTCCTCGATAGCGAGCCGGGCATTTGACCGCAGTCGACGAAGGCGCGCTTCGAGCTGCTCGGGAAAAAGTAAGGTTCGGATCCTCCCAGTATCCCGATGATCCTCACAGTCGGATTCGTCGGTCTCAACGGGCAACTCATGGTCCACATCCCAGCCGAGATATTTTGTCCATCGCGCCGCATCGGGCCTCGCGCGGTTCTGCGCATCCTCATTCTCAAGACCCGGAACGCTGCCGGGTTCACGATAGAAATCCCGAAATTCTCGTTCTGTCGGAGCTGGTACTGGTTGGACAGTAAAGCTCTTTTGGTCCTGTAGCCGCGCAAAAAATTGGTTTGGACACTTACCAACAAACCGTAATACCGATTGAGAGCCCGATATGCCGGCCCCGTGTCGAAAATTTAAAAGGCGATTACTAGCGCTTAGGTCGATAAGTTTTTTTTCTCGCAATCGCTCGATTGCCGCAGCCGCTGCCTCCGACATGCTCCGTACCCGCCGGTTCTGCCATTCGATCCAATACTAACGAGAGACCGATATTTCCACCAGCAGAGGAAACTGACGCCAGCTACTAAACAGATCGTCAACAGAATCTTTTTGGGCGGCCTCATGATCGTCCGCGCCGGCGGCGATGCCGGGATGTTCTCCGGCATTATCGGCGGCTGGTCCGCGGGCGGTCCCCGCGGCAGCCTTCCCGTAACCAAGGAGGTGAAATCATGACCGTGCTTTTGGACCCGACCTCGGAGCGAAATCCGACCTTCCGGCCGCGCCTACCGCGGCCGGAACGGCTCGACGGATTGACGATCGGAATTCTCGACATCGCCAAGCCGCGCGGCGATGTGTTTCTGCGCCGGCTCGGCGAGCGGCTCGCCGAGCGCGGCATTGCCGTCAGGCATTACGCCAAGCCGACCAACACGCGGGTTGCACCGTTGCCGTTGCGGCAGCAGATTGCCGCCGAGGTCCACCTCGTCGTCGAAGGATTGTCCGACTGAGGGTCCTGCATCTCGTGCTGTACGCATGACATGGCGGATCTCGAAGCACGCGGCATTCCGACGGTCGGCGTCGCAACGACAGAGTTCATCGAAGGCGCGGCCGCCGGAGCCAAGTCCCTCGGCATCGATCCGGCGATAGTGTTTGTTCCTCACCCCGTACAGGACCGCACCGACGACGAGCTGAAGAAACTCGCCGACGATCACCTCGAACCGATCCTGGCAATGCTGGTGAAGGGCTGACCGCATCCGCGCTGCTCTTCACAACAGATTATCGCTCTCGCACGCGCGAAATATTAGCTGAAACCAGCCGCGCGTGCGAGAGCAGTTCAAATTCGGTGCTTGTCAATACTTACTAAAACACGATTTAAGTACACGATCTCCTGTCAAAGAGTCAGCTGCAACGCCGTCATCGAGTAGTCCAATCAGCTTCAATTCGTCCGTTATCAACCGAGATGGCAACGGTCCGCGGTTGCGCTACAATCGCCGGTAGGCCTTTGACCCCGGAGGAGTGTATGGAAACAACTCGGCTGACGCGGCGGACCCTCATGCAGAGCGCGGCGGCGGCCGCAACCGTGGCCGGCGCGCCGTTCGTGCGCGGCGCACACGCCGCCGGCAAGCTTAGCGTTGCGGTCTGGGACCATTGGGTGCCCGGCGCCAACGACGTCCTCGAAAAGCTCAGCCGTGAATGGGCCACAAAAGAGAAGGTCGACCTCACGATCGATTTTGTGACCAGCCAGGGCGACAAGCTGATGCTGATGGGCGCCGCGGAGGGCCAGGCCCGTTCAGGGCACGACATCGTCGGCCAACCGAGCTGGTACGCCGCGGCAAAGGCGGATATGTGGGAGCCGGCCGACGATCTGATGGCGACATTGATCGGCAAATACGGCAAGCCAAGCGCCGCGGTCGAATATCTCGGCAAGCAGAACGGCCATTGGATCGCTGTGCCGTCGATCCCGAATACCCTGACCCTGCCTTCGGTCGGGCGTATCGACCTGTTCAAGCAATATGTCGGGCTCGATCTGACGCAGATGTATCCGGCCGGCGCGCCGCCCGACAAGGAACTGGCCGATCAGTGGACCTGGGACTTTTGGCTCGACGCCGCCGGAAAGCTGCGCAAGGCTGGCTTTCCGTTCGGGATGCCGCTGGGCCAGACCGGCAACTCGATGAACTGGGTGGGGGCGATATTCGCCGCTCACGGCGCCGAAATGGTCGACAAGGACGGCAACATCACAGTGAAGTCGGACGCGACCAAGCACATGCTCGACTTCTTTAAAAAGCTGGTGCCGCTATTGCCCGATGGCGTCTTCGCCTGGGATAATTCGAGCAACAACAAGGCGCTGATCTCCGGCCAGAGCGCGCTGATCATGAACCCGCCCTCGGCTTGGGCAGTCGCGGTGCGCGACGCGCCGAATGTCGCCGAGCAGTGCTGGCATTTTCCGTCGCCGAAGGGGCCAAAAGGCCGCTTCGACCCGGCGCAGCCTTCCTATTGGGGCGTCTGGAATTTTTCGCCGAACAAATCGGCTGGAAAGAGCCTCTTGCTGCATCTGTGGGAGAAGGACTCGGTCGAGCAGCTGGTTGCCGGCAGCAAGGGCTACGACATCCCGGCGTTTGGAACACTGCGCGACTTCAAGACCTGGGCCGAGGAAGGTCCGCCAAAGGGCGGCATCTGGAATTACCCGCCGCGCGGCGATGTGATCGAGTCGGTGTCCGGCTCGCCGGCGCCGATGCGGATCGGCAACCAGATTTTCGCGCAGGCGACGACGACCAAGATGATCGCCCAGTACACGCAGCAGCGAAAGACCATGGACCAGGCGATGGATTGGGCCGCCGGCGAGCTCGAAGGGTTCATGCGCAGCTAAATCCCCGCTGCAAGTTAATGCTGCGGCTCTCCGCCACAATTGGGCTGCGCGGTTTGGCTCGCCCTCCCACCGGACTAGTTCTTCCTTTCCGAAGAGTTGGAGGGAGCTGCGCGCAATGATCGTCGAACAGATCTGGACAGCTAATTCCGGCCGCAATTGCGATTATTTGATTGCTTGCGGTGAGACCGGCAAGTCGTTGGCGGTCGATCCGCGTCACCGTTACCACGTCCCCCTGGGCCAGCCGCCGAGCATCCGGTTAAGCTAGCGCCGGTCGGCGCGCGCGCCGGTGACCTTCTCGCGGTAAATGTTCCGGCTGCTGCATCCGGCCTTGCGAAGCTGGTCAAGCTGGCTGTCGAGGGCTGCCCGTAGCGGTGAGCCCCGACGGCAGCACAATTTATGTCGCGAACAACGGCCCCAACAACGTTTCGGTGATGGATACCGCGACCAGTAAGGTGACCGCCACGATCCCTGTCGGCACACACAGGTTGGTTCGAGCTGCGCGAGTTCCTTTCGTTCGCTCCGTTTCGAAATCAGCAACGTCGAAAATTGCCATAATCTTAGTGTCTCATATCGCTCAGGGAAGCGCCGATGACCGGCGCGGTGAGCGAACGAGATGGAACGATGACTGATATTTCGCTGCAAAAAACAGCAAAAACAGCAAAACGAGCCCGCGGGCGGCCGTTTCCGAAGGGCCGGTCTGGCAATCCTGCCGGCCGGCCGCGCGGCTCCTCGAACCGGGCGACGCGGGCGGCCGAGATGTTGCTCGATGGCGAAGCCACGGCGCTGACCCGCAAGGCGGTCGAGCTGGCGCTTGCCGGCGATCAGGCGGCGTTGCGGCTCTGTCTCGACCGCACCGTTGCGCCGCGCCGCGAACGGGCGGTCGAGCTCGCGCTGCCGCCGATCCACAGCGCCGACGACATCCTGGCTGCGATAAAAGTGGTCAGCGGCGCGGTCGGGCGTGGCGCCATTACCCCCGGCGAGGGGTTCACGCTGTCCCAGATGATCGAAACCTTTCTGCGGGCGATCGACGCGAGCGATTTCGAAGGCCGGTTGCGGGAATTGGAGGAAGACCAGGCGGCGCGCCGCGAAGAGACGGAGGCGCGCCGCTACAATTGGGCTGGGCGGTTTGACTCGTCCTCCCGCCGAGACTAGTTCTTGCCTTCCGAAGAGTTGGAGGGAGCTGCGAGCAATGATCGTCGAACAGATCTGGACCGCAAATTCCGGCCGCAATTTCAATTACCTGATCGCCTGCGCCGAGACCGGTGAGGCGTTGGCGGTCGATCCGCTGGACCACGAGAAATGCCTCGCCGCCGCCAAGGCGAAGGGCTGGAACATCACCCAGATCCTCAACACGCACGAGCACCGCGACCACACCGGCGGCAACCAGCAGGTGATCGCGGCCACCAAGGCGCCGGTATTGGCGCACGCCAATGCCAAGGACAAGATCCCGGAGATGAGCCGCGGATTGCGCGCCGGCGACGTGATCAAAGTCGGCAAGACCGTCGAGCTCGAATGCCTGGACACGCCGGGACACACGATGAGCCATATCTGTGTGAGGTCGCACACCGACACGCCGGCATTGTTCTGCGGCGACACGTTGTTCAATGCCGGCGCCGGCAATTGCCACAATGGCGGTCATCCGAACGAGCTCTACAACAGCTTTGTCAGCCAGCTCGCCAAATTGCCGGAAGACACGCTGATCTATCCGGGGCACGACTATATCGCGCGCAACCTCGCCTTCACATTGGACCGCGAGCCGGACAATGCCAAGGCCAAGTCGATGCTGCCGGCAATGGAAAAACAGGATCCGGGGAAGGCCCTGGTCACTACTCTGGCATTGGAGCGGGAGATCAACACCTTTTTCCGGCTGACCAGCCCGACGGTGATCAAGCGGCTGCGCGAAGCCTTCCCGGATCTGCCCGACAATCCGGACCCGAAGACGGTATTCCTCAGATTGCGCGAGCTCAGGAACAAGTGGTGAGCCGCCCGGGGCCGTAAAACTACAATACCCGGCCTCCTGGTGGAGGCCGGGCATTGTCGTCCCTGTCGCGGTGTTCGCGGATTTCTATCGGTAAGGGTGACCAGCCGTAATAATAGGGCTGCGATCCCGGATAATAATCGGTGGCGGATGGGCCGTAATAGCTCTGGTAAGGCTGCGGGTAGTAGTAGGCCGAGGCTGGCGGGGGCCATAGCCGTAGGCCGGCGGGGTCGTCGTGGCGATCGCTGCGCCGGCGATCACGCCGCCGAGGATGCCGAGCCCGATCGCCGCTCCCATTGCCTCCGGCATGCGCCGGTGTCGGCGCCGCCAAAGACAGCGCGGCGATCGCGCCGGCCAGCGCGACGCCTTTTCCGATCTGCCCAAAGCGGCTGAATAACTGTTTGGTTCGTCTTCATGGCCCTCTCCATTTTCTGCAATCTCAAGTTCGATAGCCCGGATATTGGATCGCGCTGTCGGATCGCCACGCCGGAGAGTCCGCTGCCAAGCTTCCTCATGTTTCCGTTATGTTCTCGATTGTGGATCGGCTCGCGATTTGGGATCGTCGACAGCATGAGGGAGGAGCGCCGAGATGAAGGTGCTGAAGGGCGGAAGGCTGATCGACGGAACCGGCGCCGGGCCGCAGCCGGGCGCGACGGTCGTGATCCGCGATCAGCGGATCGAGGCGGTCACCACCAAACCCGCCGGCGAGTGGCCGCAGGATGCCGAGATCATCGATGTCTCCGGCATGACGATCCTGCCCGGCCTGATCGACTGCCACGACCATATGGCGATGCACGGCTATGATCTGGCGCGGCGCTGGGGCATCGACGAGCCGCAGAGCACCCGGACTTTGCGCACCGCGAAGGTCCTGGAGCAGACCTTGGCGATGGGATACACCGCGGTGCGCGACGCCGCCGGTCTCGACGCCGGGTTCAAGCGGGCGATCGACGAGGGGTTGATCGCCGGGCCGCGGCTCGTCGTCTCGCTGTGCATCATCTCGCCGATCGGCGGGATCGGCGACCGCGTCAGCCCGTCCGGGTTTTCCTGCTGCGTGCCGAATGACCCGCTGCTTCCCGACGGGGTCGTCAACAGCCTCGCAGATGTCCGCCCGGTGGTTCGCCGGGTCGTGCGGGCCGGGGCGGACGTCATCAAATGCGCCACCACCGGCGGTGCCAGCTCGCGCCCCGAGCACGGGCCGCGGGACGGCGCCTTCAATCTCGACGAGATGCAGGCGATGACCGAGGAGGCGCATGCGCTCGACCGCCGCGTCATGTGTCACGCGCTCGGCGGCCGGGGCTTGCGCATCGCGATCGAGGCCGGCGTCGATTCGATCGAGCACGGCTGCTACCTCGACGAGGAGCCCGAGCTGCTCGACGCGATGGCGGAGCGCGGGATCTTCTTTGTGCCGACCTTTGCGGTATACGATTTCCACCGCAAATCGCCGCTGCCGCACATTCGCGAACGGGCGCACCATCTGCGGGAGCACCATATCGAGAGCCTGCGTCGGGCATTCGCCGCCGGGGTCAAGATCGCTGCCGGAACCGACGCCGGCGGCCACGGTCACCCGCAGAACGCGCTCGAAATCGAGTGCCTCGTCAAGGCTGGTCTGAGCCCGCTTCAGGCATTGCGGGCGGCGACCGGATGGGCCGCCGAGTGTCTCGGCCGCGAGCACGAGTTTGGCACAGTCGAAAAGGGCAAGCTCGCCGATCTGATCGTCGTCGCAGGTGATCCCCTCGGCGACGTGACGATCCTGCAGAATCCCGACCGCATCGCGCTGGTGCTGAAAGGCGGCCAGGTTGCCGCTGACCGGTTGCCCAGAATACCGCGCTGATCCCCAAGCCCGGTTACGAGCCGTAGCACCGACAAGGACGATAATGGCGTACCGGCCGGCGGTAGTGTTTGACCGGAGGAGGTGGCGGTACATACACGACGGGAGCCGGACGGATCACGGGCGGCGGGGCGTAAACGACAGGTGGCCGGTAGACTATCAGGGGTGGCGGCGGCGGGGCGTAGATCGGCGGCCCGACAAATCCCGGGAAACCAAACCCGAAACCAATGAACACTCTTGCCTCTGCGCCCTGCGAAGTAGTGAGCATCGTGGCAAAGATCGCGGCGGCGATCAGTGCGCCCGACAGCGCGTAGCTGAGAATTCGCCCCGACATCGGTTTTGGCATTTGGTCACCTCCTCTTTTCGAATAAAGGTCCAACTCGCGACAACGTTCCGACTGAGGACTTATTCATTGGGACGCCCGCTCGTCGGCTTCGGCCATCGGAGAGATCGACTATGACCAACCTGACCCGCCCGCTGGCGCTGGTCACCGGAGCTTCGAGCGGCATCGGCGCCGATCTCGCTCGAGAGCTGGCGAAAGACGGCCACGATCTGGTGCTCAGCGCGCGCACCGTGCCGGTGATGGAGACGCTCGCGGCCGAACTGGAGGCACATGGCGCGAGCTCCGTCGTCATTGCCGCCGATCTCGCCAAGCCCGGAGCTGCGGCAGAGCTGGCCGGCACACTCGAGGCTCGCGGCTTGCGGATCGAGGTTCTCGTGAACAATGCGGGTCTCGGCGGCGTCGGCCGGTTCGATCAGATGGACCCGCAGCGGGTCAGCGACATGCTGATGATCAATGTCGTGGCATTGACCGAGCTGACCCGGTTGCTGGTGCCGGGGATGGTGGCGCGACGCCGCGGCAAGGTATTGCTGGTGGCCTCGACGGCGAGCTTTCAGCCGGGCCCCCGGATGGCGGTCTATTTTGCGACGAAGGCCTATGTGCTGAGCCTCGGTGAGGCGCTCACCTATGAGCTGCGCGGCACTGGCGTCACGGTGACGACATTGTGTCCGGGCGCCACCGCGACAAATTTCTTCAAGGCGGCCGGCGCGAACGAGATTGCCCTGCAGCCGGCGATGAGTGCAGCGGAAGTGGCGCGGATCGGCTATCGTGCCTTGCGGGCCGGCCGCCGGGTTGTGATCACGGGAATGCTGAACCGAATTCTCGCGCTCGGCGGCCGATATGCGCCACACTCGCTCACTCTGCCGGCAACCGCCGCCTTGATGTCGCGCCGTTAGTCGATGCCTGTCTTGCGCCCCATGACAAGTCGATGATCGAGTGGTTGAGTGCACTGTTGCCGGCGCTGGCGATCGCGGGCCATTGTCACGCGCAATCCGTCCTCGGTTATCACGGCAGTCTCGACCGCAGCGGCAACTTCATCCTACCCGCGCTGACTTGGGAGCGCGCTCGCTCACTGCATCTCGACCCGAGCTTTCACCCGCAATTTCCCGGTCATCTCTACGCCCAGCCGCTCTATTGGCAGCCGCCGGGGTCGGCCTCGGCAATGCTGATCGTCGCCACCGAGAACGATGAGGTTCACGCCGATCGACGCAAAGTCGGGAAACCAGCTCTGGACGCGGTCCTTGGGCCGGCCGGTCGCGTTGTCGACGCAGCCTTGCGGCAACATCGACCCGCTGGGGATCACCGGCACGCCGGTCATCGACGAGGCGACGCAGGCGGTCTATCTCGCCGCGATGGTCGGTGACGCGTCGGGAGCGCATCATCGGGTTTTCGCCTTGTCGCTCAAGGACGGCGCGCCATTGCCGGGCTGGCCCAGTCGATGTTGCCGAGGCGCTGGCCGCCCGCGGACAGCATTTCAACACCCGGTTTCAGAACCAGCGCGGCGCGCTCGCCGTTCTCGACGGCAGGGTCTATGTGCCTTACGGCGGCCATTACGGCGATTGCGGCGATTATCATGGCTGGGTCTTCGGCATCAGCCTGCGGGACCCGCGGGACATCGTCAGCTGGAGCACCCGCGGGCGGGGTGGCGGCATCTGGGCGCCAGGCGGGATCAGCAGCGACGGGTACGCCCTCTTCGTCGCCACCGGCAACACCTTTGGCGCGAGCACATGGAGCGACGGCGAAGCGGTGATCCGGCTGATGCCGGATCTGCGTCACGAAGGGCGGCCGCAGGATTTTTTCGCGCCGTCGGACTGGCGGGCGCTCGACGAGCGCGATGCCGATCTCGGCGGCAGCAACCCGCTGCTGTTAGAGCTGCCGTCGAGTACCGGCCCCAAGCCGTTCGTCCTGGCGCTCGGCAAGGATGCGCGCGCCTATCTTCTCGACGGCAATAATCTCGGCGGCATAGGAGGCAGCCTCACTTCCGAAACTGTGTCGACGCGTCCGATTCGCACCGCGCCAGCTGCCTATCCCGCAGCAGACGGCGCATTTGTCGCATTCCAGGGTCCAGGGGGCGAATTGCCCGGACGCCCGAGGCGGCAACAACCTGACCGTGCTGCACATCCGCGCCGGCTCTCCGCCCTCGCTCGATACCGGTTGGTGTGGCGCCTTCAAGGGAGCGGGCTCGCCGATCGTGACGACGACCGACGGCCGCGCAAACCCGATCGTCTGGATCGTCGGCGCCGAGGGCGACGGGTTACTGCACGGCTATCGAGGCGACACCGGTGAGCCGCTGTTCACCGGCGGGGGCCCCGGTAATGCGATGACCGGGCTGCGACACTTCCAGACCTTACTGGCGGCCGGTGACCGGCTTTATGTCGGGGCCGACGGCCGGATCTACGCTTTTGCTTTTTAACCGCCGCCGTGGGCCCGGATTGTCGATGACCTTTGCAAGAGGCCTTATGAAGCCGGCGATCTGGTTCTCTCTGATGCTGCTCGGTTTCGGGGTTTGCGCCGTTGCCGTCGCCGCGAGCTATCCCGCCCGGTCAATTACTCTTGTCGTGCCGTTTCCGGCGGGAGGCCCCGCTAGTGTCGTGGCGGATATTATGGCCCCGCAGCTGGGCGAGCGGCTCGAACAGAAAGTCATGATCGACATCCGCAGCGGGGCCGACGGGATTATCGGCAGCGAGTTCGTCGCCCAAGCGCCACCCGACGGCTATACACTGTTGCTGGCCACCAGCTCACACGTCATCCATCCCGCTACCTATGCCGTGCTGCCGTTCGAAACCGAGAAGGCATTCGCTCCGGTATCGCTGCTGGTGGCCTCGCAATACGTCCTCGTGGTCAATCCATCGCTGCCGATCGAATCCGTCGAGGAGCTGATCGCTTATGGTAAGGAGCACCCCGGCGGGCTCACCTATGCCTCGGGCGGGCTCGGCGGCCCGACCCAAATGGCCTTCGCGCTGTTCCGGCTGACTGCCGGCATCAAAGTTGAGCAGACCGCTTACGACGGCGGGGCTGCCGCGTTGCTGGCAGTCGCGAACGGCGAGGCGCAGGTCATGATGGCGCCGATCCTCGCCGCGATGCCGATGGTGCAGGACGGGCGGCTGCGCGCGCTTGCGGTCACCGGCCGGCACCCGGATCCGGCCGTGCCGGAATTGCCGACGATTTCCGGCACGCTGCCCGGATTTTCCGCACTGTCGTGGTACGGTATCCTGGCGCCGGCGGGCACTCCTTCAGCGGCGATCACTCGACTCAATACCGAACTCGATCGCATCGTCCACGAGCCCCAGATCGAGAAACGCTTTGCCGACATCGGTGGCGAGGCGATCGGCGGCCCGCCATCGACGTTAGCTTCGCTGATCCATGACGAAATTGCGCGCTGGCGGCAGGTCGCCAAAGGGGCCGGTATACATATCGAATGAATGGCACCACGGCGATGCGGCAAGAATCAGGATCGCTTCTTGAGAACCAAGCTTGATCTGTTGAGGAGTTGCTATGGTTGACTTCGCCGGCAGCCACGTCGTCGTAACCGGTGGGACGGGCGCCCTGGGCCGCGCGGTCATCGGCGCATTGCGCGCCGCAAACGCGGTCTGTCACGTCCCCAATCTTGTAGCTGCCGAACTCGACGGTTTCCCGTTCTCGGCGGATGCAGGGGTGCGCATCGTCCGGGAGATCGATGTCGCGGACGAGGCCGCGGTCAAGCGGTTCTATAATGCTCTTCCGCCGCTCTGGGCCTCCATTCACCTCGCCGGGGGGTTCGCAATGGCGCCGATCGCGGAAATTTCCGCGGCCGACTTCACCGCGCAATTCCACATGAACGCATTGTCCTGCTTTCTATGCTCGGCTGCCGCCGTTGCTGCCTTTCGCGCGCGCAAGGCACCGGGGAGCGGCGTGCCGGGCGGTCGCATTGTCAACGTCTCGGCCCGGCCCGGCATCGAGCCTCGGCTCGGGGCGGGGATGACCGCCTATACCGCCTCCAAATCCGCGGTGGCGGCGCTGACCCAGGCGCTGGCGCAGGAACTTACCGACGAGCAAATCTGGGTCAACGCAGTCGCCCCCTCGATCCTCGACACCCCGGCCAACCGGGCGGCGATGCCGGAGGCTGAGCATTCGCGTTGGGTATCGCCCGCCGATCTGGCGGAAGTCATCACCTTCCTCGCCTCGCCGCACAATCGCGCAACGCGGGGAGCCGTGATCCCGGTCTATGGCGGCTCGTAATCGTCCTCAGCTCCTTTTCCCGCGCACGCCTCCGCCACCATCTCCCTGCGGCGCAAACACATTTTAATCATAATTTAACAAAAGCTTAGAAGTTTAAATGTTGCATCGCAGCATGACGGGTCTATGTTGTTTACCGCCGAGGGATGAGCACGAGGTTGCGGGATGAAGCACCATCTGGTCCGCCTCGACCGGATCGCGGGCGAGTTGAACGTCTGGCTGCTCGCGATAGCGATCGGCCTGGGCATGCTCGATTTAACCGTTCTGATTGCGAAATGTATGCCGCCGCTACCGCGGACGCCGGCTGCAGTCAGCGCGGACGGTCCGGCAGGCGGTGTGATGCAATCTCCTTCGTCGCAAACCCCTGCTGTTCGGAGCTGATCCGGCAGTTGCGGAGAGAGGCCGCGATGCACGTTTTTGTTGGACCCACTGTGATGAGGATGGAGGCTTTGCGTTCGACCTGAGGACTCCCGAGGCGCCGGTCGGCGCGCTCGCGCAACGCCGGCCTCTCGAGCCGCTTGCGGTTGCGCCGCCGCCGCAGCGCGGGCATTGGCCGCGGCCCAGGCTGCGCCGCACATATGCACTACGCCTCACAGACAAGATTGCTTCGACGCGCTGGGCGCGCCTGGTAATGACAACGCCAACATCGTTGTGTTGCGGGGGCACCGCCCGGCCGGAACGCCGGCGCTACCGCCTGCGTTTTGCCGGTGTCGGCGGGAGCAAGGAATGTTGACGATTGCCGAAGCGCAGCAGCGGACCGAGCACTTTCTGACCGGCCAGATGCTGGAGGCCTTGCGCGCGGTCGAATATGAATTGCCGAGCTTCGACACCGAGCCGGTCGATGTCGAGCTGGCCGACGCCGCGCATTCGCGAGTCGAGATCCGCCATGTGCGCGGCGCCTCCGACGCCACCTACCTGGTCAACGCATTCGGTGACGAATTGCTGATGCAATTGCAACTCAATGTGCACCGGCTGGTCGTCGTCTACCGGGTGCCCGCGCTCGAGGCGCTCGATGCCAGCACATTGGCGGTGCGGCTCGAGCGCTGGCGGATCGGCGCCGAACACGCCGGCTGGAAATTCGGCTGGCGCGACGCGCCGATCGCCCGCGATCCCGGCCGCCGCTATGTCGAAACCTATTGCTACACCTTTGCCGGCCCCGATTTTCTCGAAGACGAGCAGCAGCAGCTCTATTGGCGCACCGACATCGTCCAGATGACCCGCTACTACATGATCGAGGCCGCCCGCAGCGGGATCCGCCTGTCGCCCCGCCGCGCCGGCTTCCCGGTTTAGGCCTACCAGCCGAGCTGCGTGCGAATTTCCGTGAGGGCCTCGAGTTGACGGTCGGGATCGCCGACAAAGCGGATAATCATGTGACTGGCGCCCGCATCGGCGAAACCTTTGAGAAACTCGGCCGCCCTGGCAGCCGGACCGCCATAGACGCCCTGCCTCTGGCGCATCACGGCGGCGGGTTGCCCGTAGTATCTTTCGAGAAACGCGTCGATCCGCTGCCCGGCGCGGCCGGCGTCCTCGTCGATCGCCAAGGTCACATAAATCGCGGCCACGAACCCGCTGACGTCGCGCCCCGCTTCACGAAGGATTTGCTGCACCTCGGCCCATTGCTGCTTCCAGCGGCCGAGGTCGGCTTCGTTGGCGAACCAGCCGTCGAAATGCCGGGCCGCGCGCTCGAGGGCGGGGCGGACCGAACCCGCCATCCAGATCGGCGGGCCGCCTTCGCGGTATGGGGTCGGTCCCAGCACGCCGCCTTGCACCGGCCAGCGGCCTTGCCAGTCGACCGGCTTCCCGGTCCACAACGCGCGGGCCAACCGCACGCCTTCCATCATCCGTCCGACGCGGCCTTCGAACGGCACGCCCGCCGCCGCGAATTCCGCGCGGATGTTGGGCACGTCGCTGGCGATGCCAGCGCCGAGCACGAGCCGTCCCTCGCTGATCTGATCGAGTGTGGCGAGCTGATGCGCCAACACCACCGGATTGCGCAGTGCCGGCAAAAAGACGGCGGTGCCGAGCGCCACCTTTCGCGTACGCGCCGCCACCGCGGCCAGCAGGGTGAGCGGATCGTGGCGCGGCCGGGCCAACAGCGAATCCCCGACCCACACCGAGTTGAAGCCCAACCCCTCGGCGAGCGCCGCGAGCTCCAGCAGGGGCGCGGTCCCCGGCCGGCCTTCCATGACCCGCTCGCGCGTCGGCAGCAGATACCCGATCTGTGGCGGCATTGTCCGCGAGCCTGCGGCTAGTGCAGGCGCAGCGATGTGCTGACGTGGCGGAACCGGCCGCGGGCGGCAGACCGAGCCTGCCCGACCTTCACCGAATGGAGCTTGCCCTCGATGTTGCGGCTCCAGAATTCCAGAAAGCGGCGCAGCTCGGGAAAGTCCGGAGCGAGATCGAGCTTTTGCCAGATAAAGCTCTGCAACAGATCGGGGTGGTCCGGCATTCGGTAAATGATCTCGGCGGTGGTCAACCGATACTCACCAAGGCTGGGAATGGCGGTCATTCGGGTCTCCTCTCGGCTCGCGCCCGCTAACCGCGAGCATGCTCCGCCGGTTTCACCGCAGCAACAAAAAACTAGGCCTGAACAGCGGCTTAGCAGCTTGCTCAAGCGAGTGCTGCCAGCCCTGCGGCGGAGCATCCCTTGAAGCCATGACGCGAGAGGTTAGATTAAACCACTACCGGAAACATTCATGCTGGCGGTTTGTTTACCGGAAACCGGTGTCTGCCAGTTCTAAGGTTTCCACAGCGATGAAGCGGGTCTTGTCAGCGTTCGTTGTCTCCGGCGGAATCGCCCTGACGACGGGCATCGTTCCCCCTGTTTTCGCCGGAGCGCCAATACCATTAGCCGATGGCGCGCCGGTCCAGACCCTGGCGCCGGTGGTCAGCCGGATCACCCCGGGCGTCGTCGGCATTTCCGTGCGGGGGCGGGTGCGGGAAGACAACCCGCTGCTGCAAGACCCGATGTTCCGCCGCTTCTTCAACCTGCAAGAGCAGCCGGTCGAGCGCGAGACGCAGGCGGTCGGCTCGGGCGTCATTGTCGACGCCGCGCAGGGCTATGTGATGACCAATGCGCATGTCGTCGAGAATGCAAGCAACATCGAAGTCACGACCAAGGACAACCGGCGCCTGACCGCGAAATTGATCGGCCGCGACGCCGATACCGACATCGCCGTGTTGCAGATCCCGACGGGCGGTTTGACGGCGGTCCCGATCGGCGATTCCGACCGCCTGCAGGTCGGCGATTTCGTGCTGGCGATCGGCAATCCGTTCGGTCTCGGCCAGACTGTGACCTCGGGCATCATCAGCGCGCTCGGGCGCTCCATCGGCATCGAAGGATATGAAGATTTCATCCAGACCGACGCCTCGATCAATCCCGGCAATTCGGGCGGGCCGTTAGTCGACCTGCAGGGCCGCGTTGTCGGCATCAATACGGCGATACTGGCGCCCGGCGGGCGCAAATATCGGAATCGGCTTTGCCGTGCCGATCAACATGGCTCGCCAGGTCATGGACCAGCTGATCAATTACGGCGAGATCAAGCGCGGCCGCATCGGGGTGGCGATACAGGATCTGACGCCCGATCTCGCCCAGGCGCTCGGCACCAGGCATACTCAAGGGGCGGTGATCGCCCGCGTCGAGCCGGGTTCGCCCGCCGAACGCGCCGGGTTGCGGACCAACGATCTGGTCGTTGCGATCAACGGCGCGCCGATGCGCAGCGGGATCGAGCTGCGCAATCGCGTCGGCCTGTCGCGGATCGGCGACGACGTCGAGCTCACAGTCGAGCGCGGCGGCGCCGAGCGCAATATGACCGTTCGCATCGAAAAGGCCACGACCACTGCGCAGCGGCAGCGCCAGAGACAGCGCTGACCCCGGATGGCAGCGCAAACACCGTATGAGGTGCTCGGCGTCAAACCCGATGCCGGCGCGGACGAGATCCGCAAGGTCTATCGCAAGCTCGCCAAGCAGTTTCACCCGGATCTAAACCCCGGCAAACCCGAGGCGGAAGCGCGCTTCAAGTCGATCGCCGCCGCCTACGATCTGCTCTCCGATCCCGATAAGCGGGCGCGGTACGACAGGGGTGAAATCGACGAAACCGGCGCCGAGCGCCCGCCGCGCGGCTATTATAGAGGCCATGCCGAAGGGGCGCAGGGGTGGCGATACCAGCCCGAAGGCGAAATGGATGTGAGCGATCTGGAGGATCTGTTCGCTGCGTTCGGCTCGGCAGGCCGCAGGCGAGGCGGCGAGGCCGAAACGGGGTTCAGGGCGCGCGGCGCCGACCGGCATTTCACCTTGACCGTCGATTTCGTCACGGCGACGACCGGCGGCAAGCAGCGGCTGTCGCTCGCGCCCGAGGAGTGGCTCGACGTCACGATACCGGCCGGGGTCGAAGACGGTCAGGTATTGCGGCTCAGAGGCAAGGGCGGCCCCGGCTTCGGCGGCGGCACGGCCGGCGATGCGCTCATCGAAGTGCACGTCGCACCCCATCCGCTGTTCCGCCGGGACGGCGACAATGTCTTGCTCGAATTGCCGGTGAGCCTGGCCGAAGCGGTCCTCGGGGCGCGGGTGTCGGTGCCGACCGTGACGGGACCGGTAACAATGACGATCCCGAAGGGATCGGATACCGGCCGGCAATTGCGGCTGCGGGGCAAAGGCATCCAGAAGAAGACCCCGGGCGACGAAATCGTGACGCTCAAGGTTTTCCTCGGACCCAGCTCGGATCCCGAGCTCGCGGCCTTTCTCGAAAAGTGGGCGCCGCAACACCCGTTCGATCCGAGGCAGGGGATGCCCCGCGCATGATCGCGCTCGACGAACTGCTGCGCCAAATGAAGGGGCTCGACCGCCGAGATCTCGTTCGGTGGGTCGAAAATCGGTGGGTGTTGCCGGAGCGGCGGGACCAGACCTGGCTCTTTCACGAAGTCGACGTCGCGCGGGTCGAGCTGATCCTCGACATCCGTCAGGAATTCGCGATCGATGAGGAGGCGCTGCCTCTCGTCCTCGGTCTCCTCGACCAGGTCTATGATCTGCGCCGCCAACTGCGCCGGATGTGCGATGCGTTGGCGGCCCAACCGCAGGAGGTGCAGGCCGCCGTCAGGCGCGCGCTGCCGCCGCGGACCGGATCGGAAATCCCGCACGATTGAGCCTCGTTGAAGCCGCAATTGTGAAGGAGCGGCGAAGCAGGCAGTATCCGCCATGAACCGCGAGCAGAGGGAGGATGCCGTGCAGCTGAGCCGCGAGGAATTGCTCAAAGCCTATCGTGACATGGCGACAATCCGCCAGTTCGAGGAACGGGTGCAGGAGGAGTTCTCGAAAGGCGGCATACCGGGCTTTGTGCATCTCTACGCCGGCGAGGAGGCCTCCGCCGTCGGTGTCTGCATGCATTTGGGGCACCAGGACTACATCGCCAGCACCCATCGCGGGCACGGCCACAGCATCGCCAAGGGCTGCGATCCGACATTGATGATGCAGGAGCTGTTCGCCAAGAAGACCGGGCTGTGCGGCGGTAAGGGCGGCTCCATGCACATCGCCGACCTCGACCATGGCATGCTCGGCGCCAATGGCATCGTCGGCGGCGGTCCGCCGCTCGTTGTCGGCGCCGCACTGACCGCCAAGAGTCTCGGCCGGAACACCGTCGCGGTGTCGTTCACCGGCGACGGCGGCTCCAATCAGGGCACCACCTTCGAGGCGATGAATATGGCGGTGGTGCTGAAGCTGCCGGCGATCTTCGTATTCGAGAACAACCAGTACGGCGAAGGCACAGCCTTCGAGTATGCGGTCGGCAGCCGCGACATTGCCGGCCGCGCCGCTGGCTTCGGATTACCCGCCGTCAAGGTCAGCGGCGACGACTTCTTCGAGGTGCACGAGGCGGCGCGCGAGGCGGTCGAACGCGCCCGCACGGGCGCCGGCCCCAGCGCAATCGAAGTCGACACCTGCCGCTTCTACGGCCATCACTCGGGCGATGCGCAACTCTATCGCGCCAAGGACGAAGTGCGCCGCCTGCGCGAAGACCGGGATTGCCTGAAGCATTTCCGCCGCCGGGTCGGCGAGGCCGGACTGCTCGACGCGGCAGAACTCGACCGTGTCGAGAGCGAGGTCGCCGCGCTGATCGACCAGGCGGTCGAGGTGGCGCGAGCGGCACCGCCTCCCGACACCGAAGCGCTCATGCGCGACGTCTACGTCTCTTACTGAGGGAACGCGCGATGGCATTGAAATCGATCCGCCAGGCGCTCAACGAGGCGCTCGCCCAGGAAATGCGCCGCGACCCGCGCGTCGTCGTGATCGGCGAGGACGTCGCGGGCGGCGCGGGGTCGCAAGGCCAGCGCGACGCCTATGGCGGGGTGCTCGGCGTGACCAAAGGGCTCTTTGGCGAATTCGGCGAGGCACGGGTCATCGACACGCCGATCACCGAGTCGGCGATCATGGGCGCCGCCGCCGGCGCCGCGGTCACCGGTCTTCGCCCAGTCGCCGAGCTGATGTTCTCTGACTTCTTCGGAGTCTGCTTCGACCAGATCTATAATCAGGCCGCCAAGTTCCGCTACATGTTCGGCGGCAAGGCCAAGACTCCGCTCGTGATCCGCACGATGATTGGCGCCGGGCGCAGCGCCGCGGCCCAACATTCGCAGAGCCCCTACCATATCTTTACGTCGGTGCCGGGGCTCAAATGCGTCGTCCCGTCCAATGCCTACGACGCCAAGGGCCTGTTGATCCAGGCGATCCGCGACGACGACCCGGTGATCTTCTGCGAGCACAAATTGATGTACGATTTGCGCGCCGAAGTTCCGGACGAGCCCTACACGATCCCCTTCGGCGAAGCCAACATCGTGCGCGACGGCGACGATGTGACCGTCGTCGCGCTCGCCCGCATGGTGCATTACGCCGGCGAGGCGATCGATACGCTCGCCAAGGAAGGGATCGAGTGCGAATTGATCGATCCGCGCACAACCTCGCCGCTTGACGAGGAGACGATCCTCGACAGCGTCGCGCGCACGGGGCGCCTCGTCGTCGTCGACGAGGCGACGCCGCGCTGCAGTATGGCCGCCGACATCGCGGCGCTCGTTGCCGACCAGGCGTTCGCGTCACTGAAGGCGCCGGTCAAGCGCGTGACCGCGCCGCACACCCCGGTGCCGTTCGCACCATCTTTGGAAAAGCTCTACATCCCGAGCCCCGAGCGGATCGCCGTCGCGGCGCGCGAGGTTTACGGATACGGCCGTTGAGAACCAGCTTTTACTTCGTCACCCCCGCGAAAGCGGGGGTCCAGGGACCCAGGGCAATTTACCGGCGTTTCCTGGATTCCTGCTTTCGCGGGAATGACGAACGAGGTGCCCAATGAGCTCTGGGATTACGGCGATTACGATGCCGAAATGGGGCTTGACGATGACCGAGGGCAAGGTTGTCGGCTGGCTCAAGCAGCAGGGGCAGAGCTTTGCCGATGGCGAGGAACTCCTCGAAATCGAGACAACCAAAATCACCAACATCATGGAAGCGCCGGTAGGCGGCACCTTGCGGCGGATCGTGGCGCCGGCGGGTGCAACCCTGCCGGTCGGTGCGTTGCTCGCGGTAATCGCGCCCGAGGCGGTTGCGGAAGACGAGATCGACACCTTTGTCGCCGGGTTTGCGGTCCCCGATCCGTCAGCCGAAGCGGCGGTCGATGCCGAAGCTGCAAGGCCTTGCGAATTGGAGGCAGCCGGCCTGCGGCTGCGCTACCTCGCGCTCGGCGAGGGCGACAGCGTCCCGGTCCTCTTGCTGCACGGCTTCGGCGCCGATCTCAACACCTGGATGTTCACGCAGCCCGCTCTGGCCGACGGAAGGCAGGTCATCGCCCTGGATCTGCCGGGCCATGGCGGGTCCGCCAAGCAGGTGGGCCGCACCGATGCCGGGAGCTTGGCCGCAATTCTCAACGAGGCGCTGAACGCTCTCGGGATAAAACGGCTGCACCTCGTCGGACATTCGATGGGAGGCGGCATCGCCATTTCGTTCGCGTTGCGCGAGCCCGAGCGCGTGGCGACCCTCACCCTGATATCGTCGGCCTCGCTGGGGTCCGAGATCAACGCGGCGTTTATCGACGGTTTCGTGCGTGCCGCGCGCCGCCGCGAGGCGATCGAGGCGCTCAACCTCCTGGTTCACGATCCGGCCCTCGTCAGCCGCACGATGATCGAGGAGGTGTTGCGCTACAAGAGGCTGGACGGCGTGCCGGAGGCATTGGCCGCTTTTGCCGCGGAATGGTTCCCCGGCGGCCGGCAAGGCGTCGCCCTCAGCGAGGCTGTCGCGGCGTTAAAACTGCCGGTGCAAATCATCTGGGGGCGGGAAGACCGCATCATCCCGGTGGCACACGCCGAGGCGCTTGCCTCACGTCTACCCGTTCATATCCTCGAGCGGACCGGACACCTACCGCACATGGAGAAAGCCGGCGAGGTCAACCGGCTGATAAAACGGCTGATCGAGAACCAAGCCTAGTTGCGGCCGGCGGCGGCCAAGCGGCGGCGCAGCAGAGTACGCATGAACCTGTTGCGGCTACGGCCGATGGGGGCGGTAGTAGGCTTTGTCGCCGGGGCTGCGGAACGGGAGGGGCCGGTTGCTCCCGATATTTCTTCGGAGGAATAACGCCGCTCGAAATCCTCGTCGCTGAAGGTCAAACCAACGTCTTTTTCTTCGATCATTGAGCGTTCCCTTTTTGCATGTTTGCTATTGCCGCTCGTATTTGACCACGCGGCGTACGCGGCCCCATTCGCCCGGCTGAACGACATAGAGATCGTGGTGTGAATCGACCCAAATGCCGTGGCATGACCGGTTGACCGGCCCGTCGCCCCAGCGTGCCAGGCGCTCGCCGTCGAGGGTCAGGATGCTGATCATGCCGCCATTGTGCTCGGGGATGTACACGGTGTCGTCATCGTCGACATAGAAGAATGCCGGGCCGATCAGCTCGGTCGGCCAAATCGTCAGCAGTTTGCCGTCCTGGTCGAAGACCTGCACCCGATCGTTTTCGCGGTCGGCGATAAGCACGCGCCCGCGGCGGTCGATCCAAACGCCGTGCGGCAGATTGAACTGCCCCGGCCCATTGCCCGGCTCACCCCAGGAGAAGAGGTACTTCGCGTCCGCCGAGAATTTGTGCACGCGGGCGTTGCCGTAACCGTCCGTCATGAACATCTCGCCGCTCGGCGCAAACGCAATGTCGGTCGGCAGATTGAACGGCCCTCCGCCATGCGTGACTTTCTTCCACGCCGACGAGCTGAAATCGTCTGCCGGCACTCCGGTATCGGAGCGCTGGCCCTTGGTGCCGATGGTCTGCAGCAGTCGGCCATCGGTCGTGAATTTCATGAACTGGCCGTGATGCTCGTCGCAGAGCCAGACGAAATCGTTCTCGTCTATGCGGATCGCGTGCGGAAAGGTGAACATCCTCGCACCCCAGGACGACAGGAAATTGCCGTCCCGATCGAAAATGACGACCGGATGCTCGGGGTTTCGATTGAAGCAATAGACCCGGTCCTGTGAGTCGACGGAAACGGCGCACGCCCTCACTTCGATACTCTTCGGGAGGACGAGCCCAATCCTCGCGCACTTTGTAGGTGTAGTCACCGCTGCCGACGATTGGATCCATCGTTTCCCCTTTCGTTTTTCATCAGCGCCGCTATTCAGCATGATACGCGCCTGCAGCCGCATTTCATGAGCCTATTCTGCATCGGGAGTATGCAACAACATTGACTCACCCGTTCGGCGACCACGCAGGTTGCGGATCTCCCGTTGAAAAGGTCTCACCTTATCCCATTTACCATCTCACAGGATGGCGCAGAGATGGTGAAAATGGCGGAACGGGTTGCGGACAGCGAGAAGATCACGATCAACCTCGGTCACGTCGATCTCGGCCACATCGACCTGATGGTTCAGGAAGGGTTCTACTCGAACCGCACCGACTTTATCCGTACCGCGATCCGCCGCCAGCTCGAGCGGCATGCCGATGCGGCCGAGCAGGCGATTGCGCGAAAGAAAGTAGAGCTCGGGCTGCGGCATTTCAGTCGCGAGGATCTGGAAGCAGTGCGTGCGACTGGACAGATGCTGCATATCCGCGTCTTGGGACTGGCTAGCATCGCCAATGACGTAACTCCGGAGCTTGCCCGCGCGAGCATTGGATCTATTACCGTCTTGGGCGCTCTACACGCCAGTTCGGCGGTGAGAGCCGCCCTGGCCGACCGTATCCGTTAATTGGGCAGCATCGAGCAATCAAGCAGTCCTCACTCGAACCCTCCGACATAGGAAATTTTGTGATGAATGCCAGACTGCATGCCGGCATGCGTGAAGCGAGCCGGCTTACCCGGGCGGGGAGCCTCATCGACGCGACGGCACTGCTGCAGCGCGTGCTCCAGAGTGGAAGCGATCGAGATCGCGCCACCAGTAACGCAGGCGCGCCGCCAACGATCGACTTGGTGCCCAATGCCATTGAGGTGACCGGAGCCGAGCACAGCCGGCCGGAAAGTGCCGTCCGGGCGCCGTTGCCCGACGTGCTGCGCCGGTTCGTTGACCGGGTCGCCCGCTCCGGGTTTGGGCCCGGTCCGGGCGGGCTTGCAGAACCGACTGCGCCAGATATTCCACAGTCGGAGAGCGGCCAGTTCCTCGCGAAATCCTTCAGCAATCACGCCGGAAGACGAGCCTACAAAATCTACGTTCCGAGCCAATATCGCGGCCAGCCGCTGCCGTTGATCGTCATGCTGCACGGCTGCACCCAGTCGCCCGACGACTTTGCCGTCGGTACGCGGATGAACCTGCGCGCCGAGGAATACAACTGCTTTGTTGCCTATCCGGAGCAGGCGGCTTCGGCCAACATCTCCAAGTGCTGGAACTGGTTTCGTCCGGGCGACCAAATCCGGGGGCAGGGCGAGCCGGCGCTGATTGCAGGTCTCACCCGCCAAATCATGAGCGACTATTCGATCGACGAAGAACGCGTCTACGCCGCCGGGCTCTCCGCCGGTGGAGCGGCTGCCGCGGTCCTGGCGGCGGCCTATCCCGACCTCTATGCGGCAGTCGGCGTGCATTCCGGCCTCGCCTGCGGCGCAGCCAGCGATGTTGCCTCGGCCTTCGCGGCAATGCGCCAGAGTGGGCCGATGGCGCGGCGTCGTTCGCGCGGCAATTTGGGATATTCCCGGATCGTACCGGCAATCGTGTTCCATGGCGACCAAGACACGACAGTGCACCCGAACAACGGCGACCAGGTTATTGCCCAGCTGAAGGAAGGGCTGGCCACCAATGCGGCAGTAACGATCGAGCACGGCCGGGTCCCTCGCGGCCGCGCCTTTACCCGCACCATCCACCGCGACGCGGCTGACTACGCCATCTTCGAGCAGTGGGTCATCCACGGCGCCGGTCATGCCTGGTCAGGCGGCAGCCTCGCCGGTTCCTACACCGATCCGCAAGGACCGGATGCAACGCGAGAAATGCTCCGATTTTTCCTCGACCACCCATTCACTTCCTGATCGGACCGGCAAGAAGTTCCGGCCGCGGGTTACAGCATCCCGAGTTCGAGCCGGGCTTCCTCGCTCATCCGTTCGGGTCCCCAAGGGGGTGACCAGACGAGCTTGACGCGCACGTCGTCGACCCCGGGGACGGAGCGGATTGCGGTCTCGACCTCCCCGGCATGCTGGCGGCGACCGGGCAGGCCGGGGTCGTCAGGGTCATCTCGACATAGACGATGCCGCCTTTTTTGACGATCAGCTCGTAGATCAGGCCGAGTTCCACAAGGTCCATCGGGATCTCGGGATCGCGCACGGTCTTCAGGGCTTCGAGCACCGGCCCCATCAGCGCCGGGTCGTCCTCGCCGCCCTCCGGGCGCTCGACATCGTCGCCGGCGGCGGGCGGGTTCGCATCGAAGTCGAACGGATCGCGGTCCATCTTTCTACTCCGTCTTGCCTACTCCGTCTTGCCTACTCCGTTTTGACCGTCGCGCCCGGGCTTTTCAGCGCCGCTTCGAGCGCGTGCCAGGACAACGTCGCGCATTTGACGCGGGCCGGGTAGGCCTTGACCCCGGTCAGCGGCTCGAGCCGCTCCATCTCTTCGGCCAACGGCTCCGGCAGATCGGGTCCCGGCTCGCCGCCGGTCGCACGCGCGTGGAATTGCGCGAATAGGGCACGGGCCTCGGCGACCGTCTTGCCCTTCAGCACCTCGGTCATCAGCGATGCCGCCGCGGTCGAGATCGCGCAACCGCGCCCCTGAAAGCTGACATCGGCGATACGGTCGCCGTCGAGCGTCAGGTAGACCGTCACCCGGTCGCCGCACAGCGGGTTGTGGCCCTGCGCGAAATGCGTCGGATGCTCGATCTTACGGAAATTGCGCGGGTGGCGGCCGTGATCGAGGATGATGTCCTGATAAAGCTCGCGCAGATCCATCATCGGGCGAACATCTCCCGGGCGGCCTCGAGCGCATCCGCCAGGCTCTCGATATCGCTCTCGTCGTTGTAAACGCCGAGAGAGGCGCGGGTTGTTGCGGCGAGCCCCAATTTCTCGACGAGCGGCTGCGCGCAGTGATGTCCGGCGCGCACCGCCACCTGGTGCTGATCGAGCACCTGGGCGAGGTCGTGCGGATGCACGCCTTCGAGGTCGAAAGAGAGAATGCCGAGCCGGCGCTGGCCGGCCTCGACCAGGCGGAGATCGGGAATGCGGGACAGCCGGTCGACGCCGTAGCCGGTCAGCGCCTCCTCGTGTTCCAGGATGTTGTCGCGCCCCAACTCCTCGATGAAGTCGATCGCGGTGCCGAGCCCGATCGCGCCGGAGATGTCGGGCGTGCCGGCCTCGAAGCGGTGCGGCGGATCCTGAAACTCGCTCTTGTCGAAGGTGACGTTGAGGATCATCTCGCCGCCGCCTTGCCAGGGCGGCATCGCCGAGAGCAGCTCGTAGCGGCCATAAAGCACGCCGATGCCGGTCGGCCCATAGGTCTTGTGTCCGGAAAAGACGTAGAAATCGCAATCGAGGGCCTGCACGTCGACTGTCGAGCCGCGGCGCTGCCTGGCAGCCATCGATCAGCACCTTCGCCCCCTTGCGGTGGGCGAGGCGGGTGATCGTCTCGATCGGCACGAGCGCGCCCGTCGCATTGGCGAGGTGGGTCATTGCGACGAGCCGGGTTCGCGGCGACAACAACGCCTCGAAGGCGGCGAGATCCAAACCGCCGGTCGCATCGATCGGCGCCACGACCAGCCGGATGCCGATGCGGTCGCGCAGCAATTGCCACGGCACGATGTTCGAGTGGTGCTCGAGCTCGCTGATCAAAACCTCGTCGCCGGCTTGGAGGAAGGTCGCGCCCCAGCTCTGAGCGACGAGGTTGATGCCCTCGGTCGCGCCGCGCACGAAGACGATCTCGCGCGGGTCGGCGGCGTTCAGAAACGCCCGCATCTTCTCGCGGGCCTCCTCGAACAACTCGGTCGAGCGAGCGCTCAGCCGGTAAACGCCGCGATGCACATTGGCATAATCGGTGCTGTAGTAATTCGAGATCCGGTCGATCACCGAGCGGGGTTTCTGAGCGCTGGCGCCGGAATCGAGAAACACGAGACCGGGATTGCTCGCGAAGATCGGAAACTCGCGCTTCAACACCTGCGGGTCAAAACCGCCGGGTCCGGGATAAACCGTTCTCAAACTCGCCGGCCTCATGCCTACTCCTCCAATGTCGCCAGGCGCCGGACGAGGCGGGCGTGCAGGTGCTCGCGGAGCGCGACGTGCTCGACCAGCTCGACCGCCTCCCGGGCGAAAGCTTCGATCAGCATTCGTCGCGCCTCGTCGCCTGGGATGCCGCGGGTGCGCAGATAAAAAAGCGCCGCTTCGTCGAGATCGCCGACCGCAGCGCCGTGGCTGCATTTCACGTCGTCGGCATAGATTTCGAGCTCGGGCTTGGTGTCGATCGCCGCGCGCGGGCCGAGCACCAGGTTGCGGCTGAGCTGATGGGCGTCGACCTTCTGGGCCCCGGGGCGCACGGTGATGCGGCCCTGAAAGGCGCCGTGGGACCGCCCCGCGGCTACCCCTTTGAAAATTTCGCGGGTCTCGCCGCCCGGCGCCATGTGATCCACCGTCGTCAGAATGTTGGCCTCTTGACGGCCCGACAGCAGAAAGGCGCCGTTGAGATCGCAGCGGCCCCTTTCGCCCTCGCTGCGCACAGTGACTTCGTGCCGCACCGTCCGGCCGCCCAGCAATAGGACAAAGCTGGAGAGCCGCGAGGCTGCATCGAGGGTCGCGAGCGTCTCGCCGAAATGCAGCGCTTCCGCAGCTTCCTCGACGAGCGTAGCCCGCGCGAGCTCGGAACGGGCGCCAAGCCGCAGCTCGACGACGTCGTTGCGCCAGTAATCGCCGACGCCGGCATAGATCTCGACGAGCGTGGCACGACTGTCTCGACCGGCGACGACGAGGCTGCGCGTGTGCAGCGACCCGCCGGTGTTGTCATCGGAAAGATGGACAATCTCGACCGGCCGCTCCAGGGCAACACCGGGCGCCAGATCGAGCACAAAGCCGTCGGCGAAAAACGCTGCATTGAGCGATGCGAACGGCCGGTCCAGCGATTGCGCCTCCAGCCCCGCACGTACGAGATCCGGCCGCTCGGCGATGGCGGCTGCCATCGGCCCGAGCCACACGCCCGACGGAAGCTCATCGAGCCGCGATAGCTCCGGCGCAAAGCTGCCATTGACGAGCACGAGCCTATGCGTCGGTACGACCAAGCCGATTTCGGTGAGCTGGGCGCGCACGGCGGATGTGACAGCGGCGCTCTCAACCCCGGCCGGCAGCATCGGCCGCTGTTCGAGGGAACGCAGATCGAGATAACGCCAGGCTTCGCTGCGCCGAGACGGAAACCCCAGCTCGGCGAAGCGGGCAAGGCAGCGGTTGCGACAGCCCGCGAGCCAGTCCGGATCATTCTTGTGGCGGGTGCGCCCGAACGTTTCGAGATAAGGTCGCGTCTCGGGCTTGACCGGGAAATCGACGACGGCGCTCATCGGCGTCCCGTCTTCGTCGAATTCGCGAAATTCGCCTCTCTCCGCCCTTTAGGGGGGAGAGGGAGGGGTCCACGCCGGAGGCGTGGGAGGGTGAGGTGGGCAGCGCCGTAATGTGAAACACCGGCCCCCCTCACCCTTCCCTCTCCCCCCGGCCAGCGGGGGGAGAGGGTTAAGTTCAGCCCTGATAATGCGAAAATCATAGCGGGTCGTTGCTCAGGCTGCGTTTTCGACAGGGCCGTAACCGCGCCGCTCGAGATCGAGCGCGAGGGTCCTGTCGCCGGACTGGACGATGCGGCCGCCTTGCAGCACGTGCACCCGATCCGGCTCGACATAGTCGAGTAAGCGCTGGTAGTGGGTGATCATGACGATCGCACGGTCGGGCGCGCGCTGCTGATTGACCCCGCGCGCCACCATTTTCAGTGCGTCGATATCGAGACCGCTGTCGGTCTCGTCGAGAATGGCCAGACGCGGTTCGAGCATCGCCATTTGAAAGACTTCGTTGCGCTTTTTCTCGCCGCCCGAAAAACCGACATTGACGGCGCGCTGCAATAGATCCTCGCCGATGTCCAGCAGCTTGAGCTTGGCGCGCACGATCCTGAGAAACTGACCGGCGTCGATCTCGGGCTCGCCGCGGTGGCGGTGCTGCGCGTTGATCGCGGTGCGCAGGAAATACATGTTGTTCACACCCGGGATCTCGACCGGATATTGGAAGGCGAGAAACAAGCCTTCCCGCGCCCGCTCGTCGGCCTCCATCGCGAGCAAGTCGCGGCCGAGATAGGTAACCTTGCCTTCGGTGACCTCATACCCCTCGCGGCCGGCGAGCACCGCGGCAAGCGTGCTCTTGCCCGAGCCGTTCGGCCCCATGATAGCGTGCACCTCGCCGGCATTCACCGAGAGATCGATGCCGCGCAGGATCTCGCGGCCATCAGCCAGCCGCGCATGGAGATTATTAATTTCCAGCATCATTTCCACTATTCGGTTCCTACCATCGGGCAAGCGGCCGGACCTGCTTCACCTGTTTTATCAGGGCCAGATCAGGCTGCCTCAACCGACGCTGCCCTCGAGGCTGACGGCGAGCAGCTTTTGCGCTTCGACCGCAAATTCCATCGGCAGCTCTTTCAGGACTTCCTTGCAAAAGCCGTTGACGATCAGCGACACCGCGTCCTCGGCGCTCAAGCCCCGCTGCCGGCAATAAAACAGCTGGTCCTCGCTGATCTTCGACGTCGTCGCCTCGTGCTCGACCCGGGCCGAGGGATTGCGCACCTCGATATAGGGCACGGTGTGCGCGCCGCACCGCTCGCCAATCAGCAGCGAGTCGCATTGCGTATGATTGCGCGCGCCCTGCGCCCTCGGCTGCACGCGCACCAGACCGCGATAGGTGTTTTGCCCGCGGCCGGCCGAAATGCCTTTCGAGACGATCGTCGAGCGCGTGTCCTTGCCGATATGGATCATCTTGGTCCCGGTATCGGCCTGCTGGCGATTGTTGGTGATCGCAACCGAGTAGAACTCGCCGACCGAGTGGTCGCCCTCGAGCACGCAGCTCGGGTATTTCCAGGTGATCGCCGAGCCGGTCTCGACCTGGGTCCACGAGATCTTCGAGCGCGCGCCGCGGCAGGCGCCGCGCTTGGTCACGAAATTGTAGATGCCGCCGCGCCCCTCGGCGTCGCCGGGGTACCAGTTCTGCACGGTCGAGTATTTGATCTGCGCCTCCTCATGCGCGATCAGCTCGACGACCGCCGCGTGGAGCTGGTTCTCGTCGCGTTGCGGCGCGGTGCAGCCTTCGAGATAGCTGACATAAGCGCCGGCATCGGCGATCAGCAAGGTGCGCTCGAACTGCCCGGTCTTGGCCGCATTGATTCGGAAATAGGTGCTGAGCTCCATCGGACAGCGCACGCCAGGTGGGATGTAAGCGAAGGAGCCGTCGCTGAACACCGCGGAATTTAGCGCGGCGAAGAAGTTGTCGTTCTGCGGCACCACCGTGCCGAGATACTTGCGCACGAGATCGGGGTGCTCGCGCACCGCCTCGCCCATCGAGCAGAAAATGATGCCGAGCTTCGAGAGCTCGCCCTTGAACGTCGTCGCCACCGAAATGCTGTCGAACACCGCATCGACGGCAACGCCGGCGAGCGCCTCGCGCTCACGCAGCGGAATGCCGAGCTTGTCATAGGTGCGCAGCAGTTCAGGATCGACCTCGTCGAGCGATTTCGGCCCGGTATTCTGCTTTGGCGCGGAATAGTAGGTGGCCGCCTGATAGTCGATCGGCGCGAGATGGAGCTTGGCCCAATCCGGCTGGATCATCTCGCGCCACGCCTGGAACGCGGCCAGCCGCCATTCGAGCAGCCACTCCGGCTCTGCCTTCTTGGCGGAAATGAAGCGGACCGTGTCTTCGGTGAGACCCGGCGGCGCCGTCTCGGCCTCGATATCGGTCACAAAGCCGTATTTGTAGCCCTCTTGCGAGAGCGAGCGGACGGTCTGCAGGGTTTCGCTTGAGGCTGTCATGCGGAATATCTGGGCTCGTCAGGTTGTGACGGACTGGGCGAAGGAGAAATTCGCGGCGCGAAAGCCGCCGGGGTCAGCATCGCATCGAGGGAAACCGCCGACAGCGCCTCCCCAACCGCGCGATTGATCGCCGCCCAATGCGGCCGGGTCGGGCAGTAGGTCGTGCGCGCGCATTCGTCGACATGGACCGAGCATTGGGTCAGCCCGATGTCGCCGTCGATCGCGGCAACGACCTCGGCTACTGAAATCGATGTCGCGAGACGCGCTAGGCGGTAGCCGCCGCCGACGCCTCGTGCCGCCGTGACGAGGCCGGCATGCGCCAGCGCCTTCAGGACTTTCGCGACGGTGGCCTGCGGCAGCCGGGTCTCGGTCGCGACCGTACCGGCGGTGAGCTGCCGGTCGGGGTGGGCGGCGAGGTGAGTGGCGACGATTACGCCGTAATCGGCGAGCTTGCTGAGGATGATCATCGCTCTCGCGGACCTGGTTTCCACCGAATTCGGACCGATTTGGTCCGTTAATACATCGTTGTTCGGTGCCTCCTGGTCAAGGCGGAAAACGGCAACTGGTCCATTACCGCGACAAGTCGGATCGGCCGCCGATCGCTTGCCCTGCCCGGCCGCCAATACCACCTGAGCATCAACCCAAAGAGACCGCCCTTGCTAGATGAAGATCCTTGTCGTCGAAGACGATCGTGAGACTGCGACCTACTTGACCAAGGGTCTGAGCGAAAGCGGCTACACCGTCGATTGCGCCAGTGACGGACGCGAAGGCCTGTTTCTCGCGACCTCCGGGGATTACAGCGCCATGATTCTCGACCGCATGCTGCCGAGCATGGATGGCCTTTCGTTGCTGGGCGCGCTGCGGGCAGCCGAGATCCGCACGCCGGCGCTGATCCTCAGCGCGCTAGCCAGCGTCGACGACCGCGTCAAGGGATTGCGCGCCGGCGGCGACGACTACCTGGTCAAGCCATTCGCCTTCAGCGAACTGCTCGCCCGGCTCGAGGCGTTGCTGCGGCGCGGCACCGGGCCGACAGCCATGATCAGGCTGCGGGTGGCGGATCTCGAACTAGACCTGTTGACCCGCAATGTCAGGCGGGGCGGGAAAGCAATCGAGGTGCTGCCGCGTGAGTTCCGTTTGCTGGAATACCTGATGCGCAACGCCGGCCATGTGGTTACGCGCACGATGCTGCTGGAGCATGTCTGGGACTATCATTTCGATCCGCAGACCAACGTCATCGATGTCCACATCAGTCGCCTGCGCCAGAAAATCGACAAGAGCTTTGATCATCCGCTACTGCATACGGTTCGCGGCGCCGGCTACTGTCTGCGGGCTCCGGAGTAACCCGCGAGGCGGGCACCGATGATGGTCGCAGAGTCTCGCCTCGCATCTGGGAGACCGTTATCGGCGGCGCAAATTCTCCGCAGCTCTCGACTGATCGTCGGGACTCATGCGTTCCGGCTGGCCGCGCTTTACTTCCTCGTATTTGCGGCCTCTGTGCTCGGCGTTCTGCTGTTCGTCTACTTGACCAGCGCGGATTTTGTAGAGCGCCAGACCGAGGCAACGCTCGACGCCGAGATCACCGGGCTTGCCGAGCAATACGCGCAGAGAGGTTTGAGCGGGCTGATCCAGATCGTGGCGGCGCGTAGCGCTGGCGATCGCGGCGACGCGATGATCTATCTGGTGACCGACCCCGACGGACAGCCTCTCGCCGGCAATATTGCGGCCTGGCCGGCCGGCGTGCCGACCCATTCCACCTGGCTGTCCTTCGCTCTCGAACGAACGATAAGCGGTCGCCATGAGGTTCATCCGGCGCGGGGCAGGCTGTTTGTCATCCCGGGCGGGTATCGATTGCTGGTCGGGCGTGACATTAGCGACGCGGCGGCGTTTCGAAGCGAAGTCAGAGCGACCCTGTTATGGGCCGGGCTGATCGCGCTCGGCATCGGTCTGATCGGCGGCACCGTGATGAGCCGCAATTTGTTGCGGCGCGTCGAGCAGGTGAACCGAACGAGCGAACGCGTCATGGCCGGAAATCTTTCAGACCGCATCCCGTTGCATGGCACACGTGACGAGTTCGACCAGCTCGCCGCCAACCTCAACCGGATGCTCGACCAGATCGAACGGCTGATGACCGCGATGCGCGAGGTCACGGATGACGTAGCCCACGATCTGAGGACGCCGCTCTCGCGGCTGCGCACCCAGCTCGAACGCGCGCTCGTCGCTCCATCTGGGGTCGCTCCACCGGCCGGTGCCAGCCAGAGCGAGGCAATTCGCGCCGCGATAGACGAGGCAGATCGACTGCTCGCAACGTTCAACGCGCTGCTCAGCATCGCCGAATTGGAAGCGGGCGCTCGCCACGATCAGCCCGCGCCGCTTGACCTCTCTGAAGTCGCCTGGTCAGCGGCTGAACTCTACGAGCCGGTCGCCGAGGAAAAAGGGTTCGCTCTAACTGTGACGGCCGAGCCCGGCGTCAGGATCCGCGGCGACCGGCACCTCTTATCGCAGGCGTTAACCAATCTCCTCGACAACGCGCTCAAATATGCCGGCGGCGGCCGGATCGAGCTGCGGGTCTTTCCCGAAAACGGGCACGCGATCCTCGAAGTAGCGGATCACGGGCCAGGCATTCCCAAGGCGGATCGGCACAGTGTTTTGGACCGCTTTGTCCGCCTCGAGCCGAGCCGTACGACCCCCGGAAACGGCCTCGGACTGAGCCTCGTGCGCGCGATTGCGCGGCGGCACGACGGCTCGGTCACGCTGGAGGACAACAGGCCCGGTCTGCGGGTTCGGCTGCAATTCACGAGACTGCCGACGTAAGCTTCGGCCGCGACTCCCTACCCCATGTCCCTCCGCCGCGCCCGATCCTCGATCCGGCGCGCGGTTTCCACCATCATCTCGCGAAACTCCTGCGCCTCGAGACCGGCACTGCGCAGCACGGGCGTCATCACCTCGTCCGCGAGCAGATCTTCGAGGCTCGGCTCATAGCGGCAGCACTCAAAGCGCTCGTCCATGACTCCCCTCCTTACCTTGCCCATTGTACGCAGCATTACCGCGAAGCATGTCCGCTTTATGTCCGCGGATCGGAGTTTTCGCGGCAATTTGTATAGACGCCCGTCGTTATTATCCGACCGGTAGCGTCAGTGGGGCGTCAACGCCCGCATCGCTATTTTGTGCCGGCCCGCGTAGCTAAATCGCTGTAGCCGCCTATCCTGATGCCGAATTTGGCAACTAGGCTTTTGGCGGACGGACTCAACAAGGCCGCGAGCTCTTCCTCGTGACGGTACCCAGGCATTGTTGCGCTCAGCGCGGCGCTGCGCACGGTTGCCGGATGAAAATAGATCTCGCTGACGCCTTGCGGCAGCTGCGGCAGGAGCCGCAGCAGCCGCTCCTCCACCATCCCGCCGGTCCAAGCGAGGCCGAAAAGGTTGTCGTTGACGAACAGACCGGCGCTTTGCAACCGGCGGCGTAAATACTCGATCCAGGGGCGGTAAATCGGCGTCGAATGGTGCTCGTCGGGGAAGGCGGCGTGCAAAGACTGGACCGGTTCGAAGGGCACCCGCACGGCGGCCATACCGTATTCGCGCCCGATTTCGATAATGACCCGCGCCACCGTCGGATGAAGATGAATGTGCTTGTGGGCGTTTACATGGTCGAGCCGCAAGCCGGTCGTATGAAAGGCCTCGAATTGCGCGCGGATCTCCATCGCGAGCTGACGGCGAACTTGCGGCAGAGCGAAAAACTTTACGCCGGCGCGGGCCATGCTCGGATCGAAACGTCCGTCGCGGCGCACCAAACTCGAGATTTCGGCGCAAGGAAGCGTCGGACGCCCATCTACGAGCACCAGATGCAGGCCGACCCGCAAGTCCGGCAAGCGCCGCGCGCGCGCAACCGCGTCAGCCACGGCGGGGGCGCCGACCATCAGGCTCGCGGTCGACAGAATGCCGCGCCGGTGCGCTTCCTCGACAGCTTCGTTGACGGCGGGATCGAGCCCGAAATCGTCGGCGCAGACGATCAGGCTTCTCAGCTCGCCATCTCCCGGCTGCGCAGGAACTGGAAGAACTCGACGCCTTCGCGCAGGCGCCGCCGCATCATCTCGGGGCTCTTGACCATCTCGGCGACCAGCGAGGCAATCTTGCCGCGGCGGAAATAGAAGCGCTTATAGAAGGTCTCGAGCGACTCGAAGATCTCGGTATGCGAGAGGTGCGGATAGTGCAGCGGCGCGATCTGCACGCCGCGATCGTCGATCAGCTCGGCGTGGCCGATGTCGAGCCAGCCGTTCTCGACGGCCTGCCGGTGCAGATAAGTGCCCGGATAGGGCGCGGCGAGCGAAACCTGGATCGTGTGCGGATTGATTTCCGCAGCGAAGCGGATCGTTTCCTCGATCGTCTCCTTGGTTTCACCGGGCAGCCCCAGGATGAAGGTGCCGTGGATCGTGACCCCGAGCTCGTGACAGTCCTTCGTGAAACGCCGAGCGATGTCGATGCGCATCCCTTTCTTGATGTTGTTGAGGATCTGCTGGTTGCCGGTCTCATAACCGACGAGCAATAGCCGCAATCCGTTGTCGCGCAACACCTCCAACGTCGCGCGCGGCACGTTGGCCTTGGCGTTGCAGGACCAGGTGACGCCGAGCTTGCCGAGCTCACGGGCGATCGCCTCGGCGCGCGGCCGGTCGTCGGTGAAGGTGTCGTCGTCAAAGAAGAACTCCTTCACCTGCGGAAAATAGCTCTTCGCGAGGCGAATTTCCTCGATCACGTGACCGACGCTGCGCACCCGGTACCGGTGCCCGCCGACCGTCTGCGGCCACAGGCAAAAGGTGCATTTCGACCGGCAGCCGCGACCCGTATACAGCGAGACGTAGGGGTGCTTCAGATAGCCGATGAAGTAGTCTTCGACCCGCAAGTCGCGCTTGTAGACTTCGGTGACAAAGGGCAGCCGGTCCATTTGTTCCAAAACTGCCCGGTCGCGGTTGTGGACGATGGCGCTGCTCGGGCTGCGAAAGCTCAGACCGTCGATCGCATCGTAGGGGTGACCGTCGGCCACCTCCTTGACCGTGAAATCGAATTCTTCGCGGGCGACAAAGTCGACGGCGGCAGAGGCCCTGAGGCTATCCTCGGGCTCGACCGCAACCTTGGCGCCGATAAATCCGATCCTGAGCCTCGGGTTCGTATCCTTCAGCGCCTCGGCGACCCGAATGTCGGACGCGAAGGAAGGTGTCGAGGTATGGAGCACCGCCAGTTCGTAGGCTCCAGCGAGCGGCAGTATGTCGTCGAGCTTCAAACGCGCCGGAGGAGCGTCGATCAGCTTGCTGTCGGGAACGAGGGCTGCCGGCTGGGCAAGCCAGGTCGGGAACCAGAACGATCGGATCTCGCGCTTGGCCTGATAACGCGAACCGGCGCCGCCGTCGAAGCCGTCGAAGGACGGCGGGTGCAGGAAGAGGGTCTTCATCATAGGACCTTATCTCCGTCGGCTGTCATGCGGCCGCTCGCCTCGACATGAAAAACCTGATCGCGCCAGAAGACCGTGCGCCCGAAGAAGCTGGCGACGAATACGGCGAAGGACAAGGCATCGCGCACCGGCAGCAACCAGGGCTTGGCCGGGGGAAGGCCGAGTGCACCCGCAATGACCCGCGCCGTCGCCCACCTTAAAACGCAGGAAATCCCAAGAAAGATGCAGGGGGTCAAGGCAAATCCCGCCGCTGCCGAGGCGAGCGCGGCGATCACGACTGGATGGGCCAGCACCGATCCGGCAAAGCCGGCGGGCGCCATTGCCCGCACCGTGCGCGCCCAACGCACCTCGTGCCGCCACAGATCGGCCAGACGCGGCTCGAAGACGCGAGCCTCGATAATGTAAGGTGACAGCACGACGGAAAGTCCAAGCGCGCGAACCTCGTCGCCGATCCGGTGGTCGTCGGCGAGCTCGTCCCGCAGACGCGCAAATCCGCCGATGCGCTCGAGAGTTTCGCTGCGCAGCGCGATTGTCGCACCAAAACACCCTCCGCCCAGCCTCAGCGATTCGGCGACCAGCGCGCCAGGCAAGAACCCAAAGTTGATGTGCATGGCCCCCAATTCGGACCATTTCCCGCCGGTCGGCACACCTTTGTAGAGGCAGGTCACGACTCCGGTCTGCCGATCGTGCAATGGCGCCGTCACCGCGCCGAGGTAATGCCGATCGACGCGCATATCGCTGTCGGCGAGCACGATCACATCGTGGCGCGCAGCCTGGAGCATGTTTTCGAGATTGGCGACCTTCTTGTTCGACCCATTGGCCCGCGCATCGACCACAAGGGCGATGTCGCAGGTCGGGAGATCGCGAATCAGGGCACGAGCGGCCGGCAGCGCGCGATCCCGCGCGTCATTGACGCCGAGCACGATTTGCAGCGCCGGATATTCCTGCTGGGCAAAGGAGCGCAGATTGTCATAAAGCCCCGGCTCGTCGCCGTGTAGCGGCTTCAGCACCGAGACCGCCGGCTGATCCGAAGCTGGGGGCGACAGGCGACCGGCAAACCGCATGACAGCCACGGCCGACCCGATCAGGTACGCCCAGGCGGGAAACAGCACGATGGCAATGGAAAGATATAGTTGCATGAGCGTTCTTCGCGGACAGCGGAATCTCTTGCCGCGCGTGTTCCTCCATATGCTGATTGCGCGTGCATTGCGCCACGGATTGTGTCAGGGACGTTGCACGTTCATATAGCGGCTGATGCGGATGCGGGCCGAGTTCGGATCCGGCCTGCTCTCGACCGGCAGCGAGGCGATGTCATGCGGGTAGTGCTAGCCCAGCCACGAGGTTTCTGCGCCGGGGTCGAACGTGCCATCGAGATCGTCGAGCGTGCGCTCGAAAAATTTGGCCCGCCGATCTATGTCCGCCACGAAATCGTGCATAATCGCCACGTCGTCGAGCGCTTGCGCGCCAAGGGTGCGCATTTCGTCGACGAGATCGACGAAATCCCCAAAGGCGCCGTCACGATTTTCAGCGCGCATGGGGTCGCCAGCGCGATCGAGGAGCGCGCGACGGACCGCGGGCTTCCGGTCATCGACGCGACCTGCCCGCTGGTCTCGAAAGTGCACATCGAGGGCCAGCGCTATGCCAACCAGGGTCGCGAGATCGTCTTGATCGGGCACGCCGGACACCCGGAAATCGTCGGTACGATGGGTCGAATCGACGGCCGCGTGCATCTGATCTCGACCCCGGAAGAGGTCGTCCGGCTCAAGGTCGCCGACCCGGACAAGCTCGCCTTTATCACTCAGACCACCCTCAGCGTCGACGATACGCGCGCCGTCATCGAAGCGCTGAAGGCCCGCTTTCCGACGATCGTCGGTCCCGACACCAAAGACATCTGCTACGCTACGCAAAATCGCCAGAGAGCGGCGCGGGAACTCGCAAAGATTGTCGATGTTGTCTTGGTTGTCGGGGCGCCGAACAGCTCGAATTCGAACCGACTGCGCGAGATCGCGGCAGAAAGCGGAGTGCCCAGCTATCTTATCGAAGACGCTCGCGCGCTCGACCCGAGCTGGATCGAAGACGCCAAGGCCGTTGGCATCACCGCCGGCGCATCGGCCCCAGCAGAACTCGTCGAGGAGGTAATCAACCGGTTGCGCGAGCTGACGCAAGTCGAGCTCTCGGCGCTGCCCGGCGTTACCGAGAACGTCCGTTTCCGGATGCCTTCGCAACTCGCCGACATCGCCGGCTGAGGTCGGCTCGCGCTACAATTCTGGTCAAGAGGTTTCGCCGTGCCAATTCCGATGCGCCAAACGATTCGGGTCGGCGCCTATGTTATCGCTCAGCACCTCAAGGGCGTCCGGCGCTATCCACTGGTCCTGATGCTCGAACCGTTGTTCCGGTGCAACCTCGCCTGCGCCGGTTGCGGCAAGATCGATTATCCTGACGCCATCCTCAATCAGCGCCTCAGCGTCGACGAGTGTGTCGCGGCGGCGGATGAGTGCGGTGCGCCGATGGTGGTCATCGCCGGCGGCGAACCCCTGCTGCACCGTGAAATCGATGAGATCACCCGGCGCATGATCGCCAAGAAGAAGTTCGTCTATCTGTGCACGAACGCGCTGCTGCTCGAAAAGAAGATCGAGCTGTTCGAGCCGAGCCCCTATTTTGCTTGGACCATCCATCTCGACGGCGACCGCGAGGATCACGACCGCTCGGTGTGCCAGGCCGGGGTTTACGATCGCGCCATCGCGGCGATCAAGCTGGCAAAGGCCCGCAAATTTCGGGTCAATATCAACTCGACCCTGTTCGATACCGCCGCCCCTGAGCGCGTCGCCGGCTTTTTCGACGACGTCATGGACATCGGGATCGACGGCATAACGGTATCACCCGGCTACGCCTACGAACGCGCACCGGATCAGGAGCATTTCCTCAATCGGCGCCGCACCAAGGAATTGTTCCGTGAAGTCTTCAAGCGGGATCCGCAGCGCCGTTGGGCCTTCAATCAGTCCAGTCTGTTTCTCGATTTCCTGGCGGGCAACCAATCCTATCATTGCACCCCCTGGGGCAATCCGACGCGCAATTATTTCGGCTGGCAGCGCCCCTGCTATTTGCTGGGCGAAGGCTACGCGAAGACATTCAGGGAGCTGATGGAGGAGACCGACTGGGACGCCTACGGCACCGGCAATTACGAGAAATGCGCCGATTGCATGGTGCATAGCGGGTACGAGGCGACCGCTGTGATGGATTCGGTGAAGCACCCGGTGAAAGCGGCGGCGGTGGCGCTCCGCGGATTCCGTACCGAGGGCGAGATGGCGCCGGAAATCCCGCTGGACCGGCAAAGGCCGGCTGAATACGCCTTCTCCCGGCACGTCAAGGAGGCGATCGCGCGGCTAGAAGGCCGCGGCCAGCCCGCGGAGAGCGTGCGCGGGTCCGGCTAGCGCCGACAGAGCCATCCGGGTTTCCCGGGCCAGGCCGATCAGCGTCGGGATCTGCCGCGGGCGGCGCAGGACCGAGCCGAGCACGCGAGCGAGGTTCGGGGTGCCGGCCTCTGACAGCGGGATCAGCGCAGCCGGAGGGAGTTCCCTGTAGGCGGTATCGGCGATCGTGCGGGCGACGAGAAAGGGGATCCCGGCCTGCGACGCGATGCGGGCGACGACGTCGCTTTCAAGATCGACCGCAAGGGCACCCGTGTCACGCCACGCGCGGCTTTTTTCTGCCTCGGTTGCAAGGATCGCGCTCGCTCCGAATACCGCGCCTTCGAAGGCGCCGATTTGCCGCGCAAGGGCAGCCACGCGCGTTTGGAAAGGTTGCGCTGCCGTCCAGCGATGGCCGACGGACACGACCTCTGCCGATATTACGACATCACCCGGGCGCAAATGCGGCGCCAGGGCGCCGGCAATGCCAAAGCTCATCAGGCAATTCGCCCGCCGGAGCGCGCCTTCGACGAGTGCGGCCGTGCGTTCTCGGTCTCCTGCGCCGATCACAACGGGAAATCCCGCCGCGCGCGCGATCTTCGCTTCCGCAGCGAGCCCTGAGGTGCAAAGCACCGTCGACAATCGGTGCATCCGCACCTTCCCAAACAGCCACAGCTCAAACGCCGGTCCTTCGGACCGCCTTCGGACCGGCCTGGCGGCCGATCCTCTCCTAATGGTTGACAACATCAAGTCCGGAGGCAAGCGTCACGTTATCGCAGGTCGGCCCGCCGCCGCATCGCGCGAAACCCCTAGCTGCCCACCGGGCATTTGGCCATGGACAAAAGGACGCGGCCCGGCTCATTCGCGTCCCACCCTGCCTCAAATGCCGAACGGGACCTGCCGCGAGTTGCCTCGCGACAAACGGCGAAACCGGGCGAGAGCCCAGAGCGGGAAGAAGGCACGGTAGCCGTGATAGCGCAAATAAAAGACGCGCGGGAAACCGACGGCGGTGTACCAGGGCTCGTCCCAGTTGCCGTCCTGGTCCTGGCTGTCGACCAAATATGCGATACCGCGCGCGACCGCCGGATTGCCAACCTCTCCGGCGGCCATCAAAGCAAGCAGCGCCCAGGCAGTCTGCGACGAGGTGCTGTAGGGAGCGTCGCCGTGGGGCGCTCCTGTCCAGTAGGATTCGCCTCCTTCCCCCCACCCCCCATCCTGGTGCTGGCGAGCGACGAGCCAGTTCACGGCGCGCCGTATTTCGGGCGAATCCGCCGGCAGGCCGGCGCTGTTCAACGCGGTGAGCACCGACCAGGTCCCGTAGATATAATTGGTCCCCCACCGGCCGAACCAGCTGCCGTCGGCTTCCTGCTCGGATCGCAGATAGGCTATGGCCGCGGCTACCGCCGGGTGATCGGGGCCGTAGCCGGCTTGCGTCAGGAAGCTTAGGCAACGGCCGCTGACGTCCGCTGTCGGGGGGTCCAGCAACGCGCCGTGATCAGCGAACGGGATGTGGTTCAGATAGTAATGGGTGTTGTCGGCGTCAAAGGATCCCCATCCGCCGCCCCGGCTTTGCATGCCAATCACCCATTCGGCCGCCCGATCGATTGCCACCCGATAACGCGCTGAGCCGAACCGGTCGAGAGCGAGAGCGACGGCAGCCGTGTCGTCGAGATCGGGGTAGTAGGGATTCTCGAACTGGAACGCCCACCCGCCGGGCCGCAGGCCAGGGCGCGCTGCCGCCCAATCACCGGCGACTTCCAGCACCTGTTTTGTCTCGAGCCAGTCGAGCGCTCGCCTTATTGTCGCTTCCAGGCGGATGTCTTCGACCTCCATCAGCGCATGGCAAGCGAGCGCCGTGTCCCACACCGGGGACAAGCAGGGTTGGCAATAGCTGCGGTCGCCGCCGAGCACCAGCAGTTTGCGAAGGGAAGACAAAGCCGAGGCGTAGTCGGGATGCTCGGGGCCATAGCCCAAACAGTCGAACATCATCGCGGCGTTGGCGATCGCCGGAAAGATGCCGCCAAGGCCATCTTCTCCATTGAGGCGCTCGGTGACGAAGGCGACGGCTTTGTCAATCGCCCGCCGTCGCGCATCCGCCGGAAAGAACGGCTCGGCTACCCGCAACAGCCGGTCGAGCATGCCGAACGCCACCGAGAGCGGCGAGGAGGTCGGACCGCCGATCCAATCCCGCACCGCCTCCGGCGGCTCCAGAAAAAGCTCGCCAACGGTAATGCCGAGCGGGTTGCGGGCCCGCGGCCGCAGTGCCATGAGGACGAGGAGCGGCACGAGAACCGTGCGCGACCAGTAGGACACCTTGGCGATGTGAAAGGGAGACCAGTTCGGAAGCAGCAAGATCTCGACCGGCATGACCGGGACCGCCCGCCACGGAACCTCGCCGAACAGTGCCAGCAGGATGCGTGTGAATACGTTACAGCGCCGGGCGCCGCCACGGGCCATGATCGCCGCCCGGGCCCGTTCCATATGCGGCGCGTCGACCGAGTCGCCGGCCGCCTTAAGCGCGAAATAGGCCTTGACCGAAGCGCTGAGATCGAGAGCGCCCCCGTGGAACAATGGCCAGCCGCCGTCCGCGCCTTGGGTTGCGCGAATATACGTGGCGATCCGGGCTTGCAGTTCCGGCTCGATGCGGGCGAAATAGTGCTGGAGCAGGATGAACTCCGACGGGATCGTCACGTCGGCCTCCAGCTCGAAGACCCAATGTCCGTCGGGGTGCTGCAAGGCGACCAGCAATTCGCTTGCTCGCGTGATCGCCTCGTCGAGGCGCGCCGCGCCGACGCGACGGCGCAGCCTCGCCACTTCTTTCGTGGTTATTTCATTCATGGGAGGGCGCGATGTCGTTCTTGCTGAATTTCCGTGGTTAACGAGAGCGGATTTCGGGCACTCGCGGGAGTTTGGGATAACGCCTGACGCCGGCAATCGGTTGCTAGGCCGGCCGCAGCAAAGCCGGAGCGAATAGCGCCTTCGATCGTTGCAGGCAAGCCCGTGTCGACATAATCGCCGGCAAGTAGAAGGTTCCGCCACGCCGTCTTCTGTTGCGGCCGGCGTTTCAGTTGCTCGGGGGTTGCCAGAAACGTCGCCCTGCGCTCCTTGACGATCCGCGCCGGCGGAACTGGATGCGCCGGAAGCTGATAGGCGACTGCGACATCACGCCAGAACAGGTCGCGCAGTTCCGATGCGGTGCTGCTCGACAAATCGGTCAGCAGCGCTGACCGTCACCGATAACACTCCGCGCTTGCGAAAGATCCATTCCGCGGCACCGCCGATTACCCCCACAAAAAACGGCGCGCCTGTCGGGGGGTTGCATCGGAAATGTGCGTTGACGATCGGCGAGTGCCGGTCGGGTATGATGAGCCCCGGAACAAGGCGGGCGGCGATCGCGGAGGGTACGGCAAGGATCACGCCATCGGCTCGGTCGAGCGCGATCGAAGCCGCTTCGAAGTCGAGATCCGAAACCCCGTCGGGGCCGAAGGTCAACGCCCTCAGACGTGCGCCGAAGCGGATTTCCGCGCCCTTGGCGCGCAAGCGGGCGAGCGCCGGCTCGACGAAGCTCTCCGATAGCCCGACGCGAGGGAACAGTGGACGGCATGCTGCGCCCCCCCGCCCGAGCGTCTCGGCGAGCATGCGCCAGAAGAGTATCGCCGATCCCTGCTCGGCGCCCGTATTCAAGGCGGCGACGGCCAGCGGCTCCCACAGCCGGCGAAACAATCTTTGCCGGGGATCGAGCACAGCGGCGATCGTTGCCGACAAGTCCGCCCGCCGCAGCGCGGATGCGGCGAGATAGTCACGCGCTCGCGTGTGCGGAACCCGCCTTTTGCCGGACAAAACCCACCAGGGCAGAGTGCTGCTATTCGGCCGCACCGTCCAACGCTCCCCGGTCGCGGCGTCGACGAACGGGAAGACAGCCTCAGGCGGACCTTCGAGAGACCCGCGCGCGCCGATCCGGTCTAGATAATTGAGCGCCGCCTGATTGCCGGACAAAAGGAGATGGTTGCCGTTGTCGATCCGGCACCCGAGCTCTGCATCGAAATAGGAGCGGCAGCGTCCGCCGGCATGGGGGGCAGCTTCATACAGAATGACGCAACGACCGGTCTCGGCGAGCGCGATCGCCGTCGCGAGCCCGGCGAGACCCGCGCCAACAACATGCACGCAACCGGTGCCCGCTGCTGCCCTCATAACAAGCCGTGGCGCAACACCAGCCAAAGCTTGACCGAGGTCGACACACTGACGCGCTGCATGGGATTGCGCCACCCTGAGCGCTGCAGAGCCGAGAGCGTCGCGCGGTAGAGCGCCGCCATTACCGCGGCTGGACGCATAGCGCGATGCGAGCATTGCTCCATTGCCCGCGCGGCCTGCCGGAAGTGGCTTTCGGCAATGGCGGCGACATCGCGGCATACTGCTGGCAATGCCGGATGCCGCAGCACGGCCGCGGGCTCGGCATCTCGAATTCCGTGCCGATCGAGGATTTCGCGAGGCAGATACAAACGCTGTCGAGCGGCGTCCTCTGCGAGGTCGCGCAGGATGTTGGTCAGCTGCAGCGCCCGGCCGAGCAATTCCGCGACGGCATGGGCGGCGTCGCTGGAATCGCCGAATATATGAACCGAGAGATGGCCGACCGCGCTCGCGACACGTGCGCAATAGAGGTCTAGGGTTGCCAAATCGGGGGCTTTGATATCTCCGCGAGCGTCCATCTCCATGCCGGCGAGGATCGCAACAAAGTCTTCTCTGCGAAGGTCATAACACTGTAAGGGCCCCGACAGTGCACGAGCCACGAGGTGGCGCGGACGCCCGTCATAGAGCGCCTCGATCTCCTCGTGCCACCCGGCCAGAGACGCGAGCTTGTGTTCGACTGGCCTCTCGCCATCGGCGATATCGTCGACCTCACGGCAGAACGCATAGATCGCATACATGCCGTTACGGCGATCCCGCGGCAGCAACCGCATCGCCCAATAGAACGAGGTCCCGGCGGCCTCGACCCGGTGCCGAATAGTTTCGCGCAGCGCGCCTTCACCCAGCTCCTCGGAATGGAGCGCCGCGTCGGTCATCCCCGAAAACCTCTCGAGACGCCGATTGCAAAGGCGGCGAGAAAATCGGATTTGCGCAGCGCGACGCGGCCCGCAACGGGATCGCCATGACGCAGTCGGTGCAACAGCCGCCCCGCCAGCGCGACAATGATAGCGGATTCCCATCGCAACCCGCGCGAAGCGACGAGCGGCGGCAACCCGCAGGCCTGGTCGACCAACTCGGCGGTGCGGTACAGCAGCCGGTCGAGCACGCGCCGCAGTCCCGGGCTCGACACCCGGGCCGCCAGCGCTTCGACCCCGGTCCCTTCGGCATTGAGATCTTCGAGCGGTAGGTAGACGCGATCGAGCCGCCGGTGGTCGTCCACACAATCCTGCAGATGATTGAGCACCTGCAGCGCCGAGCAAAGGGCGTCGGAAGCCGGCCAGGCGGTGCGGCTTTCGCCGTGCAAGTCGAGTAGCTGCCGCCCGACCGGCGAAGCCGAGTAGCGGCAATAGCCCATCAGGTCGTCCCAGTCGCGATAGCGCAGCTTTACCGCGTCGAGCCGGAACGCGTGCAGCACGTCATGGCAGTGCTGAGCAGTCATACCGGTCTCGAGGAGGCTTTCCCGCATTGCGGAGGCAGCACGAGAATCCTCGCCCGGGGCTCCGTCGAGGATTGCAGCCATGCGATCGAGCCGCGCGATCTTGTCGTCGGCTGTCAATGCCGGATTGTCGGCGACATCGTCCGCGTTTCGGGCAAAGCGGTAGAACGCGTGCACATGCGCCCGCAAGCCGCGCCGGATCAGGAACGATCCGACCGGGAAATTTTCGCTGCTGCGCCACTTGCCCGAGGGAGTTTCGACGCCTTCGGCGCGGTGCGACGACAGCTCGTCCCGCATCGCCATCATTTCAGATATCCCTTGGCCTCGAACCAGCCGACGGCGTCGGCGATGGCCTCGCGCGCCGGCCGCGGCGCGTAGCCAAGTTCGCGCGACGCCTTTTCCGAGGTGAAATACATCTTCTTTCGCGACATCCGAACTCCGTCGAGCGTGACGAAAGGGTCGCGGCCGGTAACGCGGGCCGCCAGCTCCGCCCCGATGGCGACAGGAAACAGCATGCCGTGCGGAACCCGGAGCCAGGGTGGGCGCCTGCCGACCGCCCGCGCGACTTCGGCGAGGATCTCGGCCAGCGCCATGTTCTCGCCCCCGAGGATATACCGCTCGCCGATCCGTCCCTTCTCGGCCGCGGCGAGATGGCCTTCGGCGACGTCATCGACATGGACGATGTTGAGGCCGGTGTCGACAAAGGCGGGCATCTGGCCGCGCGCGGCCTCGACGATCAGCCGGCCGGTCGGCGTCGGCTTGATGTCGCCCGGCCCGACCGGCGTCGAAGGATTGACGATCACGACCGGCAATCCGCGTTCCCGCACGAGCTCTCGCACCACCTCTTCGGCTGCGAATTTCGACCGTTTGTACGGCCCGATCATGTCGTCAACGCTGCTCGGCGTCTCCTCATCGGCCGAGCCGCCCGCCACCAGTCCCAGGGTCGCGACGCTGCTCGTATAGACGACCCGTTCGGCGCCGGCTTCCAGTGCCGCGGTCAGCAGATCCCGAGTGCCGTCGACATTGGTGCGAAACATCGGCGCGGGATCGGGTACCCAGATCCGGTAATCGGCCGCGACGTGATACACGTATCGGCAGCCGGCGACGGCGCGCGCCAACGAGCGGGCATCCTCCATCGTCCCCTCGGCGATTTCTACCGCGAGACCTGCAAGGTTGCGCCGATCACTGTTTGGCCGGGCGAGCACGCGCACCCGATGGCCCCGCGCCAGCAGCGCGCGCGCCACAGCCGATCCGACGAACCCGGTCGCTCCAGTCACGAGGCTCAAATCCGGCGATGGGGGCATTGTCCTTCGAGGTTAACGGCTGGTAGCGCCGAAGTTCAACCGCTCCGATCGCGGCTCGCGCAAACCGGCAGTTTTACTCGCTGTTGTAGGTGAACGCCACAGACAGGGTCGAGGCTACTTCCCGGCCTCGGGTACTTGTGCGGCGCGGGCGCGCGCTGCTTCGGCCTTCTCCGTTTCGCCCAGCACATCATAGGCGTGGGCGAGGCGGGTCCACCCGTCCTTGTCGTTCGGGTTCTGCTCGAGCCGCGCGGCGAGCCGGTCGACCATCGAGCGAATCATCGCCTGCCGCTCCTCCGGCGACATCGATTGGGCAGCGGCGACGTCCTGTGCGGTCGGCCCCGACCCCTTCGCAGCGGCGGGCGGCTGACCCGGGGCAATTTCGGCGAGGCGTTCTTGCACGACCTTGCGCCAGGGCGCCTCGGCCGGTGCCGTGGCCAGCAGTGCACGCAGCGTCGCCTTGGCTGTCTCGCGATCGCCGCGCTGCAGCGCGGCTTCTGCGCCATAGAAGCGGGCGCGCGGGTCATCTCCGGCTTTGGCAAATTCGGCCTCGGCCTCCGCCGTGACATCGCCCCCCGCCGCCAGCACGAGCAGTTCCCCGAGCTCTGCATGCAACCGCGGCTCTTTCGGCGCCAACGCGATCGCCTGGGCGTAAGCCGAGCGCGCCTCGGGGTAGCGCTCGAGGGAGGCGAAGGTGCGAGCCAAGCAGGACCCAGCCTTCGACATGCCCGGGCTCCCGTTGAAGCCGCGCCTTGAGCTGCTCGGCCGCGGCGGCGAGTTCGGCCCGGTCGTGCGGCGCAGCGGCTGCGGCGGCGCTCCCGCCTCGTTCGATCGCCGCCGGTGCGCCGACCGCCGAGTAGATGACGAGCGCCGCCGCCGGCAGCAGGGCGGCTATACCGACCGCGGCGCCGATGCGCCACGAGGTTTCGGCCGAGCCCAAGACGTCCGGCCGCGAGTTTTGGGCTTCCTGGTCGGCCGCCGAGAGCATGCGCCGGGTGATCTCGGCGCGCATCGCCGCGGCCTCGTCCGCGGTGAGCCTGCCCTGCGCAATCTCGGTATCGAGGTTCGTGAGTTGCCGGCGAAACACCGCGACGACGGATTCACCCTGATCCGCGCTCTCCGGGGGTGCCCGCAGCAGAGGCTTCAGCAGCGCAATCAGCGCCGCCAGCGACCAGCAATCCCGCGATGATCCAGAACCAGATCATCCGCGTTCGCCGAGCAATAGCGCAGCGCGGGCGCGCTCTTCCTCGCTCAAGGCCGGGAGTTCGGGGTCGGGACGGCGTCGCCGCGCCCGGAGCACCAGAAAGATGCCGGTGCCCAGCACCAGCGCAGGCGGCGTCAGCCACAAAAGGTAGGTTGCCGGCGCGAAGGGCGGGTCGAGCAGCACGAAAACCCCGTAGCGGGCGACGACATAATCGAGCACTTGCCGATCCGTATCGCCGGCGATCAGGCGTTGCCGCAGCAATACGCGCAGATCATGGGCGAGATCGGCGTTCGAACTCGTCGATCGACTGGTTCTGGCAGACGAGACAACGCAATTCCTGGCTCAGCGCCCGGGCGCGCGCCTCGAGCGCCGGATCGGCGAGCCGCTCGGCGGGTTCGACCGCATGGGCCGCAGGTCCGACGAGACCAGCCGCCAGCGCGACCGCGAAGGCCAGCCGACGGATCATCAGTTGTCGGCCGATCCCGCCGACGTGACGGCGAGCGAACTCCTCGCCGCCGGCAGGCGCAGGCGCAGCCGGCGGTCGCTCAGCGAGACGAGCCCGCCCAGGGCGGCGAGGATCGCGCCAAACCAGATCCATGGCACGAGCGGGTTGTAATAGGCGCGCAACACCCAGCCGCCTTGGCCATCCGGATCGCCGAGCGCCAGATAGAGGTCGCCGAACCCGTTCGTCGCGATCGCCGTATTTGTGGTCTGGCTGCGCGCCACCGGATACCAGCGGCGCTCGGGGTAGAGGGTCATCGGTGCGCTGCCGGGGCGCTCGACGACGATTTGAGCGCGCTGGGCGTGGTAATTGGCGACGTCCCCTTCGGTTACCCCGACCAGGCGCAGGGTGCGGCCGGCGATCTCGACGGCTCTCCCCGGGATGCAATGTCTCGATCCGCTCGCTGCGCCATGCGGTCGACACGGTAATGCCGGCGATCAGCACGCCGACCCCGAAATGGGCGATTGCGTAGCCCCAAGTTCCGCGCGGCAAATGGCGCAGCCGCCGCCAGGATGTCAGGGCAGGGGAGCTTTGCCACGCCGCTCCGGTCGGCCAGATCGGTCAACACGCCGAGCATCGCCCAGACTGCGAGCGCGATGCCCGCCAATGCCGCCGGCGGTGCGGCCCGGTCGAAGGCGAAGACGATGACCGGGACGAGTAAGTGCGCCGATCAGGGCAGGCAGCAGTCGTCGCAGAGCCGCCACGAGCTTGCCGCGGCGCCAGGCCAGGACCGGTCCGATCACCATGGCGATGATGGCGGGCGCCAGGATCGGCACGAAGGTCGCATCGAAGAATTGCGGGCCGACCGACAGCTTGACGCCGCTCCACACCTCGGCGAACAGCGGGTAGAAGGTGCCGAGAAAAACCGTCGCCATGCCGGCGCAGAGCAGCAGATTGTTGAGGACGAGGGCGCCTTCGCGGCTCACCGGAGCGAACGGGTTGCCGGTTTCGAGGCCGGGGGCGCGCAACGCGTAAAGCACGAGGCCGCCGCCGATCACCAGCGCGATCAGCACCAGGATGAAGACGCCGCGCGTCGGGTCGACCGCGAAGGAGTGGACCGAGGTCAGGACGCCGGAGCGCACGAGGAAGGTCCCGATCAGGCTCATGCCGAAGGTCAGGATGGCAAGCAATACGGTCCAGCGCTGTAGGGTTTCGCGCTTTTCGACGACGGCCGCGGAGTGCAGGAGCGCGGTTCCGAGCAGCCATGGCATGAAGGAGGCGTTCTCGACCGGGTCCCAATACCACCAGCCGCCCCAGCCGAGCACGTAATAGGCCCACCAGCTGCCCATTGCGATGCCGATCGTCAGCCCGCACCAGGCGGTCAATGCCCAGGGCCGCACCCAGCGCGCCCAGGCGGCGCCGACCCGCCCTTCGATCAGCGCGGCGATCGCGAAAGAATAGGTGATCGAGAAGCCGACATAGCCGAAATAGAGAAACGGCGGGTGGAAGGCGAGACCTGGGTCCTGCAGCAGCGGGTTCAGGTCGCGCCCATCGACCGGGACCGGGAATAGCCGATCGAACGGGTTCGACGTCCCGATAATAAAAGCCAGGGTGCCAAATCCGAGCAATCCCTGGATTGCCAATGTGCGCGCCCGCAGGGTGGCCGGCAATGAACGCCCCAGAGCCGCGACGAGCCCACCGAACAGGGTCAGCATCAAGACCCAGAGCATCATCGAGCCTTCGTGGCTGCCCCAGACCCCGGTCACCTTGTAGAGCATCGGGTTTCGCGGTGTTCGAATTCTCGAACACGTTCCGCACCGAGAAATCCGACACGATATGGGCGTGCATGAAGATGGCGAAGGCGAGCCCCACGAGCCCGAACTGCAGCAACGCCGCCGAGCGCCCCAGGTCCATCAAGGGCCGGCTGCGCACGGACGCCCCAACCAGCGGTACGGTGCCCTGCACCAGAGCGACGAGGAGCGCGAGAACGAGAGCGAAATGGCCAATCTCTACGAGCATTCTGCGCTACTCCCGCTCTTTCCCTGCCGGACAGGGAAACTCAGGAAAAATTCGGGGATTCGGCCGGGCTCATCGCCGATTATCGCTTGTAGTTCAGTAACTTGCGCAACCAACGCCGGTTGACCGGCAGGGAAATTTTCGCCGGCCGGCAGGGAACGAAATCGGGCTATCAGGGGGATGGCGGGGAACCGCAAACGGATCGCCTCCTTCAATCGGCAGCCTCGGCAGCAACGTCCAGCATATCCTTCGATCTTGTTGCCAAGATGGCGCCGCGCAGGAGACGCGCGCATGATCGCAGCGACTTTCCCCGCGGCTTACTGGGGTGACTCTGGCACGATCTTCGGCTTCATGCTAGGTATTACGACCTCAGATTTGGGTATTACCATGGCCAAGACGGCAAAGATGACGACGAAGGGGCAGGTTACGATACCCAAGCGATTACGCGATTATCTCGGCCTCAAGCCGGGATCGGATGTCGATTTCGAACTTGCGGAGGACGGGCGCGTATTCCTCAAATCGCATTGCGAGGCATCGGAGAGCAGGTTTGCCCGCCTGCGGGGCAGCGCCAAACTCGGCATGTCCACCGACGAGCTGATGGCGCTGACACGAGGCGAGGACACGGATTGATTCTGGTCGATACGAATGTCCTCGTCGATGTCGTCAGCGACGACCCGCTTTGGGCCGAATGGTCGCAGCGGCATTTGATGCTTGCGGCCGCGGAGGACCAACTCGCGATCAACAACATCGTCTACGCAGAGTTGTCCATCCGTTACGCGACAATCGAAGAGCTCGATGCGATGATCCAGGACGCTCACCTTGTCAGTGCCGCGATTCCGCGTCCCGCATTGTTCCTCGCCGGCAAAGCATTTCAAAGATACCGCTATTCCGGTGGCGTCAAGACCGGGGTACTCCCGGATTTTTTCATCGGCGCCCACGCGGTGATCTCCGACTCCACGCTGATCACGCGCGATGCCGCCCGATATCGAACCTATTTCCCGGGAATCATGCTGATCGCCCCTAATTGACCCCCCGTCGATGAAGTGCTTGCCCCCGCGCAGGAGTGGAGAAATGGTTAGCTCGACCGATGAGGCCCGGCTTCATTACGCAGAAGAGTTGCGCTTCACGGCCAAGTTGGGTTCGCGCGCGGTCATCGATGCCTTCGCGACGGTGCCGCGGGAGCGCTTTCTCGAACCGGGGCCGTGGCGCGTCCTCAGCCCGATGGCCATGGCCGAGTATTGGACGACCGAGGATGCCGATCCGCGCCACCTCTACCATGACGTGCTGATCGCGATCGACGAGGAGCGGCGCCTCAACAACGGGCAGCCCAGTCTTTGGGCCCGTATGTACGATCATCTCGAATTGAGCCGTGGCGCCCATGTCGTCCATGTCGGTGCCGGCACCGGCTATTACAGCGCCATCCTCGCCGAGATCGTCGGCCGCGCCGGTCGCGTCACCGCGATCGAGATCGACCCTATCCTTGCCGCCCGAGCCTGCGAGAATCTCGCCTCCGCTTGGCCGCAAGCGACAGTCGTAGCAGCGGACGGTTTCACTTTCCGCCCCGACAAGCCGGTCGACGCCATCGTCGTCAACGCCGGGGTGACGCATTTTTCTGCCGTCTGGCTCGATATGTTGGCGGCAGAGAATGCCCGCCTTCTCGTCCCGCTGACCAATGCCGAGCGGTGGGGTTTCTTCCTGATGATCACACGCCAGGCAGGTGGCCCGTGCCGCTATGCTGCCCGGTTCGCGGGCCGGGTGGGAATGATCGAGTGCGTCGGCGGGCGAGATCCGGCAGCGGAGGAAAGGTTGACGGCGGCGTTGGCGAAGGGCGATTTCACCGCTATCCGATCGTTGCGGCGCGCCCCTGATGAGCCGGATCACACATGCTGGCTCGCCGGCGAGGGGTGGTGGCTGTCGACCGCCCCCGCCAGCTCCGGTTGAAGCCCGTCAGGCCGCGGCGGTCGGCAGCAATTCGGTGCGATAGGTCGGTCGCAGAATTTCGAGCCGCATCGGCACCGGCGTGCCTCCCGGCTCGACCCTTGGGCCGGGTGAGCGCACTGCTTAATTGTCCGCGTTCTGGTTACCGCTGGCAATGAACCGTTCACTGCGCGTCGACTTTGACGCGATCGCCCCGCTCTACGATGAGCAACCGTACCGCGCGAAGACGGTCGATCCCGAGCTCACGGCGTTCATCGGGCAACGCGTCCCGGCCGTCCTCGATATCGGCTGCGGCACCGGGAACCAGCTCGTCGCGAACCGCACTGCCACACCTGGCGCCAAGCTGGTCGGTGTCGACGGGTCGCTGGGCATGCTTTGGCTGGCCCGTGCCAGGGCCGCAGACATTTTCTGGGTGCAGGCCGACGCCGCCTCGCTGCCGTTTGCTGGCCGCGACTTCGATTTCGTCAGCTGCCAGCTGGCGTTCCATCATTTCGGCGACAAGGTGGGGGCATTGCGCGGCGCCTTTCGAGTCTTGCGTCCGGGCGGACGCTTCGTGCTGCGCAATCTGTGCCCGCAGCAATCGTCGGACTGGCTCTACTATGAATATTTTCCAGAAGCCCAAACGGTGGATTTGAAGGATTTCTGGCGGCCGTAGGCAATCGTCGCAGTCATGGAAGGAGCCGGCTTCGCGCCGATCACGGTCGCCTGGGAACATGTGCATTTCGAGCATAACTTGCGGGAGTGGCTTGCGGTCGTGCGGCGCCGCGATATCTGCTCGCAACTGCAGGTGATCTCGGACGAAGCTTATGCAGCGGGTATTCGGCGGCTGAAACAAGAGGCGGCGGAAGCGGGCCTATCGGCGACGTGCCCAGATCATTTGTGCCTGATCACGATCCGGGGCGACCGCCCCTGAGTACAAACCTGAGTACAAACCCGCCGGCATTTATTCCGCTGCCACTCCAACAGCGATCGGTTCTACCTTGGCGGCGCAGAATTTAAATTCGGGGATCTTGCCGAACGGGTCGAGCTGGGGGTTGGTCAGCACGTTGGCGGCGGCTTCGGCGTAGCAGAACGGGATGAAGACTTGGCCCGGCGCGACGGCGCTGTCGCTGCGCGCCTTGAGTTCGATCGTGCCGCGCCGGGTGGTGACGCGGACGCGATCGCCGGCGGCGATGCCGAGCCGGCGCAGTTCAGCGGGGGCAAGGCTGGCGACCGCCTCGGGCTCCAGTTCGTCGAGCACGCTCGCCCGCCGCGTCATCGCGCCGGTGTGCCAATGCTCGAGCTGCCGGCCGGTGGTCAGGACCATCGGGTATTCGGCGTCGGGTTCCTCGGCGGGCGGCACGATCGCGGCGGGGACCAGACGGCCGCGGCCGGAAGCGGTCGGGAACCCGTCGCCGAAGACGATGTCGTGCCCCGGTTCAGTCTCGGAATCGCAGGGATAGGTCACCGAACTCTCGCGTTCGAGCCGCTCCCAGGTGATGCCGTTCATGGACGGCATCGCCAGTTTCATCTCGGCGAACACGTCGCGCGGGTGCTGGTAGGACCAGTCGAGCCCGATGCGACGCGCGATCTCCTGGATGATCCACCAATCGAGCCGGGCATTGCCGGGCAACGGCAGGGCGGCCCGGCCCATCTGCACCTGGCGGTTGGTGTTGGAGACGGTGCCGTCCTTCTCCGGCCAGGCGGAGGCCGGCAATACGACATCGGCGTATTTGGCGGTTTCGGTCAGGAACAGGTCCTGGACGACGAGATGTTCGAGCTTGGCGAGCGCTTCGCGGGCATGGGTGGCGTCCGGGTCCGACATCGCCGGGTTCTCGCCCATGATGTACATGCCGTTGATCTCGCCGGCGTGGATCGCGTCCATGATCTCGACCACGGTCAGTCCGGGCTTGTCGTCGAGCCCGGTGTGCCACAATGCCTCGAAGCTCTCGCGGACTTTGGGGTCGTTGACCGACTGGTAATCAGGGTAGACCATCGGGATCAGTCCGGCATCCGAGGCGCCCTGGACGTTGTTCTGGCCGCGCAGCGGATGGAGGCCAGTCCCCGGGCGGCCGATCTGCCCGGTGACGAGGGCGAGCGCGATCAGGCACCGCGCATTGTCGGTGCCGTGCACGTGCTGCGAGATGCCCATGCCCCAGAAGATGATCGCCGCCTCCGCCCGCGCATAGGTTCGCGCGATATGGCGCAAGGTCGGCGCGTCGACGCCGCAGATTTCGGCCATTGCCTCCGGTGAGTAATCCCGGACGTGCTCGCGCAATTTCTCGAAATCTTCGGTGTGCGCCTGGACGTATTGGCGGTCGTGGAGGCCCTCCTCGATGATCGTGTGCAGCAATGCGTTCAGCATCGCGACGTCGCGCGCCGGCTTGAAGCGCAACATGTGGGTCGCGTAGCGCGCCATGACCTGGCCGCGCGGGTCCATCACGATCAGCTTGGCGCCGCGTTTGGCTGCCTGCTTGAAGAAGGTGGCCGCGACCGGATGGTTGTCGGTCGGCCGCGCGCCGATGATGATAATGACGTCGGCGTCGGCCGCTGCGGTGAACGGCGCGGTGACGGCGCCCGAGCCGATCCCCTCCATCAACGCCGCCACCGAGGAGGCATGGCACAGCCGCGTGCAGTGATCGACATTGTTGCTGCCAAACCCGGTGCGCACGAGCTTCTGGAAGAGATAGGCTTCCTCGTTCGAGCCCTTTGCCGAGCCGAAGCCGGCGAGAGCACGCCGCCCATCGCGGTCCCGGATGCGCTTCAGCCCCGCCGCAGCGAGGTCGAGCGCCTCGTCCCAGCTCGCCTTGCGGAAATGCGTGTAGGGGTTGGCCGGATCGATATCGATGTCGTGCTTTGACACCCCCTCTTTGCGGATCAGCGGTTCGGTCAGCCGGTCGGGATGGGCGACGTAATCGAAGCCGAAGCGGCCCTTGACGCAGAGCCGGTTATGGTTGGCCGGCCCGTCCCGGCCGTCGACCGCGACGATCCGGTCGTCGCGGATGCGGTAGGTGATCTGGCAGCCAACCCCGCAATAGGGGCAGACGCTCTCGACCTCGCGGTCCGGCGCGTTGGTGTAGACGCCGTTCGCGTCGACCAGGCTCGCCGGCATCAGCGCGCCGGTCGGGCAGGCCTGCACGCATTCGCCGCACGCAACGCAGGTGCTGTTGCCCATCGGATCGTCGAAATCGAAGACGATCTTCTCGTGGTAGCCGCGCGCCGCCATACCGATTACGTCGTTGACCTGCACTTCGCGGCAGGCGCGCACGCAGAGTGTGCACTCGATGCAGGCATCGAGCTGCACCGCCATCGCCGGATGGCTGCGGTCGGGCGCCGGCGGCGCGTGACGCGGGAAACGGCTGTCGCTGACCCCGAGCTTGTCGGCCCATTGCCAGAGGCGCGAATTCGGGTCGTGCGCCGCGGCCCGCGAGGGCTGATCGCCGACCAGCAACTCGAAGACCATCTGGCGCGAGAAGCGGGCGCGCTCGCTCGCGGTCTGAACCTTCATGCCGGCGGCCGGCTTGCGCACGCAGGAGGCGGCGAGCACCCGCTCGCCCTCGATTTCGACCATGCAGGCGCGGCAATTGCCGTCGGCGCGATAGCCCGGCTTCGGCAGCCAGCAGAGATGCGGGATCTCGATGCCCTGGCGGTTGGCCACCTGCCAGATCGTCTCGCCCGGTTCGGCCGACACCTCGGCACCGTCGAGGGTGAACCGGATCGGATCGCTCATCTCAGATCCTCGCGGAAATGCTTCAGCACCATTTTGACCGGGTTCATCGCGGCTTGCCCCAAGCCGCAGATCGAGGCGTCGCTCATGACCTGCGTCAGCTCCCGCAATAGCGGCTCGTCCCAATGCGGCGCCGTCATCAGCTTGACCGCCTTTTCGGTGCCCGCCCGGCATGGGGTGCATTGGCCGCAGCTCTCGTCCTCGAAAAACCGCAACAGGTTGAGCGCCACCGCCTTCATGTCGTCCTGGTCGGACAGTACGATAACCGCAGCCGAGCCGATAAGGCACCCTTCGGGTTCGAGGGTCCCAAAGTCGAGCGGAATGTCCGCCAGCGCAGCCGGCAAGATGCCTCCCGAGGCGCCGCCCGGAAGATAGGCCCTGAATTCATGTCCCTCGGCCATGCCGCCGCAGTATTCCTCGATCAGCTGGCGCGCGGTGATGCCGGCCGGGGCGAGCTTGACCCCCGGATCGCGCACCCGGCCGGAAACCGAGAAGGTGCGCAGCCCTTTGCGCCCGTTGCGGCCCTGGCTGGTGAACCACTCCGGCCCCTTCTCGACGATGTCGCGCACCCAGTAGAGGGTCTCGACATTGTTGCAGAGGGTCGGCCGGCCGAACAACCCAACCTGCGCCGGGAAGGGCGGCCGCTGCCGCGGCAGACCGCGCTTGCCCTCGATGCTTTCGAGCATCGCCAATTCTTCGCCGCAGATATAGGCGCCGGCACCGCGGCGCAGATGAATGCGGGTATGCGGCGCCAGTCCCGCTGCGTCGACCGCGGCGATCTCGCTTTCGAGGATCGCCTGGCATTGCGGGTATTCGTCGCGCAGGTAGATGTAAATCTCGGCCGCCTCGACCACCCACGCCGCGATCAGCATGCCTTCAATCATGCGGTGCGGATCGGTTTCGAGAAAATAGCGGTCCTTGAAGGTGCCGGGCTCGCCCTCGTCGGCGTTGACCGCCAGCAAGCGGGGCGTCGGCTCCTGACGCACGAGACGCCACTTGCGCCCGGCCGGAAACCCGGCGCCGCCGAGCCCGCGCAGGCCGGCGTGTTCTAGGATCTCGATCAGTTCCTCGGGCTTGCGCTCCCCGTCAAGGCAAGCCGTCAGCAGCCGATAGCCACCGGCAGAGCGATAGGCGTCGAGGCCAACAAATTCCGGGATCACAGGGTGCTGCGCGCCGACTGAAACGGCGGCAGCAACGTTGTCGATGGTGGCGTGCTCGTGCAGCGCGTGTCCGATCGCGACGACCGGCGCGCGATGGCACCCGCCCATGCAGGGGGCGCGGACGACGCGGACCCCGTCGCCGAGCTTGCCGCGCAAACCTTCGAGCAACCACAATGCCCCGGCGAGCTCACAGCTCAGGCTGTCGCACACGCGGATAGTCAGTTCGGGTGGCGGCGCCTCGTCGTCCATGACGATGTCGAAATGAGCGTAGAACGAGGCGACCTCGTAGACCTCGACGAGGGCGAGCCGCATCTCCTCCGCGAGCGCTGCGAGATGCCGCGCGTGCAGGCACCCGAAATGGTCTTGCAGCAGGTGCAGGTGTTCGATCAGCAGGTCGCGCCGGCGCTCGCGTTGGCCGAGTAGTCCCTGCACTTCTCCGAGCGCGACGGGATCGACCTGCCGGCCCTTCGGGTGATCCGGCCCGCGCCGCCGCCCGGAGCCGGGGTGAACTCGCCGGTCGTGTCTTACGGACGTTTGCATCTGGTTACCGCAACGAGCCCCTCTCCTGCAGCGCGGGATGGTGAGGGTCAGGAGCGCCGTAAATGGCCGGAGGCACTCCCCTCACCCCGACCCTCTCCCCCCGCAAGCGGAGGGCGAGGGGTTGAAAAGGCGTTTGGACGACATAGAAAGCTTTATATCGCCCCCTCCTTGTGCAAGTCCGCGATTTCGTCCTTGCCGTAGCCGAGCCAGTCGAGGATCTCGTCTGTGTGCTCGCCGAGCAGCGGCGAGCGCTTCACCTCGACCGGCGAGTCGGAAAGCTTGATCGGCGAGCCGACCTGCACGTATCGGCCGCGCGTAGGATGATCGACCTCGACCAGAAAGCCGCGCTCGTAGAGCGATCTGTCTTCGTAAATGTCCTTCATCGACAGGATCGGGCCGCACGGCACATCGACGTCGTTGAGCGCCTTCATGACCTCGAATTTGGTCTTGGTCATCGTCCACTTCTCGATAATCGAAAAGCATTCCGGGATCCTCGGTAAACGCGCCTGCGGCGTCGCGTATCCCGGATCGCTGATCAGCTCCTCGCGGCCGCAGAGCTTCATCAGCGGTTCCCAGCTCGGCGGCTGAATGATCACATAGACATAATCGTTGGGGCCGCCCGGCGCGCAGCGCAATGCCGCTCCGGGCTGTCCGCCGCCCGAGGCGTTGCCGGCCCGCGGCACCGCTTCGCCGAAATCCTTGTTCGGGTATTCGGGCAAGGGACCGCGCATCAGGCGCTGCTGGTCGCGCATTTTGACCCGGCACAAATTCAGCACCGCGTCGGTCATCGCGACCTCGACCCGCTGGCCCTTGCCGGTGCGTTCGCGCTGGTACAATGCCGCGAGGATGCCGGCGATCGTGTGGACGCCGGTGCCGCTGTCGCCGATCTGCGCGCCGGTCACGGTCGGCGGTCCGTCCTCCCAGCCCGTGGTGCTCGCCGCCCCGCCCATGCACTGGGCGACGTTCTCGTAGGCCTTGCAATCCTGGTACGGCCCCGGTCCGAACCCCTTGATCGAGGCGTAGATGATCCGCGGGTTCAACTGCTCAAACCGTTCCCAGGTGAACCCCTGCCGGTCGAGCACGCCGGGGCCGAAATTTTCGAGGACGACATCGCAGCGCCGAACCAGCTCCTCGATCACTTTTTTCCCGTTTGGGGACTTCAAATTGACCGTAATGCTGCGCTTGTTCGAGTTCAGCATCGTGTAATAGAGGCTGTCGGCGCCCTTTACGTCCTGAAGTTGGCCGCGGGTGATGTCGCCGCGTCCGGGCATCTCGACCTTGATCACGTCGGCACCCATCCAGGCCAGCAGTTGGGTCCCTGTCGGGCCCGCCTGGACATGGCTCAGATCGAGAATGCGCACACCTTCGAGAGCTTTGCTCATCCGAACTTCTCTTCAACAGTTTGCCGCTGCGATCACTCCTACGAGATTGCTTCGTCGCCACGCTCCTCGCAATGACAGTGATTGTGCGGTCATTGCCAGCGAAGCGAAGCAATCTCGGCCGTTGTACGAAACCCGCCGTTCATGTTCCGGGCGCGCATAAGGGTTGGGGGCAACTCGGGCGTTGATCACGTAAACGCTTTCCCGAAGCGACGGTTTCGCCGCTGACGCCGCGTCCGACATCATCGCCCTCCTTCCCGGTGAGACTCAAACATCGTCGCGTCTCGCAGCAGAAAATCGCGGTGTTCCTCGACATGCGCGGCGAGCCCAGCGTGTGTTCGAGGTATATGGCATACCCGAGGGTCCGACAACTCGCTGTCGCGGCCACGGCACGCCATGCGCCACAACCCCCGAAGGGCGGGGCGTTTGAGTGCGAAGCGGGTTCGCGGCGGGCCGGCGAGGGGGCGCCCCGAGCGATCTCTTTGGCGCAGCGAGGAGGGTCTCGCGGGCGTGGCGGACGACCTTGCCGACGGTGTTGAGCAGCAAGAAAGCGCAGCCGCTTGGGTCTTGCGGCATGAAATTCCTCGGGTAGGCCGACGCGTTTGTAGGCGGAGAGCAGGTTGTAGAGGATCACATTGAGAGAGCAGCCAGGCGGCATTGGCGCCAAACTTTGACTGGGCAAGGCGGCGCCGGGAGTTCGTTCATCAGCACGTCGTGGGCGTGCTCGATGGTCCGGCCTTCGCCGGTGCCAGCGGATGAGTCGAGGCCGCTGCCGGCTTGGGGGTCGGAACGATTGGTGACAATGCAGAAATGGCGCACCGATTGCCGTCGCGCAGCAGCTCGCCCTGGGTGGGCGGATGCGGATGGCGAGATAGCGGCGCGGCGAGACGGCGTCTTTTTACCAGATGCCGTCGCTGGGCAGGTAATCGACCGCGGCCCACTCGCGGATCGCGTCGGTCTCCGGCTGGTCGGCTTTCCAGTGATCCTTGGAGAGCGCGGCAATGGATTGGGCCAATTGCCGGCTCATATCGGCGAGATCGCGTAGCCGATCGCCTGCTCGTCGAGCCATCGCATCGTTAGGGGCGGCCGCGGCGACTTGACATGCCGCGGCGTGCGGTCTAGGAATGTGTGCTCGTGGTGGATTTGAGCCGACCGGCTTGCGGCCACGTTAAAGAAGCGCTAAAAGGTCGGGAGTTCTGAAAGGAGCCCTGGCCCGCGCGGGACCGGGGTTTTTTGTTGCCCGGATCGGCGCGGCCTCAAGTGGAGAAGCCCGCCGATGAGCAAGCCCGTGCTGCACCCCGACCTCGCCGACAGCCTCGACCCCGCAACGATCCTGGTGCGCGGCGGCGCCGCGCGCAGCCCCTATGACGAGACCTGCGAGGCATTGTTCATGACCTCCGGCTTTGTCTACGACACGGCCGCGGCGGCGGAACAGGCTTTCGCGCAGGAGGGCTCCCGCTTTGTCTATTCGCGCTACCGCAACCCGACGGTCGCGATGTTCGAGGAGCGGCTGCGGCTGCTCGAAGGCGCCGAGGCCTGCCGCGCCACGGCCAGCGGGATGGCGGCGGTGTTTGCGGCATTGCTGTGCCGGCTGCGCGCCGGCCAGCGGGTCGTGTCAAGCCGCGCGTTGTTCGGGTCCTGCCACTACATCGTCGCCGATCTGCTGCCGCGCTGGGGCATCGAGACTGTCCTTGTCGACGGACGCGACCTCGGTGCTTGGGAGGCGGCGCTCGCCGGCGGCGCGACGCTGGTTTTTTGCGAGAGCCCCTCCAACCCGGCGATGGAAATCATCGATTTGGCTGAGGTGGCACGGTTGGCCCACCGCGCCGGCGGCATTCTCGTCGTCGACAACGTGTTCGCGACGCCGCTGTTGCAGAAGCCCTTGGCGTTAGGCGCCGATGTCGTCGTCTATTCGGCGACCAAGCACATCGATGGCCAGGGGCGCTGTCTCGGCGGCGCGATCCTCGCATCGGAGAAGTTCATCAAGGATGATCTCGGCCCTTTTTACCGGCACACCGGGCCGTCCCTGAGCCCGTTCAACGCGTGGCTGCTGTTGAAGGGCCTGGAGACCTTAGACCTTCGCGTTGAACGGCAATGCCGCACCGCCGCCGCAGTCGCCAGTTATCTGGAAAGCCATCCCAAGATCACGCGCGTGCTCTATCCCGGCCTGCCGAGCCACCCACAATACGAGCTGGCCCGCCGGCAGATGAGACAAGGCGGCAGCCTCGTCTGCTTCGAGGTGGGCGGCGGCAAGGAGGCCTGCTTCCGTTTTCTCGATGCGCTACGGCTCGTCGATATCTCCAACAATCTCGGGGACTCGAAGAGTCTCGTCACTCATCCGGCAACCACGACGCATTCGCGGCTCAAACCCGAAGAGCGCGCGGAACTCGGCATCGGCGACGCGCTGGTGCGCTTTTCCGCGGGGCTCGAAGCCGAGGCCGACTTGCTCGCCGATATCGACCGAGCATTGCACGGGTTTACGTGACGGCGGCCATAAGGGGCGTGCGATCATCATTCTTCTAAGCCGGGCTATTACCACTAAAAACCAAGCCAGGCTGCCTGTCCTGTGTCTCGGGAACCTGATCGGCATGATCAGTCCTCCGCCTCCCAATTGCGCTGCACCGCTGCAAGATTGTCATCGCCGAACATAGAAGGCTGCCGCAGGCGCGCTCCCTGCCACCGATAGCGAACAGGCTTGCTCAATTTTTTGATCTCGCCCTCCGAAACCGCACGCTTTAAGAATACGCCGAGGTGAGATATGGCGAGATCGAGCCGATCCTGCAGCTGCTCCATAGTGAGTGGGCTCCCCGCGGCAAGGTTCTTCACCCTGAGAAGGAAGAAATCGTAGAAGCTGAGCGTCTCTGCGTATCGTTCTGGTTGTAAAGATTGGAACTCGTTAACGAATGCCAAATCCTGGGTTTCTTCGGTAGCTGCGGCGGATCGAACTTCGGTTCCTGCTTCCTTTCGCTGTGCTGTTACCACAGCGGGAAGGTCCAGAAGTGGGCTTTCGGGCTCCGGCGTTCCGCTTGCAACTCCCTGGGCAGCCGAAATGAGTGTCGAAAAATCTTGCTTGCGATCAGGCAGCCAACGCGCTCCCCGTCGCACTAGCTCGGCATTGCCGGAAGCCTGTTCGGACGCTGGCTTGACCCAGAGCGGAACCCATCCCTCCCTCAGGTTCTCGATGGCACCCGTCCAGGTACCGCCCTTGTCCCGAGTTGAGGACACGACGATGGCCGCATCGGCGAGGCAATAAACGTAACGATTTCGCGCCATCGCGTTGCCGACATCGAAGCCAGCTTCCGGATTGAAGGGCGAAACCAACACCAGATTATCGACCATCAAGTGCTTGCGATACTTCGCGAGGTCGCTGCGCGCAGCAGACTGTCGGCGAGCAACCAATGGCCGTACCCTGATGCTCCAGCGCATTGAGCTCGCGGCCTCGTCGATACCCCGCGCTGACAGAAGCGGCATCCCTTGCGAAGATGTCTCTAAACCCAACGTCGCTGCGAATGAAAGGTCGCCTTCCTCGGCGTCCCGAGACCCAACCACGGCAAGCCCCCCGTCTCCCAGTAGCTTTCCGATTCCCGCTGCCAAACAGGAACGGTGGCGCATCAGCCCCAGTCGTTTCTTGTGGTCGATCCGGATAATCGGGGTCGGAACGCGTCATCGCCCAAAGCCCCGCGCGCTCCCACTTTTCCAGCGCGAGCCCGAGCGCGCCGCCACGCTCCAGCAGAGCCTCGATGCGATGCAAGCTCACCGTCTTGTCTAGCCAGCCGGCCAGGAGCCGAGGGGGATCGTCGGTCAGGAGCGATTCCGGCCCATGGGTGTGGTCCTTCAGCCATAGCGCGAACCGGCCCCACTCACTCGGCGACAGCGGTCTCGGCTCTCCTTTGCCGGACTTCGGAAGTGGGCGGTCAACAGCAGAATGGCGTGAGTTTGAGCGCTTAGCGGCATCTCAGTCTCCAACGCTGGTCGTCGCGAGCGTGACGGGCCAGACGGGGCCGGCGCTGCTCGCCTCAGCGGCGCGGCAATCGCCGTCATGGTCCAGCACGAATCGACCACGTTATATACAGCAGAACAGACCCTCCGGGTATCTTCGGCGCGACCGTGAAGACGCCGATGAGGTTACGGCATTGGTGATAGCGATTTTGCTGGAGCTTCTGCGGTTCGTATCAAGCACCTTGCTTACGGCAACGACGAATGGCAGCGCCAAGCGCTCGGCCAGGCGGCGCGCGAAATCGGGAACCAAGGCAGGATGATTGCGGGACGGGACAAAGGTAACCAAACCGGCGGTGGCTCCGGCTGCCACCGATCCCGAATCATCTCCGCGACGGCCTGGACCAGCTCATCACGAAAGCGGTTAGCGTGCTTGTCATCGGCAACCAACCTTCCCCATCCGGCATCGCCCCAGCGGGACAGAATGCGTCCCGTTTCCCCGCGCAGATTCTCCGGGAGATTACCGCGGAAGCCGAATTCGACGAACGCGCGGGCTGCCACCCGCTTCTTGCATTCGAGCGGCAGCTCCGCTTGCCGAGATACGGCCGGCCTCGATCGCCAAGGGCCGCGCGAACCCCGTGGCGACGATAGGCTCCCCACGGCAGCCGGCGCACTGGCCACACGGTCGTGGATTTGGGTCGTCCAGCGCCTCGGCCAAGAACTGCATCAGGCATCCGGGCGCATCGATGTAGTCCTGGACCTCCTGCCATTCGACCTCCCGCTGCTGGGTCAGGCGCTCGATGCGATCGCTATCCATCCGATAGGCGACCGGTGTCCGCCGCCAGCGCACGCCGTCCTTGATCAGGGTGCCGGGCTTCCACGGACAAGAATTTCAAAACCTTCTCATCTGGCTGCTGCGGAGATTGACGATTTCCTGGATCTGACGTTCCGTCAGGCCGTCGCTCTCGGCCGCCGCATCGAGAATCACTTGCACATCCCGCTCGAGGGGAAACGCGCTGGTTCGGAAGTAGTCGTGGATTTCGGCGTCCTCCCGGCCCGAGAGCAGCACGCCAACGGCGCGGTCGATAGCGCGGCCGGCCCGACCAACCTGTTGGTAATAGGTGATGATCGAACCCGGCGCTGATAATGGATGACAAATATAAGATCGGGCTTGTCATACCCCATGCCAGAGCTGCTGTGGCGACGAGCGCCTTAATCTCGTTGCGCAGGAGCATGTCTTCGAGATTGGCGGTAAGCGTCCGAATCCTCGATCCTCGGCGATAACGATGCTGTAGTAGGCTCGTGCGTTATCCCGTTGCCATTCAACCAGTCGGCGACCTGGTTCGCGTCATGCTTCGTCAGCGTGTAGATGATCCCCGTGCCAGGCAATTGCGGAACATGCGCGGCGAGCCACGCCTGCCGCGCCGATTGATCTGGCAACCGTAAAGTTTGCAGCGCGAGCGTGTCGCGGGTCAAAGGTCCACGCTGGACGCCAATGTTGCCCAGCTGCGCCTGGACGTCCGCCACCACACGGTTATTTGCCGTCGCGGTTGTTCCTAGGATCGGCATGTCGGGGGCATCCGCCGCAGCACATTGAGGAGCCGTCGGTAATCGGGGCGAAAATCGTGGCCCCAGTCCGAGATGCAATGCGCCTCGTCCACGACCAGCAGACCGATCCGTTGTGCGACGGGCAGAAGAACACTTTGCACGAATTCATCGTTGGCGAGCCGCTCCGGAGAAATGAGCACGGCGTCGGCTTGGTTGGCGAGGATGGCCCGCGACAAGTTCGGCCAGTCGTCGCGGTTTGTGGAGTTGATAGTCAGCGCCCGAATGCCCAGTCGGTCAGCCGCCTCGATTTGGTTGCGCATTAGCGCCAGCAGCGGCGAAACGATCAACGTCGGTCCCTGACCCTGGTCGCGCAGGATGCGCGTCGCGATAAAATAGACGGAACTTTTTCCCCAGCCAGTACGCTCGACGATCAACAGACGCGCACGACCGTTCACTAGCGTATCGATCGCCTCCCACTGACCATCTCGGAAGTCAATACGGGGGTTATTGAGCGCACGCCGGAGCAACGCCAGGGCCTGGCCGTGCTCCGTGGTACGGTTAATCATCGGGACATTCCTCAAATATGCGCCGCGTTGCGATCTTGCCGTGGTTCTCTCGGGGTTAGTTCGAGCTTCTCATCGCCGCGCCCGCTTCTCGACGGCGGGTACCCTACCAAAAGTTGCTTGATAAGCTGATAAGCTCAGAAAGGTCGAGGAGCAGATCGGGTTCCGAGTTGCGCCGTTCTCAGACCCGACAAAGTGCGTTCGACCAACGATAATGCTCAGAACCGTGGCCATCCGTGTCGATATGGATCAGGCCTTCGCTGGGCGTCCCAGCCGCTCATCTGTGGGCCCGAAGGGGGAGCAGGAGCGATATTACGGTATCGATGCGGTATTTATTCCTATTGACATGTGAAATACGTCTTTATTATCCACAGCGTAGCGACGGCATTCTGCCACCTGCCACGAAAGGCGCATATGGTTCAGATCGACTCCGTTTCGAAGCCCGAGGCGGTCAAGCAGCAAAGCCGGCAATTGCGCGGGCACATCGCCCGCGACCTGCCCGACACCGGCAGCCGTTCGACAAGGAGGGCTATTCGCTGCTCAAATTCCATGGCATATACCAGGGCTATGACCGCGACAGCGCGACCGAGCGCAAGCAGCGGGGCGACGACAAGGTCTGGCAATTCATGGTCCGCGTCCGCATCCCAGGCGGGCGGCTCACGGCCGAACAATATCTCGCCCTCGACGAGCTCGCCGGCCGTTACGCCGACGGCTCGCTGCGGATCACGACGCGGCAGAGCATCCAGTTTCACGGCGTCGTCAAGGCCGGGCTCAAATCGGCGATCGGCGAGATCAACGCGGCGCTGCTGACGACATTGGCGGCTTGCGGCGATGTCGTGCGCACCGTCACGACGACGCCGGCGCCGATCCGCGACGCGGTGCACGACCGGCTCGAAGCCGAGACGCGCCGGCTGTCCTCCCATCTGTTGCCGCGGACCCGCGCCTATCACGAAATCTGGGTCGACGGCGCGCCGTGGCAGGCAGAACGCGGGCGCCTCCGACGAGCCGGACCCGCTCTACGGCGAGCGCTATCTGCCGCGCAAATTCAAGATCGGCCTCGCGATCCCCGAGGACAACACGATCGACGTGCTGACCAACGATCTGGCGATCGTCGCGCTGTTCGAAGGCGACCGGCTCACCGGCTACAATTTCCTGCTCGGCGGCGGGCACGGGATGACCCACAACAACCCGAAGACCTACCCGCGGCTCGCGACCCCGGTCGCCTTTGTCGAGCCCGAGGATCTGCTCGCAGCGGCGGCGGCGGTCGTGCGGCTGCACCGCGACCATGGCGACCGCGGCAATCGCCGGCATGCCCGGCTCAAATACGTCATCGCCGAGAACGGCGAGGACTGGGCGCGCGAGCGGCTCTCGGAGTATCTCGGGAAGGCGCTCGAGCCGTGCCGCGAGATGCCGGCTTTCGCGGTCCCCGACCATCTCGGCTGGCACGAGCAGGGCGACGGGAAGCTCTATCTCGGCATCCCGGTGTCGAGCGGCCGCATCGTCGCCGACATCCGGACGGCATTGCGGGAGATCGTCGGCCGCTTCCGCTGCGATCCGATCCTGATGCCGAGCCAGGACATCATCTTGAGCGAGATCCGTCCGGAAGATCGGCGCTGCCATCGAGGCGATATTGCGCGAGCATGACGTGCAGGCTCGCCGGCGACATGATGCCGGCCGAGCGCTGGGCGCTCGCCTGCCCGGCGCTGCCCGAGCTGCGGGCTGGCGCTGACCGAGGCCGAGCGGGTGCGCGACGACATCGTCGCCGCGATCGGGGCACGGCTGCGGCTTTACGGGCTCGAGCACGAGCGGCTCAGCATCCGCATCACCGGCTGCCCGAACGGCTGCGCCCGGCCCTATACCGGCGACATCGGCATTGTCGGCCGCATGCCCGGGTTTCTACGCCCTGTTCGTCGGCGGCGATTTCGAGGGCACCCGGCTCAACACCGCGCTCGCCGACAAGGTGCCGCTCGCACGGCATCGCCGAAATGCTGGACCCGCTCTTCGCGCTCTACGCCTCCGCCCGCGCCGTCGGCGAAGGCTTTGGCGATTTCTGTCACCGCATCGGCATGCCGGCGCTGCGAGACCGCCCTCGCCGATGCCACAGAAGGGCGCCGCCTGAGCGGCCCCTTTTCACAACCTCGATCCCTCAGTACCCTGGGCGCCAACCATTTCTCGTTGGAGGTAGGCCAATGGCCGTGATCGGGGTAATCGCGCAAGGAATGATGGGTGCCGGGGTCGGCCGCCGGCTGCATGAGAGCGGCGCCGAGGTTCGCACCCTGCTGACGGGCGCAGCCAGGCCAGCGCCGAGCGCGCCAGAGCGGCCGGCATGGCCGCGGCGGCGAACGAGCGCGAGTTGCTCTCCGGCGCCGATTTCTTTCTTTCGATCCTGCCGCCCGGCGAGGCCGAGGCGCTGGCGCAGCACCTGGCGCCGGCGCTGAAGGCGCTCGACCGCAAGCCGGTTTATGTCGACTGCAATGCGGTCAGCCCGCAGACCGCGATCCGCATCGGCGAGATCGTCGCGCCGACCGGCGCCCACTTTGTCGATGCCGGGATCATCGGCGGGCCGCCCCGGCCGGGCTACAGCCCGACGATTTACGCCTCGGGTCCGACGGCAGGGCAGACCGCGGTGCTGCGCGATTGGGGGATCGACTGGCGCGTCATCGACGGGCCGATCGGCGCCGCGTCGGCGTTGAAGATGTCCTATGCCGGGATCACCAAGGGGACGACCGCGATCGCCTCGGCAATGCTGCTGGGCGCCGCGCGCTTCGGCTGCGCGGAGGCGCTGATCGCCGAATTGACCGAAAGCCAGCCCGAGATGCTCGCGCGCTTTCGCGAAGGCATCCCGCGGATGTATGACAAGGCCTATCGCTGGGTCGCCGAGATGGAGGAGATTTCCGATTTTCTCGAACAGAACCCGCCGTCGCGCGACATCTACGCCGCAATCGCCCGCCTCTACGCCTACCTCGCCGAGGCGGAAGCCGAAAAAGAACCCGGCCCCGACAACGCCGTCCGCACCCTCGACCGCGTGCTGGGTCGATAATCTCCCTCGCCCCGCTTGCGGGGAGAGGGACGGGGTGAGGGGCTATCGCCCCAGCTCGGACAGGAGACGCTGGAGTACCCCATCGATATTCTCGATGACTTCATTGTTCCAGATGCGGACGACCCTGTACCCGAGAGCGGTTAGATCGCTGTCGCGCTGCCGATCCGTCGCTCTCTCGGCATGTTGTCCTCCATCCACTTCGACAATGAGCCTCCGATCCCGGCACACGAAGTCCGCATAGTAAAACCCAATTGGCTCTTGGCGGATGAACTTGAAGCCGCCGAGCTGGCGATTGCGAAGACTGGCCCAGAGCTTCGATTCGGCTGGTGTGAGAGCGCGCCGCAAGGATCTCGCTCGACCGAGTCGGCGTTCGTCCTTGCCGCGCATGCCCCTCACCCCAACCCTCTCCCCGCAAGCGGGGCGAGGGAGTCTACTTTGCGACTTCGTGCTGGGCCAGGTGTTCGAGGACGCGCACCAAGCCGGAGTGGTCCCAGCTTTTGCCGCCGAGGGCGGCGGCGGCGTTAAACAGCTCCTGGGTGGTCGCGGTGTTGGGTAAGGACATGCTGAGGGTGCGGGCGCCTTGCAGGGCGAGGCTCAGGTCCTTTTGATGCAATTCGATCCGGAAACCCGGATCGAAATTGCGCTTGATCATGCGCTCGCCGTGCAGTTCCAGGATCCGCGACGAGGCGAACCCGCCCATCAATGCTTGCCTTACTTTGGCCGGGTCCGCGCCGGCGCGCGAGGCGAATAAGAGGGCCTCGCCGACCGCTTCGATCGTCAATGCGACGATGATCTGGTTTGCGACCTTGGTCGTCTGGCCGTCGCCATTGCCGCCGACCAATGTGATGTTCTTGCCCATCAAATCGAAGAGCGGCTTTACCTTGGCAAAGGCGCGCTCGGGTCCGCCGACCATGATCGTCAGGGACGCCGCCTTGGCGCCGACTTCGCCGCCGGAGACCGGCGCGTCGAGATAGTCGCACCCCTTCTTGTTGATCTCGGCGGCAAAGAGCTTGGTCTCGATCGGCGAAATCGAGCTCATATCGACGACGATCTTGCCGGGAGACAACCCCTCGGCAATCCCGCCGGGATCGAACAGCACGCTCTTTACGTCCGGAGTGTCCGGCACCATCAGGATCACGATTTCGGCCTGCTCGGCGATCGCCTTCAAGGTGTCGCAAACCGTGGCGCCGGCCTCGCGCACATCGGCCGGCAACCGACGCTTGCCATAAACAAATAGCTGGTGCCCGCCCTTGATCAGATTGAGGGCCATCGGATGCCCCATGATCCCGAGCCCGACAAAACCGATCTTCATCATTCCCTCCTCCTTCCCGCTGAATGAACCGCCGTAACCGCACACTGCTACAGTTTCGGCCAAACCCTCAAGCCGGGGCGACTTGATGACGGTGAGGTGCTAGCGTGAACCCGGCGTCTCCGGGGGTGATCCATGCTGCGCGCGTTGTTGGTGCTGTGCTTGGTGTCTGTCGCCGCGCCGGCGGTGGCGCAGGAATACCAATCGAAGGAGCTAGCCGATGCGGCGCGCGATTGGCGCCGGGAGCTGATCGACAGCATCCCGGCGAACAAGAAGCAACCCGCGCTGATCCCCGGCTGGCGGCGGGCCGCCGAAGCCGATTACCAGGCCAAGCGCTACGCCGCGGCGATCGAGGAATTGACCCGCGCCATCGCCAATGGCGCCGATGACGGTCTGGTTTGGCTGCGTCTCGCGCAAAACGAGCTCGCTGCCGAGGACGACCACACGATGGCGAGCGCCTACAACGCCTATCTTAAATCGACCGATCCGGTCGAACGCGGCGTGGCGCTCTTCGTAATCGGCCGCGATTACGACCGGCACGACAAGCAAAAGGAGGCGCTCGCCGCGTTTGACGCCGGTCTTAATTTCACCCGGCTGCCGGCGATTGCCGAGCGCGCCGAAGAATTGCGCCGGCTCGTCGCCTTCCGCGTCACCAAGGTCGAGGTCCAGGCCGAAGCGGAATGGGGCCGCGCGTGCCTCCGGTTCAACGAGACCGTCGAACATAAGGGCGATGTCTCCTACAGCTCCTTTGTTCGCAGCCAGCCGCCGCTCGACGGCATCGTGACCGCCCGCGGCGACACGATGTGCCTCGACGGCATGAAGCATGGCGGCACCTATGAGGTCGAAATCCTCGCCGGCCTCCCGGCCGCTACCGGCGAGCGCCTGCGCGAGACGTTCACGGCGCGGGTCGTCATTCCCGACCGCAAGCCGCAGCTGCGCTTTTCCGGCGCCGGCTATGTGCTGCCCAAAGAGGGCACGTCGGGGCTGCCGCTGACCACAGTTAATCTCGACAAGGTCAAATTGCGCTTGCTGCGGGTCAACGAGCGCAACCTCGTCCCGAGCCTCGACGCCGAGCGGCTGACGATGAGCTTTTCGTCTTACGAGGTCGACGAAATCATCAACCGCACCGGCAGCCTCGTCTGGGAAGGAGAGATGGCTATCACCGGCGAGCGCAACCGTCCGGTCACGACGGCCATCCCCTTGAAGGACATGCTCCATGAAAAGGGGCCCGGCATCTATCTCGCCGTTGCCGAACGCACCGACCTGATGCAGGACCAATACGCCGAGCCGGCGACGAATTGGGTTCTCGTCTCCAATCTCGGCCTGGCGGTTTACAAAGGCACGGACGAGCTGGCGGTCGACGTCCGCTCGCTCGCCGACGGCAAGCCGATGTCCGGTATCGCGGTTCGCCTCTATGCCCGCAACAACGGCGAACTCGCCGCAGCGACCAGCGACGCCGTCGGGATCGCGAAGTTCCCGGGCGGATTGTTGCGCGGCCGCGGCGGCGACGAGCCGTTCGTTTTGACGGCGCATGGCCCTGACAGCGACTTCAATTTTCTCGAGATCGGCCGCGCCGCTTTCGATCTGAGCGACCGTGGCGTCAACGGCCGGCCGCAACCCGGGCCCGTGGACGCGTTTCTCTATACAGATCGCGGCATCTACCGGCCCGGCGAGACGGTCGAGCTGGTCGCGCTGGTGCGCGACGACAAGGCCGATGCGATGTCGGGTCTGCCGGTCGGATTGCGGCTGTTGCGGCCGGATGGGATCGAGGTCGAAAAGCGGCAGCTGACAGGGGATCGACTGGGCGCCTATCGAGAAAGCTTCGCGCTGCCGCGCGATGCCCGCATCGGCGCCTGGCGGGTCGAGCTGCTTCTCGACCCGAAAGCGCCGCCGATCGGCGCCGCCGAATTCCGTGTGGAGGATTTTGTCCCGCCGCAACTCAAGGTCGAGCTCGCCGCCGCGGACGGGCCGATCCGCCCAGGCGAGGCGTTCCCGGTCGATGCCGACGCCCGCTATTATTACGGAGCGCCCGGAGCCGGATTGGCAATCGAGGCCGAGGCGGTCATCGCGCTCGACGACAACCCTTTCCCGATGCATCCGGGCTTTCATTTCGGCCTGGTCGGCGAGGAATTCACCGGGGATCGCCGCGACATCGAGGCTCCGCCGACCGACGAGAACGGCAAGGCGCGCTTGTCCGTGGCGCTTAACGATCTGCCGGACCTGACCAGCCCGCTCGCCGCGACGATCCGGGTCGGCGTGTTCGAACCGAGCGGTCGCGCCGTGTACCAGACCGTGAACCGGCCGATCCGGCAACGACCGGTGGCGATCGGGCTGCGCTCGCCCGCCGGCGACGACGCGGTTCCGGAAGGCGCCGAGGCCAAGCTCGAGGTCATCGCGGTCGATCCGCAAGGCTCGCCGATCGCGGTCAACGGGATGCGCTTCGAGCTGTTGCGCGAGAATTGGGAATACCGCTGGTATTCGGTCAACGGGGTGTGGCGCCACAAATCGCAAGTTCGCAGTCAGCCGATCGATACCGGCACGATCGATGTCTCGGCCGATACGCCGGCGAGCCTGGGGCGGCAATTGCCCGCTGGGCGGTATCGCTGGGAGGTGACCGACGCTGCGAGCGGCGCACAATCGAGCCTCAGGTTTCATGTCGGCTGGTGGGTCGAGGCCGAGCAGCCGGATGTCCCCGACAAGCTCGAAGCGGCGCTCGACAAACAGAGCTACCAGCCGGGCGAGACCGCCAAACTGTTCATCAAGGCTCCGTTCGCCGGCCAGGCCGAGCTGGCGATCGCCTCGGACCGAGTTCCTCTCGCTGCGCGCGCTGAACCTGTCGGCGGAGGGCGCCACCCTCGATATCCAGGTCGACGCTTCCTGGGGCAGCGGCGTTTACGCGCTGGTCAGCGCCTATCGTCCGTCGGATGCGCCCGGGCCGCAACAGCATGGACCGGGGCGCGCGGTCGGGGTCGCTTGGCTCGGGATCGACGCGAGCCCTCGCATCCTCGCGCCGGTGCTTGCCGCCCCCGATGTCGTGCGGCCGCGCAACCCGGTCGAGATCCCGGTCAAGGTGGCTGGGCTCGCCGCCGGCGAGGAGGCCTACGTCACCCTCGCTGCGGTCGACGAGGCGGTGCTGAAGCTGACCGAATTCGACAGCCCGGCGCCCGAGAAATATTATTACGGCAAGCGCCAGCTCGGCGTCGAATTGCGCGACCTCTACGGCCGGCTGATCGACGCGCGGGCAAATGCCGTCGGGGTGCTCCGCAGCGGCGGCGACAGCTTTGCGAAACGCTCGGTCGCCGGGCTGCCGGACAAGAGCAGCAAGGTCGTCGCCTTGTTCTCCGGCATCGTTCGGCTGGATGGCGCCGGGGCCGCCCGCATCCCGTTCGACATGCCCGACTTCCAGGGCCAGCTGCGGCTGATGGCGGTCGCGTTCTCGGGGCACAAGGTCGGCTCCGCCACGGCCTCGATGACCGTGCGCGATCCGGTGGTGACGACGGTGTCGTTGCCGCGCTTTCTCGCTCCCGGCGATGCCGCGCGCATCGGCGTCACGATCAACAACCTCGAAGGCGCTGCTGGAGACTATCACCTTACCTTGTCTGCGAGCGGCGCCGCGCAGTTCACCATGCCCGCGAGCCGCACGGTGAAGCTTGCCCCCGGCGGGAATTTCAGCGACGGTTTTGTTCTGTCGGCGGCGGCGCCCGGTAATGCGGCGCTCAGGCTCGATCTTGTCGGGCCCGGCGATCTGAAGATCGCGCGCGATTTCACGATCGGCGTGCGGCCGGCCCAAGCCTATCAATTGCGCCGCTTTGTGGGGCGCCTGCAGCCTGGCGAGAGCGTGACGCTGGACGACGGCGCGGCAGACGAGTTTCTGCCGGGCACGGCAGAGGCGCTCCTGAGCGTCAGCCCGCGCCCCGATTGGGACGTTCCGGGCCTGTTGCGCACGCTCGAGCGCTACGCTTATGGCTGTCTCGAGCAGACGACCAGCCGGGCCTTGCCTTTGCTCTATGTCGAGGAAGTCGCTCGGTTGTGGCGCGCCGATCCGGGTCCGGCGACAACGGAGACGCTCGATCGCGCCATCGGGCGCATCGTCGAGCTGCAGCGCTCCGACGGCAGTTTCGGCGTGTGGAGCGATACCGGCGACAGCGTGCCGTGGCTGGACGCCTACGCCACCGATTTTCTGATGCGCGCCAAGGAGCACGGTAAGAACGTGCCCGATTTCGCGATCAAATCGGCCGTCAATTGGCTCCACGATTACGTACGCCAGGAGCATATCGACATCGGCGATCTGCCGGCGCTGGCTTATGCCCATTACGTGCTGGCGCGGGCGAAATCCGACGATCTCGACGGGTTGCGTTATTTCTACGAGACGCAGATGGCGCGATTGCCGACCCAGCTCGCCAAGGCGCACACCGCCGCGGCGCTCGCGCAATATGGCGATATGGCGCGAGCCGCCGCCGCTTATGACGCCGCACTCGTTCCGGGGCCGCCGCGGCCGGCCGCGATCCGCTATGTCGATTACGGCAGCGAGTTGCGCGACAGCGCCGCGGTGCTGTCGTTTGCCGCCGCCAATCCCGGCAACCAGGCGCGGCTGACGGCCGTCATCGACCGCATCGCCGAGCGCTTCAGCCGGACCGCGCGAACCAGCACACAGGAGCAGGCTTGGCTCCTGATGGCGGCCGAGGCGGCGGCGAAGGCCGGCGGCGGCGCGATGACCGTCGCCAGCGATGGCGGCGCGCCGCAGTCCCTCAGCGAGCCCCTCTATCGGCGCCGCCTTCTCGGCGCCGGTACCCCGCCGATGATGGTCACCAATCGTGGCGACACCCCCGCCTGGCGCTCGGTGTCGATCACTGGCGTGCCCGCCGCCGATCTGCCGGCCGAGAGCAGGGGCTATGCAGTTAGCCGCAGCATCTTCCGCCCGGATGGCACGCCGGCCGATCTCGGCAAGGCGCGGCAGACCGATCTTTTCGTCGTCGTCATAAAGGGGACGCGGACCGACGCCTCGGAGCCGGCGCAAACACTGGTCGTCGATCTGTTGCCTGCCGGCCTCGAGATCGAGACCGCGACCGTGTCGAAGGGCCGGTCCACGACGGACTACTCGTGGCTTCCCGAACTCACCGACGCAACCTATACCGAGCAGCGCGACGACCGCTTCATCGCGGCGCTCGATCTCAAAAACGGGGCCAAAGACTTTACCCTCGCCTATGTCGTCCGCGCCGTTACGCCAGGCGAATTCAAATACCCGGCGCTCGTCGCCGAGGACATGTACGAACCCGAGACCGCCGGGCGAACCGCGATCGGCAAGCTGACCGTTGGTGCGCGGTAGGAGTGCCCAGATCGCTTCGAGGCTAGCAGCCCGCATCATCGCCTTCTCCGCCCCTAGGGGCGGAGAGGGAGACAAGCGTCGATTCTGGGTGCCGGCAGTGGCAACCTTGTTCCTTGCCGCAACCGTCACTGCCGGCTACTTCACCCTGCCCTCGCCGCCGCTCGACCGGGGACACGACGTCTCGACCCTCGTCCTTGCCGCAGACGGGTCAATCCTTCGCGGTTTTCTCAGCGCCGACGGCAAATGGCGCCTGCCAGTCGAGCCCGACAAGGTCGACCCGCTCTATCGCCGCATGCTGGTCGCCGCCGAGGACGCACGCTTTACATGGCACCCCGGCGTTGATCCGCTTGCTGTGCTGCGGGCCTTCGGCCAACTTGCGCTGAGCGGGCATATCGTGTCCGGCGCGTCGACCCTGACGATGCAGGTGACCCGGCTGCTCGAACGCCACCCGCGCTCGCTCTCTGCAAAGCTCGGCGAAATGGCGAAGGCGCTGGCGCTCGAACGCCGCCTCCCAAAGGACCAGGTGCTCGGTCTTTACCTGACGCTGGCCCCGTTCGGCGGCAATCTCGAGGGAGTGCGGGCCGCGAGCCTCGCCTATTTCGGCAAGGAGCCGACCCGCCTCTCTGCGGCGGAGTGCGCTTTGCTCGTTGCGATCCCGCGCTCGCCGGAGCGCCTTCGCCCGGACCGGCACCCCGATGCGGCGCGCGCCGGCCGCGACCGCGTGCTGCTGCGCATGGCCGAAGCGGGTGTGATCTCGCGCGTCGCTCTCGCCGAGGCGCGCGCGGAGAACGTCCCGCGGGTTCGGCTCGCCATGCCGTTCCGGGCGCCGCATCTTGCGCGGGCATTGCGCAACGAAGATCCGGCCGCGACGAGCCATCGCACGACAATTGACCCGCTGTTGCAGCAACGGGTCGAAGATGTGTTGAAGCGCGAAGTCCTGTCACTCGATCCCGAGGCTTCGATCGCCGCGATGATCGTCGATAATCGCGACCGGCGGGTGCTGGCTTATGTCGGCAGTGCGGATTTCAGTGCCGTGGCGCGCCGGGGGACGCTCGACATAGCGCGAGCGGTGCGGTCGCCAGGATCGGCGCTGAAGCCGCTCATCTATGCGATGGCGTTCGACCGGCTGATCATTCATCCGGAGACCATGCTCGAGGACCGTCCGCGGCAGTTCGGCGATTACGCGCCCTCTGATTTCGACGGCCGTTTTCAGGGCGATGTGAGCGCGCGCCAGGCGTTGCAATATTCCCTGAACCTGCCGGCCGTCGCGGTGCTCGACCGGCTCGGGCCGGCGCGGTTCACCGCGGCGCTCGCCGCTGCCGGCGTCAACCTGCGCCTGCCCGAGGCGACCAGCGACCCGGGTCTGGCAGTGGCGCTGGGGGGCGCGGGCATCACACTGGCCGATCTGGTGCGGCTCTATGCGGCGCTGTCGAATGGCGGAGCAGTGACACCGCTGAGGTACCGGCGCGACCAACCGCCGGTCCCGGGTACCCCGATTTTCGGACCGCTCGGGGCCTGGTATGTTCACGACATCCTGGCCGAGGCGCCGCCGCCGCCCGGCGTCCTGCCGGCTGAGGTTCGCCGCGGCCGGAGACTTGCCTTCAAGACCGGAACCTCCTACGGCTATCGCGATTTCTGGGCGATCGGCTACGATCCCGAGGTCACGATCGGGGTCTGGGCGGGGCGTCCCGACGGCACCCCGATGCCGGGGCGCAGCGGCAGGCTGACCGCGGCGCCGATCCTCTTCAAGCTTGCCGACCTCTTGGGTCCGGCAATGCCGCGGAGCGAGGCGCCGCCGCCTCCCGGAGCGCTGCTAGGCGCCCGCAATGACCTCCCGGCGCGTCTGCAGCGGCTCGATCCCGTTCCGCACCCGCGCGCGGCCGCATGGGCGGGTGGGCCTGAGATCGTCTATCCGCCGGATGGGGCACTGATCGAATGGCGCGGTGAGGAATTGCCGCTCGAGGCGGTCGGCGGCAAGCGGCCGTTCCGCTGGCTCGTTGACGGCAAACCTCTTCCGTCGACGCCGCCGCGCCGGCCGATATACTGGCAGCCTGACGGCGCCGGATTTGTTCGCCTCACCATTATCGACAGCGAAGGCCGCAGCGCCCACAGCACAGTGCGGCTTTCCCCCGATTAAAACTTCGCGCTTGAGGGAGCGACTGTCTTGAAGGTCAAGGGTCGCAGTGATGGCTGAAGTGTCGGCCGCGTCGATCGCCGGTTCAAGGCGAGCGCTGTCGCGCTCCCGCCTGCGGCGGCTGACGGCCTTGAGCCGGCGCTCGCCGCGGCCCGTTTGGCTGCCATGGCTTCGACGCTCAGCGGTGCGCGCTTGCCCAGGGTTTGCCGTCACGCAACATGGCGTTGAGGATAGTGAGCAGCTTGCGCATGGCAGCGACGAGGGCGAGGCGGGCCGGTTTGCCGGCGTCGCGCAGATGGCGATAGAAGGACTTGAGCGCCGGGTTGTGCCGGATGGCGACCAGGCAAGCCATATAGAGCGGCGCCCGTACCTCGACGCGGCCCCCCTGGATCTTGCGCTTGCCGCGGTATCGGCCGCTGTCGCGGTTCATCGGGGCGACGCCGGCGAGGGCGGCGATCTGGTGGCGATCGACCCGGCCGAGCTCGGGCAGTTCAGCGATCAGGGTGCGGGCGACGACGTCGCCAATACCCGGCACGCTTTTGAGCAGATCCTGTTGGGCGCACCACACCGGGCTGGCTTCGATCAGCTTGTCGATCGCCTTGTCGATGCGCGCCCGCTCGGCTTCCAGGCGCTTGAGCACGGCTTTGAAGGAGCTTTGCGCGATACGGTCCCGAGCTTTGCCGAGCCGCTGTTTTTCGGCGTTGATCATGACCACCAGCTGGCGCCGCCGCGCCATCAATTCGGCGAGCCGCACCGCGAGATCATCGGGCAATGGCCGGGGCGTGGGCCGCACGGCTTGAGCAAAATGGGCGATCACCGCCGCCTCGATCGCGTCGGTCTTGGCCAATCGGCCAATGGCGCCGGCGAACTTGCGCACCTGACGCGGATTGACAATGGCGACCGGCAGCCCGGCTTCGGCTCAGCAAGAAGCTCGCCGCCGAACGAGGGGATTATGATACTGTCTCACCTAGGCGGCGACAGCGCCTCGAATTCGAGACGGTGCAAGAAGCGCTAAAAGCCAAGCGCCAGCCGTGCTAGCCGCTGACCCGGCAAAGAAAACTCCTCGGGCCGATGCAGCGGTCCGGCAGTCGGCTGTGTTGACCAAGGAGGCGGGACGGCCGTTTGGTCGACCGATATCGAAGAGGAGTATCGCCATGTATCTGGCCCGGTTTTGCTATGACGTGCTGCCGGTCAATCGCCAGCGCGCAATCGAGTTTATCCATCGCGAGATCGAGGCCGCCCGCGCCAACCATCTCAATGCCCGAATGCTGGTGCCGCTGACGCGCGGCCACGGGGAGGGAGCCGCCCTGCAATTCGAGGTCGAGCTGACGAGCCTCGATCAGCTCGATCAGTTCCGCAACCGCGGCGTCGGCTCGTCGCAAGAGACCGCCGACTGGATGCACGCCTTTAGTGAAATCCTGACTTCGCCGCCCTGCGTCGAGATTCTGCGCATCGAGGAGGCGAAGGCCGCCTGACCGGCCTCACCAGCTGGTATCGAACCCTTCGAAAGAGTGCGGGATGCGGCGGATGTCGGTCAGCAGCTCGCGGTGCAGCCCCGCGGGGGTGCCCGCCGGGAAGTTCAGCTCAATGGCGTCGGCGAGACCGCCGTAGCGCGCCTCGATCGCCGCGGCGATCTGGTCATAGGTGCCGCAGGCGGCGAAGATGCGTACGACATCGTCGGTGATCTCGGCCGGCATGTCTTTCCACCGGCCGGCGACCGACATCGCGTGCAATCTCGCCCCGACCTCCTCGAGACCGTGCAAGGCAAGGATTGGCGCATAGGTGCGCGTCGAGGCATAAAGAGCGATGCGCCTGCGCGCCCGTTCCATGCCGTCGGAAACTGTTTTCGCATCGCCCCCGGTCACCACAAACCCGCCGCCAAAGACATCGAAGTTCGCGCGGCTGCGGCCGCTGCGTTTCATGCCTTCTTCGATGCGCGGCAGCGCCAGTTTTTCCGTATAGCGGCGCGAGCACAGCGGATGCAGCCGCACTCCGTCGCATACTTCGCCGGCGACCCGCAGCATCGCCTCGCCGACCGCGGCGATCGTGATCGGCACCATCGGCAGCCCTGTCGGCTCGGGCGAGAAATCGGGAGTCATGAGGGTCAGCCGGTAATGTTGGCCTCGGTAATCGAGCTTGCCGCCGGTCTCCCAACAGCGCCACACCGCACGCAACGCCCGGACATAGTCGCGCAACCGCGGCGCCGGCGCGCTCCACGGGATGCCGAAGCGTCGCTCGTTGTGGCCTTTGACTTGGCTGCCGAGACCCAGCACGAAGCGCCCGTTCGAATTGGCGTGCAGGTCCCAGGCCTGGCTCGCCATCACCGTCGGGCTGCGTGGGAACGCGACGGCAATCGACGGCGTGAGCTCGATGCGCTCGGTCGCGAGCGCGGCAAAGGCGAGCGGTGTAAAGACGTCGTGCCCGAGTTCGAAAGTCGTCAGCGCGTCGAACCCGGCCGCCTCCGCCGCCGCGCCGAACGGCGCCGCCTCGCGCCAATGCCTCATCGGGAGCATTGTGAAGACGCGCATTCGGGGTTCACTCCACTCTTGGCCGCGGAAACCGTATCATCGCCGCTGAAGGCTCGCGGGCCAAAGAGGAACGTACGAATGACCTTACGCGATTACGAAGTCTTCGATGTCGGCGATGTCCCGCTACAATCCGGGCTCACCCTGCGGAATGCGCAACTCGCTTACAAGACATACGGCCGGCTCGATGCCGCGCGCGGCAATGTGATCGTCTACCCGACTTCTTACGGCGCCCAACACTACGACACGGAGTGGCTGATCCGCCCGGGCCGCGCGCTCGACCCGGAGCGCTATTTCATCGTCATCCCGAACATGTTCGGCAACGGCTTGTCTTCATCGCCGAGCAATGTCGGTCCGCCGCACGATCGCGGCCGCTTCCCGGGCGTGACGGTGGCCGACAATGTCCGGATGCAGCACCGTCTGTTGGCCGAGCAGCTCGGCATCGAGCGCGTCGCCCTGGTTTATGGGTGGTCGATGGGCGGCCAGCAGGCCTATCACTGGGCGGCGCTCTACCCCGAGATGGTGGAGCGGATCGCCGTCGTCTGCGGCAGTGCGCGAACGGCGCCGCACAATTTGGTTTTCCTGGAAGGCATCAAATACGCCCTGATCACCGACCCGGCATGGCGCGACGGCTATTTTACCGAGCCGCCGGTGCGTGGATTGCGCGCCATGGGCCGGATCTATGCCGGCTGGGCATTGAGCCAGGCGTTTTATCGGGAAGAGCTCTGGCGCACGATCGGCTTTTCCTCGCTCGAGGATTTTTTGATCGCCGGCTGGGAGGCCAATTATCTCCGCCGCGACGCCAACAACTTGCTGGCGATGATCTGGACCTGGCAGCACGCGGATATCAGCGCGAACGAGCTCTACGGCGGCGATCTCGCCAAGGCGCTCGGCGCAATTGCGGCCGATGCGCTGATCCTGCCGAGCACGACCGATCTCTATTTCACGCTCGCCGACAACGAACGCGAGGTTGCCCACATGCGGCGTGCCAAACTGCGCCCGATTCCGTCGATCTGGGGCCACCGCGCCGGCAACCCGACCCAGAACCCCGAGGACGGCGCCTTCATCGACCGGGCAGTCAAGGAGCTGTTGGGGCGATAAAGTTCGGTTGACCGAAATGCGGGAGGAAATAGCTGATGAGTGCAGCTCTTATCGTGGTGCGCGCCGAGGTGCTCGATCCGGCTGACCGGGCGCGGTTCGATCATTGGTATGCGAGCGATCACCTGCCTTGGGCGATCCGGGTTTTCGGGGTACGACGGGGCTGGCGGTGCTGGAGCCGCACCGACCCGGCTGCCCATTATGCCTTCTACGAATTCGCCGATGTCGATGAGGCGCGAACGGCAATCGACTCGAACAAGATCGAGCCGCTGGTCGCCGATTTCGATCGGGTCTGGGGTAATCGGGTGCCGCGGCGCCGTGAAATCCTGGAAATCGTTCAAGAGATGGGGCCGTCAACGCCTTAGCATGCCCGCCGCAATCTGCGGCAAGGGGGTGGTGGGCTGCATTGCTTTGCTGGTTCCGCGAGCGGCAAGGATGGGACAGTCGTCGAGACATCGAACGCCGTCATCGAGGCACGGGACGGGGCAGGGCTGCGGGTTGTGTTCGCGGCCGCGGGGCAGCCGGCAGCGCGGTTCAAGCCCACGGGCAATGCGTGGGATTGGCGTCACACGAGCAAGCTCGTCATCCCGGTCGAGAACCCGGCCGATGAGCCGGTGGCGTTACTGCTGCGGATCGGTGACGAAGCAAACCTGTCGCTAAACGGAAAAATCGGGATCGCGCCCGGAAACGCCAGCAATCTTACATTGTGGATCAACGCGCCCTCGCCGCGAAAGATGGGAATGATCGGCGGTCCGTCGCGGGCGGCGGCCGGGCTCGAGCCGCACAAATTGCCGATAACCGCGACCGAAGGTTCTGCCGATGTCTCGCGGGCCACATCCGATGCGGTCTACCGCGGCGCGGACCTCGCTCAATGGCACTTGGGTGCGGTCCGGCGCGACGAGGCCGCGGCTCTGCAACAGCTGCCCCGCGGCCACGAGCTCGGGCGTCGTGTCATTCATCGTCTTTCTCTCCCACTGGCTATTCAGCGGCGCGGGCCGGCTCGAACGCAGGCGTCACTGTGGCCGCCGGCAGGCGCGGCAGCACCTCTTTGGCGAGGAGCCTAATGCCCTTCTCGGCCTCTTGGTGGTCGAGAAAGCCCGAGCGGCCGATGAAGATGAATTGGCCGAACCCGCCGACCTTGTCGTAGATGTCCATGATCTGCTTGTAGACCGTATCCGGATTGCCTGCACAGAGGATGCCGCGGGCGATGGCCTGCTCGGCGTTGATGCCGATCAGGCTGTCGGCTGGGCGCCGCACGGCTTGCGCGCCAGGACGGGGCTGACTGCGATAATTCTGTGCGGTGACCTCCGGCGGCTGCCGCCCCGGCATAAGCCGCGAAAACTGCGGCGCCTGCTTGAGGCTGGTGTTGAGGAACCACAGGGTTTTGCTGCCGACCCGCACACCCTCCTCATCGGTGTCGCCGACATAGCACAGAGCCGCGTAAGCGAAACGGTCGGTCCCGGGCGCCGGCAGCCCGGCTTCGCGGCGCGCCTCGCGATAGGCGTCGAAAGCGCGCTTGCTGGCCTCGGGCCCGCGCAGCACCAGCGCATTGATCATCCCGCGCCTTCCCAGCTCGGCCGAGGTCTCCGGGTCACCGGTCGCGGCCCACATCGGTGGATGCGGCCGTTGCAAGGGCGGCGGCCAGATATTGACGTGGCGATGCGTGTAGTGCTTGCCCTCCCAGCTGAACGGCCCCTCATGCGAGGTCAAGGTCTTCTGAATGAGGTCGATCGCCTCCCAGAAACGATCGACATACCCGACCGGGTTGGCGTTGCCCGACACCATCTCGCTGTCGCCCGATTTGACGAAGCCGATCTCGAGCCGGCCGCGCGAGATCACGTCCGCCGTCGCGTATTCCTCGGCGATCCGGACCGGATCGGGGCGGATCGTGATCAACGTGCCGAGGCTGAGGATGCGCACCTTCTTCGTCTGCCGGGCGAGGATGCCGAGGATCATCGGGCTCGCGCCATAAAGGCTGTTGATCCCGGAATGATGCTCGATCGAGACGACATTGACGCCGAGCTCGTCGCACAAGAGGTGCTCGTCGAGGCATTCCTCGAACAAATCGGCGGCGATCTTTGGGTCGCAGTGCTTGTTTGGGAGGCTGGCCCGCACCGAGTTCGACACGGTCGAGCACCTCCTGCGGCACAAAGGGGTAGACGTTCTCGCAATGATACCAAGCCTGCATGGCCGCTACTCCTCGAGAAAACGGGAAACCCGGTTGACAAAGGCTTCGGGCTGCTCGATTTCCGGGTGGTGCCCGGCACGTTCGATCAGCACGAACCGTGAGCCCGGGATCAGGTGGGCATAGGCGCGGCCGTAATCCGGCGTCACGACCCGATCGCTCTCGCCCCACAGCAGCAAGGTCTGCACCTTGATCCTTGCGAGCCAACGCGGCAGCTGTGGGTTGTACATATATGGGTGCCAGGCATAGAGACAAAGCGCCTCGCGGTTGCGGGCATAAACGACCAGCGCCTCATCGGACATTGCGTTGAAGTCCGGTGCGAACGTGTCTGGGTCGTGCCAGCTGCGCCGGCGCACCTCGTCGGGCGATTTTTCGAACACATCGAGGATGTCCGGTGTCTCGCGGTCGCTGATCTTGATGCCGACTGGATCGACGAGAACGAGTTTGTCCAGTCGATGACTGCATGCCGCTGCGACCTCCGCCGCCAGCCACCCGCCAAAGGAAAATCCGATCAAAGTCACCTTGTCGCCGGGCAGCGTGTCCAGCAGCTCCAGATAGAGATTCACGAGGTCATAAACGGTATCGAAATCTTTCGGTCGTGGCGAATGGCCAAACCCCGGGCTCGACGGTGCGATGAGTTCGCCATGCCGGGAGAGGAGTTCGACAAAGCGCGCCGCGGGATCGACGGTCTGGAAGCCGTGCAGCAGAAGGATCGGGCGACCCGAGCCGCGCCGGACAGTTTCAAGCTCGATCCCGCAAGCCGCGAGCCGATCGCTACTCGCCATCACATCGCTCCATCGGCCAAATGATGGGCAGATGTATAGCCTTGAACCATGCCGAGCCAACAGATCCGTTGAGGCGTATTGTAGGCGAGGGGTGAGCGAAACGGGAGCACGGGATGCCGAACCTTCGGGTCAACGGCGAGCGGCTGTGGGCGAGCTTGATGGAACTGGCGCGGGTTGGGGCGACCCCGAAGGGTGGGGTGTGCCGGCTCGCCGCGAGCGACCTCGACGGCGAGGCGCGCCGGCTCTTCATCGGCTGGTGCGAGGAGGCCGGCTGCTCCGTGCGGATCGACAAGATCGGCAACATCTTCGCGCGCCGGCCGGGGAGGGACGCGACCCTGCCGCCGGTCATGGCCGGCAGCCATCTCGACACGCAGCCGACCGGCGGCAAGTTCGACGGCGCCTACGGCGTCTTGGCCGGGCTCGAATTGGTGCGCACCCTCAACGATCTCGCTTACAAGACCGAGGCGCCGATTGAGATCGTCGCGTGGACCAATGAGGAAGGCTCGCGCTTTTCGCCGGCAATGGTCGGCTCGGGCGTGTTCGCCAGAGTTTTCGACCTCGCGGAGGGTCTCGCGCGCCCGGACAATCTCACCGGCGCCACGCTCGGCAGCGAGCTCGAGCGCATCGGCTTCGCCGGCTCGGAACCGGTCGGCGGCCGGCCGATTGCCGCCTATTTCGAGGCGCATATCGAGCAAGGGCCGATCCTCGAAGCGGCCGGCAAGCCGATCGGCGTCGTGACCGGCGCGCAGGGCCAGCGCTGGTACGAGGTCACCGTCACCGGCCAGGAGGCGCATGCCGGGCCGACGCCGATGCCGCGCCGCCGCGACGCGCTGGTCGGCGCAGCGCGAATGGTCGATGCTGTCAATCGCATCGGCCACGCGCACGCGCCCCACGCCTGCGCTACGGTCGGGTTTGTTCAAGTCAGCCCGAACTCGCGCAACACGATCCCCGGACGCGTGTTCTTCACCGTGGATTTCCGCCATCCCGACGACGCGGTGCTGAGCGCGATGGACGGCGAGCTCCGGCAGGCCTGCGAAGACGCCGCGACGCCGATCGGCCTCGAAATCGAGGTCAAGGAATTCTGGTATTTCCCGCCGACCCCGTTCGATCCCGACCTCGTCGCCGTGGTGCGGGGTGCAGCCGCAGCGCAGGGTTACCCGCATCAGGATATTATCAGCGGCGCTGGGCACGACGCGGTCTACTTGGCGCGCGTTGCCCCGACCGCGATGATTTTCGTGCCCTGCGTCGGCGGCATCAGCCACAATGAGATCGAGGACGCCAAGCCCGAGGACTTGACCGCCGGCTGCAACGTGCTGCTCAACGCGCTGCTCGAGCGGGCGAACGCCGTTGCACCCGAGAGTTCATGAGCTCAGGTGGCTCCGGCTATCTCCATCGGCTGTTCTTCGAAAATTCCGAGCCGGTTGATACCGTCGAACGCCGCCACTTTATAGCATTCTGCCAGGGTCGGGTAATTGAACACCGTTTCGATGAAGTAATCGATTTTTCCGTCGAACGACAACACCGCCTGACCGATATGGATCAGCTCGCTCGCCCCCTCGCCGATGATGTGGACGCCGAGGAGCTGGCGGGTTTCGCTGTGGAATATCAGCTTCAAAAGCCCGGTGACGTCGCCGAGGATCTGGCCGCGGGCGATTTCCTTGTAGCGAGCCTTGCCGATTTCGTAGGGAGTGGAGGCTTCGCTCAGCTCCTCCTCATTCTTGCCGACCATCGAGATTTCGGGGACCGCGTAAATCCCGTACGGGAAACGCTCGGGGACGCTCTGCGCCTTGACCCCGAAGGCGTGGCACACCGCCAGCCGGCCTTGCTCCATCGAGGTCGAGGCGAGCGCCGGGAACCCGATCATGTCGCCGACGGCGTAGATGCCGGGGACCTGGGTGCGATAATGCGCGTCCACCACCAGCCGGCCGCGGCTATCGGCGGCCAGGCCGGCCTCCGCCAGATTGAGTTTGCTGGTGGCGCCGGTCCGGCCGACCGAGTAGAGCGCCTTCTCGGCGATGATCGTCTTGCCGCTGTCGAGATGCAGCCTGACGCGCGGGCCGTGCTCGTCCTCGATGATCTCCAACCGGGCGACGCTCTCGTTGAGCCGCAAGGTCGCCCGGTTCTCCCGAAGATGGTGGCAGAACTCGTCGACGATTTCGTGGTCGACAAACGGCAACAGCCGGTCGCGCTTGTCGATCAGGGTTACCCGAACGCCGAGAGCAGCAAAGATGCTGGCATATTCGCATCCGATCACGCCGGCTCCGACAACGGCCAGGGTCCTCGGCAGGCGGTCGAGCTGCAGGACGTCGTCGCTGGTGAAAATCCGTTCGCCATCGAACGGGGTGTGCGGGTCGCGGGTGGTTTCCGCCCCAGCGGCGATGACGATCTTTTTTGCCGTGACCGTGCGGGACGTAGCGGCATCGACATAATCGAGGCGAAGGGCGTCGGGGGCGACGAAGCACGCCGTTGCCGGGATCAGCTCTACACCGTTGCGCATCAGCTGGTGGCGGGTGACGTCGATTTCGTGCTGGATCACCCGGTCGGTGCGAAACAGCAGATCCTGCATCGTGATGTGCTGTTTGACGGTATAGGAGGCGCCGTAAAATTCGCGCGAGCGGTACCCGCAAAGTTCGAGCGCCGCCTCGCGCAAGGTCTTCGATGGGATTGTGCCGAGATTGACGCTGCACCCGCCGAGCACCGTCCGTCTTTCAACGATCGCGACTTTCTTGTTGAGCTTGGCGCCCTGGATTGCGGCGCGCTGGCCGGCCGGCCCGGAACCGATCACCAAAAGATCATAGTCGAACGCGTCCCCAGACATGCCCTCGCCCCTGCTGCCGAACCGCGGTTGCGTTGCACAATGCCATAAGCCTGCAACATCACAGTGACAATTCCATGAACCCTGCGGTCGGGCGCGCGCAGAATGGATGAGCGAGTGCATGATGCGGGGTTGGACGCGGTCAGCAGCGGAGACGAGGATGCATTTCGATCTGGCGCAGATCCCGGCAACGGATGCCTACAAAGCTGCTCGTCAGCACGGTGGTGCCGCGGCCGATAGCGCTTGCGACGACGGTCGATGGCTCCGGACGCGTCAATGCCGCGCCGTTCAGCTTTTTCAATGCGGTCAGCTCGGTGCCGCCGGTCGTCGTGCTCGGGATCAGCCCGGGCGCGGCGAGCGAGGACGGCTACAAGGATACCGAGCGCAATATTCGCGACAGCGGCGAGTTCGTCGTCAACCTGGTCGACGAAGCGCTCGCCGAGCGGATGAACATCTGTGCCGTCGATTTTCCCGCCGGGACCGGCGAGCTCAACGCGGCCGAGCTGACGCCGCTGCCCTCGGTCGGGGTCCGCGCGCCGCGGATCGCGCAATCGCCGGTCAGCTTCGAATGCCGCCGCATCACCGGCGTGTCGCTCGGCCCGCGCTCGATGCTCGAAATCGGCAGGGTGATCCATATCCACATCCGCGACGACCTGGTCGACCCGGAGAAGATGTACGTGCGCACCGAGAAGATGCGCCTGATCGGCCGCATGCACGGCCGCGGCTGGTATGCCCGGACCAGCGATCTGTTTCTGATGGACCGGCTCGACCCTCGAAAGCTGGGAGGCCAATAAGCGCTAAAGGCAGCGCGGCTCGGCGACCGATTCTCTCGAACAAACCAACTCCGGCGTCGATCCGCACTAACGGATTCTGCGGGTTAGCAGCACAAATTTGGCGTTCCCCCGTCGTCCAGCTATGAAGAAGGCAGGGGGAACTGCAATGTTAAAGCTGACGATCACCTTTCTCGCGGGTGCGATTACCTTTGCGTGCCTGCCGGCGCTCGCCGTTGAGCTTCCCGACTACGGTTCAAAAAATTTCAACCCATCGGACGACACGCCTAGTTACTTCGCCAACGAGGCCGCTCCGGTATCCGCCAGGACCGCGGACACGACCCAGAGCGATTGGTCCGCGGTTGATGAAATGGCGCCAGCACGGCCGGCGTTCGAGGGCACCCGCTCGGCCCATGGCCATAGGGCGCGCCACGGTAGATATGCCGTCGTCCAAGCTTCCGGCGGCCACAACACAGGCAGATACGGCGGCAAAGCCGTCAGGACGAGCGGGAAGCACGGCAGGACGAGCGCCAGACACGCGAGCTTTAGTGCGGCGCATTATACGGTGAACTGACACACTACACGGCTTGTCCAGCGGCCAGCACTGTGCCGTTGGACAGAGCCCTCCCTGCCGCCATATAAGCGGCGCGATGGGCAAGGTCCCGTTTTTCAAAATGCACGGGCTCGGCAACGATTTTGTCGTGCTCGATTTTCGCCGCAGCGCGATTTCTCTCGGCGCCGCGGCCGCACGCAGGCTGGCGGATCGTCGGACCGGCATCGGCTGCGATCAGGTCATCCTGCTCGAGCTGCCGCGCCATCCCGCGGCCCGGGTTCTGATGCGCATTCGCAATGCCGATGGCAGCGAGACCGAGGCCTGCGGCAACGCTACCCGCTGCGTCGCCGACTTGCTCCTTCGCGAGACCCGGGAGCGCTGGGTGCAGATCGAGACGGTGGCGGGTCTGCTCGAAGCGGAGTCGCGGGCCGACGGATCTTTTGCGGTCGATATGGGACGGGCGCGGACGGCTTGGCACGAGATCCCGCTGTCGCGCGCCATGGACACCGATCTGGTCGACTTGACATCGGGTCCGCTGACGGGGGCGATCTGCACCAACATCGGCAACCCGCACGCGACCTTTTTTGTTGATGACGTCGATGCCGTCGATCTGGAGGCGCTCGGGCCGGCGCTCGAACATCACCCGCTCTTTCCGGAGCGGGCGAATATCGGTGTTGCCGAGATCCGCAGCCCCAGGACAATCCGGCTCCGCGTGTGGGAACGAGGCGCCGGGATCACCCGGGCCTGCGGCACCGGCGCCTGCGCTGCGCTCGTTGCCGCCCACCGGCGGGGGCTCACCGAGCGCCGCGCTGCCGTCGAGCTCGATGGCGGCACACTCGATATAGCTTGGCGCGAGGATGGCCATGTCATCATGACGGGGCCGGCCAAGCTGAGCTTCGAGGGCACGTTCGACGCCGATCTGCTGACCGCGGACTGAGCGTCATGCACGACAACGAGGTCATCACCTTCGGCTGCCGGCTGAACGCGTTCGAATCCGAGGTCATTCGCCGCGCCGCGGCCGCCGCCGGGCTGACCGGTGCGGTCATCGTCAACACTTGTGCGGTTACTGCCGAGGCCGAGCGGCAAGCGCGCCAGGCGATCCGCCGCGCGCGCCGGCGGTACCCCGAGGCAAGAATTGTCGTAACGGGTTGTGCCGCCCACTTGTCGCCGGAACGCTATGCCGCGCTTCCCGAAGTCGACCGCGTGCTCGACAATCAGGCCAAGCTGTGGCCGCAGAGCTACCTGCCAGAGGAGGCTGCGCTCCCCGATCCGATCGAAACCGCGCCGCACCTCGTGGACGGCTTCGAGGGAAAATGCCGCGCTTTTCTGCAGGTCCAGCAGGGCTGCGATCACCGCTGCACATTTTGCATCATCCCCTATGCTCGGGGTGCCAGCCGATCCGTACCGATGGGGGCCATCGCCGATCAGGCGCGCCACTTGGTCGCGGCCGATTATCGGGAAATTGTGCTGACCGGTGTCGATCTGACCGCCTATGGGGCAGACCTGCCCGGAACGCCCAGCCTCGGACAGATGGTGAGGCGGCTCCTTGCGGCCGTGCCCGAACTGCGGCGTTTGCGCCTCTCCTCCCTCGACCCGGCGGAAATCGACGCGGAGCTATGGCGGCTGCTGGCCGAAGAGAAGCGGCTGATGCCGCATCTGCACCTGTCGCTGCAAGCCGGCGACGACCTTGTTCTAAAGCGCATGAAGCGGCGCCACTCCCGAGGCCAAGCCATTGCTGTTGCAAAGCGCGCCCGAGAACTGCGTCCCGAGGTGGCGCTCGGTGCCGACCTGATCGCCGGGTTTCCGACCGAGACGGAGGAGATGTTCCGACATACCCTCGACCTGATCGACGAATGCGGGCTCGCCTTTGTCCATGTGTTCCCCTACAGCGTGCGGGCAGGAACGCCCGCCGCCCGTATGCCGCAGCTTCCCGATGCGGTGATCAAGGAGCGGGCGGCGGGTCTGAGGGCAGCCGGTGAGATCGCGCTCGCCGCGGCATTATCCGCTCGGGTCGGCAGCGAAACCGATGTCCTGATCGAGCGACCCGGCCTGGGCCGGGCCGCCTTTTACGCTCCGGTGAGCTTCACGGAGTCCGGAGATGCTGGGTCGGTCCAGCGGATGCGCCTTATCGGGGCCGGCGGACGCAATCTTATCGGAGCAGCCGTTCAATGAGGTTCTGGAGACGCCCTACTCCCGGGCCGGTTCCTAGAACCGATCCGGAAGCCGATGCCGTCGCGGAAGACACGGAAAACCCTAAGCCGGCGGAGGAGACGGCAGTTGCAGAACTGCAACCGGCGCCTTCACCCGAACCCGAGGCGGCCGAGCAGGATTCCGCTGCCGAGGCTCCGCCGAGCAATGCGGACCAGGAGGAGGGCGGGTCGTGGAGCGGCGGTTTTTGGCGGCGCGCCGCGCCGTCACCGAAGCCGGAACCCGCCGAACCCTTAGCGCCCCTCCGACCCCCAGCGGCGGTGAGCACGCCGGAAGCGGCTCCCGTCGAGGACACCGAAGCTCAGGAACGCCGCGGCTGGTTCGCCCGATTGAAGGCGGGTATGGCGCGCAGCTCAGAGCGGCTGAACGCGGGCATCAACACAATCTTCAACCGCCGCCGGCTCGATGATGCGGCGCTGCTCGAGCTCGAAGAGCTGTTGATTGCGAGCGATATGGGTCTGGGGATCGCCGCTGAGGTCACCGAGGAGCTGCGACGGAGCCGCTTCAACCAGGAGGTATCTCCCGAGGAGGTCCGCGGCGCGCTTGCCGAGCAGGTGATCCGGCTCGTCGAGCCGGTGATGAAACCGCTTCGGCTCGACCTCGGCCGCAAGCCGTTCGTCATTCTCGTTGTCGGTGTCAACGGCAGCGGGAAGACGACGACGATCGCCAAGCTCGCTAAGCAATACCGGGACGCGGGACACGATGTGATGCTCGCGGCCGGGGACACGTTCCGCGCCGCCGGGGTCGAGCAATTGCAGATCTGGGGCGAGCGCACCGATTGCCGTGTCATTACCCGGCCGCCCGGGTCTGATGCGGCGGGGCTCGCCTATGAGGCCCTCGAGCAGGCCCGCGCCGAGGGCAGCGACATCCTGCTGATCGACACGGCCGGGCGGCTGCACAACAAGTCCAATCTGATGTCGGAATTGCAGAAGATCGTCCGCGTCCTCAAGAAAGCCGATCCGCAGTCACCACATTCGGTGTTGCTCGTGCTCGACGCGACGACCGGCCAGAACGCGCACGCGCAGGCGGAAATCTTTCGCGAGATGGTCGGCGTCACCGGCATCATCATGACCAAGCTCGACGGTACCGCGCGCGGCGGTGTCCTGGTATCCCTGGCGGAGAAATATGGGATTCCGATCCACGCCATCGGGGTCGGCGAGACCGCCGACGATCTGCGCCCGTTTGAGGCGCGGGCCTACGCCCGCAGCCTTGTCGGGCTCGATCCCTGAGACTTGATACCTGATCGGGTCAGTCGAGGGCGGCGAGCATCTCGGCGTTGACCAATGTCACGCCGCCCTCGCTGCGGTAGAAACGCTGCGCATCCAGCTCCGCGTCTTCGCCGATCACCAACCCCTCCTTGATGCGGCAGCCGCGGTCGATGACCACCTTGTTCAGCCGCGCGTGGCGGCCGACGAGCACATCGGGGAGCAGCACCGCTTCGCGGGTTTGGACATAGGAGTTGACACGGCAATTCGAGAACAGCAGTGACCGTCGGACCGTAGCTCCGGAAATAATGCAGCCGCCGGAGACCATCGAGTTCGACCGCCATGCCGCGCCGGTCGTCGTCGTCGAAGATAAATTTCGCCGGCGGCAACTGCTGTTGATAGGTCCAAATCGGCCAGTTGGGGTCATAGATGTCGAGCGACGGGGTGGGCCTGACGAGATCGAGATTGGCCGCCCAATAGGCGTCGATGGTGCCGACGTCGCGCCAATAAGCTTCGGCTTCCGGCGTCGTCTTGACGCAACTTTCCTCGAATGAATGGGCAACCGCCAAGCCGCGGCTGACCAGATGAGGAATTACGTCTTTGCCGAAATCATGGCTCGATCCCGCATGCCGGTGATCGCGTTCGAGCTCGGCATACAGGAACTCGGCGGAGAAAATGTAAACGCCCATGCTGGCAAGCGCGCGGCCTGGTTTGCCGGTCATTGCCGGCGGGTTCTTCGGCTTTTCCAGGAAGTCGGTGATCGCCATCGACTCGTCGACCCCCATGATTCCGAAATCGGAAGCCTGGTCGATCGGCACCTCGATGCAGGCTACCGTACAATCGGCGCCCTTGTCGATGTGATCGGCGAGCATGTTCGAGTAATCCATCTTATAGATATGGTCTCCTGCTAGGACGATAAAGTATTCCGGCCCGGCGGCCCGAAAGATGTCGAAGTTCTGATATACCGCGTCTGCGGTTCCGCGGTACCAGGTGGCCTCGTCGAGCCGCTGCTGCGCCGGCAGAAGATCGAGGAACTCGTTCATCTCCGGGCGCAGAAAAGACCAGCCCATCTGCAGATGGCGCAACAGGCTGTGCGCTTTGTATTGGCTCAAAATGGCGATGCGGCGCACCCCCGAATTGATGCAGTTCGACAATGCAAAATCGATAATGCGGAACTTGCCGCCGAAAAACACGGCCGGCTTAGCGCGCCGGTCGGTCAATTGCTTGAGCCGGCTGCCGCGACCGCCGGCGAGTACGAGGGCGATTGACCGCTGCGCCAATCTTTGTTGGATGCGAGCGCTCGACAACATTTCCGCTTCCCCTTCGCCGCCATGCCTTTCGGCCCGAGGACGGTGCGCGACCCGAGCGCCTGCGTCAACTTCGACGGCAAAAATCGGGAAATGGAGCAGTAGGGTGGGTGAGCTTTAGCGAAACCGCTATTGGCGGTAAATGATGACGGGTTTCGCTGCGCTCAACCTATCCTACCGAAGCGGAGAAGCAATGAACCAGCGTGTCAGCGCGCGATCTCGCTAAGCGCCTGCAACTCGGCCTGGAGGACATTTTGCTGGCGTTCGAGGCCGGCGAAGCTCGACGAGCAGGGTGTCGCGTTCGGCGCCGGTGGCGCGGGCGACCTGCTCGCGCAGGCTCGGCAGATTGCCTTCGACTGCCTGCAGCTCGGCCTCGATCGCGCCGCGGTCGAGCTCGTCCGGCGACAGCGCCTCGTCGGCGAGCACGGTGCAGCGCTCCGGCGTCACCTCGGCGAAGCCGCCGACGACGAAGATGCGCTCGCGTCGACGCGTCTGCGTCCTCGTAGACGTCGATCGATGCCGGGGCGGATCGTCGAGATCAGCGGCGCGTGGCCCGGCAGCACGCCGAAATTGCCTTCGGTGCCCGGCACGACGACCATCTCGACCATCTCCGAGAGCAACAGCCGCTCCGGCGTGACCAGCTCGAATTGCACGCGCTCGGCCATTGACGGCGATCTCAGGCCGCCTCGGCCGCCATCTTGCGCGCCTTCTCGACCGCCTCCTCGATCGTGCCGACCATGTAGAAGGCGCTTTCCGGCAGCTCGTCATACTCGCCGGCGACGATGCCCTTGAAGCCCTTGATCGTGTCTTCGAGGTTGACGAACACGCCGGGCGTGCCGGTGAACACTTCGGCGACGTGGAAGGGCTGCGACAGGAAGCGCTGGATCTTGCGCGCGCGGGCGACGGTCAGCTTGTCCTCTTCGGACAGCTCGTCCATGCCGAGGATCGCGATGATGTCCTGCAGCGATTTGTAGGTCTGCAGCACGCGCTGCACGTCGCGCGCGACCTTGTAATGCTCGTCGCCGACGACGCGCGGATCGAGCATGCGCGAGGTCGAGTCGAGCGGATCGACCGCCGGATAGATGCCGAGCTCGGCGATCTGCCGCGACAGCACGGTCGTCGCGTCCAGATGGGCGAAGGAGGTCGCCGGCGCCGGGTCGGTCAGATCGTCGGCCGGCACGTAGATCGCCTGCACCGAGGTGATCGAGCCCTTCTTGGTCGTGGTGATGCGCTCCTGCAAGCGCGCCCATGTCGGTCGCGAGCGTCGGCTGATAGCCGACCGCCGACGGGATGCGGCCGAGCAGCGCCGACACTTCCGAGCCCGCCTGGGTGAAGCGGAAGATGTTGTCGACGAAGAACAGCACGTCCTGGCCTTCCTCGTCGCGGAAATATTCGGCGAGGGTCAGACCGGACAGGCCGACGCGGGCGCGCGCGCCCGGCGGCTCGTTCATCTGGCCGTAGACCAGCGCCGCCTTGGAGCCCGGGCCGTCGGCGATGATGACGCCCGATTCCATCATCTCGTGATAGAGGTCGTTGCCCTCGCGGGTGCGCTCGCCGACGCCGGCGAACACCGAGTAGCCGCCATGCGCCTTGGCGATGTTGTTGATCAATTCCATGATGATGACGGTCTTGCCGACACCGGCGCCGCCGAACAGCCCGATCTTGCCGCCTTGCGCATAGGGCGCCAGCAGATCGACGACCTTGATGCCGGTGACGAGGATTTCCGCCTCGGTCGACTGGTCGACGAATTCGGGCGCCGGCCGGTGGATCGGCAGGCGGCGATCTTGGTCGTCACCGGGCCGCGCTCGTCGACCGGCTCGCCGATGACGTTGAGGATGCGGCCCAGCGTCTCGGGGCCGACCGGCACCATGATCGGCTCGCCGGTATCGACGACCTCGGCGCCGCGCACCAGCCCGTCGGTGGTGTCCATCGCGATCGTGCGCACGGTGTTCTCGCCGAGATGCTGCGCCACTTCGAGCACCAGCGTCTGGCCGCTGTTGTTGATGTGCAGCGCGTTCAGGATCGACGGCAGCTCGCCGTCGAACTGCACGTCGACGACGGCGCCGATGACCTGGGTGATGGTGCCGATATTGTTGCTTGCCATGGTTCAGTCGATCCTTGCGTCTCAGAGCGCCTCGGCGCCGGAGATGATCTCGATCAGTTCCTTGGTGATGACGGCCTGGCGCGTGCGGTTGTAGTTGAGTGTCAGCCGGTCGATCATGTCGCCGGCATTGCGGGTGGCGTTGTCCATCGCGGTCATGCGCGCGCCCTGCTCGCTCGCGGCATTTTCGAGCAGCGCCGTAAAGATCTGGACCGCGAGATTGCTTGCGGCAGCAGATCGGCGAGGATTTCCTCCTCCGCCGGCTCGAACTCGTAGACCGCCCGGCTCGCACTCCGACTTCCGGCTCGGGCCGGTCGCGCTGCGGCGGCGGCGCGAACGGGATCAGCTGCTGCACCGTGACGATCTGCGTCATCGCCGAGCGGAAGCGGTTGAAGACGATCGTGCAGACATCGAACTCGCCCGCCTGGTAAAGCGCCAGAACGCGCTCGGCGATGTCGCGCGCCTCCTCGAAGGAGAGGCGGCGGCGGCCGATCTCGGTCAGGCTGTCGTGGATCAGCGCGGCTGTAGTCGCGGCGCAGCCCGTCGCGGCCCTTGCGGCCGATGGTCAACGATCTTGACCGTCTTGCCGGCGCCGTCGAGCTCGCGGATCTGCCGCCGCGCCTCGCGCAGGATCGTGGCGTTGAAGCCGCCGGCGAGACCGCGATCCGAGGTCGCGACGACGATCAGATGCGTCTCGTCCTTGCCGGTGCCGGCGAGCAGCGGCGGCGCGCCTGGCATGCCCGCCATGCGGCCGGCGAGCGAGCCGAGCACGCGCTCCATGCGCTGCGCATAGGGGCGCGCGGCCTCGGCCTGCTCCTGCGCGCGGCGCAGCCGCGAGGCGGCGACCATCTTCATCGCCGAGGTGATCTTCTGCGTCGAGCGCACGCTGCGGATGCGCACCCGCAGGTCCTTGAGGCTCGGCATCGCGCTCGGCTCGGGCTCGGATCAGGCGAAGGTCTTGGCGAAGCCGTCGAGGAAGTCGCTCAGCTCCTTCTCGATCGCCGCGAGATCTCGCGCTCGGTCGCGGATCGACCGCAGCAGCTCGGGCTGCTTCGCGCGCAATTCGCTGAGCATCGACGCTTCGAAGCGGCCGACATCCGGCACTGCGATCGTGTCGAGATAGCCGCGGGTGCCGGCGAAGATCGAGACGACCTGCTCCTCGACCGGCACCGGCGAGAATTGCGGCTGCTTCAGCAGCTCGGTCAGGCGCGCGCCGCGCGCCAGCAGGCGCTGGGTCGCCGCATCGAGATCGGAGGCGAATTGCGCGAAGGCCGCCATCTCGCGGTATTGCGCGAGCTCGAGCTTGATGCGGCCGGCGACCTGCTTCATCGCCTTGATCTGCGCCGCCGAACCGACGCGGCTGACCGACAGGCCGACATTGATCGCCGGCCGAATGCCGCGATAGAACAGCTCGGTCTCGAGGAAGATCTGGCCGTCGGTGATCGAGATCACGTTGGTCGGGATATAGGCCGACACGTCGCCGGCCTGGGTCTCGATGATCGGCAGCGCCGTCAGCGAGCCGGCGCCGTGCTCGTCGTTCATCTTCGCGGCGCGTTCGAGCAGCCGCGAATGCAGGTAGAACACGTCGCCGGGATAGGCCTCGCGGCCCGGCGGGCGGCGCAGCAGCAGCGACATCTGGCGATAGGCGACGGCCTGCTTCGACAGATCGTCATAGATGATCAGCGCATGCATGCCGTTGTCGCGGAAAAATTCGCCCATCGCGCAGCCGGCATAGGGCGCGAGGAACTGCAGCGGCGCCGGCTCGGACGCGGTCGCGGCGACGACGATCGAGTATTCGAGCGCGCCGTAATCCTGCAAGGTCTTGACGATCTGCGCGACGGTCGAGCGCTTCTGGCCGATCGCGACATAGATGCAATAGAGCTTGACTTTTCGTCGGTGCCGCTGTTGACGTGCTTCTGGTTGAGGATGGTGTCGATCGCGACCGCGGTCTTGCCGGTCTGACGGTCGCCGATGATCAGCTCGCGCTGGCCGCGGCCGATCGGCACCAGCGCGTCGATCGCCTTGAGCCCGGTCTGCACCGGCTCGTGCACCGATTTGCGCGGAATGATGCCCGGCGCCTTGACCTCGACGCGGGTGCGGGTGACGTCGGTCAGCGGGCCCTTGCCGTCGATCGGATTGCCGAGCGCGTCGACGACGCGGCCGAGCAGGCCGCGGCCGACCGGCACGTCGACGATGGCGCCGGTGCGCTTGACGGTGTCGCCTTCGCTGATGCCGCTGTCGTCGCCGAAGATGACGACGCCGACATTGTCGCTCTCGAGGTTGAGCGCCATGCCCTTTTCGCCGTTCGGGAACTCGACCATCTCGCCGGCCTGGACCTTGTCGAGGCCGTAGACGCGGGCGATGCCGTCGCCGACCGACAGCACCTGGCCGACCTCGGCGACATCCGCCTCGGTGCCGAAATTGGCGATCTGCTGCTTCAGGATCGCCGAAATTTCCGCCGCGCGAATTTCCATGAAAACCCCTTCAGGCAATGCTCTTCATCGCCAGCTGCAGGCGCTGCAGCTTGCTCTTAATCGATGCGTCGACCATGCGCGAGCCGAGCTTGACGATGAGGCCGCCGATCAGGCTCGGGTCGACGTGGACATCGATCGCGACCCGGCTGCCGACGCTGCGGCGCAGCTGCTCGTTCAACGCCGCGAGCTGCGCTTCGCTCAGCGGCTGCGCCGCGATGACTTCGGCCGTGACTTCGCCGCGACGCGCGGCGAGTTCGGCGAGAAACGCCTCGATCATCGCCGGCACCGCGAAAAGCCGCCGATTGCGCGCGACCACCGCGAGGAAATCGCGCACCAGCGGCGAAAGCCCGCGGCCTCGGCGAGCGCCGCGATCGCCTTGGCTTGCTCCTCGCGCGACAGAACTGGGCTGCGGATCAGCCGCAGCAGATCCGGGCTCGCCTGCACCATCGCCCGGAGCTGCCGGAGATCCGAGCCACCCGTCGAGGATGCGGCGTTCGTCGGCGAGATCGAACAACGCCGCCGCGTAACGCTCAGCCAAGCCGGAAACGCCTGTCGTCTCGGAAGCCAATGGAAATGCATCCTCATCGGCCGCTCAGGCAGACGCCCCGCAGCAGCCCTTCTTCGTCCGTCATCGGATCGCAGCAGGCAACATTCGCCTGCGCAAAAGCGCCCCGCCAAACCGGCGGGCTTCCTAACATACATCGGGAGGCCGCGCAACAATGGGTAAGGGGACAGAATGCCTCGATTTGGCGGCGCTCAGAGCCGAGGAGGTGTGCCGCCGGGCGGCTGGCGCGCTAAGGCTGCCAGCTGGTCGAGAAACTGCGTGATGTTGTCCTGAATCGCTCGGATGACTTGAGTTCGGTTCTGTGTCGCGATCGCGGGGTCGTCGAGGCTGGTCACCCCGGTAGCAAGACCGCTCAACCCCGCATTGCTCATGATGTCTGCGCTGAAAACCGGCTTGTCGGCAGGAATATCGAACAGCTGGTAGCGGGCGAACACCGACAAGATTTTTCCCGACAACGAGAATTCCAGGACCTTGACGACGATCGACACCCGGCGAGCTGCATCCGGACGAAAGATGCCTTGTCTCGTGACCGCGTCTTGCAGGGCCGCCTGCCATAGCGGCAACAGCGAGGTCAAGCTGCGCGGCAGCGGATAGACGGCTCGGTCGCGGCTCGCCGGCTCGACGGTGACCGCTGCCAGCCCGGCATCAATCCGAGCCTCGGTCGGTGTCACGCTCGCCAGCGCGAACTCGGTCTCCGGAACAGGCGAGCAGGAGAACAGAGCGCCGAAGACCAGGCCGGCGACAGCGTGGCGCATTCGCATCGGAGGAGTATGGTGCAGAACAGTGAACTTGTCTCAAGTGTGATCCACGTCACACCGTTTGAGCATCCCTCCGGCTAATTTTCCGAGCGTGGCCGACAGGCAATCCATTCGAGGAGCCGCTGTGCCCTATTTCTCGAAATGTCGGTTGAAAATGCCTCGAAGAACTCGTAGGATCTTGAACTCCGCGAGAATGAGATGCACTGCTAAAGTCCCGGTCATGAAGATAAGATGGAAAATAGATTTGGCGATATCCGGCGCCTTTCTCGCTGGCCTCGCCCTGGCCGGTGTCGGCGCCTACACAATCCTGACGAGGAACGCGTTCGAGGATAGTCTGCAGAACGCGAGGATCATGATCGAAGGAGCGTCGGCGATCCGCAGCTATACCGCCGACTACAATTGGCCGTTGCTCGAGCCGCAGCTAAAGATTCAGTTTCTGCCGCAATCGGTTTCAGCGTTCGCTGCACAAACCACTCTAAAATTGGTGCGGCAGAAATTGCCAGAGTACACTTATCGCGAGCCGACGCTCAACCCGACCAATGTCAACGACCGGGCGGCGGATTGGGAAGCCGACATCATCAACGAGTTTCGCAACGACGCGGGAAGGACGGAATTGGTCGTAACCCGCGATACCCCGGGAGGGAAGTTTCTGACGCTCGCCCATCCGCTGAAAGTCGGCAGCCAAGTGTGCCTCAGCTGCCACAGCACACCCGAGAATGCGCCCGCGACGATGATCGCCCTATACGGCTCGCAAAACGGATTTGGCTGGAAACTGGGTGAAATTGTCGGCGCTCAGGTCGTCTCGATCCCGCTCGGCGTGCCGCTGACCCGTGCCTATCAGGCGCTGTTCTGGTTCTTGCTGGCCTTGGCCGGAACCTTCGTCGTGACGATCTTCATCGTCGATATTCTGTTGCGCGTACTGGTGACGCGACCGGTAGCCGAAATCTCCGAGATGGCCGACAGGGTCAGTATGGGAGAGCTTGACACCCCGGAATATGTCCACAACAGCAGGGACGAAATCGGCTCGCTGTCGGCCTCGTTCAACCGAATGCGGCGGAGCCTGCAAAACGCGATGAGCATGCTGGAGGAGCAGACCTGACCGGGGCCGGATGTGGCTCCTTCCGTGCCCGCCGTCCGAAGGTGGACTGACGATGAGGCAATGACGATGTTCGCTTCCCTGCGCGCAGGGCACGGCTATTTTTTGAGAGGACCACCCTTTCTCAAGAAATGAATACTGTCCGCTCGATAGGCCGCTATCGCATCGAAGCATTGCTCGGCACGGGGGCGATGGGCGAAGTCTATCGCGCCCATGACCCGGCAATCGATCGCCTCGTCGCAATCAAAGTCGTGCGTCCCGAACTGGTCGCCGGCAGTGGCGGCGAGCAGTTGCTGGAGCGCTTCCGGCGAGAAGCGAGGGCCGCCGGGCGGCGGTTCCACCCGAATATCGTCGCGATCTGGGATTTCGGCGACGACAACGGCATGCCGTTTCTGGTCATGGAACTGGTGGAGGGCCAAAGCCTCGACCAGCTCATCAAATCATGCGGTTCGCTCGAGCCGAGGCGGAGCGTCGCGATCATAACCCAGGTGCTGAGCGCGCTTGGCTTCGCTCATAGGAACGGGATCGTCCACCGCGACATCAAACCATCCAACATCATGGTTTTGCCGGCCGATCAAGTTAAGGTCGCCGATTTCGGCATCGCTCGTCTCGAGACCTCCGAATTCACCATCGTCGGCGATTTATTGGGAACCCCCGCCTATATGGCGCCCGAGCAGCTGTCGGGAGGCCCGATCGACCACCGCACCGACCTGTTCGCCACTGGGGTCATCCTGTTTGAAATGCTGACCGGGGTGAAGCCGTTCCGGGGCAAGAGCATTACCGAAATCATGTCCTTTATTGAAAAGCGGGGGCCTGAGGATATACGGGCATTCAACCCGGCGGTCCCCGAGGCGATGAAGCACGTCATCGGCAAGTCGGTCGCCTTTGATCCGGCGCAGCGCTACGCCGATGCTGAGGCGTTTTCGAGGGCCGTTGCCGACGCGATGCCCGGCCTGCCGGGAGAGCCGCAGCTTCGCGGCTCGGCAATGTCCGAAGCCGACACGCAACCTACCGCGAATGCGGTGCAAACCACCTCGGGCGAGGCGTCTTTCAGCGCCGAACTGCTGCGGGAAACCGAGCGCGATCTGGCGACTTTCATCGGGCCGATGGCTTCGATCGCCGTGAAGCGGGCAGTCAGACACGTGAGCGATCTGCTGGGATTGTATGAGTTGCTCAGCAGACAAGTGGCCGACCCGAAGGACCGTGACCAATTCTTGGCGAGAGGGCGTCAGCGCGCTGCTGCGGGGCTCGGCCGGGCGCGCCCGCCGCCCGGGCCGGCACCGCCGAGGAGGATCGAGCGGCAATCCGTTGCCGCCGCCCGATCGCCGAACCCGGCAAGCATAGTCGCGATAGAATCCGACCTTACTCGCTATATCGGCCCGATTGCCCGAATTCTCGTAAAGAGAGAGCTGGGGAAATTCGAGTTTCTGGCCAAACTGTGCCTGGTGTTGGCCACCCATATCCCCGATGAAGGGGAGCGCAGGGCGTTCCTCAATGCGCACGGAGCGGAGTAATTGCCGGCCGAGGCGGGGGTGGGAGAATGAACGGGGGTCAGATCGTGCGCTGCGCGATCTTTGCACTGGCCGTTGTGACACTGCCAATGCAACTGTGGTCCGCCGGCTGCTGCGCCGCCGAGGTGGCCGGGAAGGCCGAGGAACTCGAGGTTAATCCATCGCTGGTTCGCGAAATTCAATTCATGCTGCTCCGTGTCGGCATGGAACCGGGGCCGATAGACGGGGTGATTGGCCCTCAAACGATCAGAGCCTGGCACAAATTTCAGCAGGATACCGGTCTGCCCGCAGCCGATCTGGTCAATGGCGGCAAAATCGCGGCGGCCGCCGTGACCCGCCTGCGAAGTGAAGCGTCGCGGGTCATCTTTGAGAACGAGAGGAAGCCGGAAGCACCCGCCGCAGCCCCGACGCCAACGCCGTCTGCGCTCGCGCCGGTACAGCCGGCTGCCCCGGCGCCCGATCGCTTCGCCGCATGCCGCTTTCATGCCGAGGATTTCAAGATCGGCGCAACCCAGTACACTCCCGAAGAATATCTGCAGGAGGGATTTGACGGCTCAACTGCACGCGCGGTTTCGATGCTGAAAGACCGCCTCAACGAGGCGCGACAGATTGCCGGTAATATCGGCGGGGCTGCGCTGACCGAAGTGCAGCGGCAGTCGCGTGTTCTGGATTACTTCACCTGCCGGCTGAAGATCGAACAAGCATCCCAAAAATGAGAGCTTGAAGAAGATGCCCTGTCGTTCCGCTGCACGGACCCATGTAGGCGCGGTGCGCCGGCGAAATGAGGACGCGGTGCTCGAGCGCGCCGAGATTGGCTTGTGGGCGGTTGCCGACGGCGCGGGCGGACACGAGCGCGGCGACTACGCGAGCAGCCGCATCATCGCGGCATTGCGCCAAGTGGACGCCGTGCTGTCTGGTCTCTCGCTGGTGGAGGAGGTGAAGGGGCGGCTTGCGGAAGTCAACCGGGAGGTGAGGGCGAAGGCTGCAGCGATCGGTCCCAATGCGTTGATCGGCAGCACAGTGGCGGTGCTGCTCATCTCGGATGACCAAAGCTGCTGCCTGTGGGCCGGGGACAGCCGATTGTACCGGATGCGCGCCGGCCGGTTGCGCCAGCTGAGCAGAGACCAGAGCCACGTCCAGGATCTGGTCGACCGCGGGGAGATTTTGCCGGAAGCGGCGGCAGCTCATCCGATGGCAAACATCGTGACAAATCTGGTCGGGGCCTTTGACCGGCTGGTGCTCGAAGAAAGGCACGACCGGCTCGAACCAGGCGACATCCTGCTGCTTTGTTCGGACGGGCTCAGCAGCGCCCTCAGGGAGGTCGAAATAGCCGACATATTGACCGGGTGCACAGTCCCGGTTGCAGCCGATCGGCTGATCGAGCGAGCGCTGGACCACGGCGCGCGGGACAACGTCAGCGCCGTAATGGTCGAATACACCAAGTGAATTAGCCGGCTTTCAGCTCGGTGCGGCGCTCTTGAGGCCCTTGAGACGGTAGGCGCTGAGGTTGCCTTCGTGCTTGGTCTCGATCGAGGTCAACTCGGCGTCGATGTGGCGCCACAGATGCTGATGCAATGCCGGACTGATCAGGATTTCGCCACCCGCCGCGCCGGCGCAAAAGCGCGCCGTCCAATTGGCGGCTTCGCCGATGATCGTCAGCTCCATCCGGTCATTGGAGCCGATGAACCCGTGCAATACCTCGCCGCAGTGGACTCCGATCCCGATCGTGCAAATCCGCTGCCCGCGCCGTCTGCGGTTGTCGCTGACTTCGATCATCGCGGACTGCATCGCCAGTGCCGCGCGCACCGCCTTTTCATGCCGCAACGGATCCGGCTCGGGACTGCCGAAGACGGCCAGGATGCCGTCTCCGGTGATCCTGTCGACAGTACCGTCGTGCTTGAAGATGGCCTCGACCAGAGCCGACATATAATCGTTGAGCAGGTCCATCACATCGTCGGTATCCATGCCCGACGTCAGCAATGTAAAGCCGCGGATATCGGACGCGAGAAGGACCACCTCCGACCGCTCGCCGCCGAGGCGCAGGCGCCCGTGAGCTGCCCGCGACAACAGCGCGTCCCGGATCTTTGGCGAAAAATTGGTCAACAGCCGACCGAGCAGCGCAGCATTGTGGCGAAGCTCGCTCTGCAGCTGGTTCTGCATCGCCGCCATAGCGGCGTAATGCGCGACGGCGAGCATAAGGCGCAAATCGTCGGCGGTAAAGATCGTCCCGCCATCGCTGTTGTCGACGCACGCCACACCGAGCACCCGGCCCTTCCAGATCAACGGCACGTACATGCCGGCCTTGATCCGGTTCAAGAACTGGCTTCGGCTCGGATCCAAACCCTCGCGCCAAATAAATCCTTGGCGCCGCGACATTGTCCTCGACGCCAGGGTCATGCTGACCGAAGGCCGCCCCGCGGGAACATGTGCCTTGAGCAGGAGCTCTCCGCTCGTGTGATCCTCGAGCAACAGGGCGCCGCGGGTCGCTGCCGGAATAATCGCAACGAGCCGCTCGATGATCGTCTGGAACAGCGCATCGAGCTCGGTCTGCTCGCCGAACTGCAGCGGCAGCTCGTAGAGCAGCGCCAGTGCTTGCGCCCGATCCGGATCGATCGGCTTGCCGGGCTCGAAAACCGGCGCCGCGGCATCGATCATTTCGGCGATGTCGAGGCGCGTGTCATGCGTGTCTACCAAGGTCCGGTCATCCGAGGCCCAGCTGGGCTCGGGCTGAGCTTGCCGGGCCGGAATATCGATCGTTAAGGTGGTATCGCTGATCTCGATCCGCTGGCCGGGTTCCAGCCGAACTTTGCCCACCCCCTTGATCGGCTGCCCACCGACCTCCGTACCATTGGCGCTGCCGAGGTCTTCGATCCAGTAATGGCCCTCAGCAACCGAAATCCGCGCATGGGGCCGTGAAACGCGCAGGTCCGGCGTCAAATCGATATCGACCTGAACGCCATGGCGCGGTCGGCCGATGATCACCGACTTGGCCGGCTTATCGAAGATCTTCTCGTTGCCTCGGTAGCGGTAGTGTATCCGCACGTCGCCCACGCCAGCCATGACCCACGTACATTATCACACGAGCTACCCTACCGCAGCCCCGCTGTAGCCGAGCCCGATCCTCCCGATGCCGGGCAGCTTCCCGTAACGCCGGTCCGGCCTGGTCGAAATTCAGCAGATCCCAGATGCTGCATCCCTTCGTCAGCGCCAGAGATAAAGGTCATTATGCTCCCAGTCCGTTCCAGCAAGATAATCCATAACGTCCTGCGTCGAAGCCGGCAACGTTCGGCCAATCGTGCGATGCGGGAAGCTTTCGATCCTCGCCCGAAATGCTTCCACATCGAATGCAGGTTTGGTGATACGCCAAAGCTCGATAATCGCGCATTCCACGCGGTTCCACACGTCCCAGGGGGTCTCGGCAACAATGATTTCATCCGACCCTTGCGTATCGGATTTCCACAGGATTGCGCGGTCCGCCGGCACTTCAGCTCGAAACCACTTATTTGCATCTAAAACCCTGACATGCGTTACGTCAAATGGTCGATTGCGCATAGCATCACAGTTTAAGGAGTAGTTCCCAACATTTTCACGATCTCGATAAAATTCCAGCTTGCCGTCCGCCTTGCCGAGCGCAAAATTGAACAGACGCAGTTCAACGTCGCCAAATTGGCCAAGATTGAAATTAAGGGCCGCGAAATTTTGCACGTCCGGTTCGATGCACAGGCACGTTTCGATGCCTCTGGTGCGATGAAGCAGCTGGCGAGTAACGAGGCCGATATTCGCACCAATGTCCAATAAAATATAGCGCTTCCCGTTCTCCATTTTTTCGATGATGAACTCGACCGAATTGTATTGCCAAGCGGCTTGTGAGAAAACGGCAGGTAGCAGCACCCCATCTGCTGGTACAAGCAATGTGCTGTCCTGCGGACCTAAAGGTCCGTCGACGTTAAGTGTGAACTGAAATCCAGCGCAGTGCAGCGGACCGGACGAGATCGTATAGCTCGCCAGCTCGTCCGGCGCTGCGGCGAGCTTTTCTATTTTGTAGTAATCGAGAAATTTCTTGGCACCTGATCTGAACTCGGCGCTGCGCAAAAACTTTTGAATCAGAGCGCTCATATCCGCAGTTTTTTGCAGTGTATCGGCGTGAGCCTTCCAACCGGGTGGATCGGGGCTGCGCAGCAGCAGGGTCTCATAAAGGATCTTAACGAGCGTCTCTGCCTCGTCCGTGCTGAATTTATTCATCCGTGCGGCCAGGTCGTAGACTGGGTTACGAAACAGACTCTCGCTGTATCGGTTGTAGCTCAGTCTGACCGGTGACCATCCCTCAGGAGCCGGGCCGAAGCGCGCGACGATCAGGCCGTCGCCGCTGAACGACTCGTGCACGTCATGCTCCGCCTCAATGGTGGCGCCAGCGTTCCTCAACAATGCCAAGCATCGCTGGTGAGTGAGCGGGTCACCGGTGATTTGAAAGGCGTGTGTGGAGACAAACACCCACCTGATCCGCCCGTTACGGAACAGTTCGGAGCAGCTCTCTAGTACATCCGTTTCCGCGCCCTGCGCATCGCAGTGCAGTATTTCCAGGATGTCGATTTCGTGATCCGCCATGATTTGTGAAACGGTCACAGCCGGCAGCTCGACAATGCCCGATGTCTCCGTCTGAAACATTTGGGATTGCGCGGGAATTCGTCCGACGAAGCCGGATAGGAACTCAGGTTCCAAATCATTTAGAGCAGCGTTCGCCTTCCCGACTGCCAAGTGCGCAGGATCCGGCTCTACAATTATAGCACGGCGCCCTTCGGCAGCTTTTAAAAACCACAAACTATAGTAAGACCAGTATCCGCCGAGCTCAATCATCGATCCGCCTGGGCCGAGGTGCAGAAGAACTTCGTGGAACAACCGTTCCTCCTGGGGTTCGTGATGACCTCGGCACAAGCCAATAAGTTCAGTCATCCAAGAGCCATAATAGCCGTCGGCAACTACTCTGAGCCCGTTGTGCATAAGTTGTACCTTGCCCCCGTCCGGAGCAAGTCGCACCGCTCCGGCGTCAGGCACCTTCGGTATGGGATCGGCATCGTGGCACCGCGCGGTCATCGCAACGCGCTGGTTTTCATCCAAACATGGCCCCATCTCCATCACGGGCAGGGTTGCGAAACCCGCGCGTGTCGCGGAGGTCGCGCCAGCCACGATAAAATTATCGAACACGTTAGGTGGGATCTGGAACGATGGTGCGAGTTCAGAATACCGCTCTTGTGCGACGTAAAAGCGGTTGAGCCCGTCGAAGTAGACGAAATTATAACCAGCATCGGCGAGCAACCACTCCCATTCCTTGTGGGTTGCTTCCTGGCTGTTTGGCCTGGTGGCCTCTATAAGCACGATCCAGGGTCTAAAATTGCGGAAATCGGCCCCGGCCAACGCGCCACGCTCGCCACCCTCAACGTCAATTTTGAGGAAATGAACATCTCCCGATACGAATTGGCGACAGATTTCGGCAATGGTCGTGACTTCGACGACACATTCTTTCATTGACAGCCCCGCTGCGACGTGCTCCGCGGCTTGGGCGCGGGACAGCGTAGACAACCCGGTTCCAGCGAAAACATAGAACGGCAGGAACCCAGGCTTCTCGCCTACCGCCAGACCGAGGGTCGTATCGCCGGGGCGTGCTGCTGCCAGCCGGGCGCGGTCTGCTTCCACGGGTTCGACATTTAAGCCGCGCCAGCCTCGCTCATAAAACGCGAGAGTTACCGAATGAATTTCGGGGTCATTGGCTCCGATATCGATATAAAAGCCATTTTGGATGTCACGAAGCGCCCGATGGAGCATGACGTCCTCAAAATTCTGTGCATGTGAGACAAATGGCACCGACTTCCTCCTGGCAAGCAAACCTGAATGGCTCGATCAGTATAACGAGCCCGAGCGGCACGATGCTAGTTGTTGATCGGCATGGATCGTGGACAGCAATTCCCTTTGTCCGGCAACTGCTTTTGCTCACAAATTCAATATTGCCGTAAACTCCGGAGTGGGATGTCGTCGCGAAACTAAAGTGAAGAGCGTTCGAATGATAACACGCCGCAAAATACTGGCGACGACGGCCGGCACGCTATTGAGCGGCTCGCTGAGGGGCGGCCGGTTGGCGGCCGATGTATACTCGACCGCCGCTCGAGGCAGAACGGGGCTAGTGACGCCTGAGGACTTCGATGCGCCGGCGAATGGAAATGATGATGATTTGCCAGCGTTCTCGGCCGCGATGGCGTATCTGTCATCCAGTGGCGGAGGAACCCTGCATTTCTCTGCTGGCAAGCGGTATCGCTGTAACTCGACGATCTCGATTCCGGACAACTGCGGTATAGACGGCGGCTTGTCATCGCCCGGCTTTGTGCCTGACCTCAACTACGCGGCCAAGGCGGGAAGCCTGCTGGTATCTGAGAATGCGAGCGTTTCTCTCGGAAACTCGACGGGTCTCCGTAATCTCAGAATTGTGAATGCCGGGATCACGTATCCCTGCCCCGTTTCGGAAGAGGCCGCGTTAGCGCAAGTCAAGGCCTTCTCCGGAACCGCCATCGTCGATTCCGGCAATTCGGCCGACCGACGAATTGAGAATGTGATGGCGATAGGTTTTGACAAGGCGATCCGCTTTTTGAGCAATCAGGGAAGGGCCATTATCAGAGATTTTCACTTCGACTGTAGAAATGGAATAGAAATCGGTAATTCTCAGGATGTTGATGTTCTGGAAACTTGCCACGCCAACGCCTATTACATGGCGACACGGAGGTTCAGCTGGGCTGCCATCTATAGAGATGGTACGGCATTCTGGTTTCACGACTTCACAAGATGGGCCATTTCTCACGAACTGCTTCGAAATTGGATACAGATTTGGATATCGCTTCCAGAATACGTTGTCGCCGCAGCTGACGAACTGCAACTCCGACGGCGCCGCTGATCTGTCCTTGGGTGCGCTGACCGGCATGCAATTCACGGACGCGGGCAACGTGAACGTCTCGGGGGGCGTCATCAGCGCGCAGTGGCGCGCGATCTCGGTCGTTAGTGGAGGGCAGCACGCCTTTATAGGCACGACAATAGGCAATCAGGCCTGGGCTCCGGACGGTTACCTACTGCGGGCCGCAGGCGGCTCCGTGGGTCGGATCATCGGGTGCTTTTTCATCCCAAGCGCCAAAGGCCGCACCGTGAGCCCCGTTAGCCTCGCAGGCAAGGCGGGACACTGGACCGTCAGTCAATCTCAGTTTATGGGCTTCAGCGCGCCTCTGGTGTCCACGGACGGCAGCGTTCCGAAAACGAACTTCAGCGATCAAGGGAATATGGCCGTACCATGGACAAAATGAGGAACGCGGTCTTCTCGCCACCGGACGCCATATCTGTCTAAATGTTGAAGCCTTCCGTCAAAACTATGCAACACGGCGTCCGTTCGAATCCGACACGAGGCTGAAGGCATAAGGCCAAATCTGCGGGATTATGTTGGTGGCTTCGTTGAACCCGGCCTGTTTGAGCTTGGCACGGTATCGGGCGCCGGCAACTCAACCTCGTCGACCGCGCCCGACAGCAGCGCGCCCGTGCGCGCCGAGACTTCGGGCACCGGAACGAAAGCTGCAATTACTCAGGAGCAATCCGGCATCTCTCACAACCGATAGCTTTATCGCGCCGAACGCGCGTAGCATTCGTCTCGCGACGCTTGTGCGGTAAAGCGGAACCTCATTAGCGACAACCCTGTTGGGAGACTGAGCCGCGCGGCAGCGTTCGCGCGGTAGCTACGGCTTTTCCCATCGAGGGGTCTACGATGTTCTTCCATCGCAAGGAACTGATGTACGACGTCAAAATTCAAGGCGCCGATCCGCGCTTTGGCGAGATGCTGCTGGAGCAGTTCGGCGGCGCAACCGGCGAGCTGAGCGCCGCGCTGACCTATTGGACGCAATCCTTCCATGTCGAGGATCCGGCGATCCGCGACATGCTGCACGACATCGCGCTCGAGGAGTTCAGCCATCTCGAGATGGTCGGGCGGATGATCGAGCAGCATACCGAAAAGAGCGACGCCAGGGATGCTGCGTACAAGAGCACGCTCTTCGCGGTCCGCGGCGTCGGGCCGCATCTCGTCGACAGCAACGGACAGGCCTGGACTGCGGCCTATGTCAACGAGGGCGGCAACGTGGTTCGCGACCTGCGCGCCGACATCGCCGCCGAAGCCGGCGCGCGGCAGACCTACGAGGCGCTGATCAAGCTCTCGCCGGACGAGGGCAGCAAAAAGGCGCTGACCTTCCTTTTGACCCGCGAGATCTCGCACACCAACATGTTTATGAAAGCGCTCGAGTCGCTCGGCAAGCTGACCGAGCCCAATTTTGGCTACGTCAAGCCGGACGAGACGGTCGATCTCTACTTCAATCTGTCCAAGGACGGCCAGCTCGACGCGCGGGGTCCCTGGAACAGCGAGCCGGCCTTCAAATACGTCAACGACCCGACGCCGCAAGGCAGCGCGCCTGCCGAGGTCAAGAACCCCGACGACGAACGCCGCACCGCAAGAGCGGCCGAATAGCGTCGTCCTCTGATATACGGGTGCAACGAGGATGGTGTTCCTCGATCCCTCTCGTGCCGACTTCGTCCTCGATCGCACCCGGGAGTTTTTCCGCCGCCCGCGGACGCGCAGTCGGGCGCTCACGCGCTTGCTGGCTTTCGCCGGGCCCACTTTCATTGCCTCGGTCGCCTATCTCGACCCCGGCAATTTCGCGACCAACATCACCGCCGGCGCGACCCATGGCTACCAGCTGCTGTGGGTCGTCGTCGTCGCCAATATCACGGCGATGCTGTTCCAGGCGCTTTCGGCGAAACTCGGCATCGTCACCGGCCGCAGCCTAGCGCGCATTTGCCACGACCGGTTATCCCCACCACTGACTCGCACGCTCTGGGTGGTTAGCGAGATTGGCGCGATAGCGACCGATCTCGCCGAATTGCTCGGGGCCGGCATCGGCTGTGCATTGCTGCTCGGGACTTCGCTGCTGACCGGCACCCTGCTGGCAGGCGCGCTTAGCTGGGTCATTTTGGCATATTATGAGCAGAGCTTTCGTGCCGTCGAGGCGTTCATCGGCGCCCTCGTCCTGGTCGTAGGCCTCTGTTTTCTGGTCGAGATCGGCCTCATACCGGTGAATTGGCAGGCGGTCTCCTTTCACAGCTTCGTGCCGGCTTTCGGCGGCTCCGACGGGGTACTGCTGGCGGCCGGGATCATCGGCGCGACGGTCATGCCGCACGCGGTTTTTCTCCACTCGAGTGTGGCGCGAAACCGTCTGCCGGGGAACGATGCGGAGACTCGGCGAGGCCTGGTGCGCGCTTCGAATATCGACGTCGCCGTCACACTGGGCGGCGTCGGCCTCATCAACATGGCTATCATGTGTGTGGCGGCCGTGACCTTCAGCGCGGCCGGTTCGGCCAGCGATGCGAGCATCGAAGGCGCCTACCGCATGCTGGGGCCTTTGTTCGGCGGCATGTCCGCCGTCATTTTCATGGTCTCCCTGCTGGCTTCGGGCCTCTCGAGTTCGGTCGTCGGCACGATGGCAGGGCAAGTCATCATGCAGGACTTTGTCGATTGGCGAATACCGCTTTGGGTGCGCCGGCTGATAACCATGCTGCCGACAATCGTTGTCGCTGCCTGGGTGGCCGACACGACAAGAACGCTCGTCATCAGCCAAGTCATTCTCAGCTTTGTCCTGCCGGTCCCGCTGATCACACTGCTGCTGTTCACGGGCAGCCGCACGGTCATGGGAAGATCGGCCAATTCTCGCGTCGTTAGCGCTTCGGCCATCGGCGGGACCGCGATCGTGCTGTCGCTGAATGTTCTGCTTCTGGTGAGGCTAGCGCTACCTCAGTGAGGCGAGTTCCCGGGCGAAGCGGACGATCCGGCGGCCCGCTTCTTCGAGGCGCTGTTCGGCCGCGGTCAGTGAAATCCGCAGATGGCCGACGGCGCTCGGCCCAAAGCCGTCGCACGGCAGAACGGCCACGTTCTCCCGCTCGAGAAGCTGGCGCGCGAAGGTTTCAGCGCCGAGACCCGTGCCGCGGATGTCCAGCAGCACGAACATGCCGCCCTCGGGCGGCGTCACTCGGCAATTCGGCGCGTCCGAGAGGATGCCCGACAGCATCCCGGCGCGAGCGCGGTACGCTTCTCGGAGCGCGGCTACCTCGGGAAGATCGTTCTCGAGCGCCGGCAAGACGCCGTCCTGGATGAAGGCGGGGCTGCCGTAGATCATGGACAGCAGGAGATTGAAGAGATGTCCCGAGAGCGCCGCGGGCCCGATGATCCAGCCAAAGCGGAAACCCGGCATCGCGTGCGATTTCGATAGGCTCGAGACGACGACCGTACGCTCGGCCATGCCGGGCAATGACCATGGGCTGACATGCGGCCGGGCGAAGGCGAGGTCTTCATAGACTTCGTCGGAAAGGAGCCACAAATCGCGGCGGCGGCACAGCTCGGCGATCGCCGGCCACCTCTTTCGCCGTGAACACGACGCCGGTCGGGTTGTGCGGGCTGTTGATCCAGACGACGCGGGTTTGCGGCGTCACAGCGGCGGCGATCGCGTCGAGATCCGGGTGGAAACCCCGATCGGCGCGCAACGAGACGGTCACCAGCCGGGCGCCGCTCGCGCCGATCACTCCTGCGTAGGTGGTGTAGATCGGCTCCGGCACGATGACTTCGTCGCCGGGGCCGGCGAGGCACTGCAGCGCGCAATATACCCCGCCCTGCGCGCCGGGCGTGACGACGACGTTATCGGCGCTGCACGGACGTCCGGTGCGCCGCTGGAACCGCGCGGCAATCGCTTCCCGCACCCTGGGATACCCGATGATCGAGGAATATCCGGTGCGATGGCGGCGCAGCGCATCGACTGGTGGCATCGATGACAGGCTCCGGCGGCGCCTGGTCAGGATCGCCGACCGTTAAAAAAATGACATTCTGGCCCTGGTCGCGCAGCCGTGCCGCCTCCATGTGGATGCTCCAGGCATCGGCGCCTCGCGCGGCGATGCGATCGACCATTGGTGAGAACCGCACCTTCGTTTCTCCGCAAAGCCAGATTTGTTTCAGGAAATGGTGTGAAGGGGTCTGCCATGACAGGCCGACCTCTTCATGTTGTCATCGCGACAGCAGCCGACGAAGGGAATACCGAGCAAGATGAGTGTGAGAGCCGAGATGGTCCGGGCCGGACTGCGCTGGTTGATCAAGCGTCGCAATCATCGCGAGCTGACGGTCGAACAGCATCGACGGTTTGTGACTGTTGCCGAGCGGTTGGTTCCGGACCCGCCCTCGCACATTCGGACCATCCCTGTCGATGCCGACGGGGTCAGGGCGGATATGATCGCTACCCCCGCTTCCGAAGGCGATCGCCATGTCCTGTTCCTGCATGGCGGAGCCTTCATCATCGGCTCGCCAAAACTTTACCGGCATCTCACCTGGCGCATAGCATCTGCGGCTCGCGCGCGTCTGCTGGCGGTCGATTACCGCCTCGCGCCCGAGCATCCCTTCCCGGCGGCGCTGGAAGACGCATTCACCGCCTATAACTGGCTCCTTGCCGGCGGCGCGGACCCGAGTCGGATTGCCGTCATGGGCGATTCGGCGGGCGGCGGGCTCGTCTTTTCGCTGATGCTGAGGCTGCGCGATGAAGGCTATCCGCTGCCGGCCGCTGCCGTTGCGTTGTCACCCTGGACCGATCTCGCGCTGACGGGGGCTTCTCTCCGGGTAAACACCGACTTGTGATCCGATGCTCAGCGCCGACGATCCGCCATTGTTCGTCAATGACTATCTCGCCGGCGCCGATCCGCGCGCTCCCTATGTCTCGCCGCTCTACGGGGATCCCGCCGGGCTCCGCCGACGATCATCCAGGTCGGCAGCGACGAGGTGTTGCGCGACGACGCCGTGCGCATGGCAGATCGCATGCGCGCCGCGGGGTGTCAGGTCGAGCTCGAAATATGGCCTCGAATGCCGCACGTCTGGCATGTCTTCGTGCCGCTCATTCCGGAGGCCCGCCGCGCGATCGAGCGCGTCGGGGCGTTCGTGCGGGAAAAGACCGGCTATGACGGCTGCCGCCCCTCTCGGCCCGATCCGCCCCGATTATCTGACCGACAGATGGAAGACGGCGAAGCGCGGCAACCGTACCCCAGCTGAGGAACAGGGTGCCGCCGAAGACTACTGCTCCCTTGATGACGGCCGGGAGCGCCATGCCGAGCAGCGCGAACTGCAGCCATACGACAAACAGGTAATGCACCAGATACATGCCGTAGGCGCTGTCCCGGAGCCCGGCGAGCGACGGCAAGCGCCGTGAAATGAAGCGCAGCGCGACTGCCAGAACGGCAAAGCAGCTGGCAAAGCAAGCGAAAACAAAGCTCAGATCGGCGAGCATCTGCAAGCCGATAGAGGACGAGGCGCCTTCCGCCATCGTGAGCCCGGTGAGCCCCATCCAAGTGAGCAATGAGCCGACGGCGGCAATAATCCAAACCGGCCAGCGCCGCACCAGCGGTCCGTCCGCTGCGAGCAGGCCGCGTTCGACGCCGCCGGCGCCGAGCCCGAGGCCCGCAAAGAAATAGAGCGCATAATGCAACGGGCGGCTGAGCTGGAACGCGAAGGGTCCCTGCTGGAACCAGGCCGAGGGCGTGAACAGTGAGGGCCAACGGCACATAGGCGAGCGCCGCGGCAAGAACGAAACCGGCAAAATATCGGGCCGGATGTAGCCTCGGCGGCAGACGAGACGCGGATCAGGAGATTGCCCAAGCCCGGCGCAAATCGATGCAGAGCAGCAGCCATGAAGTCGGCGACCAACAACAGCCACAAAAACCACATCGGTCCGCACGGCCAGAACGGCAATGCGAGCCAATGCCGCCAATAGGCGGCGACGCCAGGATCGCTCGCCGTCTGCAGATAGGTCGGATAGAGGGTCGGCGGCATCAAAATTGCCACGACCAGGACAAACGGCAGGCCGAGCCGCAGGATGCGGCCGTGGAGAAAATTCGCGGTCCCTCTGCGGCACAGGCTCGGCCAGACGAAGAGCCCCGAAAGAAAGAAAAACAACGACATCAGAAAGACGTCTTGCCACGCGCAGTACAGATCGAAGCCGAGCCACCGATGGCTGTCGACAATCGGAAAGGCACGCCACAGATAGGGCGGGCTGTCGAACGGAAACGGTGCGGCGGGGAGAAATTGCAGGTAGGCCAGAACCGAGTGGAACGACAGCACCAGCAGGATGACAAAGGCCCGTAAATTATCGAGCGCCAGGCTCGACCGGGGCATCAAGAAACTCCGTTCAGCCAGCCGGCCATTTCTTGCGCTCATGCTCAGCGGGCTGCATCTCCCCAATTCCTGCTCCGCCCGCCAGGTTGCAGTTTGAGTGCGCGAACCAGCCTGCGGCGCGACACCGGCGGGGGATCTCGCGACGCACAACCCAAACGCCACTCTTTGTGCGCGGCCGGCCCATCAGGGCGGGTTGGAACAGCACGGCTGCCGCCATTGTGCAGGCAAGCGCCAGCGCCATCAATTTGCCCATGCTTGAAGTGGCGGGATCGGTGGACAGCCACAGGCTGCCGAATGCACTCGCCGTGGCCATCGCGCTGAAGATCACGGCTCGGGTCAAGGTCGACTGCACCAGAGCGGTTTTCCCGCTGCGCCAGGCCATGATGTAGTAGATTTTGAAGGCGACGCCGACCCCGAGCAATAGTGGCAGCGCAATGATGTTGGCGAAGTTCAACGGGATGTCGAGAGCGACGCAGAGCTCCAATGTCACCACTCCGGCAACGAGAAGGGGTATCAAGGTGAGGAGAACATCGGAAATCCGCCGTAGAGTGACCCAGAGCAGCAAGGCGATCGTCGCCAGAGCGAAGATTCCGGCTTCGACGAAGGCCCGCACAACGGTGTTTCCGGCTTCGAACATCATCACTGCCGGGCCAGTCGCCGCAGGCTCGACTGCCAGTACCGCTGTCACGAACTGGCGCAAGGCCGTGGTGTCGTCGGGGTCGGCGTTGGGCAGAACCTGAATTCGCGCACGCCCGTCCGGCGCCAGCCACGCTCTCTTGAGATCCGGAGGTATGATGTCGATCGTGATCCGCTGAGGGTTCAGCTCTGCGCGCAACTCATCAAGCGAGCGATGCAGCGGCTCTGCGACCGCCTCTTCGACTGTCCGACGAAGCGAAGGGTCGGATTTCGCCAGCTGTAACAGTAGTCCGGAAAGACGCCTCGCCTCCGCTGCTCCTGGTCCTTGGTTCGCGCCGGCAACCGACGCTAGCTGATTAGCGGTTGACGACAGCGCGGCAACGTTCTCCGTATCGGTCGGGGGTGGCTTGACTTGCCCGGGATTTAGCGAAGGTTCGATCTTCTCCGCCGCCGCCTTGATCAGCTGTAGTTTCTCGCCTTGGTCGCGAGGCACGAAGTCATCGATGCTCATGGTCCGGGCGACTTGCGGCAGCGTCTGCAAGCGTCGGGCGATCACCGTGGCGTCATCCAGGTTGGGCGCCATGATCTCGATCGCGTTCGCGCCGGTCTGCACATCCCTTCGCAAATCGAGGAAAGTCGCGACTGAGGGCGCGTTCGGATTCCGCAGGTGAAGCGGATTGAAATCGAAGCGCAGGAAGAGAAGCAGAGGCGAGGCCAGCACGACCACCAGGAGCGTGGCGCCGACAACCGGGATTCGGTATCGCTGCACGAACCAGTCCACTGGCGCGAGTGCAGCGAAGCCCATGGGCTGCGTTTCGGCCGGCAGCTTCAGGACAGTCAGCAGCGCCGGCAATAAAGTGATGCTGGTCAGGAAAGCTATGATCATTCCGCCGCCGGCGATCTGGCCGAGTTCGGAAAGGCCGCGATAGGACGTCGGCAGGAACGAGGAGAAGCCGACCGCCGTCGCCGCCGCGGCGAGCGCCAACGGAGCGCCGGCCTTGCGTGCGGCGCTCCTTAATGCGGCGCGCAGCTCGCCATAGTCGTGCCGCTCGGCCCGGTAACGTACGCTGAACTGCAGGCCGAAATCGACACCCAGACCGACGAACAACACAAAGAATGCGATCGAAATTACATTCAGCGCGCCGACCAACAGCAGGCCGAAAGCCGCAGAGATCGCCAGACCGGCGGCAAGATTGAGGGCGACCGCAAGGATGATGCGCACATAGCGTAGCGCTAACCAAAGGATGAGCATCACCGACACGAGTGAAACCACAGCGGTCAGCGGTGCGCTCTCCCGTAGTGTCGCGAACTGGTCATCGTTCATCGGCACCAAACCAGTCAACCGCACCCGCGCCTGGTAATCGTGGCCAAGTCGCAATTCACGCGCTGTCTGCATGATCGCATCACCTGCCGCACGACCAGGCTCCAACGCGGTGAAATCGAGCACCGGCTCGAGCTCGATGAAACGGCGCAATTCCTCCGGAGCTGGCGCTTTGCCGCCGGCGAGAGCGCGCCATGAGAAACTAACGGGGCGGCCGGCAAGCGCGTCCTGTGCCGTGTCAGACGCCATGGCCATGGGTCGCGCGAGGTCATCAAGCTGGATTTGCCCGAATTGCACGCCCATCAGGCCGAGATCCAATGCGCCGAGGGCGCCTCTAAGACTTGGATCGGCGGTCAGTGTCTCAAGCAGGGGATCGGCCTGAACCAGACCTTGCGTCAAGCGCGCCACCCCGTCCTGGGGCAGATACAACAGCCCGTTTCGTTCAAAGAATGGGCCGCCTTGCATCTCATGGACCGCCCGGAAACGATCGGGACGGTGAGTGAGCGCCTGCGCGAGCTGTGTCGACGCCTGATCGACGAGCTCCGGGGTCGGCGCATCGATGACGACGAGCATTTCCGGTTGCGGAAACGCCTTCATCAATTCAACCGCCCGCTGCGTCCATGGCAGATCGTGCGGAAACAGGTCCTTCACGTCTGTCTTGATGGCGAAATGGCGCACTGTATAAACGGATGATGCCGCTGCCAATGCGACCCCAGCCACTATGACCCACCAGGCATAGCGGTTGCAGAAATCGACGGCCCGTAATATCGATGACCTGAGCATGTTCGCGCCAACCAGCCTGCGTAAGCCGTCCACTCTGGGATAGCGGCGTTAACGCGCGGTTGACCGCCTAGCGGCTAACTCGCTTAACGCTGCGAACCGCAGTCCACCACGGTCTGACTTGTAAAACCTCCAGGAAAACTCCCCGGTTCCCCGGTCTGGCTGCGCGAAGACGTGACAATATTGGGGAAAACGCCCGTTAGTATCCGACCGCTGCGCCGGCTGGCAGCCGGCTGTCGCTGGCGCCGCGGAGCCGGCGGCCGGCGATCTCGATCAATTCGACCGCGCCCCACGGCCGTTGCTCGACCAGCTTGACGCCCATAGCGGTGAGCTGCGTGACCACATCGGCAGACAGCCCGGAACGCTCGAAATAAACGTCTTCCGGCAACGATTGGTGGTGCAGACGTGGCGCGTAGACGGCCTCCTGCGCCGTCATTCCGTGGTCGACGATATTCATGATCGTCTCGAGGACGGTCGTGATGATGCGGGAGCCGCCGGGGCTGCCGAGCACTAAAACGACCTTGCCGTCCCGCTCGACCAGGGTTGGGGCCATCGATGACAGCGGCCGCTTGCCGGGCGCGATTGCGTTGGGCTCGCCCTGGACCAGACCGTAGAGGTTCGCCGCGCCCGGCTTCACGGCGAAGTCGTCCATCTCGTTGTTCAGAAAAAAGCCGGTGCCGGGCGCCACCACGCCAGCCCCGAAATAACCATTGATCGTGTAGGTGACCGCGACGGCGTTGCCTTCAGCATCGACGACTGAATAATGCGTCGTCTCGGATTTTTCGCTCGGCGCACCTTCCCGCACCCCCTCTTCGGCGTCGCCGCGGGCGATCTCGGCGCGGAGTGAGGCGGCGTAGTCCTTGGACAGCAGCCGCTCTACCGGGTTCGCGGCGAATTCGGGATCGCCGAGGTAGGCGTTGCGGTCGCGATATCCGCGGCGCATTGCTTCGACCATCAGGTGCACTGACTTCGCCGACCGAAATCCCGACCCGGCAATGTCATAGCCTTCGAGGATATTGAGGATCTCGCACATCGTTGTGCCGCCCGAACTCGGCGGCGGCGCCGATACGAGCAGGTAGCCGCGGTAGTTGCAGGTCAACGGAGTGGTCTCGGTGACCGTGTACGCGGCAAAATCGCCGGCGGAGAGAATTCCGCCATTCTCTCTGCTCGCCTTCTCGACGGCCGCCGCGACGGGGCCTTTGTAGAACGCCTCCGGACCCTGCTCCGAGATCAGTTCTAGGGTGGTGGCGAGGTCGCTCTGCACGAGGCGATCGCCGGGCTCGAGATGGCTGCCGTCCAGCCGCAGAAAGATTTTCGCAGCCCCAGGGTCCTTGCCGAACCGGTCCGCCCTCGCATCGAGAATGTCGCTGTCGGCGCGGCTCAGCACAAAGCCGTCGCGCGCCAACGCGATCGCCGGCGCGATCAGCGCGGCGCGCGGCAGCCGGCCGTATTTGGCCGCGGCATGGTCGAGCCCCATAACCGTACCCGGCACGGCGGCAGCGAGGTAGCCGTGGCGGCTGAGATCGTCGATCTGCCTGCCTTCCGCATCGAGGTACATCGTGGGGGTCGCCGCCATCGGGGCGGTCTCGCGAAAATTGATGAAGGTCTCGCGCCCGTCGGCGAGATGAACAGTCATGAACCCGCCGCCGCCTATGTTGCCGCAGCAAGGGTCGACGACGGCGAGCGCATAGCCGACCGCAACCGCCGCATCGAGCGCGTTGCCGCCAGCCTGAAGCACGCGCACCCCGGCCTCCGAGGCCAGCCGATGCGCGGACACCACCATGCCGTGCTCGGCCTCGGCCGCGGGGTCGGCCCCTACCGGAGCTGTCCACAGCATGGCCGACAGCGCCAGCGAAATAATCAAGCCCCTCTCTGCCGCGTTGCGGCGGAGCGGGAGGGGCCCGCGCCGAAAGCGCGGGAGGGGGAGGTGGCCTACTGGCGGCTCCGATGCGATGGCGCGCGCCTCCCTAACCCTGCCCTCTCCCCGCGCAAGCGGGTGGCGAGCGGGAGCTGGTTTATCGGACCTCAATTACCGAGCCGTCTGGTACAGCCGCTCGTCGTAAAGAGCGCCCTCGAGCGGTGTGAGCTTGTCGCGAAATTCTTTGTTATGCGGCGCCGCCACGCTCGCATCGAAGGCTTTGCGGTCGCGCCACACCTCGACCAGGGTGAAATGGTTCGGGTGCCCGTCCCACTGCACGACGTCATAGCGCAAATTGCCGTCGTCCTTGCGCGCCGCCTCGGCCTGCGCCTTGACGAGTTCGATCGCCTGGTCCTTGTAGGTCGGGAAAACATCGACATGCGTCAGGACATAAAGAGCGTCGGCCGGAAGCTGCCCCTTCGGCGCTGCGACCGAGAGCCCGGCATGGGGCCGCGCTCCGAACCCGCCTATCATCAACGGGCGAAGCTTGGCGCGGAATGCGGTTGCGGCGGTATCCGCGTCGTGCGCGTCTGCGGCTTTCTTGTCGCGCCAGATCTCCAGCGTCGCGAAGCGGCTCGGCCGGCCAATTTCTTCGAAGGCCTCGAACCCCGCATTGCCGTCCTCCTTGCGGCTCGCATCGGCGAATTCTCGCGCGAGCACCCCGCTCTGCTGCGTCGAGGTCGGAGCGACGTCGAAATAGGTTACGATGTAGACCGGACCGGGCATTGCGTCCTCCGCATCGACGGGCCGCGCGGTCGCGAGACCGAGCGCAGCCGCAAAGAAAATCAGGTGTGACAGGCGCATCCAGGGTTCCTCCCTATCCTATGTTTCAAGCGGCACGCAATGCTCGGCGGCGAAGGAGATGGCGACGGCACCCTCCTCGAACATTTTCGGTCGGCGGACGATCAGCCGGCCGGCCAGTCGACAATGTACTGGATGAAGTCGCCGTGGAACAGCCGCTGGCGAATATTACCGGCCGCGGCAGCAATCCGGATGCCACCGGGTCCCCGTCGTCCCTTGGCGGGCGGGTGGCTGCCTCTTGCAACAACACTCCCGCCTTCGGTCTCGAACATGACCTGGCCGGGGCCGGTGGCCGCATTTTGATCGGCCGCCGATCAGCGAGCGGCGATTTCTCGGATTGCGACTGAGCCGCTGCCCTCGACCTATTGCGGATTTCGATATGGGTCGGTCGGAGCGCCGTCGTGACCTCCTCGCGTTCTCACACATCGAGATGGTCGTGCAAACTTGTCGAGGCTCTGTGCAATATCCTCGTTCCGGAGGATGCAAGCCCCTTGGCACATATGTAATAGGATGCTGCGAGCGCGGATCCGGGAGGAGACCGGTTTGGTGGTCCATACCTCAAACATCGGCACGAGGCGCAACGGGGCATTCCCCTTTGTACTCTGCAAGCGAAACCTGATCGGGAAGAACGGAATGCTGAGGTGCCTTGGACTGGGCCTCCTGCTCGGCACGGGGCTTGGGAGCGCCGCGTGGGCGCAGGTCGCGGCCAAGTTCGATGGCCAGTACGTAGGAGAGCTTACCCTCACGAAAGTAATCACTGGTGATTGCACCCAGCCTCCTCTGGGAGCGCTTTACCCTCTAACAATATCCAGGGGAGAAATTCGCTTTGCATACCTTCCGCGCTTCGGCACAACATTAAGCGGGAAGGTTGGTGAAAATGGGAATATTAAAGCCTCTGCCCGCTTGCCAAAGGGATTTGTGCAGATGACGGGGCGCATCCAAGGAAAGAATATTACTGCTTCTATCGTATCTCCAAGCTGCAATTACACGTTCCAAACCAAAAACTAGGCTGCAGGTAAGCACGATGCGCTAGCCCGGATTTCTCAAAGGGGCTGACCAAAAATGAAGCGAGAATTTCTCAGGGAGTTACCGCGCGTACTCGTCTTTCCCGCGAAAGCGGGAATCCAGGGGCTGCAAGGCGGCAACGGTTGCCCTGTTCAAACCAGGGCAGGCTCTGGGCCCCCGCTTTTCGCGGGGGCGACGATAACCCGTTGGGAAGACCCACTTCATTTCGAGCCAGACTGATAAGGGGTGCCCCGACGCGTCCGCTCAAGGCGGCTCGTTCGAAATGATGATCGTGCTGCTGGCGGCGAACATGCCGCCGACACCGTGGCAGACCGAGATCCGGGCATCGGGGATCTGCGCGGGGTCGGTGCCGCGCATCTGGCGCACGCTCTCCTGCAATGCGTACATGCCGTACATGCCGGAATGCATGTAGGAATGGCCGCCGCCGTTCGTGTTCAAAGGCAATTTGCCGCCGGGGGCCGTGTTGCGCTCGGCAATCAAACGGCCGGCCTCGCCGCGGGGTACGAAGCCGAGGTCTTCGAGGCCGTAGATCGGCAGATGCGCGAAGCTTGCCCCTGGCAGCGAACAGGGGGCGTCGTAGATCATCAGATGGTCGACGTCGTTGTGCGTGATGCCGGCTTCGGCAAAGGCGGTGGGGCCGGCGATGCGGAACGCGCGGGAGGAGGTGAAATCCTCCATTTGGCTGACCATAGGCGTCTCGACACTCTCGCCGGTGCCGAGAAGGCAGACCGGCTTTTCGGGAACTCGCAAAGATCCCCAAATGTGACGTCCGGTAATTCCGGATCAGCGCACACTCACGGCGGCAACGATAGCCTTGGCCGCTGTTTTCGCTGTTATCTGCAGCAAATCTACAGCAAGTGACTTGCCCCAACCGGGATTCTCCAAGCGCTCTCGCACTAAATAATCTGCGACATGTTAGGATGCGATTATGGCGATTTTGCCGGCGTATGGGGCTGCTCGAATTGGCCGGGGCAAAGGCTCGTCGGCGCGACGACATTGCGGGTGCGTCCGACGCCGGAGCGGCCGCTCTCGCCATGCGTGATCAGCACCGTCTCGCAGAGACCCGAGGCGATCGCCGCGGCGGCGTGGCGGACATGGATCATGAATGAGCAGCCGCCGACCGCGGTGCCGTCGACCCATTTTGGCGTGAGGCCCAGATAATACGCGGCCGTCACCGGCGTCTCGCCGGCGGTCCGCGATGCCGTCAATAGACGATAGCGGGGTTCTGATTACTCATGCGGGGAAGCGAATCATCGTTCTAGTGTGTCGTTCCTGTTGGCTGTTCTGGTTAGGCCGCCAGCATGCCATCAGCAATGCTGCGCCGAACCACCGGTGACCGCGAGACCAAAATGAGAAAATGAGAAACAGGAGCGCGCTGCCCAACAGCGTCAGTGTGCCGGGCTCGGGTACGGCAGAGGCGGAGGGAAGAACGCCAATGTTCTCCAGTGCACCCTCGACATCAGGAGGCAGATTGGTCACATCTAGGAATCCTGTAAATGTTGCCGTTCCTATACCCGCGTCCGCCTCCGGATTATTGAAAACGACCGTACTGCTGCCTATAGCAGCAGGACATCCCGTCGTATACCAATCATCAGAACCATTGTATTGCCACGTAAATCCGGTGCTTCCTTGTATAAAAGGGGAGGAGTTGATAACGATGACATTGCCGGACTGATCCACACCCGCCAGAACATCTTGAAAATTCAACTGTATTGCGCCGGGTTGACACGGCGTGTCTTGTAAGATTCCAGGAGGACCAGTACCAGCATCATATAGCAGATCCTGTTGTGGCAGGAGACGGAAACCTGCCGCCGGGGCCTCACTTCTGACGCGATGGCTCGATTGCGAATTGTTAAGAGTGACCGCGAAGGCGGCGCGTTGGGCGGTACGGGCTTTTCGGGTTGACGTCGAGATCGACCACTTTCACACACGCTTGCAGTCTAGTGTGGCTGTCGCCGATGTGCCAGGGGCCCTCTCGGAGCTGAATGGTTCTGACTTTCGCCAGCGAAAGGCAGAACCATTGGCCTTCGGGTGGCAGGCCGCTCCTGCTTTGCCCGGCAAATTGATAGGTGAGCGCGACTTCCTGTCCATCGCTGTGGCCGAGAATGACCGGGCAGAGCTCACGAGGAAGCCCGTCATACGTGCAGAGAATTTGCTTCCGGCTCCGCATCGCCTGCTCGAAAAGCTTGTAAGCTGGGCTTGGCTCAGGGGTTTTCGTCATTATTGCTGATACAGGGCCAGCCGCATGCGCGTTCATGTAATCCCGTAAGATTGCATTGATCCGGGTCTGGTAGCCGCGCTCGCGACGGAACCATTCAAGAAGGTCGGCGTCCAAACGCATCGTCACGGTCTCTTTCAGCCGCGGCATCACGACACGCGCGTCCTCCCAGAACGCCTCATCAGTCGACTGCGCGTCGGGATCATCGATGATCGCATCGTGAATTTCATCATCAGTCATCGAGCGCAGACGCCGCCAGTCGGTTTTGGGATCAGTCTTCGAGGTGGTTCCAGAAGTATCGTCGCTCATGAGGCTCTGATCTCCAAGCTGATATGATGTGCCGCTCATCCGGATCGCGGTCGGTGTAGATCACGGTGATCTCGACCCCGTTGACGAGACCGATCGCGTAGATGCGCACCTCGCCATAGTCGAAACGATCGTCGGTGCGCTCTACGGTAGGTCCGTCGAAAATCCGCGCCGCGTCCTGAAAGGCGATGCCTTGCCTGCGGACATTTGCGGCGTTCTTCGCGGGATCCCATGTGAACCGCATGGCCCATTTTGCAGGATGTATTTACCATTATCGAGATGTGAAGTCCGCGGCGCAATCGAAAGTCACGCGCCGTCGCACGATCACGGCGGCTCGTTCGACATGATGATCGTGCCGGAGGCGGCGAACATGCCGCCGACGCCGTGGCAGACCGAGATCTTGGCGCCGGGGATTTGGGCGGGGGCGGTGCCGCGCATTTGGCGCACGCTCTCCTGCAATGCGTACATGCCGTACATGCCGGAATGCATGTAGGAGAGGCCGCCGCCGTTGGTGTTGAGCGGGAGTTTGCCGCCGGGGGCGGTGTTGCGCTCGGCGATGAAGGCGCCGGCCTCGCCGCGCGGCACAAAGCCCAGATCTTCGAGGCCGTAGATCGGCAGATGCGCGAAGCTTGCCCCTGGCAGCGAACAGGGGGCGTCGTAGATCATCAAATGGTCGACGTCGTTGTGGGTGATGCCGGCCTCGGTGAAGGCCGTGGGGCCGGCGACGCGGAAGGCGCGCGAGGAGGTGAAATCCTCCATTTGGCTGACCATCGGCGTCTCGACGCTCTCGCCGGTGCCGAGGAGGTAGACCGGTTTTTGCGGGAAGTCGCGGGCGCGCTCGGCCGCGACCAGGATCAAGGCGCCGCCGCCATCGGTCACCAGGCAGCACTGCAATAATCGGAACGGGTAGGCGATCATCCGCGAGTTCAGCACATCCTCGACGGTGATCGGCGCCTTGAAGGTGGCGCGCGGGTTCTTCGCCGCCCATTCGCGCTGCACGACCGAGACCATCGCCAATTGCTCATGGCTGAGGCCGTAGGTCTTCATGTAGCGCAATACCGGGATCGTGAACAAAGTCGGCGGCCCCATCGGCCCATAGGGCTGCTCGAACTGGCCCGCGAGACTGGTCGGCGCGACAACATTGCGGGTGCGGCCGACGCCGGAGCGGCCGCTCTCGCCATGCGTGATCAAGACCGTCTCGCAGAGGCCCGAGGCGATCGCCGCGGCGGCGTGGCGCACATGGATCATGAACGAGCAGCCGCCGACCGCGGTGCCGTCGACCCATTTCGGGGTGAGGCCGAGATAATGTGCGACCGTCACCGGCGTCTCGCCGGCGGTCGCAATGCCGTCGATGTCGGCGGGTTTGAGCCCGGCATCGGCCATCGCGTTGAGCGCGGCGTCGGCATGCAATTGGATTTGCGAGGTGTCGGGTATGACGCCGAGCCGGGTGGTCTCGGCGGCGCCGACAATGGCGATCGATTTCGGCTGCATCGCGATTACCCCCGCGCCGGGCGGAAGAGGGCAGGGTGATCTCGGCGTCGAGCTTCTCGAAGGCGACCTCGACCGGCATGTCTAGCGGCAACGCCTCGGGGGTCTGCGGGCAGCCGGTGATGTTGGTCATCATGCGGGGCCCCTCCTCGAGCTCGACGACAGCGATTGTAGTATCAGGGCGTGTATTGCGGTCGCGAAGGTCTTTATCTTGGCTCGGCCGCCCTGATCGATCAGCGTGACGGACGCTATCGCGTGCGGAAGGAAGACGAGGTTGCGGCGCTCCTCGCGGCTGCGTACGAACCGGGTCACGATATTACCGAACTCCTCGCTCGATTGCGCCTGATCGCAGCGCACTTGAATGATACCAATCTGACAGCGGCAATGATCGCAGCTGTCCATTTAAGGCTCGAAGAGATTGGCGAGGACGGAGTCGCGCGCCTGACCCGTACCGAAGCGCTGCTGAAATCAAATTTCGACCCGGCTCAACCGCGCGATGACCACGGCAGATGGACGGCGGACGGTAGCAACTCTGGCGACCACGAAACGGGCGCGGCGGGCCATCCCGCTCTGCGACCCTGCGCAAGAGGTTCTGCCGTTTCTGGCCAGACCGCCCTTCTTCCTTGAGGAACCGCCGAAACGGTTCGGCCATTAAAACGGTTCGGCCATTTAAAAAGCCAATCCCTCGGTTGAGCGGAAGGGAGGGTGCAAAGAATATCCCGAGCTGGGCGCGTGGAAGCCGCCCCTATGTCGGCGAGAACGGGCGCGACTTCGCAAAACGCTTTGATGGATGAGAAATATGGCCCTGGTAATTGGCGAACGGCGGAATTGGAATATAGGCAACTCCAGAAATATGGCGATCGCAATTTCCGGGACCCTGCAGCAACTATAATTCCGGATGATCAAGGCATCTGAGCAGGAGCAAACCCGATGGAGATCTTTGTCTTGTCGCATTCCTATATCGACGAAGACGGCCAGGATCACGAAATGATGCTCGGCATTTATTCCAGGCGGGAAAAGGCAGAGCAAGCCGTCGAGTTGTTGCGAGATAAGCCGGGCTTTCGCGATTATCCCGAGGGCTTCGAGATCGCCGAAGGCAAACTCGATCGAACCTCCATGACCGAGGGCTTCATTCGAGCGTGGGGGGATGAGGAGCCAGAAAACGATCCTGCATGATGACATGCTGGCAACCAAGCGGCGGTGCCACCCCGGAACGGTTAGGCGATCATCCGCGAGTTCAGCAGGTCCTCGACGGTGATCGGCGTCTTGAGGGTGGCGCGCGGGCTCTTCGCCGCCCATTCGCGCTGCACGACCGAGACCATCGCCAATTGCTCGTGCGTGAGGCCATACGTCTTCATGTAGCGCAATACCGGGATCGTGAACAAAGTCGGCGGCCCCATCGGCCCATAGGGCTGCTCGAACTGGCCCGCGAGGCTCGTCGGCGCTACGACATTGCGGGTGCGCCCGACGCCGGAGCGGCCGCTCTCGCCATGCGTGATCAGCACGGTCTCGCAGAGGCCCGAGGCGATCGCCGCGGCGGCGTGGCGGACATGGATCATGAACGAGCAGCTGCTGACAGCGGTGCCGTCGACCCATTTGACAAAGGCAGCGCTACTTTTGTGGTAACTGGCTCACCTTGACGAAATTATGCGTGGCGTAGCCGAAGGAATACGTAATGCATTTCGTTTTCATTCCTGGAGCAGCGCCACAGTCGCGACAGACGACTGGTTCGTCACTCTTTACAAAGCTATGCGCACGTGCGCCGTGCTCGACGACTATACAGTCTACGGCATCGCCCGGAACGGTGCCGCACCATTTACAATAAGCAATCCATCGCTTTCCCATTGCATTCCTCGATCGCAAAACTTTGCTCCTTGATCGTTTGCAGCCCAAAAGGTTTTGGCGGCAGATAAAAGTAAAAATCTCATTTGCACGGGAATGACCGGGAATTCTGCTATGGCACATCAGTTGGAGAAGATGATCGTGCCGCTTGCGGCGAACATGCCGCCGACCCGTGGCAGACCGAGATCTGGGCGTCGGGGATCTGGGCGGGGGCGGTGCCGCGCATCTGGCGCACGCTCTCCTGCAATGCGTACATGCCGTACATGCCGGAATGCATGTAGGAGAGGCCGCCGCCATTGGTGTTGAGCGGCAGTTTGCCGCCGGGGGCGGTGTTGCGCTCGGCAATGAAGGCGCCGGCCTCGCCGCGCGGCACAGAAGCCGAGATCCTCGAGGCCGTAGATCGGCAGATGCGCGAAGGCGTCGTAGATCATCAGATGGTCGACGTCGCTGTGGGTGATGCCGGCCGCGGCGAAGGCGGTGGGGCCGGCGACGCGGAACGCGCGTGAGGAGGTGAAATCCGCCATCTGGCTGACCATCGGCGTCTCGACGCTCTCGCCGGTGCCGAGGAGGTAGACCGGCTTTTGCGGGAAGTCGCGGGCGCGCTCGGCCGCGACCAGGATCAAGGCGCCGCCGCCATCGGTCACCAGGCAACACTGCAATAAGCGGAACGGGTAGGCGATCATCCGCGAATTGAGGACATCCTCGACGGTGATCGGCGCCCTGAAGGTGGCGCGCGGGTTCTTCGCCGCCCATTCGCGCTGCACGACCGAGACCATCGCCAATTGCTCGTGCGTCAGGCCATAGGTCTTCATGTAGCGCAAGACCGGGATCGTGAACAAAGTCGGCGGTCCCATTGGCCCATAGGGCTGCTCGAACTGGCCGGCGAAACTCGTCGGGGTACCACGACATTGCGGGTGCGCCCGACCCCGGAGCGGCCGCTCTCGCCATGGGTGATCAATACCGTCTCGCATAGGCCCGAGGCGATTGCCGCCGCGGCGTGACGGACATGGATCATGAACGAGCAGCCGCCGACCGCGGTGCCGTCGACCCATTTCGGCGTGAGCCCCAGATAATGCGCGACCGTCACCCGGCGTCTCGCCTGCGGTCGCGATGCCGTCGATGTCGGCGGGTTTGAGCCCAGCATCGGCCATCGCGTTGAGCGGCGTCGGCGTGCAGCTGGATCTGCGACATGTCGGGAATGACGCCGAGCCGGGTCTCGGCGGCGCCGACGATGGCGATCGATTTCGGCTGCATCGCCGTCAGCTCCGGGCCGGTCGGAAGAGGGGCAGGGTGATCTCGTCGTCGAGCTTCTCGAAGGCGATCGCTCAGCCCGCGCCCCATGCCGATCTCACACCAAAAGGACCGGCTCGCTGCGCCGGTTGGCACGGCACGGCACGCATCAACTCTTGACTTCCGCGAACAAACCAGGTACAAATAGGCCACCTCCTGTTGCCACTGAGAGTAAACGATGCCCGCCGGTTATCACCTGTGGCGCCTGAGCGCGGGCGGAGCTCGGAACCTCGGCCTCTGCTGCACCGAGAAGGGGTTGTTTCTCGGCGGCACGCCGCTGATCGAGCAGCATGGCGGCGCCTACGTCGTGCGCCCGCAGGCCGATCTCGACCGCTTATTCGGCCGGGCTTATGGCGGTGAGGCCGCCGCGGCGGCGCGGAGTCATCCGCGGTCTCGCCGCTGTCGCCTCGGCGCTGGGCCGAAACAATTTGGCGCTAGCGCAGATCGCGGCAGTGCACCTGCGGCTTCCGGACCTATCCGATACTCTGGCGCGCGCCGCCCTCGAAGCCGAGAATCTTCTGATCAAGCGCGGCAGCGCCGCCTGGGACGAGGCCCGCCACCCACGCACCGGGGCTCCGCCCAACCGCGGCTGGTTTGCCCCGAACCCTGGCGCCGAGGCGGGGTCTCGGCCGACGCAGACCGCTCAGGGCGGCCGAGGCGGGCGCCGGCCGGAGGGAACCTCCGATCCGATGGCCGAGGTGCGGCAGGCGGTCTGGGACGCCCGCATCGCGCTGTTGCGCCGCATCGACCCCGGCAACCCGCACCTGACTTACTTCGCCAATCCTAATTCGCCACCGCGCCAGGACGCGCTCGACCGCCTCGACGCCGCGATCGAAGCCGCCGCGATCAAGCGCGTGGCCGACAAGGTCATGCCGAACGGCAGGCCGATCGGCCGACGCGGCAGCGGCCCAGATATCCGGGAGTTGACCGGCGGGAACGCCGCAGCGAGAGAGCTGTTCAACTATCTCCGGATCGGAGGAACCGAGCATCGCTCAGACGCAAACTTGACCGTTATCCGGTTGCCCGGCAAGGCAGGATTTTTGACCTTTCGCGAGAGATCCGTAAGCGGAGACAGCGCCATCGATCTCAACGTACCTGGCGTAACCATTAAGAGAATACACTTCCCGGAGGCTATGCAATGAGCGCCTTCGATCAGTTCGTCAGCGAATGTCTGGCAGAAGCCAAGGTCGACTATATTGGATTGTGGCAGATCGCCCAGACCACACGCGAGAGGTTCGGAGCCCAAACGACTGACGAGGCAAGAGCGATAAGCTTGCAAATCGTGAGACGGTTGTACGAGGAAGGGCTACGGCCGGGGAACTACTGGGGGGGTGATTTCGACTATTGGCCGGACGAGGGTTGCCAAGCCGCGCTCGATCGCATCGAACGGGAATGGATTGAGGCCGGCGGGGACCCCAATCTCGGCGAGCCGATCTGCTGGTTCGCCCCTCGGCCCAACTGACCGTTTCTCCGGCGCGCACCCGGCTCAAGGCGGCTCGTTCGACATGACGATCGTGCCGGAGGCGGCGAACATGCCGCCGACGCCGTGGCAGACCGAGATCCGGGCATCGGGGATTTGGGCGGGGGCGGTGCCGCGCATCTGGCGCACGCTCTCCTGCAACGCGTACATGCCGTACATGCCGGAATGCATGTAGGAAAGGCCGCCGCCATTGGTGTTGAGCGGCAATTTGCCGCCGGGGGCGGTGTTGCGGTCGGCGATGAAGGCGCCGGCCTCGCCGCGCGGCACAAAGCCGAGATCTTCGAGACCGTAGATCGGCAGGTGCGCGAAGGCGTCGTAGATCATCAGATGGTCGACGTCGTTGTGCGTGATGCCGGCCTCGGCAAAGGCCTTGGGGCCGGCGACGCGGAAGGCGCGCGAGGAGGTGAAATCCTCCATTTGGCTGACCATCGGCGTCTCGACGCTCTCGCCGGTGCCGAGGAGGTAGACCGGCATGTGCGGGAAGTCCTTGGCGCGCTCGGCCGCGACCAGGATCAACGCGCCGCCGCCGTCGGTCACCAGGCAGCACTGCAATAAGCGGAATGGGTAGGCGATCATCCGTGAGCTCAGCACATCCTCGACGGTGATCGGCGCCTTGAAGGTCGCGCGCGGGTTCTTCGCTGCCCACTCGCGCTGCACGACCGAGACCATCGCCAATTGCTCATGGCTGAGGCCATAGGTCTTCATGTAGCGCAATACCGGGATCGTGAACAAAGTCGGCGGCCCCATCGGCCCATAGGGCTGCTCGAACTGGCCCGCGAGGCTGGTCGGCGCGACGACATTGCGGGTGCGGCCGACGCCGGAGCGGCCGCTCTCGCCATGCGTGATCAGCACCGTCTCGCAGAGGCCCGAGGCGATCGCCGCGGCGGCGTGGCGCACATGGATCATGAACGAGCAGCCGCCGACCGCGGTGCCGTCGACCCATTTCGGTGTGAGGCCGAGATAATGTGCGACCGTCACGGGCGTCTCGCCGGCGGTCGCGATGCCGTCGATGTCGGCGGGTTTGAGCCCGGCATCGGCCATCGCGTTGAGCGCGGCGTCGGCATGCAATTGGATTTGCGAGGTGTCGGGGATGACGCCGAGCCGCGTGGTCTCGGCGGCGCCGACGATGGCGATCGATTTCGGTTTCATCGCGGTTACCTCCGCGCCGGGCGGAAGAGGGGGAGGGTGATCTCGGCGTCGAGCTTCTCGAAAGCGACCTCGACCGGCATGTCGAGCTCGAGCGCCTCGGGGGTTTGCGGGCACCCGGTGATGTTGGTCATCATGCGCGGCCCTTCCTCTAGCTCGACAACGGCGATCGCGTAGGGCGGCGTGAAGCCCGGCACCGGGCGGTGGTGGATCACATACGAATAGAGCCGGCCCTTGCCGCTCGCCGCAAAGACGCCGACATCGCGCGCCGCGCAAGCCGGGCAGAATGGCCGCGGCGGGAAATACACCTTGCCGCAGGCGTTGCAGCGCTGCAGGCGGAGTTCGCCGGCCCTGGTGCCGTCCCAGAAATGCTGCGTCTCCGGCGTCGGCTGCGGCCGCGCGCGTCTTCCTTCGGACATCGTTGCCCCTCCAGTCAGCTTCCGAGACGGGACTTTGACGCGTGCCGCGTTTCCGGGCAAACGGAATGCAGCAGTGCTGCATCGCGGTCGTGCGTGCTTCGAGACGCACCCTGCGGGTGCTCCTCAGCATGAGGTCTTTTCCTTGATGGGAGTAAGATAGTTCCTCATCCTGAGGAGGCCGCGAAGCGGTCGTCTCGAAGGACGCACTGCGATTATCGAGGAGGGCAAGGGATGGCTCGAAGCGTCACACCAGCGGAATTGCGTGCAGCGGTACCAGGCGGGCGGCGGCGAGATCGCGATCGTCGATGCACGCGAGGAGGGGAGCTTTCACGAGCGGCATTTGTTGATGGCATCCTGCCTGCCATTGAGCCGGCTCGAGCTGATCGCGCCAGGGCTGCTGCCCCGGCGCTCGGCGCCGACCGTGGTTTGCGACGCCGGCGAAGGACTGGCCGAGCGCGCAGCGGCGCGGTTGATCGAGGGAGGCTATACGGATGTCTCCGTACTGGCCGGTGGAGTTGCGGCATGGCACGCGGCCGGGTTTCCGGTCTATAGCGGCGTCCATGTGCCGAGCAAGGCCTTCGCCGAGGTCGTCGAGCACGAATACGGGACGCCCTGGATCAGCGCCGAAGAATTGGCCGAGCGTCAGAAGCGCGGCGAGCCAATGGCTATTTTCGACAGCCGATCTTACGAGGAATACCATTCGAACACGATCCCCGGCGCGATCAGCGTGCCCGGAGCGGAACTGGTCTATCGCTTCAAGGAATTGGTGCCGTCGCCCGATACGTTTGTCGTCGTCAATTGCGGCGGGCGCACGCGCAGCATCATCGGCGCGCAGTCCCTGATCGACGCGCAAGTGCCGAACCGCGTCGTCTCGTTGAAGGACGGCACGATGGCCTGGCACCTTGCCGGGCTCGGGGTCGTCGCGGGCGCCACCGGGCGCGCACCAGAGGTCTCGGCCGAGAGCGTCGCCGCGGCGCGGCAACGGGCCGATGCGGTGGCCCGGCGCTATGGCGTGCCGGCGATCGATCGCGCGAAATTGGCCGAATGGCAGCGCGAGGCGGACCGGCGCACCCTCTATGTCATGGACGTGCGGGATCCGGCCGAATACCGCGCCGGCCACCTGCCGGGTTCGGCGATGGCGCCCGGCGGCCAGTTGGTGCAGGAGACCGACAACTGGCTCGGCGTCTGGGGCGCACGGGTCGTGCTGGTCGACGATACCGGGGTCAGGGCGCGGATGACGGCGTCGTGGCTGCGCCGCATGGGCTGGGATGCGGCGGTGCTCGATGGCGGCCTGGAGAGTGTGGAGGTGGAGCGCGGCACGCCGGCGGCGAAGAGCGGCGCCTTCCCGCTCGCCGGCCCGGAGCCCGCGACGGTCCAGCCCTCGCAGCTGCACGCGACCCCGGCGGTCGTGGTCGATCTGGCGCTGAGCCGGCAGCACCGCCAGGGCCACGTTCCGGGAGCCTGGTTCGCGATCCGCGCCCGCCTCGCCGAGGCGCTCGACAAATTGCCGGCGAAAGGCGATCTGGTGCTGACTAGCGAGGATGGAACCATCGCCCGCTATGCCGCCGCCGAGCTGACAACGCGCCGGCCGGTCAAGGTGCTGGCCGGCGGCACCGCGGCATGGAAAGCAGCGGGTCTGCCGCTCGAAACCGGCATGGGGCCGCTCGCCAGCGAGCCCGACGACGTTGCGCTGTCGGCGCGCGACCGGCCCGCCGACCGCGAGCGCTACATGCGCGAATACCTCGCCTGGGAGATCGACCTCGTCAACCAGATCGCCCGCGATACCGATTGCCGCTTCCGCCTGACCCCTGCTTAAGCCCGAGTTTGCTCGGAAGGACAGCGCCTAAGGGCGGCGACGCCGGCGGCTGAGGCGGCCTTGCCGCTCTTCCCGGTCACGCGGCGCCCGGGTGGTGTTCGATGAAGTCGAGCGTCGCCATGCTGCAGCGCGCGGCATGGCTCGCCGCGACATGATACGAGTTGCCCGGCAATACGATCAGGCTCGAATGCGGGATCTGCTGCTGCCAGGCCCGGGTCTGGTCGACCGATGCCAGCCCGCTGCCGTCGGTCGTGATGACGAGGGTCGGGCAGCGGATCTGCGGCACATCCGCCCTGATGTCGGCGCAGGCGATTGTCTTCATAAAGCCGATCTGGGTCGACACCGCCGTGCGGCCCATGAACTTGATCCACCATTCGACGCCTTCGGGCGGGAAATCGCTGCCGAGGCGGCCCGCCATCGTGCGGCGCGCCCAGTGCTCGACCCCCTCGGTTTCAAATTCATCGGCCAACTCGGGGGCACGCTCGGCGGCGCCTTCGCGCATCGGCGGCGGCGTGCCGACCACGGTCAATGTCTGCACTCGTTCGGGGCGGCGCGCCGCAAACGCGCGCGCGATCGTGCCGCCGATCTTGGCGCCGACGAGGTGGAAGCGGCGGCTGTCCAGCCTGTCCATCAGGCTGGTGTAATCCTCGATCAGCCGGTCGAGCGTCCACGGATAATCGCGCGGCATCGCCGTCGAGGCGCCAAACCCGCGCATATCGGGGCGCACCACGCGATAGTGACGTGCGAGATGCGGAACCCAGCCGTACCAGGCGGCGCCGCTTTCGGCATTCCCGTGCAATAGCAGAACTGTTTCCGGCTTGCGCCAAGGGTCGGTGAAGTCATCGACTTCATAATACATAGTCAGATCGGAGGTGGGCTGGAATGTCGGCATGCTGTCCTCCTCACCATTCCCTCGGCGCAAACGCTAAGGCCTTTATACCGGTCCCGGTGACGAGGGAGGAGAAGCTATATTTTGCGGCGATCCGAGACGCCCCAATGCTGCCATATTGGATTGTTAGCCACGGCGGGCCGAGCATTTCCGGCCCTGATGCCGACGGAGAGCGGCGCGGAGATCGATGGCTGGCCATTCGCAATTCAAGAACATCATGTACCGGAAGGGCGCGCAGGACAAAAAGCGCGCCAAGGTCTTCACCAAGATCATCCGGGAACTCACGACCGCCGCTCGTACCGGGTTGGCCGATCCGGCGGCGAACCCGCGGCTGCGCGCGGCCGTTCTCGCGGCCCGCCAGGCCAACATGCCGAAGGATACGGTGGATCGGGCCATCAAGCGCGGCTCGGGGGGCGACGCGGACGAGGCTTACGAGGAAGTGCGCTACGAGGGTTATGGTCCGGGTGGGGTCGCGGTCATCGTCGAGGCGCTGACCGACAATCGCAACCGAACGGCGAGCGAGGTGCGCGCCGCCTTTACCAAATCAGGGGGAACATTGGGGGAAACCAACAGCGTCAGCTTTATGTTCGACCGGGTCGGGGAGATCTCGTATCCGGCGGTCACGGCCAGCGCCGATGACATGTTCGAAGCCGCGATCGAAGCCGGGGCCAGGGACATCGCGAGCGACGCCGAGCAGCACTTGGTGATCTGCGCGCCGGAGGATTTGAACGCGGTGCGCGATGCGCTCGAGAACCAATTCGGCCCGGCCGGTTCGGGGCGCCTCGTCTGGCGTGCGAGGACCGCTTCGGAAATCGGCGAAGAAACCGCGGCGAGCCTGTTCAAGCTGCTCGAGGCGCTCGAGGACAGTGACGATGTCCAGAACGTTTATGCCAATTTCGAGGTGGCCGAAGACGTGATGGCACGCCTCGGCGCCTGACCGCGCCGGCACGGAACTCAAGATGCGGGTTTTGGGGCTTGATCCGGGTCTGCGGCATACCGGGTGGGGGGTCATCGATGTGGCCGGCAATCGTCTAGACCACGTTGCCAACGGCGTCATCCATGCCGCCGCCGATCAGCCGCTGGCGGCGCGGCTCGTCTCGCTGTTCCGGCAGATCACTGCCGTCGTCGAGCGTTTCCGTCCGGACGAGGCCGCGGTCGAAGAAACCTTTGTCAACCGCAATCCGTCTTCGACCTTGCGGCTCGGCGTGGCTCGCGGGGTCGTGCTGCTCGCCCCGGCCGAGCGCGGGCTGCCGGTCGCCGAATATTCGGCCAACCTCGTCAAAAAGGCGGTGGTCGGCGCCGGCCACGCCGAGAAGTCGCAGGTGCAATTGATGGTGCATCGGCTGCTGCCTGGGTGCGACAGCGGCGCGCCCGATGCCGCCGACGCGCTCGCCGTCGCGATCTGTCACGCGCATCACGCAGTAACCCGGCGGCTCTTGGAGACGCAAGCATGATCGCCAAGCTTGCCGGCGTCGTCGAGCAGATCGAACCGGACGCCGCGGTCATCGATGTCAATGGTGTCGGCTATCTGGCCTTCTGCTCGACGCGGACGATCGGCCGTTTGCCGCCGCCGGGCTCGCCGGCGCGGCTGCTGATCGAGACGCATGTCCGCGAAGACCACATCCACCTATACGGGTTCATCGACGCCGCCGAACGAGATTGGTTTCGCCTGTTGACAACGGTGCAGGGGGTCGGCGCCCGACTGGCCCTCTCGCTCCTCTCGGCCGTGCCGCCGGAGAAGCTCGGGCTCGCGATTTTGGCTCAGGACAAGCCGGCCCTGGCGCAAGCCGAGGGGGTCGGGCCGCGGCTCGCCGCCCGTATCGTCAATGAGTTGCGGGACAAGATCGGCAACGTTGCAGCCCCGATATCGTCGCCGTCGGCGCTGCCCGATGGGCCGTCAAACGGGCGCGGAGCAACTGCCGATGCAATCGCGGCGCTGGAAAACCTTGGACTCGCCCGCACCGAGGCACTGAGCGCAATCGCGGCAGCCGCCCGTCGGCTCGGCAGCGAGGCGGGTGCCGATGTGCTGATCAAAGCGGGCCTGGAGGAGCTGGCGCGATGAACGACGCGCCGCGTGTCGTCGCCCCGCAGCAAGCCGAACAGGATGCAGCCGAAGGCTCGGTCCGGCCGGCCTCCCTCGATGAATTCGTCGGTCAGCATCAGCTGCGCGACAACCTGCGCGTCTTCATCGAGGCGGCGAAGACCCGCGGCGAGGCGCTCGACCATATCCTGTTCTTCGGTCCTCCCGGCCTCGGCAAAACGACGCTCGCACAGATCGTCGCCCGCGAAATGGGCGTCGACTTCCATGCCACCGCAGGCCCGGTTATTCAGCGCGCCGCCGATCTTGTTGCGATGCTGAGCAAGCTCGCCCCGCGCGAGGTGCTGTTCATCGACGAGATCCACCGTCTGCCGCCGGCCGCCGAGGAATATCTCTACCCGGCGATGGAGGACTACCAGATCGACCTGATCATCGGTCAGGGGCCTGGAGCGCGATCGATTCGCTACCGTCTCGCGCCGTTTACTTTGATCGGCGCGACCACGCGTTCGGGTCTGATCACGCGGCCGCTGCGGGAGCGTTTTGGCATCCCATTGCGTCTCGTGTTCTACGAGCCGGCGGAGCTCGGGACGATCGTCAGCCGCGCCGCCCGAGTTCTCGGCATCGATTTGCGCCCCGACGGCGCGGCAGAGATTGCGCAGCGGTCGCGGGGCACCCCGCGCGTCGGGATACGCCTGCTGCGCCGCATCCGCGACTTTGCCGCGGTCACCGGTCTGACGAGCGTCGATGCCGTCGCCGCAGATGCGGCGCTGTTGCGGCTGGATGTCGATGCGCGCGGTCTCGACGGCATGGACCGGCGCTACCTGCGCTGTATTGCCGAAAACTACGCGGGCGGTCCGGTCGGGGTCGAGACGATCGCGGCGGCGCTCGGCGATGAGCGAGACGTCGTCGAAGAGGTTATCGAGCCGTACCTGCTTCAGGAGGGCTTCGTGCAGCGCACGCCGCGCGGCCGCATGCTGACCCGGATCGCGTTTCGGCATCTCGACTTGCCGATGCCGGCGACCATGCCGGCCCAGCTCGATCTTTTGGCCTCGGTGCCATGGGAAACGGAGAATTCATGCTGACCCCAACAATCGTCCAAAAGACGCCATAAAGGGCCGACACTAATGCAGCCTAACGCTATCGACACTCTGCCGCTCGCCGGTTCTATTGCGCATGACCTCTCGATCATCGGGCTGTTCGTGCAATCCGATGCCATTGTCAAACTAGTGATGCTGTTGCTGTTGCTCGCGTCGTTCTGGTCGTGGGCGGTCATCTTCGACAAGGCGATCCGGATCCGCCGTTTGCGGCACGCCGCCTCGAATTTCGAGGAGACGTTCTGGTCGGGTGGATCGCTGGACGACCTCTACGAGAGGGTCGGTCAGCGCCCGCCCGATCCGATGACCGCAGTCTTCTCCGCGGCAATGCGGGAATGGCGGCGGAGCGCAGCGAAAAACCTGCTGGGCACGCCCGGCATGCGGGCCAGCCTCCAGCAGCGCATCGAACGGGTGATGAGCGTCACGGTCGGCCGCGAGATGGAGCGGGTCGAGCGTTTCATGGCCTTTCTGGCGACGGTCGGGTCGACAGCGCCCTTTGTCGGTCTGTTCGGCACGGTCTGGGGCATCATGGACAGCTTTCAGTCAATCGCCGCCTCGAAAAACACCAGTCTCGCAGTTGTTGCGCCCGGCATTGCCGAATCGCTGTTCGCAACGGCACTCGGGCTCGTTGCCGCGATACCGGCGGTCATCGCTTACAATAAGCTAGCCACCGATTTCGGGCGCTACGCCGGCCGGCTCGAAGCTTTTGCCAGCGAATTCAGCGCGATACTGTCGCGCCAACTGGATGAGCGGCCCTGACAATGGCCGTCTTGGGTCTGAGCGGCAACGGCCAGCGTTTGGCGGGGCGGTATAGGCCGATGTCGGAGATCAACGTGACGCCGTTGGTCGACGTCATGCTGGTTCTGCTCGTCGTCTTCATGGTCGCGGCGCCGCTGCTGACGGTCGGAGTGCCGGTCGATCTGCCGCAGACCCAGGCGCCGCCGATCACCGAGCCGAAAGAACCCCTCGTGATCACGATCAATGGTGAAGGCCGCATCTATGTCCAGGAGACGGAAGTCCCGACCGATTCGCTGGTCCCGCGCCTGCAGGCGATTACCGGGAGCAACCCCGACGCGCTGCTCTATGTCCGCGGCGACCGGGCGATCAACTACGGCCGTGTCGTCGAAGTGATGAGCTTGATCAGCACCGCCGGCTTCCAAAAGGTGTCGCTGATCGCCGAATCGCCGAAAGGGGCGTCCGGCAAGACCGCGTCCGGTGGAACAATATCTGATCGATCGGCGAGGACGGTCAGGCACTGAGTACGGCCGCGCACTATCAGCCGATGACTTTGGCGCTTGCAGAACCGGGACTGACCGGAGCCGCCGAGGTCCCTGGCGAGCTGCCGGCGGGCATCGGCTCTCGCGGCATTGCCTTGTCGGCAGCGCTTCACGTCGTGCTCGGCGGCTTCTTGATCATCGGCCTGCCGAGGCTGTTCGACCCGCCGCCGCCGGAAGATATGCCGATAGCCGTTGAGCTCGTCACGATCGCGCCGGAGACCCGAGCCACCCACCCCAATCCGAACCCGCCGCGACCGGATGCCAAACCGGAGGTGCCCGAAGTCGAGGCGCCCGCGCCAAAGCCGCAGCCCAAACCCGAGCCGCCAAAGCCGGCACCCGTTCCGCCAACCGCGGCGGCTGTTGCACCGCCGCCCGATGAGCCGGCACCGCCGGAAGCCAAACCGGTGACGCCACCCCCACCGAAGCCGCCCGAGCCCAAGCCAGAGGCGAAGCCGGTCGAGAAACTCGAAATGCCCAAGCCCAGGGAAAAACCCGAGCCGCCGCGCCAATTGGCCAAAGTCGAACCGAAACCGGAAGAAAAAAAGCCGGAGGAGAAGAAGTACGATCCCCGGCAATTCGACGCGTTACTGAAAAACTTGGCGCCGTTGCATACCGCAATGGCGACCGATGCACCGCCGGAGAACCCGCGGCCCACGGCAGCACGGGCGTCCTCGCAGCCCAAGGCTCCATTGGGTAGCCAGCTCACCGCGAGCGAGCTCGACATGGTCCGCCACCAGATCGCGCGCTGTTGGAACGTGCCGGCAGGCGCCCGCGACGCAAAGGATCTCGTTGTCGAGATCAAGGTCATCGTCGATCCCGACGGCACGGTCCGGCAGGCGACGATCGTCGATCAGGGTCACCGAGGCGACCCCTTCTTTCGCGCCGCGGCCGAAAGCGCGCGCCGCGCCTTCTTCAACCCGCTATGCCGGCCGCTGCATCTGCCCGCCGAGAAATACGCGATCTGGAAGGACCTTGTCGTCGACTTCAGCCCCAGGGACATCTTATGAAAAACAGGGAATATCTTATGAACAGAAGCTGCCGAATACTGGCCGGTGCGGTTTTAGCTGCGCTCATCGTGCTGCCGTGTTCCGGCGCCGCGGTCCGCGCCGAACTGCGCCTCGACATTACCAGCGGCAAGGTCGAGCCGATGCCGATCGCGATCCCTGCCTTTCCCGGCGGCGCCGCCAACGAAGCCGAGGCGGGACGCGACATTGCCGGTGTCGTCTCGGCCGATCTCGATCGTTCCGGGTTGTTTCGCCCGATCGACCCGCGCAGCTTCATCCAGAATGTCTCGCTGGACGATTCACAACCCCGCTTTCCCGACTGGCGCCAGATCAATGCGCAGGCACTGGTTACGGGGTCGGTCAAAACGCAGGGGGATGGGAGGCTCCGGGTCGAGTTTCGGCTATGGGACGTGTTTGCCGAGCAGCAGCTGACCGGCTATGGCTACACGACCACTCAGCAGAATTGGCGGCGCATCGCACATATCATCGCCGATGAGATCTATAAGCGGATCACCGGCGAAGAAGGTTATTTCGACACCCGGATCGTGTACGTGTCGGAATCGGGCCCAGCGGACAAGCGGGTGAAGCGCCTCGCAATCATGGACCAGGACGGGGCCAACAACCGCTTCCTCACGGACGGCCGCGCGCTGGTGCTGACGCCGCGCTTCTCGCCGACGGCGCAGGAGATTACCTACCTGTCCTACGGCAGCGGTGCGCCGCGCGTTTATCTGTTCAACATCGATACCGGGCAACAGGAGGCCGTCGGCGATTTTCCCGGAATGACCTTCGCACCGCGGTTTTCGCCCGACGGTAACCGGGTGATCCTCAGCCGCGCCGAGAACGGCGTCAGCAACCTGTTTGCACTAGATCTGCGAACCCGCAGGCCCGTTAGGCTGACCGACAGCCAGGCAATCGACACCTCGCCTTGCTTCTCGCCGGACGGCGGCAAGATTGTCTTCAACTCCGATCGCGGCGGTTCCCAGCAGCTTTACGTGATGAATTCGGATGGTAGCGACGTCAAACGCATCAGCTTCGGTTCAGGCAAGTACGGCACCCCGGTCTGGTCGCCGCGCAGTGATCTGATCGCCTTCACCAAAATCGACGGTGGCTCGTTCTACATCGGGGTAATGCGGCCCGACGGCTCGGGAGAGCGCCTGCTGACACGGGATTTCCTCGTGGAAGGGCCGACTTGGGCGCCGAACGGCCGGTTGCTGATGTATTTCCGGCAGTCGCCGACCGATTCACGCGGGCACGGTTCGACACGCCTGTATTCGATCGACTTGACCGGCTCAAATCAGCGCGAGGTAATAACCTCGCAGGATGCTTCCGATCCGGCTTGGTCGCCGTTGCTACGCTGAGTGGGGATGCGGGGTGGGCGCACTTGATCGGTGGTTTCGCTAGGGGTTTCGGCTCGGCGAGGAGGGCGTCACGCAGCCCGCGCGTACGCGGGTGGATTTCGGACATAAGTCAGGGGGACTACAGATGCGGACGAGAATAACGGGCGTCTTTGGCGGGCTTTTGCTGCTGCTGGCCGCCTGCAGCAGCGCGCCGGAGCCCGCGCCACCGGGTGGCCCCGGTGGACCAGGAGTGGGCGGCCCCGGTGGAATCGGTTCGAGAAATATTCTGCCGGGATCGCAGCAGGACCTGGAAGCGAGTGCCGGCGACCGCGTGTTCTTCGCTTTCGACCGCTCCGACATCACACCTGAAGCCCAGGAGATCCTCGCGCGGCAGGCCGATTGGCTGCGACGTTACCCGAATGTGACGGTGACGATCGAGGGTCATTGCGACGAGCGAGGCACGCGCGAGTACAACCTCGCCCTCGGCGAGCGCCGCGCTCAGGCCGCCAAGAATGTCTTGGTCGCGTCGGGCATTCCGGCATCCCGGATCTCTACGATCAGCTACGGCAAGGAGCGTCCTGCCGTCGTCGGGTCGAGCGAAGAGGCCTATGCGCAGAACCGGCGCGCCGTAACTACCGTGAACTGAACAGCGGAACCGCCCGCGCCATAGGGGCGCGCCCTTTTTTTGCCCTAAAAGGACCCTAATAGGACTGTTTGCTCAACCCGCGCCGCTAGTGCCCTCGGGTGGCGTGGAGACGAGTCGTTCGGCTCACGCGCGGTCTCGATAGGCTTCTGATGATACGGCGTTTGATCCTGCGCCCTCCCCGCGCAATCGTGTTTCTGGCGTTCGTCGTCATGACCTTGGCGACCCCGGCCGCACGCGCGCAGGACCGGGCAATCCCGGACCGCTTGGATCGCCTGGAGCGGGATCTCAGCATGCTTCAGCGGCAAGTTTACCGGGGCGGCCCTGCCCAGGTGGTTAGCGCGGGGTCGCCAGGGGCGGTCGATGCCGAACTTCGCATGGACCGCTTGGAAGCCCAAATGCGCGAGCTGACCGGACGCGTCGAGGACGCGGTGAACGGGGTCGAGCAACTGCGGCGCCGTCTCGAACAGATCAACAGCGACATCGACCTGCGATTTAGCCAAGACCAGGGGCAAGGTCAGAGGTCGCCCAGGAACTCGGCGCCGAGCGCGCGTGCCTCCGTCGGAATAACCGATTCAAGTCCTGCCGGACAGTTCGCGATGCGAGGTCCCTCCCCGAGCGCCAGCTCGGCTCGGTCGAGGCCGGCCGTCGATCCGATGCCGCCCGGGACCTTGGTGCCATCGCCGCCGGAGCGGATGAGCGGAGCGGGCACCCTGACCCCCCCGGGAACTCCGCCGGCCCCGACCCAACCGGTTCCGGACAAGCTGAATTTCGAAGCCGCTGGGAATTTTCGGCCCCCCTCGACCGGCGGATTACCTTCCGGTTCTGCTTCAGAGCAGTATAACGCGGCGTTCGGGCTGCTTAGGCAGGCGGACTATCCTGCTGCCGAAGAGGCCTTGAAGACGTTCGTTACACAACACGCCAAGGACCCGCTGGCCGGCAGCGCACAATACTGGCTGGGTGAGACTTATTTCACGCGCGGGAGGTACGCGGAGGCGGCCAGTGCCTTTGCCGAGGGGTACAAGAATTATCCAAAGGGGGCCAAAGCGGCCGACGACCTGTTGAAACTCGGCATGTCGCTCGCGCGTGCCAACCAGAAGCAGAACGCCTGCCTCGCGTTCGCCCAGCTGGATCACGATTTCCCCAACCCGGGAAACTCGATCAAAGAGCATTCGGTAGCAGAGAAGAAGCGGCTCGGTTGCTGACGCTCGGATCGGCAGCCAGCCCTCTGTCACTTGGCGAGTTCACAGCCTCGCTCGCCTCGATTGCACAGTTTGAAATCTCGCCGTTTCTCGCCGTTGCCGTCTCCGGCGGTCCTGACAGCTTGGCACTCGCCATTCTGGCGGACCGTTGGGCCCGCGAAAGGGGCGGGGAGATCTGTGCGCTTACCGTGGATCACCGGCTGCGGCCGGAAAGCGGCGACGAGATCCGGCGGCTCACAGCCTGGCTGTCGGCGAGAGCTATACGCCACGACGTACTGGTCTGGACGGGAGAAAAGCCGCGAACCGGGCTCCAAGAAGCGGCGCGCTTTGCGCGCTATCGTCTGCTTGGCCGCTGGTGCCGCGATCACACTTGTTTGCATTTGCTAACCGGTCACCATCGGGATGATCAGATCGAGACGCATCTGATCCGTCGCCGAGCTCACAGCGGTCCCGACGGCCTTGCCGGGATGTCGGCGATTCGCGAGCTCGCCGACTGCCGACTGCTGCGTCCGCTGCTCGGTGTTGCAAGGGATCGGCTCGTCGCATTCCTCGAAGCGGAGCGACAGCCCTTCGTAAGCGATCCGAGCAACTTCGATCTCGCGTTCGAGCGGTCTCGCTTGCGGCAGGGTGACGGCGCGCCGGCCGGCGAGGTCGGCGTCTCCTGCCTGCTCGGCGAGATCCGCGCATCGGGCTTGACGCGGATAGCCCGCATGCACGAGCGGAACGCTCTCCTTGCCCGATATGTCAGCTTGCACCCTGCAGGATTCGCCATCCTCGATCCCGCCATGATTCCGGAAACGCCATCGGAGGTGGCGGAGCCGTTGCTTTCCGCTGTCACCGCCGCGATCGGAGGTGCCTCTTATCCGCCGCGTCGCGAGCGGATCGCTCGGCTGCGCGAGGCGCTCGGCGGGGCGGCGCGAGGCGGACATACTCTGGGGGGGTGCCGATTTATTCGCTGGCGAGAGCGTATCCTCGTGACGCGCGAACTCGCCAGAGCGGCGCCGCCACTCCGTATCCGCCCTGGGGAACGGATGACCTGGGACCGCCGGTTTGAAATTATGACGCTGGAGGCTGACCGCAGCCCCTTTACGATCGGATATGTGGGCCTCGCAGGAGCTCCGCGCCTCGATCGCCGCATGCCGCAGCTGAGGCGGTCGCGGCTGCCAAGGCTGCTGTTCCCTATTATTCCGGCCATGTGGGACGAAGAGGGCGTCGCAGCCGTTCCTCATTTGGGCTATAGACGCGAGGGAGTGGCCGACTTGCCGCAGATTGTGTTTCGACCCGTTACTCCATTGACCCAGGCGGGCTTTGCCGTTGTTTAACACCGCTCGCGTCTTATCTGTAAATCGAGCGAAAAAGGTCGCGGGTCTGGCTCTCGAAGGGGTAGTCTGGGAGGTGCGATGCCCAGCTCGTATGAAAGGCGTTCATCGTGAATAATTTCGGCAAGAATCTCGCCCTCTGGATCGTCATCGGGCTGCTTCTCGTCGCACTCTTCAACCTGTTCCAGACCTCATCCAGCCGCGGACCGCAAGCCACCCTGGCATTCTCGGATTTCTTGAACGACGTCAATCGAGGGCAGGTCGCCGACGTAACGATCCAGGGCAACAATATCAGCGGCCACTTCACCGATAGCCGGGCATTCACGACCTATGCCCCGAACGATCCCAACCTGGTCGGCCGGTTGACCGACAAGGGCGTGCGCATCACCGCCGCCCCGGTCGACGAAAACGTGCCCTCGTTGTTCGGCGTGCTGATTTCCTGGTTTCCGATGCTTCTCTTAATCGGCGTTTGGATCTTTTTCATGCGCCAGATGCAGGGGGGCGGTGGCCGCGCAATGGGCTTTGGCAAGAGCCGGGCACGTCTGCTGACCGAAAAGGTCGGGCGCATCACGTTCGAGGACGTCGCCGGCATCGACGAAGCCAAGCAAGAGCTCGAGGAGATTGTCGAATACCTGAAGGACCCGCAGAAATTTCAGAGACTCGGCGGCAAGATCCCGAAGGGCGTGCTGCTGGTGGGGTCGCCGGGCACCGGCAAGACCCTGCTCGCCCGCGCCATCGCCGGCGAAGCGAATGTGCCGTTCTTCACGATCTCCGGCTCCGATTTTGTCGAAATGTTTGTCGGGGTCGGCGCGAGTCGGGTGCGCGACATGTTCGAGCAGGGCAAGAAGAACGCGCCCTGCATCATCTTTATCGACGAAATCGATGCGGTGGGGCGGCATCGCGGCGCCGGCCTCGGCGGTGGCAATGACGAGCGCGAGCAGACGCTGAACCAGCTGCTTGTCGAGATGGACGGCTTCGAGGCTAATGAAGGTGTCATCCTGATCGCGGCAACCAACCGCCCCGATGTGCTGGACCCGGCTCTGCTGCGCCCCGGAAGGTTCGACCGCCAAGTCGTCGTCCCCAACCCGGACGTCTTGGGGCGGGAGAAGATCCTCAAAGTGCACATGCGCAAGGTCCCGCTCGCCTCTGACGTCGATCCGAAGATCATTGCGCGCGGCACACCCGGTTTCTCCGGGGCCGACCTCGCCAATCTCGTCAACGAAGCGGCGCTGATGGCGGCGCGCAGAGGCAAGCGCTCGGTCGCGATGAGCGAATTCGAGCAAGCAAAGGACAAGGTCATGATGGGCGCCGAGCGGCGGTCGATGGTCATGACGGAGGACGAAAAGAAGCTGACCGCCTATCACGAGGCTGGTCATGCGCTCTGCATGCTCTACGCGGAGGGCCACGAGCCGCTCCACAAGGTGACGATAATTCCGCGCGGCCGCGCCCTCGGTGTCACGATGTTCCTGCCGGAGCGCGACAAATACAGTCAATCCAAGATCGAGATCAAAGCCATGCTGGCGAGCCTGTTCGGGGGCCGTATCGCCGAGGAGTTGATCTTCGGGCCCGACAAGGTGACGACAGGCGCGGCCGACGACATCCGCCGCGCTACCGGTCTCGCACGCCGCATGGTGACCGAGTTCGGCTTCAGCGAGAAGCTCGGACCGTTGCGCTACGCCGAAAACGAAGAAGAAGTGTTTCTCGGTCACTCGGTTACGCAGCGCAAGAACGTTTCCGAAGCGACCGCCAAGGTCATCGACGAGGAGATCCGCCGCATCATCGACGAGGGCGAGCAGACTGCAAGAGAGATTTTGAGTTCTCGTATGGACGAGTTGCACGCATTGGCAAAAGGGCTGCTCGAATACGAGACGCTGGCGGCCGATGAGATTCGGCGGATCATCAAGGGTGAGCGGATAGTGCGCGAAACCTCCACGGGTCCTGTAACTGACGAACCGCGCCCCGGAAGGCGCAGCTCGGTCCCGCCAGCCGGGCGACCAACCGGTCTTGAACCCGAGCCGCAGCCGGGCGGCTGAACCCAAGAGGCTGCGGCGCTGCCCGCGGGTGTTTAGCTTTTCTTTATTGGTTGTGAACTACAGATTTTGTGAGGTTGCGCTTAGCGAAGGTCCTTTGACTTGTGAGGGCATTTCGCGCGCAGTAGAGTAGGGCTACCTGATTACAATGCTATCGGGGGCGCCATGACGCGGAAGCTCTTCGGTACCGATGGGATCCGCGGGACCGCCAATAGCGAACCGATGACGCCGGAGACGGCGTTAAAAGTAGCAATGGCAGTCGGTGAATGCTTCCAGAACGGGGCCCACAAGCACCTCGTCGTCATCGGCAAGGACACCCGGCTCTCCGGTTACATGCTCGAACCCGCGCTGACCGCCGGCTTTGTGACGATGGGCATGGATGTCGTGCTGGTCGGCCCTCTCCCGACCCCGGCCATTGCCATGCTGACGCGCAGCTTGCGGGCCGATCTCGGCGTCGTTCTGTCGGCCTCGCATAACCCGCACGGCGATAACGGCATCAAATTGTTCGGCCGCGACGGCTACAAGCTATCGGACGAATTCGAGCAGAAGATCGAAACCTGCCTCGATAAGGGGCCGAGCCGGCGGGCGAGCCCGGCGGAGCTAGGACGCGTGAAGCGGCTCGACGATGCGGGCGGCCGCTATATCGAATTCGTTAAGCAGAGCTTTCCTCGCGGATTGCGGCTGGACGGGCTGCGCATCGTCGTCGATTGCGCACACGGCGCCGGCTACAAGGTCGCCCCGACGGTATTCTGGGAGCTCGGCGCCGAGGTCTTCTCGCTCGGCGTCTCGCCCGACGGCCTCAACATAAACCGCGAATGCGGTGCGTTGTCTCCTGAACAGATGCGGCGCGAGGTTTTGGCGCGGCGGGCCGATATCGGGATTGCACTCGACGGCGATGCCGATCGGCTGATCATCGCCGACGAGCGCGGCGTCATTCTCGACGGCGACCAGCTGATGGCGCTGATCGCGACCGGGCTGGCGCGGGGCGGACGGCTCGCAGGCGGCGCTCTGGTGGCCACGATAATGTCGAATCTCGGCCTCGAGCGCTTTCTCGCCGGCCACAGTATCGAGCTGCACCGCACTCAGGTCGGCGACCGCTATGTCGTCGAAAAAATGCGCGCGCTCGGCTGCAATCTCGGTGGCGAGCAGTCCGGTCATATCATTCTGTCCGATTATGCGACGACCGGTGACGGCTTGATCGCGGCTCTCCAGGTGCTGGCCTCGATCGTCGAGACGGGTCGGCGGGCGAGCGAGGTCTGCCGTTTGTTCACCCCGGTGCCGCAGCGGCTGCGCAGCGTGCGATTTGCCGAAGGCGACCCGCTCGCGTCGATCCCGGTCCAACGCGCCATAGATGACGGCAAAGACCGGCTCGGCGTGACAGGTCGCCTGGTGATCCGCAAGTCGGGCACCGAGCCGGTGATCCGGGTCATGGCCGAAGGTGAGGACGAGGAGCTCGTCGCCGCGGTCGTGGACGAGATCTGCGGGGCGATCCTGCGCGCTGCTGCCGGTATCGAAGATAAAAGACCTCAGATCGCGCGGCTGGGTTCGCCACAGGCGGCCGAATAGCCATGCACGGGCGGGTGCTGATCATCGCCGGTTCCGATTCCGGCGGCGGCGCCGGCATCCAGGCCGACATCAAGACCGTGTCGATGCTCGACGCCTACGCGGCCACGGCGATAACCGCGCTGACCGCGCAAAATACCGAGGGCGTCTTCGGGGTTCTGCCGATCCCGCCCGATTTTGTTCGGCAGCAGATCGAGGTCGTGCTCGACGATATCGGCGCCGATGCGATCAAGACCGGCATGCTGCACGATTTGCCGGTGATCGAAACCATCGCCGCCGTGCTGCGCGAGCGCGCCGGCGGCATCCCGCTCGTAGTCGATCCGGTCATGGTCGCCAAGGGCGGCGCCCGGCTGATCGATCCCGCCGCGCTCGACGGGTTAAAGCGGTTGCTGATCGCCCGCGCCGAGATACTCACCCCGAATTTGCCGGAAGCCGAAATTCTGAGCGGTAGGGCGATCGGCAACGTCGCCGAAATGCGCGCCGCCGGTGAAAGCTTATTGGCGCTCGGCTGCCGGTCGGTGCTGGTCAAGGGCGGGCACCTCTCCGGGCAGACCGTATCGGACGTGCTCGTGACCACAACAGGCGCCCGGGTATGGGAAAGCCCGCGGCTCTCGACCCGCCATACTCATGGCACCGGCTGCACTCTCGCCTCGGCGATTGCTGCGGGCATGGCCCAAGGCCTGAACGTCGAAGGGGCGGTCGAGCGGGCGCGCGCCTACGTCCAGCGCGCAATCGCCAGCGCGCCGGGCTTGGGACGCGGCCACGGGCCGCTGGACCACTCCCATCCCCTCCATTTACGTTAGAGCAGATTCCGATCAGATTGGCGCTGTCATTGCGAGCTGCCGCTCGCAATGACCGTTGGAGTGAGTGATGCGACCTGATCTCTAGTGTCGGATAACGGGGAATCGGTAGGACGGGTTCGAGCGTAGCGAAACCCATCGAGATTTCCCCTCGGTCCGAAGTATGCCGGTCGGTTTCGCGTTGCTCAACCCACCCTGGGATTTTAGGATTTGTGCGGCCGCAGGGACGCGCGCCGGCATAGAGGACTCGCCATGGCAAAGAACTATCGGATCGCGGTGATCGCCGGCGACGGCATCGGGCGCGAGGTGATGCCGGAGGGGATCGCCGCGATGGAGGCGGCGGCGCGCGCTTACGGTTTTGGCTTCCAATGGCACGAATTCGACTGGAGCTGCGAGCGCTACGTCAATATGGGCATGATGATGCCGGAGGACGGCATCGACCGGCTGCGGCTCTACGATGCCGTCTATCTCGGCGCGGTCGGTCACCCCGAGGTGCCGGACCACGTCTCGCTGTGGGGGTTGCTGATCCCACTGCGGCGCGGCTTCCACCAGTACGTCAACCTCCGTCCGGTGCGGCTCCTCGCCGGGGTGCAGTCGCCGCTGCGCGACCGCGCGCCGGGCGACATCGATTTTTATGTCGTGCGCGAGAACAACGAAGGCGAATATTCGGAAATCGGCGGCCGGCTCTATGCCGGCACCGAACACGAAATGGCGATGCAGGAGTCGGTCTTCACACGGCGCGGCTGCGACCGGGTCATGCGCTATGCCTTTGAGCTTGCCCGCACGCGCAAGAAGCACGTCACCTCGGCGACCAAATCGAACGGCATCATCCACACGATGCCGTTCTGGGACGAGCGCTTTGCGGCGGTCGCGCGCGACTACCCCGACGTCAAGACCGACCAGTACCACATCGATATCCTGACGGCGCATTTCGTGCGCCACCCGGACTGGTTCGACGTCGTCGTCGGCTCGAACCTGTTCGGCGACATCCTGTCCGACCTCGGACCGGCGGTGGTCGGCTCGATCGGCATCGCGCCCTCCGGCAACATCAACCCCGAGCGCGAATACCCGTCGATGTTCGAGCCGGTGCACGGCTCGGCGCCGGACATCGCCGGCCGCGGCATCGCCAACCCGATCGGCCAGATCTGGTCGGGCGCGATGATGCTCGACCATCTCGGCGAGAGCGCGGCCGCGGCCGCCGTCGAGCGCGCCATCGCCGAGGTCCTCGCCGAAGGCGGCACCCGCACCCCCGATCTCGGCGGCAACGCCGGCACCAAGGATCTCGGTGCGGCAATAACGGCGGCGATCCGCTGAGCCGGCCCTCCGGCCCCGCTCGCTGTTTTGGCTGTTTTCCGGAAATTATCAGCCAACGACATCTCGTTCTCCGCCGAAATCCTGGGCCGAAAAGGCTCCGGCGAACGGGAGAACAGCAAATTTGCTGGCTATTTCTTCGCTGTTCGGTAAAGAAACTTGCAAACTAGGGCCATTGCCCCGCGGACAAGGTCAGCATCGAACCTTCAGCTCTCGCCTATATCCGATCGCAGGTCGGTTGTCGACATATCAAATGCCCATTTGGCATTATTGCTATTGCGCTGCGCCCTAATCATCTCGTTGGGCGCCCAATGGCGGGGAGAGCCGCAATGTGTCCGGAGCCGCTGGTGCTTGCCGATTTCCGCGATCGGGCTCATTTTAATCGAAGACTGTTCGGAGGAGGCGCTCTTGACCATCGTCCTTGACCACACGATCGTCCCGGCCCGCGACAAGGAGGGGTCGGCACGGTTCTTCGCCAGGATCTTTGGCCTCGAATATCAAGGCCCGGTCTCGCATTTCGCTCCCGTGCGGATCAACGAGACCTTGACGATCGACTTTGATAATTGGGACAGCTTCGAGCGGCATCACTACGCGTTCAAGGTCAGCGAAGCGGAGTTCGACGGGATCTTCGACCGTGTCCGCGGTGACGGCCTCACCTATGGTAGCGGGCCGCGCGCCGCAGAGAATATGGAAATCAACCACCGTAATGGCGGGCGCGGCTTCTACTTCCGAGACCCGAATGGCCACCTGCTCGAAGTTCTGACCGCCTAGGAATTAACAGCCCCCCTTTCGTCATGCCCGCGAAAGCGGGCATCCAGGGCCACAAATGTCATCGCGTTGCCCTGGACCCCCGCTTCCGCGGGGGCGACGGAAGGGGAGGCCGCACTCAAACGAAAGAGGGAATCATGTCCCAGACTGTCGATCAGAGGCCACCGGTAGCGGTGGGCCATGTCCGGCTTCCGGCAACCGATGTCTCCACTGCCGAGCGGTGGCTCCAATCCGTCGGCCTGCGCCCGATATTCGCCGACGACGGCCTCGCCGTCCTCGAGCTTCGCGGCGGCACGCATGTCGTCGTCAGGAAGATCGAACAGCCGCAAACGGCCGGTTCCGCAGCGCCCTTCGACCTGATGGTGGACGATATCGAAGCGGCGCACCGCGACTATGCGGCGAAAGGCCTTGGCCCCTCCGAGATCAGCAGGGGCCGTATCCACGACTCCTTCCACCTCACGGGACCGGACGGGTACGACTTCACGGTCACCTCGTCCCACGCAGGGGGAAGGGCCGTCTAGGCGGCCGTCGCTTGCTCGGGTGACGCAAGGCTTCGTTCAGCCTCTTCCAGCCGCATGAGGATTTCCCGCGCCCGGCGCAGAGCGCGGTCGGGCCGCAGAAATACCTCGCGATACCCGTCGTCGGGATAATCGAACATCGCTTGCTGCTTTTCGAGCGCCCAGCGATCCTCGGCGATGACGGCCGGGAAGGTTTCCATGAACCGCTCCACCGCCGATCTCGTCGGATCGGATTTGCATTTCTGTCCGGCCGGCATGCTGATGATCAGCCGCCACACGTGATTGCGCCGGTCGACCGGTGTGTGGGTGTGGATGATGATGTAGCCGCGCTCGGCGCTCTTGTCGCCATGACGGCCGGCCGGCCACACGCGCATATCCACGCGGGTTACCGCCGGGCTCAGCATGTAATGCGAGTGGTCACGGTCGACTATGTCGTATCCCAGGTAATCTTCGAGAAAGGGCGGCTGCCGGTAGCTGCGGGCCTCGCGGACGGTCCCGATGTAGGGGTTCCCGTCGCGGGTGCCTTCATCGAGTTCGACCGGGATACGGCTGTTCTCGACGTCGCCGATATTGCCGTCGTGCAGCGGGTAGAAATGTGTGATGTCGAGCAGGTTCTCGATCAGCAATAGCGAATTGGCGGGCACCGTCATCGGCCCGGTATCGGCCGTTTCCCAAGCGGGGTCGGCGATCTCCGGCAGGCGAGGCGGGCGGACGGCGTCGGCTCTGGCCGGGTCGCCGGTCCACACCCAAACGAGCCCGTCCTGCTCGACGACGGGAAACGGACGCAGCCGCGCCTGCGGCGGGATGCGGCCGTCGGGGTGCGACGGCACCCGGACGCACCGGCCGGCCGCGTCGTAGCACAGGCCGTGATAGGCGCATTCGAGCACGTCCCTTTCGATCAGCCGCCCTTGTGAGAGCGGCATCCGCTTGTGGCAGCAGCGCTCGTCGAATGCGACGACGCTCCCCGTCACGGTTCGCCATAAGACCAGCGGCTTTTCCGCGATCACCTGACCCTGTAGCTGCTGCGGCGAGAATTCGTGCGAAAGCCCGGCAGCATACCAGGCATTCCTGACTAGCACGTCAGCAGCCATGTCTTCCTCCTCTTCGACCCATCACACGATTTTACACGCTTGCCGAAACCCGTATAGCCGATCGAACGACAAACCAGTGGCGGGGGCAGGGCCGTGCTCGAAACGCGTATTGCCAAGATCACGAGGGTGGCGTGTCTGGCGGCTTTCGCCTTACTTCGTTACTTCTGACAATCTCACCGACTACGGCATTAATTTCGAATTCGTGCGCCATGTGCTCAGTATCGATACGACTTTGTGATCCAGAGAGATGAGGGATGAATTGGAGGTTCAACCGGTGTATAGGGCTGCACGAATTGCCGCCGCAGGCGATATGGAAGAGCCAAGAGTGTGTGCTCCCATGCCGAAATTTCGCACCCTCGACGATATCGATGTCAGCGGGGAAACGGTGCTGTTGCGCGCCGATCTGAACGTGCCGGTAAAAGATGGCAAAGTAACCGACGCAACCCGGATCGAGCGCCTCGCCCCGACAATCGAGTCGTTGATTGCCAAAGGCGCCAAAGTCGTCGTCCTGTCGCATTTCGGCCGTCCGAAGGGGAAGCCCGACCCGGCCTTCTCGCTGCGTCCACTGGTCGGGCCATTGGAAAAGGCGATCGGCGGCCGACATGTTGCGTTTGCCACCAATTGCGTGGGCGAAGAGGCAGCGCGCGTAGTGACGGCCCTTCGGCCGGGCGAGGTCGCGCTTCTAGAAAACCTCCGTTTCCACAAGGGTGAGGAGGCGAACTCCCCCGATTTTGCGCGCGCCCTCGCCGAACTCGGCGACGTCTATGTCGACGACGCATTCTCTGCAGCGCATCGCGCGCATGCTTCGATCGAAGCGCTCGCGCATCTGTTGCCGGCTGCCGCCGGGAAACTCATGGAGGCCGAGCTCAGCGCGCTGACCGCCGCTCTCGACAACCCGGCACGGCCGGTCCTCGCGCTGATCGGGGGTGCCAAGGTGTCGACAAAGCTCGACCTGTTGCGCTTCGTCATCGGGAAGGTCGACCTCCTGGCGATCGGCGGAGCGATGGCAAACACATTGCTGCTGGCCCAAGGGAAGGAGGTAGGCCGTTCGCTCGCCGAGCGCGACATGACCGGAACGGCGCGCCAGCTGCTTGCTCTCGCCAGCCAACGGAACTGCCGCGTCATTCTTCCTGAAGATGCCGTCGTTGCCTCTGAGCTGGCGCCAGGGGTCACGACCCGCGAGGTCGCGATCGATGCAGTACCACTCGATGCGATGATCCTCGATATCGGAGCGAAGACCGCGGCGCGCATCGGTGCCGCTCTCGACGAAGCTCGCACCCTCATCTGGAACGGGCCGCTCGGCGCTTTCGAGACAGCGCCATTCGACCGCGGCACGAGTTTGGTCGCCAAACGAGCCGCCGAGCTGACGCGAGCCGGGAAATTGCTCAGCGTCGCTGGTGGCGGGGACACGGTCGCGGCGCTTGCCGCAGCGGGCGTGATCGACGAGCTATCTTACGTCTCGACCGCGGGTGGCGCCTTTCTCGAATGGTTGGAAGGCCGCGAACTGCCGGGAGTTGCCGCCCTCGGTAACGCCGCGCGAGGAGCCGACAAATGAAGGCCTCGGAGGTCATGACCCGCAACGTCGTCACGGTCGGACGGGAAACATCGGTGGCGCAAGCCATCCGGCTGATGCTCGACAACAATATCAGCGGGCTGCCGGTCTTGGACGATGACGGCAAGGTCGTCGGGATTCTGACCGAAGGCGATCTCCTGCGTCGCTACGAGACAGGCACCGAAAGGCATCGGCCGCGCTGGCTCGAAATCCTGATGGGACCGGGCCGCATGGCCGGCGAGTATGTCAGGACCCACGGCCGCAAAGTCCAAGAGATCATGACCACCGATCTGATCAGCGTGGCCGGGGACACGCCGCTTGACGAGGTGGTCGGGGTGATGGAACGCCGCCGGATCAAACGTGTGCCCGTCCTCGACGGCGAGGTGCTGGTCGGCGTGGTCAGCCGCGCCGACCTGCTGCGTTCTCTGCTGCATGCCGTCGAGGCGAAATCATTCCGAGGACCGCAGCGACAACGAGATTCTCGAACAGATCCTGGCAGAGCTGGCGAAGGCCGCCTGGGTTCCGAGAGACGGGCTCTCGGTCTCGGTGAAGGACGGCGTCGTCGATCTCAACGGCGTCATCCTCGAAGAAAAGGAACGGGAAGCGCTGCGCGTCGTCGCCGAGAATGCAGCGGGAGTCAGAGCCGTCGAGGACCATCTCGTCTGGCTAGACCCGTTGTCCGGAACCGTGATCGACCCCCCACAAGATCAGCGAACACCGACGCGCCGATAACCGAAAGGAGGCATTTATGCGCAGTTTTGCATTGGGATTGGTTGCTACTGTGGCTCTTGCTGCTGGCTTGCAGGACGCGGCGGCGACGCCATCGCTGCGGAATACCGATCCGGCCGCGCATGTCTCACAGAGTTTGCTGCTGGTTAAGCATCATTGCGGCAAGGGTCAACGTTGGGTCGCCGCCGGTTACGCAGAACACGGTAAATACCGAGCCGCCCACTGCGCCCCCAAGTGATCAGACCGCGCTGATCCTCGGCGAGTGAACGGCCGCTGCCGACTGCGCTGTGTCGATGGCGTGCAGGACACGTTGCAAATCGGAAAACCGGAACGGCTTTTCGAGCAACGGCGGCGGCCGGGACACTTGGCCGGGGAGAAAATCCCCTCCGGACAAGGTGACGGTCGGAATCCCTAGCGCAGAGCAGCTTCTGCTCAACATGACCCCTTGCTCGCCGCGCAGCACGAGGTCGGTGACCAGGACATCGATCGGCGAGGTCGCCAGCCACACCTCCGCTTCGACAATGTTCTCGCACGCGACGACATCGTGGCCGAACTCGTTCAGAATGCCGGCGATGAACTCGCGAATTGCTCGATCCGGCTCGGTCAGAAGAATGCGCGCCATTGGCTGCGTGATCTCACGAATGCAGGCTAGGGACATCGAACCGCTTATGGTTTAAGAACCCGTAAAGAGAGTTGCGGCTCCGGTGTCACGGCGCGAGAGGGGCTCAATGCAGCCATCGGTGAAGAAAAGCGGCGCAGCCTGCGGGGCGGAAATCGCCTTCGATCTCGCGCAGGACATCGACGATCCGGCATTCCGTCAGATAGAGCGCATCTTCCACGACAATATTGTCGTTGTCTTTCGCGGACAGCAGCTTACCAACGAGCGGCACATCGAATTCAGCTCCCGGTTCGGAGAGCTCGAAATCCACATCGTCAAGAAATACCTGCTCCCTAGTTTTCCCGAGATCCTGCTGATTTCCAATATCCGCAACGAAGCCGGCGAGCACATCGGCCTCGCCGATGCGGGCTTCACCTGGCATACGGACACTTCCTATCGCAGACGGCCGAGCCGCTGCTCGCTGCTCTATGCCAAAGAGGTGCCGCATCGCGACGGTGAGGCGCTCGGCGACACGGTCTTCGCGAACACGATCGCCGCCTACGAGGCGCTGCCGAGATCAATGAAGCAGCGCATCGACGGATTGAAGGCGATCCACCGCTATTCGGCGCGCCGGCGGGTTGCCGACAGCCCGCGCCCCAAGCTCACCGCCGAGCAGCTCGCGGAAACCCCCGACATCGCCCATCCGATTGTCCGAACCCATCCCTATACCGGCCGCAAATCGCTCTATGTTACGGCTGGCGAGTGCGCCGGCATCGAAGGCATGCCGGAGGACGAGGCGGTCGACCTGATCGCCGAGCTCGATGCCCATTGCGTGCGGCCCGAATTTCTCTACCGCCATAAATGGCAGGTCGGAGATCTCTTGATGTGGGACAACGCCACCTCGATGCACCTTGCGATCTGCGATTACGCGCTGCCGCAGCGCCGCCTGATGCACCGCACGACAGTCATCGGCACAGTCCCCTTTTAGCAGGGACGAGAGATGTTCTCGGAAATGCGCCGCGCCGCCATGGCCCCGGTTTGGATCGCCCAGCTGGCGACCGGGACGAAATCCTTTGAGCGCAATGCCGTCATTGGCAGCCGGCGGCTCAATGAGTGGGGCCTCCACGCGGCCCGCGTCGGGCTCGCCTATCGGCTCGCGCAGGCGCGCCGCCGCAAGCTCGCCGGCCTGGTCTCCGAGCAGGACCGAACGGCCTTTGACCGAAACGGCTTTGTGCTTCGCGTGAACTTCCTGCCGGCCGAGCAATTCGCGGCGCTCGTCGCCCAAGTTCGGGATTATCGCGGCACGCTCAGGGAGATCTCCGAGGGCGACACGATCATGCGCAAGATCGCTCTCGACGGAATGGCCCTCGCCGCGCTCCCAGCGCTCGCCGCGGTATTGCAGTCGAGAGATTGGCGCGGGCTCATTCGTTACGCCGGCAGCCGCGACGCCGAGCCGGTGGTCTGGGTGCAGAGCGTCCTGCGTCACGCCTGCGCCGGCCCCACGGATCCGCAAACATTCCTTCACGCCGACACCTTTCACCCGACGGTGAAGGCATGGCTGTTCCTAACCGATGTCGCCGAAGATGCCGGGCCTTTCACCTATGTACCTGGCTCGCACCGGCTGACGGCTCAGCGGCTCGAGTGGGAACGGCGCATGAGCATTTCCGCCCGCCATTCGCCGAATGCCGAGGACCGGCAAGGCTCCTTCCGCATCGACCCGGCCGAACTCGCGTCCCTCGGCCTGCCGCAACCGCGGGTCTTTGCGGTTCCCGCCAACACGCTGATCGTCGCCGACACCTTCGGCTTCCATGCGCGCGGCCCGAGCGAGCGTCCGTCGCTGCGCGTCGAGATCTGGGCCTATGGCAGGCGCAGCCCGTTCCTGCCCTGGGCGGCGCTCGTCCCATGGACGACGAGCGCGTTGGGACGCCGCAGCGTCTGGTCCTGGAAATTCGGCGACGCGCTCGAAAGGGCCGGGCTCAAGAAAAATCGCTGGCGGGCCCGCACCGGCGTATCGGCCTTCGATCCGCCGTCGGAATAATCCGGTCAAAAATACTGCGCCAGATTGGCGCGAATCCTGGCCAGTATCGGGATGTCCAGCGATGGCGGCTCAAAATTCTTGCCGGTAATGGTCTCGTAAGCGTCGATGTAGATGCGGGCGGTTTCGAGAATGACTTCGATCGGGATCTCCGGTATCGGGTCGCGGTAAGGATTGCAGCGCGCGCTCACCCAGCGGCGCAGGTAATCCTTGTCGAGCGTATCTGGCGGCTCTCCGCCTGCGAAGCGGCGGTCGTAGGTGTCCCCAATCCAATATCGGCTGCTGTCCGGCGTGTGAATTTCGTCGGCGAGGATGATCCGTCCGTCTCGGTCGAGACCGAATTCGTATTTGGTGTCGACGAGGATCAGTCCGCGTTCGGCGGCAATGGCGCGACCTCGCGCGAACAGCGCCAGCGCCAGCCCGGAGAGATTGCGCCACTGCTCTGCCGTCAGCAGGCCACGAGCAACGATTTGATCCGGCGTGACCGGCTCATCGTGCTCTCCCTCGGCTGCCTTTGTGGTCGGCGTGAGTATCGTCGCCGGCAGCTTCTGGTTCTCGCGCAGCCCGTCGGGGAAATTGATGCCGTAGATTTGCCGCCGGCCCGCTCGGTACATCGGCCAAATCGATGTGCCGGTCGTGCCGGTGAGGTAATCGCGGACGACGATTTCGACCGGCAGGATGTCGAGCCGCCGACAGACGACGACATTCGGGTCCGGATAGTTGATGACGTGGTTCGGGCAGATGTCGCGCGTCTCGTCGAACCAGAACCGCGCGATTTGCGTCAGCACCTGTCCCTTGCAGGGGATCGAGGTCAGGATCCGGTCGAAGGCGCTCAGCCGGTCGGTAGCAATAATGATGCGGCGGCCATCGGGTAGGTCGTAGTTGTCGCGAACCTTTCCCCGATAGTGATTTGGCAGCTCGGGGATGGTGGCGTCGGCCAAAACATTAGCCGCAAGAACCTCCCGCTTGGGCACCTCGCGACGGGCGCTCGGCTACCGGTGGCCGCCGCCCCCGCCGCCGTGAAAGCCCCCGCCAAAGCCACCACCGTGGAACCCACCGCCGTGAAAGCCCCGGCGAAACCGGCGTGGGCGAAACCGCCGCGAAAACCGCCGCGGAAACCGCAGTTCCAGCAGCCGCGGCCGCCCCACCAGCCGCCCCAACCCCAGCCCACCGTAACCCCGAACGGCCAACCCCAGTAAGGATATCCATAGCCGTAATACGGATAGCCGGCGTAGTAGGGGTAATAATAGGGATAATACGGGTAATAGGGGTAGGCGTAACCGGGGTATGCCGCTGGGATAAAACTGCGCCGCAGCCGGCTGCGGCGTCGCTGCAAAGGTAAGCGCGGCAGTCGCAAGAACCGCGCTGGCAAAAGCGATGCGCCGGAACCAGTTTTGCTTGCCGCGAACGAACATTGCTGCCTCCAGATTGCTCAAGAGCGACACCCGAGATAACGCGCTATATAGATACGCCATTCCCCGCAGCAATGTCCCCGAGAAGTAACTGCTCACAGATCGACGGGATTAAAATTTCGGAGGGACGATGAAATCGGAGGTGAACTGTGATCACGCGCCGCCCACTTTGCCGGGACTGCCGCCGGGCATGCCGCTGATACGCGTCATCGCGATGCCGGCGGACGCGAACCCGAACGGTGACATTTTCGGCGGCTGGCTGCTCTCGCAGATGGATCTCGCCGGCGGCGCGTCTGGCGGCGCGGCGGGCCCGCGGGCCGGTGCGCGACGGTAGCGGTCGACGGCATGGTGTTTCACGAGCCGGTCTTTGTCGGGGACGAGGTCAGCTGTTACGGCGAGCTGGTCAAGACCGGGCGCACTTCGATGACGGTGCGAATCGAGGCGTGGCGGCGTCATCTCCCGTCGGACGAGGCGCGCAAGGTGACCGAGGCGATCTTCACCTATGTTGCAATCGGCGAAGACCGCCGGCCGCGCCGGCTGCCGCCGGCTGCCGGGCCATAACGACTGGCGGCTCGATCTGCTCGAACGTGCATTGGCGCGGTGCCTTGTCGGGCCGCCACCGCACTAGCCGGGTGCCGTGGCGGAACCTGCCGCCGCTCACGTGGTCATAGCGCACCTCGACGACCAGTTCCGGGCGCAGCGGCTGCCATTCGCCGGAACGCTCGGTGCTCCATCGGCTGGGGCCTCCCGGCGCGTTGCCGGTAAAGCCCGGCGGCTCGATCAACGCTTCGAGCTGTTCGGTCAATGCCTGGCGATCGAGATCATGGAGTGTCGCAGTGAAGCCGACATGGTCGAGGCGGCCTTCGCCGTTGTACAGGCCAAGCAGCAGAGAACCGACGATCCGCGAGTTCCGCTCGTATCGGAACCCGCCGACGACACAATCCGCCGTCCGCCGTTTCTTGACCTTGAGCATCGCCCGCTCGCCCGGCTGGTAGACGCCGTCGAGGCGTTTGGCGATCACCCCGTCGAGCGCGCCGCCGCTCGATTCGAGCCAGCTCCGCGCTTCCCCGAGGTCGCGGGTATAGGGCGACAGCCTCACCGAATCGCCGGCGCCGATCTTTTGGAAAAAGCCCTCGAGCGCGTCGCGGCGCTCCAGCAGCGGCGCTTGCAGAAGGGTTTCGCCGCCGGGCGTCGCGAGCAGGTCGAACGCGATCAGGACGGCCGGCGTCTCGGCGGCAAGCTTCCTTATGCGGCTTTCCGCCGGATGCAGCCGCATCTGCAGCGCGTCGAAAGAGTAGGTGTCACCCGTCGGAATGACGAGCTCGCCGTCCAGCACAAAGCGGTCCGGCGCCAATCGGTGCAGCGCCGCGGTCATCTCCGGGAAATAGCGCGCCAGCGGCTTGCCCGATTTGGCGCGCAATTCCACCGCGTCCCCGACCCGGAAGGCGAGGCAGCGGAACCCGTCCCATTTCGGCTCGAATTGCCAGCCGGGTTCGTCCGGCAGATCGTCGACGGGCCGGGCCTCCATCGGCGGCAAATCCAACGGCAGCAGAAATCCGGCTGGCTCAGCGCCGCTCCTTGCCATCACGCCACGGTCGCCGGTTCGATCAGCGCGGGATCCTTGTTGTTGACGTTGCCTACCCGCTTGTCGACTAGCCAAACAGCCATGTCGTCGGCTGGGTAGGGACCGAGCAGCGACTTCAGCTCCTGTGGGTCGGCCGGTCTCTCACCGAGCCATACCGGCCAATTCTCCGGCGCGAGAATGACCGGCATGCGGTCGTGTATCGGAGCGAGCAGATCATTTGCGGCGGTCGTCACGATCGCAAAGCTGCGAACCCGCTCGCCAGCCGGCGAACGCCACGTTTCCCAAAGGCCGGCGAGCGCCATCAGCTTCCGGTCGGCGAGGCCGACGGCATATGGCTCGCGATCCTTGCCGAGCTTCTTCCATTCGTAGAAGCAATCGAACGGGATGAGGCAGCGCCGGCGGAGGAAGGCCTCGCGAAATGCCGGTTTCGTGTCGATGCCTTCGGCTTTGGCATTGATGTTCGCAAAGCCGACCTTGATGTCCTTCGCCCAGAACGGCACCAGCCCCCAGCGCATGACGTCCAGACTGCGCTGCCCGGCCTTGGCATCGTACCGGATGACCGGCAAATCCTCGGTCGGCGCCGCGTTCCAATTGGCCGGTATGTTCGGGGTCGGCCGCTCGGGCGGGATCGAGAAGACCAGCTTGATCTCGCTGACATCGGAGGAGAGACGGGCGCGGCCACACATGCGCCGTTAGATGGCGCGCCGCGCCGATCCCGGCAATGCCGGGATTGTGGGAAGGCCGCGCGCCGGGCGATCCTGATTAACCGCTACCTGCGCATTAGCGCCCCGAATACTTCGACCGAAACCGAAGCATTTGCAGGAACCGGTGGACTATTAGGCTGCGTTGGCGGGCCGATTGCCGGCGACGGAATCCCATCACGAAGGGAGGGTCGCGTGGGGAATGCTGATACATCGCACCAGACATTGCGGAGATCGAGGCGATGCGGATTGCGCTTGACGCTGACTGGCTTTGCCGCACTGGCGGTAATTGCAGCCGAGCTCGCCATCATGTTTTTCGGCGCGACCCTGCCTACTCCTCTCTACCCGCTCTATCGGCGCGCGTTCGGCTTTGGTCACATAACCCTTACACTAATCTATGCCGTATACGTCCTCGGTAACCTTGTGGCGCTGCTTTTCTTCGGGCGGCTATCGGACCAGATCGGACGGCGGCCCGCGACCCTGCCGGCGATCGGCGTTGGTCTCGTAAGCACGCTCACTTTTTTGCTCGCCGACGGGACAGTCTGGCTCTTTGCGGCGCGTATTCTGAGTGGGTTCGCGACCGGCCTCGCCGCCGGGGCCGCCACTGCCTGGCTTGCCGAACTCCAGCCGCGAGGCGACAAGGCAGCAGCCGCCTCGATAGCCGCGTCCGCCAACTTCGCCGGGCTCGCGCTGGCCCCGGTGCTCGCCGGGACGCTCGCCCAATTTGCGCCCTGGCCTTTGCGGATTTCCTACGTCATCTATCTGATGATGCTTGTCGGTATAGGCCTCGCCATTCTCGGGCCACCGGAGACGGTAAAGCACCGTGTGGGTCGAATCGCGGACCTATCGCTGCAGCCCCGCCTCGGCGTTCCGAAGGAGATCCGCCTCGCGTTCCTGTCGCCGGCCGTGACCGCCTTTGTCACCTTTGCCCTGATTGGCTTCTACGCTGCTCTCATTCCGAGCGTGTTGAACGAGAGCCTCCAACAGAGGTCACCAGCAGTGGCCGGAGCCGTGGTTTTCGAGCTGTTCACGGTAGCCGCGGCCGTTGCTGCCGCGACTAGTCAAATTACAAGCCCGCTCCGCGATGCTGAGCGGGCTCACGCTATTGCCGCCCGAGCCTAATGCTTCTGGTCGCAGCGCAGTTGTTGCGCTCGATGCCGCTGTTATTGCTGGCAACGATGCTTGGTGGGATCTCGGCAGCTCTCGGATATCGTGGAAGCTTGGAAGTGGTGAATCGGATCGCGCCGAGCGACAAGCGCAGCGAGGTCGTTTCGAGTTACCTGATCGCGGTTTATCTCGGCAACTCGCTGCCGATTATCGGCATCGGGCTCTTGTCCAACTCGGTGAGTTCGATCGCCGCTCATATTGCATTTGCGGCGATTATCGGCCTGCTCGCAGCTGCCGCTTTCGCTACCGGAATGAAATACGCGCCTCAACAATGAGGGATTGGTGACCTGCGGATTCCGGGGAACTCGGGCCTTCACGATGCTGCCGCACAGGCCGTCGTTCTACGAGCCAGATCGACCATGCCCGTCGGCCGAGTGAGGGTTGGCCGGCTTGGCTCAGCCAGACGCAACTCGCTTTGGACAGCGGAACGCCTGCTAGTTCCGCCTCGCGGACTAGAAGACGGGCTCACTCCTCCGGCAACCCGGCTTTACGGAGGCCGTCTGCATACCATGAGAAAATTTCGGGTGAAGCGACCATCACGCTGGCCGATGCTCGCCACCGTTTGATGGTCAAGCCCAGGTTGCAGCTCCAGCAGTCTGCTCAATGCAGTTGCGAGCCTCTTCAGCGCGGCCAAGCATGTGCACAGGCTACCGCTTCGGCTGCGAAGTGCGGGGGCTCCAGCGCGGTCTGTTCCTGCAAAGACGCAGTCAACCCATGCAATGCGCATCTTCGAACTGACGAGCGAATAAATGGGCTAGGCGCGATCCCGCCGGTGAAACATCCAGCCGAGCGGATCGAGCGGGCTTAGCCTCATCGCGCGCTGCGAAACACTCTATTGCCGCGGTTCGACTGGTTCTGGGCGAACGATATATATCCGTTTGCCATCCAGGCATGGGCGGAATTCGGATTGAGCGTAAGAGCGCGGTCGATGACACGCGACGCAGCTCTCAGATCGCGCCGCCAACATCCACAGCGTTCCGCCAGCCATCCAAAGAGCGTCGGGATCGTCTCTGCCCAACTCGATTGCCTGCCCGCGCCAGACGCACCCCCTCCGCGACTTCCACATCGGAAAGCAGGGCCCAGCCCTGGGCACTTAAAAAACAACGGCACCAACCTATCATCGCGGCTGCGGGTGCATAGGCGGCATCGATTACGAGCGCTCGGTTCATCAGGGCAGTGGCCTCCCGCATGCCCTCCTCTGTGTATTTATGAAACTGAGCGAGCGCACGCAGATACAAGTCGTAGGCATCAAGCCTTTCGGTCGGCTTGCGCGAAGCGCGCTCGATCTCGGAGTGACGCAGACGTGGCTCGATCGCACCGACGACGCAGCTGGCCACCTGGTCCTGCAGTTCGAAGATGTCGTCGAGGGCGCCGTCGAAGCGGTCGGCCCAGATGTGGGCGCCGGTCGCGGTATCGATCAGCTGGCCGGTGATGCGCACGCGGTTGCCGGCTTTGCGCACGCTGCCTTCGAGCACGTAGCGCACGCCCAGTTCGCGCGCCACCTGCTTCACATCGACGGCGCGGCCCTTGTACGTAAAACTAGAATTGCGCGCGATCACGAACAGCCACGGCAACCGCGAAATCGCGGTCGTGATCTCCTCGACGATGCCGTCGACGAAATAGTCCTGCTCCGGGTCGCCGCTCATATTCTGGAACGGCAATACCGCGAGCGAGGGCTTGTCGGGCAACGGCAAGCGGCGCGTTTCGCCGCGATCGACGCCGTCTCGTGCGACGGCAATGCGGTAGACGTGCACCGGCCGTGCGATGTTCTTGACCGGCTGCTCGCCCAGATCCTCAAAGCCGAAGTCGACTTTGTCGCGCACCTGGTCATGCACGACCCGGCTGACATAGATGCCGCCGGGCTCGGCGAGGGCTTCGAGCCGTGCCGCGATATTGACGCCGTCGCCGTAAATGTCCTCGTCCTCGATGATCACGTCGCCGAGATTGATGCCGATGCGGAACGCGATGCGGCGCTCCTGGGGAATGTCGGCATTGCGCTGCGCCATCGCGCGCTGCACTGCCACCGCGCAACTCACCGCATCGACGACGCTCGGAAACTCGACCAAGCAGCCCGTCGCCGGTGGTCTTCACAACGCGGCCGCGATGTTCGGAGATTTTAGGGTCCGAGACTTCGCGGCGGATCGCCTTCAATGCCGCAAGCGTGCCTTCCTCGTCGGCGCCCATCAGCCGCGAGTACCCGGCGACATCGGCCGCGAGAATCGCCATTAGCCGCCGCTCGACCCGCTCTCGCCTGCCCGTGTTCATAGAGGCAATGCTAGCGCGATTCCCCCGTTTACCATATGCCGGAATAGCCCGGCAGCTCGGGCGCACCATCCACGGCGTCCGCCTTTTCCCGGGAATGCCGGCATAAGTGCGCCCTCCGTGAATGCCGGAACGCTCGCATCCGGTCAAAGCAGCCTTCACGATGCCGGTCGGCTTCGCTATCGTTTCCCGTGCATTTGGGGAAGAGAGAATGACGACTGCGAACGAAACCTTCGACTTCATCGTGACCGGCGCGGGTTCGGCGGGCTGTGCCGTCGCCGGGCGGCTGAGCGAATCCGGGCGCTGGCGCGTGCTGCTGCTCGAAGCCGGCGGGCGCGACAGCAACCCGTGGATCCATATCCCGCTCGGCTACACCAAGACATTCACCAACCCGCGGGTCAACTGGATGTTCGAGAGCGAGCCCGAGAAGGAGCTCAACAACCGCACCCTCTACCAGCCGCGCGGCAAGGTGCTGGGCGGCACCAGCTCGATCAACGGCATGGTCTATATGCGCGGCACTCCGGCCGATTACGACAACTGGCGTCAGCGCGGCTGCGAAGGCTGGGACTGGGATTCGGTATTGCCGTTCTTCAAGAAGGCGGAGGACCAGGAGCGCGGCGCCGACGATTTCCACGGCGTCGGCGGGCCGCTACACGTCTCGAACCCGGTGCGCTCGCCGCTCGGCGACGCGATGGTCGCCGCGTCGATCGAGGCGGGCATCCCGGCCAACCCCGATTTTAACGGCGCCCGCCAGGAGGGTGTCGGCTACTACCAGACGACGACCACCAACCGTCGGCGCTGGAGCTCGGCGCGGGCCTATCTCGGCCAAGCGCGCGGCCGGCAGAACTTGACTGTCGCAACGAACGCGCACGCCACCCGCATCCTGTTCGAGGGCGGCCGCGCGGTCGGCGTCGAATATCATACTCCGGGCGGGCCAAGGACTGCATGGGCGCGTGGCGAGATCATCGTCTCCGGCGGCGTCTACGGCTCGCCGCAATTGCTGCAGCTTTCCGGGCTCGGCCCGGCCGATCTCTTGGGCGAGTTCGGCGTCCCGGTGGTCCGCGACATGCCAGGAGTGGGCAAGAACCTGCACGACCACTTCAACACTTACCTGGTGTTCCGCTGCCCGCAGAAGATAACCGTCAACGACATGGCGATGAGCCCGGCATTGAAGCTCAAGGCCGCGGTGCAGTATGCGGTCAGCCGCTCCGGCCACCTGTCGAATGCCGGGATCTATGCCGGCGCCCTGGTTCGCACCGACCCACGGTTAGAGGAGCCCGATCTGCAGATCAACATGTCGGGATGGAGCGCCATCGAGCGGCTGCGCACTGGAATCAAGCCGCACCCGTTTTCGGCCTTCACGTTCAGCCCGGTGCATTTGCGCCCCGACGGCCGCGGTTGGGTGCGGATCAAGAGCCCGGACCCGCTCGCGCCTCCGGCGATCCAATTCAATTTCCTCGCGAGCGATTACGATTTCCAGGCGCTGATCTATGGCATGCGGCTCAGCCGCAAAATTGCGGAGCAACCGGCGCTGAAGCCGTTCGTCGCCGAGGAAGTGCTGCCCGGCCCCGAGGTCGAGAGCGAAGCCGACATGGTCGAGGAGATCCGCGTGCGCGGCGTCTCCAACCTGCATCCGGTCGGCACCTGCCGGATGGGGCGCGAGATCGATGCGGTCGCCGATCCGCGGCTGCGGGTCCATGGGGTCGAGGGGCTGCGCGTCGCCGACGCCTCGATCATGCCGCAGGTGCCCGGCGGCAATACCAACGCACCCTCGATCATGATCGGCGAAAAATGCGCCGCGATGGTCCTAGAAGACGCCAAAGCGGCCTAACGGCCCGGGGCTGGAGGAACGCGGTGCGTCCTTCGAGACGGCCGCGGAGCCGGTCCTCGGGCCGCGCGGAGCGCGGACCCGGGGGGCGCCCTCCTCAAAGGATAACTCGCTGCCCTAACCGGGTTTGCCGGGTACAGGAATGTCCCAGATCTCCTCGGCATATTCGGCGATCGCCCGATCCGAAGAGAACCAGCTCATTCCGGCGATGTTGAGGAGAGCGGCCCGGCACCATTTCGGAGGTGATTGCCAGAGCTGGTCAACTGCGCGCTGCGCCTCGCGATAGGCGTCGAAATCGGCGGCGATCATATAGGGGTCCGAGTATCTGAGCGTGTTGACGAGGCCGGCAAAGCGGTGTGGGTCGTCGGGAGAAAAGCAACCCATCCCTATCGCGTCGACGACGTCCGAGAGATCAGGCGATGCGGCGATGATCCCGGTAGCTTCGAGACCGCGCCGCCGCCGCTCCGCGACCTGTGCCGCACGCAGGCCGAAGATGAAGATATTCTCGTCACCGACATGCTCGCAGATCTCGATATTGGCGCCGTCGAATGTTCCAATCGTCAGGGCGCCGTTCAGCGCCAGCTTCATGTTCCCGGTTCCGGAAGCCTCCGTTCCGGCCGTCGAGATCTGCTCGGAGAGGTCGGCCGACGGGATGATCAGCTCGGCCAGACTGACATTGTAGTTCGGCAGAAACACGATCTTCAGGAGATCTCCAACCAAGGGCTCCTTGTTGATTACATTCGCTACGTCGTTCGCCAGCTTGATGATCAACTTGGCGCGAGAGTAGCTCGGCGCCGCTTTTCCCGAGAATATCTTGACGCGAGGGACCCAGTCGCGGCCGGGATCGGCGAGGATCGCATGGTAACGGGCGATCGCGTCCAATATGTTGAGCAGCTGGCGCTTATATTCGTGAATGCGCTTGATCTGCACATCGAAGAGCGCGCTCGGGTCGATGTGCAGCCCGACGCGCTCGCGAACGATCCGGGCGAGCATCACCTTGTTGGCACGCTTGACTGCGGCCAGGCGCTCCTGCAGCGCCCTGTCGTCGGCTTGGTCGCCGAGACGGCTCAACGCCGCAGGGTTGTCGAGGACGACAGGACCGCACACCTCGCACAACAGCCTGGTCAATCCAGGATTGGCCTGATGCAGCCAGCGGCGAAACGAGATGCCATTGGTCTTGTTGACAATGCGGTCTGGATAGAGCCGGTGCAGTTGGCTGAATACGCTGGTTCGCATCAGCTCGGTATGGAGCGCCGAGACGCCGTTGACCCGGTGCGAGCCGACAAAGGCGAGGTGCCCCATCCTGATCCGCCGCCCCTCGCTCTCGTCGATCAGCGATGTCTCGGCCAGGAGATCGGGATCGAGTTCGACCCGTCCGCCTCGCTGCCTCGAGGTGGTGCGCATTGATCGCGTAGATGATTTCGAGATGCCGCGGCAGAAGGCGTTCGAATAACGGTACCGGCCAGCTCTCCAATGCTTCCGGCAGCAGCGTATGGTTGGTATAGGAGAATGTCTCGACGGTGATCTTCCAGGCCTCGTCCCACGGCACGTTGTGCAGATCGACAAGGATGCGCATCAGCTCGGCGATCGCGACGCTCGGATGCGTGTCGTTGAGCTGAATGGCTGCCCGTTCCGGAAGTGTGTAGACACTGCCGAACGTCCGGGTGTGCCGGCGCATGAGGTCCTGCAGCGAGGCGGATACGAAAAAATATTCCTGGCGCAGCCGCAATTCGCGGCCTGACGCCGTATTGTCGCTCGGATAGAGAATTTTGGAGAGCGCCTCGGCGCGCGCCTGCGGCGAGAGGGCGCCCAGGTGGTCGCCCTCGTTGAAGACCGAGAGGTGCAGGGGATCGACGGCGCGGGCGGACCAGAGCCGCAACGGATTGACGTGCCGCTCCCGCCACCCGAGGACCGGAATATCGTAGGCGACCGCCTTGATCGTTTCTTCCGCATGCCAGACGCATTGCGGGCGCCCTTTGGGCAAAACCTTCTTCTCGACCCAGCCGCTGAAATGGACGTCGTAAGCCACCTCGGGGCGTTCAAATTCCCACGGATTGCCGAAAGACAGCCAGTACTCCGGATGCTCCTGCTGCCAGCCGTCCTTGATCACCTGCCGGAAAAGGCCGTGGTCGTAGCGGATCCCATAACCGCAGCCCGGGATGCCGAGGCTCGCCATGCTTTCCATAAAGCAGGCAGCGAGCCGCCCGAGACCGCCATTGCCGAGGGCGGCATCTGGTTCGGCGCTGCGCATCCGGTTTGGATCGACGCCGAGGTCACCGAGTGCAACCCTGACGAGCTCATTGCATCGCAGATTGCCGACCACGTCGTTGAATAGACGGCCGATCAAAAATTCCAGCGACATGTAATAGACGCGCTTACGGCCTTTCGCATCGCTGACGCGGTCGACTGTCAGCCAGCGGTGAATGATGCGGTCGCGCAGCGCGAGTGCCGTTGAGACGAACCAATCCCGGTCGGTCGCGCTCGCCGCATCCTTGCCGACCGCCAAGGTCAGCTTGGCGAGGACGGTCGCCTTGAATTCCTCGACGTCCTCATCCCGGAACGGCGTGTCGGATAACACGGACGGCAGTCGTGCCGCAAATCACCCCCCTTTACAATCGTCGGCATCCAGTCGAGACCCCTTCAATTCTTGGTTATTTGTGATGTGCGGCGCAGGCTGTAATTGAAAAATGGAACCATAGCTAACCCTAGAACCTCGCACGGACAACGCCTTGTGCTCCTGGGCGGCAAAAACCATGCCATGGAAAACACAAAGGGTATTGATCCTCGCCCGAGATTAGGGAACGGTTATCGTCCCAGGCTATTCCCGTCGAAGCGACCTGCCTTGCGAAAGCCCGGCGCCCGCTAGAACAATCATAAGCTGTATGGATGATCGCCCCCCTGCCGCTCCTGCAGCAAAATATCTTCTGTTGATTAAAATTGAACTTCACATTCCCCTCTGAAATCTATCGATCGACCAGCATGCAATGCGAATTTGTCAGTATTACGAGTAGGATGGGTTGAGCAGGACGCAACCATTCCGATCGCGTCCGGCACAAGGAAGGGTGGGTTTCGGCGCTTCACCCGTCATACAGCTGAGGCGCCCGTTTCAGTCGGCTGGTTCGGACCTGGCGGCGTATTCGGAATCCAAGTCCGGCGCCGTCGCGGAGAACTTTCTGGCCAGCGGTACGATGCGGCCGGCCAGGCGCGCATAGGCCGATTTCCAGTCGGCAGCCCGGCTGTGCAGGGCCGCGGCAAATTCGCGAAGGGCGGCGTTACCTGCGGCCGCCCCGCGCTGCAGGGCGTCGGCGACAAAGGCCGCGGCGACCGACGCCGGCACCGCCAATCTGTCCGCCGGTTCGGGGGCCGGGGTGGTGCCCAGCGCCCAGCGGCTCGCCATCGTAATGCCGGGCTCGGCCAGCACCGCCTCGCGCAACACGCGGTTTCGGTAGCGCTCGACAGCCAGAGGAAGCTTGTCGGTCGCCCGTCCGCCGCCGATCCAGGCATCGAGGTTGCCCGGGCCCCAATTGTAGGCCGCGATCGCGTCTTGCCAGTTGCCGTAACGCCGATACATGCGGGCGAGATAGGCGCGGCCAAGCGCACGGTTTTCGGCGAGGGAGAACCGGTCGCCGCCGCCGACCTCGAAGGCCGCCGCCGCGCTGACCTGCATCGGTCCTTGCGGTCCGCCCGGTTCCGGGCGCCACATGCGCAGATCGGCCCCATGGCTCAATTCGGCGCCGTCAACGGCGAAAGCGACCCGATCGAGATCGGCGGCCGAAGCCGGGCCGAAGAGTTCGGTTTCGGTGGCGGCTGGAACCCCCGCGCCCCGCAGAATACTGACCGGCCCATCCCGCAGATTTGCAAACGTTACTACTTGCATCGTCATTGCCGCCGCCGGGCGGACCGGGCCCGACGTTACCAGGCCGCGTTCGCTGTCGCCGCGCAAGACCCGGACCGGGCTCTTCCGCGGATCGCCAAAAGTCACGATCTCGGCTGTCTCGGTCTTCTCGGTCGCAGGTTGCTGCCCGGTCTTGTCGCGGGCCGGCGAGCCGCCGCGCACGATTCGGACCGCACTCCATGTGGTATCGGGAAAGGTGATCAGCTGCACGCTTCCAGTTTTGCTCTCGATCGCGTGCTTGAGGGTTGCAGCCGAGATCTGCGGCTTGGCCTTCGATGCGGCCTCAACGCTGCATGCCGACCACAATGCCGTGCCTGCCCAGACGAATAGGCTCGCCCAAATTCCGCCCCGCATCGCCCCCTCGATCGGTGCGGGTGATCAAAATCACCCCCAAGGCGAGACATTCTAACCGATACCCGGCGTGTTTCCGACCGGAAATTCCCAAGGTGCCCGCCGCAGAGCACCTTGTCATCGAATCAACCGATCAACTAGCATCGCCCATACATCGGGTTGCGAGGAGGGCGGCATGGCAAAGGTTTTGGTGATCCACGGCGCGGGGATGAACATGCGCGGCAAGGTCCAGACCGAAATCTTCGGTCCGATGACCCTGCCGGAATATGACGAGCGGATCCGCGGCTACGCCGCCGAACTGGACCTCGAGGTCGAGATTTTCCATTCGAACATCGAGGGGGAGATCGTCAACAAACTCTATGAGGCGAACGATAAGGGGTGTGATGCGGCGCTGTTCAACCCAGCGGCGTTCGGGACCGGCTACCCGGCGCTCGTCGCCGCGATCTCGCAGGTGAAATTTCCGATGATCGAGGTTCACATTTCGAACCCGGTGCGGCGTGGCCCCGCTTCCGAGACCGCGCGGGTGAGCCAAGGCATCGTCGCCGGCTTCGGATTGCCGGGTTATTATCTGGCGCTGCGCGGCGTGCGCGACATGCTGGCGGCCAAGAAGTGATCCGCGCCGCGATCGTCGGCATCGGCCGCTGGGGCCGAACGCTCGTCAACTCCATTCAGGCAAAGAGCAGCGCGATACGCTTCACCGCAGGCCACACCCGCACCCGGGCCTCGGCCGAGGGGTTCTGCGTCGAGCACGGGATCGCGCTCAAAGACGATCTCGAACAGATCCTCGCCGACCCGGCAATCGATGCGGTTGTGTTTGCGACGCCGCACAGCCAGCACGGCGCTCAAGTCGAGCGCACTGCGGCGGCCGGCAAACACGTCTTCATGGAAAAGCCGTTTACCCTCGACTTGAAGAGCGCCGAGGCGGCGATCGACGCGGTAACGCGCGCCGGGGTGGTGCTGGGCGTCGCCTACCCCCGGCGGTTTCATCCGGCGATGATCGAGCTGAAGACGCGGATTGCAGACGGGCGTCTCGGCACCGTCAGTCATTGCGAGAGCGCGCAGGCATCGCCGACCGGGCTCTCGATGTCGCCGAATTATTGGCGGTCCAACCCGCAAGAGGCGCCGGCCGGGGCGATGACCGCGACCGGCGTGCACAATCTCGATGCAATGATCCATCTGTTCGGCAAAATCGACGAGGTCTACTGCACTAGCCTGCGCCGGGTCATGCCGCGGCTCGAGGATACGACCGCGATCCTGCTCGGCCTCGCCAATGGGATCTCGGCGACTCTTTACTGCTCGCTGATTACGGCGGCGGCCTACCGCTTTGCGGTGTATGGGACGAAAGGTTCGGTCGAGCTGGCGACATCGGAACTCGAATTCCGCTTTACGCCAGTTACGCAGCCGCCGCCGACCGGCCGGCATACGGCGCCTGCGCCCGAAATCATCGAATACAAAGGCTTCAACGCGCTGGCGGCCGAGCTCGAAGGCTTCGCAGCGGCGATCAACGGCGATCGCTCCTACCCGATCACCGCCGAGGAAGTCCTGCACGGCGTTGCCGCCTTCGAGGCGATCGTCCGTTCGGCGGCGCTCCACCAGCCGGTGAAGGTCTCGCCATGGCTGTGACCGTGCTCTACCCCGAGGAACGCCAGATCCCGGATGACAGCCTCGAAGCCGGGATCTTCGGTCCCGAAGTCCGCCTCATGCGGCGCACCGTCAAGGTCCTCGCCGATCTCGACCCCGCCGACTGCGCCGAGATCGACGGGCTGATGATCATGCGTTATGCGGTCACACCCGAGGACATCGCGCGCTTCCCACGGCTGCGCGCGATCGTGCGCATGGGGGTCGGCTACGACAGGATCGCGCGGCCGGCCGCGGCGGCGCGCAATATCCTCGTCTGCAACGTGCCCGACTACGGCACCACCGAGGTCGCCGACCATGCGATGGCGCTGGCCCTATCATTGCGCCGCGGCGTTATCCTCTATCACGAGCGCCAGCGGCAGGACCCGCCCGTGGCGTGGGGGCCCGTCAAAAGCGAGCTGATCCGGCGCCTCGGGGTGCAGACCTTCGGCATCGTCGGGCTCGGGCGGATCGGCACGGCGGTGTCGCTGCGGGCGCGCGCCTTCGGGTTTCGGGTGGTGTTTTACGATCCGCACTTGCCCAACGGCGCCGAGCTGGCGCTCGGCATCGGCCGCGCGGCCACACTCGAGGATCTGCTGCGCCAGACCGACACGCTGTCGATTCACACGCCGCTCACGCCCGAAACTCGCGGCATGCTCGGCGCTGCCGAGCTCGCGCTATTGCGCAACGGCGCGGTGGTCGTCAACACCGCGCGCGGGCCAATTATCGACCTCGACGCGCTGCTGGCGTTATTGCGCGACGGCCATATCGCGGCCGCCGGGCTAGACGTGTTGCCGGTCGAACCCCCGGTCGAGCCGATCCCGGAGCTGTTGCGCGTCTACCGCGCCCGCGAGCCGTGGCTCGAAGGCCGTCTGGTCATCACTCCGCACGCCGCCTGGTTCACGCCCGAGTTGGAGCACGACACACGCGTGAAATCGGCCGAGACGATGCGCGCGGCGTTGCTGACCAACCGCCCACAGAACGTCATCACCCCCGACATGTTCTAGTCCGACACCGACATGAACCCATTCTTCACGAGAGTGATCACGATGCTGATACGCTTTGCTTGCGCCGTCCTGGCGCTCGCCATCGCCGCCGCTGCGACGCCGCTCGGGCGTGCTGAGGCGGCGACCAACCAGGTGATCGAGATGCCGAATGGATTGAAATATACCGATACCAAAACCGGCGACGGCGCTTCGGCTACACCGGGCAGCAAGGTCTCGGTGCACTACACCGGATGGTTGTACAACAACGGCACCAAGGGGGCCAAGTTCGACAGCTCGGTCGACCGCGGCCAGCCGTTTCAATTCACCCTCGGGGCGCACCAGGTCATTGCCGGGTGGGACGAAGGCGTCGCCGGAATGAAAGTCGGCGGCAAGCGCACCCTGATCATCCCGCCCGAGCTCGGCTATGGCGCCCGCGGCGCCGGCGGGGTCATCCCGCCGAACGCCACATTGCTGTTCGATGTCGAGCTGTTGGGAGTTCAGTAGCGCCGCAACAACCCGAGAGCGCCGTCATGGTGGATGACCACCACGGCCACAGTCACCATCTACACGGGCATGCCCAGGCAAACTACGGGCGCGCCTTCGCGATCGGGATCGCCGCGAACCTGGCCTATCTCGGCGGCGAGGCTATTGCCGGGATTTTTTCCGGCTCCCTCGCGCTGCTCGCCGATGCCGGCCACAATCTCGGGGATGTGCTGGGCCTCGCATTGTCCTGGGGGGCCGCGGTATTGGGGCGCCGGCAGCCGAGCGGGCGGTTTACTTACGGGCTGCGCAGCAGCTCCATTCTCGCCGCGCTTGCCAATGCGATCATTCTGCTGGTGGTGACCGGCGGGATCGCCTGGGAGGCAATCTGGCGCATCAGCCACCCGGTGCAGATCGCCAGCGGCATCATCATCGCGGTGGCCGTAATCGGCATCTTCGTCAATGGCGGGACGGCACTCCTGTTTTCTTCTGGTACTGGCGACCTCAATGTAAAAAGCGCCTTTTTCCACCTGGCGGCGGATGCGGTTGTCACCGCCGGTGTGGTAGCCGCCGGTATCGCGATCTGGCTGACCAATTGGCTGTGGCTCGATCCGGCGGTCAGCTTGGTCGTTTCAGCCGTCATCGTCTTCGGCACCTGGGGCCTTTTAAAGAACGCCATTGGCCTTGCATTGGACGCGGTGCCGGAAGGGCTCGACATTGCCGCGGTGCGCGCGCATCTGCTGGCTTTGCCCGGCGTAGCCGGGTTGCACGATCTGCACATCTGGGGGATGAGCACCACCGAGACGGCGCTGACCTGCCATCTGGTCATGCCGCATGGTCACCCCGGCGATATCGTGCTCAACGAAATGGCGCAGCAGCTGCACCATCGCTTCGGCATTCAGCACGCGACGATCCAGATCGAGCTCGCCGATAGCGACGAGGCTTGCGCGCTCACCCCCGAACACGTCGTGTGAAGCCGTTGCCCCGAAGGCCCGCCGGGACTAGCTTTGATCCATCTCAGGCGTTCTTCCGTGGAGGAAAGAATGAGCGAACGTGCCCAGGTCCGCGAAGTCGGGCTCCGCGACGGACTGCAAAGCATCGCCGAGATCATGCCGACCGAGCAGAAGATCGCCTGGCTCAATGCTGAGCACGCCGCCGGGGTGCGCGAGATCGAGGTCAGCTCGTTTGTCCCGCCGAAGCTCCTGCCGCAGCTCGCGGACGCCGAGGCGGTCGTGCGTCATGCGCTGTCATTGCCCGGTCTCACCGTCTCGGCGTTGATCCCGAACCTCAAGGGAGCTGAGCGCGGTCTGGCGCTCGGGGTCCACGAGATGAATTTCGTGCTGTCGGTCAGCGAGGGGCACAACCGCTCGAACGTCCGCCGCAGCACCGCGGAATCGGTCGAGGATTTTCGCCGTGTCGTGGCGCTGTGCCGGACCGCGCCGGAAGACCGGCGCCCGCGCATCGCCTGCGGGCTCGCCACCGCCTTCGGCTGCACGATCGAGGGCGCGGTCGACGAAGACCGGGTGCGCCGCATCGCCGTCGAAGTCGCCGAGGCCGGCGCCGACGCAATCGCTCTCGCCGACACGGTCGGCTACGGCCAACCCGCTGCGGTCGAGCGCGTCTTCCGCCTGGTCATGGCAGATGTCGCACCATTGCCGGTGTCCGGGCATTTCCACGACACGCGCGGGCTCGGCCTCACCAATGTGCTGGCGGCGCTCAACGCCGGCGCACGCGCCTTCGACGCCTCGCTGGGCGGGCTGGGGGGCTGTCCCTACGCCCCCGGCGCGACCGGCAATATCGTCACCGAGGATCTGGCCTTCATGCTCGAGGCGATGGGGTTCGAGACCGGGATCGACCTCGACCGGCTGATCGCCGTCCGCGAGCTGGTCCATCAGGCACTGCCGAACGTCGAGCAGCATGGCGCGATTGCCAAGGCTGGTTTGCCAAAGAATTTCCGCCCCGTTACGTTGGCGCAGGCAGCCGAATGAGGTGGTCGATAATGCTGTTCCGCTGGTATCTGCGTGAGATCCGGCGTCTGAAAGTACCGGAAGATCGCGGTGAGGCTATTGCTACATATCCCTTCGCCTGACGGTTTGCCGCGATGTCGCCGAATTCGGCTTCGGCTCTCGCTGATCTTTTTGCTGCTCGCTCCGTTGGCCCTTCTGCGCCGGTTTCGCCGCCGCCGGTCAGGTTGGATTAAAGCACCCCCATCGAGTTGCTCTAGAGCGCGCTGATGCTGAGGCTGGGGATCTCCTGCTATTATCACGACAGCGCAGTAGCTATTGTCGACGACAGCGAGATAAAATTCGCCATTCAGGAGGAGCGGCTGAGCCGCCGTAAGCACGATCGGCGATTTCCGGCGCTGGCGATCGCCCACGGCCTCCAGGCGTGCGGCGTCCCGATCAATGATCTTGCGAGCATCGTGTTTTACGAAGACCCGCAGCTCAAGCTGAACCGGCTCTGGGACCAGGTCATCGATTACTGGCCACGTTCGCGTCTTATGTTTGAGCAGGACATACCCGACTTCGTCCATCACAAGCTTCCAATCGACGCTCAGATCCGAAACTACATGGGGTTCCAGGGCAACATCGAGTTTTCGCAGCATCATCGGTCGCACGCGGCATCGGCGTTTTTCACCTCACCTTTCGAACGCGCGGTCGTCGTTACCCTCGACGGGGTCGGAGAGTACGAGACCGCTTCAGTACATCTGGGCGAAGGCAATCGCCTCGAAAAACAGCGGGCAATTCATTTTCCTCATTCTCTGGGTCTCTTCTATTCGGTCTTCACCGATTACCTTGGATTCGAAGTCAACGATGGTGAATACAAGGTCATGGGGCTGGCCTCCTATGGCAAACCCCGATATCTCGACAAGCTGATCGGTCCCATTCTGCGGATCGGCGCCGACGGAGCTTTTACGATTAATCAACGGTTCTTCGATTTCTGCTCGACGGAGCGGCATTATGCTCCGGGTTTGATCAAGCACCTCGGAATACCGCCCCGCCCCCCGGGCGGCCAAATGCGCGACGAGCACCGGGATTTAGCCGCATCGGTCCAACGAGCCCTAGAGATCGCGATGGAGAAGATGCTGGCATTCCTCATTCGCGAGTACGGCACGAAGGATTTTTGCTTCGCTGGCGGTGTCGCGCTCAATTGCACTGCCAATGCCCGGGTAATCCGGGATCTCGATTTGCGTTCTCACATCCATCCGGCCGCTGGAGACGACGGCGGAGCCATGGGAGCCGCGCTGCAATCGGCCATGCGGGGGCGCGAGGGCGGTCCTCCCCACCGCTACCGCTTCTCCCCCTATCTCGGGATCCGCTACCCCGAGCCGGTGATCAGGGCGACCCTATCGGTGAACCAAATACCCTACCGGCAAAGTGCCGACGTCGCCGGCGAAATCGCGGACTGGCTGGCTTCCGGCAAGGTGGTCGGGATTCTGCATGGACGCGACGAATGGGGACCGCGGGCGCTCGGCGCGCGATCGATCCTGGCCGACCCGCGGCATGCAGAGATGAAAGATCACCTCAATGCCAAGATCAAATTCCGCGAGGAATTCCGCCCCTTTGCTCCGGTGATCAAAGAGGAAGCCTATCGGGATTGGTTCGAGACCCTGGGCATGTCCGACAGCCCTTACATGCTCTATACCCACAAAGCCCTGCGTCCCGGGCATACGGCGGCCGTCACCCATGTCGACGGCACCAGCAGGGTGCAAACCGTGTCACCCGAGCAGAACGCCTACCTCTATCGGATTCTAGAGGCTTTCGAACGACGCACCGGCGTGCCGGTTCTGATCAACACTTCGTTCAATCTGCGCGGTGAGCCGATCGTCTCGAGCCCATCGGATGCGTTGAGGACTTTTTTCGCTTCCGGGATCGACTACCTCGTGCTCGAGAATTTTGTCGTCGAAAAGCAGAGCGGCAGTTCAGCCGCGTCTCCTAACCTCGAGCAAGCGCTGACAGGCTGCCTGTGAAAACCGTGCACCTGATACTGAACTATGCCGCGTGCAAGCTGCTTTATTACGACAAAGAGACTGAGGCGATGCGGCCGCGGCTTGTTTTTGTAGGCGCCGACGGGTCGATCCATTTCGAGATCAACGAGGCCGGATTAAAGGGCGATGCCCTTGATGACACGCGCAAATTAGTCGTGGTCTGGGGGGATTCGGTGGTCTTCAGCGCCGGTCGCGGCTGGCCGTGCCTGCTCGACAGCCTCGCTCCCGGTTACCAATTTCTCAACGGCGGTATTGAAGGCGATCCCTATACGAACATCCTGCGGCGGGCGAGCGAATTCAACCAGCAGAGAGCGGTCGAACTGAACCTTCTGATGCTCGGCTGGCATCCGCTCCCCGACAATCGCAACGTTCGATCCGCTCTGACTGGTTTTATCGAAAAAACGCGGAACACCGTTCTGTTCACAATGCCGACAGCGTTGAACAGACGGATAGCCGATCAAGATCTCTCGTCCTATTTAACATCCCGTGACGCCGTCAATCCGTTCACATTTTGCGGAGATTTGCCCTATTCTAGAAAGAACCAGTACATTGGGTTCAACTACATTGTGGAACGAAACGAAATAATTCGCGAGACGGCGTCGCAGACGAACATACGAGTGATCGATTTGTACGCCGAATTTGATACGGAAAAGCTGGATGACTTCCGTCAGTATTTCAGTGACATGATTTATTTGCGAGCCAGTGCCCACCCGAAAATCGTGCGGGCGGTGTATGAAGGAATTAAGGATTTACTGCGGCCCGCGTTCCCCCTTCCCATCGACATCGACCCTGGTTCAACCTCCCGCGGTCGTAAACTCACAGCGAGACTCGCATGAGCACAACCGAAAGCTTCCGCCATCCCGAGTTTCTGGTCGAGACCGACGCGCTCGAGCAACGGCTCGGCGACCCCGGTCTGCGAATTCTTGACTGTACGACGCATCTCGTTCCCGACCCGAAGATCACCTACCAAGTCGTGCCGGGGCGGGCTGATTTCGAAAAAGGCCATATCCCCGGCGCGCAATTCGTCGATCTGCAGAGCGATCTCTCGGACAACAACCATCGCTTCCGCTTTATGCTGCCCTCCGCCGAGGCATTTGCTGCGGCGATGAGCGGTTTTGGCGTCGGCGAGGGGACGCGGGTCGTGCTTTACAGCACCGCCAATCCGTGGTGGGCGACGCGGGTCTGGTGGATGCTGCGCATTTTCGGCTTTGATGATGCGGCGGTGCTCAACGGCGGCTGGCAGAAATGGAGCCGCGAAGGGCGTCCGGTCGAGACCGGTCCCGCGAAATCCCATCCGCCGGGACATTTTGTCGTGCGCGAGCAACGCCCGCTGATGGTCGGCAAGGAGGACGGTCCTGCAGGCGATCGGCAACGCCGAGGCCTGCACGATCAATGCTCTGCTGCCGGAGCAGCACGCCGGCACCGGCGGCAACAGCTACGGCAGGCCTGGTCACATCAAGGGCAGCGTCAATCTGCCGGCGGCACATCTGCTCGATCCCGAGACCAACGAATTCCTGCCCGCCGGCGAATTGCGCGAGCGCTTCGCGGCGATCGGGGCCTTCGACAAGACCGTCATCACCTATTGCGGCGGGGGTATTGCCGCGAGCGCCGATGCGCTCGCTCTGGTCATGCTCGGCCATCCCGATGTCAGGCTCTATGACGCTTCGCTGAGCGAATGGGCGACCGACCCGAGCTTGCCGATGGAAACCGGCTGATGGACTATACGATCGCTCCGCTTTCCGAGCATACGGGAGCGGAAGTCCGCGGCATCGATCTGACCGAGCCCGTCGACGAGGTTGCGCCGGCCCGCCTCAATCGCGCCTTTGTCGACGCTTCGGTGCTGGTATTTCGCGACCAGCATCTGACGCCCCAGCAGCTGCTCCAGGCAGTCGGCCTGTTCGGCGAGCCCTTCCCGCAGCACAATTCCCGCTTTGCTTTGCCCGAGTGTCCGCTCGTCCACTACATCTCGAACCAGGACTTCTATCCTGACGGCAGGCGTTACATTCCCGGCGAGGGCTATCACACCGACCACTCGAACGCGGCCCGCCCGCCAAAGGCCACCGTTCTGCATGCGGTGAGCCTGCCCGACCGGGGCGGCGATACCCAGTACGTCGATATGCGCCTCGCCTACGACGAACTGCCGCAAGAAACCAAACGCCGCCTCGACGGGCTGAAAGCAATTCATGTTTACCAGAGCCGCCACAGCGCGCGGAAGCTGATGGAGCTGAGTTCGGAAAGCCGCTGCCGTCGTCCCTGACGCGGTAGCCCATCCGATTGTACGCACCCACCCGGAGAGCGGCCGCAAGGCGATTTACATCAATCCGATCCGCACCGAGGGCATCGTCGGAATGCCGGAGGAGGAAGCCCTAACCTTGCTCGCCGACCTTCTGGAGCACGCGACGCAGCCACAATACCAGTACCGTCACCATTGGCGGCCGGGTGATCTCGTCATGTGGGACAATCGCTCGTTGCTGCACAAGGCCAATGGCGATTACGATATGAACCAGCTGCGATATCTCTACCGCATCATGCTGCAGGGCGATGTGCCGGTCTGAGAAGAAGCCGCGCGGCCATCGAGAAAGCCGAGCCATGCCTGACCCTTGTCTACCGTCGCATTTAGGCTCCCAGCTTTTACGAGCGCCAAGGATATTAGGCGTTCAGCCGCATCGAACGCGATCCACCCGGGGGCAGCGGATTTGCATGACGAAAAAACTCGGCGCGCGACGTAATTCGTTAACCGTTCATTAACTAATTTTAGCTAAATTGCAGGTTAGCAAGGAAGCCCCTGTCCGCAGTGTCCGGGGCAACGACCCCGATTCCGAGCGGCGCCAGGGGTTTCGGAGATAGGGCAAATGATCACGGATGGAGCAAGCCCGGCGCTCGGCCAGACGATAGCGGTTAAACGGCGACCCGCCTGGCTGCGCATACCGCACGTCAGTTTGACAGTTCGTCTGATTATCCTCGTATTGATTGCTATTTGTCCGGCAATAGTCATCCAAGCTTACAACGAATATGAACTGCGCAAAGCGCGCGAGACCGACATTCGCCAACAGGTCGTACAGATTACAAAGCAATTCGGCGAAGAGATCGGCGAGCTGCGCGAAGGGGCTCGCCAACTGCTGCTCGCGCTCTCACAACTCACACCCGTAAGGTTACGGGAAGGCGACGACTGCAACGTACTTTTCGGGTCATTGGCCTCGCAGTACGCGAATTACAGTCTGCTGGCAGCGGCGGACACCGACGGCAAGATATTTTGTTCGAGCAGTCCGCTGGCCTACTCCTCGGTTGCGGACAGGCCGTTTTTCAAGCGCGCGATGGCGCAGGACGGGCTCGCCGTCGGCAATTACTGGGCCGATCCGGCGAGCGGCGCGCGCATGATCCACTTTGCGCTGAAATTCGACGGCGGCGACGGCCACCCAGCCGGCGTAGTGTTTGCCGGGCTCGATCTGCGCTGGCTGTCAGAACATCTGAAGGAAAGGGGTCTGTCGCCGACATCCTCGATCCTGATCGCCGATCGCGAGGGCAACATCATAGCGCGACTGCCGAACCCCGAGGCCCTGGTCGGCAAGAACATGAGAAAAAGCCATGAAGAGATCATGGACGGCAACACCACGGGCTGGGAGGAGTCGGTCGGCGTCGACGGCGCCACCCGAATATTCGGCTATCTCCCGGCAGCCCTGCCGCCGCGGGATTTCTTTCTCAGCGCCGGACAGTCGAAAGCGGAAGCCTTCGCGGCAATCGACAGCGCGACCGCCCGCGGCGTCGCGCTGATCGTTTTCGGTCTGCTCGCAGCAACCTTTGCTGCGGTTCTCGGCGGGCGCAGGTTCTTGCAGGAGCCGATAAGCGGTCTCGTGCATTTCGCGACGGAGTGGCGCCACGGCAACTATGATTCGCGGGTAAAGGTTCGCCACCCCGCATCGGAAATCGGCCATCTGGGAGCGACCTTCAATGCCATGGCTGACGCCTTGGCTGCCCGTTACGCCGCGCAGAAGCGGGCAGAAGCCGAGCTGCGCGAGCTGAACGCGACCTTGGAGACCCGCGTCGAGGAGAGGACCGTCGAGCTGGCCAATGCCAATCGGGCAAAGTCGATGTTCCTCGCCAATATGAGCCACGAACTGCGCACCCCGCTCAATGCGATCATCGGTTTTGGGGAAATGATGCATCGCGAAATCATGGGCCCGATCGGCATTCCGGCCTACAAGGAATACGCGCAGCACATCCACGAGAGCGGTATGCATTTGCTCTCCCTCGTCGAGGAAATGCTCGACCTCGCCAAGGTGGAAGCTGGGAAGCTGCAGATCGAACGTGTTCCGACCGAACCCGGCAAGCTCTTTGCCGAAAGCCTGATGATGCTGCAATCGACTGCCGCGGCGGCCGCGGTCCTAATCATTATCGACGGTGATCCGTCAAACTGGCCGGTGCTCGAAGGCGACCCGGTTAAATTGAAGCAGGTGTTCGTCAATTTGATCGGCAACGCGGTAAAGTTCACGCCCGCAGGGGGGCGCGTCACGATATCGAGCGAAATCGACGAGGCCGCGTTGCATATTCGCATCCGGGATACCGGAATTGGCATCCGGGCCCAGGACATCCCGCTGGTGGTACAGCCTTTCTACCGCGTAAATTCGGTGCTCGACAGCACGCATCAGGGGGCTGGTCTCGGGCTGCCTTTTGCGAAGTCCGTCGTCGACCTGCATGGCGGCACGCTCGCCATCGAAAGCGAGCTCGGATCCGGGACGACGGTGACGATCAGCCTGCCCCTGCCCCGCAGGGCTGATGCGGCGGCGTGATCCTCACCTCGGCATGGCGTCGACGGCCATCCTGGTTTGTGATCCACCCGACAATTGCGATGGCCGCCGCGATTATCAAATCGGTGTCAAAGCCGCCGAACGCGACGGCTTGCCCGCCAATCAACGAGCCCAGCGATATTCCCAAAAAGAGGGCGCTGTTGTTCCAGGCCAGTATCGCTGCCCGGCTGTTGGGGAACTGGTTCGCCAGCCTGAGCTGCTGAGCCGGGAAGAACAGCTGCGCCGATAACGAGGCGAGCCCAAAGGCACAGTCGACGATCACTCCGAGGTGCAGCGCAACCAACAGCAGGAGAAGGCACGAACTGAGCCCCAAGAGACCGATCGAGATCGTCAGTCCTTGCCCCGAGCCGGTCCGCGATGCGCCCGCCGATCAAGGTGCCGGCGATTGCCCCGCAACCGTAGAACAGGATCACCTCGGCGATTTGCTCGGTCGAATAGCCCGATGCGCTCAGCCCTTCGCCGAGATAGGTGTACATGGCGTAGAGCGCCGTGCTCCACAGCACCGTCGGAGCAAGCCGCGCGGCGAGGACCGTCGCCGTCAGCCGATCGGGCGGCGCGGCACGACTCTTGGCGGCCGGGGGATCATGCCAAACGCGGTTGTTCGCCCATGCGAGGACCAGGCTCAGCGCGGCGAGTGCGGCGAAGACAATCGGCCACCCGAGCGACGCGGCGGTCAGCAGGCCTATCGGTGTGCCGAAGGAAAGCGACATCAAGAGACCCGATACGACGATCGCAAGCCGGGTGGCGCGCCGCTCGGGTGGAGCGCTGCTCCCGGCGAGAGCATATATCGAGGGCGACACGCCGGCGGCCGCGGCGCCCGCAACGATCCTCGTAGCGAGCAGCCAAGTGAAATCCCCGGCGATTGCTGTCAGCAGATTGGCTGCCGCAAAGGCGCAAAGACAGTAGGTCAGGACGCGGCCACGCCCAACCCGGTCGGCGAGATGGCCGAGAGCCGGAGCGCTCAGCATATAGGTGACCGCGAATACGGTCACACTCAAACCCGCCGAGGCGGGTGGCACTGCGTAATCGGCCGAGATCAGCGGCAGCAGCGGCGAGACGACGAACAGGTCACTGCCGACCACGAACATGGTTAGCCAGGCGATCGCCAGCTGGGCGAATGCGCCGGCCGTAGCGGAGGATCTTCGATTGGCAGTTTCCATCGGCACTCGCGATGCGGGAAACGGCTGACGCTACGATCTCTCGATAAATGAATAATTAATTCGGCTAACGAGTTTTGGATTTTAGATACTTAACCTTAAGTTTACAGATCTCGGACCAAGCTCGCGGATCGGTGCCGGGACTGAGCTCGGCTGCGGCATGTGACCGTAACCCGCTACAACCAGGGGAAATTATCGTGAAAGAGGATGACGACCCGATTGGCCGAAAATCGAGAGCAATATGGAGCCGACACTCTCCGCGATTGAGGATCTGCCAAACACATTGGCCGTCATATTCGAGGAACACCGCCCGTCGCGCATGCCATTTTTCTCGACGCTTGGCGGCGCTGCCCCGCGCTGTGGCGCGTGATCCAGCCCTTCTCGGCCAGATCCATCTGGTCTACCAGTCGGCCATGCACGCGACCCGCGCGGCGGTTTATTATCTTCCGCATCTCGACAGCCCGGCATTGCGCAAACGCAAGCTGCGGATATTCATCGACGATGACGGGCTCGCAGATGGCGATACTCATCATTACCAGCTGACCAGAGCGTTTCGCAGCATCGGCGCAGCTTGCCTGCTGGACGACGAGGAGTTCGGGGAACTCGGTGAGCTTTGCCACTATCTCGAAGCCGAAACGGCCGATTTTGTGCGGTTGGCCCCCAAACTCTACTCGCGGTCGCTCGGCGCGTGGTGCACGGTCGAGATGCTGTCGGTCGATTGGATGCGGGCGCTCGCCGACGCCCTGTCCGTTCATTTCCCGCATTTCAGGCACGAACCGTATTTCGAGGAGTGCTTCTCGCAACATGTCGAGGAACGCCATGCCGCCGAGGCACTCGAAATGACGCAAATGGTTCTGCGGGCGCGCCCGGAACTGCTTGACGAGACATTGCGCGACGCGCGGATCATTGCCGAGGCGCTCGACGGGGTATGGGCGCATTTGGACAGGATCGTCCGGGATGCTCAGGCGACGATGGTGCCGGCACGGCGGCATCAAGGTTCGACGCCAGCCCGGCACCCGCGATCTGGCTCCAGCCACGGCCGAGGATGCCACATTGCTGTCGGCGATCGCCACTCAAGCCAGCGAGATCTGCTGAACCGCGATCTACAGCCGAGAAATCACCTGCTCCTTGAACCGGCGCATTTCTGCGAGCGAATCCTCGAGGTCGGAGCGCTCGAAATCGATATCGACGGCGCCGACCCCGAGATCGCGCAAGGCTTGCAAATCGGCGATAATGTCGGTGGTGCTGCCTGAAAATAGCCGCCGCTCGCCGTCGGAAGCCTTTGCCGGCACCGCTTCGCCGTACCGCTTGACGCGGTAGGTGAGGGCGACGCTCGCCGGGTCGCGTCCGGCTTCGGCGGTCAACTGGCGCAGCCGGGCGATCCCGGCACGATACCGCGGCAGGGTGTCGAGCAGATGCTTGCTGTTGCTGCCGATCGGATACCACGCGTCGCCGAACCGCGCGGCGCGGCGCAGCGACGGCCCGCTTTCGCCGCCAACCCAGATCGGCGGATGCGGCTTTTGCACCGGTTTGGGCTCGAAGGAGATCCCGTCGTATTTGACCCAGTTCCCCTCGAAATGCGGCGCCTCCTCAGTCCACAAACTGCGGAACGCGCTCAGATATTCGTCCGTCACCCGGCCGCGCGCGGCAAAAGGCGGGCCGACGACCGCATCAAATTCCGCCTGCAGCCAGCCGGCGCCGATCCCGACGACGAGCCGCCCGCCGGACAGGACATCGATCGTCGACAGCATCTTGGCGGCGAGCACGGCCGGCCGGTGGGGCACGACCATCACCGCCAGCACGAGGCGGATCCGGGTGGTCTTGGCCGCTACGAAGGCCGCCGCGGTCAGCTGCTCGTGCCGGCGTTCCGGGCCCTCCCCGAAGAATTCGCCGCTCTCGGAGTAAGGGTAGCCCGGCACCCGCAGGTTCGGCAGCACGACATGGTCGGTCAATGTCAAATAGTCATAGCCCAGCGCCTCGCCCTGCTGCGCGATCCGGGTCATGCTCTCGGGGGACGACAACGGACCACTGATCGGCAGATTGAACCCGATCTGCATATTTCCTCCTGACGACTGGAGTAGCAGACAGCACTTGGGCATAGTCGTGGCGATGCAGCAACGTGTCGCGATTACACAGGATCTCGTCCTCGTCGGCGGCGGGCACGCGCACGTGCACGTCCTGAAGAGCTTCGGCATGCGGCCGGTGCCCGGGGTGCGCGTGACGCTCGTTACCCGCGACGTCGAGACGCCCTATTCGGGCATGCTGCCGGGCTACGTCGCCGGGCACTATTCGCTCGACGAATGCCACATCGATCTCGGCCGGCTCGCGCGATTTGCCGGCGCGCGGCTGATCCGCGACGAAGCGATCGGGCTCGACAGGGCCGATTGCGCATTGTTGTGCGATGCCCATCCGCCGATCCGATACGATGTCCTGTCGATCGATATCGGCTCGGCCCCCCGCTCCGACGATGTCCCCGGCGCCGCCGAGCACGCGATCGCGGTCAAGCCGATCGACCGGTTCGCGGCGCGCTGGGAGGCGTTGCTGGCGCGGGCGCGCGAGATGCCGCGGCTGCGCCTCGCCGTGGTCGGCGGCGGCGCCGGCGGGGTCGAGCTCGCGCTTTCGGCGCAACATCGCCTGGCCGGATTGAAGGGCGACGCGGTCGAGGTAACCCTGGTCACCCGCGAGGCGTTGCTGCCGTCGCACAATGCCCGGGTCCGCCGGCTGTTCGAGCGGATCCTCGCCGATCACCGGGTGACCGTGCACGCCGGCAGCGCCGTCGTGCGTGTCGCGCCGGGTGTTCTGCTCTGCGCCGATGGCAGGCGGGTCGAGTTCGACGAGGCGCTGTGGGTGACCCAGGCCGGTGCCGCGCCCTGGCTCGCCGACACCGGCCTGCCGCTGACGCCGGAGGGCTTCATCGCGGTCGACGACAGGCTGCGCTCGCCCGGAGACCCGCGGATCTTCGCGGCCGGCGACGTGGCGACGATGCTCGCCCATCCGCGCGAGAAGGCGGGGGTTTACGCCGTCCGGCAGGGTCCGCCGCTCGCCGCCAATCTGCGCCGCGCCCTCGCCGGCCGCCGGCTGCGGCGCGCCGTGCCGCAAAAGCGCGCGCTGGCGCTGATCGGCACCGGGGACGAGCAGGCCGTAGCCTCGCGCGGGCCGTTTGTCGCCGTACGGCCCGCGGCTGTGGCAGCTGAAGGACTGGATCGACCGCCGCTGGATGCGGCGTTATCGCGAATTGCCGGAAATGCAGCCCGAGCCGGGGGAAGACCCGATGCGCTGCGGCGGTTGCGCCGCGAAGGTCCCGGCGGCGGTGCTCGGCCGGGTCATGGGGCGGCTTCATCCGGCGACGAGCGGCGCCGTGATGATCGGCCTCGACAGCCCGGACGATGCGGCGCTGATCTCGTTCCCCGGTGCGCCGCCGCTGTTGCAGACCGTCGATTTTTTCCGTGCGATGGTCGATGACCCCTATCTGTTCGGCCGCATTGCCGCGACCCATGCGCTCGGCGACATCTATGCGATGGGAGGAACGCCGGAGAGCGCACTGGCGATCGCGACCCTGCCGCCGGCGCGCCCGCCGATCGTCGAGCACGACCTGTTTCACATGCTGCGCGGCGGCCTCGACGTGCTCGAGCCGGCGGGCGCCGTGCTGATCGGCGGGCACAGCGCCGAGGGCGCCGAGCTCGCCCTCGGATTTGCCGTGACCGGGCGGCCGCGGCCGGGAAAGCTGCTGCGCAAGGCCGGGCTGCGCGCCGGCGACCGGCTGATCTTGACCAAGCCGCTCGGCACCGGCGTGATCCTGGCTGCGGCGGCGCGCGGGCTGGCCTCGTCGCGTCTGGTCGAGGCCGCAATCGCGGCGATGGTCCAGTCGGCGGCCTCCGCCGCCGCTTGCCTGCTGCAATATCGGGCCACGCGCCTGCACCGACGTTACCGGTTTCGGCCTCCTCGGCCACCTTCTCGAAATGCTGCGCGCCTCGGGAATGGACGCGGTTCTCGATCCGGAGGCAATTCCGACACTCGACGGCGCACTGCCGCTGCTCGGCAGCGGAGTCACCAGCTCGCTGCACGCCGACAACATAGCGGCGGTGGCGGCCCTCGACCCGGCGGGACAGCTTCATCAGATAGCGCCATTGCTGGTAGACCCGCAAACCGCCGGCGGGCTGCTGGCCGGCGTCCCGGCCGATCGCGCTGCGCAGTGCCTCGCCGAATTGCGCAGGATCGGTTATCGAGCCGCACTGATCGGTCGTGTTGCAGGCCTGAGCGGGAGCGAGCCGCGCGTCCGTTTCGAATTAGGCGCCGCGCAGCCGGTCTCCGAATTGGTTGCCGCGAAATGACCGGGGAGGAGCGCCGGGGTAGATTGGGGCTGCCGGGGGTCGACCGGGTCCTGCAGTCCGAGACGGCCGTGGCGATGATCGCCCGATACGGGCGGCCGCTCGTTGTCGAGGCGATCCGGACGGCTCTGGCGGCGCGGCGGCGGTGTGGTGCTCCCGCCTCCGTGGATTCGATACTCGAAGAGAGCGCCGCTTCGCTCGCGCACGATATGCAGCCCTCGCAGCGCCGCGTGTTCAATCTGACCGGCACCGTGTTGCACACCAATCTCGGCCGCGCACCTTTGCCGGAGGAGGCGATTGCCGCGGCGGTCGAGGCGATGCGCGATCCGACGACGCTGGAATACAATATCGAGACCGGCAAGCGCGGCGAGCGCGACGACCATGTTGCGGGTTGGCTGACTAGGCTCACCGGAGCCGAAGCCGCGCTGACGGTCAACAACAATGCCGGGGCACTGGTGCTGGCGTTGAACACCTTGGCCCAAGGGCGTGAGACGATCGTGTCGCGCGGCGAGTTGATCGAGATCGGCGGCTCGTTTCGCCTGCCCGACATCATGGCGCGGGCCGGAACCCACCTTCGCGAGGTCGGCACGACGAACCGGACGCATCTTGCCGATTACGCCGCGGCCATCGGCCCGCAGACCGGCCTTGTCCTCAAGGTGCACACTAGCAATTACGCGATCCACGGCTTCACTGCGGCGGCGCCGGCCGCGAAGCTCGCCGCTCTCGCCCGCGATCATGCGATCCCGTTTGTCGAGGATCTCGGCAGCGGTTCGCTCGTCGACTTCGAGCGCTGGGGGTTGCCGCACGAACCGACCGTAGCGGAGGCGCTGGCGCGGGGCGCCGACCTCGTCACGTTCAGCGGCGACAAACTGCTGGGCGGCCCGCAAGCCGGGCTCGTCGTGGGCCGCGCCGAGCTGATCCGGAAGCTTGCGCGCAACCCGCTGAAACGGGCGCTCCGCCTCGACAAGATCCGTCTCGCGGCGCTCGAAGCGGTGCTGCGGCTTTACGCCGATCCCGATCGTCTCGCCGAGCGCCTGCCGGCGCTGAGGCTGCTTGCCCGGCCGATGGAGCAGATCCAGGCACTCGGACAGCGGCTGCTCCCGAACGTCGAGCGCGCCTTCCGCGATGTTGCCGAGGTCGCTCTGATCGAAACAAAGAGCCAGATCGGCAGCGGCGCGCTCCCGATTTCGCTGCTGCCGAGCGCGGCGCTGGCCTTGCGGCCTCTGGCGCAACGCTCCGGCGCCGCGGTCGAGGCACTGGCGCGCGACTTGCGGGCGCTGCCGATCCCGATCATCGGCCGCATCGAGGCGGGCCGCGTCATTCTGGACCTGCGCTGTCTGGAAGATGAAGCGGCGTTCATCGCGCAGCTCGAAGCCCCTTCCACTCATCACCGTCACCCCCGCGGAAGCGGGGGTCCCTGGACGCGGAACGAGCCCCTGCAACCCCTGGATTCCCGCTTTCGCGGGAACGACGACCAGAGACCTGATGCAGGCCCGTTTGGGCCAGACCCATGATCCTGGCGACGGCCGGTCACATCGATCACGGCAAGACGGCGCTGATCCGCGCGCTGACGGGGGTCGATGCCGACCGCTTGCCCGAGGAGAAGCGGCGTGGGCTGACGATCGATCTGGGCTTCGCCTATGCCACCTTGCCCGACGGCACCGAGCTCGGCTTCGTCGATGTTCCCGGCCATGAGCGCTTTCTGGCCAACATGCTGGCCGGAGTGCTGTCGATCGACCGGGTATTGCTGGTCGTCGCCGCCGATGACGGGCCGCGCCCGCAGACCCTCGAGCATCTCGATATATTGGAACTGATCGGGATCGGCGAGATCACGGGGGTCGTCACCAAGATCGACCGCGTCGAGCGCGGCCGAAGCGATGCCGTGGCGGCGGAGACGGGCGCGCTGCTCGCCGCGGCCGGCTTTCCGCAACCGGCGATTTTCCCGGTGTCGAGCCGGACCGGCGAGGGGATTGCCGCTCTCGCCGGGCATCTGCAAAAAAGCGCGCATGCCGCTGCGCGCAGCCGGGCGGCGGCTCCCTCATCGGGTCTGTTCCGGATGCCGATCGACCGGGCCTTTACCCTGCCCGGGATCGGGCTCGTCGTCACCGGCACGATAGCCGCGGGTAGGGTGGCGCCGGGCGATCGGCTCGTGCTCAGCCCGCAGGGCACACCCGTGCGGGTCCGCGGATTGCACGGACACAACCGTCCCATCGAGACCGCCGCCGCCGGCGAGCGCTGCGCGATCAATGTCGCCGCCTCGTTTCCGGAGGGCGGCGAGCCGCGCCGCGGTGACTGGATCCTCGCGGCGGAACGGCACGCGCCGACGAGGCGGCTCGACCTCTCATTGCGCGTCTCGCGCTACGCCGAAGCGCCGTTGCGCGACGGGCTGCCGGTCCATCTGCACCTCGGCACGACAGACACCGTCGGTCGCGCCGCGGTGCTCGGGTCGCGGGCAATTGCTCCGGGCGAGAGCGGTTTCGTGCAACTCGACCTGGAGCACCCGGTTGGTGCGCTGTGCGGCGACCGGGCGGTGCTGCGCGACCACGCCGCCCGGCACACCCTGGCCGGCGGACGCGTCGTCGATCCGTTTGCGACCGCGCCGAGCGCGCCGGCAACCGGCGCGGCTCGCAGTGCTCGGGGCGCTCGCCACAACAGACCCGGCGCAAGCGCTGCCTCGCCTGCTCGCGCTCGAAGGTGTGGTCGATCTGGCGCAATTTGCCTTGGCGCGCAACTTGGCGCCGAGCGAGCTCGATCGTTTGATCGAAGCGGGGGGATTTCTGCGTGTCGGATCGGCGCGCGCTCCGGTTGCGGTGACCTCGGAGCGGTTGGCTGTGCTGGGCGACGAGATCGTCGAAACGCTCGGCGCCTGGCACCAGGCGCAGCCCGACGCGCTCGGGCCCAGCCGGCCGGTCTTGATCATGCAATTGCGCGGGCGGCTCCAGGGGCGGCTCCCGAGGCGGCGCTCGACGCGGCGCTCGCCGCGCTCGCCGGGGCGGGCCGCGTCGTACGGCAGGGCGCGATATGGCGCTTGCCCGAGCATCAGCCTCGGCTGACCCGGTCGGATGAGCGGCTCTGGGAGCGTCTTCACCCGCTGCTCGCCGCCGCGGATCTCCGGGCGCCGCGAATTCGTGAGCTGGCCGCCGCGCTCGGACTCCAGCCCGAGGCGGTGGAGCGCTTTCTCAGCCGCGCCGAGCGGCTGGGCCGGGTCGCCCGAGTGGCCGAGAACCGCTTCTTTCTGCCCGAAACCCTTGCACGTCTCGCGGAAATCGCGCGGGAGCTCGCCGACAGCTCACCCGAAGGCGCCTTCACCGCCGCGAGCTTTAAGGACCGTTGCGGCGTCGGCCGCAATCTGGCGATCCAGATCCTCGAATATTTCGACAAGATGGGGGCGACCCGACGGACCGGCGACACGCGCATCGTGTTGCGCGGCAGCGAGGTATTCGCCTGACTCCGAAGCGGCAGGCGCTTCGACCTTTGACCCCGCGCAATGAACCTGCAATATCGATCTCGGAAGAGCATCGGGTCCGGTGACTCGCGCGGGCTTCAAACCCGTTGGAGGGCGCCAGGCGTCCTCGGTAGGTTCAACTCCTGCCTCTTCCGCCATCCGTTGCGTGCGGAGCCGGTTATCGTCAGAGTGGGCTCCCATAGCTGAGCGGGCGCGCCTGATGGCCGATTTCACGATCTATCTGGGAAACAAGAACTACTCGTCCTGGTCGCTGCGGCCCTGGCTCGTTCTCAAGCAGACCGGGGTCGCGTTCGAGGAAATCGTCATTCCGCTCTACGAGCCGACGAGCAAGGCGACAATTATGAAATATTCGCCGTCGGGAACCGTGCCGGCCCTGCAGCACGGCGAGCTTGTCGTCTGGGACAGCCTGGCGATCTGCGAGTACCTGGCCGAGTCGTTTCCGACGTTTCAGCTGTGGCCGCGGGATCACGACGCGCGCGCGGTGGCCCGCTCGGTCTGCGCCGAATTGCATTCGGGTTTTCAGGCGCTGCGCGCGCATCTGCCGATGAACGTTCGGTCGAGCTTCCCCAATCGCGGCGTCACGCCGGAGGTGCAGGCGGAAGTCAACCGGGTCATGTCGATTTGGCGCGACTGCCGCAAACGCTTTGGCGAAGGCAAAGGCGATTTCCTGTTCGGCCACTTCAGCATTGCCGATGCGACCTACGCCCCGGTGGTGACCCGGTTCCGGACCTACAAGATCGAGCTCGAGCGCGAGGCGGATGCCTATTGCGAGACGATCATGGCGCTTCCGGCAATGCAGGAATGGATCGCCGCCGCCCGCAACGAGCCGATGATCATCGACAAATACGAGTTTTAAGGAGCGGCGCCCGCGGGTTGCCCGCAATCCGTGTGGACCAATCGGGCGAGAGAGCCTATATTGCGGAGGTGGCCGGCCGGGTTAAAAGGGACCCGGCCGGCTGCTCCTAGGCCCGGCTCACCGTGACGACGACGTGCAGAACACGCCGACGCCAAAGGCGAAACCGGAGCACCAGGAGAAAGGGCATCCTCTTCATGCTCTTTCCTCCGTTGCGGCGAGCCGGGGGTTTCCGGCTCGCCGCTCACATTTTGGCGGCAAGCTGCTACCAGTTCCGAAACAGGCCCCGAGAAATGCCGTCGCGGGCGCCTGCTCGGCGGCGATAGGTTGCGATGGCCGAACGACAGACATCGCCTTACGGTTCTTGGTCCTCGCCGATAACCTCCGACCTGATCGTCGCCTCGACGATCGGGCTCGGCGGCATCCTGCTCGACGGCACCGATGTCTATTGGCTGGAGTCGCGCCCTCAAGAGAATGGGCGATCGGTAATCGTCCGCCGCGCCGCCGATGGCAGTTCGGCCGACATCACCCCGCCGGTGGCACGCGCCGGCGAAGCGACCTTTCAATGTGCGGACCCGCGTCCATGAATATGGTGGCGGCTCGTACCTCGTCAGCGACGGCGTCGTTTATTTCTGCAACGACGCGGACCAGCGCCTCTATCGCCAGGAGCTGGGAGGGACGCCCGTTGCCATCACCCCTGAGCCCGATCGGCCGAGAGGACTGCGCTATGCCGACGGCGTCATGGACGCGCGGCGCGGGCGGATGATTTGGGTCCGCGAGGACCACACCACGGCCGCTCCCGAGCCGATCAACACCCTGGTCGAAATTCCGCTCGACGTATCCCGGCCGCAGCGCGTGCTGCAGGCGGGGCGCGATTTTTATGCAGCGCCGCGTCTCAGTCCGGACGGCAGCCGGCTCGCTATGGCTCGAATGGAGCCACCCCAACATGCCCTGGATCGGGTGCGAATTATGGGTGGGCGAATGTGCCGCCGATGGCTCGGTCGGCAATAAGCGCCTGGTCGCCGGCGGAGACGACGAGTCGATCTTCCAACCCGAATGGTCGCCCGACGGCACGCTTTATTTCGTCTCCGATCGCGCGCCAGCCTTCGCTCGACGGGAGATGGTGGAACCTGTTCCGTGTCAGCGGAGACGCGCTGGACAATTCCGTCCGGATCGAGCCGGTCTACCCGCTCGCGGCGGAATTCGGCAGAGCGCAGTGGGTGTTCCGGCTGTCCACCTTCGCGTTCACTTCGGCGAGCCAGCTGGTGTGCAGCTATGTGCAGGACGGAGTTCACCGGATGAGCACCGTCGACCTTGCCTCTCTCGAATCCCGTCCTATTCCGACAGAATACGAGGACATCTCCTTTGTCCGCGCGACCGGGGACCGGGTCTACTTCGCCGGCGGCTCGCCGACCACGCCGACCGGCTGTCGTCGAGCTGCACCTACCCTCCGGGCGGGCAAAGATCTTGAAGCTCTCGACCACTCAGGACGTCGAGGCCTACCGCAATTACTTATCCGTGGCGGAGCCGGTGACGTTCGACACCGACAACGGGCAGCAGGCGCACGGCCTGTTTTATCCGCCGCAAAACGCCGATTTCGCCGCTCCGGCCGGTGAGCTTCCGCCGCTGCTCGTGCATTGCCACGGTGGGCCGACCGCGGCCGCGTCTCCGACCCTCAGCTGGGGGACGCAATATTGGACGAGCCGTGGCTTCGCCGTTCTCGACGTCAATTATGGCGGCAGCACCGGCTATGGCCGCGAGTACCGGCTTCGGTTGCAAGGGAACTGGGGCGTCGTCGACGTCGCCGATTGCGTGAACGGTGCGCGCTACCTTGCCGCAACGGGACGGGTCGATCCGGAGCGTTGGGCGATCAGCGGCGCCAGCGCGGGCGGCTATACCACCTTGGCGGCGTTGACGTTTCGCAAGGAATTCAAGACCGGCGCGAGCTATTACGGCGTCAGCGATTTGGAGGCATTGGCAAAGGATACGCACAAATTCGAGTCGCGCTATCTCGATGGCCTGATCGGGCCTTACCCGCAGCGCAGGGACCGCTATATGGCTCGATCCCCGATCCACAGCGCGCGGCTGCTCGCGGCGCCGGTCGCCTTCTTCCAGGGCGCCGAAGACAGGGTCGTCCCGCCGCAACAGGCCGAGGAGATGGTCGATGCGCTCCGCCAACGGCGGATTCCGTTTCTTTATCTATTGTTCGACGGCGAGCAGCACGGGTTCCGCCGCGCCGACAACATCAAGCGCGCGCTCGATGCCGAGCTCTATTTTTACGCGACCTTTCTGACGGATCAGAGGCTGGAGTTCCGTGTCTCGTAAAAACGAGTTCAGCGCACGCTTCCGAGGAGCTCGTCGAGTGTTCGGCCGAGCCGCTCGAGGTCGAATTCGCGCGACAGCCGGTGGTCTCCATCCTTGACTAGGGTGACCACGACGTCGCGGCTCGCGAGGCGCTCGGCGAGCGAGAGGCTCGTCTGCCACGGCACCGAGGCATCGCTCATGCCGTGCAACAGCCGCACCGGGCATTCGAGCGCGATGCGCTCGACGCATCACCAGATGCCGATTGCCGTCCTCGAAGAGGTTCAGCCGATAGGTGTAGCCGGCCGGATCGTATTCGGAGGGCAACGTCACAGCCCCGTGTTCGCGCAGTTCGCGCTGCTGGGCCGGATCGAGGCGCGGCAAGAGGAGGTCCTCGGTGAAGTCCGGCGCCGCCGCGATGCCGATGAGCGCATGGACACGAGATGGCCTGGCGAGCGCGGCGAGCAGCATGATCCACCCGCCCATGCTCGACCCGACCAGCACCTGCGGCCCTTCCGTCAGCGAATCGAGAACCGCAATCGCATCTTCCGACCACCGGCCGATCGTGCCCAGCGCGGCATCGCCGCTCGATTGCGCCGTGGCCGAAATAATCGAATCGCAAAAAGGCCTGCCCGCGGCGGCGGCAGTAATCCTCGAAATAACGGGCCTTTGTGCCGGTCATGTCGGAACGAAACCCGCCGAGGAACACGACACCAGGGCTCGATCCGGCGAGCCGGTGGTAGGCGATGGTTGCACCATCCTGACGTGTTAGAGTGGCGGGAGAACTCATCGGGAATACCGGCCAGCCGGAATGAGCATCGACGATACCATTGT
>CAVSTA010000010.1:0-113612 GCA_963730745.1 uncultured Alphaproteobacteria bacterium
CGCTTTCCACGCATCCACGACGACGCCACGCGTCGAGCCGTGGTCCGCGCCTACAACATTGTCTCGGCCGATTATTTCAGCGGTCTCGGCGACCGGTTGACGCCGGCAGCGATAATCCCGATGCACACCCCCGAGGAGGCGATCGCCGAGCTGGAATTCGTCACCAAGCAACTGGGCTCGAAGGTCGGCATGTTCGGCAGCAATATGGCGCGCAAGGTGCCGGCGGCTGCGGCCAACGACCCCGACACCGCGCGCTTTGCGGTGTGGTACGACGTATTGGGGCTCGACAGCGAGTATGACTACGACCCGGTCTGGGCCAAATGCGTCGAGCTCGGCATTGCGCCGACCTTCCACAGCGCCTCGAGCAACCAGGGCCTACGGCTCTCGCCGACCAATTTCACCTACAACCATATCGGCCATTTTGCCGCCGCCGGGTCATGCGACCGCGAAGGCGATCTTCCTCGGCGGCGTCACCCGGCGCTTCCCGCAATTGCGGTTTGCGTTTCTCGAAGGCGGCGTCGGCTGGGCCTAGTCAGTTATTCGGCGATCTGATCGAGCATTGGGAACGGCGCAGCGCCAAGGCATTGGAGCGCATGCATCCCGATAAGCTCGACCGCGCGAAATTGATGAGCCTCGTCGAGAAATACGGCTATGGCGACATCGCCGCGGCATTGCGCGAGCGCGGCGGCCTCCCCGACCCGGAACAGGCTTATCTCACCGGCTATGTCGAGAACATCGACGATTTCTCGGAGTGCCGGATTACCCGCAAGGAAGACTGGCTCGATCTCTACGCCAAGCCCTACTACTTCGGCTGCGAGGCCGACGACCGCATGAACGCGACAGCGTTCGGCAAGAGCAACCCGTTCGGGTCGAAGCTCAATGCGATCTTCAGCTCGGACATCGGCCATTTCGACGTGATCGACATGCGCCATCCACTGCCCGAAGCCTACGAGCTGGTCGAGGACGGCCACATCACCGCCGATAATTTCCGCGACTTTACCTTCGCCAATGCGGTGCGCCTGTGGGGCACGCAGAACCCGCGCTTCTTCGAGGGCACGCGCGTCGCCAAAGAAGCCGCCGCCGTCCTCGCCGCAGCGCAAACCCCAACCCTCGCCGCCGCCGAATAACCCCAGTAAAAGCAGCGCCGGCCTCCGGCGGCGCTGCCCCGATTCGGTCACGACGCGCGCCAGCACGTCGTGCTCGACGCGCTCATACTCGTGGCACAGCACGTTGCCAGTCCCCGTCACCTTCGACCTTCGGATTTCCGGGTGCCTGGCTTTCAGCTCGTCGCTTAGATGACGGCTGGCCTCGGAGACCGATTTCAATCCCGCGCTCGAAGAACCAACGCTTGCGTTTGTACGTCCGATTTCGAGACGGCTCCTGTCGCCTCCGGCTGATTCCCCGCCCCGCCCCACGGCAGAGGCGGCGAACGAGAACTGGCACCGCGACGGAGCGAATAGGGCAAATTCGCAAGGTCGCGGATGACGAGCGATACGGGCAACTCGAAATCAGCGCGCTCATCCGTGACCGTCACGATCCCGCGATTTTGCCGTCCATTGTGTAGACAGCGGCCCAATGGCGATGAAACTCAGATTGAGGCTGCTACTGATCTACTGGTTCGAAATCCATTTCCTCCAGGAGGTAATCGCCGAGCATGACCTTGACCCTAGTACGTTGAGGAAGTCAGGTTTGCCCCGGACTCGCTGCTGGAGGGAAACGGATTCTAACCCATGGTCCCCCTTCAGCACCCGCGCCTTCCGGGCACAAAAAGAGCGTCGAGCAACACCTCAACGCCAGGGATGAGGTTTGGCCCATGGGGGAGATAAAAGAGCCCAAGCCGTGCTCCCGTTTTACAAAAAGCGCGCAACTTAACAGCCCCGTTGCGTCGAATTATGCGATAAGGCTGCCTGCAGATAGGCAACGGCGGCGCAGGTGTACAGCAACCTTTTTCCATGATGACATTGTTTACGGGGTGAGGACTTTACAGCCCCAAGGTCGCCATGCCGTCTCGGATCGAGGACTATGCTCTTATCGGCAATTGCGAGAGCGCGGCTCTGGTCGGCCGTAACGGCTCGATCGATTGGCTCGCTCTTCCCCGCTTCAATTCGGCGGCATGCTTTGCCGCTCTGCTCGGTGGTCCCGAAAACGGCCGGTGGCAGATCGCTCCCATCGCCGAGAGCCACGTCAGCCGACATTACCGGCAAGGCACGCTTGTTCTGGAGACCCGTTTCGAGACCGCCGACGGCGCTGCGATCTTGATCGACGGCATGGGTCGCCGCGATGGGTGCGCCGACCTCGTGCGGATCATCCGCGGGGAGCGCGGCCGGGTCGCGGTTCGAATGGAGTTCGTCATCCGCTGCGAGTACGGCTCGATTATCCCTTGGGTGAGGCGGCTCGATGATGGCCGGCTGACCGCGGTCGCCGGCCCCGACCGGCTGACGCTGTCGACGCCTGCCGCGGTCCATGGCGAAAACCTGCGCACGATCGCCGAGTTCGACGTCGCGGCCGGCGAGGAGATCCCGTTCGGCCTGACCTGGTCTCCCTCCTATCGGCCGATCCCGGCTGCGGCCAATGCCCACGACACGATCGAAGAGGCAACGGCGGGTTGGCTGAGCTGGTCGCGCTCCCACAGAGCGGAAGGCAGCGGAGAATGGTCGGAGGCGGTCCTCCGCTCGCTGATCACGTTGAAGGCGCTGACCCATCTGGAGACTGGCGGGATTGTTGCGGCCGCCACCACCTCACTACCGGAGCAGCTTGGGGGTCCGCGCAATTGGGATTATCGGTTCTGCTGGTTACGCGATGCGACTCTGACCCTTTACGCCTTTCTGAACTCGGGCTTCTTCGAGGAGGCGGCGGCCTGGCGTGATTGGCTGCTGCGTGCCGTCGCCGGGGCGCCGCCGCAGATGCAAATCATGTACGGCATCGCCGGGGAACGTCGGCTGATCGAGTACGAGGTGCCGTGGCTCACGGGCTACGAGGGCGCCGCACCGGTTCGGATCGGCAATGCCGCGGCCGACCAGCTTCAGCTCGACGTCTATGGCGAGGTGCTCGATTCCCTGTACCAGGCGCGGCGCATGGGGCTTCCGCCGAACACGCCTGCCTGGGCGCTGGAGCGGGCCCTCGTCGAGCATCTCGAGACGATTTGGGAGCACCCCGACGAAGGCATTTGGGAGGTTCGCGGCGGCCGCCGCCAATTCACCCACTCCAAAGTCATGGCCTGGGTGGCCTTCGACCGCGCGATCCGCTCGGTCGAGGAGTTTGGGCTTGACGGCCCGGTCGAGCGCTGGCGGGGGCACCGCGAGCGGGTGCATGAGCAGGTATGCCGCGAGGGCTTCGACCCGAAGCTGAACTCGTTTGTGCAATCCTACGGCGCGCACCAGCTCGATGCCAGTCTGCTATTGCTACCGCTGGTCGGCTTTCTCCCGGCCGACGACCCGCGCATCGAGGGCACCGTGGCGGCGGTGGAGAGATCGCTGCTGAATGACGGTTTCGTCGCCCGCTACAACACCGAGAGTACCGTCGACGGCCTGCCCGGCGATGAAGGGGCATTTATTGCCTGCAGCTTTTGGCTCGCCGACAACTACATCCTGCAGAGCCGGCATGATGATGCTCGCGCGCTGTTCGAGCGGTTGCTCGCGCTGCGCAACGATGTCGGTCTGCTCGCCGAAGAATACGATCCGAGGGCGAGGCGGCAGGTGGGCAACTACCCGCAAGCCTTCTCCCATGTTGCGTTGATCAACACCGCACATAATCTGACCCGGGCTTATGGGCCCGCCCAGCATCGGGCGGAAAGCAAGGAGACCGTTGGGCGCGATGCCGACGCAGGTGAGCAGCCGGCATGACCATCGGATCGGCGGCGCTCAACCCGCTGCGGCGGGCCGTCGTCATCGGTGCGCTCGGCGTCGTCTTCGGCGATATCGGAACCAGCCCGATCTACACCTTCCGCGAATGTCTCAAATCGTCGGGCAATGCCGGGAATGAGGCGGTTCTTGGCCTGCTATCGCTGGTGTTCTGGGCGCTCATCGTCGTCGTCACAATCAAATACGTCTGCTTCGTCATGCGCGCCGACAATGACGGCGAGGGCGGCATCATCGCCCTCCTGGGCCTCGCCTCCTCGGCCGAGGTCGACGAAGGCCGGCGGCGCTGGCTGGTGCTGATCGGGCTCGCGGGCGCCGCGCTGTTCTATGGCGACGGCATGATCACCCCGGCGATCTCGGTGCTGAGCGCGGTCGAGGGGCTCGAAGTCGCGACGCCGCTGCTGAAACCCTATGTCGTCCCGTTGACGGTCGTCGTTCTGGTCGGGTTGTTCGCGGTGCAGAGCCGTGGCAGCGCGCGAATCGGCATGCTGTTCGGGCCGATCATGAGCATATGGTTCGCCGCCCTTGCGGTCGCCGGGTTGTGGCAGGTCGCACAGATGCCGGCGGTGTTCGCCGCCTTGGACCCGCGTCACGGCCTTCGGCTTCCTGTTCGGTCACGGTTGGACATCCTTCCTCGCATTGGGCTCGGTGTTTCTCGCCTTGACGGGCGCCGAGGCGCTCTATGCCGACATGGGCCATTTCGGCCGGGCGCCGATCCGATTGGACTGGTTCGGCCTCGTATTGCCGGCGTTGATCCTGAACTATTTCGGGCAAGGCGCTCTGGTGCTGGCCCATCCGCACGCCGTCGATAGCCCGTTTTACCGGCTGTTCCCGGAGTGGGCGCTCTACCCGATGGTGATCCTTGCCACTGCCGCCACGGTGATCGCCTCGCAGGCGGTGATATCCGGCGCGTTTTCGTTGTCGCAACAGGGAATGCAGCTGAGCTTGTTGCCGCGGCTCGACGTCCAGCAGACCTCGACAGAGGAGATTGGCCAGGTCTACGTGCCCCAGATCAATTGGCTGCTGGCGGTCATCGTCATCGCGCTGGTGCTGAGCTTCCGCTCCTCCGACGCGCTGGCGGCGGCCTACGGTATTGCCGTTTCCGGCACGATGCTGGTCACGACATTGCTGCTGGCCGAGGTGGCGCGCCGTCGGTGGGGTTGGGGAATGCCTACGACCGTCGGCGTGATCGGCACCTTGCTCGTCGTCGATCTCGCATTCTTCTCGGCGAACTCGTTCAAGATCATCGAAGGCGGATGGTTCCCGTTGGTGGTCGGTGCCGTCGTGTTCACGTTGATGTCGACCTGGCGACGCGGCCGGCAGCTCCTGATCGAGCGCACGAGCGAGGACAACCCGCCGCTGGCCAGATTCATCGCCGAGCTTGATCCTTCGCGGATGCCGCGCGTTCGCGGCACCGCCGTTTATCTCGCCACTCGGCACGATACCGTCCCCTACGCGATGATGGACAATCTGCGGCACAACAAGGTTCTGCACGAACGTATCGTGATCCTGACTGTGATGACGGAGCGAGTGCCGAGTGTGGCCGAAGCCGACCGCGTCGAGACCGAGGAGGTCGGGAGCGGAATCTGGCGAATGATCGTGCACTTCGGCTTTGCCGAGCGGCCATCGCTGCCGCCCGTTCTTACGGCCGGTGCAGAATCTCCGATCGATCTGGCCGAGACCTCGTTTTTCGTCGGACGCGAGTTGCCAGTTCCGAGCCTGCGGCCCGGCATCGCAATCTGGCGCGAAAAGCTTTACGCCTTTATGACGCGCAATGCGGTCAGCGCCTGGGAATACTTCCAGATTCCGCCGAAAAAGGTCGTCGAGCTCGGAACTCAAGTCGAGCTTTGAAGCAGTTCGATTGCCCAAATCAGCTGCCGCCGTTTGTCGGCGCTCATTTCCCGCGATTGCCGGTCGATTAACTCGTCGACCGATTTGTTGCAATGGCCGGTGTAATTCCGCAGCGCGCCGCATTTGCAACTGGCGAGGAAGTGACGCCGAAGATGATGCCGCCGGGATTGGCTCGCCTGCCGTTGCCGAGGACCGCGGCGGTGGGTGAGTCCGCTGCGAACTTGTTGCTGCACGCCTTCGAGCCGTCCGCCGATGGCTCAGGTTGTTTTGCCGCAAGCACGCAGCGATGCGGATTGCCGCGGCCGGTGATAGACTTCTGCCGTCACCTGGATCGGGAGCGATCAAAGCAATGCTGAAAGCCCAAATCGCACAAGCGGTGCAGCTGCTCGATCTCATGCTCGAGTATTTTGCCGACGACGGCCACTGGACGCGCGGCCGTTATGATGACGGGAATGGCGGCCATTGCCTGGTCGGCGCTCTTCTGCATCTGAGCCGCGAGCATCGCCTGCCGAGGGCACCGGCGATCACGCTCCTGCAGGATGCCATGCCCCGGCCCGGCCTTCCGCTTGTGCACTTCAACGACAGGTGTTGCGGCAACCTCGCCGAGCTGCGCTTTGTAATCCTCAAGGCCCGCCGTCTCGCCGATGACGATGCAGAGCGCGAGCGGGCGGACGCTGCGGTAAAGGCCTGGCTGCTCGGCCAGATCGGCAAACAGCGAGCCGCGCCGGCAACGGCTATCGGGAAACCGGAATCAGTCGAGCCATTCGCCCCCGAACGCCTGGCCGCGTAACGGAGGCGCTCGGCCGCATCGGACGCGGCGGTGACGCCGCTCGCATCATCAGCGACCAGCTGATCGACAACTTGCTTTGCGACCACCGGTTCGCCGGGCTGCCGCGCACCCTCGCCGCACTTCCCGACCAGGACGCTGAAGCGGGTTCGCACCGAGATGAGCCTCCACGCTCTGGCCGACAACATGAAGCGGGTGATTGCGATCATCGGTGCCGTTGCTGCAAGCGATCGGGGCCTGAGTGCCTGGATCAGCTGCAGACCCTGCCACAACCTGATTATTGAGGTCGGCCCGCCATCCTCTTCAAAACGCGTTTTTCCACGGCCTCGGTCGAGTCGCGACGACGGATCGAGATTAGCTCAGGACTTGAAATCAAAGTGACACCTGCCAGTCGGGTGATATTGTTGGTTCGACGAAAAACCGAGTTCAGCAAGCTTCGTTCAAAACAAGCTTCGTTCAAAAACAGCAAACAGAGGAGCGTCTGATGACCGATCTTCGTGCCCCGCGACCGTGGTGGAACCGCCGCGATCTTCTGAAAAGCAGCGCGGCCGTGGCGGCAGGGGTCTATGCGATGCGCTGGCACCTCGCCGCTGCGGCCGACATACCCTTGGAATTCGACGGCTCCAAATTTCAGCTCAAAGCGGGCGAGCCCAACCCCAAACACGGCGGCGTCATTCGGATGGGCATCCCGGTGCGGCCACCGCATTTTGACCTCCACCAATCCGGCACGATCTTCAATCTCGGCGCGATGGGATGCATGTTCGACAACCTGATCCGCCGCGACCCGCGCGACGGCGGCAAAACCATCATCCCCGATCTGGCGCACAGCTGGCAGATCGCCAAGGACAGCAAGACCTACACCTTCTTCCTGCGCCAGGGCGTGCAGTTCAGCGACGGCGCCGAGCTGACCGCTGACGACGTAAAGGCCACCTTCGACCGGATCGCCAAGCCTCCTCAGGGCATCAGCATTCCGCGCAGCATCCTGTTCAAGGCGGTCGGCGAGATCAACGCGCGCGACAAATACACTGTCGAATTCAAATTATCGGAAGCCCGCCCGGTCAATTTCATGATGTCGGCGATCGCCAGCGGCTTCAACGTCGTCCTGCGCAAGAAAACCCTGGAGGACAACCGTTACGATCTTCGCAAAGTTCAGATCTATCCGGGGACTGGCCCATTTCGCAGCGTCAAGTACACCGAAAACGAAGTCTGGATCATGGAGAAAAACAAAAATTATTGGAACAAGGAGTTGCCGTATGTGGACGGGATAGAGTTCTACCACGTTTTGCCATTCTCCCCGGAAATGGCGTCCGCGATACTGGCGAACCGCGTGGACTATGTGTTTGCGACCGATCCGGCCACGTACCGGAAGGCGGTGGCGACGCCGGCGATGTCGACCGTGACCCACTACCAGAGCGTCCTGCATGCAACCATGATCAACAACAAGAGAAAACCGTTCGAAGATCCGCGGGTCCGACGCGCGATGCACTTGGCCCTCGACCGGCCGGCGCTGATCGAGGTAGTCAAGGACGTGGCGCCCATGATGGGCGGCGGCTTTCTCTATCCGTTCTCCGAGCTTGCGGCGCCGCAGCAGGAGCGCGACAAGTGGCTCGGCTACCAGGCTGACCCGGCGGCTGCGATCAAGGAAGCCCGCGCGCTGATGGCGGCCGCCGGTCGTCGCGACGGGATCAAGGGCTTGGACTTCATGGTCCGCGAGATCGCCATCTTCAAGCTCTGGTCACAAGCAGTCCAGGCGATGCTGAAAGAGTCGCTCAACATCGAATGCAATCTGCGCACGGTGGTCGATTCGGTATGGTTCGCTGACGCCGCGAGCGGCAATTACGACTTGGCGATCGGGGGGCTCGTATCGGCGCTGCTCGACCCCTCCGACTACTTCAACGCGTGGTACGGCAAAGACGGACCGCAGAACTATTCGCTCTGGAGCAACCAGGAATTCCAGGCCCTATCGGCCCAAATCGACCGGGAAATCGACGCAGAGAAACGCCAGGACCTGATCCGCCGGGCCGAAGAGATCATGGAACAAGACCCGCCGCTGCTGCCAGTCGCCTGGGAGCGGATCCATGAACTTTGGTATAGTTACGTAAAGGGCCGCAATCCTCAAGACAGCTTCGGCATTTACGACACGGTGCGCCACGACACGGTCTGGCTCGACAGGGCGTGAGCCAGTGGCCCAAATCAAAATTACACGAGGGTGTCGCCAGGGCACGGGGCTGAAACAGTCAGTATCGTAAACCAACCCGCCCCGCGGGGCCACTGGCCAGTACTGACCACTGCTAAGAACTTGACATTCGGTGTCCAACTCTGACCCGCCGAGCATTGCCTCAAGCCAGCAATCCGCTATTCCATCTGCCGCAGGACCGCAGTCGATACCAACGGCCGTGACCAGGATCGCTGCAGCGGCAGCCGCTCTAGTCGTCAAGGTGACCCGCTGACGGCTAAAGGTCGGCGCACCGCCATTACGCCAGTTGGATCGACGCGGCCTCCGCCCTCCGCTATTCCTACGAAGACGCGCTGGCCTTCATTGCATCGAGTTCCTGTCAAGCCCGCCCCCATTGAGGCCATGGCGTGCACGATCCGCGGTATCGCCACCTCACCCTCCCAATCCTGCGGGTGGGTCCCTCCCTCTCCCCTTAAGGGGCGCAGAGGAGCACAGGTTCGGCGCAGCAGTTTTGGATCGGTCCTTCAGCTTTCCTCGCGATCATAGGAGCCGGCGTTCTGGTTTTTTGCCGCCGAGCAATTCGGCAATCATTAGCCGGCGCTCGCGCGGAATGTAATCGGGCTCCTGACCAGTTCTATTCCGGGGTAGCGCTGCGGGCGCTCGGCGCAGCAGAACTGTTCCCAGATAAGCGTGGGGCGAGTGATAGATCGTGTAAATGTAGACCGAGAGCGGCCTCGCGCAAATACCGCGTTCTGGGTTGTCCCGATTACCTATACCCCAGCCGCCGAGCGGGGTATAGTCCGCGACGTTCGCGAGCGCCCGAGAGAAGAACGTATGATCGCAAAAGAATACGAAGTTGCGACTGAACTGGATATCGCATTCGCCGAGCATGAAGGGGTGAAGCTGCTCGGCGATCTGTATCTGCCGAAGGGTCTGGGCAAGGCGCCGGTACTGGTGGGCGTCCATGGCGGCGGCTGGCAGGTCGGCGACCGCAAGTTCTATACTCACTGGGGAAATTACCTCGCTAGAAACGGCTATGCGGTCTTTGCGATCGAGTACCGGCTGATGAAGCCGGGTGCGAAGACTTGGCCCGGCGCGGTCTATGACACCAAGGCGGCGGTGCAGTTTGTGCGCGCCGAGGCCGCCGAGTTGGGCCTCGATGCCGGCCGCGTCGGCTTGATCGGCGATTCCGCGGGCGCGCACCTCTCCGCCCTTGTGGCCCTCGCGGGCAACGAGCCGCTGTTCTCGAGCCGGCATCTCGGCGGCCGCCATGCCACAACCCCGGCCGAGGTTAGGGCGGTGATCGGCTTTTACGGCGTCTACGATATGCAGGCGCAATGGGAGCACGACCAGATCACGCGGCCGCGCGACCAGATCACAGAGAAATTGCTCGGCGGCCCGCCCATGGTCAGCCGCAAGATTTATTTCGAGGCGTCGCCGCTCAGCTACGCCACCGTCGATAAGAACAATACCCGCTTCCTGCTTGTTTACGGGCGGGAAGACGACATTGTCGATCCGACCTCGCAGTCGGAGAAATTTCTCACCGCGTTGAAGCAGGCCGGATTCTACGCGCGCCAAATCGTCGTGCCGGGCGCCGGCCATTTCTGGTGCCCCGATCCGGTAGAGGAGCCTGGGAGCTTCGGCGCCTATGCCGGTCCGAAGATCGTGCGGTTTCTCGACGCTGCGCTGTGAGCCGCCTTTGAACACAGGCCTATCGTGACTGAGGCGAGGACGGTGTCCACCACGTTCCGGGCCTGCCCTTCGGATTATCCCGAGATAACGAACCAAGAGGAAGGCATGCGCATCGAGATCATCTGCACCGGCGACGAAGTGCTGACCGGCAAGATCGTCAATACCAATTTCAGCTACATGGCGCAGAAGCTCGAGGATTTCGGGCTGTCGGTCAGCTGGGGCACGATCGTCGGCGACGACCGGAAGGAACTGCTCGCGGCGTTCCGGCTGTCGGGCGAACGCGCCGATGCGGTCATCGTCAATGGCGGGCTCGGGCCGACGATCGATGATTTGTCGCAGGAGATAGCCGCGCGCGCCGCCGGGGTCGATCTCGCTCTGAACGAGAACTGGCTGCAACGCATGGAGGATTTCTTTCGCCGCCGCAACCGGGTCATGTCGACGAACAACCGCAAGCAGGCAATGCTGCCGACGACTGCCGAGATCCTCGACAACCCGATCGGCACCGCCTGCGGGTTTGCGCTCGATATCGGCAATGCGCGGTTCTTCTTCACTCCCGGCGTGCCACGCGAATTGCGCCGGATGCTCGAAGAACAGATCATCCCACGCCTCCTGGCCCGCGGCGGCGTCTCGACGGCGATCCATCTGAAGCGCTTTCATTCCTATGGGCTCGGCGAGTCGCATGTCGACCAGCTGCTGACCGGGGTCGAGGAGCTCGTCCCGGACGGCAGCGTCAAACTCGGGTTCCGGACGCATTACCCGCAGATCGAGACCAAGCTGACGGTGCGCGGCGCCGACATGGACGATATCGGGCGCAAGCTGGCGCCGGTAGAGGAGGAGGTGCGCAAGCGCCTCGGCAATTTCATCCTCGGGGAAGACGACCAGACGCTCGAAGGGGTCGTGCTGGCTGCGCTCGCGGGGCGGGACGGGACATTGGCGGTAGTCGAAACCTTCACCGCCGGCCAAATCGCCGCCCGGATCGCCCATCTGCCCGGTGCCGAGAAAGTATTCCGCCGCGGTCTCGTCGCCCGCGACCCCGCCGAGATCGCCGCCGCGCTCGGCCTCGACGGCGGGCTGATATCAGGTGAATTGAGCCGCGAGGCGGCCGAGAAGGTGGCCCGTGCGGCGCGCGAGGAAACCGGCGCCAGCCACGCCCTCGCGGTGTTGATCGAAGTCGATGAGGGCCCCGACCGCATCGATTTCGGCGGCAGCATCCATCTCGCGATCGCCTCCGAGGAGGGTACGGAATCGCGCCGCTCGCGCATCTATGGCGGCCGCGACTGGGTGCGCCTCGGTGCCGTCGAGCTAGGCCTCGACTGCCTGCGCCGCTACCTCCACGGCCTCCCCGTGACCGAACGCACCGATTTCGAGCGGGTATAAGCCAGCCCGATGACCCTTGGACGGAATGCCGGCAACCTTGTCCTCCATCAACGACCCGCCAGACAGCCTAATGGGAAGCTCGCGGGATCATGCTGGGGTGGCCCGATTAGCGTCTCACTCCTTTATCTCGATATCTAAAAGCTAAATTTCTCCCGCGATGTTGGACTTGAATGACATTTTTCGATTGACCATCGCCCCTATGACACCGTCGACTGCCTCGCTACTCCATGAACCAGCCGTGGCTGACGACCAGCGACTGGCCGGTCAGCGCATTGGTCTTGAACCCGGCGAAGAACAGCACCGCCTCGGCGACGTCCTCGGTTGTGGTGAACTGACCGTCCACCGTCTCCTTCAGCATGACGTGCTTGATCACGTCCTCTTCGCTGATGCCGAGCTCCTTGGCCTGCTCGGGGATCTGCTTGTCGACCAACGGTGTGCGCACAAACCCTGGGCAGACGACATTGGCGCGCACGTTGTACTGGGCACCCTCCTTGGCCACTACGCGACAGAGTCCGAGCAGGCCGTGCTTGGCGGTGACGTAGGGCGCCTTTAGCACCGAAGCCTCTTTGGAATGCACTGAGCCCATGTAGACGATGCTGCCGGATTTGGCCTCATACATGTGCTTCAAGCAGGCCTTGGTGGTCAGAAAGGCGCCGTCCAGATGGATCGCCAGCAACCGCTTCCAGTCGGCGAACGGGAAATCCACGGTCGGCTTGACGATCTGGATCCCGGCATTGCTGACCAGCACATCGATCCGGCCGTATTTCCCCATCGTATCGGCGACAGCCTTCTCGACCGCCGTCTCGTCGGCGACATTCATGCCGACGGCAAAAGCATCCGAGCCTTTGGCCTTGACCTCCCGCGCAGTGGCATCGGCGGCGTCGAGATTGAGGTCGGCGATTACCGGCGTGCCGCCCTCTGCGGCAAAGCGCAACGCGATCTCCTTACCGATACCGCTGGCAGCACCCGTGATGATGGCAACCTTTCTTAAAAAACGGGACATTTCAGCGCTCCTTTCATGCCCGAGGTAACCTTGCCGTCACCATCACCGCCTCCTTTCCTTCACATCGAGAGTTTGCAGGTTTGACGCGCGCGGCGAGGCGGCTTTTCCCCGCAAAACAGCGGGACCGGCGAGAAGCCCACTCCGGCTAGACCGGGGCGTCGTCGCTCGACGGCTTGAGGAATTTGTAGACCGACGAGAAGTCCTCCCGGCCGAGCCCGTGTGATGACGCGAGCCGGTAGAGCTGATGTGCCGCCGGCGCCACGGCGACCGGGACCCGCTTCTCCCGCGCGGCGCTGATGGCAAGGCCGAGATCTTTCGCCATCAGGTCGGTCATGAAGCCCGGCGCGTATTGGCGGCTCGAAGCGGCACTGTCGACGATGCCCGGAACCGGATGCATATGCTCCATGACCCAGGTGGCGCCCGAGGATTTGGCGATCACATTGGTCAATATCTGCGGGTCGACCCCGAAGGCCTCGCCGATGCGGAACGCCTCGGCGACCGCGATCAGGGCGGAGCCCGAGATCAGGTTATTGCACAGCTTGGCGACCTCGCCAGCCCCGACTGCGCCGACATGGATGATGTTGCCGCCCATCGCTGCGAGCGCCGGATGCGCTTCCTCCAGATCGCGAGCATCGCCTCCGACCATGATCGCAAGCGTGCCGGCGGCCGCTCCGCCCACGCCACCCGAGACCGGCGCATCGAGAAACCGGATCCCGCGCTCGTTCAGCCGAGTGGCGACCCGCTGTGAAGTACCCGGATCGATCGTCGACATATCGACGCACAGCCGCCCGGCTTCGGCACCTTCGATGATCCCGCCGTCGGCGAGATACGCCGCTTCGACATTGGCCGAGGACGGCAACATCGTGATCACCAGATCGCACTCTGCAGCGGTCTCGCGGATCGAACCTGCCCGTGCCGCGCCCAGCTTTGACGCGGCGTCGAGCGCCGCCGGGACGACATCCCAGGCGACCACCTGAAACCCCTTCTTGACAAGGTTGGCCAGCATCGGCTGCCCCATCGTCCCGGTCCCGATAAATCCGACCTTCATGGCTCCTCCCGCTAAGGGGCATGAATGAGGAAAAATGGTGGGATATCTCAGTCCGCGGCATCTGACAATTGGCGCAGCTGCGCCTTCGACCGGTCGAAAACGACCGGCTTTGAGATGAACTCGAAGGCGTCGAGCACGCCGGCGCGACGGCGGCGCTCGTCATCGCCATAGGCGGTCACCAATGACCGGCAGATCGGGGAAGCGCTTTTTGATCTGCCCAGCAGCTGGAGGCCGTCCATCCCCGGCATGTTGATGTCCGACAGGATGACGATCACACCGGGATCGATCTCGCCGCTCAGCCACATGCGTGATGGCATGTCGGTCAATCCGGCGATCGAGGGCGACCCGCCGCTGTCATCGGGGCATTGCGACCCCGCCGCAATGATCGGGGCCTCGGTCCACGGTTCCCCTCAGGGCCCGCGGCCATGTCGTGCCGCAGCAACAGGCCGTGCACGTGACCGCAACTGGCCGCACTGGCATCCGCGTCAAAACTCTTGCAAACCGGGGGCCATCCGCACATGACAGAGCGCTCTTAGAGGACGAGCTGCGTCTGGGTGACGAGAGCTACGAGGCGGCCCTCGCTGGTCGAAATGCGCGTCTGCCAGATCATGGTCCGCCGGCCGCGGTGGACCGGCGTCGTCTCGCCGGTCACCCGGGTGCCGACCGGCGCCGGCGCGACAAAATTGGTCTTGCTCTCGACTGTTGTCGTGCCCGCCCCTTGCGGCAAGTTGACGAGCGTGCCCATCGCGCCGAGCGTGTCGGCGAACGCCATGATCGCGCCGCCGTGAAGCACGGCCGGAATGGTGCAAAGGTCCTCTCGGACGGTCATCTCGGCGACAATTCTTTCCGGCGAAGCGCTGACGAGCTCGATGCCCAACAGCTCGGCGAAAGGCAGCTTGGTTTCGTTCACCCGGTCGAGCAGATCCAATTGAGGGTCCTCCCTTAGGTGCGGCTTTTCCGCACGCAGAGAAGCATTGCGCGCGGTTTTCTGGCAAGATCGATGACCGGAAAGCAGTCACGGTTATGCCACGATTGCCAGCTTAAAGGTCGGCTTCGTTGGCTGGCCTGATACCCTGGAGGACATTGCGAGATGCGTAAGTTGGCGATCATCGCGCTGGTGTACGCGCTCTTTATCGCAAGCGGTGTTTTTGCTCAGCAAAAGGCCGGCAAGGATGGCGTTTACGAAGAGCTCAATTTCTTCGATGAGGCGTTCGAGCGGATCCGTCAGGATTCGGTCGATTCAGTCAGTGACACGAAGCTGATCGATGCGGCGATCTCCGGGATGTTGACCGGGCTCGATCCGCGCTCGTCCTTTCTCGACGAGGCCGCCTTCAAAGCAATGCAAAACCCGGCGAACGACAACCTGGCCGGCGTCGGAATGGTGGTGACGATCGAGAACGGACAGCTGAAGGTAATCTCGCCGCAGGACGGGTCGCCGGCGGCGCAAGCCGGCGTCAATCCCGGAGACGTGATCTTTTCGATCGACAAAGAGCCGACATACGATCTGACCCTCGGCGAGGCGGAGCAAAAGCTGCGGGGCCCCCTGGGCAGCGAGGTTGCGCTGACGTTGCGCCGCGGCAATGGCGGGCCGATCGACCTGAAGATGAAGCGCGAGCCGTTCAGATTGCAGACTGTGGCGGGGCGCGTCGAGGGCGGCAATATCGGATATCTGCGGGTCGCCGGGTTCGACGGGACGACCCAGACGGCGCTCGCCGGCAAGGTGCAGGATTTGCGGCAACACACCGGCAACAAGTTGATCGGGTTCATTCTCGACCTGCGCAACAACCCCGGCGGCAACTTCGATGCAGCCGTCGCCACCGCCGATGCGCTGATCGACAAGGGCGATATCGTCGTCGTCAAGAGCCGCAAGCCGGCCGATACGAAGCGCATCAGCGCCACTCCGGGTGACCTCGCAAAGGGTCTGCCGATCGTCGTGTTGATAAATGGCGGGACGGCGCGCGAGGCCGAACTCGTGGTCGGCGCATTGCAGGACAATAAGCGGGCAGTGACGCTCGGGACGAAGAGCTTCGGCGAGAGCTCGATCGAAAGCCTGCTCCCGCTCGGCAATGGCGGGGCGATTCGCCTGACGACGGCGCGTTTCACCACCCCGAACGGCCGTGAGATTCAAGGCAAGGGGCTCGAACCCGACCTCGGCGTGAGCTCGCTCAAACTCGCAAAGCTCGGGCAAGGCGAAGGCCGGCACGAGGTGGATCTGCCGGGCGCGCTCAAAAATCCCGATCAGGCCGCCACGCCGCCCGCCAAGCCGCCGGCCGACGCCCCGCCTGGCGCGACCGCCACACCGGTGCCGGAAGAAGCGCCCGCCGTCGCGACCGGCGACATGGGCTCGACGAGCGATGAACAACTGACCCAAGCGATCGACGTGCTGCGCGGGCTTTCTCTGGTCGGAAAGCGCGCGGCGGGTTGAGTTCGCGGCGGTGCACCACCCGGACCTCGGTTAACTTTAATTTGCAAACCCGCCATATTGGTGCCGCATGCGCCGCGGCATCATGCCCAAGCATTCGAAAAATTAGACGCTTCCAAAGCGTTTGTCGTCGCCTCTGGCGACGATCGGCACAGTGCATTCCAGGAGGCCAGGATGAGCGAGGTGAAATCGCAGGAAATCCCTGTTGGCTCGGCGTTTGTTAAACAGGCCGAGTTGTGGATGGGCGCACAACGTGACGTCCTCACCGGTGTGGAAACGATGATCACCGGGTGGGCGCAGCGGCAGCGCCGGGTTTTCGAGGCATCCTCCCGATCCGTGCAGAGGATCTGTCAAGCCCGCAATGTGTTCGATATGCTGGAGGCGCAGCATGAATGGCTGTCGGATTGCCTCAATTGGACCGCCTCCGAGATCCGGGCGGTCGGCAACGACATTCCCGCGATAACCCGGAAGGCGGCGGAGCGGTTCGGCGACGGCGGCAACGGCCGGCAACACGGCAATCCACCGGCGCAAGTGACGCCAAGCTTTTCGATGGAGCGAGCCGCTGCCGAATAGCTTACCTCCCGAGGTTGCCCGAGGCCTCGACCTGAAGGGCGGAGAGGGCTCTATTCCAGCCGCGCGCCGTAGCGGTGGATGTGGTAGGGAGTGCGAGCCAGACCCGGGCAGTAGCTGCCGACGACCGGTTCGAGAGCTTCGTAAAGACGGCGGTTGTCGGTATTGGCGGCGGCGAGACGCTCGCGCGCTGCCGCTACGCGGTCGCGCAGCCGGCCGAGATCGACGGTGACGACGCGGCGGTTGTCGACGACCAGACGGCCGCCGATCATCACGCTGGCGACCGCGGTCCCGTCTTCGGTGTGGACCAGCTGGTTGACCGGGTCGTTGAACGGCAGCCAGTTCGGGTGGTCGAGGTCGAGCATCACGATGTCGGCCTTGTAGCCGGGCGCGAGCCGGCCGATCCGGTCGCCGAGCCCCAGGGCGCGGGCGCTGCCCTCGGTCGCCGCCAGTGCCGCCTCGCGGGTCGTCAGCCAGCGCCGCCAATCGGGCCCCTGCACCTTGGAGACAAAGGATGCCAGCCGCATCGCCTCGTACATGTTCTGATTGTCGGCGCAATTGGCCCCGTCGGTGCCGATACCGAGATTGACCCGCCGCTCGAGCATTGCCCTCGTATCGGCGAGCCCGCTGCCGAGCCGCATGTTGCTGCCCGGATTGTGCGCAACCGAGGCGCCGTGGTCGCCGAGGCGGGCCATGTCGTCCTCGTCGAGCCATACGCCGTGGGCGACCGTGAAATGCGGCCCGAGCACGCCGAGGCTGTCGAGATGCGCGGTCTGCGTCCGGCCGTAGAGCCGAATCCCAGTTACCGCCTGCACCTTGGACTCGGCGACGTGGCTGTGGATTCCGAGGCCGAACTCGCGAGCGAGATGGACGCAGCCGAGAATGAAGGCGTCGGAACAGTGATGCGGTATCGTCGGAGCGACCGCGGGACACACCCGCTCGCGGTCGAAGGACCAGCCGCGCAATGCCTCGCGGATCGCCGCAAGGGTGGCCTCGGCCGGCGGGAGACGCAGCTCGGCGACGCGGTCTTGGAGCGGCCGCGGCAGCGCATCCATCAAGCCCGGGATCGCTTCATAAAAGCTGCGATCGGCGACCATCGGCGCAATGACCGCACGCATGCCGACATCGGCATAAGCCTTCCCCGCCAATGCCAGCCCTTCGGCGGTCGGCAATGGCCACTCGAAGGAGAGGTCGTAGCAGGAGGTGCAGCCCTTCATGACCATCTCGACCGCGCCGAGCTGCGTCGAGAGATACTTGTCTTCGGCGGTGCGGTTTCCAGTGATCCACGGCGCCGCGCTCAGCAGCAATTCGAGAGGCCAGCGGTCCCCCATCCCTTTGGCGAGGTTGCCGTGGCCGTGGGTGTGGGCGTTGACGAGACCCGGGTGCAGCAGGCGGCGCGCCGCGGCGATCTCGACCGCATCGGCCGGAGCCGGGCAGCCGGGCGGGCCGATCTCGCGGATCGTGTCGTCCTCGACGAGGATATCGGCGGGTTCTGCGGTTCCTGCGGCAATGTCGAGCACGCGGCCGCCGCGCAGGATCATATAAGCCATGGTATCGTCTCCCTCAAAGCGCCCGGTATGATAGACCGCAGCGCGGAAGGAGCCGAGCATGCCCAGTGTTATCGTGCAGCGTCGCGAGGCCGTTCTGGAGATCGTCCTAAATCGGCCGGAGGTGCTCAACGCGGCCAGCCGCGAACTGATCGGCGAACTCGCCGCGGCGGCGGCCGAAGCCGCCGAGGATGCCGCTTCTCGCGTCGTGCTGTTGCGCGGCGCGGGTTCGCATTTCTGCGCCGGCGGCGACATCAATATGTTCGGCGAACTGATCTCGCTCGCGCCTGCGGCCCGTGGACAGGCCCTTCATGCGATCGTCGATACGTTGCACCCGCTGCTGATCGCGTTGCGGCACATGCCGAAGCCGGTCGTCGTCGCGGCGCACGGTGCGGCGGCGGGCTTCGGCCTCAGCCTCGTCCTCGCCGCCGATCTGGCGATCGCAGCCGAGGATTGTGTTTTCGCGTCCGGCTATATCCATCTCGGAACCAGCCCGGATGGCGGCATGACGATGACATTGCCCCGCATCGTCGGGCTGAAGCGGGCGGCGGAGTTGATGTTGCTCGGCGACCGCTTTGATGCGCGCCGCGCCCTCGAACTCGGCCTCGTCAATCGGTTAGTTCCACCGGCCGCGCTCGAGACCGAGGCGATGGCGCTCGCGACGCGACTGGCGAACGGTCCGACCCGTGCTTACGGGCGCACCAAAGCATTGATCGAGGCTTCGGTAGGCCAAATGCTGCATGCGCAATTGCAGCGAGAGACCGAAAGCTTTGCCGCTTGCGCCGCGACCGAAGAATTTGTCGAGGGGGTCCGCGCGTTTCTGGAAAAGCGCCGGCCGGATTTCTCGGAAGGGAGGCAGCGGTGAGAAAATCTCGTCGGATGCGATGGGTGGCGCTGGTCGCCCTGGCGAGCGCCGGCTTGTTGTCCGGATGTTATTATTATCCTTACGGCTACTCTCCGTGGGGCTATCCGCCCTATCCTTACACGGCGGGCTATCCGTACGGGGCGGCTAATCCCTATCCCCCAGCACCGGCGGCCGCGCCGCAATACCCGCAACAGCCACCACCGGGGGCGGCGCCGCAATACCCGCAACAGCCGGAGGTGGGCGCGCCGCAGCCGCTGAACCCACCGATTCAACGATCGCCGCTGCCGCCCGAGCCCGTGCCGCAATAGAGGTCAGCGCGGCGGGGGACGAACCCCTGGTGTTGCCGCGCCTCCCGGCGGATTTGGCGCGGATGCGGTAGCGGTCAGTTGCAATTCGATGTTCCCCGCCATCTGCAAGTGGCGAAGCACGACGGGAAGAACGTTCGACGCAAACGCCTTCAGTTGCGGATCCTGTCCGGACCCGATCTCCCATTCCAACAGCTGCGCCGTCTTTTGATGGTCGGCAACTTGCCCGCGGATATAGGCGAGATCAAAATCGGCACCCCGCGATTGATCGAGCTGGCCGCGCATGGCCTTGTGTTCCTCGTCGGGCTCGGCCGGCTGGGGCAGGTTTGCCGCCTTTGCCAGCTGCATGAGCTGCTGATTGGCCTTGCTGTGATCGGCTACCATCTGATGTCCAAAATCCCGGATGGCCGGGAACCCGCCTTTCTGTTCGGCGAGCTGCCCGAAGGCCACCTCGGCATTGCCGCCGATAGTCGCCACTTGAACGAACAGGCGATCGTTCTGGTTCGGCTGATTGGGCGCGGGCATTCCGGGGGCCGATTGCGGCGTGCCGGGCGCCATGGCCGCCGGGTTTCCGGTTCCGGTCTGCGCCAGCGCCGGTGCTGCCGCCAGAAGAGCAAAAATCGAGACGATTGCGAGAAGGCGCATCGCATTCCTCCTAAATCGCCGTTTCGCTCAGAGCGCCAGCATATAGGCGACGAGGGAATCTTTTTCGTCCGGCGTCAGTTTGAGCGCCAGCACCAGGTTGAAGAACTCGACGCAGTCGGCGAGCGTCATCAGCCGGCCATCATGCAGATAGGGCGGCGAATCCTTGATCCCCCGCAGCGTGAAAGTCTTGATCGGGCCGTCCGGCAGCTCCACCAGGCCATTCACGGTATGGCCGATCTCGTAGAAGCGCTCGAGTTTCAGATCGTGCATGTTCATTGTCCATGAACGACATCGCCGGGATGTGGCATTCGGCGCAGCGGCCCTTGCCCATGAACACCCGCTCACCGGCCAATTCCCGCTCGTTCGCCTTGCTCGGGTCGAGCCGTCCGGTTGGGTCGAGTTTCGGCGCCGGCGGGAAGTCGATAATGTTCTGCATCTGCGCCATCATCGAGGTCTGGTCGTGGCGCTCCGGCAGATGCACGCCCTTGCGCTGCGCGCTCGTCTGGTCGCCGTTGAAATACGCGGTGCGCTGCTCGAACTCGCTGAAATCCTCGACCGAGCGCAACGACCGCTTCGAGCCATGGATCTGCTGATTGAAAACGCCGCGCAGGCTGACGGTATCGAGCCGGAAGCGGGCGGCCTGCGGCCGCACATCGGGCGTCTGGTGAAAAGCGGCGTTGGTGTGGAAATTGGAGTGGCAATCCAGACAGGTGATGCCGAGGCTCTGGTCCTCGACCTTGCGGTCCTCGGTCTGGTTGAACTCCTCTTGCGGGAATGGGGTCAGCAACAGGCGCAATCCTTCCATCTGCACCGGCGTGATAAAGCCGACCATCATCTCGTAATAGTTCTTGATGGTCAGCAGCCGGCCGCGCGACACGTCGCCGAGCTCGGGATGAGTGGTCAGGAAAATCGGTGGCGGAAACTCCGGCGTGAACGCGTCGGGAAGGTCGAAATCGACATCGAAACGGCGCAGGTTGCGGCCTTCCTGCGTTCGGATCTCGTCAATCTGATTGTTCGGGATCACCTGCCCGCCGGTTGCCTGCTTGACGTGCGGCAAAGGCATGAACCCGGGCGGCAGCAACCCCCGCTGGCGGATGTCGTCGGGGCTCATGCCGGCCAGCATGTCCCAAGTGACCCCGGCGGGGAGCTTGACGCGGACGCCACCCTGCACCGCTTTGCGGCCGCCCGACATCATGACGCCGGGGATTGGATTGTTCGAAAGGTCATAGCGCTGATTGAGCACCGCCTGCTGATCCCGGATGACCTGCGGCTTCTCGGCCTCGTCATTGGCTTTGACGGCGGAAAGCGGAAGGCTCGGCAACGGCCGATAGGTTGCGCTGGGCGGCAGCGGGTCGGCGGCGGCAATCATCGCAGCCATGCTCGCCACCGCTGCCCCGATACCCGACCACAGCCGCGCGGTTGCGTGCATGGCTCCCTCCCCTTCCGTTCAAAACAGCTCCGCCATCAACGCCTCGGGCGCTCGCTTGTTGCAACCCTCCGAAAATTCTCTCCCTGTTTGCGCGCTTTGCCCTTGGGTGCTTAACCCTCGATTAACCTGGGCACCGCACGATGGATCGCGGAGGTGCTCACGGGAATGCTCGAACGGCACGCGCTCGCAATTAACTGCATTGGCCTGGTGCTAATGGCGGTGGCGCTGATTCGGCCGTCATCCGGGATGCGCATGATCGTTCTCGGACTGCTGCTCGCGGCTGCCGCGCTGGTCGGGATGGGGCTGGGCTTCCGAAACCTGCTCAGCGAACTGACCTGACCAAAACCGGTTGCGGGGGGCACGATTTGGCGTTAACCCGTAGCGTTTCAAATCGCCGTGGGCGGGTAGCGGATTTCGAATGGCGGGCAATCTCGTGCAGGGCGCAGTCTTCACCGTCATGGTGGTGCGCGCCGAAATGCTGCGCGATCCCGCCTTCGAAGCCGAACTCGCCGTGCAGGTGCAGCGCAGCCCGCGGTTCTTCCACAACGCGCCGGTCGTGCTCGACCTGAAAGCAGCGGCGGAGTTCGCTCGCGAGGCGGAGTTTGCCGAAGCCAAGGAGATCCTGCGCCGTCACACCTTGACCCTGATCGGCATCCAGAATGCCGCGCCGGCTCAAGCAGAGGCCGCCGCCGCGGCGGGTCTCGCAGGCTTCGCGCCCAACGCCACACAGCCCAGCCGGCCGCGCCCCGCGGAAGCCGCGCCGGCGCCGCAAAGCCACGCTTCCCCGTCTGTGGCCAAATCGCGGCTGATAAGCCAGCCGGTCCGCTCGGGCACCCAGATCTATGCGCGCGGCGCCGATCTCGTCGTTACCGCGCCGGTCAGTGCCGGGGCCGAAATCATGGCCGACGGCAACATCCATGTTTACGCAGCACTGCGCGGCCGGGCCCTCGCCGGAGCCGGCGGCGACGCCGAGGCGCGAATCTTTTGCAACCGGCTCGAGGCGGAGCTGATCAGCATCGCCGGACATTATCTCGTCAGCGATCAAATCCCGCCGGAGCACCGGGGTTTACCGGTGCAGATCGCGCTCGTCGATGATCGGTTGACCATCGAGCGAAATTGACGCTCATCATTGAGGCAGTGCATTCGCGGGCGGCGGGGGCCGCCGCGAATCGCCGCATGGGTTTGCTGGGGAAAAGGGGGAGGTCTGTTTGGCAAAAGTAATCGTGCTCACTTCGGGCAAGGGGGGCGTCGGCAAGACCACCTCGGCGGCCGCGATCGCCTCCGGGCTGGCGCTGCGCGGCAAGCGCACCGTCGTTATCGACTTCGATGTCGGGTTGCGCAACCTCGATCTGATCATGGGCTGCGAACGCCGCGTCGTGTTCGATTTCATCAATGTCATCAACGGCGACGCCAAGCTCAACCAAGCGCTGATCAAGGATAAGCGCAACGACAACCTTTACGTCTTCCCGACGTCGCAGACGCGGGACAAGGAGGCCCTGAAGCGCGATGGGGTCGGGCGGGTGCTCGACGAACTCAAGGAAAACTTTGACTACATTGTCTGCGACAGCCCGGCCGGAATCGAGCATGGTGCGATCACCGCTCTCTATTTCGCCGACAGCGCGATTATCGTCACCAATCCCGAGGTGTCCTCGGTGCGCGACAGCGACCGGATCATCGGCATCCTGGCTTCCAAATCGCGCCGCGCCGAACACAATCTGGAGCCGGTCCAGGTACATTTGCTGCTGACCCGCTACTCGCTGGAGCGCGTAAAAAAGGGCGAAATGCTGTCTGTCGAGGACGTCAAAGAGATCCTCTCGATCCCCTTGCTCGGCGTGATCCCCGAATCGGAAACGGTGCTGAAGGCCTCCAACACCGGGACCCCGGTTGTCTTCGACGAGGAAAGCCCGGCGGGGCGCGCCTATCTCGACTCGGTCGCGCGCTTCGTCGGCGAGCAACGCGAGATGCGGTTCCTCCAGCCCGAGCGCAGGAGCATCTTCCGCAGCTTGTTCGGGAGAGCTTGATGCGCCTGTTGGATTTGCTCTTCCCGGAGCGCCGCAACAGCGCGGTGATCGCCAAGGACCGGTTGAAGATTGTGCTCGCCCATGAGCGCGCCAGCCGCGACGCCCCGGAATTTCTGCCAGCATTGCAGAAGGATCTGCTGGAGGTCGTTGGCCGCTATGTCGAGATCTGCGATGACACTCTGCGCGTCAATGTCGGGAAATCGGCCGACACGTCGCTCCTCGAAATCAACGTCGAGATCGACCGGTCCAGGGTCAAGCCGGTCAACAACGGCGCTGCTAGAACGCCCCGGCCGGTGCCGACCGTGCGGCTCGAGCCGGAGAGCCAGGCGCCCTGGGTCAAGCCCGGCTGACCGCCCTGGCGGCCGCGGGTGCGCCGCCCGACATTGTGGAGCGAGCGGACGTGGCGAAAAGGTAGACGCAGCAGACTTAAAATCTGCTCCTCTTCCGAGGGTGCGGGTTCGAGTCCCGCCGTCCGCACCAACATATCAATAATCCAAGTCGATCCGTCGGGAGTAAGGTGTCTGGCGTCTGAGTAGCCGGCAACCCTATGGCAACCAGCCGGATCGATTTTCGGCCCCTCCTAGTTGCTTGGGCTATGGAGGTTGCCCGATCCGCAGCGCACGCAAGCCAGCGTCCGTGACGCTGACGGCAAGCGTCATATAACAGCTTGGGCGAGAACGCCGCTGGCGCTGCAAGAGTGCGATCCGACCCCACCCCACCCCATCGGGAGAGATTGCCCCCGCGTCGGCTTTCTCGACCCCATACGCGCGCGAGACCCTCAAGGGCCGGGCCGCCGCTGCTCTCGCCACGCCGGGGCTTCCCTCTGTGCCTGGTTCCGCTACCCCGCCGAAGCGTGCTCCTCGAAATGTTCAATCTCGGAAACGTGCTTGGCTGCGTGCGCGAGCTGGAAGGTGATCCCCTTGCAATGGCGGCAGGTTGGAAAGCGACGGCCCTTGATGACCGTGACCTCATGCGGCATGTCGGCGTGCACCGGGTCGTGCGCGATTGTGTAGACGCCCGACTGCGGCACGATTTCGCCGGGCTTATATTCCTGCGCCATACTGTCCTCCGAAGGGAAAAACGAACTCTCGAAGTAACGTAGCGCGAGGGACCCGCGTTCCGGGCTTTTGTTCGTCGAAACCCGTTTGCAGCTGCCAATTTGGTTAAGGATCGATCCTCCCGATATCCTCGTTGACTGGTTGTACCGCAACGGAGGGATCCGCAATGCCGCGTGCAAGCTGGCGGGGGTTTTTGCGCCTTTCCCTCGTCTCCTGCCCGATCTACCTGTCGCCGGCGACGACGCGCACGAAGCCAATTCGGCTGCACCAGGTGTGGCGACCGGCCCGGGTGGAAGAGCCAGAAGACGATGCGCCGAATCAGAGTCGCGAAGAGCAGACCGAAGCGCGGCCGACGGTGCGGCGTGATGGTTCCGATGCCGACACGGATCAGAGCAGCCCCGCGACCCGCATCACGATCCGCCCCCATGACCCCGGGACCGGCGATGAGATCGAAAAGAGCGAGGTGGTCAAAGGCTACGAATACAGCCGCGGTCAGTTCGTCACACTCACATCCGACGAGCTTAAGGCGCTGGATGTCGAAAGCTCGAAGGTGATCGATCTCGAAAAGTTTGTGCGTCGAAGCGAGCTCGACGCCGTCTATCTGGACAGCGCGTATTACATCTATCCCGATGGTCCGGTTGCCGTGGAAGCGCTCCGGGTGATTGGCGCGGCGATGGCCGAGGCAGGGGTTGTCGGGCTAGGGCGTCTCACGCTCACTCGGCGCGAGCGGGTGGTGATGGTTGAGCCGCGCAGCGCCGGAATGGCGCTGTTCGCGTTGCGCGCCGCAGAGGAGGTTCGGCCGGCGCAGTTCGCCAGCGCCGAGGGCGAGCTCGACGCCGAGATGGTCGCCCTCGCCGGCACGATCATCAAGCAGCGCACCGGCGCGTTCGATCCCAATGACTACCGAGACCGCTATCAAGAAGCCTTGCGCGAGCTGATCGAGGCGAAGCTGAAGGGGCTCACCGTCAAGCCACGAGAGATCGCCGCCCCGCCCCCGGTGATCGATTTGATGGCCGCCTTGAAACGCAGCCTCGCGCGAGAGGTACCGGGCTCAATGCGCTCCGCACGGCGGGCGACAAGGGCGCACAAGAAGGCACCTGACCGGCGCCAACCCGCCTTGCTGCTCCCGGTTGCCGGGGGTCGGAAACGGAAAACCGAGACCGGAACCGCGTCCCCCATCGGTGCGGCGAGGCGGCGGAAGCGGGCTTGATGCTTGCACCCGAGCCCGTCCGGACGCGACAGCGCTGAAGGTGAGGGAGGCGAGTGGAATACGACAAGGCGGTGGGTTGCCTGACGAAGGACCGCGAGGCGCTGCTGGCGTTCGACGACTTCCCCGCTGAGCATTGAAAGCACCGGCGGACCCCCAACCCCATTGCAACCCCATTGAAAGCACATGCCCCCTCCGGGAACCTGATTGCAGGCGACGGGACGGAAAACGGCCTTTCTCGCTCCGAACAAAAAACGTCAGCACGACCCAAAACAACCCCCTGACAGGAAAAGCCCCATACAAGTCGCGGCGAACTCGCCCCAGGTTCAAGCGTCCGCCGCGAGAAGTCTCGCTCCCCAGCGCGCCCGCGCAGGCCAGGGCGAGTCAACCGGAATTCGGACCAAGACGCTGCCGCACCGTTTCATAGGAGACGTCGAGTCCGTGCTGGCGAGCAGCTCCTCTACGTCTCGGTAGCTCAGCGTGAAGCGGAGCTAAAGCCAGATCGCGTGCTGAATGTGTACGGGACAGGCCATTCAAGGCGTCGATCGCGAGACGGACACGGCGGTGCGCGCGTTGCCTGGGAAGCCGAGGGGGGCAGCTATTTAACGCTGCAAGCAAGGTGCTCTCCTCGCATGGTAAGTCGGGTCGCCGCGCCCGACGCGAGCCTCATATGCCGCTCGGCCACAAATAAGACTCTTGGTCGTCCCCTCACTTCGGAACCATGATTGTTTCGGACGCCGATACGCCCCGCCCGAAAGAGTCTCGCCGGTATGGCCATCGCCAACGAGACCGGGCAGCTACGAAATCGATGGGGCGCCGAGTTCGTCCCCGGGGGCTTCGCACCGACTGCGCGCAGAATATTGGCGCTACGACTAAGAGGAAATCATGGTCCATGCACGCTGAGCCGCGGAAAATTTATGGGCCAGGCATATAGCGAGGCGCCGATCGTAACGGGCGATGCTCCAATAGCTCCGTCAACGGCGCTGATCAGCACTGATATCAAAGAAGCGGGCTTGTGGCTGTGGCAGGGCGAGGTACCGCCGACAGCAGCGCTTCCTCAGCCCAAATCTCGCGACCGGCAATTTCTTCGTCGCATTATGCCGGCTGTGCGATGGGCTGGCTGGATAGCGGTCCCTGTTGGCTTTGCCCTGGCGTTTCTCGCGGTATCAATGGTGGCGCGCCCGGATAGGCCAGTATCTGCGGATACGCCCGCCGTCGCGCTCACATCAGCCCAGTCGCCCGCCGTTACGCGCCCGATCGCCCCTATACTCCCAGCCGAGGTAACGGAGGCTAAATTGGATCAGGTTCAAGTGCCATCGGCGCGGCCAGCCACTAAAATTACGGCGCAAGGGCCAGAACCGCCAGTGGTGAAAGGGCGTGCACAACACAAATTGTCGCGAACTGCGAGAAAAACCCACGCATCGCACGTTCGGCGAGGACCGCCAGTCCCGATAGCCGGAGTGCTCACGCCACCGGTCATGACATGGCATGGTGGCGGTTACTGACCTGCCATGGCGCGCCTTAGACCCCTTCAGCCCCGCTCGGCCGCCGGCGCATCGGTGAGCGCGTCCACCCAAGGCGGTGCAAACCGTCGCCAGATCTGCCGCCGTGGTGAGAACTCGGCCCCTTGTCTGATCGTCCCGGCAGGCATGCCATAGTCCTGCCGATTTTCTCGTAAAAACCGGCCCTCATACGCCGGATCGCGGCCCACCCGCGCCTTCTCGCATTCCGTATGGTCGAGCACCGCGAACACTTCCTTTTGCTCGCTGACATCTAGGACGACAAGGTCTGATTTCGGCGAGTGCGGCGGCGATGGAGTTCGTTTCCGGCGAGCGCGTCACGGATTGACCCACCACGTCCAGCGTATCTGGCCCTGAACCGGCAGGTGGGCAATGGCCAACGCGAGGAATGCGAGCAAGCAGGTGGGCGCGCACGGTCTGCGAGAGCCACGATCTTGCTGTCGTTCGGTCTGGTCGCCAACCTCGTGGCGTTGATGACCTTCGCCGCGACCCTGAACAAAATCGCCGCCGATTGGTCGCTCGACGCCAGCCAGTCGGGGTGGATCGGAGGCATCTACTTCGCCGGGTATGCGATTTCCGTTCCGTTTTTGGCCAGTGCGAGCGACCGCATGGACGCGCGATCGCTGTATGTCGGCAGTGCGTCGCTCGGCGCGGCGGCGAGCCTCGCATTCGCGCTGTTCGCGCAGGGCTTTGTCCTGCCAGGTCCGGCACGCGATGGCACGCATGTCGGAGCATCGTACTTCTTTCGTTGCGCGATACCTGGCGGACGATGAACTTGCCAGGATCGGCGAGGCGCTCGCAGCGGCGCAACGCGCACCGACCGCATACCGCTCCGCCGAAACCGGGTGCGGGTTCGAGTCCCGCCGTCCGCACCAATGCTCTGGCTCATTCCGGAACTGACCTGCGACTTCCGTCCGCACACTTCTCTGGGCATAGTCTGGTCAGCGATCGGCGAGAAGTATCGTCGCTCTGCAAATGGAGGACGCTATGGGCCGGGTCGACGGCAAGGTTGCGATTGTAACCGGCGGGGCATCGGGAATTGGCGCCGCCTGCGCGGCGACACTCGCGCAAGGCGGCGCTAAGGTCGTGGTGACCGATTTGGACGATACCGGAGGTCGGGCGGTGGCGGAGGAGATCGGCGGCGCCGGGGGCGAAGCGATCTATCTTCATCAGGACGTAAGTGTCGAGGAGGGCTGGCCGGCAATAATCGAAACCGCCGAGCGGCGCTTTGGACGGCTGGACGTGATGGTGGCCAATGCGGGGATCGGCATCTTGTGCAAGGCGGTCGAGATGTCGTTGGCCGACTGGCGGCGACAAACCGCAGTAAACCTCGACGGTGTGTTCCTATCGGTGAAATACGCCGTGCCGGCAATGCGCCGCGCCGGCGGCGGCTCGATCATCATCATGTCGTCGGTAGCCGGCCTCAGGGGATCGGCCGGTTTGGCCGGCTATTGCGCCACCAAAGGAGGCGTGCGCCTGTTCGCAAAAGCGGTCGCGATGGAGTGTGCGGCAGCCGGCGATGGCATTCGGGTCAATACCGTTCATCCGGGGGTCATCGACACGCCGATTTGGACAAAGATAGCGGGTTCGGCTGGCCGCAACGTACCGATCGATCCGAACGAGATCGCGCAAGCCGCGGTGCCGTTCGGCAGGGCCGGGACACCGCAGGACATCGCAAACGGCGTGCTCTTTCTCGCCTCGGACGCGTCCAACTACATGACCGGCGCGGAGCTGGTGATCGACGGCGGGATGACAGGCGGCGCAAGGCCGCGCTGGAGCTGACCCCATCAGGCTCCGGCCGATTCTCCGGAGATGCGATCTTCTTCTGCAGGGTTTATCATTCCTCCTCTCTCACGGGACGCCACCGCAGAATCACGCCAGAGACGGAGAGACTCATGCAACTGATGTACTTCACCGAGCAGCCGATGTCGGCCTATCCGGCCGATGAGGGTCTGAAGTTCGGCGCCACGGCGCTGATGTTCTCCAACAAATACTTCGACCCGGCTGGCCGGGAGCCGGCTCTATAACGAATACCTCGAGCATTACATCTATGCCGAGGAGATGGGCATCGAAGGCTTCATGCTGAACGAGCACCACAACGCGCCGTTCTGCATGCAGGCGAAGTGCAACATCTTTGCCGCGATCCTCGCCGGGAGTGACTAAAGAGGCGAAGATCATCCTGCTCGGCAACCCGCTGCCGCTGGCCGACAATCCGGTGCGGCTCGCCGAGGAATTGTCGATGATCGACATGATCTCGAAGGGCCGGCTGGTTTCGGGCTTTGTTCGCGGCGGTGGGCAGGAGCAGCTGGCCGCCGGCGTCAACCCGGCGTTCAATCGGGAGCGCTTTCAGGAGGCGCACGATTTGATCGTCGCCGCGTGGACGCGCGAGGGGCCGTTCCGCTGGGAAGGGACCCATTACCAGAACCGCGTCGTCAACCCGTGGGCCGTGCCGTTGCAGAAGCCGCATCCGCGGGTGTGGATCCCGGGCGTCATCAGCCCCGAGACGGTCGTTTGGGCGGCACAGCGCGGCTATCCCTATGTTGCGCTCAACACGCCGATCGATCGGACGAAGCGGATCTGGGAAATCTACGACAACGTGGCGGCCGAGGCCGGCTTTACCGGCGGTCCGGACTATCACGGCATGTTGAAGCAGATCCATGTCGCCGAGACCGAAGAGAAGGCGCTCGCGAACGCCGCCCAATTCAGATGGATGCAGGGTGAATTCACCGGTCTCGCCCATCCCGTGTGGAGCACGCCTTCGGGTTACGGCAGCCCGGAAAACCGCCGTGCCTTTGTCGAGTTTGCCTCCGGCCGGTCGAAAAACCCCCGCTACCGCCCGGAGCTGGAAAAGCAGCTCGAAGATTTGATGATCATCGCCGGCACGCCAAAGCAGGTGATCGCCAAATTGCGCATCCTGCTCGAAGAGACGCGGCCCGGCATTCTCGGCGTCTGGGGCAATGACGGGAATGTCTCCCACCAGGATGCAAAGACCTGCATCCGCCTGTTGGGGCAGGAGGTGTTTCCGGCAGTGCGTGAGATTGCGAAGGAACTAGACCTCAAGAGCCCGTTCGAGACCAACCAGCCCGTCAGCGTCGATTACATGAACGGGCTCAAGGAACCGGCGCGAGCGGCGGCCGAGTAAGGGGCAGCCACCGGTGGCGATGAGCCGCACCAGATCGGGGGATCCGAGGATTATGCTCCGCCGTTCGCGAGGTTAACTGCTGGTCAAGACGGGAGGCTGCCATTTCGACGGAAGTCGAACTCAAGGTCGCTGCTCAGTCAGAGGATCTTCCCGCACTGAAGCGTGCGCTTATGGCGATGGCGCGGGTCAGCGCACAAGAAAGGCTGATCAGCACCTATTACGACACGCCGTATTCGGCACTCAAGCAGCGGGGACTGACCCTCCGTGTCCGCGACCAGGGCGGGCATTTCGTGCAGACCGTCAAGGAGGGAGATCTTGCGTCGGGGGATCTCCTGTCCCGGGGCGAGTGGGAAGATGCGGTTGCCGAGAGTCGGCCCGACCCCGATGCCGCGCAGAGCGGCTCGCGCTTGCCGGAGGGTGCAGCCGCCGATCTGCGGCCGTTTTTTGTGACCGAAGTCAGCCGCACAATCTTCACGATCGAGCCGCTGCCGGGGACGGTGATAGAGGCGGCGGTCGATGAAGGTGAGATCCGGGCGGTCGCCAGTGACAGGGCCGAACCGATCAGCGAGGTCGAGCTCGAACTCAAGGGCGGTGACGCCGCCGCTCTCTATGATCTAGCCGCGCAGCTGCTGGAGGCGGCCCCGCTTCGTATCGAGACCCGCAGTAAATCGGAGCGGGGCTACCACCTGGTGGAGAACAGCGGCACCGCTCCGCCGGCGGTTCACGCACAGCCCGTCATTCTCGATCCTGATATGACGGTCGAGGCCGCTCTGCAAAAGATCGGCCGCAGCTGCCTTGCGCAGCTGTTGCGCAACGCGCCCGCCGTGCTCTCGGCTCAGCCGGAGGGGGTTCACCAGATGCGGGTGGCCATGCGGCGCCTCCGTTCGGCGATTTCCTCGCTGAAGAAAATCCTTCCGCAAGAGGACGTCGAGTGGGTCACCGAGTGAGCTTCGTTGGCTCGGCGGTGCGCTGGGGCCGGCCCGCAATCTGGATGTATTCGCAGCCGAATTGCTGCCGGCGGCCCGCACCGGAGTTCCAGACGAACCCGGTTGGGAAGACCTCTCCGCCGCACTCGACCGGCTGCGGGTTGCTGCATACGACCAGATCAGGCAAGCCATTCTATCGCAGCGATATACCGCCGGCATGCTGCGCCTGTTGCGGTGGTTCGAGGCCTCCGGCTGGCGTCGGCATTCGGCATCGGATGAGCCGGATCCGATGACCTCTCCGATCTGTGCAATTGCGCCCGGCGTGCTCGATCGGCGCCGGCGCAAGGTAAGGCGACGCGGCAAGGGGTTCGGAAGCCTGATGCCCCGCGAGCGGCACAAGCTGAGAATCGCCGTCAAGAAGCTTCGCTACACGATCGAGCTTTTCGGCAGCCTTTTCGACAAGGACGGCTTAGAAAGGTTTGTCGGTCGGCTCAAGCGCGTCCAGGGCGACCTCGGGTATGCGAACGACGTCCGCGTCGCGCACGAGTTTGTCACCGAGCTCTTTGCCCAGATCGAGCCGCGAAGCCCCGCCGCTCACGCCTGGGTCGCCTTGCTCGAAGCGCACGACCAAATGCTCGCCAACAGCGAACGAGAGCTTCGCCGTCATCGGCGGCGACTGAACGATGCGACGCCGTTCTGGCGCGACTAGGCTGGTTTTTCCTTCCGCGTTCGCGGCCAGGAAAGTCTAAGCGGCAGCGACCGCAGCGGGCGTCGGGCAGGCGACGCCGGTGCCGCCGAGGCCGCAATAGCCGTTCGGGTTCTTCGCCAGATATTGCTGGTGATACCCTTCGGCAAAATAGAAGGGCGGAGCATCGCAGATCTCGGTGGTGATCTTGCCCAATCCTGCCGCACCGAGCCGTTCTTCAAAGGCCTGCCGCGACGCTTCGGCGGCAGTCTGCTGCTCCGGCGAGAACGTATAGATTGCCGACCGGTATTGGGTCCCGACGTCGTTGCCCTGCCGCATGCCCTGGGTCGGGTCATGGCTCTCCCAGAACAGCTTGAGCAATGCCTCGTAGCTAGTGAGTTTTGGATCATACACGACGAGCACAGCTTCGGTGTGGCCGGTACGGCCGCTGCACACCTCTTCGTAGGTCGGGTTCGGCGTCGATCCGCCGGCGTAGCCGACCGCGGTGACCCACACACCCGGCGCCTGCCAGAACACCCGCTCCGCACCCCAAAAGCAGCCGAGCCCAAAGATAGCCTTCTTCATGCCCTCGGGATTAGGTCCGGCGAGCGGATGGCGGTTGACGAAATGCCGCTCGGGGAGCGGCATCGGCTCGTTTCGTCCAGGCAGGCAGTCCTCGGGCCGCGGGACGGCCAGCTTATCACGCATGAACGGCCACATCTTGCTCGCCCTTTCTGCGAAATTCGCTAAAGATGTAGGGAACCCGCCCCCTTCCGCCAACGGTTACCACGCAGCCTCGTCAAAAAACGGTCAAAGCCGATTGATTTACGGTCCGTTAATTCCGAGTGCCCGAACTTCGGTTTTCGCGCTAAAATCATCCTCTCACTTGGGGGGTTCAAACGACATGATGCGCCGTTCCCTTCTGACCGGTCTCTTGGTCCTGTTCGCGACCGCATCCACGGCAGCGACGCCAGTGGTCAATCCTGCCGATGCCGTCGCCTTCATGAACAGGCTCTGGGACCGGGCCGTCGAGGTACTCAACAACAAGACCGACCACACCGTCAGGGAGGCGCGTTTCCGCGAGTTGTTCCACACCGATTTCGATTGTCCCGGCATCGCGAAATTCGTACTCGGCCGTTATTGGCGGGCCGCGAGCGAGGAGGAGCAGCAGGAATTTGTGAAGTTGTTTGAGGACTATGTTGTTTTCGTGTACACGGCGCGACTGTCGAATTTCGGCGGCGAGGCTTTGAAAGTCCGCGGCAGCCGCAGCGACGGCGATGGGGTCATCGTGTCGACCGACGTGATCGGCCCCAGGTGGCGCTTCACCATTGAAGATCGATTGGCGATTGGTGAGCGAGAACGGGACCTACAAGATCAGCGACGTTATCGTCGAAGGCATCAGCATGATGACCACTCAGCGCTCCGAATTCGCCTCGGTCGTGCAGCGCAACGGCGGTCAAGTGCGCGGCCTCATCGCGATGATGCGGGAGAAGACGGCGAGCGCGGCGCGCTAAAATCGCACCTCGCCGCGACAAAGCAGCATATCGGTCGTGCGGTTTCTGGACGAGGAGCAGGTTCGCGCGCTGCTGCGGTGGGATGAATTGATCCCGGCAATGGAGAATGCCCTCGCCGAGTTCTCGCTCGGACAGGTCGTGCAGCCGGTGCGCAATATGCTGACGGTGGAAGAAGGAAAGCGGTATCTCGGGATCATGCCGGCGGTGGCGCACGAGGCAATGGGGGCGAAGCTCGTCAGCTTCTACCCAGGCAACGAGGGGACCGGCACAGCGACGCATCACGCGATGATCGTGCTGTTTCGTCCCGACACCGGCGAGCCGCTGGCAGTCATGGACGCCCGCCTGATTACCGAGATGCGGACGGCGGCAGTCTCGGCGGCCGTGACGAAATATCTGGCCGCCCCCGACAGTCGGGTGCTGGCCTTGCTCGGCAGCGGAGTGCAGGCGCGTGCTCATTTGCACGCGCTCTCTCGGGTGCGCCATTTCGATGAAATCCGCGTGTGGAGCCGCACTGAGGAGCATGCCGAGCGGTTTGCCGAGCAGCATAATGCCAAGGCGATGCCTATCGCGGACGCGGTTCGCGGCGCGGATGTGATCGTGACCGCCACGAACGCGCTGCGGCCGATTCTCCACGGGGATTGGCTCGAGCCGGGGGCGCATGTGAATGCCGTCGGCTCGCCGCGGCCAAATTGGCGGGAGCTCGACGACCGAGTGATGACCAACATCCTCGTCGTAGATTCGCGCGAGGCAGCCCTCAAGGAATCCGGCGACGTGATCCTTTCCGGGGCGGAGATCTACGCCGAGGCCGGTGAGATCTTTGCCGGAACCAAAGCGGCTCCGTTGTCCGAGACGACGGTGTTCAAGTCGGTAGGGCTCGCGATCGAAGACATCGCGACGGCGAAACTGGTCTGCGACAAAGCCGCCAAACTCCTCACTGACTGAGATCGCTAACGCCCCGCGCAGCACACCCGGATCGGGGGCGCTCGATCAGGCAGGCATCACCGTAGGAAAAGAAGCGATAGCCGCCGGTGACGGCGTGGGAGTAGGCGGATTTGCTGCGTTCGAGCCCAGCGAGTGCGGCGACCAGCATAAACAGGGTCGAACGCGGCAGGTGGAAATTGGTCAGCAGCATGTCGATCGCGCGGAAGCGATAGCCGGGCATGATGAACAATCGGGTGTCGCCGGCGAAGGGCCGCACCTCGCCGTTCTCGGCTGCGGCGGTTTCGAGAAGGCGCAGGCTGGTCGTCCCAACCGCGATGATGCGCCCGCCCTCGCGCCGCGCCGCGCCGATCCGTTCGGCGGTCTCGGCCGAAACAACTCCCCATTCGGCGTGCATCGGATGATCGCGCGGGTCGGTGACCTTGACCGGCAGAAAGGTGCCGGGCCCGACGTGCAAGGTCAGTGTGGTCCATCGGATGCCGCGACGGGCGAGCGCCTCGAGGAGGGAGGGGGTGAAGTGAAGTCCGGCGGTCGGCGCCGCAACGGCACCCTCGGCGCGAGCGAAGATCGTCTGATAATCCCGGCGGTCCTGCGGATCGCCGCCGCGCGGCCGCTTGATGTAGGGCGGCAGCGGCATCGAGCCATGGCGGGCGAGCGCCTCCCGAAAAGCCGCCGCATCGAGCTCGAACCGCAAGGTCACGTCACCCTCGGGGTGCTTCTCGCCGACCACAGCGGTAAAGCCCTCGGCGAAGACGAGGCGGTCGCCCGTCCGCAAGCGCCGCGCGCCCTTCGCAAAAGCGCGCCATGCGCCGCCGCCGAGGTCGCGGTAGATCGTAACCTCGACCACAGCCTCGCCGCGTCGGCCGACCAGCCGCGCCGGGATCACCTTGGTGTCGTTGAAGACGAGAAGATCGCCCGGGCTGCAGCAGTGCCGGCAGATCCGAAATCCGGCCGGTCGTCGAACCCTCCCGATGCGGGGATCACCAACAGCCGCGCCGCATCGCGCGGCTCGCACGGATGCAGCGCGATCCGTTCGCGCGGCAGGTCGAAATCGAAATCGTCGATGTGCATAATCTCAGGCCGGAGATGGTGCCCCAACACGTCTGTCGTCAATCGAAAGCGCTGAGCGGCGCGATTTTTGCTATCATTTCGAGGTCAACTCGAAACGGCGGAGATAGGGATGGCTCACCGGCTGACACGTCGTGAATTTGGGATCACCGCCGGGGCGGCGACCTTGGCCGGGTACGGCCTTGGCCGGAATGCTCGCGCGGCCGACACTAAGACCTTGCGCTTTATCGCGCAGTCGGATTTGCGTGTTCTCGACCCGATCTGGACGACCGCGTACATCACCCGCAATCACGGCTACATGGTGTTCGATACGCTGTTCGCGATCGACGCCGAGTTCGCGCCGCACCCGCAGATGGTGGGTGACTACAGCATCTCGCCCGACAAGCTGACCTACCAATTCAAGCTGCGCGACGGGCTCCGTTTTCACGACGGCAGTCCGGTCCGCGGGGTCGACTGCGTCGCCTCGATCAAGCGCTGGATGGCGCGCGACGGTCATGGGCAGGCGCTCGCGACCGTTCTCGACGAGATCAAGCCGGACGGCGACAAGGGGCTCAGGATCAAGCTCAAGGAGCCGTTTTCGCTATTGCTGGACGGAATCGGCAAAGTATCGAGCCTGGCATTGTTCGTGATGCCGGAGCGGCTCGCCAATACCGACCCGTTCCAGCAGGTCACCGAGATGGTGGGGTCGGGCCCGTTCAAATTCGTCAAGGACGAGTTCGAACCCGGCCACCGTGTCGTGTACGTCAAGAACACCGACTATGTGCCGCGCCAAGAGCCGCCGAGCTGGGCCTCGGGCGGCAAGGTGGTCAAGGTCGACCGCGTCGAATGGCTCTACATCCCCGACGCGATGACCAAGGTCGCCGCGCTCAATGCCGGCGAGGCCGATTGGTGGGAGAACCCGCCGCTCGACATCGTGCCCGTGCTCGCCGCGAACCCCGACATGACGATCGCCTCGGCCGACCCGCTCGAAAACACGATCATGGTGCGGTTCAATCACCTGTTGCCGCCCTTCGACAATGTCAAAATGCGCCAGGCCGTGCTGGCAGTCGCCGATCAAGCCGATTTCCTCGCGGCGCTCGCCGGCGATCAGAAGAACTGGGATTTGTGCCCGTCATTCTTCACCTGCGGCACGCCGATGGCGAACGATGCCGGGTCGGCAGCCTTGTCAGGCAAGCGTGATTTCGACAAGGCGAAGCAGCTGATCGCCGAGGCCGGCTACAAGGGCGAGAAGATCGTCGTGATGGATGGCGTCGATCAGCCGGTCGTGCATACGCAGGCGCTCGTCGTCGGCGAGTTATTGAGAAAGCTAGGCCTCAATGTCGAGGTGCAGGCAATGGATTGGGGCACGTTGGTCACCCGCCGCGCCTCGAAGGAGTCGATCGATAAGGGGGGTTGGAACATCTTCGCCACCGGCTGGGTCGGCGCCGATATGCTCGACCCGGTGCAAGAGCTGCCGTTAAAGACGAACGGCGCGAACGCCTGGTTCGGTTGGCCGAGTGACGAGAAGCTCGAAGCGCTGCGGGACCAGTGGATCAAGGCGACGACATTAGACGCGCGCAAGAAGCTCGCCATGGCAATCCAGGAGCGCGCGTTCGAGGTCGTTCCGTACCTGCCGACCGGGCAATGGAAGCCGGTGACCGCCTATCACAAGAACCTGAAGGGGGTCATCGAGGCGCCCGCGTTCCTGATGTGGAACGTCGAGAAGACTTAAACACGGGGCTTGACTACTTGACGACCAGCACGGTGCAAGGGGAGAGGCGGATCAGCCTGTCCGTAGTGCCGCCGATAACCCGTTCGTAAAGCTGAGAGTGCCCCATGAAGCCGACGACCAATAGGTCGACATTCAGCTGTTTTACCATCCCGATGACGGCGTCGACGACATGCCCCGGGACGAGATGCGTTTGCATCGTCACGCCGCCGGATCGGGCCTGAGCCTTTGCCTCGTCGATTACCGGGGCGAAGCGATGGTTCGCCACGTCCTTCTGCTCCGCGACTTCATCGATCGTCGCCGGGAAGCGCGGCAACTCCTCGATCGTAACCATGTGAAGTTCCGCAGAAATCTTCCTGGCGAGCTCAATGGCCGCCGCGAGCGCCTTCTTACCCCCGGTCGAGCCATCATTCGCCGCCAATATGGTGGTGTACATGCTACTTTCCTTCCGCAATCACGGATGTGGCCGCAGGGGGGTTGGCGGCAAGCGGCTTGAAGTCGGGTTGAAACCAGCGCTGCGCGATCAAGGTCGGCACGACCGCGCTGCCGATTACGGCGGTCAACAGGATCGTGTATTGGCGCTCGTCAATGATGTGGTTGGTCAGACCGAAAAGCGCCGAGATCGATCCGAAGGTCAGGCCGGTCGACATCATCAATGTCGTGTACATCCCCTCCTTCCGCTCGAACCGGAAGATGCGCGTCAGCGGCAGGATGCCGACGAATTTGGTAATCATCTTGACTGAGAGATAGATCACAATCAGGCCGGCCGCATCGACAATATCGGCGGCGCGCACCAGCGATCCGGCCTTTAGAAAATAGAACGGAGTGAGGACCGTAAATGCGATGACCCGGGTTCGGTGCATCAGCTCCCGGTCGCCGAGAAAGACTGGGGCGAGCACCATCCCGACCAGATAGGCCGGCAGCACGGCCTCGCTCTTTGCTGTATTGGCGAGCCCGCCAAGCAGAAACAAAACTACCAGCACGAACTTGATTTGCGGCTCGCTGACGCGCGACCCAATCCTGGCGAAGAACCAAGGCGTAACGCGGGGCAACAGCAAGAGCGCGATCACCGTCGCCGCGGCGAATCCGAGCAGCCAGAAATTGTAATTGGCGAACACGAGGCCGAGCGCGAGCACGGTGCCGATATCGTTGATGAAGCACGCCGCGAGGATGACCTTGCCGATCTCAGTATCGTTGAACCCAGTTTCGACCATGACCGCGTAAACGACCGCGACCGAGGTCGTCGAGAGGGCGATACCGGCGATCTGCGCCTGCGGCCAAGGCCATCCCGAAATGAAGTGAGCCCAGGCGAGCACGCCGAGATAAGGCGCGAAGAAGCCGACCGCCCCGATAGCCATCGTCGATCCGAAGTGACGGCGGATGACCTTCGCGTCGATCTCGGCGCCAGCCAAAAACGTCAATAGGATCGCCCCGAATCCGGCGAGATAGTTGACCCAGGGCGTCAAGGGCATGTCGACGAGGTTGCCGGCAATCGCGCCGATAATGATTTCGAGCAAGGCTACAGAGACCGCGACCCAGGCCTGCATCGACGCGGCGATCAGCGCCAGCCCGATCCACAGCGCCGAGGCGAACCAAATGTTGTCCATCCCAGACCTCTTCTACCGCGGCAACGGCGAGTCTCCGCAAATCCGCGCGCCGGGAGGGCAAAATAAAACCCGCCAGACAGCGGGTTTCGGACACACACCCCGCTACGCATGGTCACGCAGCAGGAGTCATCAGCCCTTGTGGGCGGTTACGGGGAACTCCATCCCCTCGCAGTGTAATTTAATCCCCTCCCGGCCGACGTCAACCGCCGAAAGCGGTCTCGCGTGACCCGGCGACACCGACGGCAGACGGGTCCCAGGCTCAATAATCGGCCTTTCCCGGGATCACGGCCCGCACCCCGCCTTTCGGGTTGGCGACGTCGGCCGGTCGGCGCGGAATCAGATGCACGTGGCAGTGAAAGATCGTCTGGCCGGCAACCGCGCCGATATTGATGCCGATGTTAAACCCGGCAACCGCCGGGTCGCGCGCTAGAATGTCGCGCCGAATCTCTTCGAGCAATGCGCCGATCGCGAGCTTCTCTTTTGCGGCGAGATCGAAATAGCCGGCCATGTGGCGATTGGGAAGGATCAGTGTGTGCAACGGCGTCACCGGCGAGGTGTCGCGAATGGCGTAGGCCAGACCGTTTCTTGCAATGATGTGCTCGCCGCCCATTGCGCAGAACACGCAGGCGGGATGTCCCTCAGATTTTGTCATTCTTGTTGCTTCAGATGATCGATCGCGTTGACCGACCGCACGGTAAACTCGCCTGCCGAAAAGTCGATCTCGTTGATCGCGCAGGGATCCTGGCCGAGCCGCCGATAGCGGGACAATGGCAGTTCGAGCGCGTGCAGTAGGATAACGCGGTTGACGCTGTCGTGCCCGACCACCACGACCGTATCTTTCGAATGCCGCCCGATCACGTCGCGCAATGCCGCGATTGTGCGAGCGAGCACATCCTGCAGGCTCTCGCCTCCTGGGATCGCCGCCCAATGCGGCGCCCGGTACCAGGTGTCGAGCGGCTCGGGCCATTTGCGTCGGACCTCGTCCGGGGTCAGACCTTGCCACTCGCCGTAATCGATATCGATCAGACCCGGGACCGGGGTTGGCGTCAGTCCAAACGGCCTTCCGATCGCCTCCGCGGTCGTCCGGCACCGGCTCAGCGGGCTGGCATAAAGGGCAACAGGGGTCCAGCTCGCCCGGATGCGGCGCGCGGTCGCCTCCGCCTGCCGGCGGCCCTCCGCGGTCAGTGCCAGATCGGCGCGGCCGCGAAAGCGTTCCGGCAAAATCCCTTCGACGTGGCCGTGGCGAACCAGAATGATCTTGGTCATACCGTCGTCCTTTCGAAACCGGCGGGTTAGGGTTACCTTGGCGTGATCATTTTGCAGGGAGCCGCCGCAATGCCCGCCGATCAGAACCGCGTGGTCCTCACAGGCGAAAACCCGTTCATCCGCCTCAGCGTCAAAGACGGCGATCCCTTTACCACCAATGCGAGCTTCTGGCGCATCATTACCTGCCCGGCGGGGCCGGGGCATGTCCTCTATCTCAACAGCGAGCTGACCGGCAATCGCTGGCGCATCTACGCCGACAACATTGCGATGGCGCGGTGGCTGCAGTCGACGGTGCAGGGCATGCTCAACGCCGAAACGGCGGACACCTCGATCCCGGTCACCGATGCGGAATTCACCAAGTCGGGCGACCCGCGGTATTTCTGGACCGAGCGGGTCAAATCGCGGGACGAGGAGATCGGCCTCACCTGGTATCAGATCGGCGAGCCGCTGCTCATCCACACCCAGCCCAACGCCGAACCGGGACGCCCCTACGGGGTGTGCACCTTGCTGATCCCGGCTCTCGGAGCGCGCCTCACCAGAAACGGCGTCGAGGCGGCGGGCCGTCCCTGGCCAAGGGAGCGCGAAGGGCGCCCCTTCAGCACCTGCGCGCTCGCCTTCTCCGAAAGTTGGACGGAGGCGCGATGAGGGGTCTGGATTCTCAGCTGTCGCTGCTTCGCGATCATCGATGGTGCTCCTGCCGCAATGGGCCGGCTCGAGCATGGAAGCGCAGCCGCTCATCTTGCCAAATGTGAAGAACGCGCACGGAGCACGCGGCGCCATGGTTCTGCCTTCGATAGCCGATACCGTACGCGGCGTCGCGACGTGCATGACGGGTCCGGCGTCCGGCGGGCGCTGTTGGGAGTGCCGATCAGAGGGCGACAAAATTGACGCTCAGCAACAGATCGCCAAAATCCCGGTATCCGCGCAGCTTCGATTATCGGAGGCAGCGCGACCAGCTGCATGGAAACGACGGGCTATTGTCTCGATTTCAATCTAATCGGCATTGACTCCGCGCCGACTTCACGGTAATTTCAGAACAAATGTAGAACGGAACCAGCCGTTAAGAACATGTCGACCGATAAGGTTGACCAGAACCGTCGCGTCAACTTAATGAGATTTGCGTTTACCGCGCGAGAGGCTCTAGGCACAGTGATGCCGGCCACCGCGCGCGCTATTGCAAACTGGTATAACTGATTGCGGTTATGCGGTTATATGGATGGAAAAGGCAGAAGACCATGTATGCGCCGGGATCAAATGAACAAAAAGAGGCCGCAATCATGCGATTTCAGCGGCATGTCAAACGCGCCGAGGATGGCACGTTCCAGTTGCAAGTTGAAGATGCTCAGACCATCGGCATTCATCCCGAGCTTTTCACCGCCCTAAAAAGCTCTCTCCAGGAAACTAATAGGATGATCAGAGCAGGGGAGCTGGATCCCAACCAAGTGAATTTTGTGCACTACTAAAAGAATCCTGCGGCATTATGCGGGCTACGGGGGAGGTGGATGGCGACTGTGAAGTTTACGTGGTTCGGTTTTATAGTTGAATTTAGTGATCGAGAAATAACCCAGATTACTGCGACGATGAATTCAGGAGCCGCCGGGCCGGGAGCGCTTGGAGGGCTCCTTGGCAATATGGGGTTCACCGGCACAAGTGCGGCTATTGCTGGCGCCGTGGCTGCACTGCTGAGGTTAGGTTCTACCGTATTGAACGGATGTAATCACAAGCATGCAGGGATCTATCTCTTCGTGCTCTGGCTCGGCCCGTTCTGGTGTCGGAGTTGGTAAACGCTCTGCACCCTTTCGCCCACCCCTTCAGGGGGTGGGCGGAGAGTTGGACGTTGCGGAGAGTTTCTACTTACATAGGAATGTTGAGCTGCTGGCCGGATGCGATGTCGTTCGGATCAGGCCCGATCACCGCAATATTCGCGTTGTAAATCTTTCTCCACAGAGGTTCCGCCCCGTTATTGTAGAACTGCTGGGCAATGGATGTTAATGTGTCGCCCGGCTTCACCGTATACGGTGTCGATCTCAGAAGGGTCGCGACGGTGATGTGCGGCCAGCTCAGTGTATTGAAGTTCAGCAATACGCGTTGAGTATATTGCAGTTGGTGAAAATCCGGGCTGCCCGCAACAGGACCCGCTATCGTCTCGATCCAAAAAATCGCCCTGACGTCGGCGGCCAGCGCGTTCGGGCCCTCATTCGGGCTGCCTTGCAAGAACGCCGTATTTGCGGCCCCTCCGCCAAACACCGGAGTGCTCTGATCCGATGAGACGTTGAGCACGACCGTGTTTTTGATCGTCGTGCCCTCGAGCGCGCGCTTCAGAACCAGATTTGGATTATCGACAATGGCTTGATCGATGCCGACCAAACCTTGGGGAGGTGTCCGAAATTCGGATGGCTTGGAAAGATCGGGTTCCGGGAAGGTTGTTATTAGTTTTGCGGGATTCCCGATCACAAACGGGGTGATGTTTATGTCCGTGATGTCCGGCCCCTCCGAGCTGGTACTCGCGACACCCTGCGCGAGGACAGTCGTTCCGTGCGGGATCGACGCCATGCGGACGACCGTCGGCACCTCTTGGGGATGCTCCGTTTTCGGCACCGTCGCCCAGATTCCGGGCTCGAGGTGTAGTCCCGCGGGTTTCCCCTTACCGTCTTTGATGTTTGCATCCGCAATCGTCTGCAAATACCACACGCCAAACATGTTGATGTCGGGTTGAAGAAGCCCGCGATTTGGTATAGCCCCCGGTATCTCTTCAAATTGCAAGGTCTCCTCGGTGAGGTTGAGTTCGAGGAAACGGTCCTGATCTGCCGGCCCCCCTTGGAACGGCCGCCAGATGACATTGAAACCGCGTCCCGTCCAGGTCCCCTTCAAGCCTTCAAGGAACCCGAGGTCGGTGTCGGGAGGGCCGGCAAGAGAGAAGCGCAACGGCCTCTCTATTGGGGGGATCGGCGTAAAGGAAAAATCGGGTTTGAGTTCCATCTCCCCTCTCCGTTTGCCGCTTTCCGAAACGCTTAATCTTCATTATCGCGGACAACTCCCCGGAACAAGGGACCGCAACGAAAATCGAACGCATGCCGTTAACGTGATCAAAAGCCCGCTTAGCCGAAGGCGGCGACGCTCCACAGCCACGGTCCGCCGCCCTCCTTCACCGGGCGGGCTTGATCAGATATCCGCGTAGGCGCGGGTTTCGGCGCGGGCGCCGGGGTGGGTGACGGCGCCCTTCTCGGCGTCGCCGACGGTCTGCGCGTATTTCCACAGGCGCCCGACTGGTAATCGTGGCGACGCGGCGTCCAGGCGCGGCGGCGCTCGGCCAGTTCGGCCTCGCTCAGCGCGACGTCGATCGTGCCGGCGACGGCGTCGATCGTGATCATGTCGCCGTCGCGCAACAGCCCGATCGGCCCGCCGACCGCCGCCTCCGGCCCGACATGGCCGATGCAGAAGCCGTGCGTCGCGCCCGAGAAGCGGCCGTCGGTGATCAGCGCCACCTTCTCGCCGACGCCCTGGCCATAGAGCGCGGCGGTCGTCGACAGCATCTCGCGCATGCCCGGTCCGCCGCGCGGCCCCTCATAGCGGATGACGATCACATCGCCTTCCTTGTAGCGCCGCTTCTCGACCGCCTCGAAGGCGTCCTCCTCGCAGTCGAAGCACAGCGCCGGGCCGGTGAAGCGCAGCTTCGTCTGCATGCCCGGCGACCTTCACGATCGCCCCTTGCGGCGCGAGGTTGCCCTTCAGCACGACGAGCCGCCGGTCGGCGCGATCGGGTTGGAGGTCGGGCGGACCACGTCCTGGCCGGCCGGGAACTTCACGTCCCGCAGATTCTCGGCGATGGTCTTGCCGGTCACGGTCAGGCAGTCGCCGTGCAGATAGCCGCCGTCGAGCAACGCCTTCATCAGCACCGGCACGCCGCCGATGTCGTGCAGATCCTTCATCACATAGCGGCCGCCCGGCTTCAGGTCGCCGATATAGGGCGTGCGCTTGGAGATCTCGCCGACATCGTGCAGGTCGAAAATTCGATGCCGGCCTCGTTGGCGATCGCCGGCAGGTGCAGGCCGGCATTGGTCGAGCCGCCGGCCGCGGCGACGACCATCGCGGCGTTTTCGATCGCCTTGCGGGTGACGATGTCGCGCGGGCGCAGGTTGCTGCGCAACAGCTCCATCACCGCCTCGCCCGACGCCTCGGCATAGGCGTCGCGGGAATCGTAGGGCGCCGGCGCGCCGGCCGAGCCGGGCAACGCGAGCCCGATCGCCTCGGAAACGCAGGCCATCGTATTGGCGGTGAATAGCCCGCCGCAGGAGCCGGCCGACGGGCAGGCGGCGCATTCGAGCTCGTGCAGTTCCTCGTCGGACAACTTGCCGACATTGTGCGCGCCGACGCCCTCGAATACATCGCCGATCGTCACGTCCCTGCCCTTGAAGCGGCCCGGCAGGATCGAGCCGCCATACATGAAGACCGACGGCACGTTGAGCCGCAGCATCGCCATCATCAGCCCGGGCAACGATTTGTCGCAGCCGGCGAGCCCGACGAGCGCGTCGTAGCAATGGCCGCGCATCGTCAATTCGACCGAGTTGGCGATGACCTCGCGGCTGACCAGCGAGGATTTCATGCCGTCATGGCCCATCGCGATGCCGTCGGTCACGGTGATCGTCGTGAACTCGCGCGGCGTGCCGCCGGCCGCAGCGACCCCTTTCTTTGCCGCCTGCGCCTGGCGCGACAGCGCGATGTTGCACGGCGCCGCCTCGTTCCAAGTCGTCGCGACGCCGACCAGCGGCTGCGCGATCTGCTCGCTCGGTCAGCCCCATCGAATAGAGGAACGCGCGATGCGGCGCCCGCTCGGGTCCGACCGTGACATGCCGGCTCGGCAGGCGCGACTTGTCGATCGCGGGCTTGCGGACGTCGTCTGGCATGCTCCGTATCCTTCGGCGGCGGCAATGAGCCGCCACGGTACCGATCCGCTCCGGTTTGATCAATGCCACGCTTGCCCTCACCCCGTGCTACCCTCACGGAGTCGCGGTGCGGGCACACCTTGGCGGCAGGCGCCCAGCGATCGGATTTGCCTGCCTGCTGCGGGAGGATTTCAGCCGCCGGCAAAAGGGATCGCTGGGCCTGCGATCGCGAGCAGCAGGATACCATTGAGGAGGCAAGGCTTGCCCGGCGATTTGCTGGCATGATCTCGGAGCGAAGCCGGGGGTATATAATCACCGGAGCATCCGAGCATCGAGAGGACCGGCCGTGCTTGCCAATATCCCCGCGACCCAGACCGTCATCGAGATCAAGGCGCCCGGCGGGCCGGAGATGCTGGTGCCGGCGACCCGGCCCGTGCCCGAGCCGAAGGCCGGCGAGGTGTTGATCCGGATCGCCGCCGCCGGGGTCAACCGCGCCGATTGCCTGCAGCGCATGGGACGCTACCCGATGCCGCCCGGCGCGCCGGATATTCCCGGGTCTCGAATGCTCGGGCACGGTGGTCAAGACCGGCGAGGGCGTCTCGCAGTGGCAGGTCGGCGACCAGGTCTGCGCGCTGATGATCGGCGACGGGTACGGCGAATACGCCGCCGCGCCGGCGGTGCAATGCCTGCCGGTGCCGGACAGGCGTGAATCTCGTCGATGCCGGCGGCCTGCCCGAGACCTTCTCCACCGTCTGGACCAATGTCTTCGAGCGGATGCATCTGCAGGCGGGAGAGGTGTTTCTCGTGCAGGGCGGCACGAGCGGCATCGGCATCACCGCGATCCAGCTCGCCAAGGCGTTCGGCGCCAAGGTATTGGCGACCGCGGGCACCGACGAGAAATGCCGGGCGTGCCTCGATTACGGCGCCGATGTCGCGATCAATTACCGCACCCAGGATTTTGTGCAGGTCGGCAAGGAGTTCACCGGCGGCCGCGGTGTCGATGCGATCCTCGACATGGTCGGCGGCAATTACATCCCGGCGCAGCTCGATCTCTTGGCGCGCGAGGGCCGGCTGTGCTTTGTCGCGCTGATGCAGGGCACCCGGGTCGAGGCCGATTTCGGGCTGATCCAGCGCAAGCATCTGACGGTCACCGGCTCGACTTTGCGCTCGCGCACCGTCGAACAGAAGGCCGCGATCATCGCCGCATTGAAGGAGAAGGTCTGGCCGCTCTGGGCGGCCGGCAAGCTGCGCGTGTTCACCTACAAGCAGTTCCCGCTCATCGAGGCGGCCGAGGCGCATCGCCTGATGGAATCCAGCCGCCATATCGGCAAGATTTTGCTCGTCCCGTGACGGTGGTAGCTGAGGGGAGGTTCCGTGTTAAAAAATTATGACAACGGCTGAGACGTACGCGGTTCGGAGTGTTTACCTGAAGCAGCGGCGTAAGCGGGGGCTGCCGGCAACCGAGGAATGGAGACGAGAATGGCTCTGATTGAAGACATGTTCAAAGGCAATGCGCTCACCGGCGTCGCGGTCGGCGCCGCGGCGCTGTTCCTCGGCCCGACAATTCTGCCGACGATCGGCCGGGCACTGCGTCCCGTGGCCAAGACCATGATCAAGGGCGGGATCGTGCTCTATCGCGAAACCGTGGCCGGGATTGGCGAATTGACCACCGACCTCGTCGCCGAGGCGAAGAGCGAACTCGAACACGGCGACCACGCCGGTATCGACGGGCCCACTGCGAGAGCCGCTTCCGCCAATCGCGAAAGCCCGCGCGAAAAGCATTGAGCATGGCGCAGGAGGAACCGGTTTCAGACCGGCGCCGTTCAGGGCGCTTCGGAACGATCGTGACTGCGGTGCTGGCCGGTGTCGCGGGCGGCCTGATGGCGCCGCTGATCCTGCCGCGACTGGAGCGCAATTTCCGGCCGGCGACCAAAAGCCTGTTCAAGACCGGGATCGCGCTCTACGAGCGGGGCCGCGAGCGAGCGGCCGAGATGGGTGAGTTCGCCAGCGATATGATGGCCGAGGCTCGCGCCGAATACGACGCCGAACAGACGCATCGCGGATGCCGAAGACGACCCGGTCGAAGCGAATGAAGTCGTGAGGCTGCGGGATCGGCCTGCCAGGGAGGCCGGCTCGCCGAATGCCTAGCCTGCCGGCGGCCCGCATCAGCCATTTCACGGCGCGGCGGTTGCGGATAAAGGTCCCGGAGAAACGGCGGGACACGGATTTCTTCGATGCCGTCGCCGAACAGCTCGCGACATGGGAGAGCGTCGAGCGCGTCGAAACCAACCCGCTCACCGCCAGCGTTCTGATTCATTTCTCGGATCCGGAGACGACTATTCCTCGAGGCGGCCGCCAAAAACGACTTGTTCGACATCGATTTCGACGCCGCGTTCGGGGACTCGGCAGCGCCCGTCATCCCGAAGCGGCCGTGCGATCATTCGAGACGGCCGATCATGCGCTGCGCCGCTGGACGCAGAACCAGATCGACATGCGCGGCGTGCTGTTCGTCCTGCTGCTTGCCGGCGGCATATTCCAGCTGTTGCGACGCAGGCTCGACGCTCCCGCCCCGACGCTCTTGTGGTACGCGGGGGATCTGATCGGGCTGTGGAGCGATCGCGGGCCAGACCCGGCAATCGCAGCGTCGTCTGGACCGGTCCCAGGCTAGGCCGGGTGAATCGATTTGAGCCTAACCGGCCGTCCTGCCGATCCATACGGCCGTCCCCGGCCGTGCCCGCTTCAGTGTATCCGGCCTCAAACGCAATGACCGGGTAAGGCGCGCGCTGGAGGCGGGTCTTGCCGGCCGCGGCATCCGCTCGGTCAGAGCCAGCACCTCGACGGGAACGGTACTGGTGCTGTTCGAGACCGGGCACGATCTCGCCGAGATTACGCGGCGGCTGGGCGAATCCGCAGAGCGCGCGCTCGACCCAAACGCGCCGGACGCCAGTTCCGCCCGCCCATCCTGGCACGCGATCGATGCCGACGATGTCGTCGGCGCGGTCAAAAGCCATCCATCGGGATTATCCGAAGCAGAAGCAAAGACACGGCTCGCGGATATCGGCGCCAACGCAATAGCGCCGATATCCGGCCGCACCCAGCTCGAAATACTGCTCTCCCAGTTTCACAGCTTGCCGATCGCGCTATTGGCCGCCGGCGCGATATTGTCGATCGCTACCGGCGGGCTTCTCGACGCTGCGATCATCCTCGCCGTCATCGGGCTCAACGGCGCCATAGGCTTCATCGCCGAGGCACGCGCCGAAGAGACCATCGGTAGCCTCAGCGAGAGCCGGGCCCCGGTCTCGCGGGTATTGCGCGCCGGCAAGGAATGCGAGATCCCCGCCGAGGAGCTCGTGCCGGGCGACATCATCGAATTGCGCCGGGACGAGCTCGTGCCGGCCGACGCACGGGTCATTACAGCCAATCGCCTGACGGTGAACGAGGCGATGCTGACCGGCGAGAGCGTTCCGGTAGTGAAGGCGGCCAATGTTGTGGCACCGCACTCCGCACCGATTGCCGACCGTCACAACATGGTGTTCCGCGGAACAGTCGTGACGGGCGGGGCAGGGCGTGCCGTCGTTACCGCGACCGGCCCCGAAACCGAACTCGGCAGGATACAATCGCTTTTGGGTTCCGAGGACCAGCCCGCGACACCTTTGCAACGCCAGCTCGACGCGCTCGGCCGGCAACTGGTGTTCGGATCGGTCGCAGCATGCGGGCTGTTCGCTGCAATCGGGCTGATCCGGGGGTTTGGGCTGTTGCCGCTATTGAAGACAGTGACGTCGCTCGCGGTCGCGGCGGTCCCCGAGGGCTTGCCGACCCTCGCGACGACGACGCTCGCGCTGGCAGTCCAGGATCTGCGCCGGCGGCGGATCATCATCCGCCGGCTGAGCGCGGTGGAGGGGCTCGCCGGGGTCGAAATTGCCTGCTTCGACAAGACCGGCACATTGACACTCAACGATATGAGCGTCGTTCGCCTGTACTGGAACCAGACGCGGGCGCGCCTTACCGACGAGCAGTTCCACACCGAAACCGGAGCGGTCGCGGACCGCACGACCGATCGCGAGCTGGCCCGGCTATTGGAGCTCGCAATCCTCTGCAATGATGTTGAGCTGGGGGATGCGGCGGCGGGCGATGCCAACGGATCGGCTACCGAGATGGCGCTCGTTCGGGCGGCGATCCGCGCGGGGCTCGATATCGGGGCGATCCGCCTTCGTCACCCGCGCCGTGCGACGCTTGAACGTGCCGAAGACCGGCGCTTCATGGTCACGGTGCACGATGCTGCCGCGGATCAGAAGCTCGTCATCGTAAAGGGCGATCCCAGGGAGGTGCTGGCGCTTTGCCGGTGGCAACTGCACAACGGCATCGTTGCGTCGCTGGAGGCCGGGGATCGGCGCACCATCGAGGCAGAAAACCTCGCAATGGCGGAGGATGCCCTGCGGGTGCTCGGCATTGCCTACCGGTCGGCCGGCGTCGAGGATCGCGGCACGAGCATCGAGCAGGATTTCATCTGGGCCGGTCTTGTCGGCATGGCCGACCCGATCCGGAAGGGCGCGCCAGAGCTGATCGACGCATTTCGCCGTGCCGGCATCACGAGCATCATGCTGACCGGCGACCAACGCGCGACGGCAGCCGCGGTCGCCGCCGAGCTGGGCCTGTCGAACGGCAACCGGGCGGAGCTTGTCGAAGACGCACAGCTCGAGGAATTCGAGGCGGCGACCGGCGATGGTGATCTGCCGCGGGTATTCGCGCGGGTCGCGCCGGGGCAGAAGCTGCAATTGGTGAGAAAGCTGCAGCAAAGCGGGATGGTCGTCGCGATGATCGGGGACGGCGTCAACGATACGCCGCCGCTGCGCGCGGCGGACATCGGCATCGCTCTCGGACGCTCCGGGGTGGAGGCCGCGCGCGGCATCGCGGACGTCGTATTGCTCGACGACGACCTCACTTCTCTGGCCGATGCGGTCGAGCGCGGCCGCACGGTCGCGATCAATATTCGCAAGGCCATTCGCTATCTCGTGGCGACCAACCTCAGCGAAATCATCTTCATGCTGGTTGCCGCGGCAGCCGGCCGCACGCATCCGCTGAGCCCGATACAGCTGCTGTGGATCAACCTGTTGACCGATGTCCTGCCGGCAGTGGGGCTCGCTATGGAGCCGGCCACCCCCGATTTGATGACGCGGCCGCCTCGAGATTCCAAGGAACCGCTCATTTCGGCGGCGGAGTTCGGCACGCTCGCCCGCGACGCCAGCCTGATCGCCGCCAGCGCGTTTGCCGCTCAGGCCTGCGCATCACGGCTCGGCAACTCGGCGCAATCCGGTCAGACCGTCGGTTTTACCAGCCTCGTCGCGGCGCAGCTATTTTATGCCTTTGCTTGCCGCTCGAGGCGTGGATTGATCCTCTCCGGTCGAACGTTCCCGCCCAACCCGTTTTTTTTCGGCGCCCTCGGAAGCGCATTTGCGGCGCAGGGCGCGGCATTGTTCATCCCCGGCTTCCGCAACCTGTTCGGACCGGCGCTCGGCATCGCCGATTTCGGTATATCACTGGCTGCCGGAGCCGCGCCGCTGTTGGCAATCGAAGTATTGCGGGAGGTGCAATCGTACCCCACCTAGCCGGCAATCATCACGCGGTCTCGTCGAGGCTCTCGCCGACATCGTCGAGAATATCGCGCCGCCAATCCGCCTGCTGGTTCTTCGAACGGTTGACCGCCGCGCGCAACTTCGCCAGATGCCGCCGGTAGCGGCGCTGCCGGTCGTGCTCGTCCGCTCCCCATCGATGCGCACGGCGCCGCGCCCGGTGCTTGAAATGCTCTAGGGTGCGTTCGACCGCCTGACGGGATTGCTGCGGGTCGGCCGGGCGCGAGACGTCCTTGTTTATTTCGGCGATCGTGCTCGATACGAGGGCGTCGATTAGCTCTTCCGCGGCTTCCGCCTCGGACTCGGTCAACAGGTCGATGACGATCTTGACCGCCGTCCCGACCCCCTGACCCATCTGGGGAAGCAATTTCGGCAGCACTACCGAGACGAGCCCGACAGTCAGCACAGTGGCCAGATTGGGTTTTCCGATGTCCTCGAACATTTTCGCCTCGGAACGATACCTAGCGCCGCGCAGTTTAGCAGACCGGGACTGGCGCGAATACGGCAACTCGGGGAGGTAGCACAATGGCGGAGCTGGATAAGGGTAGAGCGGTGGAGCTGTTGAACCGCATTCTCGAGGCAGAGTTGGCCGGGGTGGTGCGTTACACCCATTATTCGTTCCTGGTTTTCGGGCATAACCGGATTCCGATCGTTTCGTGGCTGCGGGAGCAGGCGGCCGAGTCGCTCACCCATGCCCAGCAGGCCGGCGAGATGATCACGCTGCTCGGCGAATACCCGTCACTGGCGATCGGTCCGCTCCTCGACAGCCATCAAACCGACATCGGCGCGGTGATGCGCGAGTCGCTCGAAACCGAGGCAAAGGCGCTCGCCCTTTATCGCGAGCTGCTGAGATGCGCCGAAGGGCGGTCGGTCATCATCGAGGAATACGCCCGACAGATGGTCTATGCCGAGGAGCTTCACGCGAGCGAAGTCGACAAGATGCTGCGCAAGCCCGGCGAAGTCGCCGCTTTCCGTCCGACCCGATAGTGCGCCCCAGCGGGGCACGGGAGTTTGCGACATGCGGCGTCGCCGCCGTATCACGAAATGTGCTGCCCAGTGGCCGGGCGCTCCTATGAGCTTCCGCCGATCCCGGAGGAAATCCGGGTCCGGCTCGCGCGCCCGACGGTCCGCCTGTCGGGCCCAGTGGGGCACGCTATGGTCGCCAGCTTTTTCGATCAGCTGCTCCCAATTGTGGAGATCGACGGCTCGATTCTGATCGAGCTTTTCACCGATGGCGGCGACGCCGAGATCGGTCGGCGTCTTGCCGAAGAGGTGCGGTTGCTGCGCCGGGAGCACGCCCGGGATGTCTGGTTTCTGGGCAAGACCCTTGTCGCCTCGGCAGGGGTGACGGTGATGGCCGCATTTCCCAAGGACAAGCGCTGGTTGACCCGCGATGCGGCGCTGCTCGTCCACGGCCGCAGGATGATCAAGGATCTGCACCTCGAAGGCCCGCTGGGCAGCTGCCGGCGGGTGCTCGAAGAAATGATCGCCGACATCGACCACGGGCTGCGTCTCGAGGAACAGGGGTTTGCCGAACTGATCGAGGGCGCTGATGTGGACGCCGAAGAGATCGCTCGCCGCGCCTATGGCGGCTGGTATCTGTCCGCCGAGGAAGCCTTGAATAGAGGCCTCGTCGCGGGTCTCGTCTAGCGAGCGCCCGCCAGGGAGCGGCAGATCAGCTCTCGAAAGCCTTTCTGAGCTTGGCGGCCAGATCCGAATAGGTGAATGGCTTGAAGATCACCTCGACGCCGGGATCGAGCCGCCCGTGATGCACAATGGCGTTGCGGGCATATCCCGTCGTGAACAGGACTTTGATGCCCGGCCGCCGCCGGATCGCCTCATCGGCCGAGCTGGCGGCCGTTCATGCCGCCCGGCAGTCCCACATCGGTGAACAGAAGACGAAGCTCGGGATGAGCGTCCAGCACTTGCAGCGCCGCCCGACCGTCGGGCGGCGCTGACGACCTGGTATCCGAGATCGCTCACCATCTCGACCGTGTAGGTCCGCACGTCCGGATCGTCTTCGACGACCAGCACGGTTTCGCCCTGCCGGGCGCGGGGAGGATTGCGCGGCTCCGATGACCGCTCGAGAAACGCCCCAACCCCATGGTGCCGGGGCAGATAGAGCTTCACGCAGGTGCCCTGTCCCACCTCGCTGTAGATCTTAACATGCCCGCCGGACTGCTTCACGAAGCCATAGACTTGGGAGAGGCCCAATCCGGTACCCTGGCCGATTCCTTTCGTCGTAAAAAAGGGCTCGAATGCCTTCTCGACGACATCCTGGGGCATGCCCGAGCCGGCGTCGGTTACGAACAGGCCGACATATTGGCCCGGGGATAAGTCGGCGTGCATTGAGCAATAGGCTTCATCGAGATAGCAGTTGGCGGTCTCGATGGTCAATTTTCCGCCATCCGGCATCGCGTCGCGCGCGTTGACGGCCAAGTTGATCAGCGCGTTTTCGAGCTGGTTTGCATCGGCAAAGATGTTCCAAAGCCCGCCCGCCAAAACGGTTTCGATCGCGACGGCTTCTCCGAGTGCTCGCCGCAGCAGATCGGACATGCCGCTGACCAGCTTGTTGGGCGAAACCACCTCCGGCGCGAGCGGCTGGCGCCGCGCGAAGACGAGCAGACGCTGAGTCAGCTCAGCGCCGCGAAAAGCACCCCTCAGGGCGGCCGCGATCAAGCGGTGAAATTCGTGGTCCGGCGGAAGCCGCCGCTGCATGGTTTCGATGTTGCCCATGATGACCGTCAGCAAATTGTTGAAGTCGTGGGCGATACCGCCGGTCAGCTGACCGATCGCCTCCATTTTCTGCGCCTGGCGCAATGCATCTTCTATTTGCTGCCGATTTTTGACCTCCTCGGCGACGCGTTCCTCGAGCGTCTCGTTGATCCGTTGCAGCTGCTGTTCGGCGTGGCGGCGAGCCGTAACCTCGCGCTGGCTTGCTTCATAGAGCTGCGCGTTGTCGATCGCGATTGCCGCTTGCGCCGCAATGCCGACCACGATCCGCTCGTCGCGCTGCGTGAAAACGCCCGGTTCCGAGTGACCGAAAAAGAGCCCGCCGATGACCTCGCCCGAGCGGGAGACGACAGGTATCGCCAGGTAACTGCGTACAGGCAGGTGTCCGGGAGGCATGCCATGATAAGGCGGGTTCTGCCCGTAGCGAGGATCGGCAAGGATGTCGTCCGACCGGACCGAGCCCTCTCCGCGAAAGGTCGGCTCGAACACCGGCGTGTTGCGCGGCATCGGGAAACTCGCAAACGCTTCGCGCGGCGCGCCCGAGAGCGAGTACAGCGTGTAGGCCTCGCCGTCCTCGTCGATCACATTGTAAAAGAAAGCGCCGAACTGCGCCCTGGTGAGTTCGACGGCGGCATCGGTAACGGTCTGGACGAGCCGCTCCAGGCTGAGTTCCGCCGCGAGAGCCGTGCCGGTGCGGTTGAGCACCTCCAACGTGCGCGCCTCTTCGCGAAGTTCGGCAATGCGGGCTTCCAGAGTTTCGTTGAGCGCCAGCAGCCGGGCTTCGAGCGCCTTGCGCTCGCTGATCTCGTAATAGACGCCGGACACCCAACCGGCGCGGCCGTTGCCGCCTTTCCGGGCTTCGCCTTTGCCCGCGATCCAGTGGACGCCGCCGTCCGGATGTCTGACCCGGAATTCGGTATAGTAGGCTCCGGATTGCGCTGCGCGCTCGACGGCGGCGTGCAATTTTGGCACGTCGTCGATAAAAATCGCGCGCTCCCACTCGGAAAATGAGGGCTTTGGAATGTCAGGATCGAAGCCAAAGAGGACCGCTACATAGGGCGTCCACTGCCACTGGTTTGTCGCCAAATCCCATTCGAACCAGCCGATCCCGCTGGCGATTTGCGCCAAACGGAACCGCTCCTCCGTCTCGCGGAGCCGGCTCTCGATATGCTCGCGGCTGTATTCGGTTTCATCCATTGGCCGAGCCGCCTACGCTGTCCCGCCCAAAATTGATTTGGCTTCGGCCATGGCGCGCATCTTCCCGAGCGCGATGTGCCTCGGCAGGTGATTGAACCCGCACGAGCTGGTGATGATGGTCTGCTCGGGCGCGAGCCACGGGTGCGCTCTGATGCGCTCGGCTATTTGGGCGGCCGGTCTCGATGTTGGGCGCCTGCACGTCGACCGCGCCAACCCCCAGCTGCTTGTCGCCGAGAAGGCCTTCGAAGTGGTCGGTCATATCGTGCTCGATCAGATACGCGTCACACTCGATCCGGCACACCAGATCGGCCTTGTAGCGGCCGAAATCGAAGTAACGATGGCCGATCTGACCATCGTAATCGGGACCGACCGCGTAGTTGCCCTGGCAGATGTGCACCGAAACATGAATATCGTCGGGTAGCCCTTCCAGCGAGAGATTGATGGCGTCCACCGCAGCGCGCACGTCTTCATCGGATGCCGGCGTAAAATAGGGCTCGTCGATCTGAATATGCTTGCAGCCGGCTTCGGCAAGACGGCGGAAGTTGTTGTGCAGCAGCTTGCCGAGGTCGAGCATCATCGGCGCGAGATTGCCGTAATGCTCGTCATAGGCTACCGCCGCCAACAGGTGCGGGCCGGTCATCGTGATCTTGACCGGTCTGCGCGCGAAGGCCGAGACCGTCCTGAATTCGTCTACCAGCCCGAGATCCGTGGTGTCGGAAATCGGGCCTTTGCAGATCGCCGCGGGGTGCGTGACGTTTGGATCATGCTTGGTGATCGGCTTGGGCCGGGTTTCTCCTTGAAACGCCGGGATCCGCTGCCAGAAGTGGTTGAGCATCGCATTTGGCGGCGAGTGCCGGTTATGGGTGCGCCGATGCATCTCGCCCCCGGTGATCACGTCGATCCCCGCAATCTCCTGTTCCACGATCGCCGCCTGCATCGTGCGAAATTGCGCGTCGGCAAGATCGGCCGGCTGCAGCTGTCCCAGGGCCACCATGCGGTCGAGCGTCTCGTACCAGCGTGGAACGCTGTGCGCCCCGATGACCGTGGTCGTGTATTTTGGATAGCGAGGCATCGTCTTTCCAAGCGCCAAGCTGGCTAATGTACCCGCCTTTGTTTTGTTCTCAGCAGAACTACCGCCGACAATCGCATGACGCAAGTGAAAGGCTAAATCGTCTCAAATACGCGTCGATTTCGGGCGGGGCAAACACTTCTTTATCCTGAAAGTTCCACAGCTATCTTGCTTTAAACTCGATACCGGCTTGCCGCCATTCGCAGAGAGTTATCGCTCCTACGCGTCTTTCCCTCCCAACTCGGGTGCCACATCGGCTCCATGTCCCACGGGCACGACAGCTCAAGAGTTTTGAGCCCCGTTTCGCGACGCGATGGACCTCCTTCGCCGCGAGCTCGACGCTGCCATGGGGCAGGCGCGCGAGGCCGATCTGGCGGTCGGGGTAGTAGCTGCAGATGATCGACCTTCCGGAGACGGCGGTCGCAGCCGTGCGCGCCCCGCCGCTCGTCACCTTTCATGGTCGCGGGTCATCGGCGTCGGTCTGCAAGTTCGAGGGCTACTAGGCGGGCAACCGTGATGCCGAGGTAGATTTGGCCGAGGACTGCTTTTAAAATCGGCCAGGCCCTGGTTAAATCTGACTGCTATACGCGAGAGGAACATGCCTTCTGCGGATGCAGTGTTGTCGTGAATGCTAAAAGGCCGCGCGCTCCGTAACGGCGTACGGCAGGTTGGCCGTGCGGTCCTGCTTGTGGCGACGATGCTTTGTTCCGCCACGGTTGCTGGAGCCGAGCCGACGCAGCACGCGCCCGACACGATGGCGGCGCGCCTGCGCGCCTGCACACCCTGCCACGGACAGCAGGGCGAGGGGACGAACAGTGATTATTTTCCGCGCTTGGCCGGGAAGCCGGCCGGCTATCTGATGAACCAGCTGGTCGCGTTTCGCGACGGGTGGCGGCGGTATCTGCCGATGAACTATCTCCTCGAATACCTGCCGGACGCCTATCTCCAAAAGATAGCGGACTACTTCGCGGCGTTACGCCCGCTGCCGCTGCCGCAAACGGTTGCCGATGTGAGCCCGACTGTGCTGGCGCGCGGGCGCGAGCTGGTCACCGAAGGCAATCAGGCGCATGGCGTGCCGCCATGCTCTGGATGCCACGGTCCCAAACTGACCGGAATGGAACCCGCCATTCCCGGCCTGGTCGGACTGCGCGCGGCCTATATCAGCGCGCAACTCGGCGCCTTTCGTTACGGCACACGGACGGCGCCCGAACCGGACTGCATGCAAATTGTCGCCGCCAGCCTCAGCGAAAGTGACGTTACCGCCGTCGCCGCCTGGCTTGCCTCGCAGCCGATCCCGCCTGACCCGTCGCCCGTGCCGAAGGGCACGCTGCCGATGCCGCTTGCTTGCGGCAGCGAACCGAACTGAGAGGGGAGGGCGCCGTGCAAATCCGTCGGAGATTCGCCCTGCCGATACTTCTGGCCGGCTGGCTTCTTGCGGAACTGCCTGGCGCAGCCTGCGCCGATGGGCAGGCCCTCATCGACAAAGGCGAATACCTCGCCCGCGCCGGCGACTGTATCGCCTGCCATACGAACCCTGGCGGCGCGCTGTTTGCCGGCGGCCGACCGATGGCCACTCCTTTCGGCACGATCTATTCATCCAACATCACCCCCGACAAAGAAACCGGTATTGGCGCGTGGACCGCTGACCAGTTCTACGGGGCCATGCACACGGGCCGGTTTCCCAATGGCGGGCTGATCTATCCGGTTATGCCGTTTGGCTCTTATACGAAGGTGACGCGCGAGGATTCCGACGCGATCTTCGCCTATTTGCGCTCGGTGCCGCCGGCGCATCAGCCGGACCGGCCAAACGATCTGCGGTTTCCCTACAACAATCGCCAGCTCATACTCGGCTGGCGCACCTTGTTTTTCAACGAAGGCGAGTACCAACCGGACCCGAGCAAGTCGGCCGAATGGAACCGCGGCGCCTACCTTGTGGAGGGGCTCGGCCATTGCGCGATGTGCCACTCCCCGATCAACGCCCTGGGCGGCAGCTCGGAGTCGAAGGCGTTCGAGGGCGGGCTGATTCCGATGCAGAACTGGTATGCACCTTCTCTGACCTCGAACAAGGAGGCCGGGCTCGGCGAATGGAGCATCGAGGAGATCGTCGACCTGCTCCGCAACGGGGTGTCGGATCGCGGCGCCGTTTATGGGCCGATGGCGGAGGTCACGTTCAACAGCCTGCAATACCTCAGCGACGCCGATATTCGCGCTATGGCGATTTATCTCAAGAGCCTTGGTCAAGGGAGCCCGCTCACGCCCGAGAGCGCCAGGATTCCGGCGCCCGAGAGCAGCCTCTTGCTGAGTTTCGGCGAGACTGTTTACGAGACCCATTGCGCCAGCTGCCATGCAAAGGATGGTCGTGGCATGCCGCCCGATTATCCGCCGCTGGCCGGCAATCCATCGATCCAAATGGAATCATCCGTGAACCCGGTCCGCATGGTTCTCAACGGCGGCTTTCCTCCAGGGACCGGAGGCAACCCGATGCCCTACGGCATGCCGCCCTTCGCCCAGATCCTCTCCGACGACGAGGTCGCCGCGGTCGTGACCTACATCCGCGGAGCCTGGGGCAACCGCGGCTCGGCTGTTTCTGCGCTCCAGGCCAACGAACTGCGGGCCGCGCCTTTGGATTGATGTAGCGATGCTGAACTCAGACCCGGGCACCCGCGACGATGCAGGCACGCAGCAAGATGCCGACGTCGATGCAATCTTGCGATCGGGGGCAAAAGGTGCAGTGGTGCTCGCCGGACTGGCGTCCGCCATCGTCGTGGCGATCTGGTTTGCGTTCTATGCGCTCGTCTTCCTTCCGCGCGCGATCGCGCCATGACGCAAACCTCACTCTCACGTCCTCCTGACGACGCGGCCGATCGCGGCGAGCGGGTCGAGCACGGCTGGGCCGCGGTCGCGGTCGCTATCCTGGTGCTGCTCGTCGTCGTTGCGACCTTTGCCGCGCTGTATCACGGGGCCATGCCGCAGAGCCGCGTCGAGACCGTCGATCCACGCACCCTGCATCTCGGCGGGGAATTCATCGAAAGCAACCTGGGCAGTGCGCTCGAGCCCGACGGTTCCGTCATCGTACGAGCCATCGGCCAGCAATATTCCTTCACGCCGTCCTGCATCCTCTTGCCGACCGATACGCCGGTCACCTTCCGCGCAACCAGCGCCGACGTCGTGCATGGGTTCCTGATCGACGGAACCAACATCAACCTGATGCTGGTGCCGGGCTACGTCTCCAGCCTCGGGGCGCGTTTCGAGACACCGGGCGAACGTTTGATGCCCTGCCACGAATTCTGCAGCGTGGGTCATCAGGGCATGTGGGGCAGAATGAAGATCATCGATAAGGCCGCGTTCGCGCGCCTGGCAGCGGAGCGGCGGAGGCTGAGCTGTGTGGAATAGCGGCGGCTGGTGCTCGCTCATCTGTGGTTCGCCTTTGCCGGCTTCGGCGCGGCGCTGCTGCTAGGCGAATGGCAGATGTACATCCGCAGCCCGCTGCACGCCTGGATCAGCGATCCGGAGTGGTACTACCGCTCGGTCACAGCCCACGGCACCACGATGGCCTATGTCTTTCCGACGCTCGTGGCCATGGGGTTCGGCTATTTCGTGACCGAGCACGCGCTGAAGCGTCCAATGGTCGGGCTGCGTTGGGCATGGGTCGGATTGGCGTTGGCGGCGTTGGGCACCGTCATGGCGATCGTCCCCGTCGCCCTTGGGCTCGCCTCGGTGCTCTACACGTTCTACCCGCCGCTGATCGGCAATCCGTTCTACTACATAGGGGTTGTCCTGGTCGTCGTCGGCTCGTGGGTGTGGGTCGCACTGATGTCGGTCAACATGTATCGCTGGAAGGGGGACAATCCAGGCGCGCCGGTTCCGTTCGCGATGTTTGCGACGGTCGCAGGCTCCTATCTCTGGGGCTGGACCGCGGTCGGCGCTGCGCTCGAATTGCTGTTTCAGATCATCCCGGTGGCGCTGGGCTGGCGCAGCACGATCGACGCCGGCCTGGCGCGCGTGTTCTTCTCCTGGACGTTGCACGCCATCGTCTATTTCTGGCTGATGCCGGCCTACATCGCCTACTACACGATCGTGCCGCGGGCGATCGGCGGCCGACTGTTCAGCGACGCGATGGGGCGGATCTCCTTCATTCTGTTCCTCGTCGTCGCGATGCCGATCGGCATCCATCACGTCTTTGAGGATCCGCAGGTCGGCTCGGGCTTCAAATACTTGCATTCGGTGTTCACGGCGCTCGTTGCGTTGCCGACCTTGCTGACCGTGTTCACGATCTGCGCATCCGTCGAGATCGCCGGGCGCCTGCGCGGCGGCAAAGGCGTGCTGGGGTGGCTGGCGGCGCTGCCGTGGCGCAACCCGGTCATGCTGGGCGCCGCCCTGTCTTTCGTCATGCTCGGGTTCGGCGGAGCCGGCGGGCTGATCAACATGAGTTACCAGCTCAATGCCACGGTCCACAACACGCAATGGATCACCGGCCACTTCCACCTGATCTTCGGCGGCGCGATCGTCATCATGTATTTCGTGATCGCCTACGACATCTGGCCACACCTGACCGGGCGCGCGCTCGACAGCTTTGCCCTGATGCGCGCTCAGCTGTGGACATGGTTCTTGGGCATGATCGTGCTGACCTTCCCGTGGCACTGGGTCGGAATTCTCGGCATGCCCCGGCGCATGGCGTTCTACGACTATGCCGACCCGGCGATCGCCGCGCAGGCCGCGTCGGTGACGATGTCGGTCGTCGGTGGCGCGATCCTCGTGCTTTCCGGCGTGCTGTTTTTCGTCGTGCTGGTGCGCGGGCAGACTGCGCCGCGGATCGAGCTGGCGACCTACTGCTTCAGCGTCGCGGTACGCCCGCCGCGCGCGCTGCCGGCTGCGCTCAACGGCTTCGGGCTGTGGCTCAGCCTGATGGTGGCCTTGACCATCGTGAATTACGGATTTCCGATCGCGCGTTCCTTGGCAACGCCGGGCACGGCGGTACCGGCCGTCAAGGTCGGAGAGCGGTGGTGACCCGCGAAAGTATCGCGTCCTTTCGCAATCCGTGGTTCACCGCCAGCGTCGGGATCACTGCGGCCATCGCGCTTGTTGCGGCCGTCGTCGGCTTCGTGTGGCTGCCCCTTCAGCATCCAGGCGAGAGCTTCAAAGGGGTCTGGGACGCCATTTGCAGTGCCGCTGGGGTTGTTCGGAATGCGCCTTCCAGCGCGCAAATCGTCCGGGCCGATTACCCGACGACAAGCGTCGAGATCGTCCCGCAACTGCTGCAGAACGCGAGCGCGGAATCGATTGGGCGCGGCGCCACACTGGCTCTACGCTGCACGATGTGCCACGGCGCGCGCGGCCTCAGCCAAGCCGATACCCCCAATCTCGCCGGAGAATACCCGGTCACGATCTACAAAGAGCTCGTAGATTTCAAAACAGGCGCACGCGTCAGCGCAGTCATGGCGCCGCTCGTGGCCAATCTCAGTGACGCGGATATGCGCGATTTAGCTGCGTATTACGCTTATCTGCCGCGGCCTTCCGATCGTCCCCCGATCGCCGAGATGCCGCCGCGCATTGTCGCGAGCGGCGCGCCCTTGCGCGGAATTGCGCCGTGTGGGGCCTGTCACGGCGAAGTTGGCACCAAGGCCGGGGCAGCCTGGCTCGACGGGCAGCCGGCCGTCTATCTGCGCACCCAGCTCGAGGCCTTCGCGACCGGCGCCCGGCATAACGACATCGGGGAAGCGATGCGCAATATCGCGCGCCGGATGACAGCGGGTGAAATCAATTCTTCAAGCCAGTTCTATGCCGGCCGTGAGGCAAACAAAAGCGAAAATAGCGACGGCGCCCCGGTCTTCAATGGGCGTCGCCGCTTGCAGTAGCTGTCAGTTGATCAGGCCGTAGAACTTGGCGGCGTTCTCGCAGATAATCTTGCGGCGTGTGGTGCCCGGATCAATTGCGTCACGGACCTTTGACCGCGCTTATTCCGCCAGCCGTTGCTGAGGCGAGTTTGGTTGATCTATTCATACCTCAGTCCATCGCCTGCTTGCCGGGCACCAAGTCACCGACAGGGTCGTCGTGATGCGCTTGAGAACAGGACAGGACGTCCTTGAATATGAGATCCGTCAGGAGCAGGCGGCGACAATCGGCCGCCTTGCCCGGGAACTGCGGGATGCGCTCGATTTGCTGCAAACCTTTAATAGGCGAGCGGGTAGCGAGGAGACGGCAGCCGATAGCCGCAACCCGCAACGAGCGCGTCTCGTCGATGCTGCCGCCTACGCCCTTTGGAATTTTGTCGTTCAACGGGAATGTAGCGGCTTTCGCGAGACGGAGCAGATCCTCAAAGACTACGCCGTACCGGCGGAGGTGCGCGCGAAGATGGGAGCCATTTGGTCTCGCGAGCCAGACAGTTGAGGAAACCTTTTCGATGACATCCCAAGCCATCGCTCGCAGCCAATCCGTTGCGGCCTTCATTCTCGAGCTCGAACACTTCAACCCGAACCTAAAATAACCGCAATGGCATGGCAGCGTCGGATTTTCTGCGAGTGAGATTGATGGAACCCATTTCGTTCGGCGGACTAGATTTGCGGCATCGGCGGCGGTCGTGTTTCGGTCCCATTTTTTGGCCCGCCACCTGGACCTGTTCCTTGAATGGTGCGCCTCGCCGTCGCCGATCTCGTCGATCAGCTTGGCGCTGATCGGGTCGAACTGGAAGGTCGCCTTGCACTGGCGCCGTAATGATTGGCATCTCCAGCACTTGGGTTCGCTGTCGCTTTCCGGCGCGGCACTTGTCATCGTCGAGCAAACGGCGGTCGAACCGGCAGGCCGCATCAGTCACGGCTGCCTCGGCCTCTATTCCGATGCGAGCGAGAGGGCGCTGGCGCGGGTTCTCGGCTTTTGCCGCCGCGCGGGTTCGGCGGCGCTCGGGATTCAGCTTGCCCATGCCGGCCGCAAGGGTTCGGCCAGGCTGCCGTGGGAGGGCGGTGGGCCGCTCGCCGCCGACGCCGGCGCCTGGACCACGGCAGCGCCATCGGCGATCCCTTTCGACGATCACTGGCCGGCCCCACAGGCGCTCGACGAGGCCGGTTTGGCGCGTATTCGCGACGCTCACGCAAACGCCGCCAGGCGCGCCGACCGGCTCGGCTTTGATCTCGTCGAATTGCTCGCTGCCCACGGCTTTCTGCTGCACAGCTTTCTGTCGCCGATCGCCAACCAACGCATCGATTCCTGGGGCGGTAGCCTCGCCAACCGCATGCGTTACCCGCTCGAGGTGGCGGCCGCGACCCGCGAGGCCTGGCCGCGCCGAAAGCCGCTCGGCATGCGCATTACCGGCTGCGATTGGGTCGATGGTGGGATCACGACGGACGAGGCCGGCATTTTCGCTTCTGAACTCCGCGCCATCGGTTTCGATTACCTCTGCGTTTCCTCCGGCGGCATTGCTCCGCAGGCGCGGCCCGCCGTGGCACTCGGCTACCAGGTGCCGCTCGCCGCCGCGGTCAAAAAAGCGAGCGGCATTACGGTGCAGGCGGTCGGCATGATCGTCAGCCCGCACCAGGCGGAAGCAATCATTGCCGGCGGCCAGGCAGATTTCGTTGGGTTGGCGCGCGGGTTTCTCGACGACCCGCGCTGGGCTTGGCATGCCGCCGCGGCGCTTGGTGCCGATGCCGTCTACCCGCCGCAGTATCGTCGCGCGCGTCCCGAGCACTGGCCGGGCGCGGCGCTGGCACGCGCCCAACCCCGCCGTGAATAAAACGCAGGGGGTCGCCTCGAGAAATGACTGCGCGCGTCTGACGATCCGCAGTCACCGAGCCATTGGGGCAGCCGCAACGTTCGCGGCGTCAGCCAGCCAACCCGGCGAAATCACATTCACGGGCAGAACGCCGCGTCACTATCCTGCAGCTCTCGCACGAGGGTCGGCACTCTGCCGTTCGTCACCGAGCTCTTGGCGGCGGCCTGCTTACGGTTGACATGTAACGTGCCGCGTCATATTTGCTGCCGGTGATCCGGTCATTCCGGGACAAGCGCACCCAAGCCCGTTCGAGGGTGAAACAGTTGCCGAGTTCCGGGCGATCGGGTCATTCGCTGTGCGCGAGCTCGACATTGTGGATGCCGCAACCCGGCTTGCCGATCTTCGGTCGCCGCCCGGTAATCGGCTCGAGGCACTCGAGGGCGAACCGCCGCGGTCAGCACAGCATCCGGATCCATGAAAGGTGGCGCATCTGCTTCGTCTGGCGCCACGGCGGCGCCGAGTTCGTCCAGATCGTTGATTATCATTAAGGGAGCAGGTTTATGACGCGCATACGCACTCACCCGGGCGAGGTTCTCCGTGAGGAATTCATGAAGCCGCTCGGTCTTTCGGCAAACGCGCTCGCGCTGGCTTTGCGGGTCCCGCCGACGCGCATCGGCGATATTCTCCGCAAGGATAAGCCGCGCGCGATCTCGGCCGATACCGCAGTGCGCCTGGCGCGCTATTTCTCCACATCGCCGGAATTCTGGCTGAACCTCCAATCGGCCTATGAGTTGTCGTTGGTGCTCGCCGAGCATGGCGATGTGATCAAACGGGACGTGCATCCGCGTGCCGACCTTGCCGCTTAGCCACCCAAGCAGATTTTGTTCGCGTTGGCGCGCGGGTTTCTCGACGACCCGCGCTGGGGTGGGCATGCCACCGCGGCGCTTGGCGCCGATGCCGTCTACCCGCCGGAATATCGTCGCGCGCCCCGAACACAGGCCGGGCGCCGCGCTGGCACGCGCCCAACCGCGCGCGGAATAAAACAGCAGGGGTCGGCTGGATGTATTTCGTGGATTCCGGCCAGGTGTCGGCGACCGCCCAACCCCAAATGCCGTTCAAGAACGTCGTCGCAAAGATGTTGACCGCCGAGAGCCCGCCGCGATTGCGGTTGTGATGCTCTTTCCAGTCCACAATGAAGAAGCACAAACTAGTCGCGGCGGCCGGACCGGGACACTGGGTTGGCGCAGCCCTCGCCGGCAACTCGATATTTGTAAATCGGGATTTCTACCGCGCTTCCTCTGATTCTCTCATGGCCGATCGGGATCAGCCGCGCTTCTTCGCCGCGCAGGTTCTCGGCGACATCCCCGGAGATTGCACACGCGACATTGTGTGTCTTTGCTGCTTCCTCCATTCGTGCTGCAATATTGATCGTGGTTCCATAGATCCCGATGGCGCGCTTGGTGTCTCCTTGCTCGCTGACCACGACCTCGCCGCCGTGGACGCCGATCCGGAAAGACGGAACGACGCCAAACTGTTCGAGATACTCGCGGCGCTCTCGCCGGATCGTCGCAAAGACGGCGTCGATCGTCCGCAAGATCCTGTTATCTCTGATCGCCTCGCGCCAATCCCACAGCGCAATGAAACCGTCGCCCTTGTAAAGATAGATCTCGCCGCCGTGATCGGTGATCGGCTTGGAAATGTCGAAGAGAAACTTGCCGACCAGAGATTTTGTTCGGACTGCACCAAGCTCCTCGGCAAGTGCCGTTGAGTTATTGATGTCGAGAAAGACGAGGACCTTCTCCTGCAATACAGGCCGGTGATAGGTTCCAACCGTGAGGTGAAACAAGGTTTCGATGCCGATGAAATGGGCAGTTCGCATCACGACAATTCCGATAACGGAAAACGCGATTACCACCGGGATCACCACCGGTAGCCTGCCATACGGCACCGGCAGGTTGTAAAATGGCCAAAGCAGCACGTGAGTGACATGGATGGCGATTAAAAACAGGATAACCACTACAATCGTGTAAACCACAATCGCGCGCAGCGGATGGATGCTGCGGATCCACCTGCCCCGCAGGCTTTGGACATAAAACTCCTCGAAAAGGCCGACCCCTATGCCGACAAATATGGCATTGACGACGCCAAAGGCGATCGGGCGGCCGTTGGCGCTGGTCACCAACCCGGCCAGTACTGCAAAGATCACGACGGCCAACAGGATCGATGTAAACTTCCGGCGGGTGGAGATCGAGAGTGGGACAAAGCCAAAGCCCATGGTCGTCGTGATCGCGACTATTTCTGTGGAGAGAAGGGAACAAATCCGTCGCGGTTTGGCATTTGCACCTTTGCCAAGGTCTGCGCGTTCATGACCGCATTCTCGGCGATGATGCCGTTCAGTTGAAGGATATAGGCGCAGACCGCGTAGACCTCGTCATTACTCAGCGACCTCGGCGCGTTGAACGGCATCGCGCGGCGCACATAATCGAACAAGGTTGTCGCATAGGGCCAAAAGCTGCCCACGGTCTTCACGGCGGGCTGGTCGCCGGTCAACGTGCCGATCCCACCGACCAATTGATCATTGGGTTTGCCCGACCCCTTTTCGCCGTGGCAGGCAACGCATTTTGCGGCATACACCGCCTCGCCTTGTTGCGGGCTCCCGTTACCGGGCGGCAGGCCGGCGCCATCGGGTCCGATGCTGATGTCCCATACGGCAATTTCTTCCGGTGTCGCGGGATGCCCGAGGTCGGGCGTCTGCGCGAGCGCGGCCATTGACAAAACGAGCAAGGCCGAAGCGGCGCTCAAATGTCTAGGCGTAGACATGCCGGACCTCCCCGTGCTCGCCGATCGCCCAGCTGGTGATGCCGTTGAAGTGATAGAATGTCTTGTTGCCGCGTTCGGCAATCAACCCGGCACGCGTCGGCTGGACATACCCGGAACTGTCCGTCGCGCGGCTCTGCAGCACCGCCGAGCCGCCGTCCCAGCGCCACGGTATGCGGAACCGGGTCAGCGCCTTTGGCAACACCGGCTCCTGCAGCGCCGCCGGAGCCCAGCTTATTCCACCGTCGGCCGAGACCTCGACCCGGCTGATTTTGCCGTAACCCGACCAGGCGAGGCCCGAGATCTCGTAAAGGCCGGCGGCCTTCAGGGTTAGGCCCGGTGACGGGTGAGTGATCACCGATTTGGTTTCGATGGGGAAGACGAATTGCAATGACTTACCGCTGGGCAACAGGATCGTATATTTGGATGTCTCGTCCTTTGTCATGGTCGGGCCTGCGGTGACTTTGATCCGCCGCAGCCATTTGACGTTCATGTTGCCTTCATAGCCCGGCAACAGCAGCCGCAGCGGGTAGCCGTTTGACGGCCGCACACGTTCGCCGTTCTGGTAGAGCGCAACCAATGCTTCGTCCATCGCCTTCATCGGGACGCTGCGGCTCATGCCGGCCGCGTCGGCGCCCTCGGCAAGGAACCACTGTGCTTGCGGCTCGACCCCCGCTTCCTCGAGCAGCAACGCGAGCCTGACGCCCGTCCACTCGGCACAGGACAATAGGCCGTGGCTCGCTTGCACGTCGAGTTGGGCCGGCTCCTTCTGATAGAGCGCGCCGGTATTGCCGCCGCATTCTATGAAAGCGATGCGCGTCTCCATCGGATATCGGGCGAGCGCCTCGAGGGTGAAAACGAGCGGCCGTTTGACGAGGCCGTGGATCAGCAGCCGGTGAGCATCCGGATCGATATCGGGGATGCCGGAGTGGTGGCGCTCGAAATGAAGGCCGTTCGGCGTGATCGTGCCGTTGAACCGCTGAAGCGGTGTTCGCGATGCGCCGGTACCCGTCGTGCCGGGCGCACTCGAAAACGTCCTGACGACCTTCGCTTCAAACCTCGATGGCTGGCCGTAACCGCTAAAGGGGGAGCCCGGCTCCGTCATCCATGGCTCGACCGAAAGCTCTGCGGCGCCGAGCGCAGGCCGGGCAGCGAACGCTCCCGCGCCGCCCAGGGAAGCCCCGGCGGCGAGCAGTGCCCGCCGATCCAAAAGGCCGTGTCCCGCGGCTAATTCCGGCGCATCACCCGCCGATCGCTTCCTACCCATTTCGCCTCCTTTCGAAATATGCCGAGCGGCTGCTTCTGGCGAGAGCATGCCGCGAGAGGTGCCGGCGCGCAAACCCACGGTGCGGTCACCCGTCGGCTCGACCCATTCGGCAGTTGGCGGGCGCCGAAGATCGTTGCATTGTTGTCCAGCTACACGGGTCGAGAGAGGTGCTATGCGACTGAGCGTGGTGACGTTTTTGCGTCCGGGCACAGAGCCGCGCGATCGGCCGCTCGGCCGCATCGTCGATTACGCCCGCCGGATCGAAAGGCGGGGGTTTCCCGGGATCTGGGTCACCAACTCGCTCGGGCGCGGCCGGCCCACCCTCGACCCGCTGGTCGCTCTCGGGGTGCTGTCCGCCGCGACCGAGCGGATTGAGCTCGGCACCGCCGTGCTGCAAGTCTCGCTGCGCAACCCGATCGAGCTTGCCCATCGCGTGGTGTCGGTTCAGGCGGTGTCGGGCGGCCGCTTGCGGCTCGGCGTCGGCAGCGGATCGACGCAAGCCGATTTCGATCTCCTCGGCGCCAATTACGACCAGCGCTTTCGCACCCTGATGAGCTCGCTCGAAATCATGCGCCGGGCCTGGCGCGGCGAGCCGGTCAACGGCGGCACCTTGTCGCCCTGGCCCGGATGCGAGGGCGGGCCGCCGGTATTGCTCGGCGCCTGGCGCAACCCGCGCTGGATCACCTATGCCGCAAAGCAATGCCAAGGCTGGATTGCCTCAGGCCTCTACAGCAGCTGGGAGGATCTCGAAAACGGCATGCGCCTCTATCGCGAAGCCGGCGGCACCAATGCCGTCCTCGCGAATGTGGTCGTCGACCTCAGCGCCCAGCCCGAGGCGGGCAGCCTGGCCGAACGCGCCAAGGTCTCGCTGGTCTGTCTGCCCGACGACGCGCGCCAGCGGCTGAAACGCCTCGAGCGGATCGGGTTCGACGAGGTTCTGGTCGTCTCCCCCGCCGCCGCACTCGACGAGCTCGAACGCATCCGCGATTTTCTTTAGCAGCCCAACTGGAGTGGGCCTTTAATCGGGAGGATCGGTATGAACAAGGCCCTGTCGGGCATTCGTGTGGTTGACATGACCCACAATCAGGCGGGCCCTGCCTGCGCGCAGATCCTCGGCTTTCTCGGCGCCGATGTGATCAAGCTCGAAGAGCCGAAGGGCGGCGACATCGCGCGTCGCAACATGCGCGACCGGGAGGACAGCGACAGCCTCTTTTTCCTGTTGTTCAACGCCAACAAGCGCAGCCTGACCCTGAACCTGAAAACCGCTCGCGGCAAGGAGCTGTTCAAACAGCTGATCGCCAAATCGGACGTTCTGGTCGAGAATTTCAGCCCGGGGGCGCTCGACCGGCTCGGCCTCGGCTGGGATGTTCTGTCGAAGATCAACCCGCGCCTGATCTATGCGACGATCAAGGGCTTCGGAAGCTATGGCCCTTATGCCAATTACAAGAGCTTCGAGCCGGTTGCCCAGGCAATGGGCGGGGCGATGAGCGTGACCGGCTACCCGGAAAATCCGCCGACTTTTGTCGTGCCGGCGATCGGCGATTCTGGCACTGGCATGCACATGGCGATCGGCATCCTCGCGGCATTGCAGCAGCGTCACAATTCCGGGCGCGGCCAGTGTGTCGAAGTATCGATGCAGGACGCGGTAGTGAATTTGATCCGGGTCAGCCTGCGCGACCACCAGCGGTTCGGCCGCGCGATGCCGCGGCGCGGCAACCAGATGGGGCAAGGCGTGCCGGGCACGACCTATCCCTGCGCGCCGGGCGGCCCGAACGATTACGTCTTCATCACCGCGCAGCAGCAAATGTGGCCGGCGATGGTTGCGGCTATGGGCTGGCCCGAGCTGGCCGACGATCCGCGCTTCAATACGTCGGAGATGCGCTGGGAAAACCGCGACGCGCTGAATGCAATCATCGAAGAATGGACGCGCGGACGCAGCAAGCACGAGGTCATGCGGATATTGGGCGAGGCGGGAGTTCCTTGCGGCGCGTGCCAGGACACCGGCGAGGTGCTCGCCGATCCGCATCTAAAGGCGCGCGAGATGATCCTCGATATCGATTACCCGACCCGCGGCACCTACCAGACCGTCGGCTGCCCGATCAAATTGTCGGAGTCGCCCGCCGAGGTGACCCGCCCGCCATTGCTCGGCGAGCACGCTGAGCCATTGCTGAGCGAGCTTTGCGGGGTTGACCCCGACGAATTCAAACGGCTGCGTGACGACGGCGTCGTATGACTGGAGTATCGAAATGATCGGCTGGAGGGCGCGGCTGGGGTTTCTGCTACCGCCGGGAAACCCGACAGTCGAACCGGAAATGATAGCGCTGGCGCCTGAGGGCGTGTCCGTGCATTTCCACCGCATGGCCGCACACGGGGCACCCGGCTCGCTCGAGGGCCAGGACGAGCGGAACTCGCACGATGATCCACAGTATAGACGGCAGCATCGAGCTGCTCGCATCGGTCGAGCCGGATGTCATCGTCGTGGCTCATACCGCGACCAGCTATTATCTCGGCCGCGAGGGTGAAGCCGATCTGCTGGCGCGGCTCGAAAAATCGGCCGGCACGCGCGTGATCACGGCCTTTGGGTCGGTGCTGCAGGCGCTGGAGCGGCTGAATGTGCGCCGGCTCGCGCTCGGCACCCCCTATTCGGCGGAGACGACCCTGCAAGGCAAGGCGCATTTGGAAGCGCACGGCCTGGAGGTCGTCAATTTCGCCAATCTGCAGGGGGTCACCAACATCTACGATGAGACCGCCGAGCGGGCTTACGGGTTAGCGCGGCTGGTCGACAGACCGAACGCCGAAGCGGTCTTTCTCAGCGGCACCGGTATGCCGACATTGCCGGTATTGGAATTGCTGGAGCAGGATCTGGGGAAACCGGTGCTTTCGAGCGCTGCCGCGATGATGTGGCACGCGCTGCGTCTTGCCGGCGTCCGGCAACCTATTTCGGGGTATGGCCGCTTATTGGTGCTGAACTGAGTCCTCGAGCCCGAATACCAATTGCGGTGCGCTAAAACCTGCCAGCCTGAATTCACCGAGAGGGGTGAATTCTGTCGCGCAGTGGCGCGCGAATTCACCTGAGGCGAGGATTGCGCGGCCCAACTGGCTGGTCAGCTTTTCGATCCGGGCGGCACAGTTGACGGCTGGACCAATGCAGGTGAAATCGAGCCGATTGCCGCTGCCGATATTGCCGTAGAGGACATCGCCGATATGCAACGCCAAGCCGAACCGCAGCCCCGGCATCGCCGAATCTCGAGAGTGCCGCAATATTTGCCTGTGCCCGGCGCGCGGCAGCGAGTGCGCGTTCGCACACCTCGGTTTCGTTGCCGGTGATCGTAAAAATCGCCAGCAGCCCGTCGCCCATGAATTTCAGCACCTCGGCGCCATGCTCGAGGATCACCGGAACCTGGCAATCGAAATAGCGGTTGAGGAGATCGATGAGAACCGCCGGCTGCAGACTGTCGGCCAAGGCGGTGAACCCGCGCATGTCCGACAGCCAGATCGCCGCGTGGATCTCCTCGATATCGCCGCGCCGAATCCGTCCGGCGAGGATGCGCTCGCCGGCGTCGTGTCCGACATAGGTATCCAGCAGGGTGCTCCCCATCCGCCGCAATGCTCGGATCTCGGCGACCCTTGCCAACGGAGTGATGATCGCCTCGATACCGGCTATCTGCGCGTCGGTGAAGCCACCGGGGTGCCGCGTCGTGCAAGTCACCGCATGAATGGCGCCGTCGGTGAAGAGGAGCGGCGACGCCAGATAATCGGTTATCCCTTCGGCGCGAAGCTCCGCAAGGACCGGAAAATCCACGGCACAATCCGGGTCGGCAAGCTTGCGGCGGAGCGCTTGGCCGGTCGCATAAACTTGCGCAATCGGATTCTTGAGGAAATCCGCACTTTCGAGAAGCTCGAATGGCGCTTCTGAAACCCCGACCTCGGTCCCCGGCCGCCAAATAAATCGACGACCCATCACTTGCGGGTGCAAAGTGCGCACGAACACCGCGACCCGCCACAGCGGGATGCCGCAAGCGACCAGCCGCTCGGATAATTGCGCCAGTACCTGGGCTGGCTGCGGCGCCGAGCGGGCGCCGTCAATCAGCCATTCGACAATCGCTCCGATGTTCGTGTTGGGCATCGGGACCGAATTGATCGATTCCACCTCGCGGCTCATATTACGGGTACCTCGCTGGGATGAGGAGCAACATGGCGATCGAGGCCACTCCGCTTCACCCGACTCTAGGCGCCGAAGTGCGTGGCGTCGATCTCACCCGTCCAGTGTTGGCCGACGTCTTTGCCGAGATCGAAGCGGCCTTCAACCGCTACGGTATTCTCGTCTTCCCGGAGCAGCCGGTGACCGACGAGCAGCAGCTCGCCTTCAGCCGGCTGTTCGGCCCGCTCGAGGTCAATCCGAATTATGCCGGCGCCAAGATGCGGCTGCGCCCCGATATCGCCGACATCTCGAACCTCGATGCCGAGGGGCGGGTGCTGGCGCGCGACGACCGCCGCAACCTTTTCAATCTCGGCAACCAGCTGTGGCATACCGACAGCTCGTTCAAGCGCATCCCGGCGAAATGCTCGCTGCTGTCCGCCCGCGAACTCCCGTCATCAGGCCCCCTGGGCGGGGGTGAAACCGAATTTGCCGATCTGCGCGCGGCGTGGGATGCGCTACCCGAGGCGAGAAAGCGCGAGCTCGACGGGCTCGTCGTCGAGCACAGCATCTTCCGCTCGCGCAGTCAGATAGGCTTCGCCGATTTCAACGACGAGATCTTCAAGCAACTGCCGCCGGTGCCGCAGGCATTGGTGCGGCATCACCCCGCCTCCGGGCGCACCAGCCTCTACCTCGCCTCGCACGCCTCGCACGTTATCGGCTGGCCGGTCGAGAAGGGCAGAGCGTTGATTGAGGATCTGATCGCCTTCGCGACCCAGCCGCAATTCGTCTATCAGCATCGCTGGAGGGTCGGCGACCTCGTCATCTGGGACAACCGCTGCACAATGCATCGCGGCCGGCCCTACGACGACACCCAGCGCCGCGTCCTGCACCGCACGACGGTGTCGGATTTCGCGAACACGACGGAGCAGGAGGGGCTGCTCGCAATTCCCGCGGCCTGACCGCCGTCAGGCCTCGCGCGCACCGGCCTTTCGCATTCCTAGCACAGCCTCCGGGTCGGGGCGGCAGGTTCACGGCATGATGTTGGCGTTGAGATTGACGACGATCCAGATCGAGCCGGTGATGACGAAAAAGACGATCAGCAGGCCGAGAGCAAGGGTCAGAATATTGTTTGTGTTGTCGGACCCGGTGACGAGATGCAAAAAGAAGACGAGGCGGACACCGATCTGCGCGAAGGCGAGCACAACGAGCCCGACCGGAATGCCGGGGGCCACAGCAAATTCGTCTGCGATACAAACGAACGAGGCGAAGGCCGCCTTCACAGCACCCCGTGAAAGTGCTAAATATTGCCGCAGACGGACCGTCGCCGCGGCCCAGTCGAATCGTGCCTCCTAATTACGGAGCAGAGCCACCGTGCAAGTCCTCGTTCGCGACAATAATGTCGACCAGGCGCTCCGCGCTCTGAAGAAAAAAATGCAGCGCGAAGGGGTGTTCCGAGAAATGAAGCTGCGCCGCAATTACGAAAAACCGTCGGAGCGGCGGGCGCGCGAAAAGGCCGAAGCGGTGCGCCGCTACCGTAAACTCCTACGCAAGCGGCTGGAACGCGAGGGCTACTGAGCCCTGCCGCCCCGCTGAGGGGCGGGAGCGTGGGGGAAGCACGACCGTCCGCGTCGAGCACCAGCTACAATCATAAATTGTACCGCAAATCGTGTGCCGCTGCACCTGCAGCAAATCAGCAGCGGAACTTCTTCCCAAGGTTGTACCTCCAGGTCCAGCGCCGGTCATCGCAGTTAGCGGGTGAGCGCACACCGCCATTTTCTTCGGTTCTCTCAAGCAATGGCAAACGTTTAATATAGCATCACTTTGCGGCGATTTTCGGGATAGACTGACGCGGGTCGGGCATCGCACGCAACTCGCCGTGCCTGCATCCTAAACATTCGGCGGGACCCGATTTAGTTGCGCTGCGAATTGGGCGCCGTACCAATGCGCCAGAGGGGAGGTTTCGATGAGGGCGGTCCTATCCGCGGTCTGGCGCGCAGGGCTCGTTTGCGGGTTGGCCGCTGGCGGGTGCATGGCGCAGGCGCCGACGGTCACACAAGAACCGACGCCGCAGCCCGGCGATGCCCCGACACCAAATCAGCCCGTCGCGTTGACCATGACGTGCGGAGACCTCAAAGCTCTATTCAAGGCCGGTGACAAGCGGACTGCTGGCGCCGCCATCTTGTGGCTGGACGGGTATTATGCCGGTCGTTCCGCGCTCAGCGAACTGCCGGCCGGCTGGGTGCGGACCGTGAGCCAAGGCGTCGGCGGAACCTGCGCCATCAGCGTCAACGAGGGGCGCACCGTTCTCGATGTCGTCGGTCAGCTCCATCGGGAATACGGGAGCCGAAAATAGCTCTGCTTGCTCGGAATTGGATCGCCGGCAACGTCAGCAAGCGTAGCGCGGAAAAGCGCAGAGCATTCCGCCTCCAGCCGTCGCCGGTTGGCGCTCTTCATCGCCCAATCGCTGTGTCGGCTGACGTGGCTTGCATGCTCGAAGACAGCGGTTGGAGGGTGGAGGGGACAACGCCCAGCCAGGGAAATTTCCGAGACGCATCGCGGGCAAACAGGCGGAATGCGCTGCGCTTTTCCACCCTACTCTTGCTGCCCCGTGCTTTAACCGCCCGCGCGGTCGAAATCGATCGTCGCGGTGTTGGCGCCGCACAGCAATACCGCCATGCGCTCGCCACGCGCGGGTTGGTAGGCGCCTGAAAGCAACGCCGCCACCGCCGCCGCGCCGCCGGGTTCGGCGACTACTCGAAGCGTCGCCCACAACGCGCGCTGAGCGCTGCGGATCGCCTCTTCCGAGACCAGGACCGAACGCTCGACAAAACGCCTAGCGATCGGAAACATCAGCTCGCCGACGCGGCGCGGCGCCAGCGAGTCGGCAGCGATACCCCCTGCGGGCGCATCGATCGGGCGACCCGCAGCCAGGGCGTCGTGCAAGGTCGGCGCCAGTTTCGGCTCGACGGCAACGATGCGGATGCGGCCGGCATACCAGGCTGCAATGCCACCTATCAGCCCGCCGCCGCCCACGGCGACGAGCAGCGTATCGATCTCCGGTGCATCGTGTTCTATTTCGAGCCCGACCGTGCCTTGGCCGATTATGGTCTCCGGCTGATCGTATGCGTGAATGGCGAGTGCGCCGGTGCGGGTGACAAAATCTTCGCTCGCCGCCAACGCATCCGCATAGCGCTCGCCGGCGACGACAAGCTCGGCGCCGTAGCCTCGAATCCGTTCCAGCTTTGCCAGTGATGTGATGTGCGGCACAAAGATCGTCGCGCGAATACTGAGCCGCATCGCGGCATAGGCGACCGCGGCGCCGTGATTGCCGCCCGATGCGGCTGCTACGCCGGCTGCCGGAGCGGGACGCATCAGCAGATTGGTGAAGGCGCCGCGCGGTTTGAACGAGCCGGTGTGCTGTAAAAACTCGAGCTTCATCACGAGCGGTGGCGCGTCGAGGCCGAGATCCTGCGCTTCGACCGCGATGATCGGCGTATGACGCACATAGGGTCGGATCAGCGGTTCGATGGCGGCGATCTGGTCGCGGTCGATGGACCTTTGCGTTTGCGGCAGGGCGGAGGAAGCTTGCATTGCGGCCCGACGATCCGATTACCGAAACAATCAAACTACCAACTCTAATGCGATGACGGTTTTCTTAGATCGCTAAATGACGCATGCTATCGTAGCAGAAACGGGGGCCAGCGTGCGATCGCAACGACTGACGATGATCATCTTCATCGGGATGCTGCTCGGCATCGGGGTCGGCTATGCCTGCCACCAGTTGTGGCCGGATCCGCAGACGGCGAAGACGGTCGCCGGCTACATCTCGCTGTTCACCGACGTCTTCCTGCGTCTGATCAAGATGATCATCGCGCCGCTGGTCTTTACGACCTTGGTGGTCGGGGTCGCGCATATGGGCGACACCAAGGCCGTCGGCCGGATCGGCGGCAAGGCGATGCTGTGGTTCGTCAGCGCCTCGCTGGTCTCTCTGCTGCTCGGCCTCATCATGGTCAACATTCTGCGGCCGGGCGACAACCTCAACCTGCCGCTCCCGGATGCCGGCGCTTCGACCAATCTCAACGCCGCCTCGCTCTCGTTGAAGGATTTCGTGACGCACCTCGTGCCGAAGAGCGCGGTCGAGGCGATGGCGAACAACGAAATCCTGCAGATCGTCGTCTTCTCGCTGTTCTTCGGCGTCGCTGCCGCGGCCCTGGGTGAGCGGGCGGCCGGCGTTATCAAGATCATCGACGAGACCTCGCAGATCATTCTGAAGATAACCGGCTACATCATGGGGTTGGCGCCGATCGCGGTGTTCGCGGCAATGGCGGCGACGGTGACGACGCAGGGCGTCGGGATATTGGTGACTTACGGCAAGTACCTGGTCGAGTTTTATTTGAGCCTCGGCGTATTGTGGCTCGTGCTGGTCGGCGCCGGGCTATTGTTTCTCGGCCGCAACGTGTTTCGGCTGATTTCGCTGATCCGCGAGCCTTTCCTGTTGGGCTTCAGCACGGCCAGCAGCGAGGCTGCCTATCCAGTGACGATGGCGCAGCTCGAAAAGCTGCCGGTCAGCAAAAAGATCATCAGTTTCGTGTTGCCGATGGGCTATTCGTTCAACCTCGACGGCTCGATGATGTACTGTACTTTTGCAGTAATTTTCATCTCGCAGGCCTATAACATCCCGCTGTCGATCCCGCAGCAGATCACGATGCTATTGGTTCTGATGCTGACCAGCAAGGGCATGGCCGGAGTGCCGCGCGCCTCGCTCGTCGTCATCGCCGCCACTCTGGTGACCTTCAACCTTCCCGAAGCGGGCCTGCTGTTGATCATCGGCATCGACCAGTTCCTCGACATGGGCCGCACCGCGACCAATGTGATCGGCAACAGTCTAGCGACCGCTGTCATCGGCCGCTGGGAGGGGGAGACGGCGGCGACGCTCGGCATGCCGGCGGAGGCGCAAGCGGCTTGATGTTGCGCTTCCTGCTCGCTGTCGTACTGATTGCGGCTTCTGGCGCGCACGCCCAAGAGCTGACCGGGACCTTAAAGAAAATCAAGGACAGCAAGAGTGTGGTCCTTGGGCATCGCGAGAGTTCGATCCCGTTCTCCTACGTCAACAAGGTTGGCGAGCCGATCGGCTATTCGATCGACCTGTGCAACGCAGTCGTCGATGAGGTCTCGAAAGAGCTCGAAGGGGTCGAGATCGCGGTTAACTATAAGAAAGTCACCGCAGAGACGCGCATCCCCGCGGTGCAATCGGGCGAGGTCGATCTCGAATGCGGCTCGACGACAGCCAATTTCGAGCGCAAGAAGGAGGTCGCCTTCTCGCCGATCTTCTTCGTCGCCGGCACCAAGCTCTTGGTGCCGCGCTCCTCCGGCATAAGCTCCTATCGCGATCTGCGCGACAAGACGGTCGTCGTGACCGCCGGCACCACCAACGAGGCGGCGGTGCGGGCGATCTCTGACAAACAGCATCTCGGCATCAAGTTTTTGGTCGGCACGGACCACGCCAAATCATTTGCCATGCTGAGGGAAGGCAAGGCCGACGCCTTTGCCACCGACGACATCTTGCTCTACGGCCTGGTGGCGACGATCCAGGCTGGGCGACCAGTACCACGTCGTCGGCGAATATCTGTCCTACGACCCGTATGGGCTGATGTACCGCAAGGACGATCCCGATTTCGCCGGCTATCGTCGACCGAACCTTCAGCCGCCTCGCTCAGAGCCGCGAGCTGGTGCAGCTCTACAACAAATGGTTTCAGCAGCGCCTGCCGACCGGCGAGACCCTCGACCTGCCGATGAGCCCGCAGCTCGAGGAGATCTTCCGCGTCGAGGGTGTGCCCGATTAGCCAGTGTAGTTCGCTCAGATCGAACCGCCACCGTCGGACTGTCAACTGGCGCGCGGGGGGAACCGTCAGGTGCCGGTTGGGCGCAGCTGCGAGCCCCCGGTCGTAGCGCGGCGCCAGGTCGCGAGATCGTCCCAGCTTTCGGCTTCCATGAACTGGGCCCACCGGCGATAGAGATTGCGCATCGGCTCCTCGCTCGACTGGGCCTGGGTGATTTCGACGACCCGCCCAGGCATGCGCAGCCCGTCCCACTCCCAACCCTCGACCGCGCATCCCATCCCCTGCTCGTAGCAATAGGGATGGCGGCGCGCGATCGTGCCGCGGCTGGCGGCGTGGGCATAGTTCCAATTCTCCATGTCGTCTTGCTCGGTCAGGCCGGCCGGACCCGAATAGCGGATGTAATAGTCGCGCAGGAACCGCTTGACCTCGGCCGGGGCATCGCGGTCGACCAGAAACCAGCGCCATACCTCGGTCTGGTGGGGTCCGCGCGGATGCCAGACCGCAATCGTGCGCGGCTGGCGCGGCAATAGGGCAGTGTTAGGAAAGATCTCGCCGGGCGCGCCGATCAGCCTGGCGCGGGGATCGGTGCGACGGCGGCGCCGCTCCTCTTCGCAATGGCGGAAATACTCGGCGACTTCCGGCGAGTTCTGGTAGGCCGGCGGCGTCGGCTGGTCCTTCGGCAAGACATAGACGATCGTCTGGTGGCCGCGGTCGGGAATACAAACGTGCAGCCGGCGGCTGATCATCCGCTCCGGCATGTCGCGCCGGCTCTGGCCGCTAGGGCCGATCCCGACGAGGTCGACCGAGCGGTGGCTGATATTGTGGTAGGCGTCGCCGCTGAAATTTTCCGCCGGGAACTTCCAATTGCACGGGATCAGCCATTTTTGGACGCCGCACAGCACCTCGGCCTGCCCCTCGCGGCCGTCCCAGCCGTCGAGGATCAGGTCGAGAAACGTCGCGAACTCGCCGAGATATTCGAGAAAGGGCGGCGCCGCAGGGTCCCAAGTCGCCCAGACGGAGCCCTTGTAATTGCATGATTGCGCCACCTCGACGAGCCCCCATTGCGAGCGGTCAAGCTGCGAGCGGTACGCCTCGCGGAAATAGGGGACGCCGACGAGGCGGCCGTCGGTCGAATAGCTCCAGCCGTGATAGGGGCAGGTGAAGACGGCGGTGCTGCCCTCGTCGTAGCGGCACACCTTCATGCCGCGGTGGCGGCAGGAATTGAGGAACACGTGGATCTGCCCCGCCCGGTCGCGGCACAGGATCACCAACTCCTCGCCCATCGAGGAGACGAAGAAATCGCCGGGCTTCGGGATTTGGCTCTCATGCCCGACAAAGAGCCAAGACCGGGCGAACAGCCGCTCCAATTCCTCGCGGTAGATCTCGTCATTGACAAAGATCTCGCGGCTGATCTGCCCCGCCGCATGATCGACGAGACCCTTGTGATACCCGGTTTTCCGTTCGCTCGCCATTGCCGCCTCCTCGGAGTCTGGCCCAGTTATGCACCTCTTCGACGTGACGTCACCAGGCTTCGCGGCCGCGCGGCGGGCGGCTGGTGGCGGCGCGTTGTTCGGCTTCGTGCTTGTCGAACATTGCGCGGGCGGCGGCCGAGCGCTTTTCGGAAAGTTCATCGCGATGCTCGGTGCACCAGTCATAGGAGTTGGCGCGGGGCCGGTTGTCTCGCCTGAAATGCGGCATCACGTAGCGCGCATAGAGCTCGTAGGAGCGCTTCGTCTCCTCCCAATCGGCCCAGTTGTGGGCCTGGTGCAGGAAGACGCCGAACTCGCCTTGTTTTGCTTGCAGTCGTTCGATCAAGGCGATCGCGTCGTCGGGGGTGCCGATGACGCCGTAATTGTTCTCGACAAACCATTCGAGCGGGTCCTGCCCAGCCGGCACCACAAAGCGGCGCTGGTTGTTGTTGAGGTAGTTCAGGTATCGCTCGAAGCCGAAGCGGGCATTGGCGAACGCCTTTTCACGGGTCTCGGCGATGTGCATCGGGCCGACGAGGCGCAGCCGCGCGGGATCCATCTTGCGGCCGTGCTCGGCGGCGATGTCGCAGGCGATCTGCCAATTGCTCGCCAAGGCGTCATAGCCGAACGGGTTGGTCGCGGCGACGCAGATCATGCTGAGATCGTATTTCCCGGCGAGCCGGCCGCCGGAGGGGGTAACAGCGCTGACCACCGCCATCTCGGGATGAGGCTTGGTATAAGGAGGCAAGTGCAGCCGGGCATTGACAAGGGTGTACCAGTCGGTCTTTTCGGTGACCGTCTCGTCGCGGAAGAGGCGCAGGATGACGTCGATCCCCTCGGCCATCCGGTCGCGCTGGGTCATCGGGTCGATCCCGAGCATCAGCGCGTCGGAGGCGAGGAGCCCCGGCCCGGCGCCGAACATGACCCGGCCGCGCGTATGGTGGTCGAGCTGCACGATGCGGTCGGCCACCATCAGCGGGTTGTGGTAGGGCAATGAGATGACGCCGGTGCCGAAGCGGATGAATTTGGTCCGCTCGGCGGCGATCGCGATGAAGATCTCGGGCGAGCTGATGATCTCGAACCCGGCCGAATGATGCTCCCCGATCCACGCCTCGTGAAAGCCGAGCCGGTCGAGCCAGACCATTAGTTCGAGATCGCGGTCGAGGCAGGCCGTCGGGTTCTCTTCCATCGGATGGAACGGCGGCAGAAAAATGCCGTGCCGCAGGGTGATCTGGTTCATCAATGCCTCGCTCTCGGCGTATCGTCGAGAACCGCATTATACGGCAAGGTGACGAGATGGCGATCAAGCGCGAGAAGATTTCAGCCGAAGGGCATCCATGTCAGCATGGTCAACGGCAAGGCCAGGTACACCCAGATCGTCACCGTCAGCGGCACCGGCAAGATGATCTTTCTCGCCGGCCAGCTGGCGCGCGACGCGCAAGGGGTGTGCGTCGGCAAGGGCGATATGCGCGCGCAGATCCAGCAGGTCGGCGAGAACATCAAGACCTGCCTCGAAGCCGTCGGCGCCACCTTGGCCGACATTCAAGACCAATACCTACGTCACCGACTACGTGGAGTTCGCTAAGCATCCCGACATGAGGATGCGCTATTTCGGCCCGGCCACGCCGACCAGTACGACGGTCCAGATCAGTCGTCTCGCCGATCCCGACGCGATGATCGAAATCGAGGCGATCGCCTTTATCGACAACTGACCATAGAGAGGCCGGTTCGGCCGCAGGAAAAAAGCTCAGCCGATCACGCCTTCGGCTCGCAGCGCGCGGATCTCGAGATCGGTATAGCCTGCTTCGCGCAATACCTGCTGGCTGTGCTCGCCCACATTGGGGGCGCGCCGCGGCTTCACTTTTTCTTGGCCGTTGATCCAGATCGGGCTGTTGACCGTCATCGTCTCGCCGTCGGTGAACGGCACCAGCGCCTCACTCGCCAGCATCTGCGGATCCTCGGCAATGTCCTCCATCTTGGCGACAATGCCGAAGATGATGCCGGCAATGTCGAAGATCGATCGCCACTCGGCGAAATCCCTTGTCGCAAAGATCTCGTCAAGAATGGCGATCAGCTCACGCGCATTGGCCTCGCGCCCCTGATGTGTCGCAAAGCGCGGTTCGGACAATGCGCTTGCTCCGAGACATTCCTTGAATTTTTCCCAACGCCATTCGTCGGGAGCGATCGACAACAGCAGCCAATGCCCATCGCGGCAGCGGTAATGGACCCGCAGCGCATTGAGGCCGCGCTCGCGCGGCGGCTGCGGCACGACCTTCTCGCCGCACAGCGCTGCCTGCACGGAGCAGCCATTGGCCCAGAGGCCGTTGGCCAATAGGGAGGAGCCGACATAGCCGCCCTTGCCGGTGCGCTCGCGCTGGTAGAGCGCTGTAACGATTGCGCCATAAGTCGCCATCGCCGAGGGATGGTCGCCCATTCCCGGCAAGGACCGCGCCGGGGTCGCCTCCTCTCCGGCGCGCACCAGATGCATCAGCCCGGTGCGCGCCCACCATGCGGTCGCATCGAAACCGGGCTTGTCGGCCTCCGGCCCGGTCTCCCCATAGCCACTGAATGAGGCGTAGATCAGCCGATCATTGAGCGGCGCCAGTACTTCGTAAGTGATGCCGAGCCGGCGGCGCACCGGCGGCGGGTAGTTCGTGATGAACACATCGGCTTGCGTGACCAGCCGCCGCAGCACGGCTTGTCCCGCCCGCGAGCGGAGGTCAAGCGCCAGGCTTTTCTTGTTGCGTCCGTCGAGCTCGAACCCAGGATTGCTCTTGAGACCCGGTCCCATCGAAGGAGTTGCCCGCCTGCGGTACGGGTCGCCGGCGCCCGGCGGCTCGATCTTGATCACCTCCGCGCCAAAATCGGACATCACTGTGGCCGCGGCCGGCCCCGCGATAAAGCTCGCGCAGTCGATCACCTTCAAGCCGTCGAAGACGCGCTCTCCCATCCTCCCACTCCTCACTCGGCCAAGCGGTATGTGTTGTCGTCCCGCACGACATGCCCGGCGGTCCGGCCGGCGAAATGCGTGCCGATGACGAGGATCGGGGCATCGGCGAGGCGGGTCAAACTGTGTTCGCGTGTTCGCCGCGCCTCGACTGGATCGCTATCGGCCGTCGACGACCACTCCGGGTGCGCGATCTGGCAAGGATGGTGCATGAAATCACCGGTGATCAGCGCCTCCTCGCCGTGCGAGGCGATCCATACGCTGACGTGACCCGGCGTATGGCCCCGCGTCGGAACGAGGCTCACCTCGTCGCAGATCCGGTGATCGGTCTCGACCAGATCGACGAGCCCGGCGTCCCACAGCGGCGTCACCGAGTTGGCGAGTACTGCCGACACGTCGTCGCGCTCATGCTGGCTGGTCCAATGCGCGAATTCGGTGCGGCCCATCAGGTAACGCGCGTTCGGGAAGGTTGGCACCCAACGGCCCTCGACCAGCATCGTGTTCCAGCCGACGTGATCGACGTGGAGGTGCGTGCAAATGACCGTGTCAATCGTCTCGCGGGCATAGTCGGCCGCCGCCAGATCGGCGAGAAAGCTCGTCTGGAGGTTATTCCAGGTCGGAATGCGGCGGTTCTCCTTGTCGTTGCCGAGGCAGGTGTCGACAATGATCCGACAGCGCGGCGTCTCGACGACCAGCGCATGGATGCTCATCTTGAGACGGCCCCGCTCGTCGGCGAAATCGGGTTGCAGCCACCCTATTGGGATTATCGCTTCGGGTGTCGCCTGCGGCAGGATGAACCGGCTGCCGCCGGTCACCTCCAGCTCGATGATCTTCGTAACCGTAACCTCGCCGATCCGCCAACTCATGATGCCGCCTCACCGCGACGAGAATTGGCGGGGAGACTAGCGGCTTCACCCGACCGGGCGCCATACTGCCGGTGGGAAATGGACAGGCAAGCGGGTCGGGAGTAGCCTCTCTCGCGATGATTCTTTGACGGGGAGGACGAAGATGGCTGGGCTTGAGGCAATTCTGGACGCGACCGAGGCCGAGCGGCTGGCAACCGGTTTCGTCTTTACCGAAGGGCCGCTCTGGCACCCCGACGGCTTTTACTATTTCGTCGATGTCCGCAAAAGTGTGCTCTACCGGATGATGCCGGGCCGTACGCCTGAGATCGTCCGCTCCGAGACCGGCGAGGGCAACGGTACGACCTTTGATCTGCAGGGCCGGCTCGTGATCTGCGAAGGCGGCAACCGCCGCGTGACCCGCTGGTCGGCCGATGGCCGCTCGGAAGTGCTGATGGATCGCTACGAGGGCAAGCGGATCAACCGGCCCAACGATGTGGTCTGCAAATCCGACGGCAGCATCTGGTTTACCGATCCCGGCCTGCGCGTTCCACTCTCCGAGAAGGAGCTGCCGCATTCCGGCGTGTATCGGGTCGAGCCGGACGGCGCCAGTCGCCTCGTGGCGGAATTCGAATATCCGAACGGCCTCGCATTCTCGCCCGACGAGCGGGTGCTCTACGTCGCCAATACCCGGCACGCCCAATACATCCACGCGATCGAGCTCGACGAGGCGGGCAACATGGTGCGGCGGCGGATCTTTGGCGACATGTCTTCCGAGGAGACCGACGGCGTGCCCGACGGCATGAAGGTCGATGTCGAGGGCCGCGTCTATTGTACCGGTCCGGGCGGCACCTGGGTGTTCGCGCCCGACGGCTCGCGGCTCGGCATCATCCGCACACCCGAGATCCCGGCCAACCTATGCTTTGGCGGCCCCGATCTCCGGACGATCTTCTTCACCGCGCGCACCTCGGTCTACACGATGCGCGTCAAGACCCCCGGTCAGCCGCACCCCTGGTACCGCCTGCGGGCGAAATGAGCCAAGGAGAGCAGAATGAAAGTCGGTATCGCCCTCAACATGCTGTCCGAGCCGCCTCGCCCCGATGTCGCGGTCGTCTCCGACCATCTGGCGATGGGCGATCTCGCCGAGCCGCTCGGTTTCGACTCGCTGTTCGCGCTCGAGCACCACTTCACCGGTTATGCGATGTCGCCGGCGCCGCTCGAGTTGTTGGCCTATTACGCCGGCCGCACCAAGCGGATCGTGCTCGGGACGGCGGTCATCGTGCTGCCGTGGCACGACCCGATCCGCGTCGCCGAGGGGATTGCGCTGTTGGACATCCTCTCCGGCGGGCGCTGTCTGTTCGGCTTTGGCCGCGGTGCGGCGAGCGTCGAATACGAGGGGTTCCGCATTCCGATGGAAGAAGCGCGGCCGCGCTTCGCCGAAGCGGCGCAGCTGATCAGGAAAGCCCTGCGCGAGCCGGAATTCGAGTGGCAGGGCGAATTTTACCAGATCCCGCGGACATCGATCCGGCCGCGGCCGATCTCCCATCCCGAAGAGCGCTTCTATGCCTCCTCGGTCAGCCCGGAATCGGCCGAGATCATGGCCAAGCTCGGCTTCGGCATCCTGGTCGTCATGCAGAACGAGTGGGCGAAGGCAGCCGAGAGCATCGTCAGTTACCGCGAGATCGCGCAGAGCGTCGGCCACCACCCGCCGCCGCCGATCATTTTGACCAACGTATCCTGTGCCGAAAGCCGTGATGAGGCGCATGACCGGGCGATGAATTGGCTCGGCCAGAAATGGCAATCGATCGACAACCACTACCATTTCTCGGACGGGCATCTTGCAACGGTCAAAGGCTACGAGACCTACGGCAAGATGGCCAAAACCTATGCCCGGCTGCAGAGCGAGGAGGAGCGGGTCAGGGCCACGGAGTTCTACGTCAAAATCCAGATCGTCGGCACGCCGGAAGACTGCATTCAGCAGATCGCCGAATTGCAGCGGGTGACCGGGACCGACCATGTGGTCACCGAGTTCTCGTTTGGCGGCATTCCGCATGACGACGCGGAAAAGAACATGCGGCTCTTCGCGAACCGGGTATTGCCGGTGCTGCAAAACGACAGCGCCTTCGGCCCACCGCCGGCACCGGTAACGCAAGGTACGGCGAATTCCGATCTGTTCGCGCCGGCGTAGGAGCGCCTCCAAGCATCACCATGCCGAACTATCGCGCGCCGGTGCAGGACATGCAGTTCGTGATCACCGAGCTGGCGGGTCTCGAAAAATTGGCCGCGTTGCCGGGCTATGAAGAAGTGACGCCGGATCTGGTCGAGGCGGTGCTCGAGGAGGCTGCAAAGCTCGCCGGCGACGTGCTGGCGCCGCTTAACCAGCCCGGGGACGAGCAGGGCGCATTCTTGACAAAGGACGGCGTCGTCGCGGCCGACGGGTTTGCGGCGGCGTACCGCCGGTTTGTCGAGAACGGCTGGAACGGGCTGAGCGGCGATCCCGAATATGGCGGGCAAGGGCTGCCCGGGCTGATCGGCGCGGCGACAATCGAAATTTGGAACTCGGCCAATATGAGTTTTGCGCTCTGCCCGCTGCTGACCGCCGGAGCGACGGAGGCGATCAAGGCTCACGCCTCTGACGAACTGAAGAACCGCTTTCTGCCGAAGCTCGTCAGCGGCGAATGGGCGGGCACGATGAATTTGACCGAACCGCAGGCGGGCTCGGATTTGTCGGCCGTCCGCACCAGAGCGGTGCCCGAGGGCGACCATTACCGGATCTTCGGCCAGAAGATCTTCATCACCTGGGGCGATCACGACATGGCCGAGAATATCGTGCACCTCGTGCTCGCCCGCCTTCCCGATGCGCCCGAAGGCACGCGCGGCATCTCGCTTTTTGTGGTGCCCAAATTCCTCGTCGGCGCCGAGGGCTCGCCGGCAGAGCGCAACGATGTCGAGTGCGCGTCGATCGAGCACAAGCTCGGCATTCACGCCAGCCCGACTTGCGTGATGAGCTTTGGCGAGAAGGAGGGCGCGGTCGGCTATCTGGTGGGCGGGGAGAATGAGGGCCTGCCGCACATGTTCACGATGATGAACGAGGCCCGGCAAAAGGTCGGCCTGCAGGGTCTGGGGATCGCCGAGCGCGCCTATCAGGCAGCGCGCGACTATGCGAAGGATCGGGTCCAGGGCCGCCCGGCGGGGCAGCGCAGCGGCGACCGGGTGACGATCATTCATCATCCCGATGTGCGGCGCATGCTGCTGACAATGAAGTCGCAGATCGAGGCGATGCGCGCCTTCGGGTACGTATTAGCCGCCGATGCCGACCTCGCGCACAAGCACCCCGATCCTGACGAACGCGATCGCCATCAGAAACGGCTCGATCTGCTGACCCCGGTGCTCAAGGGCTGGTGCACCGAGCTCGGGGTCGATATTGCCTCGCTCGGCGTGCAGGTCCATGGTGGAATGGGCTTCATCGAGGAGACCGGCGCCGCGCAATATCTGCGGGACGCCCGCATCGCGCCGATTTATGAGGGGACGACCGGAATACAGGCCGGCGATCTGGTCGGGCGCAAACTGAGCATGGACAACGGCTCGGCCATGGCGGAATTGATCGAGGAGATGCGCGCCGTCGAGGACCGGCTCGCCGGCTCGGACAATGCGGACTTGCCGGCAATCCGCGAGAGCCTCGCCCGCGGCATTGACGCGTTGGAGCAAGCCACCGAATGGATTTTGCAGACGATCCGCCGCGACCCCAACGCGGCGCTCGCAGCCTCGGTCAACTACATGATGCTGACGGGCTATGTCTGCGGCGGCTGGCAGATGGCGCGCGCCGCTCTCGCCGCCTGGGCGCGGTTGGCGTCAGGCGAGGATGAAGGATTTTGCCGGACCAAGATCGCGACGGCGCAGGTTCTATGCCGAGCAGATCCTTCCCAAGGCGAGCGCGTTGCTTCCGATCGTCAGGAGCGGCGCCTCTACCGCCTTCGCACTCGACGAGGAGCAGTTCTGAGCGGTCTATAAACCGCGTGTTGCCGGACCCTTGAGCTCTACCGTGTTGCCGTCGGGGTCGGTGATGTAGAGCGAGGGGCCGTAGCCCTCGGCGCCGTAGCGTTCCCGGACCTCGCCGACTTCGACGCCGTGCCGCCGCAGATGGGCGGCCAAGGCCGCTGCGTCGAACCCGTCGACCCGCACAGCGAAGTGATCCATGTTGCGCCCGGCGTCGTCTCGCGCGTCGCCCGGCGAGGCGGCAGCCGGAACCAGATCGATCAGAGAGGCGCCGGCGCGCAACTGGACCAGCTTGGGCTGCTCCAATCGGCGCTCGACCCGGCAGTTCAGAACTCGCTCGTAGAAATCGATCGCGCGGCCGAGATCACCGACGCGCAGCACCACGTGGTCGAGGCCGGCTATGCGGAGCCCCTCCCCGGCACTCGAAGCCTCCCGAGTCTCGATATTTCCAGCGTCCGGCATGCGTCGGCTCCTTTCGCTCGCAGTGGGCGTCACTCTACTGCGAATTGGCCGGAGCCGGCAGCCTTATTATTACTGTGCGGGCTGGGACGGCTGCGCGCCGGCATGGCGCGCGTGCTGGGTGCGCCAGGCGTGCATCTCGGCGCGGTCGAGGACGCCGTCGTGATCGGTGTCCATCTGGTCGAAGCGGGTCGCTGCCCGTTCCGCTGCCCGATCCTTGGCGCGTTGGATGAATTGATCTCGCGTGATCCCGCCGCTGCCCGTCGGAGCGGAAGGTGCGGGGGCCGCACTCTCGACGGCGGCGGTTTGCGGTGCCGTCTGAGCGAACGTTGTCGCCGGCAGCAGAGCCAGCGCGACGAAGGCCGCGAAACTGGTAGAGCGCATTTGCTACGACTTTCAGTTGACTAAAATACAATCATAGCATTCATTGCGTGTTGACGCAAGCATGGGTTGCATTGCGTTCATGCGGCATCCGCAAAAAAGCCGGGTCCGAATGGCCGCTTGGGGAGTACAGTGTCTCGGCGGCGCCCTTCGACAACCTTAAGCGGGGAAAACAACATGCAATACCGCAGAATCTCGGCCGATTGCCATCTCGACATGCCGTGGATGCCGCCCGACCTGTTCGTCTCCGAGGCGCGGCGCGAGCTCAAGGACCGCATGCCCTATGTCGAAGACGGTCCGGATGGGCCGCAATGGGTTGCCAAGAACGGCGCCAATTTCGGCCTCCTCTACGGCGTCGGGCCGGGCGGCGCGAAGCACGTGCCGGGGCAGAACGTCCGCGTCGACATCATGGCGGAGCGCGGCCTCTACGCAGACGCCAAAAAAGGCAAGGCCCGCTGCAGCGACCCGCATCTGCGCCTAAAGGACATGGAAGCCGACGGCGTCGACGCCGAGGTCATCTACGGCGTCCTCGGCACCGCGTCCAAATTGAACGACGCCGAGGCCTCGAACGAGGTTCTGCGCATCTACAACGATTGGCTGAGGGATTTCTGCAGCCACTATCCGGACCGCCAGATCGGCCTCGCCTGCCTGCCCTATGGCAGCGTCGAGCGCGCGGTGGAGGAGGTCCATCGCGTCGCGAAGATGGGGCTCAAAGGCCTTGAGCTGTCGTGCTCGTGGGACATGGAGCCGATGTGGCACCCGAGCTGGGAGCCGTTCTGGCAGGCGGTCGACGAGGTGCAGTTGCCATTGCATTTCCACACCTTCCCGACGACCCCGCCGCGCGCCCGCCAGGAGGCCCCGAACGTGCGCCGCGCGGCGATGTTCACCGGCGTCTCGGCGTTCCAGATGGGGCTCATTCACATCATCGCCGGGATGATCGGGGCGGGCGTGTTGGAGCGCTATCCGAGGCTGCGCGTGTCGTTCGGCGAGAGCGGCGCCGGCTGGCTCGGCTATGCCCTGCACCGCATGGATTTCGAGTTCGAGGACCGCTTCCGCGACCTGATGAAGCTGAAGCCCAGCGAATACTGGCGGCGCCAGTGCAAGGCGACCTTCCAATTCGACCCGATCAGCGCCAAGCTGATCGACGAGATCGGCGTCGAGACGATGATGTGGGGTTCCGACTACCCGCACACCGACGGCATCTGGCCGGAATCCTCTCGCTACATCGAGGAGCAATTCGCCGGCCTCTCCCCCGAAATCGTCCACAAAATCACCTGCGAGAACGCCGCCAAATTCTACGGGTTGGTCAATTAATAGCTACTGCGAGCGGCGGCGCGCATTGAGAGACCGGGAGCGCCGCCGCTGTTTTTGCTCTTATTTGCAGCGAAAATACAGTCCGCAGGCCGGACTCCGCCGCGGCATCTGCCGCATTTAAAAAATCGGAACACCGGAATAGCAGCGAGATGTTTACTGTGTTCCGCTGAACAACCCCAAAATAGCAAAAATGCGATGCATGCATACGAACTATGTCAACGTTGATTGGCATGAATTCCGGTAATATACCTCGCATAGAATTACGGCAATTTTCCGACCTATTCCACCCGACTAGATTGCGGAATCTGTGATTTGCTCCTGCGCCATCCACCTCCACCGCATTGTTCCAAGGCCCCAGCTATTCTCGGTGCAGCCACACAGTCATCCCGGGCTGGATGCCCCGGGCAGTGCCGACCGGATCGGCGCGGATCAGGAAAGTATTGAGGTCGTAGTCGCCGACGGCACGGGCGGCGCGCCAGGTGGCGAATTCGCCGCGCGGGACGATCTCGTCGATGCTGGCGTTGATCGGCGCATCGCCGTCGGCCATTACCAACTGGATCGGAACGCCGATACCCAGGCCATCGAGGTGGTCCTCGCGTAAATTGAAGCTGGCCCAGTGCTCGCCGGCCTTATGCAACGTCATCAGCGGCTGATCCGGGACGATTGCCTCGCCCGGCTCAGCGACCACGAGCGCGACAGCCCCGTCGGCCGGCGCGTAGACTCGCAATTTGGCGACCCGCGCCGCGATCACCGCAACAGCCGCGGCGGCGGCCTCAACCTTGGCGTCGGCGATCGCGCGTTCCTCTTTCGTTGGCCCGAGCCGGGCGGCCTCATAGCGCTCCTTCGCACGCGCGAGGTTCGCATTCCCCGTCTCGACGGCGGCAGTCGCCTTGTCGAGGTCCTGATGCGAGGCAAACCCGGTCGCAGCCAGTTGCGAGGTCCGGTTAAATTGTTGCTGCGCGTAAAGCAGATTTGCATTCGCCATGTCGATATCGCGCGCGAGCGCATCGACCTGTTCCTCGCGCGGGCCGGCATAGACGCGATCGCGCGCGGCGCGTGCTTGCCCGAGCTGAGCCTGCGCCAACACCAGCCCCGCCTCGAGCTCGGGGTTCGAGAGCTCGGCGAGAGTGTCGCCCTTGCGCACGCTCTGCCCCGGGGCAACCGCGAAGCGCAAAAGGCGGCCGCTGATTTCGGGGCCGATCTTGATCTCGGTCGGTTGAACGACGCCTGGTGGCCGCTGCGCGGTAACGCCCGGCCTGAGGATCAGGAATGCCAGAATACCAGCTGCCGCGGCCAGAACAGCGACAACGGCTATCGTATGTATCCGTTGGGCGGGGTCAAATCGCATCGCCCGCCTCGATTGCCGACCGGCGGCGGGACGCCGCTACCGCCAAACCTAAATAGACCGCGGTGAGGAGCCACAGGTAAAGCCAATCCGCCCTCACCTCCTCGAGCGAAGCGCCCATCTGACCAATCCGCACCAAACCGTCGATCGCCGACTCGCTCGGAAAAATACGGCGCAGCAGCTCGAGCAGGGGCGGGATCATCTCGCGCGGCCAGGACACGCCGACGAGAAAGAATTGCGGCAAGGTCGTCGCGACAAAGACCAGAACCGCCGTCTCGCGGTGCCTGAAAAGGCTGCCCGCGGCTTGACCCATAAAACTGGTGGCGAGCATAAACGGCACCGCGAACAGCGCCAGATCCGCAACCCGGCCTAATGTCGAGAACCCGTAGATCCGCGGCAGGACGATGAAGAACAGGGCCAGCGCTGCAGCGTAGATCGTCAAATGCGCGAGGCTGCGGCCGAAAAGCCCGGCCAGGCCCAGCCTGGTTCGGCGGATTCCCGGGCGCCTCTCAAAGCCGAGGGCGGTCAGCATCGCCGCCCCCATCAGCAGTGTCTGCTGGATGATCAACACGAAAGCGGCCGGCACGACGTAGCTGGCATACCCGCCGGTCGGATTGTACAGCGGCTCCATCAGCAGCTCGGCTGGGCTCAGCGCGGTCAGGGCCAATCGGGCCTGCGCGCCATTCATCCGCAGGCCGTGTGAAATGTCGGCGACGTTGGTGTCGCTGGCGCCTTCGGCGATCCCCTGCAATGTGCGGTTGAACACGAGGAAATACGCGGAATCGACATAGGCTGGGATCCGGGCTTTGTTCCCCTTCAAGACTTCGCGCTCGGTGTCGGGCGGAATCTCGAGGATGCCAAAAACCCGGCGGTCGAACAGCGCCTGCTGCGCTACGTCGAGAGCCGGGGCGCGAACCGCAACCGAAATTGCCTCGTCGGCATCGAGGGCCTGAATCAGACGGCGGCTCAGCACGGTGCGATCATCATCCACCACGGCTATCGGAATCTTGCGGACGAGCTGGCCGAGATAAGGCTGCGGGTAGAACACGCCGTAAAGAACCGGAGCAACGACCAACAGGCTGAAGACGCCGCGGTCGGCGAGCACGCGGCGCCACTCGCCGATAAAGGCGCCTCCGACGCCGCGGCCGTCTTGCGGCAAAGGGGCGTCTTCTTCACGCTGAAACTCGGAAGACAACCGACTCAACCGCCACCAGGCGAGCGCAAAAAGCGCGAGTGCCATTCCGGCCAGGATCGCGAAGGCCAGCGCCGAGGCGTGTACCGGCGATCCACGCGCCGCCTGGTCAAACAGGATCTGCTGATACCAGCGTATCGGCAGCAATGCGCCCCAGAACTGCGCGAAAGCATTCATCGCCAGAACGGGCATGCCGACGCCGGCATAGCCAAAGGCCGGCGACGCGATAATCGCGACGAGACTCAAACCCAGCGCAAGATTGCGCACCAGCAACAGGAGGAGAGCTGCGAGCGACTGATAGGCGAGGATGAACAGCATCCCCGCGACGACGATCATCAGCACATTACCGCGGTAAGGCAATTCGAACCCTGCGTGCAGAATCAGCGCCTCGATCCCGAGCAATGCAAAGAACAGTGCGAACAATGGCAACAGCTTGCCGGTCAGTGCGACCAGCGGACTGCCGCCGGCGCAGCGCAGCCAGGCGCGCCGGCTCCGGCGTGAGAATTCCGTGCCGATCGCATAGGCGGCCGCTATCCCGATGATCACGTGCAATGTTGTCGGCATCACCGCACGCAGCAGAAAGCCGGCGTAATTCAAGGCGGGGTTGGTCAGAACATATTGCTCGACGACGAGCGAGCCGCTGCCGACGGACGGTAGGCGCACATCGTGCAGCGGCGACAGTTTTGACAGGCCATCTGAGATGGCGTCGCTCAAGCCGCGTGACGCAATGTTCCCAGGCGTAAAGTATTGGGCATTGTAGAACGCGATGATTTGCGGCCGGCGGATGGCCATCAGATCCTGCTCGAAACGCGGCGGAATATAGACCGCAGCGATCGCCTGCCCGGAGCGAATCGCCCGGGTGGCGCTCTTCAGATCATTGACGCGTTCGGCGACACTCAAGCCCGGCGCCGCCGCGATCGACTGGACGAGTTGGGCCGAGACCTCGGAGCGGTCGGCATCGACCACGACGACGTCGAGCCCGCGCACGACCGCGCTGCTGAAGGTCCAGGTGAGAACCGCGAAGGCGATCAGCGGCACGACAATCGCCAGCAAATAGCCGGCGCGGTCGCGCCGAAAAAACCGGATCTCGCGCAGCGCTACCAGACACAGCCCCGGCCGCGGCGGCGGTTTCATTGCGGCCGCTTTGCCCAATCAGTGTAGACGCTCATCCCCGGCCGCAACCCGTCAACCTTGTCGACCGGGTAGGCGCGGATCGCAAAGGTGCGCAAATCAAAATCGCCGGTCGCCCGTGTTGCACGCCAGCCGGCGTATTCGCCCTTCGGCGCGATCACCCGAATTTGCGCGACCACCTCGCGATTGCCGAGCGCAGGAATGCGAATCGTGAACCGGTCGCCGACCTTTAGACCGGCGATCAAATCTTCGCGTAATGAAAAGCCGAGCCAGGTATCGCCGAGGTTAACGAGAGAGATCAACGGCAGGCCGGGAGTCACGACCTCGCCCTCTTCAACCGGGATCTGGTAGACCTGCGAAGCGACCGGCGCTGTTATCGTCAGCTGGTCGGCCAGCGCCTTGACCGTGGCTATCTTGGCCGCCGCTTTGACGACGTTAGCTTCAGCGATCTGATGCTCCTCGGCGGTGAAGCCGCGCACCGCTTCCTCGTGGGCGAGCTTTGCCTGATCGAGCCGACGCTGGGCCAAGGTCAGGGCATCAGTGTCTTCGTCGAGTTTGGATTGGGGGGCAAACTGGCGCGCTGCAAGCAGTCGGGTCCGCTCGTAAGTCTGCTGCGCCAGGGTCACGTCCGCCGCGGCGCGGTCGATTTCGGCCTTGCGCTGGGCAATTATCTCAGGGCGCGTTCCGACTTTGATGCGCGCCAATTCGGCATCGGCGACCAGCTTCTCGGCTTCGGCCTGGCGCAATTCGGCGACGAGTTCCGGGTTGTCGATAACCAGCAGGGTTGATCCGGCCTCGACGTTTTGGCCGCGCGCCACCGCGACCTTTGCCAACCGGCCTGATACCCGCGCAGCGATATCGATACGGGTGCTGTCGGCCTCGCCCTGCACCAGCAAGGGCTCCGGGCGCAGCAGGTACCAAATCGCGAGACCGATGATGGCGATGAACAGAACGGCGGTGATGACCAAACGGGTGTCGAGCCGCCTTCCCTCGCGCGGCCGCTCGGGACCGGTGACAATGCGCGCCGGCGCGGAGGCCGGGGAAGGTTCGCTCATTGGGCGCTGGCGAGATCGAACAGCCGGTGAAGCCGGTCGGAGAACCAAGCCGCGACATGTTTTGGCGGCGCGCTTTTGTCGACACCGGCGGCGGCGATCAGCTTCCCTGCCGCCTGACGCTTCGCAAGCGCGCGGCACAGCTCATGCGAGACCTCGGGCCGGGCCTCCAGAATGGGGGCCAGGTCCTCCTTGGCCAATTCGTAAGTGGTAGCGGGGGCAAGGGCCTTGAGCGTTGCCTCCGCAGGGTGTCCGGTCAGCATGCCGATCTCGCCGAAATGATCGCCCGGTCCGATGCGGAGCAGCTCGATTTCACCTTCGGACACGACGGCCGTCAGTGACACGACACCCGAGCCGATGGCGAACAACGATCGCAGCACGGTCCCGGGCTCGACCAACACCTCGCCCTCATCGTAGTGCCTGGGCTTGGTTTTCGCGGCCAACACCCGCCGCTCCTGATCGGTCAGATCCGCAAAAATAGCGAGTGGATCGAGCGCGCGTTCGGCGGCGGTTTTGGTTTTCGTCATGGCGGCGTCGGGCAACCCAATAGGCTGCACTCTGCGACGCTGCCAGACCTATCCCTTCAGCCGCCAGATGCCGGGAAATCCAGTCGAACAGCTCGTTCTGAGCACGAGCCGACTGGGCCAACTCCTCGACGAAGAAGCTGATGTCGAATTCGATCGCATCGGCGGTGATCGACTTGACAGCAATCGATGGGGCGGGTGTCGCCAGGACGAGCTGAGTGTTCAGGACGGCATGTCGGAGGATTTCGGCCCCAAGTGCTGTCGAGGTTTTGCTATCGACCCGGACGGTCACGGTGACGCCGTGGATGCCCGAGGGGGAGCTGGCGTTGACGATCTTGGCTTTAGCGATAGTGCTGTTCGGTACGATCGCAAGATCTCGCTTTGCCGTCAGAACGTGGGTCGCGCGCCAGTTCATCTCGACGACCCGCCCGTCGGTGCTGCCGTCGATGCTAATCCAATCGCCCGGCCGATAAGGGCGGCTGAAATTCAACACGATACCGGAGAAGACGTCGCTCAACGTGCTTTGCAGCGCCAGTCCGAGAATGACCGCGATGACGCCCGAGGTCGCGAGCAGGCCTCGGATCGGCAGATCGAAGACATAGGCGATGATCGCGAATACCGCGGCAAGGTAGATCAGACCGGCGAGCAGATCCTGGACCAGCTTCCTTTCGCGCGGCCGGCGCTCCGTAATAACAAAGACGCGTAGAACGCCGACCAGAAACCAAGCGGTCCATAGCCACCACGCGATCTTCAGCACCGCGTGGACCGCATCCTGAAACGGCACGCCGGTTCGGGTCAGCGGCTCGTAGGGAACAAGTCCGGCGTACAGCAATACCAGAGTCAGGGCGACGAGAAAGATCACGCGCACGATCGCGCGGCTGAGCGGATGACGCCGAAAAAGGAAATGCGTGAGCAATCCGCCCAACGAAAGAACAGCAAGGGTGACGACCAGCGGGTCGCGCCCGGCCGCAATCACCGCCTCCGAAAGGTCGATCATCTGCCCGCTTTTCCGGTCGTGGTGCCTATTCCGCCGATCTTAACCCGAGATGACCGCAGCCGGCCAACCCTCGCCGCCCGGCCGAACCTTCAGCGCTGGTCTCAAGCCGCCTTGTTTTCGGCGGCGGCCCCGGCGATCGAATGGCCGATCGGGTCGCGGACGGCCGATGGCATCTTTCGCGGCAGCGTCGAGCGCGCGGTCGAGGAGGTCCGTCGCGTCGCGAGGACGGGGCTCAAAGGCCTCGAACTGTCGTGCTCGTGGGACATGGAGCCGATGTGGCACCCGAGCTGGGAGCCGTTCTGGCAGGCGGTCGACGAGGTGCAGTTGCCATTGCATTTCCACACCTTCCCGACGACCCGCCGCGCGCCCGCCTGGAGGCGCCGCAGGTCCGCCGCGCGGCGATGTTCACCGGCGTCTCGGCGTTCCAGATGGGGCTCATTCACATTATCGCCGGGTTTTACGGGGTGATGTTCTTCGTGCTAAGCTGGTGACTTCCGTCCCATTACAGCTGCTGCGGATGCTCGGACTGTGAAGGTGGATGCAATTCGTAGTTAATTTGGTCGAATTGGAATTGCTATTTCGGTAGAATATCGGCATTTTGATGGCGGCATCGTTATGTCCCCCAACGATGCGGATTGGCCTGTTGGACCGGCACACCGGCAGGCCGCAGAAGCCCCGGTCTTCCCCGACCGGGGCTTTTCTGCGTCTGCCGCACGATCGTCTGGAGCGTGGCGCCGCTCCCTCCTTAGAATGACAAAGTCGATCCTTTGCAAAAGGAGCCCCGCAATGGCGCTCGATCGCGATGCCGAGCGAGTTCTCGAGATGGTGCGGCTTTCCGGGGGGCCGCCCTACGAGACGCTGAGCGCGCCCGCGGCGCGCGAACTCTTTCTCGCGGCCCGCGAGGTGCTGGCGCCCGACCCGCCGCCGGTCGCGGAAATCCGCGAGCTCAAGGCACCAGGGCCGACCGGCTCGGCCGTCCCGTTACGGCTCTACCGCGGCGCGACAACATTCCCCGGCGACACCCTCCCCGGCCTCGCCTACTTCCATGGGGGCGGCTGGGTCATCGGCGATCTCGACACCCATGACAGCCTCTGCCGTCATCTCGCCAATGCCGCGCGGTGCATTGTCGTTGCGGTCGATTACCGCCTCGCTCCCGAGCACAAATTTCCGGCAGCGGTCGAGGATTGCTTCGCCGCGACTTCATGGATCGCGCAGGAGGCCGCATCCCTCGGCATCGACCGCGAGCGCCTCGCCGTCGGTGGAGACAGTGCCGGCGGCAACCTTGCAGCGGTGGTCAGCCTCATTGCCCGTGATCGCGGAGCACCAAAGCTGCGTTGTCAAGCCTTGCTGTACCCGACCGTCGAATGCAGCATGACGCATGCCTCCCACGACCGCTTCGCCGAGGGATATCTGCTTACCCGGCCGACGATGAAGTGGTTCTACGAGCACTATCTGCGCGGGCCCGCCGATGTCGATGACTGGCGCGCGTCGCCCTTGCGGGCCGCCGATCTCTCCGGCGTGGCGCCCGCCCTGATCCTGACGGCAGGAAACGACGTGCTCTGCGACGAGGGCAAAGCTTATGCTCGCCGGCTGCAAGAGGCCGGCGTCGCCGTGCAGTCGCGGCATTTTCCGGACCAGATCCACGGCTTCCTGACTATGGGCAAGATAATCGAAGCGGCACAGCCGGCGCTCGACGACATCGCGGCGGCGTTGCGGGCGGCCTGGGACGCAAGATGAGCCCGAACACGATGCCGCGACCTACTCCGATCGATAGGGCTCGTCGTAAATTGCGGTGTGGATCGCCCCGCCGTCCTGGACATAGCCGCGATACATCCCCGCGGTGTTGAACGGCAGGGCCAGCGCGCCGGCGCGGTCGACCGCGACGACCCCGCCCGAGCCGCCGGCGGCCGCCAGCTCATCGATGACCGCCCGCGCCGCCCGGTCCAGAGATTGACCGGCGTAGCGCAGGCGCGCGGCGATCGCGAAGGCGGCGGCGTGCCGGATGAAGAACTCGCCGTGACCCGTCGCCGAGACCGCGCAGGTCGCATTCTCGGCATAAGTGCCCGCGCCGATGATCGGCGTGTCGCCGACCCGGCCGGGCGCCTTCCCGGTCATCCCGCCGGTCGAGGTGGCGGCAGCGAGGCTGCCCCGGCGGTCGCGGGCGACGGCGCCCACCGTGCCGTATTGCGGCGGTTCGCGGCGCGGATGTTCAAGCGCGTGCTGCAGTTCACGCCGGCGTGCTTCGGTGTGGAAATAAAGGGGCTCGCAGAATGCGACACCGTTCTCCCGGCAAAAGGCCACTGCCCCCTCACCGATGAGCAGCACATGCCGCGACCGCTCCATTACGGCGCGCGCGGCCCGAACCGGATTGCGCGGTCCGAAGACGCCCGCCACCGCGCCCACCCGGCGTTCCGTGCCGTCCATGACGCAGGCGTCCATCTCCTGCGTCCCGGCACGGGTGAATACGCTGCCGCGGCCGGCATTGAACAACGGATCGTCTTCGAGCGTCGCGACGGCCTCGGTCGCGGCGTCGACGGCGCTGCCGCTTGCGGCAAGAATGTCGCGGCCCGCCGCCAGGGCCCGGCGCAGGCCGTCATGGTATGACGCCGCGCGGGAACGGCCGGCCTCGTCCCGGGGTATCGTTCCCGCCCCGCCGTGAACGGCGAGGGCGAAGCCGGTTCCAGTCAATCGTTCCGCTTGCGACATCTCCGGAATGATACACGGCACGATGCCGGATATCCTCCTCAAACGCCGATGACGCCGCGTCAGGTCTTGCGGCTTGTCCTGGTTGGTCTGGGGACATCCGTCGTTCCCCTCGACACGGCGGTCAACATCGCATTTCCCGAGATTACCGGCAGCTTCGGCCTGCCGGTTGAGATGATTCAATGGGTGGTCATCTGCTACGTGCTGACCTACTCCAGCCTGATGCTCGCCTTCGGACGCGTCGGCGACATCTGGGGCCACGGCCGCGTGTTTCGCATCGGGCTCCTGTGGAGCAGCGTGGCATACCTGCTCTGCGCGGCAGCGCCGAATTTTGGCTGGCTGCTCTTCTGCCGATTTCTTCAAGGGGTCGGGGCTTCGCTGATCGTCAGCTGTGCTCCGGCGCTGGTGACCGGGATGTTTCCCGAAGACAGGCGCAGCCGCGCGGTCGGCATGTTCACGTTGATGTATGCGATCGGCTCTGCCGCCGGGCCGTTGCTCGGCGGCGTGCTCGTCCAAACGTGGGGTTGGCCATCAGTATTCTGGTTTCGCGCTCCGCTCGCGCTGATTGCGCTCCTCTTCCCAGCAGAAATGCAGGCGACTTCGCGGCCAGCAGTGCGGGAGCCGGTCGACCTCGTCGGCGCCATTCTGCTCGCGCTCGGCATCAGCACGCTGTTGCTGACGCTCAACCGGCTACAACACCTGCAAGGGCAGGAGCTTCTCGCGGTCCTGCTGCTGGCGACGGCCGCTGCCTGTCTTTTTGGATTTTTCCACTGGGAAAACCGGGTCGCCCAGCCGATCGTCAATCTCGGATTGTTCCGAACCGCCGGTTTTGCCGGGCTCAATATTGCAAGTGTACTGATTTATTTGACGAGCTTTTCGATTCTTTTGCTGGGCCCCTACTACCTCGTACGCCTCACCGGGTTGTCGGCGATAATAGCGGGCGGCGTTCTCGGCGTCTCTTTTGTCGGCAGCCTCGTCGCCTCTCCGCTGGCGGGATGGGCCGTGGAGCGTGTCCCGGCAGGCCGCGTCGCCGCTATCGGCGCCTCCCTCTGCGCTGCGGGTTTGGTGCTGATCGGTAGATGGGAACCCGGCGCTGCCGGGCAAGCAATCACCATCTTGGGCACACTGGTGTTGCAAGGGTTTGGGGTCGGCCTTTTCCAAGTCGCTTATATGGACATCACCATGCGCACCTTGCCGCGGCACCACCGCGGAGTGGCCGGCAGCATTGCGATGCTGAGCCGCTCGGTCGGGGTGGTCACCGGGGCGACGCTGCTGACGCTCGTATTCCACACGATCGAAGCGACGCGGCTGGCCGACGGGGACACGCCAGCCGCGAGCTTCTTGACCGGCTTCAGAGCAACCTTCTGGTCAGCCGGTCTAGTCGCCGGGCTCGCCGGGCTCCTCGTCGTATTTGCGACAAGGCGCAGCAGCTGATCCGCGCCGCGCTCAGGAAAGCTCAGCAATCTTCGAGAGTAAACCCGACTTTGAGGATGACTTGGAAATGCGCGACCTTGCCGTCTTCAACATGGCCGCGGGTCTGTAAAACTTCGAACCAGCCTACCTGACGCAGGGTACGAGAAGCCCGGGCAACCGCGTTCTTGATCGCGTCCTCGATGCTGCTGTCCGAGGAGCCTGCGACTTCGATGATACGATAGACATGGTCCGGCATTGATTTCCTCCCTGGCGAACCGCGACAGCGGGGGTCAGACACGCGACCAACTTAGCGTCGATTAATTCATGCTTCAACACCGGGGCTACGCCCCGTTCACCCGGGTCAGATCTCCGGCCACGAGACCGAGACCGGCACGGGCGTGGTGACTGCCCCCTCCGACCGCCGGCCGCCGGATTTCTCTTGGCTCAACTCCGCGACGGCCGGGTTCGCAGGCATTTCGCCGATGACCGGGCGGAGGGCCAGGGCAGCGTTCCGGCGCCACACCATAATCGCGGCGACCCGGCCGATCGGCGTCTCGGCGATGACCAACGGCAGGTCGTGCATTCGTCTGATCTCTTGCCCGTTGATCGACAAAATGACATCGCCTCGCTCAAACCCGGCTGCCGCGGCGGGACTACCGGCTCCCACCTTTGCAACAAGCGCACCGGTGAGGTTCGCCAGTCCAACATTTCGGGCAATTTCGGCTGTCACGGGCTGGATTTGAATACCGAGCCAGCCGCGCGCGACCCTGCCCTGCTCCTTCAGCTGCTCGACCACCGGCCTGGCTCGGTTCGCCGGTATCGCAAAACCGATGCCGACGGATCCGCCATTGGGAGAATAGATGGCCGTATTAATGCCGATGACGTTCCCCTTGAGGTCGAAGGTCGGGCCGCCGGAATTGCCTCGGTTCATCGCTGCATCGATCTGCAGAAAATCGTCGTATGGACCGGCGTGAATGTCACGTCCGCGCCCGGAAATGATGCCGCTGCTCACCGTATTGTCGAGGCCGAACGGACTGCCGATCGCGAGCACCCAGTCTCCAACCCGAGCCCCGTCGCTGTCACCCCAACGGACATTCGGCAGCGGGTGCGCCCCGTCGATCTTGAGCAGGGCAATATCGGTCAACGGGTCACGTCCGACGATCCGCGCCGAGTACTCGGTCGCGTCCTGAACGACGACCGACACCGCCTCGGCATTTTCGACGACGTGATCATCGGTGACGACATAGCCGCTAGGGTCGATGATAAAGCCAGACCCTAGAGCCACACTGGCGACCTTCGGGTTGGGCTCGCCTTTATGGCGGCGCCCGTCGAGAAAGCGGCGCAGCAGTTCCTCGACCACCGACGGCGGGACGCCGCCAAGGGCAACTCGGTCTTGGACGCCGCCGGCTGGCGTCCCCTCCTCGTCGACGGCCGCCTTGCTCACCCTCTGGACGGCGGAAACATTAACCACCGCAGGCATGACCTCCTGCACGATCGGCGCAAAGCTCGGCGCCGGCGCGCCGCCGCCCGCCGCGTAGAAGCGATCCGCCTGAGTGCAACCCATCGCCGACACGACGATCGCGCACGAAAGGACGATCGATCTCCCGCGAGGCGACGGCTGCAGGACGAAGACAAACATCGAAGGAACTCTCATGACGCAGAGCACCGTCCCGACCCGAGCTTCCTTCATGATGCCCTCCATCATCTTAAAGAGTGATGACGCGTACCCGTCGATGCGCCCGGAGCGGCGCGGCGCCGCAGCAGCGACCTGTTATATGGCACCGGACGGCCCGGTTACGACACGCCGGGCCACCTGCATCCTCCAGCCGATTGCCCGGCTGCAGGGCTCATCTCCGGTAGCACCGATCAGATCAATGAATAAAACAATCCATGCCTTGTCGATTTACGGGACTAGCTGCACACCAATTAAACCAAACAACGAATTTGTGCATTACGGCCGTGTAATCTTGAAATAGTTAAGAATATGACTATTTCGCGTTAAGCACCTTTCGGTACGCCGATGTGATGTTGCGGCGGCGTTGCGACAGCAAAGCCAGGATTTCGGCGGCGTCTCTCCGGCGACAGCGAGGTCGCGTGAAAGATGCGCACAGGCCTCTGACAGACGAAGCAGGAGTAGACATGTCCAAAATTCCGCAAGGCGAATGGAACGCCATTGCGGCACGGTATGCAAAGGGCGAGTCAATAACCAGAATTGCCCAGAGTTACGGCTGCACCCCGCCGGCTATTCATTACATCCTCAAGCGAAGCAAGCAGCGTGCCGCACAGTACCCCGAGCAAAGGGTCAATGGAAAATCGGATTCGGCAATGACCTTTCCTGGCGAACCGCGAAACTCGACAGTACCGGAGCCCCTGCGCTCGGTCGAACGGCGCGGCGAAGAGAACGGAATTGGGCGACTGGTTCCGAGCGAAGTCAGACCGGCCGCCCGACCGCCGCTCGAGCTTCGCACGCCCCGCGAACCGGTCACTCCAATGTTCGGCGAACGAAGCCCACCCGCTCCTCCACAACGACTTGCGGGCCGAAATTCGGCATTCACCGCCGGTTTGGATCGTGAGCTTCATGGCCGCGCCGAAGCCGCCATCGCGGCATTTCGCGCGAGCTTCGACGCTGCCGTCGCGGAGGGATCGCCGGATGTCCGCCAACGGCTTCGCCAAGCAGCATCGGATCTGATGCGGGTGGCGGCGCGCACCACGATAGTGCTCGATCGACTGAACGCAGCCGTTGAACGCGAGCCCGCGCGCACGCCGCATCATGCGAGGTGGGGCCAGGGTCGCGAGCACGGCTAGCACGACCGGCTTATCTGCCGCATCGGGAATTATCGGTCACTGAGCAGCAAGTGGAGTTCGTCGCGCGCCTTCCGCACGCGGTCACGGCGGTTTCCGGGCGTACCACGCCTTCAAAGAGGCTGACCGCGTATTTCGGGAAATTGTGCCACCACCCGGTCGGCGTCCGCTCGTGCTCAAGATGTTCCTTCAACGTGGTGTGCGGCTTGAATGCATTCGGCTGGGGCAGATAGGTCGGCAATGAATGGTCGCTGCCGCGAATCATCTGCACGCCCGTCGTATGGTGGGTCCAGCCGACCACGAGGGCAAATCCAAATCTGAGCAATCCTGCGGCTTTCACAAACCCGGCAAAGTGCCAAGCGGACTCGACACGCGCTCGGAGCGGGCCTCTCGTTCTCATGGCAGTGATGCCGGCTTTAGTATTCGGGAGAAGGGCGGTAATTCTTGGGAGAAATCTCCCCTGATCTTGGCGCAGCCGAAAGGGCGCCAAGCCAACGCTTGGCTGGCCGGTCGGTGTCAGTGAGCAGTGCTTCTCCTCAGTCCAGGCGAGGCGGCAACACCTCTTTTGCATGCAATTTTCGCACTTGGATACTACCTTCCTCGCAATTATCGCGCGAGGTGCTGCACTATGTCGATCAACTCGCGGTGTGCGGCGCTGGTCGGATCACGCAATTCGGCTCCCGAGTGCTCGTCTGTAAGCCGGCTCAGGCGCAACAGCTCGCGCAGGCGTTGTCGCCGATTGAGCTGCAGATCCGACGGCCGCCGGGTGAACAGGAGCCGCCGCATTTCGCCCGGGCCGAAAAAATGGCTGAATTCCGATGCTGTCACATAGATCAAGAAGAGAACGAGGATCCACAGGGAGATGGCGGAAAAACGCTGCCACGAGAAGGTCGTCATCAAATAAGCGAAGAAGTCGCCCGGCGGATTACCCTCGAGCGCGAAGTGCACGAAACGCTCGAGTAGGCGCGCCAAAAACACAATAACCCAGTAAAACGCGGTCTTGAACAGGATGGGTTGGATCAGCGGCGCCCGATCGTAGCGTCTCAATAACGCGATCTTGTTGGCGACCAGCACCGCTTTGCCGACAACCAGTGCGGCCACCGTGGCGAGCATGAAGTTGCTGACGGCGACGAGATATTGGGCGACAAGCAGATTTGTTGTCAGTACGATAAAATTGAAGCCGACAAAGAAGAAGATCGTCGGCGGCAACGCTTCCCGCACCTCGTGCAGCAGCCGGGCGCCGATCCGACGTGCAATCCCGGCGGAAATCCAGGTCGGCTCGGCCAGACGGCCGTCATTATAGGTGATGGGCTTCGTCCTCATGTGATTGGTCCTGTATGACGCTCACTGGGCGGGTATCGTGACGATTGGAGCCGACCCCTTCACGCCGGTATCGGCGATCGAGAACAGCAGCATGATGATCGCGAATGTGTTCTTGGATTGGATGTCGGTGTCAGCGATCCAGAACCATCTTCTGTCGTATTGCACGGCAACGTAGGCATCTTGCGGCGGCGCATCCGTGACCAGGACCCGCAAAGGCGGGCCGCTCAGCGCTCCCGCCGTCTGAGCGTCGACCAGCCCTGGCGTAGCCTTCCCTTGCACGACATCTAACTCCGGCACCCCCACGATTGCGGCGAATTCGAGCATGATCTGCAGCATCGAACGCGTCATCATGTCGATCTCATCGTCTCTCCCCGAATAGCCGCCAAAATTGACTTTGAGTTCCCGTAGATCGGGCTTTATCCCAAGGATACTCTTTAATTCCCTACCCCTCTCTGCGAGCTGCGGATCCTTGCTCGGTCCGAAGATGAGCACGGAGCTCTCGGCACTGTCCTTGGCCCGCTCGATGCGGATCTGGATGGCGCCGGCGAGCTGACCCTCGCGCATGAGCTCGACGAGACGGGTGAATTTTGGGTCGGCCGCGCGCCGGAGCCGGTTCGAACTCGTTGTTGAGACCATTGATCGAATCCAACATTATCGGCATGATGCGGTCTGCAGAGTAACCCGACTGGAGCATGAACAGGATCGAACTCGGCGGCACTGGCGTCATCAGCCTCTTCAAGAAATCGACCCCGGTGAGCGGTGAATAAATCACTGTAGGTCGGTCAGTATAGGTGCCCGCTGCGTTCGCGCTGCCACTTGCCGCGAAAGGACCGACGAGGGCCGCATTGAAGTTCCCTGCCGTGAAGCTCCCGCCAATCGCGCTTTGGAGCTGGTAGCCGGCAATCACCTGAGCGACCTCCAGAAAGATCGGCATATCCGCATAACGCAGCTTGACTATGTTGAGGAGGGTCTGCTCCTTCCAGGAATTACCGATCGCGCTGGCATAGTCGATCCTGTCGTGCGGTACTGTTCCCGGTCCGATGCTGGTGCACGCCGCTACCAAGGATGTCAAAACAGCGGCGGCAAGTCCTCGGGGCATAGCTATTCTACATTGCCCGCAGCTCGAAGACGTTGAAGTGCCAAGGGGCGTGATCAATGTAGAGGCCGTTATCAAGGACGTCGGTGCCATCGCGATCGTAAACCTCGGTCCCCATCAGATCGGTCAAGCGGACTTGCTTGCCGCGAAATTCTGGGAAAGGTATCGGCAATTGGCATTGCGCCTGGTTTCCGGCGTAATTGACCACGACGACATGGCGGCTGCCGTCCTCGCCAGCCCAGGCGTAGGCGACAAAGCCGCCCGAAGTCCAGTTGCCGGACCAGGCCGGCAGCGGTTGGATCTGTGACCAGGTGCCGTCGCGGAAGGCCCTGGTCTTTAGGAGCTCCAACAGCTTGGCGTAAAAGCAGGTAATCTCAGGATTCGCCGGCTCGATCGGGCCGCGGCCGAGATGGGTCGGTACCCGCACCTGCGCGCCCTCGAATTGACCCTGATGGAAGAAGCGCAGGCCGGGAGCGAGATAGGTAATGACCGCCGCCGCCCGGTGCTGAGGCCAAGCGAATTCGGACGCTGCCCGCGGCTCGTCATGGTTTTCGAGAAAACGGGTGAGTTTGTCCTGGTAGTCGAGGCCGGCGAGCAGGTGATCGCGGATCGCCCCGACATGGCCCTCCCTCAAACGGTCGTAGAGCCGCTTGTCGTAGCAATAGTCAAAGCCTTGTTGCTGCAACGTCCATTCGAGGTCCCAGTAGACCTCGGCCATGAAGGTGAAGGCAGGATACTGAGCGTGTACCGCCGCCGTCGCCTTCGGCCAAAACGGTTCCGGCGTTATCCCCCAGGTGCGCTGGAAAATCTCGGGCAGCAGCAGCATCGCCATGTCGCAGCGCACGCCGTCACACTTGCCGGCAATCGCGATCAGCTCGTCGATGCGCGCCCGCTGCAATTCGGGATTGGCGTAGTTGAGCTGCAAAGTGTCTGGCCAACCTGGAAAATTGGGGTCGCGGCCATAGGCCAAAATCTTCGGTCCTCGGTTGGTGTCGACCCGCAAGTAATTCTCCGGCGCGCCCGCGAGCGCCTCCTCGCTGCTTTCGATATAATAGTCGGGATGGGTGTTCACCCAATGATGGTCGGGAGCGGTGTGGTTCGGCACAAAATCGAGCAGCAACTTGATGTCGCGCCGCGCCAGCTTCTCGCGGAATTGCTCGAGCGCCGCGTCGCCACCCAGCGCCTCGCCGACGGCGTACGCCGTGATCGCGAAGCCGGAGCCGCCAATATCCTCCTCGGTCAGATCGGGCAGAACAGTTTGAAATTCGGCGCGCCACTGCGGGTTAGTGCGCGAAACCGCCTGCCCGGCGGCGCCGATCTGCCAGACGCTCAGGAGCCAGATCCAGTCGAAGCCCTGTTCCGCGAAGCCGTCGAGCGTGGCGTCATCAATGTCGGCGAGGGTGACCCGTTTGCCGGTTTCGCGAGACAGCCGCTGAAGCCACACCCGCGTGTTGATCTGAAAGAGTGTTGGATACCGGACCGATCCCGCCATAGGGCTTGCTCCCTACGCTCTCTCTTTCTGGAGAGCGATCGGGGGCGGCCGGCCGCCAACCCAATGCTCGGGATCGACCTTGCCAAAAAAATCGATGAGGGTGGCGACGCCACCGGTCCACCCGGTCTGATGACTGGCGCCGATGCCGGCGCCGTTGTCGCCGTGGAAGTACTCGTAAAACAGCAAATTGTCCCGCCAGTGGAGGTCGTGCTGAAATTTTTCCGCCCCGCCAAAGACCGGTCGCCGGCCGGTTTCGTCGCGCAGAAAGATACGGGTCAACCGATTGGCGATTTCCCGGGCAACCTCAAACAAGTTCATCAAGTTACCCGAACCGGTCGGACATTCGATTTTGAAGTTGTCGCCGTAATATGCATAGTAGTGCAGCAGTGCGCGGATGATCAGCGCGTTGACTGGCATCCAGATCGGCCCGCGCCAGTTGGAGTTGCCGCCAAACATGCCGCTGTCGGATTCTGCGGGCAGGTAGCTCACCCGGTATTCCTCGCCCTGCACCGAAAAGACATAGGGATGCTCGGCATGGTAGCGCGATAGCGAACGCAGGCCGTACGGGCTCAGAAACTCGTTCTCGTCGAGCATGCGGGTGAGGATCCGGCGCAGCCGGTCCTGGTTGACGAGGGCAATCAGACCAGTATCCGCCACGCCCAATTGCCCGGGCCCGGTTGCATGAATCAACTCGCGAAGCGCCGGCATGCGCCGCAGGCGATCTAGAAATTCCGCTGTCAATCTGGGCACCCGCTCGCGCTGCCACTTCTCCACGGCCGTGGCGGCACACAGCGGGAGGAGACCGACCATCGAGCGGACCTTCAGCCGGGTCGAGCTGCCATCAGGCAGGCGCAGGACATCGTAGTAGAAGCCGTCCTCCTCGTCCCACATACCTCCCGGACCGATCCCGTTCATCGCGCGGGCGATTAACAAGAACTCCATCATGTAGTTCGACGCCAGCTCCTCATAAGTTGGGTCGTGCGCGGCGAGTTCGAAAGCAATCTCGGTCATATTCTGGCAGAACAGAGCGACCCAAGCGGTGCCATCGGCCTGCTCCAGATGACCGCCAGTTGGTAACGGCGCGCTGCGGTCGAAGACACCGATATTGTCGAGGCCGAGAAACCCGCCCTCGAAGAGGCTTCGGCCAAAACGGTCCTTGCGGTTTACCCACCAACCGAAATTCGCCGTCAGCCTGCCAAACACCCGCTTCAGGAAATCGAGATCGGTTTGTGCCGCGCAGCGCCTGCTCCATTCGGTAGAGGAAGATTGCCCCCCAGGCCTGTACTGGCGGATTTACGTCGCTGAAATTCCATTCATAGGCTGGGATTTGCCCCGTCGGATGCAGGTAAACTTGGCGCAGCAGCAGATCGAGCTGCTGCTTGGCGAAGTCGATGTCGACGGTCGACAGGGCGATCGTGTGAAAAGCCAGATCCCAGGCGGCAAACCAGGGATATTCCCACTTATCCGGCATCGAGATGACATGCTCGCCGATCATGTGGAACCACTCGCGGTTGCGGACCTGATGAGGCGTGGGCCGCATCGAATCGTAGCCGTGTTCCTCAAGCCACTTGTCGGTATCGTAAAAGAAATACTGCTTGCTCCACAGCATCCCGGCCAATGCTTGCCGCATCACATTGGCGGCATCCGCACCAGCGCGTGCCGGCGTGATCGCCTGGTAGAAAGCGTCCGCCTCGGCCCGGCGCTCTGTGATGATTTGATCGAATTGGCTGCCGAAGGGATCCCGGGAGGCAGCGTTGCTCAGCCGCAGCCGGATGATAGCGGTTTCACCGGCGCCGACGTTCACCTGATAGTGCGCGGCAGCCTTGGTCCCCGTCTGGTCGGGGTTGACGGTGTCCTCTCTACCCGACACGACATAATTGTTGATTCCATCCTTGACATAGGGCGTCGGATTGGGTGTCCCGAACAGCCGCTCGTTGTTCGTGTCGTTTTCGGTGAACAACAGCTGCGGATTTCCGTCGCAATGCAGCAGGAGGCTGCCGAGCTCGGCATGTGTCGTTTCGATCGTGACTGTGTTCTGACCCGGCATCTGTCGCAAGGAGGGCTTCGGCTCCTCAGGCCACCATTTCCAGGTATTGCGAAACCACAATGTCGGCAGCACGCGCAGACTGGCGGCGTCTGGCCCACGATTGCATAGGCTGATCTGGATCAAGATATCGGTCGGGGTCGCTTTCGCGTACTCGACAAACACATCGAAATATCGGTCATCATTGAATGCGCCGGTATCCAGCAGTTCGTATTCCCAATCGTTACGGCCGCGCCGCCGGTTCGTCTCGATCAGGTCACCGTAGGGATAAGCATTTTGCGGATACTTATACAAGTACTTCATGTACGAGTGGGTCGGCGTGCTGTCGAGATAGAAGTAGTATTCCTTGACGTCCTCGCCGTGGTTACCCTCGCTGTTGGTCAGGCCGAACAGCCGCTCCTTGAGGATGGGGTCCTTGCCGTTCCACAGCGCCACGGCAAAGCACAGCCGCTGATGGTCGTCGCTGAAGCCGGCGAGGCCGTCCTCGCCCCAGTGATAGGCGCGCGAGCGCGCTTGATCATGCGTGAAATAATTCCACGCATCGCCGTTTTCGCTGTAGTCCTCGCGAACCGTGCCCCATTGGCGCTCACTGAGATAGGGGCCCCATTGCTTCCACGGCACTCCGCTCTCTCGCGCCTCATCCAATCGCAACTCCTCCGCCGTCTTCCCGCGTTTTGGGCACACCTGGTTAGGCACAGTGTTCTCCTCTGTAATCAGCCGTTCTTTGACGAATCTTACTCGAGTTCCAAAACAGGCCTGAAGCAACGCGCTAAATTCTCTCTCTGTTCAGGCCTTCGGCAGGCGCAAATCACGTCTGTCATCTTCCACTCACTGGGAGCTTTTCTTTCCGACCGAAATAACCGTAGGCGCCTACCGTTACGAAATTTATCAAAACTGCTATCACGTTCCATGCGATCACTGGTCGCGAAGCAATCAAAAAGCCATAGTAGACCCAGAGGATCTGAAAAGTGCCCATGATTGCCGCCATCATCGGGTACATACCCGCGCGCGACCGACGTTTGAGCATGCTGACCAAATCCGGCACGGCAGCAAAGGTTGTTCCGAAACCCGCCAGAAAGCCGAAGATCTCTGACCGTTGAAGCCCAGGGAAAAATAGACTCTGCGTGTCGAGTGGAACTAGGTCCTGGCAACTGCAGAGCGTGATCAGGCTCAGGAAAAGGACAACAATTATTATATTAGATTGGCCCATCACGACAACCGAATCCGAGGGGTCAGACGAGGTCGCGGCCGGTGCCGCGATAGTTGGCGATTAATTCGCTGACTACTATGAACTCACAAATCATCCGAATGCACTGACTGAGATCAATTTGTTGCGCTCCGGACTGTGCTGGGACCAAAAGCGGTGCCGCGCGGGTGGGTCAGCCCTTGGTCTTCCATTCGCCGGTCGGCGTTCGGCACCAGGTGAGGCGGTAGTCTCGAGGCGGTGGCCTTCCTGCGACAATCTGATGGCGCACCAGGTGGCAAGCCATGCCCCCCGAGTGGAACACGCGAAGTATGGTCGAGGTGCCCGAGCTTTTAGTCTCCGGATTACTCCACGAGTCGGACTGGCCGACCTTGCTCGGCTCGACCGCATTCAGCCGCGCCGCGCTCTCGAACACCATCTGGTTATCGGAAGGCGCGAGACCCTGACCAAAGTTTCCGGCGAATGGGATGACTTGGGCCTGCGCCGCCGCGGGCAGAAGAACGCATACCGCGAGCGCCGCCGACAAGCAGTGTGGTGACCGGGGTCGCATGCATTTCTCCTTCAGGTCTTCGGCGCCAACGCGCCCCGTCAATACGGCTATGCGCCAAGCGCCGCCAGCGCGAGTTCTCAGTGGTCATGGTTCAGCTCAACCCACAATTACTTCCTTTTACCACCTACTGACCGGCCGAACGGCCAGCGGCTGTTCTCGAGTCAGCTGAATTTCTTCCGTTTCATGCCGGATCACGAGGCATTCGCCTTCACGCAGCGCGTATTCCACCTTCTCCAGACCGATTTCGACTTCCAGCCTCTGGCCTCGGTACGTCAGCGGAAACCGAAGGATAGCGTTGTCCTCCGGCGCGCGGCGCGGCCAGAACGACAACATCCCGTCATCGTCCCGCATGCCGCCCAACCCATAGGCGAGCATCATCCAGGTGCCGCCCATCGAGGCGATATGGCAGCCATCCTTCACGTTACCGCCCACATCGGCCAGGTCCATCAGCAGTGCCGCCATCCCGTAGCGGATCGCTTTCTCCACATCGCCGATCTGCGCCGCGATGATCGCCTCGACGCAAGACGACAATGATGAGTCGCCAGTCGTCAACGGATCGTAGAATTCAAAGTTACGTTTCTTCGCGTCGGGAGAAAAAGCATCGCCCAACAGGAACATGGCTAGCACCACATCCGCCTGTTTGATTACTTGCTTTCGATAGATATTGAGTGGATGGTAAAACAGCAAAAGTGGGTAATGGTCACTCGGTGTGTTCTTGAAGTCCCAGGGCTCTCTGTCCAGAAAGCTGTCATCCTGCGGAACGATCTTTAACTCCTCATCATAAGGCACATACATGCTATCTGCCGCGCGTTTCCATGCCTCCGCTTCGGAGGGCTCGAGGGCCGTTTTGTGCGCGAGCGCATTGTACGCCTCCGGTCTTGCTAGCCGCATGCTCTCGATAGTCTGGGCCGCGTAGCGCAGATTTCCCCGGGCCATCAAGTTGGTATATGCGTTGTTGTTCACGACCGTGTTGTATTCGTCCGGCCCGGTGACGGAGTTGATGCAGAACTTTCCCTTTTTTGCATCGCAGTAGAAGCCTAGGTCCAGCCACAGGCGTGCCGTTTCCACGAGCATCTCGGCGCCGCAGTCCCACAGGAACGGCTCGTCGCCGGTTGCCTGCACGTATTTGCGCAGCGCGTACATGATATCCGCGTTGATATGGTATTGCGCGGTTCCGGCGGCGTAGTATGCCGATGCTTCTTCACCGCTGATTGTGCGCCACGGGAACATGGCTCCTCGATGCCCCAATTGCCTGGCGTGTGCGCGTGCCTGCGGCAGCATCTTGTAGCGGAAGGTCAGCAGATTCTTGGCGATCCTGGGGGAGGTATACGTCAGAAACGGCAGCACATAGATCTCGGTGTCCCAAAAATAATGGCCTTCATACGCTCGTCCGGTGAGGCCTTTCGCCGGCACGCCCGCGTCTTCTGCGCGCCCCGAGGCCTGCAGGATGTGAAAGAGGTTAAAGCGGATTGCTTGCTGGATCTCGACGGTGCTGCGCTTCGTGCGTTCTTCTCTGGTATCCCGGACCCGGACGTCGCTGCGGCGCCAGAAGTCGTCCAGGTACTGCTCTTGGGAGGCGAGCAGCTGATGAAACCCTTGGTTGACCACGCGATCCATAGTCCATTCCGCACGGCCGCAAAGTTCATCAACCGACGCCGTCTGCGACGTGTGATAGACCATGTATTTGGTTAAATGTATCGGACAGTTAGGCCGGGCATCGATTGTGAAGGCGACCTGGCCGAAGTCCTCGGTGTAGGCAACCTTGTGGGCGTGCTGGCACGAGGTTTCCAATACGTGGTCGGTCGCACACGTAAGGGTCAAACGGCTCTTTTCAGTCGCATGACATAGCACGATCCGGCAGTCCTTAGCATAGCTGGTTCTGGGATGAAGCGCCCGCCCGGCAAAGACCGGCGCCTGTCGCGGATCCTCCGAGTTGGTGGGGGCGACCGCTTCATGCGCCGCCATCTCCGAAGAGATCACTAGGGACGCCGCGGCGTTAAGGAGCGTCACTTCGTAGGAGATGGCGGCCACGTGCCTATTGGCGAAAGAGACCAAACGCCGGGATGTAATCGACACCTGCTTGCCGGCAGGCGTCTCCCAGACGATCTCCCGATCGAGCGTCCCGGACTTCATGTTGAGCCGCCGGTCGTAGCTTAAGAGGTTCGCATTGGGCAACCAGAAGGGCTCGTCGTCGACGAAAAGCTTGATGGTCTTGCTGTCGGTCAGGTTGAAGATGGTCTGGCCGGTTTTAGCGAAGCCGTAGGCGTCTTCCGGGTATACGATCGGCCGGGTCTCGTAGAACCCATTGATGAGGGTACTATTTTCGGCGTTGGGGCCGCCTTCCTCCGGGCACCCGCGCATACCGAGGTATCCGTTGCCGAGCGCCAGCATCGTTTCCAGCTGGGCCAGGAATTCAGGGTTAAACTTCTTTTCGATGACGTTCCACTCGTCGGCCGGGTAATCATGGGACGGCGGCCTGAGGCGTTCATGATGGATCATCGGGCTTTTCCTCCCTACGCCGGCATCAGGGGCTGGTCAGTCGGCCAGTTCGCCCAGATCGTTCACCACCAGATGCGCGCCATGGCGCCGAAGCTCCTCGGCATTCCCTTTGCGCGCGACGCCGATCACAAGGCCAAAGCCTCCGGCAGACCCGGCCTCCACTCCCGAAAGAGCATCCTCGATGACGACCGCGCGTGTCGGTTCAACCCCGAGTAGCTTTGCCGCCATCAAAAACGTATCCGGGGCGGGTTTTCCGTGCAACTGCCGGGCATGGATCACGTTGCCGTCGACTTGTACATCGAAGAAGCCATCCAACTTGACGGCCTTTAGAACCGCCGTGCAGTTCTGGCTGGAGGTGACGACGGCGATTTTGAACCCGCGACGGCGGAGCTGATGAATGAGTTTAACGCTTCCCTCGTAAGGCTCGACCCCTCTCTCTTCAATGACCTTATTGACCAGCTCGTTCTTGCGGTTCCCCAGTCCGCCCACCGTTTCAGCGTCTGGCGGATCGTCCGGGGTTCCCTCGGGGAGCTGGATACCGCGAGATGTGAGAAAGTCGCGAACACCGTCGAACCGAGGCTTCCCATCGACATATAGCCGGTAATCTGCGGCGGAATCGAAAGGGTGAAATACTTCGCCTCTCTGCGTCGCGCGTTTTTGAAGGTACTCGTCAAACATCTGTTTCCAACACGCCGCGTGCACGCTGGCGGTGTCGGTGATCACACCGTCGAGGTCGAGCAGGACGGCGTCGTACCGATCCCTGCTGAGGGCGCGCTCGTTCTCGGACTGTCGCGTCGATCGTTCTCCATTTGCTTCGCTCATATCGTCCTCCCATCTCTACTGTTTAGTCGATCGATGCCCGCTAATCAGTGAGGGGCCCGTTCCAGACCTTCACAGCAGGTATGTCGCGGTAATAGCCAAGAACGCACAGGGTGCCGGTATCGAGCAGGAAATGTTGGCCAGCGCCGGCGGGCAGCCCGATCCACCGTGCCACCAGGGCGCGCAGCACGTGTCCATGGGCAAACAGCGCAACATCGCCATCGGCACCCCGCGCTCGCGCAATCACCCGATCCACCCGAGCACCCACTTGCTCTGGCGCCTCACCGCCCGGGCATCCATCTCGGAAGACCAGCCAGCCAGGCGCCATCTCATGGATTTGCTTTGCCGTCAGTCCCTCATACTCGCCGTAATTCCACTCGGCGAGGTCGGAATCGATGACGGCTACATCGCCGAGCCCCGCCAATGCGCAGGTTTCGCGCGCCCTCTGCATCGGGCTGACGAGTACGAGCGTGAACGCCTCCTTGGCGAGCACCGGCCGTATTT
>CAVSTA010000011.1:0-64253 GCA_963730745.1 uncultured Alphaproteobacteria bacterium
CACCCCAAAAGTGAGACATGGAAAATAGGGGACAGTTTCGAGGAGAGGAACTGATGAAGCACCGGGAGTATGCGACGGCATTGAAGCAGGCCGCGCTGGCGCGCCTGGCGGCAGGGGAGAGCGTCGCCGCGGTTGCGCGCGAACTGCAGCTTCGGGGCCGGCTTTTGTATGCGTGGCGGGACAAGGTTCGCAAGGGTGGGCCGGCGGCGCTGCGCGGGCTGGGCCGCCCGCGTAAGCGAGCGGCGGCGGGCCCGGCGGCATGTGAGGCGGGCGAGACGGGGGGCGAGACGGGCGAGGACGAGCTGGCGCGGGCGCAACGGCGGGTCGCCGCGCTGGAGCGCAAGATCGGCCAGCAGCAGGTCGATCTGGATTTTTTTCGGCGAGCCTTGCGGCATGTGAGGGAGAGGGTGCGACCCAGCGTCGTGCCTGGCGTCGTGCGGTCTACGAAGTCATCCAGATGATGACCAGTGCGATGCCGCAAGGCCAAGTCACGATCGAGCGCCTGTGCCGGCTGGCGCGCGTCAGCCGCGCCGGCTATTACCGCTTTGGCAGACCAGCGCGCCGCGTCAGCACGACACCGCGGCGCGCGACACGATCCAGCGGCTGATGCTGGCCAACGGCCGCTATCGTCGCGGCTACCGCTACATCACCCAACAGCTGCGCCGCGAAGGCCTGATCGTCAATCACAAGCGCGTGCTGCGCCTGATGCGCGAGGACAATCTGCTGGGTCTGCGGCGGCGGCCGTTCGTGCCGCTGACGACCGATCGGCGGCACCCCTGGCCGGTGGTGCCGAACCGGGCGCGCGATATGCAGCTCAGCGGTCTGGACCAGCTGTGGGTCGCTGACATCACCTATATCCGGCTGCAGGAGGAATTCGCCTATCTGGCAATCATCCTCGATGCCTTTAGCCGCCGCGTCGTCGGCTGGGCGATGGCCGATCATCTCGGCGCCAGCCTGGCGGTGGCGGCGCTGACCATGGCGCTGACGGCGCGCCGCCCGCCCTGGGCGGCCTGGTCCACCATTCCGATCGCGGCGTGCAGTACGCCTATGCCGAGTACACCGGGCTGCTCGATGCCCACGGGATTGCCGCCAGCATGAGCCGGGTCGGCAATCCCTATGACAATGCCAAGGCCGAGCGTTTCATCAGGACGCTCAAGAGCGAAGAGATCGACGGCACACGGTACCGGGGTATGACCCCGACGTGCAGAAGAACCGCGGGGAAGCCCGCGAGATCATGCAGCGGCTCGGCTACGGTCCCGACCACCCGCTCGCGGTCAACGTGGCGGCCCGCAACATCCCGCTCTACCGGGACCCGGCGGTCATGCTGATCGACCAGCTGAAAGAAATCTATATCGCGGGCGAACTCGACATCGTAGAGACCGCCAACTGGAACCCGAAGGTCACGCGCCGGGATTACATGGTCGGGCTGGAAAACACCGGAACTGCAGTGGTCGACGACCCCGATCAGCAATTTTATGAAAGCTATGCCTGCGAGTTGGACCGCAATTTCACTGGGTACTGCAATCGCCAACTCGAGGATCGGTTCCACCGGCAGTCGCAAGAGGCCGACCAGGACAAGCGCAAGCAGCTGGTCTGGGACATCGACACGACATTGCAGCAGGAAGAGGCGCGCCCGGTCATCTTCCATACCCGCGGGGCGACCTGCTGGCATCCCCAGGTCAAGGGTCTGACGACAATGGTCAACAGCATGTACAATGGCTGGCGTATGGAAGACGTGTGGCTGGAAAGATAACGGCTCCAGACGCCGCAACGAATCAGGGAGAAAGCGGGAGATGAAGGGAAACTTGCGTGCAATTGCAGCAGCGGGTTGCTTCCTCGTGGCTCTGGCAGCCGGCACCGCGGTGGCGCAAAAGCCGGGTGGGGTTCTGAAAATCTATCACTTCGACAGCCCTGCCAGCCTGTCGCTGCATGAAGAAGTGACCTACGCGGCGCTGGGTCCCGCAATGGGGCTCTTCAACAATCTCGTCATGTTCGATCAGCATGTCCCGCAAGCCAGCCTCCAATCCATCATGCCGGATCTGGCGACCGAGTGGTCGTGGGACCCGTCCAAGACCGAGCTGCATTTCCGGCTGCACGAAGGCGTCAAATGGCACGACGGCAAGCCATTTACCGCCAATGACGTGAAGTGCACCTGGGATACGTTGCTCGGCAAGACGAACGAGAAGTTTCGCCTCAATCCCCGCAAAGCCTGGTACCAGAACCTCGAAGAGGTAACCACCAAGGGTGATGACGAGGTCACGTTCCACCTGAAGCGGCCGCAACCTTCGTTCATCGCCCTATTGGCTTCCGGCTGGTCGGCTGTCTACCCCTGCCACGTCACGCCGCGCGAGATGCGCACAAAACCGATCGGCACCGGCCCGTTCAAATTGGTCGAGTTCAAACCGAACGAGGGGATCAAGGTCGCACGCAACCCGGATTACTGGAAAAAGGACCGGCCCTACCTCGATGGGATCGAGTACACGATCATCAAGAACGCCTCGACGCGGGTATTGGCGTTCATCGCCGGCAAATTCGACATGACCACCCCCTATAATCTGACGATCCCGCTGATGCGGGACATCCGGAGCCAGGCGCCTGATGCGATCTGCGAGCTGACCCCGACCAATGTCAGCCGCAACCTGATCGTCAACCGCGACAAGCCGCCCTTCGACAACCCCGAGATCCGGCGGGCATTGGCGTTGGCCCTTGATCGCAAGGCCTTTATCGACACGATCAATGAAGGCAAGGCCGACATCGGCGGCGCGATGCTGCCGCCGCCGGAGGGTATTTGGGGTATGCCGACGGAGATGCTGATGAGCTTGCCAGGCTACGATCCCGACGTCGCGAAGAACCGCAAGGAAGCCCGCAAGATCATGGAAGACCACGGCTACGGTCCCAATAACCGGCTCCATATCACCGTGTCGACGCGCAACATCCCGCAATACCGCGATCCGGCGGTCATTCTGATCGACCAATTGAAGCAGATCTACATCGACGGCGAGCTCGAAGAGATCGATACCGTCAACTGGTATCCCAAGGTCATGCGCAAAGATTTCATTGTTGGCCTCAATCTCGGCGAAAACGGCCTCGACGACCCCGACCAGACCTTTTACGAGAACTTCGCGTGCGGCGCGGAGCGCAATTACACCGGCTATTGCAACCGCGAACTCGAACAGGAGTTCGACCGGCAATCGACGGAAGCCGATCCGGAGAAACGCAAGCATATGGTGTGGGAGATCGACCGGAAATTGCAGGAGGATGGCGCCCGGCCAATGATCTATCACAACCGCGCAGCAAGCTGCTGGTATCCTCGCGTGAAAGGACTGACCATCATGGTCAACAGCATCTACAATGGTTCGCGCTGGGAAGATTTGTGGCTCGACAAGTAACACGGCGCGGCGACGGAGAGACAAATGATGAGAAGCTCTAGAGCGCTCGTGGCGACAGGGGCCCTGCTCGCTGCAGGTCTGGTAGCCGCTCAAGCCGATGCTCAGAAATCGGGCGGCATCCTAAAGGTACATCACCAGGACAGCCCGGCCAGCATGTCGATCATTGAGGAAGCGACGTATTCGACCGTCGTGCCGATGATGGGGGTTTTCAACAACCTCGTCATGTACAAGCAGGACGAGCCGCAGAACAGCATGAAATCGATCGTACCGGATTTGGCGACCGGCTGGTCGTGGAGCGAGGACGGCACCGAGCTGACCTTCAAGCTTCGCCAGGGCGTCAAATGGCATGACGGCAAGCCGTTCACCGCGGCAGACGTCAAATGCACTTACGATTTGCTGCTCGGCAAAGCGAAAGAGAAGCTTCGCATCAATCCGCGCAAGGTCTGGTTCCGCAATCTCGAAGAGGTCACTGCCGATAACGACGGCGAAGCGACTTTTCATTTCAATCGGCCGCAACCAGCCTTCATTACGCTGCTCGCCTCGGGCTATTCGCCGATTTACCCATGCCATGTGTCGCCACGCGACATGCGCACCCACCCGATCGGCACCGGGCCCTTTAAATTTGTCTCGTTCAAGGCAAACGAGTCGATCCGGGTCGAGCGCAATCCCGATTACTGGAAACCCGGCCGGCCCTATCTGGACGGAATCGAGTACACGATTATCCCGAACCGGTCGACCGCGCTTCTGGCATTCGTCGCCGGCAAGCTGGACCTGACGTGGCCTTACATCATCACGGTCCCGCTGCTGAAGGACGTCGAAAATCAGGCCCCGCGGGCAATCTGCGAACTAAAGACGACAAACGCTACAACCAATCTGCTCGTGAACCGCGATGCTGCACCCTTCGACAATGCTGATCTGCGGCGGGCGATGGCGTTGGCGCTGGACCGCAAAGCTTTCATCGAGATCCTGAGCGACGGGAAAGCAAAGATCGGCGGAGCGATGTTGCCGCCGCCGGAAGGGTTATGGGGCATGCCGACGGACATGCTCGAAACCCTGCCGGGCTACGGTGCTGACGTGCAAAAAAATCGCGCCGAAGCCCGCAGTATCATGGAAAAGCTTGGCTATGGGCCGAACAAGCGAATGCCGCTCAAAGTTTCGGCACGAAATCTCAACAGCTACCGGGATCCGGCAGTTATTGCGATCGACCAGCTGAAGGAGATCTACGTCGACGGAGAGCTCGACACGGTTGAGACCGCCAACTGGCACGCCAAGGTAACCCGCAAGGACTACAGTGTCGCGGTCAACGGGACCGGCAGCGGCGTCGACGACCCCGACCAGCAATTCTACGAAAATTACGCCTGTGGCTCGGACCGCAATTACAGCGGCTACTGCAATCCCGAGCTCGACAAAGAGTTCGATCGGCAATCGATGGAGCCCAATCAGGAAAAACGCAAGAAGCTGGTCTGGGAGATCGACCGCAAATTACAGGAAGATGGCGCCCGACCGATTATCTCTCACAACTTGGGCGCGACCTGCTGGCAGCCACAGGTCAAAGGGCTGACCATCATGGTCAACAGCATCTACAACGGCTGGCGCTTCGAAGACGTCTGGCTGGACCGGTGAAACCCCGCGGAGTATTGGCAGCGGCAGCTTGGTTCCTCCTTGCAATGTCTGCAACGGAGGCGTCCGCGCAGAAAGCCGGCGGTATCTTGAAAATCTATAACCGCGACAGCCCGGCGAGCATGTCGATCCTCGAAGAGGCGACATTGTCGACCGTGCTGTCGATGATGGGCGTGTTCAACAACCTCGTCGTCTACGACCAGCATGTCGCGCAAAACAGCGAGCAATCGATCCTTCCCGAACTTGCCACCAACTGGTCGTGGAGTGAGGACGGGACGCGGCTCACCTTCAAACTGCGCGAAGGGGTCCATTGGCATGACGGCAAGCCGTTCACTGCCGGGGACGTCAAGTGCACCTGGGACCTGCTGACCGGCAAGGCAAGCCAGAGACTGCGCGTCAACCCGCGTCGGTCGTGGTACAGCAACCTCGAAGAGGTCGTCACCGACGGCGACTATGAAACGACGTTCGTGCTGAAGCGCCCGCAGCCGGCACTGCTCGCGATGCTCGCTTCGGGGTTGGCGCCCGTCTATCCCTGCCATGTCCCGCCGCGCGACATGCGCACCCACCCGATCGGCACCGGGCCATTCAAGTTCGTCGAGTTTCGTCCCAACGAAAGCATTCGGGTGACGAGAAACCCGGATTACTGGAAGAAGGACCGGCCTTACCTCGACGGTGTCGAATACACGATCGTGCCGAACCGCTCGACGGCGCTGCTTGCCTTTGTCGCCGGAAAATTTGACATGACCTGGCCCTACGACGTGGCGATACCGCTGTTGAAGGACGTCCAGAGCCAGGCGCCGCAGGCGATCTGCGAGACGACGCCGCTCAATGCGAGCCGCAACCTGATCATCAACCGCAAGGTCCCGCCCTTCGATAACCCGGAGATCCGGCGCGCGATGGCGCTGAGCCTCGACCGCGAGGCGTTCATCGAAATCCTCGACGAAGGGCAAGGCGATATCGGCGGCGCCTTGCTGCCGCCGCCCGCCGGGGTATGGGGCCTTCCGCCCGAGATGCTGAAGGGACTTCCGGGCTATGACCCCGATGTCGAGAAGAGCCGGGCGCGAAGCGCGTGCGATCATGGAGAAGCAGGGCTACGGGCCGGACAACCGGCTTCGGGTCAAGCTGTCGGTCCGCAATATCCCGATTGCGCGCGACCCGGCGATTATTTTGACCGACCAGCTGAAGACCATCTATATCGACGCCGAACTCGACCCCATAGAAACCGTGAACTGGTTTCCGAAAGCCATCCGCAAGGATTACGTTATCGGCCTAAATCTGACCGCCGCCGCCGTCGACGATCCGGACCAGCAATTCTTCGAGAACTATGCCTGCGGCGCCGAGCGCAACATTACCGGCTACTGCAACCCGGAGCTCGAAAAACAATTCGAGCGCCAGTCGATGGAACCCGACCGCAACAAGCGCAAAAAGCTGGTGTGGGAGATCGACCGCAAATTGCAGGAAGACGGCGCCCGGCCGATCATCTTTTATTACCAGGCCGCGAGCTGCCGGGAGCCCTACGTCAAAGGGCTGACGATCATGGTCAACAGCATCTACAACGGCTGGCGCTTCGAAGACGTTTGGCTGGACCGGTAACCCGGCAAAAGCTGCCTGGTTCACACCACCGCTGTGTGTTAGCCACCTTCCCGCGCCGTCGTGTTTGTCGGGGCTCGCGGTGCTGCGCCCGTTTAGGCTCGTAGCCCGCTCGCCCGGGACGTGGTATCGTCCGAGCCACTGCGACCCTGCACGAGAGCCCTCAAAGAACCGGGCCGGCGAGGATGCAGCGCGGAGTCTTTGACCCCGCACCATGAACAAGGAGGTGGGAATGAAGCGAGATCTGCGCGTGCTCGCAGTGGCGGGCGTGCTCGTAACGGCGTTAACCTTATCGGCCCTGGCATTCGCGCAAAACTCCGGCGGCACTCTCAAAATTGGCCATTTCGACAGCCCGGCCAGCATGTCGATGCTCGAGGAATCCACGGTTGCGGTCAACCGGCCGACGATGGGCGTATTCAACAATCTTGTCATGTTCAAACAGGACGAGCCCCAGAACACGCCCGAGTCGATCGTGCCGGAGCTCGCCACCGAGTGGCGCTGGAGCGAGGACGGCACCGAATTGACCTTTCCGCTGCACCAGGGGGTCAAATGGCATGACGGCAAGCCGTTCACGGGGGCCGACGTAAGATGCACGATCGATCTGCTGCAGGGCAAAGCAGCCGAAAAACTGCGGATCAATCCGCGCAAGTCTTGGTTCGACAATGTATCGGAGGTGTCCACCAACGGCGACTACGAGGTCACCTTTCACCTGAAGCGGCCGCAACCTTCGATGTTGGCGATGCTGGCGACAGGCTGGACGCCAATTTATCCGTGCCATGTAACCCCGGCGCAGATGCGCCAGCACCCGATCGGCACGGGACCCTTCAAATTCGTCGAATTCAAGCCGAACCAGTCGATCACGTTGGTACGCAATCGGGATTACTGGAAACCGGGGCGGCCTTGCCTCGACGGCATCGAATACCGGATCATCAAGGATGTATCGACCCGGCTTCTCTCCTTCATCGCGGGCAAGGAGGACGTCTATTTTGGCGTCACGATGCCGCAATTGAAGGAGGTGAAGGCACAACTGCCGCAGGCGATCTGCGATTTGACGATACCAAATGTCAGCCGCAACCTGCTCGTCAACCGCAACGTGCCGCCCTTCGACAACGCCGAGCTGCGTCATGCGCTCTCGCTGGCCCTCGACCGTCAGGCGTTTGTCGACATCATCGCCGACGGACAGGGAACCATCGGCGGCGTCATGCAGCCGCCGCCCGAGGGGATATGGGGCATGCCGCCCTACGCAATGCGCAACCTGCCGGGCTATGACCCGGACGTCGGGAGCAGTCGCGCACAAGCCCGCAAGATCATGGAGAAACTGGGGTACGGCCCCAACAAGCGGTTGTCGGTTGCGGTGACGACGCGCAATGTCCAGGCGTACCGCGATGCCGCGGTGATCCTGATCGGGCAATTGAAGGAGATCTACATCGACGCCGATCTCACTCCGATCGACACGACCCAATGGTACCCGATGCTGATGCGCAAAGATTACAAGGTCGCCGTAAACGTCACCGAGACGGCGGTCGATGATCCGGACGTCGCGTTCTACGAGAATTATGTGTGCGGCGCGGCGCGCAACTATACGGGTTATTGCAATGCCGAGGTCGACAAGCTGATCGACAAGCAATCGGCGGAGCCCGACCCCCAGAAACGCAAGAAAATCGTGTGGGAAATCGAGCGGAAACTGATCGAGGACGATGCCCGCCCGATCCTGTTTTACACACGCGCCGCGAACTGCCGCGAGCCATACCTCAAGGGTCTGACCACGATGGTCAACAGCATCTACAACGGCTCACGCTTCGAAGACCTCTGGCTCGACAACTGAGCCTTCAGTTGTGGCGACCGCCCAAAAAATGGGCGTTCGGCTGGCGCTACAGCCAACAACCGTGTAGACCTACGTCAACATCTGCGGCACCGATATCGTGCGGGACGAACGGGGCACTTCCTCGTCCTCGAGGACAATGCGCGGACGCCCTCCGGGGTAAGCTATGTTGTCGAAAACCGTCATATGATGCTGCGCGCGTTCCCTGATCTGTTGGACGAGATCGGCTTGCGTCCGATCGAAAACTACGGCGCGAGGCTGATCTCAGCGCTGCACGAGGTGGCGCCCGCCGGAAGCGCCGATCCGCGGGTCGTCCTGTTGTCCCCCGGCACCTACAATTCAGCCTATTTCGAACTAGGCCCGGTGGGCGTGGTAGTAGGTGTTGCGGAGCACGCGGCCGGGCAGCGCGCCGGTGTGCCGGCCCTCCTCCATCAGCACTTCGCCGTTGACGACCGTCGCCATGATGCCCTGGGCCGGCTCCTTGATCCGCTTCGCGCCGGTCGGGAAGTCGTGCAAGACCTCGAGCGGCAGCGGCTTCACCGTGTCGGGGTCGAAGATCACGATGTCGGCGGCCATGCCGGGGCGCAACAGGCCGCGATCGTAAAGGCCGAAGATTGAGGCGGAATCAAAGGTCAGGCGCCGCACGGCCTGCTCTAACGACATCACCTTTTTCTCGCGCACCCATTCGGAGAGCAGGCGGGTCGAGAAGCCAAAGCCGCTCTGGAATTGCACATGCGCGCCGCCGTCGCTGAGGCCGATGATCGCGTTCGGGTAGGTCAGGATCTGCGCCATCGCGGCTTCGTCGACATTGATTTCGCCGTGCAGAAACTCGGTGTCGAGGTTCTCTTCGACGACGAGATCGAGGAAGGCGTCGATGATCTCCTTGCCCTGCATCTGCGCGATCTGGCCGACCGTCTTGCCCTCGAACACCTTGTTCTTCGGCAATACCGCGGTCTGCACCTCCATATAATCCCACCAGGTGCGGCAAATGCCGGGCGGCGGCGTTTCGACCTTGAACTCGACCGCTTCGGCGTGCAGCTTCTTGCGGATCTCGGGGTCGCTGTAGGCGCGCAATTTCTCCTCGTCCGACGCGATCAGGATCGGGTGCCAGGTCGGTAAACCGCGGAATTCTTGGGTGTTGCGCATCGTGAAGTAATCGGTGATGCGGTTCGGCGTGCACATCGGGTAGGCGCGGATGCCTTTCGCCGTGGTCGCGTCGATCTGCGCCATCTGCTTTTGCCATTCGCCGGGCCGGCGCATCGATTGGCTCAGATTATTGTAGACGACAGTGCGGCCAGTGGCTTCGGAAAGTCGGCTCATCAGCGCGTTTTTGACCTCGGCGCCGTTGCCGCCGCCCGATTGGATGAGGCCGGTGCCCATTTCGCGCAACACGTCGCCGAGCGCGAAGATCTCCTTTTCGTCGGCCCACAATGCCGGGATGTGCACACCCTGGGGGTCGTAATGACCCTGGTTGCGCGACACCGAAAGGCCCAACGCGCCGGCCTTGATGCCGTCGCGCACGAGCCCCTGCATCTGCTTGATCTCGTCGCCGGTGGCGGTGCGTTTCTGGCAGTCGTCACCCATCACGTAATAGCGCACGGCGGTATGGCCGATCAGGTTGCCGACATTGACGCCGAGATGGTGATCCATCTGGTCGAGATAGTCGGGGAAGGTTTCCCAGGTGAATTCGAGCGTGTCGAGCACCTCCATCGGGATCGCCTCGACATAGGAGAGGAACTCGGATAGGCGCCGCTCCGACCCCTTGCGCACCGGCGCCAGCGAAAGCGAGCAATTTCCAAAGACCACCGAGGTCGCGCCGTGATCGCAGGAGAACGAGCACAGCGGGTCCCACGTGACCTGCGCGTCGTAATGGCAGTGATTGTCGATAAAGCCGGGCGCGACGACCCGGCCCTCGGCGTCGATCGTCCGCGTGGCGGAACCGCTCAGTTTGCCGATCTCGGCGATCTTGCCGTCCTTGACCCCGACATCGCCGCGAAAAGCCGGCATTCCCGAACCGTCGACGATGCGGCCGTTGCGGATCAACAGGTCATACGACATCGCTATCCCTTTCCTCGTCAAGTCGCGTCAATCTAGCACGGCGCCGCGGCAAGGCTTGCACCGCGAAATCGAGGGCAGGCTCTGCCTTCGCCGCATGGCTGGGGGGCCTCCGGGGCCGCCCGATCCGCGGGGAAAGCGAACGCGCCGAGGTTCACGACCAGAGACAGCGCGCCGAAGAAACCTGAAACTTGGTACCCGCATCCGAGGTCAGCTTGGGTAGAAAGCGGCCATTCGACGATGCCTGAGCTAACGGCGAGGTCGCGCCGAAGGACGAAACCGCTCTCGCGGTAATTGGTGGCAAGACGAAGGGTCTCGGGAGTAGCGAGAAGCAGGCGTCCCGTCTTGAGATTGAGGGGCCTAGAACCTCACTCAAGACAGGAGCCCCCAATGACAGAGAAGGCCATCAGTCCGTTACGCGGCGGTTGATCGAGGACCTGGAGATCGGCCGGCTTAGCCCCAAGACTCAGTACCAGTACATCCGCCATGTCAAAATGTTTGCCGATTTCCTGGGCCGGTCTGCCGACAAGGCCACTGCCGAGGATGTTCATCGCTATCAGCTATGACTGGCCTCGAGCGGGACGGCGGTGGGAACCGCCAACCTCAGCGCCACTGCCCTGCGGTTCTTCTTCAAGGTCACACTGAAGCGCCACGATCTTGCTGAAGAGCTCATCTCGACCCGCGAGCCTCGCCGTCTACCCGTGGTTCTAAGCCCGTAGCAGCGCCGGCCGGTCCGCTCAGCGGCCATCACGGTGGTGCCGCTGCCGAGAAAGGCGTCGAGCACCAAGTCGCCGCGGGCCGAGCAGTCGAGGATCGCATCGGCAACCATGGCCACCGCTTTGACGGTCGGGTGGAGCGCCAAGAGACTGGCCTCCTCGCCGCAACGCGCAAAAGAATTGACCCCGGGGTAGTGCCACACATTGCTGCGGTTGCACCCGAACCGGCCGAGCTGGACATTGTTGCGATGCCCGTTGCGGCCGTTCCGGAAGACAAAGACAAGCTCGCGTTGGGAGCGGTACAACGAGCCCATCCCGCCATTGTCCTTGACCCAGACGCAAACGTTTTTGAGCTCGCTGTAGACGTCGCAGCCGGCGGCCAGCAGTTCCGCGATGTGGCGCCCGTCCATGCGGATAAAGTGGGTCGAGCCAAAGGCGGGGAGGTTGCGAAAAACTTGGCGGAGAAAGGCGGTGAATTCGGAGCGGTCCATCTCGCCGAGGCCATCAGGAGGGGCGATGGTGGATCGCGCCGAGGCCACTCGCATGGCCATCAATCGGCACGTTATAGGGTGGATCGGTAATACCAATGCGGCGCGATCCTCGCCCATCAGGCCGAGGATGACATCGTGATCGAGGGCATCGCCGCACAGGACACGGTGACAGTCGAGGAGCCACAAATCGCCGAGCTTGCTGACACGTGGTCCCGGCGACGGCTCGGGCACGGCATCGGCGGGGTCGTCAGCCGGGTCGGGCACCTCCTCGCGCGAGGTGATCCGCGGATCGATCTCTCCCATCTCAAAGCCGGTCAGCTCGAGGCTGAAATCGAGGTCGAGCAGCGACAGGTCTTTGAGCTGTCGCGCCAATAACCGGTCGTCCCAGCTGGCGTTCACGGTCAACTGGTTGTCGGCAATCATAAAAAAACACTGACCTGCGCTGGCGTCAGGTGATCGAGGCACAGGGTCGGCACTTCGGTAATGCCGAGCTGTTTGGCGGCAAACAGCCGGCCATGGCGTAGGGAATTGGCGTTTGGAAATTGCTGATATTGCTCCTGTATTTGGATCTGTTTCTCCCACTGGAGGCCCAAATGAACTCGAGATCCGTCGCGAGAACACGGAGCGCGCCGTCTATATGCGTCAGATCCGCCCGGTATTGATCAAGCTGGCATTGCAGCTTGTCGATGATGCCAGCCAGTTCTCGGCGCTTCTCGATGAGGCCGGAAACGACGTGATCTTTGCCGACCATGCCGCTGCCCTTTGCCAGTAACCGCGCCAGATTTCTGACTTCGGATGGCGGAGCGCAGCCTTCGTGATCCATCGCCACTGCATCCCGTTCGGGATGCGGCGATTGTCCTCACGCCAAGCCATCTCGTTTGCGTACTGATAGAGATATTTGCCGCTGATCCGATGATGGACGCCGTACTCAGCACGACGAGCTGGCTGAAACAGCTCCTGCCTGATTGACGCTGACTCCGTCGTCAGCTCACATATTCGCTGACTATGGTTGACCCGGTGGGTGTCAAAGGACGCGTGCAGACCGCTCCCAGGCGTTCGATTCGTCGGCGTGTATAGATGGTGCCGCGAAGCGACGTGTTGGCGTATCAGCGGCACTGCGTCGCTCTCGCGGCGCATGATGAACGGCAGGGTGCGGCCCATCAGCTTCGCGGGCAGCATACACGACCGATCGCCGACCCGTCTGTTCCTCAGCGAGCCGACGGTCGAACGCGATCGGCTCTTCTTGTTCGCCGGTTTCACATTGCCGCCGGCATACATGCCGTCAATCGCGACCGTGCCGGAAAGCTCGGGTTGATCCGGGTTGTGAACCTGTGAACCCATTGCCTCGCGGAGCTTGTGGCTCAGCACAAATGCGGTCTTGTATTGCACGTTGAGATCACGGCTGAGGTGCAAAGCCGCGTGTCCTTTCGCGCCGTTCACGAACACGGCAATCGCCATCAGGTACGATCGGACTGGCAACTTTCTCGAATGGAACAAGAGTGCCGCTCGTCAGGCTGAATTGCCTACCGCAGCCTTTGCAGCGCCACAATGGCCGGCAGGCATAGGCGGTAGATTTCCACGCAACCGCATTCGGGACAAACCGGCTCGCGTCGTCTAGCCCAGCGAATGCGCTTGAAGGTGTCCCGCGCTTCCTCATCAGACATCCGCGCCAGCTGAGTTAGGCTCAGGCTCCTTGCGGCTGCGGTGAGGAGGAAGTGTTGTGACACAATGCCATCACAGGCGATACGAATGCCATTGAATATGGCGACAATCGGCACCATTGTCAACTGCAAAAGTAACGCACATGATGGCGAAACGATCGCGAACGATGGCATAGGATGAAGACCGAAGCCCAATGGGCTGAAGACGTTAAGCGGCTGCTCCGCGCTGAGATGACCCGACGCGGAGTGACCTATGAGGAATTGTCGGAGCGACTTTCCGCGATCGGAATCAATGACACCGCAGTCAACCTGCGGAACAAGGTGGCGCGCGGACGATTTTCCGCTACCTTCCTCGTTCAGTGCCTAACCGCGATCGGCGCGCGCGCACTTCGCTTGAGCGAAGATACTGACGGATAATAGTTTTCCGCCTAGGCTACGCTTGCCTATTTCGATTTTCTGATTCCGGTGTCATATTCCCGCCGCGGCGGGTTGTTCAGACTAAGAACCGGGCGATCTGCCACATCGCGCATCTCCTTTTCGTCAGTGTATGTGCGCAACTCAATGTTGATCGTGTCAATCTGACGCGCTAGCGCTTGCCGTTCAGCCTCTAGGCGATCCACATCCGCTCGCCGCCTCTCGATTTGAGCCGCCAGATAATCGCGCATGTACCGTCCCCCTCGGAATGAGCAACAGCCCAAGCATAGCGCAGGCCGTTATGGTTTCGAAGGACTGGTCTAACGCGGTAGCCTAACGGCCTCGAAAACTGTAGGAAAAACGCCGTTTTTGTCCCTAATGAGATTTGGTGGTGACGTGGCGCGGTGGAGACCAAGCCGAGACGGTCGCGCGAATCGTCCGCTCGTCCCGGCCCGACGCAACCCATTCTTAATGGGAGATAAGCAACGCTAGGGCCGTCGCACTCTCGGGACGGAACCGTGGTTTATGAGCAATGAACAGATGATCGCCCTAAAGGCCGCATGCGTGCAAGCGGCGGCTACGTTAGTCGCCGCCTGGTGGCCCCTGATGAGGAACGGGGACGTCACGCCTTCCCGCGCTGAGCTTAATGGCAATGCGGTGGAGTGCGCGAGGGTTGCCGACCTACTCTACACGCAGGTCTCGGGGAACAAATGGGGCGTGTCCGCGAAAGCTCTGCCCGCTGGATCGGTTCACCAGCCCGAAATCGAATTCTCGATTAGGTGCGTCTGCTACATAATTCCGGACGGACGACCTTTCCGACGGTGTTGAGGAGCAAGAAGCGCAGCCGCTTGGGTCTGCCGGTGTGAAATTCCTCGGGTAGCCCGCCGCGCTTGTCGGCCGAGAGCAGGTTATAGAGGATCACGTTGAGGCGCAGCCAGGCGGCGGTGCCAGCGCACCAGCTCGAGCCCACCGCCCCCTTCCGGGTCGGAGCGGTTGGTGAGGATGCAGCAGTGGCGCACCTGGTTGCCGTCGCGCCGCAGCGCGCCCTGGCGCGCACGAATGCGGATAGCGAGATAGCGGCGCGGCGCGATTGCGTCTTTCTTCCAGATGCCGTCTCTGGGCAGAAATTAGGGCGGCCCGCCGGTGCTTTACCCCGATCCCTTGCCGTCACATATTGATGTCATGGCTCTATTGAAGATCGCCCGGATGGGGCATCCCGTTTTGCGCGGCGTCGCCGGCGCGGTCGACGACCCGACCGCACCCTGGGTGCGCCGCCTCGTCGACGACATGGTCGAGACGATGGAGGACGCCGGCGGCACCGGCATTGCCGCTCCGCAGGTGCATCAGCCCTACCGGATCGTGGTATTTCAGGTATTGGGCGATCGTCTGAGCGAGATGCCGGGCGACGTCGCGCAGGATCTGACGGTGCTGATCAACCCGGTGGTCGAGACCATCGGACGAGAGCGGGCGTTCGGCTGGGAGGGCTGCCTGTCGGTTCCGGGATTGCGCGGCGTCGTGCCGCGTCACCTGCATATCCGCTATCGCGGAACCGGCCTCGACGGCGAGGTCATCGAGCGCGAGGTCGAGGGGTTCCACGCCCGCGTCGTCCAGCACGAATGCGACCATCTCGACGGCATCCTCTATCCGCAGCGCATGACGGACCATCGGCTGCTGGTGTTTGTCGAGGAACTGCAGCGCCACCCGATCGATCTCGCGGCCTTCCTCGCCGAAAAGCGCGCGTCATGAAGAGCCCGCTCGCCGAGAGCCAACGCGATGCGCTGATCGAGGCGATGCTGCCGGATGTGCCGTTCGACGGCTGGTCGCGCGCGGCGTTGCGCGCGGCGGCGCGGCGCATCGGCGTGCCGGCGGCGGAAGCGCTGGCCCTCTTCCCGGATGGTCCGGCCGATTTTGCCGCCTGTTTCAGCCGCTGGGCGGATCGTCGGATGCTCGACCGGCTCGAGAGTTTGCCGCTCGACCAGCTGCGGGTGCCGGAGCGAGTCGCGCTCGCGGTCAACATCCGGCTGGAGATCGTCGAGCCGTGGCGCGAGGCGGTGCGCCGCGCGCTGACCATTCTGTCTTTGCCGCAAAACGCGCCCCTGGCGATGCGTCTGCTGTACGGGACGGTCGACGGCATCTGGTACGCCGCCGGGGACAGCGCGACCGATTTCAGCTTTTACACAAAGCGCGCCACCCTTGCGAGCCTCTACGCCGCAACATTGCTATATTGGCTGGAGGATCGCTCGCCGGGGTTTAACGACACCCGCGCTTTTCTTGATCGCCGCCTTGCCGAGGTGGCGCGCATCGGCCAGGCGCGCCGTCGCCTCCAGACGGCCCTCGACCGCCTGCCCAACCCCTTGCGGCTGCTGCGTGTTTCGAGCTGAGCCGAGCGCGGATCCCCCTTTCGCGTTTCTTCTTCGACTGCTAGCATCCTCCATAAGCCTAACCGGCGTCTCGCGCGTCCCCAGCCCTGGGAGGGAACCAATGACGGCAACCGATATCGACGGCACCCGTCTCTCGGATGTCGAGCATCGTGCGCAACTGCGCCGTGCCGTGATCGCCAGCACGGTCGGAACCACGATCGAATGGTATGATTTTCTGCTGTACGGCACGGTGACCGGGCTGGTTTTCGGGAAACTCTTCTTTCCCCGCCAGACACCGCTGATCGGCGTGCTCGAGGCGTTCGGCGTTTTTTTTATCGGATTTGTCGGGCGGCCGATCGGCGCGGCGATATTCGGCCACTTCGGCGACCGCATCGGGCGCAAGGCGACGTTGATCGCAACACTGCTGATCACCGGGCTCGCCACCTTTGCCGTGGGCTTGGTGCCGGGTTACGCGGTGATCGGCGTCTGGGGCGCGATCATTCTGACAGTTCTTCGCTTAATTCAAGGGATCGGAGTCGGCGGCGAATGGGGCGGCTCGGTGTTGCTGGCGATGGAATGGGCGGGGAGCACCAAGAATTGGGGGTTTATCGCTTCCTGGCCGCAATTCGGGGCGCCGGCCGGGCTATTTCTGGCCAATGTGGCGGTATTGTTCTTCAGCTGGTACTCCGGCGACCAGTTCCTGACCTGGGGATGGCGCATTCCGTTTTTCATCAGCATCATCATGGTCGGGATCGGGCTGTGGATCCGGCTCGGCATTCTCGAAACCCCAGTCTTCCAGAGGGTGGTCGCCGAAGACCGCGTCGAACGCGTGCCGGTGCTCGAAGTGCTGAAGCGCCAGCCCAAGCAGGTCGCGCTGACCGCGCTCTTACGCATGCCGGAGCAGGCGCCGGGCTACATCGTCGGAACGTTCATTTTCACCTACGGCACGACGGTGCTCGGCGTATCGCGCGATTTCCTATTGGTCGCCCTTATCGTGCAAACCGTCCTCGGATTCCTCTGGGTGACCGTCTCGGGTCATCTGTCGGACCGGATCGGCCGCAAGAAGATGTACATAATCGGCTGCGTGTTTGTCGCCGTGTTCGGGTTCATCTACTTCGCCCTTCTGGATACGAAGATTCCGGCGTTGATATTCCTCGCCGTTGCGTTGTCGCTGCTACCGATCATGACGATGTACGGCCCCGAGGCGGCGCTGATCGCGGAAAGCTTCTCGCCGCGGCTGCGTTACAGCGGCACCTCGCTCGGCTATCAGCTCGCCTCGATCATTGCCGGCGGCCCGTCGCCGTTTATCGCAACGGCGCTGTTCGCCGCCTTTGGGTCGAGTTTGCCGATCGCTCTCTACATCGTCGGCTGTGCCGTCATCGGCATCGTCGCGACGGCGCTGCTGACGGACTACACCAATAAGGACATCTCGGAGGAATACGACAAAGTAGGGCGCGCCGGAGCGGTCGCGGACTAGGCAGCAATCGACTAGGGCGAAAGCCGGCAATCATAGCGCGGCGACAGCCGGAACTAGGGAGGAAGGCAGATGACGACAGCCGAAATCGCCGCGGGTTCGATGTCCGATATCGAGCACCGCCGGCAACTGCACCGCGCACTGGTCGCCAGTACGGTCGGCACCACGATCGAATGGTACGATTTCCTGCTCTACGGCCAAGTGAGCGCGCTGGTCTTCGGACCGCTCTTCTTCCCCCAATCCACTCCCTTGATCGGCGTTCTCCAGGCGTTCGGCATTTTCTTTATCGGGTTTGTCGGGCGGCCGATCGGCGCGGCGATATTCGGCCATTGGGGCGATCGGATCGGACGCAAGGCAACCTTGATTGCGACCTTGCTGATCTCCGGTATCGCGACGGTTGCCGTCGGTCTCGTCCCGACCTATGCGAGCATCGGGATCTGGGGCCCGGTTCTGTTGACGGTCATACGGTTGATCCAGGGGATCGGCGTCGGCGGCGAGTGGGGCGGCTCGGTATTGCTCGCGATGGAATGGGCGCGAACCACCAAGCATCGCGGCTTTATCTCGTCCTGGCCGCAATTCGGCGCGCCGGCCGGGTTCTTCCTGGCCAATCTGGCAGTGCTGGTGTTCAGCTGGCTTTCGGGCGACCAGTTCCTGGTGTGGGGCTGGCGCATCCCGTTCCTGATCAGCATCGTCATGGTTGCGGTCGGGTTGTGGATCCGGCTCGGCATCCTCGAAACCCCGGTGTTCCAGAAGGTGATCGCCGAAGACCGCGTCGAACGCGTGCCGGTGCTCGAAGTGCTCAAGCGCCAGCCCAAGCAGGTCTTGTTGACCGCGCTGTTGCGGTTGCCGGAGCAGGCGCCGGGCTATCTCTTTGGCGCGTTCGTCTTCACCTACGGCACGACGGTCCTGGGCGCCTCGCGCAATTTCTTGTTGATCGGCGTGCTAGTCCAAGCCGTCCTGGGGTTCCTCTGGGTGACGGTCGCCGGGCATCTGTCGGACCGCATCGGCCGCAAGCGCATGTACATGATCGGCTGCGTGGTCATGGCGGTGTTCGGGTTCATTTATTTCGCGTTGCTCGATACCAAGGTGCCGGGGTTGATCTTCCTCGCCGTCGCGCTGTCAGGGCTGCCGGTCATGACCCTATACGGCCCCGAAGCGGCGCTGATCGCGGAAAGCTTCTCGCCGCGGCTGCGCTACAGCGGCTGCTCGCTCGGCTATCAGCTCGCCTCGATCATCGCCGGAGGCCCCGCGCCGTTTATAGCGACTGCGCTGTTTGCCGCCTTCGCTTCGAGTTTGCCGATTGCGCTTTACATTCTCGGCTGTGCCGCCATCGGCATCGTCGCGACAGCTTTGCTGACGGACTACACCAATAAGGACATCTCGGAGGAATACGACAAAACGGGGACGATTCGGGCAAGAGCCGTTTAGCCGTCCGCGGCGGTCGCCGGACGAAACCCGCCGGGCAGCAATAGGGCAGCGAAAGCCCGAGCTAGGGAGGAAATCAGATGACGGCAGCCGAAATCGCCGCAGGCTCACTTTCCGAGAGCGAGCACGCCCAGCAGCTGCGCCGTGCTCTGATCGCGAGCACAGTCGGCACGACGATCGAATGGTACGATTTCCTGCTCTACGGGCAGGTGACCGCGCTGGTCTTCGGCCCGCTCTTCTTCCCGAAATCCGACCCGTTGGTCGGCGTGCTCGAGGCGTTCGCGGTTTTTTTCATCGGCTTTGTCGGGCGGCCGATCGGCGCGGCGATATTCGGCCATTGGGGCGACCGGATCGGCCGCAAGGCGACACTGATCGCGACCTTGCTGGTCACCGGCCTCGCCACGACTGCCGTCGGTCTCGTTCCGACCTACGCCAGCATCGGCATCTGGGGCGCCATTCTGCTGACGGCCATTCGCCTCATCCAGGGCATCGGCGTCGGCGGCGAATGGGGCGGCTCGGTGCTGCTGGCGATGGAATGGGCGCAAACCAACAAACATCGCGGCTTCATCTCGTCCTGGCCGCAATTCGGCGCGCCCGCCGGCTTTTTCCTGGCAAGTCTGGCGGTGCTGTTTTTCAGCTGGCTGTCCGGTAACCAGTTCCTGGTATGGGGCTGGCGCATCCCGTTCCTGATCAGCATCATCATGGTCGGAATCGGGCTGTGGATCCGGCTGGGCATCCTCGAGACCCCGGTCTTCCGCAAAGTAATCGAAGAAGAACGGGTCGAACGCGTGCCGGTCCTGGAGGTGCTGAAGCGTCAACCCAAGCAGGTGGCGCTGACCGCGTTGCTGCGCATGCCGGAGCAGGCGCCGGGCTATATCTTTGGCGCCTTCGTCTTCACCTACGGAACGATGGTCCTCGGTGCGTCACGCAATTTTCTATTGATTGCCACGCTCGTGGCGCACGTTCTGGGGTTTCTCTGGGTGACCGTCTCCGGCCATCTGTCCGACCGCATCGGCCGCAAGAACATGTACATGATCGGCTGTTTATTTGTCGCGGTCTACGGCTTCGTCTATTTCGCTCTGCTCAACACTAAGTCGCCGGCGTTGATCTTTATTGGCATCGCGCTGTCGACACTGCCGATCATGACGATGTACGGACCCGAAGCGGCGCTGATCGCGGAAAGCTTCTCTCCGCGGCTGCGCTACAGCGGCGCCTCGCTCGGCTATCAGCTCGCCTCGATCATCGCCGGCGGCCCGTCGCCGTTCATCGCGACGGCGCTGTTCGCCGCCTTCGGGTCCAGCCTGCCGATCGCTCTGTATATTGTCGGTTGTGCCGTCATCGGCATCGTCTCGACCGCGCTGCTGACGGACTACACCAATAAGGAGATCTCGGAGGAATACGACCGGGTTCAGGTCACTCAGCCTGCTCAAGGGACAGCCGACTAGATCGAAAGGGGAGGCAATATGATGACAGCACCAGAAATTACTGCAAGTGCCCTGTCCGAAGCCGAGCACAGCCGGCAATTGCGCCGGGCGATCGTCGCCGCCACCGTCGGCACGATCATCGAAGCGTATGATTTTTTGCTCTATGTGATTGTGGCTCCCCTGGTCTTCGCGAAGCTGTATTTCCCGGAATCCGCTCCGCTCGCCGGGGTCTTGCAAGCCTTTGGCATCTACGCTGTCGGCTTTGTCGCGCGCCCGGTTGGTGCGGCGCTGTTCGGCCATTACGGGGATCGCATCGGCCGTAAGGTGACCCTTATCTCGACGTTGTTGTTGACCGGGTTGTCGACCTTTGCCGTCGGGTTCGTCCCCGGCTACGACACGATCGGCATCTGGGGCGCGGTCATCCTGACCGCGGTCCGATTCATCCAGGGTCTCGGCATTGGCGGCGAATGGGGCGGCGCCACATTGATCGCGATGGAATGGGCCAGGACCAACGCCCATCGCGGCTTTATCACCTCGTGGCCGCAATGGGGCGGCCCGGCCGGATTGTTCTTTGCCAACCTCGCTGTGCTCGCGTTCAGCGCGATTTCGGGCGACCAGTTCCTCGTCTGGGGCTGGCGGGTGCCGTTCTGGCTGTCGATCGTCATGGTCGGGGTTGGGCTCTACATCCGCCTGGGGCTTCTCGAGACGCCGGTATTTCGCCGAATTCTCGACGAGCGCCGGGTCGAGCGCACGCCGGTTATCGAAGTGATCAAACGCCAGCCCAAGCAGATCGCGCTGACCGCGCTGTGCCGGATGGCGGAGCAGGGCCCGTTCTACGTCTATGCCGCGTTTGTCTTCGTCTACGGAACAAAGGTCTCCGGCATGTCGCGCGACTTCCTGTTGACCGCGGTCTTGGTCGCGACCGCCTTGTCCGGCGTAACCACCCCGCTGGCCGGCCATATTTCGGACCGCATCGGACGCAAGCGGATGTATCTGATCGGTGCGGTCAGCGTTGGGGTCTTCGCCTTCATTTATTTCGCGATGATGAACAGCATGGTTCCGGCGCTGGTTTTTCTGGCGATCGTGCTGTCGTTTGTCCCGCACGACATGATGTACGGTCCGCAGGCGGCGCTGATCGCCGAATGCTTCACGCCGCGGCTGCGCTATAGCGGCTCCTCGCTCGGCTTTCATCTCTCGTCGGTCATCGCCGGCGGCCCGGCGCCGCTGATCGCGACGGCGCTGTTCGCCGCCTACCAATCGGGCTATGTGGTTGCGCTCTACATTCTGTTCTGCGCGATCGTCAGCATCACCGCCACAGCCTTTCTGCCCGACTATACCAACCGCGACATCTCGCAGGAGCACGATATCGCCCCTGCAGCATCAACGGCTGGATAGGACATTACTATTTTGCGTCGCACGGTTCGAGATAACGACCGGTGATACGGCCGGGAGTATCGACCGGCTGACCGTTGGGGCCCGGAACGCGCGCCGTCAAGGTTGCCTCCATCGTGTCGCCGGCATACCGCCCCGAGCCGGCGGAGCGGATCGGACCCCGGGGTGAGTTGCAGGTCATCGCCCAGGTGACGACGCCGCCGTGACGATCCACCTGGTCGAGCTTGCATTGTGCTTCGGCCGGAATCGGGTTGGCGGCATCGATGCAGGCGGTGAGCGTCATCGGGGTACTGCCGCCTGCTGACGCCTGAGCGCCGGGTCGGGGTTGGCTGTCGCCTGGCAACTGCATCTGGGTCGTGAACTGCCATTTCCCGCCTTTGATTTCGTCAGCGGCTTGCAATGCGGCGGACATTACGCCGGCGAGGACTATGGTCAGCAGAATACCTCCCGCGGCTTTGGTCATCATTTCGGCCTCCTTGGTTCCCCTTGGGCGAACAAGCACCGCGCCATCGCATTCCAGGGGGCGCAAAGACGCTCTGGCAAATGATGCCGTGGACCCGTAGCCTAACGGGATGTTCACCGGCATCATCAGCGACCTCGGCCGGGTAAAACGCCTCCGCCGCGGCGATCTCGTCGATCTGACGATCACCACGGCGTTCGACACCTCGGCGATCGCGATCGGGGCCTCGATCGCATGTTCCGGGGCGTGTCTGACGGTAATCGCGACCGAGGCCGGGGAATTTTCCGTCCAGGCATCGGCCGAGACCTTGACATGCACGACAATCGGCGAGTGGATGGAGGGAACTCCGGTGAACCTCGAGAAATCGTTGCGGGTCGGCGACGAACTGGGCGGGCATCTCGTCTCGGGACACGTGGACGGCATCGCGCGCATTGTCGAGCGGCGACCCGCAGCCGAGTCGGTGCGCTTCGTTTTCCAGGTGCCCGACGGTCTGGAAGGGTTTATTGCTCCGAAGGGCTCGGTCGCCCTCGACGGGGTTAGCCTAACCGTCAACGAAGTGTCGGGAACTCGTTTCGGGGTGAACATCATTCCTCATACGCTGGCATGCACCAACTTTGATGAGGCGAGGCCCGGCCAGCGGATGAACCTCGAAATCGATCTGATTGCGCGTTACGTCGCCCGTCTTCTCGGGGCACGCGCCGAGGGGGTGCCATGAACCGACCGCCGCATATTCTCCTCGTTGAAGCTCCCTATTACTCCCACATTGCCGACCATCTGCGGAAGGGTGCCGAGCGTGCAATGGCGGCGGCCGGTGCCACCCACGAGGTCATTTCCGTGCCCGGAGCTTTCGAAATACCGGCGGCCATCGGAATGGTTGCCCGGTCCACGGATCGCTTCGACGGCTTTGTCGCGCTCGGCTGTGTGATCAGGGGCGAGACGACGCATTACGATCATATTTGCGCCGAGAGCGCGCGCGGGTTGCAGGATCTGGCGGTCCGCGAGGGGCTCGCCATCGGGTACGGCATTCTGACCGTGGAGAACGAGGCGCAAGCATTGGCCCGCGCTTCAGCCGAGCACAGGGACAAGGGCGGCGAAGCGGTGCGCGCCTGCCTGGCGTTAGTGGATTTGAAGCGCCGCCTTGCCGGGGAGGAAAATGACTACACCGATAGAGCGGCCGCCCGGCGGTCTTCAGCCGGAAGGGCCTGAAGCGGGGGCGGGCGAACCGCGGGCCGGCGGCCGGCGGCGCAGTGTTGCCCGGCTCGCAGCGGTACAGGCGCTTTATCAGCTGGAGCTGAACCGCGAAGTCGACCCGGAAGTGGTCGTGCGCGAGTTTGCCCGGCATCGTCTTGGCCATGAGATCGACGGCGATCGTTATGGGGAGGCGGATCCCGCGCTGTTCGCCGACATCGTCCGCGGCGTAAAGGCTGATCTGGACCGGCTCGACGCGACGATTTCCGACGTGCTCATCGAGGAGTGGCCGTTGCCGCGGTTAGATGCGGTTCTGCGCGCCATCCTGCGGGCCGGCGCCTACGAGCTGGTGCATCGGCGTGACGTTCCGCCACGCGTCTCGATCAACGAATACACGACCATTGCTCACGCTTTTTTCTCCGGCAAAGAGCCGGGGCTCACGAACGGCGTCCTCGACAAGTTGGGTCGCACGTTGCGTCCTTCCGAGATGTAGGCCGATGGCTGCAGACGAGCTCGGAGAATTCGAGCGGATCCGGCGTTTCTTCGCGCCGCTCGCAGGGCCGGGCGGGCTTGGGCTAGTCGACGACGCCGCGCTCGTCGACTGCGCGGCGGGGCAGCGTCTCGTGGTAACGGCGGACGCGATTGTCGCCGGAGTGCATTACTTGCCGGACGACCCGCCGGCGCTGGTCGCGCGCAAGCTGTTGCGCGTCAATCTGTCGGATCTCGCGGCGATGGGGGCGCGGCCGCTTCATTACGTCCTCACGACGGCTCTTCCGGCCGAGCTCGGGCCGGAATGGCTCGCCCACTTTGCCGAGGGTCTGGCCGAAGATCAACGCCGCTACGGCATCGACCTGTTGGGCGGCGATTCGGTCGGCACCCGCGGCCCGGCCGTCCTGTCGCTGACCGCGATCGGCGAGGTCGCGGCAGGTCAGGAAATTCGGCGCAGCGGCGCCCAGCCAGGCGATCTCGTTTGGGTTTCCGGCACGATTGGCGATGCGTTCCTCGGGCTCGATCTGTTGCGTGGGGCTTATCCCGATCTCGCCACCGAGGACCGCGATTACCTGGTTCGGCGTTTCCGCCTTCCCGAACCGCGCACGGAACTCGGTCCCCGACTGTGCGGCATCGCGCGCGCCATGATCGACGTCTCCGACGGCCTCCTCGCTGATCTCGGTCACATCTGCGAGACTTCTCGAGCTGCGGCCGTCGTCGAACTGGATCTGCTGCCCCTGTCGCTTGCGGCGCGAGCCATCGTCGAGGGCGACCCGGGTATCCGCGCGCGGCTCGCCGCTGCGGGGGACGATTACGAATTGTTGTTTGCGGCGCCCGCCGACGCGGCCGAAACAATCGCAGCTTTGTCGCTCCGGCTCGGCGTCCCGGTTACCAGGATCGGCAGGATCGATGTCGGAACAGGTGTGCGGCTACTAAATGCCGACGGGCATCAGATCCCACTGGAGGTTACCGGCTACCGCCATTTCTGACCGATCCTGAAGCCTGAGCGTTCGGCCAGTTCGAGTGGTTAGCAGATCACAGTATGGTTGCCTGCCAGCCACTATTCTGGCATGTTCCGGTACTGGACCTGCTTCCGCGGCATCGGGCATGTTGAGGGCAGGCGTTTTTATTTCTGGGGACTTTCGGGATGACTTCCGCATACTTTCTGGTTCTCGCGTGCGGCGTGCTGGCCTTGGCCTATGGCTGGTTCACCAGCCGTCAAGTATTGACCGCCAATGCCGGGACTGCCCGGATGCAGGAAATCTCGAGCGCTGTACAGGTCGGCGCGCAAGCCTATCTCAATCGCCAATATCGGACGATCGCGATCGTCGGGGTAGTCGTTCTGATCGTTCTCGGGATCACCCTCGGGCTGCGCGTCGCGATCGGCTATCTGATCGGGGCGGTGTTGTCGGCAGCTGCCGGCTATGTCGGCATGAACGTCTCGGTGCGCGCCAATGTGAGAACCGCGCAGGCCGCGCGCAGCAGTCTCAAGGCCGGTCTGGCGATCGCCTTCAAGGCTGGCGCGGTGACCGGCTTGCTGGTTGTCGGGCTCGGTCTGCTCGGGGTTGGGATCTACTATTTCATCCTGCGCGCGACATCGCCGGGCGACGATCTGCGCCCGGTGCTCGAAGCGATGGTGGGGCTGAGCTTTGGCGCGTCCCTGATCTCGATTTTCGCGCGTCTCGGCGGCGGCATCTTCACAAAGGGGGCCGATGTCGGCGCCGACCTCGTCGGCAAAGTAGAGGCGGGAATCCCCGAGGACGATCCGCGCAACCCGGCCGTCATCGCCGACAACGTCGGCGACAATGTCGGCGATTGCGCCGGGATGGCCGCCGACCTGTTCGAGACCTACGCCGTGACGATCGTCGCGACGATGCTGCTGGCCGCGATCTTTTTTGCGCCGCCGCTGCGCGACAAGATGCTGATGCTGCCGCTGGTCATCGGCGCGGTGTGCATCGCAACTTCGGTGATTGGCACGTTCTTCGTCCGGCTCGGCGCCGACAACGGCATCATGAAGGCGCTCTACAAGGGGTTGCTCGCCACCGGGGTCCTGTCGATCGCGGCGATCGCGTTGCTGATCTACTTCCTCCTCGGCTTTTCGGGTGCGTTGCCGATGACCACCGGCGCCTCGGTGACCGGGCTGGGGTTGTGGCTATGCGCGATCGTCGGTCTGGGTGTCACCGGGTTCATCGTGTGGATTACCGAATACTACACCGGGACCGATTATCGGCCGGTGCGCAGCATTGCGCGGAGCTCGACCACCGGCCACGGCACAAATGTGATTCAGGGCCTCGCCGTCTCGATGGAGGCGACGGCGCTGCCGGTCATCGTGATCTGTGTCGGGATCATCGTGTCATACCTGATTGCCGGTCTGTTCGGCATCGCGATCGCCGCGACGACGATGCTGGCGCTCGCCGGCATGATCGTGGCGCTCGACGCCTATGGACCGGTCACCGACAATGCCGGCGGCATCGCCGAGATGGCCGACCTGCCGCGCGACGTGCGCCGGACGACCGACGCGCTCGACGCCGTCGGCAACACGACCAAGGCCGTCACCAAAGGCTATGCGATCGGCTCGGCCGGGCTCGCCTCGCTGGTGCTGTTCGCGGCCTATACCGAGGATCTGAGGCACTATTTCCCCAATCTCGACGTGCACTTCAACCTTCAAGACCCCTACGTCGTGATCGGGCTGTTTATCGGCGGATTGTTGCCCTACCTGTTCGCCTCTATGGGCATGACGGCGGTCGGCAGGGCGGCGGCGGCGGTCGTCATCGAGGTGCGGCGCCAATTCCGCGAGATCCCCGGCATCATGCAGGGCAGCGCCAAACCCGATTACGGGCTCGCCGTCGACATGCTGACGCGCGCCGCGATACGCGAGATGATCGTGCCGTCTCTCCTTCCGGTGGTGGCGCCGATTGCCCTCTGGGTCGTGATTACGATCATCGCGGGGCGCGCAGCGGCTTTCAGCGCGCTCGGGGCGATGTTGCTCGGAACCATCGTCACGGGGATTTTCGTCGCGATCTCGATGACCTCGGGCGGCGGGGCCTGGGACAACGCCAAGAAATACATCGAGGAAGGCCATCACGGCGGCAAGGGATCCGAGCCGCACAAGGCGGCGGTGACCGGAGATACGGTCGGCGACCCCTATAAGGACACCGCCGGTCCCGCGGTCAACCCGATGATCAAGATCACCAATATTGTCGCGCTGTTGCTGCTGGCGATTCTCGCGAAATGGGCGGGCTGATCCGGACGGCAGTCGTCAATGCGTCCCGTTATCGTTCGGTTTGGGACCCTGGGTACCGCCGCCCCCGCCGCCACTCCGCCGCCACCGCTGCTGCCGTTAAACTTCCCGAGGTTGCCGATCAGCTGCTCGAGAAACGACAACTCGCGGCCGGGGGCCGGGGTTGCCCGGGCAACCGGCGTGATCTCCTTGCCGTCTTCCAAAGCCTTATGGTCGACCGCCTTAACCACCCCTTGGTCGTCGAAGTTGACGATATAGACCTGCTGGTCGAGCACATCCGGCTCAAAAAAAGCGGTCTGTGAGGTTCGCCGGCTTATGTAATACCATGACTTGTCGTTGTTGAAGACGCTGACGCTCGACGGCGTGCCGAGGATTTTCGCAACCTCGTCTTTGGTCGTGCTGCCGGCATGAATCTCGGCAAGTTTATCCGGATTGGGCAGATTGCCGCGCTGCTCCACGGCCGGCGCGCAGCTGACAAATGCAGCGGCACCAGAAACGGTGGCGAGAAGGACAAACAATCGGCGCATCGAGATGGCTTGGGGAGCGAACATGGGATCACGCAACCGGCATTTTGTTGAAACCGACCAGGGACACGCCCATTTTTCCGGCAAGCAGGTTTAACCGCGAGTCGTTGGTTGTCAACGTCCGCGGCGTTCACGAGCGGTTGCGGTGTTTTCCTTCTCCGGACACAATTCGGCCCGCGAGGCTGCAGACATCGCGTACCGGCGTGTCGTCGAGCAGGCCCGCCAGCCGGTTTTCTTCTCTGACTATGGCGTACCGGACACGCTCGACGGGCGCTTTGAATTGATCTGCCTCTACGCGTTTCTTTATCTTCATCGCCTCAAGGCGGATCGGCCGCAAGCGAGCCCGTTTTGCCAAAGCTTTTTCGACCGAATGTTCGCTGATTTCGACCGCTCGCTGCGCGAGATGGGAGTCGGTGATCTCAGCGTCGGCAAGCACCTCAAGCGCATGGCTCGAGCCTTCTACGGCCGCATACTCTCCTATGAAGCAGGGCTCGCCGGCGATGATTCGGTGCTCGCTGCAGCCCTCGCCCGGAACGTCTTCGGCACCGTTTCTGAGCCGCAATCCGCTGCGGATGACCTGGCGGCTTACGTTCGCCGCGCGGTTCGAGCACTGCGCAGCCAATCCGCCGCCAACCTTCTCGCCGGGGATATATCGTTCGAGGTTCCGCCGGGTCCGTCTCGAACAAGCCTCTCCTGCTCGAGTGGCGAGGCGCGATGAGCTCTCATGGCGCCGGAATTCTCCCGGCTCGTGCCGCTCGCCCAACTGAGCACACGACCGTTTCGGCAGCGAATCGAAGCGACCGCGGAGGAACGGGAAAGGCTTTCGCGGCGGTTCGACCTCATATCCCTCGACCGCCTCGCGGCCGAAGTGCACCTCCGCCGTCAGAGCCCCGAGGTGATCCTTCTCGAGGCCGAATTTGCGGCGGAGTTCGAGCAGTGCTGCGCGGTCACCCTTGAGCCGGTCCGAGGGGCGGTTTCCGACCGCTTCTCGCTGGTTTACGGCCCCGCTCCGGATGACGAGCAGGAAATCGCGCTCACCAGCGACGGACCGGCCTTCGAGCCCCTCCCTGGCAATTCGATCGATATCGGGGAGGCGGTGGCGCAGGAACTCTCCCTGGCGCTCCCGATCTTTCCGCGCGATCCCGAGGCGAGGATCGATCAGGCGGCGATGGCGGAACCTCTGGAGGGGCCTTTCGCAATGCTGGCGCGGGTGCGGAAGGATGTGGAATGTTGAGATCCTATCGGGTGCCTGCATCATAGTTGCCGCCGCCTCTGTTTTTGGCTAATTACGCAGCTTCGGCGCAGCCCGACCCCCCAATTACCGAGCTTTCCAATGGCCGTTCCCAAAAAGAAAACTTCGCCATCGCGGCGCAATATGCGGCGATCGCATCATGCGCTGAAACCGGCCTCCTATGCCGAGTGCCCGAATTGCGGCGAGCTGAAGCGTCCGCATCACCTGTGCAAATCCTGCGGCTACTATGACGGACGCGAGGTCACCAAGGGCAGCTTCGGAGGCCGGCTGACAACAGGACCGGTGTCAGAGGCACGAAGGTGAGCGACGGCGTCACGATCGCCCTCGATGCAATGGGCGGCGACCGTGCTCCCCGGATGGTCGTCAAGGGGGCCGATATCGCGCTGCAGCGGCATCCGGACATTCATTTCTTGCTGTTCGGAGCGGAAGAAAAGGTCGGTCCGCTTCTCGCGAAACTTCCCGCGTTTGGCTAGCGCGGTGACCTTGCACCACACCGACGAGGTCGTGGCCGATGATGCGAGACCGTCCCTGGCATTGCGGACGGGACGGCCGTCTAGCATGCGGCTGGCGATCGAGGCGGTTGCCGACGGACGGGCCGATGGGGTGGTTTCCGCCGGCAACACCGGTGCCTTGATGGCGATCGCCAAATTCGTGCTGAAGATGCTGCCGGGCATCGACCGGCCGGCGATCGCATCGTTCTTTCCCACCCGCCGCGGCGAAAGCGTGATGCTGGATCTCGGCGCCAATGTCGAATGCGACGAGGAGAACCTCGTCCAATTTGCTCTGATGGGCGATGTCTTCGCCCGGACGGTTCTTGGATTGATCGAGCCGACAGTCGGGCTGCTGAACGTCGGTTCGGAAGATATGAAGGGAAACGATGCCGTCCGCGGCGCGAGCGCGCGCTTGCGGGATGTCGTCACGCCCATCCATTTTTACGGCTTTATCGAAGGAGACGATATTGCCGCGGGTACCGTCGATGTCGTCGTCACCGACGGGTTCAGCGGCAACATCGCCGTCAAGACGGCGGAGGGAACTGCCAAGCTATTCGGCGAATTTCTCGATGCGGCCTTCCGCCACTCGCTGTCGGCGCGGATCGGGTATCTGTTTGCCCGCCGCGCGCTGCGCAAACTTCGCATGCGCAGCGATCCGCGACGGTATAATGGCGCGATTTTTCTCGGGTTGGGCGGGATTGCGGTTAAGAGCCACGGCTCGACCGACGCGTTCGGTTTTGCCAATGCCATCGGCGTCGCCGTCGACATGAAGGTGAACGGCGTTCTCGACAAGATCCGGGTCGAACTGGCCCGCCTCGCTGAGGCGCCCTCCGCCCCGGAACCCGCGCTGTAAGCGCCTCGTGAATGAGCCTTCGATCCCAGGTAGCCGGGTGCGGCGCCTATCTTCCCGAACGCATCATCACCAATCGCGAACTCGCCGATCGTCTCGATACCTCGGACGAATGGATCCGACAGCGCACCGGGATCGGCGAACGCCGGGTGGCCGCCCCCGGCGAATTGACTTCCGATCTGGCCTTTCGCGCGGCGCAGCGGGCGCTGGCGAGCGCGGGAATGAACGGCAACGATCTCGATCTGGTCGTGCTGGCGACGGCAACGCCTGACAACACTTTTCCGGCGACTGCGGCCAAGGTCCAAGCCCGGCTCGGGATGATGCGAGGCGCCGCCTTCGACGTTCAGGCGGTGTGCGCGGGATTCATCTTTGCGCTGTCGGTTGCCGACAATGCGCTGCGGCTCGGCCAGGCCCGGACCGCCCTCGTGATCGGGGCGGAGACGTTCTCACGCATTCTCGATTGGGAGGATCGCGGTACCTGCGTACTGTTTGGCGACGGGGCCGGCGCGCTGGTGCTGAAGTCGGTGTCCCACTCATCGCCCAAAGGGCGGTTCATCCTCTCGAACCATCTGCACTCGGACGGGCGGCATTACGATATTCTCTATGTCGACGGCGGCCCCTCGTCGACACGCGCGTCGGGTTTCCTGCGGATGCAAGGCCGCGAGGTCTTCCGTCAGGCTGTTCAGCGCTTAAGCGAAGTCATCGACGAGGCGTTGCGCGCCAACAATCTTACCGCAGCGGATATAGACTGGCTGGTTCCGCATCAGGCCAACAGCCGCATCATCGATGCCATGGGGCGAAAACTCGGATTGTCCCCGGACAAGGTCGTCATGACCATCGAACGGCACGCCAACACTTCTGCTGCCTCGATCCCGCTCGCCCTCGAGGCCGCGGTCGATGATGGGCGGATCAAGCCCGGGCATCTCGTCTTGATGGAGGCGCTCGGCGGCGGGCTCAGCTGGGGAGCCAGCCTGGTGCGTTGGTAATGACCGGGGCAAGTCAAAGCTTTGGAATTTGACGTTATTTTTGCGCGGGTTTAACCTTCCACAAAAGAATGGGAGGACTGCATGGCCGGAGAAACCATTACTCGCGCCCGGCTCAGCGAGGCGGTTTATCAAGAGGTCGGCTTATCGCGCAACGAGTCGGCCGAGCTGGTTGAATCGGTGATCGCCGAGATTGCCGGCTGCGCTCGAGCGCGGAGAAATGGTCAAGATCTCCTCGTTCGGGAGCTTTGCGGTCCGGCAGAAGGGACAGCGCGTCGGCCGCAATCCCAAAACCGGCCAGGAAGTGCCGATCAGCCCGCGCCGCGTTCTCGTCTTCCGCGCCTCGCACGCCCTGAAGGATCAGATCAACCATGGTCTGGCAGATCCCATCGGCAGCAAGCGGACGAGGGGGGCAGCCTGAGGACATAGGGGCCCGTTGCGCGGCTTCGGGCGCGAACAGTATGATCGGTTTTGTCGGCAGAGCCGCCCGGTCGGAGCGTAGCGCAGCCTGGTAGCGCATCAGCATGGGGTGCTGAGGGTCGTGAGTTCGAATCTCACCGCTCCGACCAATCCCCTCGCCCTCTCCGCCGGCGAAAAACCGACGTGGAGGAAGAAGCGATGAACACTCCCGAGCGGGGCCTCGAACGACGCGACCTCGAACCCTGGCAATGGCCCGAGGAACACTGGCGCAAGCTCGTCAACCGCGTCCGCGCCGGGCGTAAGCTGCGGCCGGCCGAATGGCCGGGCGGCGCGCGATGCGCCGTCGCGCTGTCCTTCGACAGCGACCACGAGACCAGCGATCTGCGCGACGGCGGCAAGTCGATCGGGCGCTTGGCGTGGGGCCAATACGGCAATCGGGTAGGCGTGCCGCGGATTTTGAAGGTCTTGGAAAAGCACGGTGTCAAGGCGAGCTTCTATGTCCCCGCCGTCACCGCGCTGCTCCACCCCGACGAACAGCGCCGGGTCGTGGCCGAAGGGCATGAAATCGGCATCCACGGGTGGATCCACGAGCTGAATTCCGTCCTGCCTCGGGAGGCCGAGCGCGATCTGATGAACCGGTCGGCCGATACCCTCGAACAGATCACCGGCATCCGGCCGGTGGGTCTGCGCACGCCTTCCTGGGATTTCAGCCAGCACACGCTCGAGCTCGAGAAGGAGATGGGGCTGCTCTACAATTCGTCGCTGATGAGCGACGAAGATTGCTACGAGCTGTTGCTCGACGGCGAGCCGACCGGGGTCGTCGAATTTCCGGTCGAATGGGTCCGCGACGACGCGGTCTATTTCATGATGAACCGGTTTCAGTCGCTGCGCCCCTATACGCCGCCGAACGATGTGTTCGATATTTTCCGGCGCGAGTTCGACGCGGCTTACGACGAGGGCGGGGTCTTTCAGCTCACGATGCACCCGCACATCATCGGCTATCGGTCGCGCATCTGGATCATCGACGAGATCATCCGCCACGCCAAATCGCGCCAGGGCGTCTGGTTCGGGACTCATGCCGAGGTCGTCGACTGGGCCAAACAGCACGCCGCCTGAGGCGGTGGCCGAGCCGGAGCCGACGCGCTGCGGCTATGTAGCGTTGATCGGGGCGCCGAATTCCGGCAAGTCGACGCTGCTCAACCGGCTCGTCGGCCATAAGCTGGCGATCGTCACACCAAAAGCGCAGACAACGCGCAACCGGCTGCTCGGCATCGCGATCGAGGGCGCGACGCAGATCATCTATGTGGATACGCCCGGGATCTTTGCGCCGCGGCGCCGGCTCGACCGGGCGATGGTGACGGCGGCATGGTCGGCTGCCGCGGATGCCGACGAAACTTTGTTGCTGGTCGACGCCTCTCGCGGCATCGACGAGGACACCCGCCGCATAACAGGCGCTCTGAGGGAGCGCGGCCGCGGATCGATCCTCGCTTTGAACAAGATCGATCTGGTCCGCCGCGACCGGCTGCTCGGCCTGGCCGACGCGCTCTCGCGGCAAGGTCGTTTCGATCCCATATTCATGATTTCCGGTCTCCGAGGCGATGGCGTGGAGGACGTGAAACGTCATCTCGCCGCTTGCTTGCCGGCGGGGCCCTGGCTCTTTCCGGAGGATCAGCTGTCGGATGCTTCCGAGCGCCTGATCGCGGCGGAGGTGACGCGCGAGCAGGTCTTCCTGCAATTGCATGACGAGATCCCCTACGCCTCTACGGTCGAGACCGAGCAATGGGAAGACAGGCCCGATGGCAGCGTCCGGATCGGGCAGGTCATCTATGTGCAACGGCCGGGTCAGCGCGCAATCGTGCTCGGCGAAGGCGGGAAAAGGATCAAGAGCTATCGGTGCGAGGGCCCGCGCCGATCTCGAACGCATGCTCGATCGTCGCGTCCACTTGTTCCTATTCGTCAAGGTGCGCGAGAATTGGGTCGAGGATCGCGAGCGGTTTGAGGCGCTCGGGCTCGATTACGACACCTGATGGAATGGCATGATAGAGCGTTCGTCCTGGCGGCCCGCCGCCATGGCGAAAGCGGAGTGATTGTCGAGCTGCTGACCCGAGAGCACGGGCGGCATGCCGGGCTGGTGCGCGGCGGCCAATCGCCAAAGAGCCGGGCCATACTGCAGTCCGGCAACGAGGTTGCAGCGGTATGGCGAGGCCGCCTCAGCGAGCATCTCGGCACGATCGGCTGCGAACTGTTGCGGCCCTATGCTGCGGGGCTGCTCGACGATCCCGACCGGCTGGCCGGTCTGACGTCGGCGGCTGCCTTGATTACTGCTGCACTGCCTGAACGAGAACCGTATCCAGATGTATTTGCGTCTTTTGAAGGGCTGCTGCGGGCCCTCGATTCGGGAATTGACTGGCCCGCGCACTATGTTGCGTGGGAGCGGGACCTGCTCGCCGCGATCGGGTTCGGCCTGGATCTCGGCCGCTGCGCGGTCTCCGAAGCGACGACCGACCTCGCCTATGTTTCGCCCCGCACAGGGCGCGCGGTATCGCGAGCGGCAGGCCTTCCTTATCGTGATAAGCTTTTGATATTGCCTGGGTTTCTGTGGTGCGACGAAACCGCCGACCGGCACCAGATCGAGCTCGGTATGATGTTGACCGGGCATTTCCTGGTCCATCACGTGTTCCTACCACAAGGCCGAACCCTGCCGGCGGCGCGGTCGCGGCTGGCCGAACGCATGCGGCGCGCGGCGACGGCTAGTACCATGGACGATTAGCGTTTTCCGCCGTCATTCCCGCGAAAGCGGGTATCCAGGGGCAAAAGTTCCAACGCTTACCCCCTGTTCAAGGCAGAGCCTGCCCCTGGCGAAAGTGGGGGGGGCAGGTTCTGGACCCTCGCTTGCGCGCGGGTGACGGCCCTATGTTGAGGTTATTCCATGGCTTTGACTGCCCTTTCTGGCGAGATTCGCAATGTCGATTTCGCCGATGCGCTCGGCGAACGCTATCTGTCCTATGCGCTGTCGACGATCATGTCGCGCTCCCTGCCGGATGTGCGCGATGGCCTCAAGCCGGTGCACCGCCGAATCGTGCACGCGATGCATCAGCTTCGCCTGGACCCCGCCTCCGGGTACAAGAAATGCGCGCGGGTAGTCGGAGATGTGATCGGCAAGTTCCATCCCCATGGCGAGCTCGCGGTCTATGACGCGCTGGTGCGTCTCGCACAGGACTTTTCGCAGCGTTATCCGCTGGTCGACGGGCAAGGAAATTTCGGCAATATCGACGGGGATAATGCTGCCGCAATGCGTTACACCGAAAGCCGGCTGTCGGCGGTGGCGCAGGCGATGCTCGACGGGATCGACGAAGATGCCGTCGATTTCCGGGCGACCTATGACGGTGAGGACAGCGAGCCCGTCATCCTTCCCGCCCGCTTTCCGAACCTGCTCGCCAACGGCGCATCGGGCATTGCCGTCGGGATGGCAACCAGCATCCCGCCGCATAACGTCGGCGAGCTCTGCGCCGCGCTCTTGCATCTGATCGAGCAGCCCGCCTGCGCGGTCGGCGAGCTCCATGCCCATATTCCAGGACCCGATTTCCCGACCGGCGGCATCCTGGTCGAGCCGCCGGACAGCATTCGGCAAGGGTATGAAACCGGCCGCGGCAGCTTCCGTTTGCGGGCGAGCTGGACAACGGAGGCGCTGGGTCACGGCCTCTACCAGATCGTCGTCACCGAAGTGCCGTTTCAGGTGCAGAAGGCGCGGCTGATCGAGAAGATCGCGGCCCTGCTCGAAGAGAAGAAATTGCCGCTGCTCGCCGACATCCGCGACGAGTTCGACCGAGGATGTCCGGCTCGTTCTCGAGCCCAAGACGCGCAACGTCGAGGCCGAGATGCTGATGGAGCAGCTGTTCCGGCTGACCGAGCTCGAAATCCGGGTGCCGCTCAATCTCAATGTGCTCGACCCGCTCGGCGTGCCGCGGGTGATGAACCTGAAGGAGGCGCTGCAGGCCTTTCTCGACCACCGCCGGGTGGTGCTGCAGCGCAAGAGCCGACACCGCCTCGCGGCGGTTGCCCGCCGCATCGAGATCCTGCGCGGCCAGATCGTAGTCTATGTCAATCTCGACGAGGTGATCCGCATCATCCGCGAAGGCGACGACCCCAAAGCCGAGATGATGGCCCGCTGGGAATTGACCGAGGTGCAGGCCGAGGCGATCCTCAACATGCGGCTGCGGGCGCTGCGCCGGCTCGAGGAGATCGAGATCCGCAAGGAGATCGACCGGCTCTCGGCCGAGGAAGCAAAGCTCACTTCGCTGCTGTCGAGCGAGAAGCGGCAGTGGCGCGCGATCGCCAATGAGGTCAAAGCGACCGCGGCCGAATTCGGCGGCGAGACGCCGCTGGGGCGCCGCCGTACCGAGATCGCCGCCGCGCCGGCGCCGATCGAGATTCCCGCCGAGGCGCTCGTCGAACGCGAGCCGGTGACGGTCCTGTGCTCGGCCAAGGGGTGGATCCGCGCGGTCAAGGGACACAACGTCTCGGCCGCGGAGCAAAAATACAAAGAGGGCGACGCGCCGCGCTTTGCCGTGGCGGCCGAGACGACGGACCGCCTGATCGTCTTCGGCACCAACGGGCGTTTTTATACGCTCGGGGTCGACCGGCTGCCCGGCGGCCGCGGGCATGGCGAGCCGCTGCGGCTGATGATCGACCTGCCGAACGAGCACGACATCGTCGCGATGTTCCCTTACAGGCCCGGCATGGAGCTGCTGGTTGTCGCCAATGACGGGCGCGGCTTTGTCGTCGACGGCGAGGAGGCCGTCGCGCAAACCCGCGCCGGCAAGCAGGTGCTGACGCCGGCGGAAGGCGCGGTCGCTCGGGTCTGCGTGCAGGCGGAGATCGGCGACGCAGTCGCCTTTGTCGGCGACAACCGCAAGATGCTGATCGTCAGGCTCGACGAGATCCCGCTGATGACGCGCGGCCGCGGCGTCATCCTGCAGCGCTACAAATCGGGCGGTCTCGCCGATTGCAAGGTGTTCCACCTCGCCGACGGCCTGTCCTGGCGCCAAGGCGAAAACCGCACTCGCACCGAAACCAACCTCGCTCCCTGGCTCGGCTCCCGCGGCGCCGCCGGCCGCCTCGTCCCCGGCGGCTTCCCGCGCTCGAACCGGTTCGGGTGACGGTATTCGCTTCTCAGCTGTCGGCGGTGAACCGGAACTGACGGCCATACTCGGCGGCAAAGCGCAAGATGCGCTCGTCATAGGTGACGAGTGGGCACACAAGCTCGATCGCGCTGGCAATCAGGAGCCGATCGGCGGGATCGCGGTGCTCGAGTTGATAGAGGCGATAGCTTTGCGAGGCAGCGCTGCGGCCGAGCGGTAGAGCTTCGAGCCGGGCCGGTCGACAAATCGCGTGATCCACGCCTCGATCGGAAGATCGAGCTCGATCCGCCGGGTATCGAGGAGCAGTGCGATCTGCCAGACGCTGACGGCGCTCAAAAGAATGGTTCCGCCGTTCTGCAACAATCGTCGATCAAGGCGCGCGTCGATGGCCGCAGAGCATCATCGCCGCTGTCCAGCCAGAGCGCGATATGGGTATCGAGAAGCAGCCGATCCGTCACCGCTCGATGTCTCGACCCGTGGCAGCATCCGGCTCGACATCGAGGGCCGGCGCGATCAGTTCGACGCCCTCGCGGATCTGGACAGATCGGTGATGAGCGCCGAACAAAGAGCCCGCCCGGGCATCCTCTTCCAGCAGACGTCGCATCGCCAGAGCGAGGGCCTCGGTCTTGTTGCCACGAGCGAGTTTTTCCGCCGCCTTTTCGATCAGCGCGATGACATCCGGTCGCGTGATGGTTACGACATTCGGCATAATGGCCTCGCCAGCTTGCAGCGATTTTCCGGACGCCCCGACCTAGTCCGGGGAAATTATAGTTCTGATTTAATTAAAGTTCTTCCGACCAGGATTACGATGACAGTTTAGGATTACTGTGACGGATTACGGTGACAGTTTACCAGATAGGGCGACCGGCTTAATCTCGATTTGAATGAGGATGGCAGCTGGAGGCAGGCGCATAGTACGGATTGCGCGCGTGGTTGTGCCGGCCTGCCGCATCATTTCACCCAGCATTTCACCCAGCGTGGTAACCGCCGCGAGCCGGTGTTCTTAGGGGCCGGGGATTATCAGCTGTACCGTCGGTTGATCGCGGCGGTGGGGCGGCGTGCCGGCGCGGAGATCTGGGCTAATTGCGTGATGCCAAATCACGTTCACCTGCCAATCATGCCCACTTGGCGTGACGCCGACCGGCCGGGATGGGCTGCGGGCGACCTTCGCCGAAGCGCACCGTCGTCACACCGGTGCCATCAACGCTCGGTTCCAACTGAGCCGCACCCGCCGCCGCAGACACCCCCTGATTGCCGGACAACGCCTCGACAGCAGCAGGACCGGAACCGCTGATCGGAGGCCGCTGTTTCAGAGCCGGAAACCATATTTCGGCTCAGGGAGGGGAATGTGCACCGGCCGGCAAAACTCCTGTTGCTCCTATCCTTGGCATTCCCGGCAATTGGCCTCGGACTCCCGGCTGCGTACGCCGCGCTGCCTTTGCTGCCGGTGTGCAGCTGGCCGGTCGAGAGCACCGGGCACGGCGTCCTCAACGTCGCGACGCAAGACACCAACACGACGTACTGGTTCATGCCGCTCGACACCAAGCGGTGGAAGACGATCACGATCCGGGGGCAATATCCCAAGGCTCGCCTGTTCAACATTACGAGTTATGGTGCGACGGGTCTGCTGATCGATACGATCTCCGACCAGGAGATCGTGCCGGACGCGGGCAGCACGAACCCGTTTACGAGCCAGACGCTTCCGCCTGCGGGCAGCCCGCAGAATTACACGATTACGCTCGGCTCCGGCGCTCCGGGAGCAGCAAGCAATTTCCTGAGCGCCGGGCAAGGTCCGCTCGTATTGCTCGTCTACCGCGTCGTCGCCCCCAATGCAGGCGCCGATTTGGCGGGCGGAGTCACGGTTCCCGACCTGACCCTGACCGCCCAGAACGGCAGCACGCTGCGGCCTCCGCCATGCCCGTTTGCCGCGGCCGAAACCAGCCTCGGCGGTATGATCACGGTGCTGATCGCCAGCGGGTTCAGCCAGGCCGCCGATTTTCTGCAGAGCATTCTGACGACGGCGCACCAGCGCGCCTCGATCGCCGGAAGCTGCACCGGGCGCCAGACCGGCGTCCCGGCCGTCGTTAGCTTCGGGCCGGCTCCCGGGACCGACTTCTTCCCGGACCCGCCGACGACATATCTGCAGACCCCGAACATCTGCTATCAGTCCGACAAAGTATTGGTCGTGCACGGTAAGGCTCTGGTGTTTCCGGATACCTATTCGGGAGAGAGCGTGTCCACGCCGGCTTTTGACGGCGCCGTTCAGGTGCGATATTGGTCGATGTGCAACAATGACGGGGTTTTCCCCTATCCGGTCCTCGCCTGCGACGCCGACTATCAGACCCAGCTCGACAACAGCCAGTCCTATACTTACGTTGTATCGAACGACGCCAATCCTCCGTCCGGGCTTCCGGAAAAGACAAATTGGCTGCCGTGGGGTCCGATAAACGTTCCGATCACATTGATCTTCCGCAGCATCACCGTCCCCGACGCCGAGCCGGTCCCGAGCGACTACTACCCCACCGCGGTGCTGTGCGATCGCCAGGTGTTTATCGACCACGGCTGGCAAGGCTGCTTCACCGCCGCCGGCCTCAAGGTGGCGACCGGGCCCTGAGCCCGCGCCACCCGCGCCGCAAGCGGAGATCCGGTCGTCATCTTCGCACATCGGCCAGACGACATTGTCGGTTCCGATTCTCTGCGGCGGGCGAGACGCCGTAAAGCCTGGCCCTGCGGGTCCCCGCCTCCGGCGGCTGCGGGCTTGACGGGGTCTCGCGCGCCGCCGCCCGTTCCACCAGGTCCACCTGATCGTGACGCCGGCCGACCACGATGGGCTGCGGGCGACCTTCGCCGAAGCGCACCGCCGTTACACCGGTGCGATCAACGCTCGGTTCCAATGGACGGGCCATCTATTCCAGGGCCGCTTCGGCGCGGTGGTGATGGACGAGCCGCACCTGTTGGCGGCAACGCGTTACATCGCGCTCAATCCGGTGGCCGCGGGGCTGGTGAGCCGTGCCGAGGAATGGCCATGATCGAGCGCTCGCGCCCATCTCGCGGGCGAGGATGACGAACTGGCAACGGTGGCGCCATTACGCGCGCTGATCCCCGATTTTGCTGCGCTTCTCACGGCGCAGGCCGATCCCGCGACAACGGCTCGGATCGAGCGGGCCCCCACGATCGGACGGCCGCTTGGCGCGCTCGGAATGGATCGCGCGAGCGCAGCTCGGCCGGCGCCTGGCACCGGGCAAACCCGGCCCAAAGCCGCGAATGGACAGGGGCACCAAGCGGCAACTGCCGCTGCCGTGAGAACTCAAGTAAAACTGTCACCGTAATCCCCCGTCGCGCTTCGTCAGCTTAACTAGTGGCGAGCAAAATGAGTTGAGACCGGATGCGTATTGCGTCCTTAAAAATGATTGCCCACCCGCAAAGCCTGATCCCGCCGAACTCGGGGTGGTGGCGCCGTCGATCGTGACCGCGCCGCCGGGATCGGTCGTGAACGCCCAGGCGCCAGCGCCCGTCGTAGCACGTCCGATTCTCTGTGGGGGGTGCTCAGTAATGGGCATTCCTGCAGGGGAGCCTCGGCGTCTAAGCACGGATACTTCACGGTGTGGAGTTACTTGTCCATGTCCGCTCACGTGATGTTGACTCCCGGGCCGTCCTACATGACAAGGATGTGCCGCACTCCACCTTTACTGCAGTCGCGAATGATCCTGCGCTCGAACCTGCCGCGGCTGCGCAAAAGTGCCGCCAACGCGCGTGTCCTCGATATCGGCGGATGGTATCAGCCGTTCAATCTGGCAACCCACGTCATCGACCTCTGTCCCTACGTGACGCGGCGCTGCCACGAAGCGGTTGACCCCGAAGATGTCGAACGTTTTACGGCCGATACCTGGGTCGCCGCCGATGTCTGCGCACCGCCCTGGCCCTACACCGACAAATTCTTCGATTTCGTGGTGTGCTCGAATCTGCTCGAAGACGTCCGCGACCCGATTGCGGTGTGCCGCGAGATCAATCGTGTCGGCAAAGCCGGTTATATCGAGACGCCGTCGCGACTGCGTGAGATCTTCTCAAAGGATCGGCTGTTTTCGCTGCGCTTGCTGCGCGGCAGCATACCTGAAGTCGGGTTCTATCATCACCGTTGGTTTGTCGAAGCGGCGGGTACACACCTCAAATTTACCGCGAAGACGACCGCCTTGCTGCAAGATCGCCGCCAATACCTGACCCACCGCGATATTGGCCGCAAATTGACCGAGGAGGAAAGCGGCCTAGGCCTATTCTGGACGGACGCCTTCACTTTTGAAGAGGTGTTCTGCGACCTTCGTGTCGATTACGCGGCGTTTCGGCACCGGGCATTGGCGCAGCTGTCAACCCAATAAGCCGGACGCGTCCGGCGGCTGCCATCCTCTGGACCCCCGCTTTCGCGGGGGCGACGATCATGGTTCTTGGGTCCGGTTCTCCGCGCCCTTATTCGAGCGCTTTGACGATTTCCTCGCACATTTTCTTGGCGTCGCCGAACAGCATCATTGTGTTGTTGCGGTAGAAGAGCTCGTTCTCGACGCCGGCGTAGCCCGAGGCCATCGAGCGCTTGACGAAAAGCACGGTCTTGGCGCGCTCGACGTCGAGGATCGGCATGCCGTAGATCGGCGAGGAGGGATCGGTCTTGGCCGCCGGGTTCGTCACGTCGTTGGCGCCGATGACGAAGGCGACGTCGGTCGAGGCGAAATCGCGGTTGATCTCCTCCAATTCGAAGACCTCGTCATAGGGAACGTTAGCCTCGGCGAGCAGCACGTTCATGTGCCCCGGCATGCGCCCGGCGACCGGGTGGATCGCATAGCGCACATTCACTCCGTCCTTCTTCAGGATGTCCGCCATCTCGCGCAATGCGTGCTGCGCCTGGGCCACCGCCATGCCGTAGCCGGGCACGACGACGACGGAGCTGGCATTCTTCATGATGAAAGCGGCGTCCTCGGCGCTGCCCGATCTGACGAGGCGGTCGCCGACCCCGGCCCCCGCGGCCACCGTGCCGCCTTCGGTGCCGAAGCCACCCAGGACCACATTGAAGATCGAACGGTTCATTCCCCGGCACATGATATAGCTGAGGATCGCGCCCGAGGAGCCGACGAGGGCGCCGGTCACGATCAAGAGGCTGTTCGACAACGTGAAGCCGATGCCGGCGGCCGCCCATCCCGAATAGGAGTTCAGCATCGAGATCACGACCGGCATGTCGGCCCCGCCGATCGGCACAATCAGCAGAAAGCCGAGCGCCAGCGAGACCAGCAGGAGCAGCCAGAAGGCGGCCGCCGCCTCGGTTCCGACGAACAGCGCGATCAGCACGACCAGCAGGGCCCCGAGCGCCGCGTTGATCAGATGCTGCCCCGGGAACACCAGCGGCCGGCCGGTGACGAGCCCCTGCAGTTTGGCGAAGGCGACCACCGAGCCGGTGAAGGTGATCGCGCCGATCGCCATGCCGAGTGCCATCTCGACGAGGCTGCTGCCGTGGATCGAGCCGCGCACCCCGATGCCGTACAATTCGGGGTAGGTGAAGGCTGCGGCGGCGACGCACACCGCGGCGAGGCCGACCAGGCTGTGAAAAGCCGCTACCAGTTGCGGCAGGGCCGTCATCTGGATGCGCAGCGCGATGAAGGTGCCGATCGTCCCGCCGATCAGGATGCCGAGAATGATCAGCCAGAAGCTGACGACATGCGGGGTCAAAAAGGTGGTGATCACCGCGATGAGCATGCCGGCGATGCCGTAGATGTTGCCGACCCGCGCCGTTACCGGCGAGGACAAGCCGCGCAACGCCAGGATGAAACAGACCGAGGCGACCAGATAAAAAAAGGCGGATAGGTTCTCGCTCATCGCGGGCCCCGCTATCGCTTTTTCTGGAACATCTGCAGCATGCGCTGGGTAACGATAAAGCCGCCGAAGATGTTCACGGCGGCCAATGTCACCGCGACGAAGCCCATGACCTTGGCAAAGCTGAGGCCGAGCGGGCCCGCCGCGATCAACGCGCCGACGATAATGACGCTCGAGATCGCGTTGGTCACGCTCATCAGCGGCGAGTGCAGTGCCGGGGTAACCCGCCATACGACGTAATAGCCGACAAAGACCGCGAGCACGAAGACGGTCAATTCAAAGACGAAGGACGGACCGTCGACGACAGCCGGGGTGGTCTGAACCGTTGTCAGCTGGTGCGTCAACAGATCGAGATTGCGCGTGAGCGCGCCGGCTTGACCGGCAAGTTCGGCGGCGCGGTCGGCCAGAGAGGCGGGGTCTGCCATCGCGTCGTCTCCCCTCAGACCCCGTGAAGGAACCGGGATGGCAAAGTGATCGGCGAATTTACCTGTTGTCGTCCCGGCGAAAGCCGGGATCCAGGGATCCGTCGCTCCAGATGCCTCCAGCAGTTACTCTGCCTTGCCAACGCGTGGATGGCTCGTGCGATGGCAAAATGGACCCCGGCTTTCGCCGGGGAGACGAGTGGATGGGCGGCAAGAAAATACATTCACAAGCTCTCAGTTCGAGGCTGCCGCTTCCGCCACGGCCGGCGTTGCAAAGAGCGGGTTCACGACCGCACCGTTCTCCGTCAAGAGCGTCGCCTTGATGATCTCGTCGGCGGTGTCGATCTTCAACTCCTTGTCCTTGACCAAGAGAGCGAGGAAGGACAGCACGTTGCGGGCGTAGAGCTGGCTCGCGTCGGCGGCGATGCGGGAGGGCATGTTGGCGGGACCGATGATTTTTACCCCGTTCGGGGTGAGGACAGTTTCATCCGGGCGGCTGCCCTCGACGTTGCCGCCCGCCTCGACGGCGAGATCGACAATGACCGATCCCGCGGCCAGCTCGGCGACCATCGCACTGGTCAGCAGGACCGGCGCCTTGCGTCCCGGGATCAGCGCGGTGCAAATGACGATGTCGGTCCGCTTCAGCGCCTCGGTGATCCTCTCGCGCTGCCGCCGCTGGTAGTCTTCTCCCATCTCGCGGGCGTAGCCGCCGGCGGTCTCGGCGGTGCGGGCCGCCGCCTCGTCGACGGTGATGAACGTCGCGCCGAGGCTCTCGACCTGCTCCTTCGCTGCGGCCCGGACGTCGGTGGCAGAGACGATGGCGCCGAGGCGCCGGCCGGTGGCGATCGCCTGCAAGCCCGCGACGCCCGCGCCCATGACCAGGATGCGCGCCGCCTTGATCGTTCCGGCCGCGGTCATCATCATCGGGAAGGCGCGGCCGAACTCGGCAGCGGCATCGACGACTGCCTTGTAGCCGGCGAGATTGGCCTGCGAGGACAGCACGTCCATGGTCTGCGCGCGAGTAATCCGCGGCACCAGCTCCATCGCAAAAGCGGCAATCCCGGCGCCGGCATAGGCCTCGGCATCGGCGGGGTTCTGGGCCGGCTGCAGCAGGCCGATCAGGACCGCCCCGCGTTTCAACAATCCAAGCTCGTCGATATCGCCCTCGCCGCCGATCAGCGGTCGCTGAACCTTGAGCGCGATATCCGCATCGGCCAGAGCCGTCGCCTCATCGGCCGCGATCGAGGCTCCGGCGTCGGCAAACGCCGCATCGCTGAACCAGGCGCCTTCGCCGGCGCCGCTTTCGACGACAACTTCGAGGCCCATCCCGATCATGCGCCTGACGGTATCGGGCGACGCCGCAACCCGGTGTTCAAAGGCGCGCCTTTCCTTGACGACGGCGACTTTCATGGACCGGATGTTCCCCAATGGCAGGGCCGAGTGGCAGGGCCAAAAGACCCGCCGCACAATGCCGTGCGGTGTCCAATTTGTGAAGAGTGAACGCGGGCGCGCGCCCGCGCTTCCGCCCTCTTCTGCTTTGGTGATACGCTACGCATGTCGCCAGCCGCGTACGCCGCGGATGCGGCCGACTATCGCCGCCGCGCGGGGACACCCGCAAATTCAGTCGCGTATCAAACAGGGGTCGAGCTTGCCGGGAATAACTCGTCGGGAGGTCCGTTGTCACCCAGTCAAAACTTGGCGGAATCGCCGGTACATCTGATTCCAGGCAGAGATCCGGTGAGCATCCGTTTCGGCGATCAGCTGATCGCTGTCTTGCCAAGGCTGCGGCGGTTTGCGCGCGGGCTCACGGGCTCGGCCGTCGAGGCCGACGATCTGGTTCAGGCGGCATGCGAGCGCGCCCTCGCACGTCAGCATCAGTTTCAGGAGGGCACGCGGTTCGACAGCTGGATGTTTCGCATCGTGCAGACGATCTGGATCGACCAGGTCCGCTCGCGCGATGTTCGCAAGGAGGGTGGCGAGATTGCCGAAGAACGGATGGGCTCGGACGAGGCGGTGCGCCGGGTGGAAGCTCGGCTCGCTCTCGGCGAGGTTCGGCGGGCGGTCGACCGCTTGCCGCCCGATCAGCGCACGGCGCTGTTGCTCGTGACGGTTGATGGACTCAGCTACAAGGAGACTGCCGCAATCGTAGGTGTGCCGGTGGGAACGATCATGAGCCGTCTCGCGCGCGCCCGCATCGCATTGCAGCTTCAGCTCGAAGCGGGCGGCGGGATGCGCAGGAGTACCGACAATGCAGAAGCGCAGTGACGACCGTCTGATCGCCTATCTCGATGGCGAGGTCGACGTGTCGGAGAGCCGCGAGATCGAGGAGTGGCTCGACACCGATCCGGCAGCTCGCGACAAGCTCGCCGCGCTCGCCCAGTCCGCTGCTCTGGTGCGCTCGGCCTTCGACGAGGTCATGCGCGAACCGCTGCCGGACCGCCTGATCGCGGCTGCCCGGGGTGAAAGGGTTTCGGCGGAACCGATCGCAAAAATCGTACCCTTGAGGCGCGGGCAGGGGACCGGGGGCGCCCCTGCCGCGCGCAGTTGGTGGCTCGGGTTGCCGCTGGCCGCCTCGCTGTTCGGCTTGCTGCTGGGGGGCGCGGTTGCTTATCTGAGTGTCGCCAAGCTGCTGCCCGGCGCCATCGGGGGCAAGCAGCCGGCGGTCGAGATGGCCGCCGCCGACAATCTTTGGCTCGACAATGCCGTCGGCTATTTCAAGCTGGCCGCCAGCACCGGCGACGGCGCCCTGGTCGATGTGCCGGCCACCGGCGACGCCCGCGAGGCGTGGCAGAAGATCAGCCAGAGCTTGCCTCAGGAGGTGCGCTGGCCGGAGCTCAACCTCAAGCCCTGGGGTCTCAATTTCCGCGGCGCCCGGCTCGTCGTTGCCGACGGCCGGCCGGCCGCGCAGTTGATGTACACGACCGACAACAAGGCGATCGGGCCGCTGACCTTGATCATCGGGTCGTCGAAAGAGCCCGACACACCGCCCACCCTGGCGCAGCGCCAGGATGTCAATCTCCTTTATTGGCGCCACCAGGGGCGCGCCTATGCGCTCGTCGGCCAAACCGATGTCGGCTATCTCTGGGGCATCGCCAACGACGTCGCCTGGCAGCTCGACGCGATCTGAGGACCTCGCCCTTCTCCAAAGCGGGCAGAGAGGGGCGCGGCCCCATCCCGATAATTTGCATCGAGACCGATCGCGCTCATCTGATATAGACGAGGGCGCGGCGGTTGTTGCCCCGAACGCGAGACAAGAAAGGCTCGACAATGGTGGCTATCGAATCGACACCGGAAATGGCGGCTGCGGTCTACGCGACGATGGCGCGGAACCTTGCGGTTGTCCGGCGCCGGTTGGGAAGGCCGTTGACATTGGCCGACAAGATCCTGCTGGGGCACCTCGACGATCCCGAACACCAGGAACTGGAGCCGGGGAAGAGCTACCTGCTGGTCCGTCCCGACCGCGTCGTGTTCCAGGACGTGCTGGGGCAGACGGGGCTCTTGCAGTTCATGCAGACCCGGCGCGACAAGGTCGCGGTGCCGGCCACGATCCATTGCGACCACCTGATCCAGGCGCGGGTCGAGGGCGCCGCGGATCTGCGCGAGTCGCTCGCCGAGAACAAGGAGGTCTATGATTTTCTGCGTTCCGCGGCGGCCAAATACGGCTTGGGCTTCTGGGGGCCCGGCGCCGGCATCATTCACCAGGTGGTGCTGGAAAACTACGCCTTCCCCGGCGAGCTGATCATCGGCACCGACTCGCACACGCCGAACGCCGGCGGTCTCGGCGCCTGTGCCGTCGGCGTCGGCGGCGCGGACGCGGTCGAGGTGATCGCCGGATTGCCGTGGGAAGTGCTCTATCCCGAAGCACATCGCCGTCCATCTGACCGGCAGCATGGGCGGCTGGACGGCGCCCAAGGACGTCATCCTCTACGTCGCCGGTCAGCTGACCGTCTCGGGCGCCACCAACGCGATCGTCGAATATATCGGCCCGGGCGCGCGCACGATCAGCGCCACCGGCAAGGCGACGATCACCAACATGGGCGCGGAGCTCGGCGCCACGACCTCGATTTTCCCCGCCGACGAGCAGATGGCGAAATACCTGCGCGCCACCGGCAGGGGCGGTCTCGTGCCGCTGATGCAGCAGAACCAGCATCTGCTCGACCCCGACCCGGAAGTCGAGGCGGATCCGGAGAAATACTACGACCGCGTGGTCGAGCTCGATCTCTCCAAACTCGAGCCCGACGTCGTCGGGCCGCACACGCCCGACCGGGCGCGCCCGATCTCCAAGCTCGCGCGCCGAGGTGGCCGACCCGAAGAACGGGTTTATCGACGAGATCTCGACCGCGCTGATCGGCAGCTGCACGAACTCGTCCTATGAGGACATGAGCCGCGCCGCGGACGTCGCCGAGCAGGCGAAGGCGCACGGGCTGAAGGCCGCCGTGCCTTCCTGGTGACGCCGGGCTCCGAGCAGGTGCGCGCGACAATCGAGCGCGACGGCCAGATGCAGTCATCTGGAGGACATCGACGGCACGGTGCTGGCCAACGCCTGCGGGCCCTGCATCGGCCAGTGGCGCGGGTCGGTGGCGGCAGATGCGGTGCCGAACACGATCGTCACCTCCTTCAACCGCAATTTCCCGCGCCGCAACGACGGGTCGCCGACGACGATGAACTTCATCGCCAGCCCGGAGATCGTCACCGCCTTTGCCTTGGCGAAGCGGCTGTCGTTCAACCCGCTGACCGACACGCTCGACGGACGCCGAGGGCAAGCCGTTCCGGCTCGACCCGCCGAAGCCCGCGCCCGACGTGCCGGCGCAGGGTTTCGATCCCGGGCACGCCACCTACATCGCGCCGCCGGAGGACGGCGGCGCGATCAAGCTGAACGTCGATCCGAACAGCGAGCGGCTGCAGGTGCTGGAGCCGTGGCCGGCGTGGGACGGCAAGGACTTCGTGGATATGCCGGTGCTGATCAAGACGAAGGGCAAGACCACGACCGACCACATCTCGCCGGCCGGGCCGTGGCTGCGCTATCGCGGGCATCTCGACAAGTTCAGCGACAACATGTTCATGGGCGCGACCAACGCCTTCACCGACGAGGCAGGCACCGGCGTCAACGTCCTGACCGGCGAGAAGGGGCAGGCGATCGGCCAAGATCGCCCGCGACTACAAGGCCCACGGCGTCCGGTGGGTGGCCGTCGGCGACGATAATTACGGCGAGGGCAGCAGCCGCGAGCACGCCGCGTTGTCGCCGCGCCTGTTGGGCGGCGCGGCGGTCATCGTCCGCAGCTTCGCGCGCATCCACGAATCGAACCTGAAAAAGCAGGGCCTCCTGGCGCTGACCTTCCAGGACCCGGCGGATTACGACCGCATCCGCGAGGATGACCGCATCAGCCTCGTCGGGCTGGAGGAAATGGCGCCCGGGCAGCCGGTCGAATGCCGCATCAAGCATGCCGACGGCACGACCGAGACGCTATGGCTCAACCACACCTTCAGCGCCTCGCAGCTCGAATGGTTCCGCAAAGGCTCGGCGCTCAACCTCTTCCATAATTGAGACGTCAGGGTGTCGCCGGTTGGCGCACGAGGAGGGGTTCGATCTCGCGGCACACCGGATAAGTGTAGGGGCCGAGAAGGTTGACCAGGACCACCGCCACGACGAGCGCGCCCGCAGCGCCGATCAGCGCCGGGTTATACGATCCCGTAAGATCGTAGACAAACCCGCCGAGAAACCTGCCGAAGCTGGAGCCTAAGCCGAAGATCATGAAACAGTAGCCATAGATTTCGCCGAACGCCCGCTGTCCCATATAGCGCGACACGAGAAACGCGATCAGGTCGATCTCGGTGCCGAGCCCCAATCCCAGCAGAATTACCCCGATCCCCGGCAGCGCACCGGAAGCGCTGCTCAGAAGAATGAAACCGGCGATCGGGGCCAGGAAGAATACCGTTGCGACAAACGGTGCGAAGATGCGGTCGACCAAATAACCGGCGAGCAGCCGCCCGGTCATCGTTGCCAGCCCGAAGATCCCCATGATTGCCGCCGCTGCAGCTGCGGAAACGCCGTGGTCGGTCAGCAGCGGCACGACATGCGCCACCGTGCCATTGACCGCGATCGCGACCAAAAAGAAGGCCGCGCCCATCAACCAAAACTGGCGCGTGCCGAGGGCATCTTGCACGGTCAGACCCGTCGCATCGGCTACCGTTATGGCCCGGCGCTCGCCTTCGCCCGGCCGCGGTTCCCGAATCCACAGCGCGACGATGGGAAATGCAATCGCCAGTGTCAACAAGTCCGAGGATCGGATAGGCGCCGCGCCAGCCCACCGGTTCGATCAGCATCTGAGCCAGTTGCGGCATGATGAAACCGCCCAGCCCGACCCCCGACATCGCGATGCCGAGCGCCAGCCCGCGCCGGCGGTCGAACCAAGCCGAGATCGCCTTGGCATAGCCGATCGGGGTTTGAACCGCACTGGCCGCTTCGGCCAGCGCAAACAGCAGGGTGAAAATCACCAAAGATTTCGGGCTGAGCCCCAACAGGCACATGGCGAACGCATAGATGACGAGGCCGGGCAATGCGACCCGGCGAATGCTCCAGCGGTCCATCATCCGGCCGAGCAGCGGCACCATCAGAGCGGAGCAGATCCCGCCGAACGACAACGCGAATGATGCGGTGCCCCGCTGCCATTCCATATCGGCCATGATCGGCTTCAGGAAGATGCCGAAGGTGAACCCCAGCACCGGGCCGTTGCACACGAAAAGGCCACCGACGGCCCCGACGACCACCCACCACGGGTTGGTGAAGCTGAGGCGCATTGCTGCCCTCCCTCGCCTCCGCAAATGGCGGACCTTTCCACGTCCAGGCCCGCATAGTCACGGTTTGTTGAGCGGGATCGTCCTGCCTTCAGGCGGCTGTGGCTAGCGTGCCGCGCTGCCGGCAGTTTTTTCCCGCAGCATCGTGATCAAACCCTGCACTTGTCCGCCATTGTGCTGGATGACGGAAGCAAACTCGGAACGCTGGGTGACCGCCATGCTGATGCCATCCACCGAAACGTCGCTGATCTTATAGACGCCGTTTCGTCCAGTCAGGCGCCAGTCCACCTTGACCGGCGCGCCGCCGGCGGGGCGGATGATCTGGCTCGATACGATGGCGCCGTCGGCGTCCGGCCGGCTGCCGGTCACCTTGAAGGTTTCACCGGTGTACTCCGCCAAGCGGGTGCTGTAGGCGAGCGCGATGTAGTCCTCGAAGCGCTTGACGTACTCCGCCCGCTGTTCTTCGGTCGCAGCATTCCAGTACCGGCCGAGGACAAAGCGGGCGATCCCCGGAACGTCGAAATCCTCGCGCAGCAATTCGCGAAACCGCGCCACCCTCTGCGACTGGGTGACATCCTTGCCAAGGACCTCAAGGGCTCGGCTGCCGAGGTTGCTGATCAGGGCGGCAGGGTCGGCGGCCGCCGCCGCGGGGATAACGGGAGCAAATGCTCCCGCTATCAGCACAAGAGCGGCGGTCAGCAAGCAACGTCGCATCATTATTTTGCTACCTCGGATACGTTGGACGCTTCAGAGATCACAGCCGGTCGGGTCGCCGTGTTGGCGAATGCCGCTGGCAACCCCCGGTCGTCGCGCTGGCTGAAGCCGGCAGGCGGCGGCAGGTTCTCCCGCTCATTGCGGATTAGCGCTGCCCGCCGCTGCCGATAAAGCGAGCGAATTGTCGCATAATAATCGAGCGAGGTGCGCTCGATGTCGGCGAGGGTGTCAATATAGCGGGATCGCTGATCGATCCCGGAGACCCCACCGCGCACGAATGGAATCCAATAGAGGTTCCATGGACTGCCGGTGACGAGTTTATTCCACGGATCACCGAACCCCTCGGCGACTTGGGCGCCGAGGTCGCGCGGGCTCGATGGCCCGAGAACCGGCACTACGAGGTACGGTCCTTCGGGTATCCCCCAGGCGCCGAGCGTCAGGCCGAGATCCTCCTCGTGAAAGGGAACGCCCCAGCGTCCGGCGACATCGACCACTCCGCCCATGCCGATCGTCGAATTGATGACAAAGCGGCCCATCGTCTCCCCGGCGCGCTGGAATTGACCCTGCAGCGTGTCGTTCACAAAAACCAGCGGCGCGCGCAGATTATTAAGAAAATCGCGTAATAAATCGCGCACCGGGTCGGGCACGGTGTCGCGATAGGCCTTGGCGACCGGCACTATCGCATGCCGATCGACGAATTGGTTGAACTCGAAAATCTTGCGATTGGTGTCCTCGAACGGGTCGTTGAAATCCTCTTCGTAGGTGGCTGCCTGTTGCGCAGCGTCGGGGTGTGAGGCGCAACCGGAAAGGATCAGGACAGAAAAGGCAAACAGTTCCGATAAGCCGAGGCGAAGCGGGCGAACTTTCATCGGTCGGTCTCGCATCATTCGGGCGCCTTGGCCCAAAGGCGAGATAATTGCGGGAAATTCGCGGGATGAGCAAGTGGCACGGGGAGACCGACGCCTCAAATTGCATAATCCGCTTGCACATATAAAGATATCTCTATATGTTGCTGCTGACTGTAAGAAAGAGACCCGCTGATGGAGCACTTGCTGGCTGCACTGCGCGCAGTTGCCGAGCCGACCCGGCTTCGGCTCGTCGTCCTGTGTGCGCGCGGCGAGCTCACCGTCAGCGAGCTGACACAGATCCTCGGGCAGAGCCAGCCTCGCGTTTCGCGCCACCTGAAACTGCTGTGCGAAGCCGGCCTCCTCGACCGCTTCCGCGAGGGTAGCTGGGTGTTCTATCGCCTCAGCCAAGCGGGCCCGACGAGCGCCCTCGCCCGCCAGCTGGTCGACGCCTGCGACGAAGCCGACCCGACGATCGCCCTCGATCTGCAGCGGCTCGGCGCGATAAAGCGGCAGCGCGCCGAACTCGCGCGTGCCTATTTTCGCGAAAATGCGGACCAATGGGACCGCATCCGCTCGCTCTACATCGATGAGCGCGAGGTCGAGGCGGCCCTCGTCGAGGTCATCGCCGCCGCCGATCCGCGCGATCTTCTCGACATCGGAACCGGTACCGGCCGCATGCTGGAGATTCTGGCGCCGCGCGTCGAGCACGCGCTCGGCATCGACCAGTCACGCGAGATGCTGTCGATCGCGCGGGTTAACCTCGCGCGCGCCGGCCTCGAAAACGGGTCGGTCCGGCTCGGCGACATGTACCAGCTGGCGGTGCCGGACGCGTCCTTCGACGCGGTGGTGATCCACCAGGTCCTGCACTACGCCGATCGGCCTGCCGCGGCGATCGCCGAGGCGGCGCGCGTGCTGCGGGCTAACGGCGTCCTCGTTCTTGTCGATTTCGCGCCGCACGCGTTGGAATTCCTGCGCGACGAGCACGCTCACCGGCGGCTCGGCTTTTCCGACGGCGAGGTGGCGGAATGGTGCCGCGCCGCCGGTCTCGATCCGGCGCCGCCGCGGCATTTGCCGGGCGAGCCGCTGACCGTCGTGATCTGGACCGCGCATCGCCAAGCTCCGACAAATTCGCGTTTTGCCGAGGCCCTGCAGCCGGGAGCACCGGCGCTCGTCGAAGGGGAGCTTCACTGATGCAGAATTCCGCCCGCGGGCTGCTTGGCGCCGACCCCGTCAGCGATTTCGACGCCGGCCCGCCGCGCATCTCGTTCGAGTTCTTCCCGCCGAAGACACCCGAGATGGAAGAACGGCTATGGACCGCGATCAAGCGGCTCGAACCGCTCCGGCCGCACTTCGTGTCAGTGACCTATGGCGCCGGCGGCTCGACGCGCGAGCGCACGCATTCGACGGTGCGCCGCATCCGCCAGGAGACCGCGCTCGAACCGGCCGCGCATCTGACCTGCGTCGCGGCGGCGCGCGAAGAGATCGACGAGGTGGCGCGCGAGTATTGGGAGGTCGGCATCCGCCACATCGTCGCATTGCGCGGCGACCCGCCCGGCGGCATCGGGACGGGCTATGCACCGCACCCGGGCGGCTATTCCTACGCGGCCGATCTCGTCGCAGGCTTGAAGAAGGTGGCGGATTTCGAGATCAGCGTCGCCGCGTATCCCGAAACGCATCCGTCGGCGCGCAGCCCGGGACACGACCTCGACAATCTGAAGACCAAGCTCGACGCCGGCGCTAGCCGCGCGATAACGCAGTTCTTTTTCGATGCCGACGTGTTCCTGCGCTTCCGCGACCGCGCCCGCGCGGCCGGCATCGAGGTGCCGATCGTTCCCGGCATTCTGCCCGTCACCAATTTCGCGCAATTGAAGCGCATGTCGGCGGCCTGCGGCGCCTCGATCCCGGCCTGGATGGGCGCGCATTTCGATGGCCTCGACGATGATCCCGACACACGGCGGCTGGTCGCGGCCTCGCTTACCGCCGAGCAATGCCGCCGCTTGCAAGCCAACGGCGTCCCCGAATTCCATTTCTACACGCTGAACCGTGCCGACCTGCTCGTCGCGATCTGTCACCTGCTCGGCGTGCGCGCCCCCAAACCCGCCGCCGCGGTAGCGTGATGCGAAACCGTCTTAAAACCTGCCCCCACCCGTCATTCCCGCGAAAGCGGCAACCCAGGGCAGCAAGTCCGCAGCGGTTGCCCCCCTGTTCAAGCCAGGGGCAGGCTCTGGACCCCCGCTTTCGCGGGGGCGACGAATTCGAATCATACGCGTACATCCGCGGATGACCCATTTCCTCGACTACCTCGCCGATCGGGTCGTGCTGTGCGACGGCGCGATGGGGACGCAAGTGCAGGCCCGCAATCTCGACATCGAGCGCGACTTTCTCGGGCTCGAGAACTGCACCGAGATCCTGTGCGAAGCCGCCCCGACCTGATCCGCGAGATCCACCGGGGCTATCTCGAAGCCGGCTGCGACGCGATGCAGACCAACAGCTTTGGCGGCTCGCCGGTCACGCTCGGCGAGTTCGGCATCGCCGACCGCACGTTCGAGCTGAACCGGCGCGCCGCCGAATTGGCGCGCGAGGCAGTCGCCGAATTCGCGCATGACGGCCGCACCCGCTTTGTGCTCGGCTCGCTCGGGCCCGGCACCCGGCTGCCCTCGCTCGGCCATATCTCCTACCAGGAGCTCGAGGACGGGCTCGCACTGCAATGCGCCGGGCTGATCGCCGGCGGCAGCGACGCGATCGCGATCGAGACCTGCCAGGACCCGCTGCAGATCAAGGCCGCGGTCAACGGCGCCAAGCGCGCCCGCGACGAAGCCGGCAAGGACATTCCGATCCTTGTCAGCGTGACGGTCGAGACCACCGGCACATTGCTGGTCGGCGCCGACATCGCCGCCGCGGCGACGGTCGTCAACGCGCTCGACGTGCCGGTCATCGGCCTCAACTGCGCGACCGGCCCGCGCGAGATGGCCGAGCACGTCAAATGGCTCGGCGAGAACTGGCCCGGGCATATCTCGGTGCAGCCCAATGCCGGGTTGCCGGAGCTCGTCGACGGCCGCACGCGCTACCCGCTCGGCGCCGCCGAGCTTGCGCAATGGCTCGAGCGCTTCGTGCTCGAGGACGGGGTCGGCATGATCGGCGGCTGCTGCGGCACCGAGGCGGCGCACATCGCCGCGCTCGACGCGATGCTGCGGCGCATCGGCCGAGACCGGCGACGGCCCGCGCCGCGCCGGCGCAACGCGGTGTGGGCCCCGTCGGTCGCCTCGCTCTACGGCCAGGTGAGCCTGCGCCAGGAGAACGCCTACCTGTCGATCGGCGAGCGCTGCAACGCCAACGGCTCGCGCCAATTCCGGCGATTGCAGGAGCAGGGCGACTGGGACGGCTGCGTCGAGATGGGGCGCGAGCAGGTCAAGGAAGGCTCGCACACGCTCGACCTCTGCACCGCCTTTGTCGGCCGCGACGAGATCGCCGACATGACCGAGGTGGTGACCCGCATGCGCGGCGCGGTCAACGCGCCGCTGGTCATCGACTCGACCGAATACCCGGTGCTCGAAGCGGCGCTCAAGCTCTATGGCGGCAAGCCGATCATCAACTCGATCAATTTCGAGGATGGCGAGGAGGCGGCCGACAAGCGCCTGGGCCTCGCGCGCCGCTTCGGCACGGCGGTCATCGCGCTGACGATCGACGAGACCGGCATGGCGAAGGAGGTCGAGCACAAATTGCAGGTCGCGCGGCGGCTCTACGACTTCGCCTGCGGCAAGCACGGCCTGCCGCCGTCGGATCTGCTGTTCGACCCGCTGACCTTCACGATCTGCACCGGCAACGAGGACGACCGCAAGCTCGGCCTCTGGACACTGGACGCGATCGAGCGGATCTCGCGCGACATGCCCGAGTGCCAGATCATCCTCGGCCTCTCGAACATCTCGTTCGGCCTCAACCCGCCGGCGCGCCACGTCCTCAACTCGGTCTTTCTCGACCATGCGCTGCGCCGCGGCCTGACCGGCGCGATCGTGCATTTCTCGCGGATCGTGCCGCTGCACAAGATCCCGGAAGAGGAGGTGCGGGTCGCCGAGGATCTGATCTTCGACCGCCGGCGCGAGGGCTACGACCCGCTGCAGGCCTTCATCGCGCTGTTCGAGAACCGCGCGGCCGAGAAGACCGAGAAGAAGGGCCGCCCGGAAAAGCTCGAGGACCGGCTCGCGCAGCGCATCGTCGACGGCGACCGGCTCGACCTCGAAGCCGATCTCGACCTGGCGATGCAGAACTACACGCCGCTCGACATCATCAACAACATCCTGCTCGACGGCATGAAGACGGTCGGCGAGCTGTTCGGCGCCGGCAAGATGCAGCTGCCGTTCGTGCTGCAATCGGCCGAGACGATGAAGGCGGCGGTGCGCTATCTCGAACCGCACATGGAGCGGGTCGAGGGCCAGGAGAAGGGCACGGTCGTGCTGGCGACGGTGCGCGGCGACGTCCACGACATCGGCAAGAACCTCGTCGACATCATCCTGACCAACAACGGCTACCGGGTCGTCAATCTCGGCATCAAGCAGCCGATCTCTTCGATCCTCGAAGCCGCGGTCACGCACAAGGCGGACGCCGTCGGCATGTCGGGCCTGCTCGTCAAATCGACGGTCGTGATGCGCGAGAACCTCGAGGAGATGAGCCGGCAGGGCCTCGCCGTGCCGGTCATGCTCGGCGGCGCCGCGCTGACCCGGCGCTATGTCGAGGAGGATTGCGTCAAATCCTATGAGGCCGGCCGCGTCGCCTATGCGCGCGACGCGTTCGACGGCCTCGAGCTGATGGACAAGATCGTCACCGGCCGGTTCGATACGCATCTCGCCGAGGTCAGGCGCAAGAACGCGGGCCGTCCGGTCAACCAGAGCCGCAAGCTCGGCCGCGCCGCCGACCCGCGGCCGCTGCGGCCGGTCGACGTCGAGGAGATCCGCCTGCGCCGCGCCGAGCTGACCCGCAATGTGCCGATGCCGGAGCCGCCGTTCTGGGGCCCGCGGACCATCGCGCGGGTGCCGGTCAAGGCGGTCGTGCCCTACCTCAACGAGCGCATGCTCTACCAATTCCAGTGGGGCTTCCGGAAGGACGGGCGCAGCCTCGACGAATACAGGGAATGGGCCAAGGACGAGCTGCGCCCGGTGCTGCGCCGCATGCTCGACATCGCGATCCGCGAGGACATCCTCGTGCCGCAGGCCGCCTACGGCTATTGGCAATGCGCCGCCGAGGGCAACGACGTCATCGTCTTCGACACCGACGGCGAGCGCGAGCTGGCCCGCTTCTCGTTCCCGCGCCAGAACAAGGAAGGCGGGCTCTGCATCGCCGATTTCTTCCGCGACGTCGCCGAGAATGCGCGCGACGTGATCGGCCTGCAGGTCGTGACGATGGGCCGGCGCGCCTCCGAGGCGGCGCGCGAATGGTTCGCCGACAACCGCTACCAGGATTACCTCTATCTGCACGGCCTCTCGGTCGAGATGGCCGAGGCCTTCGCCGAATACGTCCACAAGCGCATCCGCGGCGAATTGGGCTTCGCCGCCGAGGAGGCGCGCGACCACGACGCGATGCTCGCCCAAGGCTATCGCGGCAGCCGCTATTCCTTCGGCTATCCCGCCTGCCCCAACCTCGCCGACCAGCAGCAGCTGCTGGCGCTGCTCGACGCCGAGGAGATCGGCATCGCGCTCACCGAGGAAGACCAGCTCGACCCCGAGCAATCGACCTCGGCCATCGTCGTCCACCACCCGCAGGCGAAGTATTTTTCGGTGTGAGCCGCAGCTTCCTTGCTGCACCGGACACGCGAGCGCTGAGCAGGTGCGCTCGGTCAAGCGACGCTGTTTGCTTCGTCACCCGATCAGAGCCACTTGTTCGGCCCGTGCGGCGGCCGCGAGCTCTTCATCCAAGGTGGCCAGCGGTAGAGCTTCACACCCGGCCAGCTCGAGACAGGCAGCGTCGTAGACGGTCAGTCGGTTGCGGCGGGCGAGCGTCAGAACCTGGGCTTCATTAGGCGAGGAGTCGATCGTAATCGTTAAACGCGAGATATCGCGCAAGAAACGCGCAATCTCCCGCTCCGTCAGGCGCTTCTGACGCTCGCCGAGCATAAGTACGTTGCGCAACTCGTACCACCACAGGGCCGGAACGATCGCTTCCTCGGTCTCAATGCGCGCCAGAGCGCGTTCGGCGGTTGCGTGCTGTTCCTTGAAGGCCCAAGCGATGGCGACCGACGCGTCGATAACAAACGCCATCAATACTTATGGCCGGCGTGACGCCAAGCGAGAATTTCTTCGCGGCTAACGGCGCCTGTTTGCTTCCGAAGTTCCTTAATGTCCTCGATAGCTCGATCGATTTCCTGCTGTCGAACGCCCGCCTCGGGAACGATCCGAGCGATGGCCCGTCAGGTACACGATACGAATATCGTCGCAACCATGCTCGAGCACAGCATTTACCGGCTATTGACCTTCAACGCCGCTGATTTCCGGCGCTTGGCAGGGATTATCGAGCTCGAGCCGCCACAATGATCGTTGAACCTACGATGAGGTTCGAGCCTGCGTGGACCGGAGAGCCGATCGTTTGGCGCCCGCCTCCCGCGCCGAGGAAGAGCGCCAAACTCCCGGGTCAGCTCGCGACGCGCACGCTCGGCATGTCCGCGAGGATCTCGCCGTGCTCGGCTGCGGGTTGGGCCTGGACGTCGCCGGAGATTTGGCCGCCGCACTCGATCTCGATCTGGCCGTAGCGGATCGTGCCCGGAGACCCGCCCGCTCGCCTTGATCAGGAGCCGCTTGCGAACCACCAGATTGCCTTCGAAACGGCCCTGGATCTCGGCTTCCTCGATCGAGGCGGTGCCTTTGAACAGCCCCAATTCGGCGATCTCGACGTCGCGGCAGTTGTTGAGGTTGGCCTCGACGCTGCCCTCGATGATCAGCTTGTCGCAGGACGTGATCTCGCCCGAAAGGGTGATCTCGCGGCCGACGGTCAGCTTGCGGACCTCGCCGTCGGTGCGCCGCGACTGGGTCGCCGGGTCGCCGGGGCGGCGAATCGGCTCCGCCGGGCAAATCGCCATCGTCTCGCCGGCGCGCGCCAGATCGGGTGAGCGCGGCGGCATTGTCGGAGGCTTGGCCGGGCCATTGGGGCCCGGGCCATTGGGCCCGGACTCGCCCCAGGGCCCGCCCCGGGGCCCATTGGGCGCGCGGGCTTCATCGGGATGCCCAGATCGTCAGACGCATCTGCCATTTTGCGGTCCTCTGTCTCGGTTTTCTTTCTGCCAAACATGGATGGGACACCCGATCGACATTGTTGAAAGGATGGCTACGCCGCAGACCGGGTCAGGGGGTGCGGCCCAAAGGATGCGAATTCGGGGCGCGGCAGCGCCTCGAAGATGTGCAACATAAAGGCGGTGGCGATCACCGGCGCGACGAGATTGACGAGCGGCAGGGCGAACAGCCCTGCAATCACGACCCCACCCAGGAAAATGCGGCCGGCGAACCGGCTGCGCACTCGCCTGGCTGCCCCCATATCGAGCCGTCTGAGCGCGACCACTTCGAAATACCCCCGCCCGAAAAGATATCCGTTCAGGGCGAGAAAGAGAAAGAGATTTATCCCGGGCACCAGCAGATAAACCGGAAGCGCCAAAAGGTTGAGCAGGAGCGTCAGCAAGGTCAACCGCAGCGTTATCGAGACGATCTCGCCCAAGGGTTGTGGGCGCGGCGGACCGCGCCCGGGGTAGTCGACGGCCTCGACTGCGGCAGCCACCCGTTCGAGGTAGAAGCTCATGATCAAGGTGACGGCGGCCGGAAAGAGCAGCCAGGTCAGCCCCAGCACGGCGAGCCCGCCCAACAGGTCGACGAGCCAGTTCAATAGCCGCCAATCGAAGAAGGCCGTGTGGTAGAGAGTGGCGGCAACGGCCAGCCACAGCACCGCGAAGGTCAGGACTGCGAGCGCGAAGCTCAGCGCGACGACCCGCCGCATCGGCGGTTCGGAGAGCGCGCCGACGGCACGAAAAAACGCGATAACCATCCGCGACGGGTTCTAGCCCAACTGCACGGGAGGTCCAACCGACACACTCGGGCAAGACACGACAGCATCGTCGGCTTTGCCGTCGAGCGCGCCCGGGCGCCTGCGACATCGTAATCGCTTGGATCTTGCCGGGCGCCGGTGCTGTTTACCCGATGCGTTCCGCTGCGCCGGCTTATCCAACCAAGAAGGGAATACGATGGTCGCCATCTCCGAGAGCCGGATCCGGGAAGGCCTGCCGCATCCGCTCGGGGCCACCTGGGACGGCGAGGGGGTCAATTTCGCGCTGTTCTCGGCCAATGCGACGCGGGTCGAGCTCTGCCTCTTCGACGAGACCGGCGAGCGCGAGACGGCGCGCATCGAGCTGCCCGAATTCACCGACGAGATCTGGCACGGCTATGTGCCGGATGTGCATCCCGGATCGATCTACGGCTATCGCGTGCACGGCCCCTACGAGCCTTCCGCCGGGCACCGCTTCAATCCCAACAAGCTGGTGCTCGACCCTTATGCCCGCGGGCATTTCGGCGATCTGGAATGGCACCCGCGGTCTTCGGATATCGGCTCGAATCGGGCGACGATACGACCTTCGACAAGCGCGACAGCGCGCCTTTCATGCCGAAATGCGTTGTCGTCGACCCGAATTTCGATTGGAAGGGCGAGGCCGGGCGCCGCAGCGTCCCGTGGGAGCACACAATTGTTTACGAGCTCCATCTCCGCGGCTTTACCAAGCTCCACCCCAAATTGCCGAAAGAATGGCGCGGCACCTATAAGGGGCTGTCCAATGAAGTCATAGAATACATCAAGTCGCTCGGCGTAACATCGGTAGAGCTGCTGCCGATCCACACCTTCATCAACGACAGCATGCTGCTCGACAAGGGGCTGACCAACTATTGGGGATACAATTCAATCGGGTTCTTCGCGCCTGATCCGCGTTATGCTCACGAGCGCGAGCAGACCCTGCGCGAATTCAAGGAGATGGTGGCGCGACTACACGAGGCCGGTCTCGAAGTCATTCTCGATGTGGTCTACAACCATACCGCCGAAGGCAACCAGCTCGGCCCGACCTTGTCGTTCAAGGGCATCGACAACGCCTCCTACTATCGCCTGCTGCCCGATCAGCCGCGCTATTACATCAACGACACCGGCACCGGGAATACGCTCAACCTCGACCACATGCGGGTGATCGAGATGGTGACCGACAGTCTGCGCTATTGGGCGGGCGAGACGCATGTCGACGGCTTCCGCTTCGACCTCGGCACGATTCTCGCCCGCGAGGCCACCGGCTTCGACAATCAGAGCGGGTTCCTCAAGGCCTGCTGCCAGGACCCGGAATTGCGCACGGTCAAGCTGATCGCCGAGCCGTGGGATTGCGGCCCGGGCGGGTACCAGGTGGGTGGCTTCCCGCCGGGCTGGGCCGAGTGGAACGACAAATTCCGCGATACGGTGCGCGACTTCTGGCGCGGCGAGGCCCCGGCGAGCGCGCTTGCTCCGCGGCTTTGCGCCTCGGGCGACATTTTCGATCACCGCGGCCGCAAACCCTGGGCCTGCGTCAACTTCATCACCGCCCATGACGGGTTCACGCTCAACGATCTCGTCTCCTACAACGACCGGCACAACGAGGCGAACGGCGAGGACAACAAGGACGGCCACTCCGACAACCGGTCGTGGAATTGCGGCGTCGAAGGCCCGACCGACGACGAGGACGTCAATGCCCTGCGTGCCCGTCAGAGGCGCAACTTCCTTGGCACTCTGTTGCTGTCGCAAGGCACGCCGATGCTGCTCGCCGGCGACGAGTTTGCGCGAACGCAACAAGGCAACAACAACGCCTATTGCCAGGACAACGAGATCAGCTGGGTCGACTGGGAAATCGGCGAAGAGGGTGAGGCGCTGATCCGCTTTGTGCGGCAGCTGACGGCGCTGCGCCACAAATACCCGATCCTGCGCCGCAGCCGGTTTCTGACCGGCGTCTATAACGAGGAGCTGGGCGTCAAGGACGTGACCTGGATCAACGCCTCGGGCGCCGAGATGAAACCCGAGGAATGGGGCGACATGAACATGGAATGTTTTGGCATGCTGATGGACGGCCGCGCCCAGCCGACCGGCATCCGCCGACGCGGCGAAGACGCCACCCTCTTGATGGTGTTGAACGGCTACCACGATCTCGTCGGGTTCACCTTGCCGGAAACGGTCGGCGGCTGGCATTGGCAATTGCTGATCGACACCAACCTTCCCGAGGACGCCGAGATGGGCACTTTCGCGACTGGCGAGGTTTACGGCGTCACCGGCCGATCGCTGCTGCTCTTCGCGCTCGAATCGGACACCCGACTCGCGGGCGCGGCTGGCTGATATCGCTGTTTCGGACCTTGTTGGAACGCTCGACGCGGCTATAGTCGCCGCCGGTTTCCTTGCGGGGTCATCTCCAGCCAAATGACACAGGCCAGCATCGATGTCGTCGGCATCGGCAATGCCATTGTCGATGTGATCGCCCATGCCGAGGACGCGTTTCTCGCTCGGGAGGGGCTCGTCAAAGGGACCATGACCCTGATCGACGCCGACCGGGCGGACGCGCTCTACCGGATGATGGGTCCGGCGATCGAGGCGTCGGGCGGATCGGCCGGCAACACGATGGCCGGGATCGCCTCGCTCGGCGGCGCCGGCGCCTATATCGGCAAGGTGCGCGACGACTTGCTCGGCCAGGTGTACCGCCACGACATCACCGCGGCCGGGGTGCGCTTCGAGACGCCGGCCGCGACCGCCGGCCCGGGCACCGCGCGCTGCCTGATCCTCGTGACCCCCGACGGGCAGCGCACGATGAACACCTATCTCGGCGCCTGCGTCGAGCTCGGGCCCGCCGACATCGACCCCGACGTGATCGCCGCGGCGCAGGTCACCTATCTCGAAGGCTATTTGTTCGATCCGCCGCAGGCGCAGGAGGCCTTTCGCAAAGCCGCGGCGATCGCCCATGCCGCGGGCCGCCAGGTGGCGCTCAGCCTGTCCGACCCGTTCTGCGTCGGGCGGCACCGCGCGGCGTTCCGCGACCTGGTCGACGGGCACGTCGACATTCTCTTCGCCAACGAGGCCGAAATCTGCTCGCTTTACGAGACGGATGATTTCGGCGCGGCTGCGGCCGCGGTGCGCGGGCATGTCGCGATCGCCGCGCTGACCCGCAGCGCGGCGGGCAGCGTGATCCTGGCGGACGGAGCCGAGCATCGCATCGCGGCGGCGCCGGTTGCGCGCGTCGTCGACACCACCGGGGCGGGCGATCTCTACGCCAGCGGCTTCCTCTACGGCTTGACCCGCGCTCTGCCGCTTCCCATCTGCGGCGAGATCGGCAGTTTGTGCGCTGCCGAAATCATCAGCCATTTCGGTGCCCGCCCCGAGGTCGACCTGTCACAACTCCTGGCCGAATCCGGCCGCGCCTGACGATCCCGCGTCTCGTTGTTTGCGGGTGAGGTTTTGCATCTAATGGACATTCGCAACATCGGGATCATCTCGGCCTACCTGTTCCCGTGCTCTAGCTATGGATGCGATTAGCAAGCTAAGGCTGCTCGCGGGCCGCAAGGCTCGTGAGGGCCCCTCGGCCGCTGCGCCGGCCGCTGTTGCGGCTGCCGACGAAGATGATTTCGCCGTGCCGTCGGATATCAAGACGGTGTTTCTGGGCGGCATCCTTCTTCTGGGGTTGCTCGCCGGCTGTTATGCCGCCGCCGAGATCGTCTTGCCTATCGTGCTTGCCTTCGTGCTCAGCCTGGTGCTGCAGCCGGCGATGCGAGTGCTCGAACGGGTGCATCTGCCGCGCGGGATTGCGGCCTTGCTGATCATCCTGGTGCTGTTTGGCGCGCTTGCGGGGGTGGGGACGGCGCTCTCGGCCCCGGCGGCAAGCTGGGCGCAGAAGCTGCCCGCCGGCATTCCCAAATTGCAGGAGCGGCTGAGCTTTTTGAGCCGGCCGATTGCGGCCTACCAAAAATTCGCCGATCAGGCGCAGGGCTTAACGCAAGGGGACGGACCGAAAGCCGTGCCTGTGGCGGTGCAGGGCTCGGGGCTCTCCGACGCGCTATTGAGCGGCACTCGCTCTTTCGTCAGCGGGCTGCTCGAGATGGTGCTGGTACTCTTCTTCCTGCTCGTCAGCGGCGACACCTTCCTCAGGCGCCTCGTCGAAATCCTGCCGCGTTTCAAGAATAAACGACAGGCGGTGGACATTTCCCAGCAGATCGAGAGCGACGTATCGGCCTACCTGTTTACGATTACGATCATGAACCTGGCCGTGGGCGTGGCGACCGGTGTCGTGATGGCGCTCTGCGGGCTGGGCGATCCCTTGCTGTGGGGGACGCTGGCGTTTCTGCTCAACTACGTTCCGATCTTGGGGCCGATGCGGGCGTCATCATGTTTTTCCTCGCGGGCCTTTTGTCCATTAATCCGCTGTGGATGGCTTTTTTGCCGGCCGGGCTTTACCTCCGATTCATCTCGTCGAAGGCGAGACGGTAACCCCGATGCTGCTCGCTCGGCGTTTCACCATAAACCCGGTATTGGTCATCCTCGCGCTGGTGTTCTGGTATTGGATGTGGGGCGTGCCCGGGGCGATCCTCGCAACGCCGATGCTCGCGATCACCAAGATCGTCTGCGACCGCATCCGCCCCCTGATGGCGTTCGGCCATTTTATCGAAGGGTGAAGGCGTTATCGGAAATGGAGGCTCCCCCACTCAAGAGGCGTCTTGCTGCAATCCTCGCTGCCGATGTCG
>CAVSTA010000012.1:0-71739 GCA_963730745.1 uncultured Alphaproteobacteria bacterium
TAGACAGAGAGACGGCGTCACGTAGGACGGGAGTCGCTGATACTGGGCGGTCAAGTCGCGCATCGGGTGAGTAAGCAAATAGAGTGTGTCGATCATTGCCTTCACCTCATAGAGCGGCATCAGGGCGATCACTTCTCTTTTTAGGTCTGCGAGTACTTCCTCAACTATTTCGGGGGATGTAGCGCATACTGTCTGCGAGGCAATTGGCGCTCCATCCCAAAATAGGTCCCACGTCGCGTCTGAATGGCACAGGGTCGGGGCGGGGTCGGGCTCTGGGTAGATATGCCAGGTTGCTAACAATTCTTGGCCCTGCGAAAATCGCCCGTCGAGAGGCCTGTATGTATATCGGCACACCGATCCCACTCCGTCACCTCGGCCCGTGTTGATCCGAGGCCGTACGTCGTCCGACACCTCACGCCCTTCAGCATCATTTTGTAATGGTTGGTGAGGGCAACTCTGTAATCGTCTAGGTCTGTCCAGCCGTAACCATCATTGCGGAAATCAGGGTGAAACGCTGCGAGGACGACTAGCCGATACGAGATCACTCGGAGTAGGGCCGAAATGCCCAGGCGCCAATCGTAAAACGAGTTAGGTCCCTGGCGATCGAGATCGTCCTTCGAGTAGCCGAGCCAACTCCATTCCGTCAGATTGCATTTTGTTATATGGGGAAAGAGAACACCGCTTTCTCGGCATCTTTTATCGATTAGTGCCCTCACGGCGCCATTTGAATCGTCATCATCCTTGCTCGTAACACCGCATCGTCTGATGTTGCTGATCACTGTCTCAGCCGCGCCGACACTGCGGCCTAGATAAATCTCGATGTCGCGCCAGGCCGCATCATCGAATCCCAGCCTGATCAAATCTATGACTTCGCTGATCCCGGGATCCTTTTCAATCAGCCCGGCCGCCCCAAGGATAGTTTCCGCTATGTCGACCGCATTTTTGCCTATAGAGAAGTACCCTGTTAACGTTTTCGCAAAATCTGCTGCTTTCTTGATATCGCACCATGCGCAGTCATCAGGCGGCGGCGAATTGATATATGGACCGCTAATCGCCCACGCTGTGCTGACCGAGCTGAGAATTGCTATAACAGCAATAGCACAGCAGGTTTTCGCCCGGGCTGCAATTCGGAGCACCGAGAGCAAGCTGTCCTTCATGATCGCATCCTCCCCAGATTCGGGGCTACAGCGACGATGCGCCATCGCCGCTTTCCCGTTGCATGATCGTGGTTGCAGCGGCACGGCCGCTATGAGACCGATCCGGATTCTTCCAAATCCTTTCCAAAAGAATCTTAAATTCGGGCGATCGACGGGCTCGGCTTTCGCGGGCGAATATGCTAAAAATTTAACCAATAAGGGTCATGGCGCTCCCGCTCTAGGAGGGGCTCATGGACGGGGTCGTATCGGCTGAGAGTATCCTGTTCGAGAGCTTCCGCCTCGATCGCCACGGCGGCTGTCTCTTCGACTGGATCAAGGGGGTGCCGCTTCTGCCCGCCGAAGCTAAGGCAGCCTTAATTCACCTTTTCTCTATGAAAGGCCGTCTTGGCCTGTTCAGCAAGGTGGTAACCCGCCGCCAAAAAAGCCCGGAAAGTCAGGCCCGTCAGCAAGTTCGCGGTTAGGAACGGGGCTCGCCCTCCTACACCGTCTACTTCTCACCGCCAAACGGTCGATCCATGCCACAAAGTGGCTCCGTGAGAAATCCCTGCCACCTGCGATTTTAGAACACCACCGCTGTCAAGACTGCGTTGTATAGGTCAGTGGCTCCGTGCTGTCGAAAATAGAAACTGAGGAGCTTGGCCGAGTATGTGATGGCTCGATTTAAGCTCGTCTCAGTAAATGAATTTAACTGCTTTTCAGGGATAACGCAGCACAGATTTTCATGCCCCGTAATGCCAGTCAATAAATGACGATCCTCCGCAATTCTTCGTGTTTCGCTCGCCACTTCGGGGACCAACGCCTTCGGGGTCGATATTTCAAGGGGTGTTAGAAGGCAGCGTATCTCCTTTGCCCAGCTTTATGAGCGTCTTTATGAACGTATCTACAGAATTATCTTCGAATTCTCGGTGTCCATTATTCGGTATACTATAAGTGTGATAAACTTGAGTGACATCTTGGACCATATGAAGGACCCAACCTAACAACGTCAGCGGTGGTATACGCACCAGAGGACCATTACGTGAGAAATCTCCAAATCCACCTATGAGGTAATCATCATAAATTGGACGCCACCGAGGGACCCTGCATGAATTTGGCAGTGAACCCTCAGGAAGGCCCCCGGGTGATAGGTACCAGTCGGCTAGGGTGCTCGCTGGGTCGCGCGAAGTCCAGCAATTATCCGCCACTAAAAAAAGATCGCTTGGCATATTCTGAAGCGGATGCGCTGGCGTGCACACCCACTCCCAATACTGGGTGGAACGAAAATTGGGGTTCGTAGTGATTAGTAGAATGACAAGGCCATGGCGAGGCCCCGGTGGCGATGCATGTACCGGAATTATGGTCTGCATACCAGGCTCCATCTATCAGCTGTCCTTTGTATTGGTTTGCCAACATGTATGCGTCTGGAGCTATCACCTTGAGGTACTCGATAGCCTTATTTGTGATCCAAGGATTACCGCCGCCGCTTACGTTAAGGGGGCTATCACCGGGCGAGTTGTATCCTTGTGCGGGCAGGGATACGGCCCCGATCAGAAACCAGCTCGTCATCAGCAGCAAGAATAGGGATTTGTGCATAGTTTTTGTCATTTATCACTCCATAGGTGAGTTGTTGCTGTTCGATCAAACCGACGAGTGCGGCGACCCCACAATGCATATGTACCTCCGCCGATAAGTCTCATCTTTGCTCACTTGGCCCATTAACATTACAGTGACACTTCTAGAACATACTCTATTAAACAAGTAATGGTTAATATAAATGCCTGACTTAATTTGTCACTTTTGACCAAAATACTCCAATTCTACATGAGTAAATTTGGTCAACGCACTAAAATGACGTTGTAGGGTTAATCTGTATGAAACATTGGAGGTAGTTGCGGCTCATGGTTTGATCGCTTTCAGCGGACTAGAAGGTACCAAACCTTCGGATATCCATCGAGACAATTCGTCAAATTGCCAGTGTTAATGTCCAGATCACGCGCCGCAAGAAGTGCGGCGAGCGCCGTCTTGTAAATCTCCGGACCGCCCACCGTGGAAATACTGAACCGAACCTGGTCTCTTTGGGCACACACAGTTATGGCGTTCGGAACTGTTGGGCTGACCTCGATGAAACAGGTTCCATCCTCAAAGCATCCGGCGGCTGTAGAGGTGAACCTTGCCCAGTCGGCCGAAGCTATCCGTGTGACTCCTATTACCAGAGAAAAAGCTACTATACTGACACAGCGGAATTTTCGGCTCATTTTTCGATCTCCTGTGATTGTTCGAAGCCGTTCGTACGCGTTGCGCGAACGGAACTCCCTGTGTTGTCGAAACACGCGAACGGAACTCGAGCAAATGTGTGGGATTGTCGGCTTCGAGCACTGCATCGGCCCATCCGCATGAGGACGGAATCCTCAACCGTCCCTTTCCACCGGGATTTGAGCCGTTCCGGCTGCCCTGCGGTGCGTCGAAGAATACGGATCTGCCGTTGTCAGTTGCGGTGCCAGCGTCATCACGATTGTTTGTCGTCATTGCAAACCCTAGATCCGGGGCTTCACCGACGGATGATGGGACGGCGGTTTCTTCCGATGCATAATCCTGGCACCGACCGGGTGGCGCTATGAGGCCGGTCCAAATTCTTCCAAATCTTTTCCAAAAGAATTTTAAAAGCCGGGCATTGACCGGCTCGCCTTTCGCGGGCGGATGTGCTAAAAATTTAACCAATAAGGGTCATGGCGCTCTTGCCCTAGGATCGGCTCATGGACAGGGTCGTATCGGCTGGGAGTATCCTGTTCGAGAGCTTCCGCCTCGATCGCCGCGCCGGCTGTCTCTTTCGGCTGGATCAAGGTGGTACGGGCGCCCCCGTCGCGCTCGGCTCACGCGCGTTCGAACTGCTCGTGCTGCTCCTCGACCGTAAAGGGGAGCTGGTCTCGAAAGACGAGATCATGGCTGCGATCTGGCCGGGACGGGTGGTCGAGGAAGCTAACCTGAACGTGCAGATATCTAAGCTGCGCCGCATCCTCGATAAAAACCGAGGAGATGGCAGCTGCATCCAGACGATAACCGGGCGCGGTTACCGGTTTATCGCACCGGTGAGAGAGCCCGAGTTCGAGGCGCAGTCGGCGATTCCGCTCGCGGCCTTGGCAGCACTGCAGGGCAGTCGTGTACCCTTGCCACTGCCGGATCAGCCGTCGATTGCAGTTCTGCCCTTCACAAATATGAGCAGCGATCCCGAGCAGGACTATTTCTCAGACGGGATCGCCGAGGACATCATCACTGCGATGTCGCGGTATCCCTCTCTATTCGTTATCGCGCGAAACTCCTGCTTTACTTACAAGGAGCGTCCGGTCGATGTGAAGCAGGTCGGGCGCGAGCTGGGTGTGCGCTATGTGCTCGAAGGCGGCCTGCGCAAGGCCGGTAGTCGCATCCGTGTTACCGCCCAGCTCGTCGAGGGCGAAACCGGCAATCACCTCTGGGCCGAGCGCTACGACCGCGATCTCGCCGACATTTTCGCGGTGCAGGACGAGATCACCGAGGCGGTGACGATCGCTATAGCCCCGGCTATCGCTGACGCCGAACTACGCCGCGCGATGCGCAGGCCTCCCGAGAGCCTCGACGCCTGGGCCGCCTACCAGCGCGGCTTGTGGCATTTGAGGAAAGCTACTCCGAACGACGACGCTGCTTGCGGAGAATTTCTTTCAGCAGGCCATAGATCTCGACCCAAACTTTTCCGGAGGTTATCGGGGTCTCGCGTTTACTCAAAACCAAACACTTTACGTTCGCGGGCGCGATGTCCTCGAGGGGCTGAACTCCATTGAGGCGTTGGCACGCCGGGCCGTCGCCCTCGACCCAGCAAGTGCGGAAGCGCGATCATGTCTCGGCATGGCATTGTATAAACGCGCGGATTATCAAGGTGCCCTAGCCGAGATCGAGTACGCACTTGTGACGAGCCCGAACTTGGCCATTGCGCACGGGGTATTCGGTGCGATTTTGGTCTTCTCGGGGTGCCCAAAGCGAGGCATCGCGGCTCTCGAAAGAAACATTAGGCTCGATCCGCGCGACCCACAATTAGCGGTCCGTTTAAACCAGATAGCGCTGGCGCATTATTTCTCGCGGGAATACGCGAATACGGTCGAGGTGGCGAAACGAACGATTCGGTCATACCCCGATTATCCGCATATTTACCGTTGGCTCGCGGCGGCGCTCGGCCAGCTTGGCCGAACCGACGAAGCAGGGGAAGCGCTGGAGAAGGCAATCTCGACAGCACCGGTCGCGTTTGACATGTTTGTGCGGCAAGGCGCGCCGTGGATACGGTCAGAAGACCACGCCCACATGCTGGAGGGCTTGCGCAAGGCGGGACTGCCGGAGACGGAACGGCGGCCTCCCCTGCGGCGACGGAATCGCCTAATCTCCGCGGCAACGTGGCTGACCTGGCCGCAATTGGGAGCAGGCGATGAAGTTCGGGATTTTTTACGAGCTGCAGTTGCCGCGGCCGTGGGAGCCGGGTAGCGAGCTCACGCTTTACCAGAACGCGCTCGACCAGGTCGAACTGGCCGACCGGCTCGGCTACGACTTCGCGTGGGAAGTCGAGCATCATTTCCTCGAGGAATATTCGCACTCGCCGGCGCCGGAGGTGTTTCTCGGCGCCGCCAGCCAGCGCACCAAGCAGATCCGCCTCGCGCACGGCATCATGCAGCTGACGACGACGCACCCGGCGCGCTGCGCCGAGCGCATCGCGCGCGCTCGATCTGGTCAGCCGCGGCCGCGTCGAATTCGGCATCGGCGAGAGCGCCAGCATCACCGAGCTGGAGCCGTTCGGCGTCGCAATTTCGACGAAAAGCGCGCGGTCTGGGAGGAGGCGATGCGCGCCGATCATCCCGATGTTCCGGGACGGCGGCTGCGAGTACCACGGCGCCTATTTCGATATGCCGCTGCGCAACGTCGTGCCAAAGCCGATCCAGAAGCCGCATCCGCCGTTATGGGTCGCCTGCTCGGCGCTGGACACGATCGAGATGGCCGGGCGGCGCGGCCTCGGCGCGCTGGCCTTCCAGTTCCTCGCGGCCGACGCCGCGCATGCCTGGGTGCACGCCTACTACAACTCCTTTACCAAGCGGCTGGAAAAGCTGACGGATTACGTCACCAACCCGAACATCGCGCTGACCAGCTATTTCATGTGCGCCGAGACCGACGAGGAGGCGCGCCGCCGCGCCGACGGCATCCCGTTCTTCCAGTTCGCGCTGCGCTTTTACGGGCAGAGCGCCAACCGCGAGCGGCCGGCGCCGGGCGCGGTCGATCTGTGGGACGAGTACGAGAAGTGGAAGCGCGAGAACCCCGAGGGGCTCGCCCGCGCGCTGTCCGGCGGGCCTGATCGGCTCGCCCGAGACGCTTGCGCCGCAAATTGCGCCGGTTCGAGACCTCGCATATCGACCAGGTCATCCTGTTCAACCAGGCCGGCAAGAACACGCACGAGCACATCTGCGAGAGCCTCGAACTGTTCGCCCGCGAGGTGATGCCCGAATTCCACGCCCGCATCCCCGAGCAGGAAGCCTGGAAGGCCAAGGTGCTAACCGGCGAAATCGAGCTCGAGGAGATCGACACCGCGCCGTTCCGCGACCGCTACGGCCCCAATTCGGTGCAAATCACCCCGCAAGCGGCGGAGTGACGCCAATGCCTACGCCGCTACTCACCAGCGGTGTGCGTGCTTCGAGACGGCCGCTTCGCAGCCTCCTCAGCATGAGGTAATCCTATGATAGCATGAAGAAAGTGCCTCATCGGAGTGTGAATGTTTAGTCGGGGCGGTCATAGGGGTTCGCCGCTGCAGGCTCGAGGACGGTCTTGACGACGGTTGGCTGGCGGGGTCTCATCGGTCAAGGTCGATAAGGGGGACAGATGGTGGAGCGGGGGGATATCTGTCTTGAGTTGGCATCTCGGTCGAATTAGGCTGTGCGGCATGATGGCGCGGCAGGCAGGCACGCAGCATATTGTGGGCGAGCGCTAAACAGCAGCACGGCGCGAGCTTGGCTGTGGCGCAGACAGCGGGTGAGCCATGCGGCGCGAGGCTTGGGGCATTGCCTGCGCGGTTGCTGTAGAGCGCTTTGCCGGCTTCGCTCGTCATGCGCTGGCGCCAGTCCGCACTGGTTTGTCGTCGCGCGCGGCGCGTAGGGATCGGTGCCGTGCTTGCTGTGCGCCGGTGGGCACCACAGTTTGATGCCGCTCTCATGCGCCCATTCGATATCCTCGTTCTTGGTAAGCCGCCATCGACAGGTATCCGACGGCTCGTCGGCGCGTCGATTGTTCCAGTGCGGGGCGCGCCAAGCCACGGTCCGAGCCAGTGGTATCGATGTCCACTGCGACGATGACCTGACCTTTGGCGCCGACACGATCTGCATGTTGTAGGCCGGCCATGCCATCGGCCAGCTTGATCACCCGCGCCTCGGCATCGGTGGTCGAGGCGCGCGGCTCCTTCTGCCGGCTAACCTCGGCCTTGTTGGTCTTTCCACGACGCGTGCGCTCGGCCTCGAGCCGCGATCCGATCAAGCGCCGCTTTCACCGCTCCTCGCGCTCGCGCGCCGCGCGCTGCTGCGCTGCCCACTGACGCCGATCACCGGCCGCCGGATCAGCTTCCAGCTCGGCGTGCAGCCGCTCGACCCGCGCCTTGGCTGCCGCTTCCAGTTTGCCCAACCGCTCGCGCCGGCGGAACGAACCCGCTCCAGCCGCCGCGCGCACCCTGAGCCCGTCCTGCGCCAGCACATCGAGCGCTACCAGACCCTGTTCGACCAGCGCCGCCACCCCACGGGCCAGCAAGCGGTCGAGCACTGCGGCATGCGCCACGCGAAAATCCGACAGCGTGTGGTAGTTCGTCGACACCCCGCCGCACAGCCAGCGATAAGCGAGATGCTGCTCGCAAAACCGGGCGAGCTGCCGGGCGCTGCCGACCCCCTCCACCGTCGCCCACAGCCACAGCGCCATCATCAGCTCGGGCGCTGGCGGTGCCTGCCCGGCACTCCCTCGCGCGCCTTCACCGCATCGTGCAGCGCGCCCAGATCGAGCCCCTGGACAACGCCGACACCGCCCGCACCGGATGATCGCGGGCCACCAGATCATCGATTGCCGCCACCTGCCAACCCAGCTGATGCCGCTCCGGTTGCCCCAACCGCGGCGTCCCCCGACCCGGCGCTTCCGGCACAGGCTGCTCCGGCAACCCCTCAAACAACTCGCTGTCCGACACCGACCGGCTCCCCTCAGACCAGCCATCCGCGCCACGCAATAGCACCACCACAACTTGCTGCAACCCTTTCATGCTGCAAAAATGCACGAAACATTCAAGCTGAGGAGCACCCGCAGGGTGCGTCTCGAAGGACGCGACAATGCCGATCCAATGCGTTCTCACACTATGAGGAGAGTCCCACGACCATGAGCATTCCGATTCCGCCGGGCAAGTGAGGTATCATCCGGGCAGTCCCAACTGGAATGACGGAGCGACGCCGATGCCGCAGCCCCTTCCCGCGATCAGCCTGGTCGCCGTGCCCGGGAGGCGGCGTCAGACCCTCGACATTGCGCGCGAGATCGAGCGCCGCGGTTTCGCCGGCATCTACATCCCGAGCCGGTTCGGCAACATGGCGCAGTGCACGGCTCTGGCGCTCGCCACGGAGCATATCCCGTTCGGCACCGCGATCGCGCCGATCTACGCCCGCACCCCCGAGGATTTCGCGCACAGCGCCGCCTATCTGCACGAGGTCTCGGGCGGCCGCTTCCGCTTTGGCATCGGCATTGCGCATGGCCCGACCTACCAGCGTCTCGGCGTCACCCCGGGCAAGCCCCTCTCGGACATCCGCACCTTTGTCGACAAGGTGAGGTCCTATGAAGGGATCGGTCCGTTGCCGCCGATCGTCCTCGCGGCTCTGCGCAAGAACATGGTCGCGCTCGCCGCCGAGATCTCCGACGGCGTCATCTTTGCAAATGCCAGTCTTTCACACATGCCCCAATCGCTCGCCGCTGTGCCGTCGCCCAAGCGCAGCGATCCGAATTTTCTGATCGGCAACATGCTGCCGGTCTGCGTCTCGGAAGATGTGGACGCGGCAAAGGCGCTGCTGCGCCGCCGGCTCGTGCATTACGCCTTGCTGCCGAATTACCGCGCCTACTGGAAGGAGGCCGGTTATGTCGACGAGATGTCGGCAGTCGAGAAGGCGATCGCCGACAACCGGCCCGAAGATATCCCGAAATACCTCACCGACCGCTGGCTCGGCGACAACACCCTCTTCGGTCCGCCCGCCAAGGTGCGCGAAGGCGTCGAGGAATGGCGCGCCGCCGGCGTCAACACGCCGGTCCTCGTCCCGAACTCGGTCGCCGGCAATCAGATCACGGCCCTCGAGGAGCTGTTCTCCGCTTTCAGCTGACATCGAGCCTCAGGTCGAGATTGCTTCGTCGCTCCGCTCCTCGCTGCAGAAACAGGGAGCTGTCATATTCGGCACAACGAAACGTAGCGGCGGAACGCCGGGTCGAGCCTGGTGAGATGATATTTGCCGAAACCGACTAAATTAGATACGGGACTGTTTGCAGAGGGAGTTTCACGTGCCGCAGCCGGACCATATCTCGGCGCTTCCCGGTCGCCGATCCCGAGGCGCTCGACGAGGATCTGCAGGAGCTCTTCGCGCTCTGCACCGAAAAGCTCGGCATCGTGCCGAATGTGTTGCGCGCCTACAGTCTGCGCCCGCAAAAGCTGCGCAACTTCGTCGCGATGTACAACGAGCTGATGCTGGCGCCCTCGGGCCTCTCTAAGCTCGAGCGCGAGATGGTCGCGGTCGTCGTGTCGAGCGCCAACCGGTGTTATTACTGCCTTGTGGCGCACGGTCAGGCGGTGCGGCGGCTGTCCGGCGACCCCGAACTCGGCGAGATGCTGGTCATGAACTATCGCGTGGCCCCGCTCGACCCGCGCCGGCGCGCGATGCTCGATTTCGCGTGGAAGCTGACCACGGCCCCGGCGACGATCGGCGAGGAGGACCGGGAGGGGCTGCGCCGGGCGGGTCTCGGCGACGAGGACATCTTCGACCTCGCCGAAACGGCCGCGTTCTTCAACATGTCGAACCGAATGGCCAGCGGTCTGGATATCATTCCGAACCGCGAGTATCACCGGTGGGACCGGTGACCACGTCTTGGTGGGGCGTGGATGCCGGGTCAAGCCCGGCCAAGACGGAATAAGGAAATAGGCCCGCTGAATTTCGCTGACGGACCAGGCATGCGGCGTTTCTTTGTAGGGTTTTTTGCGGTCATCGGCTTCGCGACGGTGCTGTTCGTCGCCGGCGTCATGCTGCTGGTCGGCGGCTTGAGGCCGTCGGTGAGGCCGCTTCCCGGCAACATTCTCCTGACCGTGGATCTGACCCGGGATCTGCCGGAAGGCGCCAGCGAAGAGCCGATCATGCGGCTGCTGGTCGGCGCGAAGCCGACCCTGCGCGATTTCCTCGATGCGATCGAGACCGCCGGCAACGATCCCCGCGTCAAGGTATTGCTCGCCCGGGTCGGCGACGACGAGATGGGCCTGGCCAAGGTCCAGGAAGTGCGCGACGCGATCGCCGCGTTCCGCAGCAAGGGCAAGCTCGCGCTCGCTTTCGCGGACAGCTTCGGCGAGTTCGGCCCAGGAACCCGGCCCTATTATCTCGCGACCGCCTTTGACGAAATTTGGCTGCAGCCGATGGGGAATGTCGGCCTGACCGGTCTCTATGCCGATTCCCCGTTCTTGAAGGGCACCCTCGATCTTCTCGGGATCGTCCCGGAGTTCGACCATCGCGAAGAATTCAAGACCGCGATGAATATCCTGACCGAAACCAAGATGACCCCGCCGCATCGCGAGGAGGTGGAGGCGCTGCTCAACTCGGTTGCGGGGCAGGTCATTCACGGGATCGCGCAGGGCCGCAAATTGTCCGATTCCGAGGTGCGCGACCTGATCGACCGCGGCCCGCTGCTTGCGCAAGAGGCGGTCCAGGCGAAGCTGGTCGATCGGCTCGGCTACCGTGACGAGGTGGTGGGCGCACGCCCGGGCGCGTGCCGGGTCGGGCGCCGAGGTGATCAGCCTTGCGAATTATCTCGATCGCGCCGGACATCCCCATCGCGAGGGCTCGACGATCGCGCTGATCTACGGCTCTGGCCTCGTGGTGCGCGGCGGCGGCGCGGCCAACCCGCTGACCGGGTCGAATTTGATGGCTGCGACCGAGCTCACCCGCGCGTTTCGTGATGCGGTCCGTGACCCCGCGGTCCGCGCCATTCTCTTCCGCATCGACAGCCCCGGCGGATCGGCGGTCGCCTCGGAATCGATCTGGCGCGAGGTCGTCTTTGCCCGCGAGCGCGGCAAGCCGGTGATCGTGTCGATGGGCGACGTCGCCGGCTCCGGTGGATATTACGTCGCCGCGGCGGCCGACAAGATCGTCGCCGAGCCGGCGACCCTGACCGGCTCGATCGGCGTTCTCGCCGGCAAGCTGGTCGTGGCCGATCTGCTGAAAAAGATCGGCATATCGACCGACAGCGCGCAAGTCGGCGCCAATGCGGCGATGTTCAGCGTGACCACGGATTTCTCAGCTTACGCCCACAACCGTCTCGAAGCCTTCCTCGACGAGACCTACAAGGGCTTCAAGGACCATGTCGCGACCGGCCGCCATATGACCCAGGAGGAGGTCGAGGCGGTCGCTAAAGGCCGAGTTTGGTCCGGCGCGGACGCCAAGGCGCACGGCCTCGTCGACGAGGTCGGCGGCTATTCGGTGGCGCTGCGCCTCGCCAAGGAAGCTGCGAACCTGCCGCCTGAGGCGCCCTTCACCCTCACCGTTTTTCCGCGCGAGGAGACCCTGCCCGAGCTCCTCTATAAACGCCTTACCGGAGAGGACCGCGAGCGCGATGCCGGCGGCATCAGCTCAACATCGCTCGAACACTCCCTCAAGGCAGTACAGCCGCTGCTGCAGCGCCTCGAGGCGGTGCTCGACAGCCCCGGCGCGCTGACCATGCCGCCGCTCGGGCCGATCCGATAAATCCGGAACGCGAGCGGCGCCCCCCTTTGTTGGCTTCCGGGTCGCAATCAGCATCAAGGATTGGCGGCCGGAGGGCGACACCTGGTGGTGCAGCGGCTAAAATCCGCAAGGGCGGTTATCCTGGGCACATGAGCTGGCGGCGCAAGTATAGAGGCTTGTTAGGCGCTCTGCGCCAGTGGCGGAATGATGATCGGTGCGGGGTCAAACCGCGCTGACGAAAGTTCTTCCAGCTCTTGGGCGTCATGGGCGCAAAACAACCGGATTTCGCGGCCATGGGCGCGTTTCAGCTCGCGCAGCCGCATCTGGTTGACCAGCCGGCTCTCGTTGTGAGCCGCGATCAGCCGCTGGTATAGGCGTAGCATCGGGGTGCAGGAATATTCGCCGAGATCCATCTCATCGCGGAAGAAATAGGCGTCGCCGGCATGCAGCAGCCAACCTTCGGGGCCGCGCACCGCGACCCCGCAATGACCGAGGGTGTGCCCGGCGAGCGGCACCATCAGGATTTCCGGCGGCATGCCGACCAGCTCGCGGACGCAAGAAAAGCCGAACCAGCGTTCTCCCTCGGGCGTATAGCGCTGCCAGTCGATGCCCCGATCCCATTGCATCAGCCGATAGCGCTGACGATCGAGCCAGCTGCTTTGCGATTTCGCGGCGTCGAGCTCGGCGCCAAAGACGTGCACCGTCGCGTCCGGGAAATCTTCGATGCCGCCGGCGTGGTCGAAGTCGAGATGCGTCAGCACGATGTGGCGAACATCGGCGGCCGTGAAACCGAGGTCTTCGACTTGTCGCAGAGCGGTATCCGACTCGCGCAGCTGGACACGATTGCCAAATCGAAAAACCGGGCTGAGCCGTCGCGGTTGCGCCACGTCGCGCATGCCGAACCCGGTGTCGACGAGTACGAGCCCGATTTCGGTCTCGACCAGCAGGCAATGGCAGACGATCTCGGCGGGTCCGAGGACCGGGCTGCGGCCATCCCATAGCCGGCCGCCGAACGGACACATCGTACCGCAGCTGAGGTGGTGGATTCGCATCGTTGTGCACCTGTGTTGCGTGCGAAAACACCTGGCGCGCGCCCTAGGTTCGGGGCGCCGCCAATTTTGCGGATATAGCTGCGGTCCGTGTCCGGGTTTGTTAAAGTCGCGCGGAGTAGCTGTTGTGGGGTGCCGCGAGATGACTCAAGCCGACGAGGTGCGGTGGACGCTACCCTCGACGCCACCGGGCTCTTGTGCCCCTTGCCGGTATTGAAGGCACGGCGGGCATTGAAGCCGCTCGCCGCCGGTGCCGTGCTCGAGGTCATCGCGACCGACCCGGGCGCCGTCAAGGATTTCGAGCATTTCTGCACGACGACCGGGTGCGAGCTGCTCGAAGCGAGCGAGCAGCCGGGCGGCGTCTTGCGTTTTCGGATGCGCAAACCCGGCTGAGGGCGCCCTGATGGTTCCGATCATCACGATGCCGCGCCTGATGGCCGTCGGCGGCGGTGCGCTGGCCGAGCTTCCGGGCATATTGCAGCGGCTCGGGTTGACCAGACCGCTGGTCGTTACCGACCCTTTCCTGAGTGCGCTCCGGGCATCTCGATCGGGCGACCGGGATCCTCGATCAAGCAGGCATTCCTTGGTGGGTGTTTTCCGACACGGTGGCGGACCCGACGACGGCGGTCGTCGAAGCGGGTACTCGCCGGCTCGCCGAAGACAATTTTGACAGTCTCGTTGCGATCGGCGGCGGAAGCTCGATCGACACGGCAAAGGGGATGTCGGTGCTTGCCGCGAATGGCGGGCATCTGCGGGATTACAAGGTTCCGGCGGAAATCCCGAAAGCGGGTCCGCCGGTCGTGGCGATCCCGACGACGGCCGGCACCGGCTCGGAGGTGACGCGCTTTACCGTCATCACCGACACCGAGACAGACGAGAAGATGCTGATCGCCGGGCTTCGCCTGCTGCCCGGTCGCGGCGATCGTCGATTACGAGCTTACTCTGACGATGCCGTTGCGGCTGACCGCCGATACCGGGCTCGACAGTCTGACCCATGCGATCGAGGCTTATGTCAGCCGCCGCGCCAACTCGTTTACCGATGGGCTCGCCAAGAACGCGATGGGGCTCATCGCGCGCCACATCCGCACCGCCTGCGCCGAGCCAGGCAACCGGGCCGCGCGCGAGGCGATGATGCTGGGCGCGACGACCGCCGGGATGGCGTTCTCGAATGCCAGCGTCGCGCTCGTCCACGGCATGAGCCGGCCGATCGGCGCCTTCTTCCACGTCCCGCACGGGCTGTCGAACGCGATGCTGCTGCCCGAGATCACCGCCTTTTCGGCGCCGGCCGCGCTCGAGCGCTACGCCGATTGCGCGCGCGCGATGGGAATAGCCGAAGAGGGTGAAGGGAGCCAAGCCGCGGTCGCCCGTCTGCTCGACGAATTGCGCCGGCTCAATGAGGATCTGCAGGTGCCGACGCCGCGCGCCTGGGGCATCGATGCCGGGCGTTATGAAGAGCTATTGCCGGTGATGGCGAGCCAGGCGCTCGCCTCGGGCTCGCCGGCGAACAACCCGCGGGTGCCGTCGAGCGAAGAGATCATCGATCTTTATCGCCGCGTGTACGGGTGACAATCGAGCAGGGTCACGTCGCTGCCGCCCCTCAGTCGAGCTTGACTTGGATCTCCTCGTCGACGACGCGCACCGGGTAGGTTTTCAGATCCTCGGTCGCGGGCGGGTCGAGCACCTTTCCGGTGCGGACATCAAAGCGGGCGGCGTGCAGCGGGCACTCGATCAGCTCGCCGTCGAGCCAGCCGTCGGATAACCGTGCATAGGCATGGGTGCAGATGTTGTCGGTCGCGAAAAGAGCGCCGTCGATGTCGTAAAGCGCGATCGAGCGGCCCGCGACCTCGACGCCCAGCGGCTCGCCTTCGGCCAGATCGCCACGGCTGGCTGCCCGGACCCAGCCCGTTTCGTCCGCGCTCATCTCACCTCCAAAGACTAAACGGAAGTATCTTCCGAGAACGCCTTGAACTCAGGGGCGGGCGACGATCCGTCGGCGGCCGGGCGAGGAAGGCCGGCAGATGGTCGCCGAAACCGACGACCTGCCGATCCGGCTCCGGTTGACGCTCGGGCCGGCGCGGAACGCGAGCGACGGGGGCGCGCGGGAACGAAGTCACATTTGATGCGGGCAGGTCTTGGTGCGCTGCCTCTTTTGCGCTCGGCCGGCGCTCTCGCCGCGGGGCGCGAGGCTCGGCCGGCTCCCGCCGCGGGGCGGCATCGGTTCGGGTGCGGCGGCGATCGGACTTGGCGGGCCGTCGTCGCGCCCGGCGCGAGCGACGCCCGCCATATTCGAGTTCGGCTGCCTCGATCCCCTCGATCGGCAATCGGCGGAATTTCCCTGCCGATCAATTTAACGATCGCGGCGACGGCGTCGCCGTCCTCCGGCGAGGCGAGCATGAAAGACCGGCCCTCGAGGCCGGCGCGTCCGGTTCGGCCGATGCGGTGAACATAGTCCTCGGCGTGGATCGGCACGTCGAAACAGAAGACGTGGCTCATGCCTTTGATGTCCAAGCCGCGCGCGGCGACGTCGCTGGCCACGAGAAGCCGGATCTCGCCGTTCCGAAAGCGGTCCAGGGTTTCCGTGCGTTTCGGTTGCGGCATGTCGCCATGCAATGCCGCGGCATCGAAGCCGTGCCGGGTCAGCGAACGGAACAGAATGTCGACATCGCGCTTGCGGTTGCAGAAGATCAGCGCGTTCTTGACGTCTTCGGAGCGGATCAGCCGGCGCAGCGCTTCGCGCTTGTCTTGCGGACCGACAACGGCGAGCGACTGGACGACGAGCGCGGCCGGAGATGCCGGCGGCGCCACCGAGACCTCGATCGGATTGCGCAGAAAGGCGTCTGCCAGCTTGCGGATCTCGGCCGGCATCGTCGCCGAAAAGAACAGCGTCTGGCGGGTTTCCGGCAATAAGCCGACGATCCGCTCGACATCCGGGATGAAGCCCATGTCGAGCATCCGGTCGGCCTCGTCGATGACCAGAATGCGGGTGTCGGAGAGAAGGATCTTGCCGCGCCCATAAAGATCGAGGAGTCGGCCCGGCGTGGCGATCAACACGTCGACCCCGCGATCGAGCTTGCGTTCCTGATCGACAAAGCTTTCGCCGCCGATCAGCAGCGCCATCGTCAGGCGGTGATGCTTGCCGTAGAGCTCGAAGGAGGCGGCGACTTGGGTCGCCAGTTCGCGCGTCGGTTCGAGGATCAGCGAGCGCGGCATTCGCACTCGGGCGCGCCCGGCCGCCAGCATGTCGACCATCGGCAGCACAAAGCTCGCCGTTTTACCCGTTCCGGTCTGGGCGCAACCGAGAACGTCCCGGCCACGCTTTACGTGGGGGATCGCTTGTTCCTGGATCGGAGTGGGATTGGTATAGCCGGCGTCGGAAACCGCCTGAAGAACCTCAGGCGAAAGGTCGAGTTCAGAAAAATCCATTGAGACGTTGTAGCCTTATTGTAACAATTGCTGCGTTTTTACCTACCCACCAAATTGGGTTTGACCGAAAGAAATGTCAAACTGTTTCGCCGGGCGAGGTATGCCGTGGCCACACGGCTGATGCCGGATCGATCGACAACTGTTGCGATTCAGCGGCGGCGGTATTGCGGACGAGGCGACATTGCCGGCGCCGCCCGATCGTCCTTGTGGCGGAAGTTAATCCGGCCTTTGGTCAGATCATACGGGGTCATTTCTACCGTAACACGATCGCCGGCAAGTATTCGAATTCGGTTCTTCTTCATTCTGCCGGAGGAATAAGCAAGGGTCTCATGCCCGTTGTCGAGCTTCACACGAAAGCGTGCGTCGGGAAGCAGCTCGAGTACTGTACCTTCAAACTCGATCAAATCTTCCTTAGCCAAAGAGATCTCCTGGAGGAAAGAAGAGGGCGCCCGTCGAGGCGCCCCCGCAGATACTCGCCCGGTTCAGACCGCGCGCAAATTCACCGCAGAGACCCGGCCCCGCTGGCCCTGCTCGAGCTCATAGTTGAGCTTCTGACCTTCACGCAGATTGTCCATCCCGGCGCGTTCGACCGCCGAGATGTGAACGAACACGTCAGCGCCGCCGTTTTCAGGCTGGATGAACCCATACCCCTTTTGCGCATTGAACCATTTGACCGTACCGGTCGCCATCAGCAGTAACTCCAATTAGCATTCTAGGACGCTTCACGCGAGCGCGCAGCGCATCGGACATCGATTGGCTCGGGAGACACGGTCGGACGATCGCACAGGAACGCAGGCCGGAAAGCCGAACCCAAACGGGTCGACGGGCCTTAGTTAAGGGCGGCTGCAGATTTGCGCAAGTGGTCTTTACAGGCGAACCGCCGTGCTCATCTCAGGCGGGGACCCCGTTAACATACGGCTTCAACGCCGCATAAATAAAACCATTCACCGGCGTTTTAATGCCATGACGGCGGCCGAGTTCGACCACCTTGCCGGCGAACCAGGGCAATTCCAACCGGTTGCCGCGGATCAGGTCGTTTCCCATCGACGTCGTATGGTGCGGCGGCATCGAGCGCATCTGCGCCAGCGTCCGATCGAGGCTGTCCGATGGCAGCCTGATTCCTTCGGCAAGGCCAACGGATACGGTCTCGCGCAAGGCCGCTTCATAAAGGCCGAAGAGATCGGGATCGTCGCGCCACTTTCCGAGCGGCAGTCGGGTCAGCGCGTTGAGCCCGCTGAGCGCTACCAGCAAGATGAATTTTTCCCAGACCGGGACCATGATGTCCGGGCTCAGCACGCCCTCGAACCCCGCTGCCTCGCAATGATCCCGTAGCCGCTGACCCCGCTCGCTGATCTGGCCGTCGAGCTCGCCAAAAGTCATCCGCTGATAGGCGCCGGTCTGGCGGATGATGCCCGGGGCGACGATCGTACCGGTGACGAACGCCACGCCGCCCATTACCGCCCGATGCCCGAGGATCGGTACCAAACGCTCGGTGGCGTCGATGCCGTTCTGCAATGGGATGACGGCAGTCTGCGGCCCGAGGATCGCCCGGATCTGCTCGGCGACGACTTCGAGATCCCACAATTTGACACAGCACAAAACCGTGTCGACGGTGCCGATCCGGGCGATGTTGTTGGTGGCCTGAGCCGGCCGGATGTGGGTTTCGCCGCGATCCCCTTCGATGCGCAACCCGTTCTCGCGGATCGCCGCGAGATGGGCGCCGCGCGCAACAAAGATCACATCCGCCCCGCCCTTGGCGAGCGAGGCGCCATACGGTCCACCGATACCGCCAGTGCCGATCACCGCGACGCGCATTTTCAACCTCCGCTGCCGCCAGGCTGCGTCTCCGAGTTATAAATCGAGTTCGCCTGGGGTGGGCAGGTTTATCGAAACATTGCACTGCGCCTCTCTGCCCGCCCGGGCCGCCGGGGAAGAGGGAGGGGCCCGGCGCGGAACGCCGGCAGGCTGAGGTGGGTTGTGCCGCTATGCCATGAAAACAGAGGTAAAAAGGATTGTCATTTCGATTTCCAAATTTCCGGCGCCTCATCAACGCGCCCCAGATCGGCGGCCGCCCTTAGCCCACCGACGCGCTTCATCCGTGGATGCTAACAACTGCGCAAGTGAGCTCGGTGAACCACCAACCTTCTCTCTGACTGTCATGCAACCTTAAAAAATTAACCTAGATGCGCGACACGCGGCCGCATTCGAAACCCTCTCTTCTAATGAGCGCTCCGGCCCCGGATCGTTTAATACGATCACAACTAACGGAACTGGAGTGGCGTACTATGGACGCACTACTTGAACAGGCTCGCGCGTATCTGGCGAGCTTGGAAGCTGAGCGAAAGGCGGCATTAGCCCTGAGCGAACAAAAAGCCGAGAAAGCGAAGCTGATTAAGGCCCGGCAGGAGGGATTTCAAACGGCGCTGGAATTGCTCGGCGGCCACGCGCTCGCCGATACAACCGCATCGACAAAGCCAAGAGAGCGCGATGACCGGGCAGCCGACGCCGATGAACCGCGCCGCCGGCGCCGGCGACGGCCGATCCGCGAATTGATCGTGCGGGAGTTGTCGTTTTCCGGCCAGCCGATGACGGCGGCCCAGATCGCTAAAGCCATCGAGTACCTCGCCGACCGAACCGAGGTGGCATTGGAGCTCATGGAGAAAGACGGCCAGGTCGTTCGCAGTGAAGGGGGGCGCTGGGCAATCGGCCTCTCGGCCGCTCCTCAAACCAACGGACGCGCGACAGGCGCGAGCAATGGAAAATTCCCCGCCCCGTTCGACGAGTAGGGGTTCAATGCACGATGGTCTTTCCGGGAAGGCCCCTGTGCCGGGCCGGAAACCACGAACCCCGGCCCTTGAACCCTTTCTCGCAGCCCGTGTTCATTGGTTCCGGGCTCACAGGCGAGGCCCGCGCGCCGAATTACCCGACGAAATAAAAGGCCGTTTTCTATTCCAAATGGCATCCCCCGGCTCCGGCGTGCAGAGACTCCCACCGCAACCCTCTTCGCCCCCCAAGAGCGGAGAGGAGGAAATGTGCGGGCTTTATACGTCGAGATCGCGGGCGAAGCGGGCGTTTTTCTGAATGTAGTCGAAGCGCAGCTCGGGGCGCCGGCCCATCAAGGTCTCGACCAAGGCTTTGGTGCGTTCGAATTCCTCCGCGGGCAGTTCGATCGCTGCGGGATCGGGTTTCGCCGGCAGGGTCACTCGCAACAATGTGCGGTGCGCCGGGTCCATCGTCGTCGCCTTCAGATAGCGCGCCGGCATTTCGCCGAGACCCTTGAACCGGCTGATCTCGATCTTGCCGCGTCCGTTGAAGGCGCTGAGGAGCAATTCCTCGCGATGCGCATCGTCCCGCGCGTAATGCGTGACGTCGCCCTGCGTCAGCCTGTAGAGCGGCGGCAACGCCAGGAAGAGGTGGCCGTTTTCGACCAGCTTCGACATTTCGCGAAAGAAGAATGTCATCAACAGCGAGGCGATGTGCGCGCCGTCGACATCGGCGTCGGTCATGATGATGATGCGTTCGTAGCGCAATCCCTCCTCGTGGTAATGCGACCCCGAGCCGGCGCCGAGCGCGAGGATGATGTCCGACAGCTCCTGATTGGCCCGCATCTTGTCGGCCGACGCGCTCGCCACATTGAGGATCTTGCCGCGCAACGGCAGGATCGCCTGGGTCTCGCGATCGCGCGCCTGTTTGGCAGAGCCGCCGGCACTGTCGCCCTCGACGAGAAAAATCTCGGTCCCAGCGGCGCTGTCGCGGGTGCAATCGGCGAGCTTGCCGGGGAGACGCAATTTGCGGGTCGCGCTCTTGCGCGCCAGCTCGCGCTGCTGACGGCGACGCTGACGCTCCTCCGCGCGTTCGGCGATGCGCTCGAGAAGCACCCGTGCGGTCGCCGGATCGGCGCTGAGCCAATGGTCGAAATGATCCTTGACGGCACTCTCGACCAGCCTTGTCGCCTCGGCAGAGGCCAGCCTCTCCTTGGTTTGGCCCTGGAATTGCGGGTCGCGGATGAACAATGACAGCAGCATCGCCGCGCCGCTCGTAACGTCTTCGCCGGTCGCCTGGGCGATGCGGCGGTTGCCGGCGAGTTCGCCATAGCCCTTGACGGCGCGCAACAGAGCGCTGCGCAGCCCCGCCTCATGCGTGCCGCCCTCGGGGGTCGGGATCGTGTTGCAATAGGAATGGCTGAACCCTTCCTCCTCGTCCTCGGGCCAGGCGACCGCCCACTCAACACCGCCGCCTTCCGCAAAATCGATTTGCCCGACAAACGGCCGGGGCGTCAGCACGGCGTGGCCGTCGAGGCTCGCCGCGAGGAAATCGCCGAGCCCACCGGGGAAGTGAAGCCTCGCCTCGGCCGGAACACCTTCCGGGCGCGGCAGCGAAGGGTCGCAACTCCAGCGAATTTCGAGCCCGCGGAACAGATATGCCTTGGAGCGCGCCATGCGGTAAAGCGTCGCCGGACGGAAGCCGAGTTCGCCGAAGATTTCCGGGTCGGGATGGAAGCGCACCGTCGTGCCGCGCCGGTTGTGTACCGGCCCGCGGTCCACCAGGCTCGTCTTCGGTATTCCCCGGCAATAGCTCTGGCTCCACAGCTTGCGGTCGCGCGCGACCTCGACCTCGAACTCGTCCGCGAGCGCATTGACGACCGAGACGCCGACGCCGTGCAGCCCGCCCGAAGTGCGATAGGCCTCGCCGCCGAACTTGCCGCCCGAATGGAGGGTCGTCAGGATCACTTCGAGGGCGGATTTGTCCGGGAACCGAGGATGCGGGTCGACCGGGATGCCGCGGCCGTTGTCCCGAACGGTGACCCAGTTGCCGCTGCCGAGCTCAATCTCGATGCGGGTGGCGTGGCCGGCGACCGCCTCGTCCATCGCATTGTCGAGGATTTCGGCCACGAGGTGATGGAGCCCGCGCTCGTCGGCGCCGCCGACATACATGCCGGGACGACGGCGAACCGGCTCCAGGCCTTCCAGGACCTCGATGTCCTTGGCGGAATAGCTGTCGCCGGGTTTCACGGGCGGCGTGTCGAAGAGATCGGGCATGGCGCGAATATACGGAGGACTGGCGTTCCTGCAAGCAGGATGAAGTATGAATTGCGTTCTGTTACCACAAGATATTGGACAGAGCTTTGACGGATCGAGCCGTTTGGCGCAGCTATTCGGGCCGATCCTTGGGACCCCAGCGGCCGGGCCGGCGGACGGAACTCTCGCGGAGTTGGTGGATTTACGTTTATGATGACCCCGGCGATGATGACCAACGAGCGCAAGATATGGGAAGCGGTGTTGCTTCTGGTTCGCCGGCACGGTGCTGCCGCTGCGGAAATCGCGCACCGCGAGGCGCAGCGCTTGCGCAGCGACGATGACGAACTGACCTGCGTTGTCTGGTGTTGGATCGCCCGCTCGACGGCGGACTTGCTTCGTCCAATCCCCGGCGAAGACGAGCGGGTGCACTGAGTTCCTGCCGCCCTTTGCGTGCCGGCCCCTTCACGTGAGGCGCTGGCGATCCGATATTCGATCGGTTGCACGTCGAGTCGGAAAGGAAGGGCATGGCAGAGGGTCTTTTCGGCCGCTTGAGCGGCCGCGGACATTCCCCGGGGAAGTCGTTTCCGGTTGCGCTGAGCGAGGAGGAGTGGCGGGGCAAGCTGTCTGCGGCGCAATACCGGGTACTGCGGGAGCACGGCACCGAACGTGCCGGATCGAGCCCGCTGGACAAGCAGTATGGCGCCGGTATCTATCACTGCGCCGGTTGCGGTCAGCCGCTGTTTTCTTCAGACGCAAAGTTCAACAGCGGCACCGGATGGCCGAGCTTTTGGGCGCCGCTCGACAAGGCGGTCGAAACCGAGACAGACCGCAGCTTGTTCATGACGCGTACCGAAGTCCATTGCAGCCGCTGCGGCGGCCATATCGGCCACGTGTTCGACGATGGTCCCGAGCCGACGGGCCAGCGCTACTGCATGAACGGCGTGTCGCTCGATTTTCATGCGAGCGAGACACCGCCGGCAGTCGGCGGAAGCGCCCCCGAAAAATCCAAAGCCGAGCCCTGACCGGCGCTAGCCTTCACAGAGGCGCACTGTAGGGCTTGCTCTGCCTCACCCGCTGTTGACTCCGTTGGTCCATGATCGTCAGCAATGCATCGACCGTATTCTGCCATTCCGCGCGCAATCGGGAAAAGACACAATCGGGTAATTCGGCGTCGCAGACCAGCTCGGCATAGCGCGAGGCGATTGCGATGTCGCTCTTTGCCAGCAGCATGTCCATGTTCGACAGCAGCATCTGAAAAAATCGCCACTCGCGACACATCGCTTGCAGCATCTGCATGCCGCCGTTGGGCTGCAATTGGAGCCACGCCCCCACCGCGCTGCCAAACCCGTACGATCCCGGCAGCAGCGCGCCCGCTTTAGGCCCGCAATACGGCGCGCAATAGGCCCTCGGTAACAAACCGATTGCCGTCGCGGTCGCTGCCGATCCAGCTGCCCAGCCGGAGAAAGGAGGGAAGCCCCCGAACGAGTGCCACGCCCGCAGAGCCGAGCTCCTCTTCCAGGTCGGCGTAGAACCGCGGCAATCCCGCAAGGGAACTATGATCATAGTAGGAAAGGCCGTTGGCCACCTCGTCGATTACGCAGCAAGCGGGTGCTGCGCAGCGGATTGGTTTGCCACAAGGTCAGCACGGCGCGCCGCAGCGCCGCTTCGTTCGCAGCCAGTTCAGCCGCGGTCGGAGAAGACCGGTCGCGTTCCGCGATCAGCACGGCCCCTTCCATCTCGCGGTCGATCGTGCTTTTTCGCCGCACTTCAAATTCTTTCCCCATTTGCCGAGCCGAAACGCATTGTCCGTCCAGTCTCGTGCGGGGGTTCCGGCATCCTTCAGCCGTTGCTCCAGGCGTGCTTTCAGGGCCGCTGCAGTGGCCCGCTCGCGTTGGGTGGCGCCCGGTTCGCCGAGGACTAGGAGACGCCCCGCAACTTCCGGCGGATCCCTCGACCGAGCCTCTAAATCCACTGACGCGCATTGCGTTCGCCACCCCCTCGATCGCGGCGATTATGGCCCGATCCTGCGCGTAGAGCCCCTCAACGAATTGCCGGGCGCAGAGAGAGGTCAGCGTAGCTCTTTGGATATCGCATTCCCAGCAACATTGCTCCGCGGGAGGGTCGCCGGCCTCGCCGGCGGCGGGTTGCCCGATTGCGTCGTTGACAAGTAAGTGAACAAAGTATTTCATTAACTCTTCTTCGCCGCGACCCAAATTGGGCAAGTATCAGAAATAAATGGGGTAAAATGGTTAATATCGGGAGACTGGCGATTCTGGCGCGCTTGACACTGCTCGTCCTCGCCGGGGTGGCGCTCGGTCTGCCGGCTTCACCGGTCCGAGCCGCCGTGATGTGGACTTTGAACTCGACTTCCTGCACCACCGTCACCATCGGCTCTCCCTGCACCTTGCAACCGGGTGAGCTGGCGCAGCTTGCACTTCCCGATATCAACAGCAGCGGCACGTGGTCAGGTTTTTTCAATGCCTCTACTGATACGTTCACCGAAACCGGAGACACCAATTTTGTATTCCAACTTATCGGATCTTCTCTTGAAGCTCCCGACGACTTTCACGGCCTCGGCTTTTCTCCGGCGGCACCCCAGGATCTGAGCGATAAAATCGAATTCGACATCGCGTTTGCCTCCTCTCCGACATCGCTCTCGATCACAGCGATCTATACCGCAGCGTTCAATGACGTGTGTATCCGGCAGGGCACCCTAACCGTGCCGGGTTTTTGTGTTTTAGAAGGAAGCACAAGCTTTCTGGTAGGCAGCGATGGTTCGCTTGTCGGATGCAATTTTGCGCAATGCCAAATCACCGGCAACTGGGCACTCGCGCCGGTCCCCGAACCGTCGTCATTTGCGAGCTTGGTAAGTTCGCTGCTCGGCTTTTTGACTGCCATCCTTCTCCTCGCCAGGCGCAACGGAGTTTCCCTTGTGCCACTGATCAGAGCGGAGCGAACGTAGCGACACATCGGCGGTAATCGATAGCGGCGGAATGCGCTGCGCTTTTCCGCCATACCCGGTTATTTTGTGTCGAGCCGAGCTTACACAAAAGGGGCCGGGAGGATGAAGACGAGCACCGAACGGATTCTCACCACCCATGTCGGGAGCCTGCCGCGGCCGCCCGACCTGCTGGAGTTTCTGGAGGCGCGCGAAACCGGCCGGCCGTTCGAGCAAGCGGCCTTTGATGCTTGTCTCTCCGGGGCGGTGCGCGAGATCGTCGAAAAGCAGGTCGCGGCCGGCATCGACAGCGTCTGCGACGGCGAGCTCGGCAAGATCTCCTACACCTTTTACGTCCGTCATCGGCTGTCGGGCATCACGGCGTTCCGCGGCAGCGAGGTCGAGAGGCCGCCGCAGACCGCAGCGCACCGCGACCTGCTCGACCACCCCGACTTCATGCGGCGTCTCAACGAGGCGCGCGGCGGCACCTCATGGTTCAGCCGCGAGGCGGTGCCGTGCTGCACCGGCCCGGTCGCCTACACGAACCGGGCGCCACTGGAAACCGACCTGCAAAATCTCGCGGCGGCCTGCGCCGCGGTAAAGCCGGCCGAAGCCTTCATGAACGCCGCCTCACCCGGGGTGCTGACAAAATTCGTGCCGGACCGGTATTACCGGGACGAAGACGCCTATGTCGACGCGCTGGCCAATGCACTGAAAGAGGAATACGAGGCGATCACCGGGGCGGGTTTCATCCTGCAGATCGATGCGCCCGATCTCGGCTCGGCCCGGCACAACCAGTATCAGCACCTGTCGGACGGCGAGTTCCTGCGCATTGCGGAGCGCAATATCGCAGCGCTCAACCAGGCGACCGCCAATATTCCGCCGCAAGCGATGCGCATGCATCTGTGCTGGGGCAATTACGAAGGCCCGCACACCCACGACATCCCGCTCGCCAAGATCCTCGACGTGTGCATGCGGGCGCGGCCGGCCGGGTTGTCGTTCGAAGCGGCCAATCCGCGCCATGCGCATGAATGGGAGGATCTGCGCAGCGCGAAGATCCCCGACGACAAGATCCTGATCCCTGGCGTCATCAACTCGACGACCAATTTTGTCGAGCATCCCCGGCTCGTCGCGCAGCGGATCTGCCAATACGCCGACATTGTGGGGCGCGAGCGAGTGATCGCCGGCGCCGATTGCGGCTTTGCGACCTTCGCATTCGTCAACAACGCCGTCGCCCCGTCGGTCGTCTGGGCAAAGCTGTCGGCGCTGGCCGAAGGCGCGCGCATCGCCACCTCGCGTCTGTGGGGCTGAGGCAGGCAGTAGGAGCGCGTCTTCTATCCCGCCGCCAGAGCATCGCCGAGCGGCGGCGAGACAATCCTCCGCCCGGCCGCCGGCGTCGATGCGGACCCAGTCGATCTTCCCCGTGTCGTGACGCAGCTGTTCGGCGAGGATTTCCGGGGATGCGTCGGATGCGTCACGAACACGTCCGCGGATGCGGTTTGCCATCGCTTCCGGCCTCGCTTCGAGCCAGAGCCCCGAAAACGGGACGGCGGCGGCACGAGCGACCTCGGCAAAGGAATTGCGTTCCTCCGCCGTCAGCGCCACCGCGTCGATTATGACCGTATACCCGGCAGCGAGCCCCATCGCTGCCTTCCGGCGCAGCGCGTCATAGACACGGGCCGAGGTCTCGCGGCTATAGGCGGTGGCCGGCAGCCGTTCCTCCGGATCGACGCCCAGCAGCAGCTTGCGCGTCACATCGCTGCGCAGCACGCGGGCGCCCGGGCGCAAACCGAGTTCGGGAGCGAGGCCGGCCGCCAAGGTCGATTTGCCGGTGCCGCTGAGCCCTCCGATCGCGATGAGGCGGCAAGGCTGCGGCTGGAGAAATCGTTCCGCCAGATCGAGATAGCGGTGCGCGTCGCAGGCCATCTTCGCGCCTGCGGCCGGACGGGCAGCGTGCTCCAGCGCGGTCGCGGTAACATGGGCGCGGATCGCCGCCCGCAACGACAGAAATAACGGCATCGCCGCGAGCCCGTCATCCTCCTCGCTGCGGTCGAGATAGCGGTTGAACACGCGATTGGCAAAATGCCCGAGCCCGCGATGCTCCAGATCCATCAGCAGAAACGCGAGGTCGTAGAGAACATCGATGTTGGCGAGGGCCTCGTCGAACTCCAGGCAATCGAACAGGGTCGGCTTCCCATCGAGCAGACAGATGTTGCGGAGGTGCAGATCGCCGTGGCAATGGCGCACCTTGCCGGCCGCACGCCGCCGGTCGAGCAGCTCCGCCAAAACCGCGACCCGTTCTTGCCATTTCTTCCGAATGCTCTCCACTCGATCCGGACTGAAGCCGGCACGGCTCGGGGCTGCGAGGCAGCGATATTGCACCTCGGCAAGGTCGGCCATTTCCGCCGCGCCGCCATGGTCGAAGTGCCGCTCGGCTGAAGCGTGAAACTGGGCGATATGGTCGGCGAGCTGATCCATTATGTGCCGATCGAGGCCACCCGTCTCGGCGAGTGCATCGAACAGCAACGCCTGATCGAAACGCCGCATCACGACGACCCAATCGACAGCCTCGCCGTTCGGCGAGAAAGCCGACGGCGCCGTCGGCCCCGCGGAAGAGCCCCCGAACCTCCTCATAAAGCGCCGGCGCGGTGCGCCGGTTGAGGGCCAATTCCGCTTCGCAGGCGCGCCGCCGAAGATCCGCGGTCGAAAAGTCGAGATAGGGATACGCTACCGCGCGCTTCAGCTTGAAGACGCGCTCGCCAGCGATAAAAACCAGCGAAGCATGGGTTTCGATGACCTCGACGCGATCCACGCCCGGACCGTAGGAGGACGGGTCCTTCAGAAAGGCGACGACGTCCCGCTGATCTTCGCTCAAGAGCGGATTTACAGCGTCTGAAACCGCGCTCGGGAACTCCGTTCGATAGCGGCCGCGATCAACCGGTCGATATTGAGGCGGTCGCGGATCAGCTCGATGATCCGCAGTTCCTCCTGGGAGGCCTCGCCGTCGGCGGCGACGAGATCGCAGGCGATGGCATAAGCGGTTTCCCGCAACTTTGCCGGCAGAGCGGCCTTGATCGCCTTCAATGTCTCCTCGAGCCCGTGCTCGCGGCCCATCAGCTCGGTGCAGTCATTCAGCGCCCGAGACAGATCGCGCCGATCGAAATCGCGGAAGACCGGGAAGTCCTTGACGATGTCGTCGATGATGCGCAGCTCCGCATCGGGCAGATCGCTGTCGGCCGCCGACACGATGACCATCGTGTAGATCAGCGCGCGGTGGTGGTCGAGCATGCGGGCTCCTGTTGCGGTTCGGCGTTCCCACAGATCAGGAGCCGCGCGCGGCTGTCAAGGCGTATCCGCCGCCGGCTCCAAAAACCGGGCTGTCGCCTCGGCCGCCTCCGCGAGCGGCAAACGGGCAATGGCAACACCATTCGGGAAAGGCCGACAGCAGGCGCGAAGGCAGCGCGCGATCGAGCATGACGAAGACGCCGCGATCGTCGGCGCGGCGGATCAGCCGGCCATAGGCCTGCCGCAGCCGCAGTCGGGCGATGCGATCGGCGTACTGCGCGCCGCCAAAGACCGGCTTGCGGGCGCGATGCAGGACATCGGGGCGCGGCCACGGCACCCGATCGAAAACGATGAGGCGCAGCGCGCGCCCCGGGACATCGACGCCGTCGCGTACCGCGTCGGTGCCGAGCAGGCACGAATCCTCCTCCGCCCGAAAGATGTCGACGAGGGTGGCCGTCGACATCGCGTCGACATGCTGGGCGAGAAGCGTCAGGCCGCGCGCCTCGAGGGCGGGGGCAATGCGCTGGTGCACGGCGCGCAACCGCGCAATCGCGGTGAACAGGCCGAGTGCTCCGCCGCGGGCCGCGACGAACAGCGACGGCATAAGCCGCCGCGACCTGTCCGATGTCGTCGCGGGGAACATCGGTGATCATGAAAGACCCGGGTTTGCGCCGGATAATCGAACGGCGAGGCGATCCGGGCGGCGGCCGGGCTCGCCGGCAAGTGCCGCAGACCGGTGCCGGCCTCGGCGCCGCGCCACGCCAACTCGGGATCGGCCGCATCATCGGTCAGGGTCGCCGAGGTGACGACGAGCCCGTGCGCCGGCTGCGCCACCAGCGCGGCAAACGGGATGCCGGGATCGACCCAGTTGCGGTTGACCGCGACGTCGCTCTCCAAGCCGTCGATCCGGTCGAGGGCGAACCACTCGATCGTATCGGCTCGGGGCGCTTCGACGAGATCGCGAAGCAACCGGCTCCAGGCGGCGAGCTGCAGTCCGGCGCGGCGGTCGAGGCTGCGGATCGTCGCGTCGAGGCGCTGCCGCAAACCGGGCTCGGGCGGGTCGTCGGGATCCTCGAGCCGGGCTCGCAGCGCTTCGGACACCTTCAGCAGCGCGGCGGCGAGCCGTTCGAGGCTTTCGGCCAATGACAGAGCCGCTTCGGCCAGCCCCTCGATCGGCGGCCGCGCCTCCGCCTGCAGGCCATAACCGCTATCGGCCAGCACGGCGCGCGCCAGCACCTGCTGCCGGACCAGCACGAGAAATTTTTCGAAGCCCTGATGGCCGCGCGCTTCGGCGACGCGCTGCGCCCAGCCATTGCCGGGGAGAACACGGGCAGCGGCGAGAACGTCGAGCAATGCCTTGGCGCCATTGTCATCGCCTTCGACGAGGTCGCCGATCCGGCGCCGCAGGCCTCTGGCGCGCGAGCGTCCGCCGGCTTCGGCGCCGACGATCCAGCGCCGCAATTCACGCCCTTCCTGGCCCGACAGGCGCACCGAAAAGGCGCTGTCGGCGGCATCCAACAGATGGTGGCCTTCGTCGAAGACATAGCGGGTCGGGACGGTTGCATCGTCGAGCCCGCCGAGAGCGGCCTGCGCCATGACCAGCGCATGGTTGGCGACGACGATGCGCGCCTGCCGCGCCTGGCGGATGTTCTTCTCGACAAAACAGCGGCGAAAATGGGGGCAGGCCGAGTGTATGCACTCGCCGCGGCGATCGGCCAGCCAACCGACCCGGCCGCGTCCGATGAGTTCGGCGAGCCAGCCCGGGAAATCGCCCGCTACCAAGTCCCCGGCCTCGGTCGCGGCGATCCAGCGGGCGATCAGCCCGAGATGCCCGGCCGGCCTTCCCGGCCGGCCCATCGCGGCGCCGAGCGCGTCCTCGTAATTCAGCAGGCAGAGAAAATTCTCCCGCCCCTTGCGGATCACGACGTTGCGCCGTTTGAGCTCGGGATCGGGGTAGAGGCGGTCGAGTTCGCCGGCGATCTGGGTCTGCAGGTTGCGCGTGTAGGTCGAGATCCACACCGAGCCCCGGTTCTTCTCCGCCCAAAGGCTGGCGGCCGCGATATAGCCGAGCGTCTTCCCGACACCCGTCCCGGCTTCGGCAAGAACCGCTTGGGGTTGGTCGGGCTGGTCGCGCGGCAGCAAAGGCGGGAGTGATCGCCGCGGCGTAATCGCTTTGCTGCGGCCGCCGCTCGGCGGTGGCGCCGAGCAGTTCGGCGAGCCGCGAGCGAGCCTCCTCGGGCCCCACCGGCTCGTTGCCGGGCGGCGGCGCCGGGGCCGGCTCCGACCACTCGTCGAGCCGCTACCCACACGCGCAGCCCGGCCGCTTTCCGCAATGCGCCGGGCTCGGCGGGCGGCAGGGCGGCGAGCACCGCGGGGCCCCACAGCCACCCGCCGCGATCCATCACCTCGGCGATCGCGCGAACCTCGGGATCGACCTCTTCCGCAAGCTTTTCGAGCAGGGCGCGCGCGACGGTGGCCAGGGTGACGCAAGCCTCCGGCGAGCTGCGCGGCGGCGGCAGGCCGAGCGCTTCGGCGAGACCGCGCGGCGTCGGCACGCAGAACCGCGCCGGATGAACGAATGCGAAGAGCTCGAGCAGATCGAGCGCAGGGAACCCGGGGGTATCGAGCCGCCGTGCGGTAGCCGGGCCGTGGCACAGCATCGGCGTTTCGCGTTCCACGCGGCTGCGCGCGTCGGCCGGGGCAAGCGCTTCGATCTCGCCGTCGGGGTCGAGCCACAGCACCTCCCGAAAACCGGCGACCAGTACCGGCGCATGTGGCACCAGCACCCGCCGCGGCGCTCGATCGGTGGGTCGGGACATAGGACATGATCTATCACATCCGCGGCAAGACCCTCACCCGCCTCGCTGCGCTCAGCACCCTTTCCCGCGGTGCGGGAGAAGGGGGGACCAAGCCCGTAAGGGCTTGGTGGCTGAGGGTGGGCTGCTAATCTGGCATCGGCTGAGTTTCGGTATACAGTGCGGCAACTGCCATGATCGACTTATATCCGCTGATCCGGCCGGTTCTGCGCCGGCTCCCGGCCGAAACCGCGCATAATCTGACGTTGCGGGCGCTCGAGACGGGGTTGGGCCGGTTGATCGTCGGCCGCGCTGCGCGGGAACCCGACCCGCCGATTCTGGCGCAGCGCCTGTGGGGACTGGAGTTTCCGAACCCGGTCGGGCTCGCTGCCGGCTTCGACAAGGATGCCCGAGTGCCCGAAGCAATGCGAAGCTTCGGGTTCGGGTTTGTCGAGATCGGTACCGTCACGCCTCGGCCGCAGCCCGGCAATCCAAAACCCCGTGTGTTTCGCCTCGAAGAGGATCAGGCGATCATCAACCGCATGGGGTTCAACAGCGGCGGGCTCGATGCGGCCATCGAGCGCCTTCGGCGGCGCCGCCATACCGGGATCGTCGGGGTCAATCTGGGCAAGAACCGCGATTCCGACGACGCCGTTGCCGATTATTCGGAGGGGATCCGCCGGGCAGCGGAAGTGGCCGATTATCTCGTGGTCAATGTCTCTTCCCCGAACACCCCGCGTTTGCGCGATCTGCAGCGGCGTGCGAGCCTTCAAACATTGCTGGCCCCCCTGCTTCGAGCCCGTGACGAAAGCGGGCGTCCGGTGCCGCTGTTGGTAAAGATTGCGCCCGACCTCACCCCGGAAGAACGAGAAGACATTGCCGCGGTTGCTCTCGCTGCCGGCGTCGATGGCCTGATCGTGTCCAACACGACGGTGGACCGGCCGGCCGGCCTCGCCAGCCGCTATGCGATAGAGGCGGGCGGGCTCAGCGGACGACCGCTTTTTGCGGCTTCGACCGCTCTGCTTGCCGACATGTACCGGTTGACAGGCGGCAGATTGCCGCTGATCGGGGTCGGCGGTGTAGCGAGCGCCGCAGAAGCATATCAGAAGATTCGCGCGGGCGCTTGTCTCGTGCAGCTCTATACGGCTCTCGTCTTTAACGGGCCTCGTCTCGTGACGGACATAAAGGCGGGTCTTGCCGAATTGCTTCGCGCCGACGGCTTTACCTGCCTTGCCGAGGCGGTCGGTGCGCGAGCGGCGCAACCTCACAGCTCCGTGGAGCGCGTCGGCGCGGCGGAGGCCCGATCCTAATCATCTTTTTCGGGCTCCGCTGCGACTGCGCTCTCAGCGTTCACCGCTCCGACGAGCTGCTCGAATTCGCTCTGCGTCTCACAAATGCGCACCTTGCAACGCGAATCGCGCCGCGCTTCGGCCGCCAGAGCGCGCTGGTCGTACCTCGCTGCGTCGATGCGCGGATAACGAAACGAGCGCCTCAACCCCTCTGCCCGAGTGAAGGTATCATAGCTATACCCCCCATTTCGCTCGAGCAACGGTCCGATCAACAATTCCATTTCGATCACTGCTCCTCCATAGGCGGAACAAGCCCAGCAATCTTCGTGCCGAGCGCTCTCGCAAGAATTTCCTATCAAAACGAGCGTCCGTTTCCCGACCCGCCGAGGTCGGGCTAGCCCTCGACCGTTTCCTTCGTTGTTCAGATAGGCCAGTACCCTTCGCTGGCACCGACTGTCGATAAAACGTGCACCCCGGAGGCATGTTCCGTTAAGTTCGGAAACATTCAGTAAACAAGGAAGCTTTTAAGTATGCTGCTAGTGAATTTCGCAGACCTTATATTAATGTTACAGGTTGAGACATAATCGGTCGATATTCGTGATCTCCGAGGTTGTGGAACACATGCCAGTTCACCTGATCGCCGGCCTGCGCGAGTTGGCGCCGCGCTACGACGGCTTCATTCTCGATCTTTGGGGGGTGATCCATGACGGGGTGAGCCCGATCCCTGGAGCCATCGATTGCCTGGGATCGCTGATCGATGCCGGCAAGCAAATCGCCCTGCTGTCCAATGCGCCTCGGCGCGCCGACGACGTCGTGCGGCGGATCACCGCGCTCGGCGTGCCCAGCGGGCTCTACCATCATGTGATGTCCTCGGGCGAAGAGGCCTGGCAGCACCTCCACCGGCGCGACGATCCGTTTTATGCCGCGTTGGGCCGGCGATGCTTGCATATTGGCTCCGAGCGCGACCTGGAGATCCGAGAGGGGCTGGATCTCGCATATGTCGAGGCCGCCGAGGAAGCTCAGTTCATCCTCAATACCGGGCCGGCGGGATGGGACGACCGGATTGAAGATTACGAGCCGCTGTTGCGCCAAGCGATCGGCCGCGGTCTGCCGATGGTGTGCGCCAACCCCGATCTCGTCGTCATGCGCGGCAGCACTGTTCATCTGTGCGCCGGCGCATTGGCCAAATGGTACGAAGAGGCGGGGGGCCGAGTTCGCTGGCACGGCAAGCCGTTTCGCTCGGTCTACGATTCCTGCCTCCGCCTTCTCGGGATCGAGGACCGCTCGCGCGTCCTCGCCGTCGGCGACAGTCTGCGCACCGATATTGCCGGTGCGGCCGCAGCAGGGATCGACAGCCTGCTGATCGCCTGCGGCATCCATGCCGAAGAATTCGGCACAACGGGCGAGCGAACACCCGATCTCGGGCGCGTCGAAGCCGCTCTGCGCGAGAGCGGGTACGATCCGGTCGGTGTCGCCTGGAGCCTCTGCTTGGTGACCGACCTTCAGTGACCGCTTCTGTGGAGGATCGTCTCGCGCAGCCCTGTCTCGTAGTCGAGACCGAGCGGGGTCACAACCGCCCCATGCGGGTACATCGAGCGGATCAATCCCTTCCGCTCCAGCGCCACCCAGACGGCGGGATTGCGCAACCCGCTGGCGTCGCGGGTTGCGACCACGGCATCGCCGAGGTGGAAATGATCGCCGTGCGGATCGGGCGGACGCACGGCAATGCCCGCTTCTCCAGCTGACCCGGAATTGCCGGTCCGCGCGCGCGAGTTCCTGCAGCAGGGTCAGCGTCTTGAGCTGCAGGGCGTTGAGGCCGAGCGGGTTTCTCTTGGGCGGCATTCGGGTTGATTAGACCCGGCCGGCGCCTGACGCAACGCCAATAGCGGTAGACCGGCATTGCGGCGGGTTAGGACAGTCGTGTCTGCGCCTTTGCCGAGTTGTTCGCCTCACTCGACCGCCGCCTTGACAAGCGAGACCTCTCGCGCCGCCATGCTGCCTGGCCGTCCCAATACAAATTGCCGACGAGCGGAAGGTGATCGGAAGCCAGCCGGGCGAGCGGGCTGCGGTAGACGCCGACGTCGCGCAGCACCGCGGGCCCGTCGGCATAAATCCGGTCGAGCGCCAGCACCGGCATCCAGGAGGGAAAGGTGCGCTCCGCGGCGCTCGGGCCGAGCTGTCGGTCGAAGGCCCGGATGGCGCCGCTTCGGCCGCGCCACTCGTTCAAATCGCCCATCAACAGCACCGCCTCCGCCTCGCGCCGGTGCGGCGGCAAGGTTCCAGCGAGCGCACTCACCAACCGATTTGCCTGTAACCGCCGCTCCGCGGCACGCAGACCGAAATGTGTCGCGATGACGCGCAGCACCCTATCTCCAAACAAGAGATCCGCATCGATCGCACCGCGGGGTTCCCAGCCGCCGACAGTGAGATCGATCGAGCGCGCCGCCAACACCGGAAAGCGGGTGAGAATGGCGTTGCCGAAACGCCCACCCTGGTCACGGATGCCGGCTCCGAGGACGACCCGACACCCGGTCGCCTCACCGAGATAAGCCCATTGATCGGCATGCCGCCCGGTGCCGCGCCGGGCATCGACTTCCTGAAGACAGGCGATGTCCGCGTCGATTTCACGCAGCACGGCGGCGACCCGCGCGGGGTCATAGCGCCGGTCGACCCCGACGCAGGTGTGAATGTTGTAAGTCGCTACTCGAACCGAGAGGCCGTCCGCAGGCTCAATGGATTGCGCTCGAATGCCGGCGCGGCTGTCGATACTCGCCCGCCCGCGAGCTTGGGCGTCCAGAAATGATTGAAGCACGTTCTACAAACTCGTCATCAGTGGCAACTCGGCATGAGAAACCCCTCGGCGCGCTCGATATGGCGCATCGCGGCGGTGGCGGCGAGAGGGTCGCAGTCGCTATCGCAAACCGCGCGTCCAAAAACTGCCCGGCAGGCAGGGCAACCAAGGTTATGCATGAGACAAGTTTCGGCCGGGCCTTTAATGTCCCGCGGCAAGGCGGCGTTCGTGGACCTGGAGGTGGCAAACCGCGGTCCGCAGCAATGGCGCTTCAATTCCAGCGGCACGCGCGCGACGCAACATGTCGCCCAGAACCTGATCGCCCTCGGTGCGCAAACCGGCCTCGAGGTCGCGCCGCATCGAGGCGCTGAAATCGCTGCCCCGCTCGGTCAGCATCGCCCGGCACTGTTCGCTGTGCCCCTCGCGCGGCGGGAACCCCGAGGCCCTTGCTACCGCCTGGCATTCCGCCAGCAGCTCGAGCATCAGCCCCTCGCCTTCGTCGGCGGCCAGGATGTCGCCGACAGACCCGCGCATTAGGCAATTCATGCCGGCGAGGGAGCTGATCATGACGAACTTCTCCCACATATCGAGCAAGATGTTGTCGCTTATCGAGGCTTTGACCGGCGTTGCGGCAAAGGCTCCGGCGATTGTCTCGACCCGGCGGCTGACTGCGCCGGAGCGCTCGCCGAAAGCTATGCCGTGGACTCGGTTCAGATGGCGAATCGTCCCCTCCGGGATCAAGGTCGCCCCGATGTAGGCGACGCCGCCCAGGACGCGCTCGGAGCCGAAAGCGGCATCGAGCTGATCGATATGCCCGAGACCGTTGAGCAGCGGCAATATTGCCGTTCCCGGTCCGACTGCCGGCCGGATGGCGGCGATCGCTTGCTCGATATCATAGGCCTTTGCCGTCAACAGCACGGTATCGAAAACCCCGCTGAGGGTAGCGGCGGTCGCGACCTGCACAGGCAGCCGCAAATCCCCCATGGGGCTTTCGATGACGAGCCCGCGCTCGCCGAGTGCTGCGGCGCGCGCAGGACGCACGAGAAACGTCACATTCGCCTTGGCCTCCACGAGGCGGCCGCCGAAATACCCGCCAACCGCTCCAGCCCCGAGCACGAGAAAGCGCGGCCGGGCAAAACTCACGCTTCTACCCCGGCCGGCCGCTGACCAGCGCCAGGCCGCGCAGAACGTCTACCGACTCGCTGAGCTGCTCGTCAGCCGGCGAACCGATATCGCCGCTCGCAAGCGAGGGAGCTGGCTGCGATACCGCTGTATCGCTTGGCCCTGGAACGTCCTTGGCTCTCGAATCCTTGCCGCCCGCAGGCGCGGCGTCGGTATTCTTCAGCGCGCCGCGCAGATCGGCCTCGCGCAGCCGGTCCCCCTGGGGAAGTTTCGCCAGCTTTAAGGGCATTACCGTGAGATCGGGGGTGAGACCCTTGCCCTGAATTATTTGGCCGCTCGGCGTCATGAACCGGGCGGTGGTGAGCCGGATGGCGCCGTTTCCCTGGAGCGGGATCAGGCTTTCGATCGAGCTCTCGCCGAAGCTCCTCGTCCCGACCAGCACCGCGCGGCGATTGTCCTGCAAGCCGGCAGCGACGAGCTCCGCTTCCCTCGCCGTCCCCCCATTGATCAGGGCAACGATCGGCAACCCTTGAGCGATATCGCCGGGAGTAGCGCTGATCCGTTTGAGGCTGCCGGGTTTGCGGCCCTTGACGACAACGATGTCGCCTTTGTCGATGAATGCGTCGGCTACCGCCACAGCCGCCTCAAAGGCGCCGCCGGGATTGTTTCGCAGATCGAGGATAAAGCCGATCACCTTGTTGCCGGCCCGTTGCCGCAAATCCTGCACCGTATTGGTGAGCGCCGCCGGGGTTCCGGCGTCGAAGCCGGCGATCCGGAGATAGAGGATATTTCCTGCCTCGATGCGAGCGGTCACCGTCTGGAGCTGGTAGCGCTCGCGCTTGACCGTGACGTCGAGGGGCCCGCGATTGTCGCGCCGCAAACTCAGTTCGACTTCGCTGCCGGCCGGTCCCCGCAACTTCTGCTCGGCCTCACCGAGGGTCAGATCGTAAGTCGGATCCTTGTCGATCGCGTAGATCAAGTCTCCCGGCTTGATCCCGGCCTGTGCCGCCGGCGAGCCGTCTTGCGGGCGCGATCACCTTTAACTGGCCGTTTTCGATCGTCACCACCAGACCGAGGCTCGCCTGGTCGTCGTTGGCCGGCGTCTGCATGGCCCGGTACGCAGCTTCGTTGATGTAGGCCGAGCGGGCGTCGAGCCCGGACAACATACCGGCGATCGCGGCGCCGATCAGTTTTCCTTCACCGACCGGTTCGACCGCATCCTGGCGGATGCGGTCATAGGCTTCGCTGAATAGGTTCAGCTGCTCGTAGCCGCCCCCCTTGCCGCCTTTCGCCTGCGCCAGTGCCGGGCCTGCCGCAAGCAATGCGCCCACGACGAGCGCCGTAACCACCTTCCGCATTCGCCCCAATCTCCAGATGAGCGACCGCACATTAGCCCAGGCGCCGGCGGTTGTAATCCTCCCACCGATGGACGACGTTAGCCGCTCAGGTGCCCCGATCAGCCTCGACTGCCATGCTCGACAAGAAGCACGTCGCCTTCCCCGGCCGCCTCGTCATCGTCGGCTTCGGCAGCATCGGGCAGGGCGTCCTGCCGCTGTTGCTGCGGCATATGGAAATCGCCGCAGACCGGATCACGATCATCACCGCCGAGCCGCGCGGGCACGATGTCGCAGCCGAATACGGCATCCGTTTCATCGAAACCGCGCTGACCCGCGGCAATTACCGCGCGCTGCTCGAACCGCAGCTCGGCAAAGACGATTTTCTGCTCAATGTCTCGGTCGACGTGTCCAGCGTGGCGCTGATCGAATTATGCCAGGAGCGGGGTGCGCTCTATCTCGACACCTGCATCGAGCCGTGGCCGGGCGGCTACACCGATCCAAGCCTGCCGCCTTCGGCGCGGTCCAATTATGCCCTGCGCGAGAGCGCATTGGCACTTCGTGCCCGTTACCCCCGCGGCCCGACTGCGGTGCTGACCCACGGCGCCAATCCCGGTCTGGTATCGCATTTCGTCAAACAGGCCCTGGTCGATCTGGCGAGGAATGCCGGTTTGCAGGACGCCGTCCCGGCGACCCGCACCGAGTGGGCCCACCTTGCCGAGACGCTCGGCGTCAAGGTGATCCATATCGCCGAGCGCGATACGCAAGTCTCGACTATGCCCAAGAAGCCGGGCGAATTCGTCAATACCTGGTCGATCGACGGGTTTGTCAGCGAGGGCTCACAGCCCGCCGAGCTCGGCTGGGGGACGCACGAGCGGCACTTTCCGCCGGACGGCCGCCGTCACGACTTCGGCTCCGGCGCAGCGATATACCTGCTGCGGCCGGGAGCGGTTACTCGCGTGCGCAGCTGGACCCCGCTCGAGGGGCCCTATCACGGGTTTCTGATCACCCATGGCGAATCGATCTCGATCGCCGATTATCTGACCGTCCGCGACGGCAGCACGGTCCGCCACCGGCCGACCTGTCACTATGCCTATCATCCCTGCGACGATGCGGTGCTGAGCCTGCACGAGTTCGCCGGAAAAAACTTTCAGCTGCAGCAGCGCAAGCGGCTGATGATGGAGGAGATCGCCGATGGGATCGACGAGCTCGGGGTGCTCCTGATGGGCCAAGCCAAGGGTGTTTATTGGTACGGCTCGCGCCTGTCGATCGCCGAGGCGCGGCGGGTCGCGCCGCACAACAACGCCACCTCGCTGCAGGTCACCGCGGCGGTGCTGGGCGGGATGATCTGGGCGATCGAGCGGCCGCGGCAGGGGATCGTCGAGCCCGAGGAGATGGATTTCGAGCGCGTTCTCGAAATCGCCAGGCCGTATCTCGGCGATGTCGTCGGCGTTTATGGCGATTGGACCCCGCTCGAGGGCCGCGAGCGGCTGTTCCCGGAAGATCTGGACCGCGATGATCCGTGGCAGTTCAAGAACATCCGAGTTGTCTGACCCGTCGAGCGGACATCGCTCGGCGTGGCTGGCGGCGCTCCTGTTCTACGCGCTCGCGGCCAGCGGCGATTTCGCCTACCACCTGATCGAGGATCTGCGAACCGGCAATCGAAGCGATCGAAGCGCCAGAAGTCGCCGTCGCCTTCTCGGCCGCGGTGTTCTGGCCCGTCGACCTGATCGCAATGGCGCTGCTGGCGGGCCGATGACCCCGCCGACGTATTACTTGAGCGATGCTCGGCTAGAACGTGCCGGCGGAACAGAAATGCCAGCTGCCGCCATCCTGGCCGTAAAGCAGTGCCATGCGCTGATCTCCGGCGTGGGCGACGACGACCCTAAACCGTTGGCCGGTGCAAGACGAGGCGGGAGTTTCGGGTTTTGGCATCTTCTTTGCCGCGGCGCAGCTCACTGCAGCTTCCGGCAGGCTGGACGCGGCGGCAGCGATCCGCTTGCCGGCGGAGGTTACGTAATAGTCGGATGGGTTTCCTTGCTTGACCTCGGCGCGCAATTCGAGGCGCCCGTTGCGTGATTTGTACATGCCGGCCTGCTGCTCGCCATCGGGCATGCCCGGCGGGAGCGGTCGAAAACTGATTGCCGAGCAAGCCGGTGCTGCTTTGCCCGGCGCCTTGGTCGCCGCCTGCGCCGGGAAAGCCGCCCAGGCGAATGCCAAGCCGATCGCAACCATGATCGTTGTTTGCATTGTACTCATCCCCTGTCGCGACGCTCTCGCTTATACTCCAGAAGCCCACTCGGCAGGAAGTAGAGTTAACAACGATGGACGCCAATCCGGCAGACCCAGCCGGGTGCTCGTCGCGTTAGCGGCCGAGTTCGGTTAGCCTAGGGTGATCAAGGTTTCTATCAGGTCGGCCGGCCAGACCAGGCTCAGAGGAGCGCTCGTCAACGCCTCGCTCGACGGGTTGCTGCCGTCGGGCAGAGCCGACCATGTGGTGACTGAAATGCGCCAGCACTCCGGCAAGGTAGAGGCCGGTAACCCATTTCCATGCGTGCTGATGCTGCCGCGATCGGCTCCGTTTCGGTGCAGCAAACGCAAAGACCCGGCGTCCATATTTCGGCAAACCCGGAGGGCCGATCATAATCTCACCTACGCCTTCACAGTGTTCGTTAACGTCGTTCGCGAAAACCAGCCGTGTTAGTCCCGCAAAACGGGCGAAAAGTCGACTTGAAGCCTCGCGTACGATGATCGATCATACTCATTTTTAGCGATCGCGTCACGGCTCTGCGTGGTGATTTAACAATCCCTGTCGGGCGGCGTGGAGATGTTCATGGTTGGCGAGTGACAATCCCGACAGCCGCGGCGGCCACCGTATAAAGCCCGGCGACGGTGAGCAACGCGATCGCCAAAATGGCAAAGCCGTCGCTGCCGATGCGGTCGCCGATCGGCCTCCCGGCAAAGCCGCCGAGCAAGCGCGAAGGGCGCGAGGATGCCGGCAGCCACCCAGGTGGGGCCAGGGATGCCGACAGTCGCGGCATGGGACGCAACTGTTGCCGCGTATGACAGCGCAAAGAATGCGAGAAGCGTCGCGCGCACGGTTTGCGCCGCCGTCCCGGCCAGCAACAGATAGATCAGCACCGGCGGTCCGGCCATTCCGACGAGCGCGGTCGCAATCCCCGCGACAGCCCCGGCGGCGAGATCGCCAGTCTGCGTCCTGGCGAAAGGCGCCCAGGGTCGGCCCCCGCGAAATCGGAACCCTGCCATCATCACCGCAAATGCGAGGATCGTGGCTCCGACCCCCAGCCGGACCAGCAATCGGTCGGCATAGCCGGAATGAAAACAGCCCGATCGGCAAACCGGCGAGACTGCCCGCACCCAGGCGCAGCAACAGCGCCGGAGCGATGGTTCGCCGCAATCTCGGAACCACGGCGAATGAGAGCGCTGTCGTGAGAATAATGGCAAGTTGAACGGCCTGCGCCGGGTCGACCAACAGCAGGTAGAGCGGAACCGCGAGCACGGCAAAACCAAACCCGCTTACCGCCTGCAGGAGTGCCGCGACAAAGGTCGTCCCGGCCAGTCCGGCCCAGCCAAACAGGGTCATCAGATAAAACTATGGAATTCCGGGCTGGCTTGCCCTTGTTGGGGCTCCGCCTCGCCGGTGTGGGTCCCTTACGGCGTCTTATGCACCGAGACGCCTCGCCTCAGCGGTGGCGTGTCGTTGCGAAACGCAAAGGCGCCTTCGACCGCTTCGACCCGATAGCCGCAACAAAAGCGAGCGACAAATGCATGCGCGAAAGCAGCGTCGTCGAAATAAAACGCGACCGCATCGTTGAGTACGCCGACCAACCCGGCGGGGGCCGTCCCCCAGCCCTCGGCGCCGCAGGTCTCGTCGAGCCAAGCGTACATGATCTCGATCTGACGGCCGAGGCCCTCGGGCGGCACCGCGATCCGGACGCGTACCGGAAACCGCCGCTCCGCGTGCCGCCGCGCTTGGATGGATGCTCGTGTCATGCCGTGCCCTCGTTCATGTTCTGTTCGAACAGTACAGGACCGCAGCAACACTGTCGAGATGGCGAATAATTTTGATTCGCCGCCGACACGATCAACATGCTCCGCCCCGAGGGCTATCCCGATTTCCACCTACCAGAGCACCTGGCTCGACGTCAGCGCCTTGCCAAGCAGTTGATCAAGCTCGCTGCCGGCTCATCCTGAGGATACTTGGCGCCCGTTATCGGTGATTTTGGTCGTGATCGTGGTCCTTCTCAACGGCATGGACCTGTCCGCGGATCTCACCCCCCGGAAAAGTTGCTGTGTGTATGTTGGCGTAGGCGGTGTGGGAGGTGATCGCGTCGGTGATCGCGTCGAAATCTTTGGCCGTTACATTCTGCCCCGGTACCGCAAGCACATTGTCCATCGTGATCGTTCCCGTCACCGTTGCAGTCGGACTCGGGGTCGTCGTGCAAGACGGCGTGATCATAGCCACTTGCGTTGGCGCGGGCTTCGCCGTCGTCTGGCACAGCCAGACGACGATGCCGCCCGAATCACGCGACTTGCCAAAGTGGATATGAGCCTGCTGCACGTCGGAGGTGAAGGGACCCGTATAGGTCAGCGTATATGCGATCGTGTTGGTCTTTTTATCGAGATCGAGCTGGAGCGTGCCCGTGGCGGCGGTCAGGACCGCCCCGGTGTAGCCGGTGGGCGTGGCCGAACCGAGAGCCGTGATGGTGACGGTAGTCGGTATCGATCCGATCTCGTTGAACCCCGTCAGGTGCGCAGTAAACTCCTCCGCGCACGCATAGCTCGCCGAAAAAGCGACAACTGTGGCAGCCAGGGCAGCTGCAGTGAAATCGTCCCAACGCATCGCATCCTCCCTTCTATCGGTCTCCGGGGTGCGCCTTTCCGGCACGTTGCCCGATATTAACGACCGACATCCTACTCCGGGAGTCAACTACAGCAAAGGTTGATCACTTTCCGGTGAAGGTCAGGCAGCGAGTTTCCGTCGTAATCTTCGATAAGCGAGCGACAAGAACACGGGGAAAATTGTTCCGGCCGCTCCGGAACCGGTCGATCACATTCTAGTGATGGCCGCGGCAACCGCGACGAGCGTTGCGTCTGTGCCGGGACCGCCGAGGATCGACAGGCCAACCGGTAAGCCGTCGACCTCGGCCCCGGGGATGCTGACTTGCGGCACGCCGGTCAGCCCGCCATGAGCGCATAGGCAGAGAATCCGGTCGCGCTCAGCGCTGGCTGCCGACAGCGGCTCGCTGCGCTTGGGCGCCGGGAAGGGCGTCGTCGGAAGGCAAAGGATCGTGCCGGGCGCCAGCAGATGGCGCATCCGGCCGCGCGCCTCCTGCCGCACCAGCTGGGCCCATTGGCGCTCGCTCTCGGGGATTTGCGATCCGGTAAAAATATTCCGCGCGACGCTGTAGGCGAAGCGCGGGTTGTCCCGTTCGATCCAATCCTTGAAGGTTTGCCAGGCCTCGGAGGGCTGCAAGGTGCGCTGCGCCCGCGCCCATTGCACGATGCCCGCCGTCGCCATGACCTCCTCGCGCGTCTCGCCGACCATTGCTCGCAATCGCTCGACCATTGGCTGCAATGCCGCGCCGACCTCCGGATCGGCAAAGGCGAAAGCGTCGACTGCGACAATCAGCCTGTCGGGTAACGCCGACGGGATCGGCTCGCCGAGCATGATGCTCGCGACATTGGCGAAGGTGGCAGCGTCGCGAGCAAACCACCCGGTGGTGTCCGAGCTCGGCGCCTGCGGCATCATCCCCGCAACAGGAAGCCGGCCATGCGTCGGCCGGATGCCATAGAGGCCGCAGAAGCTCGCCGGCACGCGAACCGAGCCGCCCGTATCGGTGCCGAGTGCGGTGTCGCAAATCCCGGCGGCGACTGCGGCGGCCGAGCCCGATGAGGAGCCGCCGGGCACGCGCCCCGGCGCCCGCGGATTAACCGGCGTGCCATAGAACGCATTCTCGCCGGTGATGCCGAGCGAGACCTCGTCGGTGATCGTCTTGCCGATCAATGTCGCACCGGAATCGAGCAGCCGCTGCACGGCCCAGGCATGCCGCGTCGGCACCGGGTTCGAGCGCGCCCAGTCGGGGTTGCCGCCGCCGGTCGGGTGGCCCGCCACATCGAACAGGTCCTTGGCCGCAAAGGTCAGTCCGGAAAGCGGCCCATCCGGCCGGCCCTCAATACGGACGCGCGGACCGGGCACAAAGGCATTGATGTCGTCTGGCATGTCGCGTCTCAGATCAATGACGGGATCGGCGGACCAGGGAGCAAATATGCACGCCAAAGTCGGTCAAGCCCAGGGAGGACCTGGTGAAATTGCGGTCTCGGCCATGCGGGGGCGTATTGTGAAATCGACAAATAGCGGCGTCCTGTGATACCGTAGCGGCCACGTATGATGACGGGGATATTGAAGGTATTTGCGGGGGCGGGCTCGCCGGACCTTCGATGCTTGTCCCAGAACAGCGGGAAGAGCCAGGGCCTTGGCTGTTTCTTTGTTTTGCCGAACCGTCGATGGCCAGGATTTCCGCCGCGACCGAGGTGTCCAAGGCTGATAATCTCTGCAAGAACAGCGAAAACAGCCAGCCGCCGTTGGGTGTGATAGCTAAGCGCTGTTGTAATCAGCCAACATATCTGAGCACCAGGCCTACCGCGATGATCGTGCAGATATACGAGGTTCAGACGCCCGAGGAGGCCGTCGTGCTGGCGCGGCTCGGGGTCGATCACATTGGAGTGCTGGTCGGGGACGGTGCATTTCCGCGCGAGCTTACAACCGATTGCGCCGGCGCCATATTCGCTGCGCTACCGCCGGGAGCGACCCGGGCCGCGTTGTCTCTGTCGGCAGACCCCGCGGAGATTGCGCGGGTAGTCGAGCAAACCAAGCCGGACATTATCCATATCGGGGCGGCGGTCGAGCTGTTCTCGGTCCGTGACACCCGGGCGCTCAAGGAGGCATTCCCCGATGTGCGGATCACGCGGGCGATTCCGATCATCGACGAGGCGAGCATCGGATACGCCAATAAATATCGGGGGATCGCCGACTTTCTGTTGCTCGACAGCCATGAGCCCGGCGACCGACAGATCGGCGGGCTTGGCCGCACGCACGACTGGAGCATCAGCCGACGCATTGTCGATGCCGTGGGTGTGCCGGTCATCCTTGCCGGCGGCCTCGACGGCGACAATGTCGCCGCGGCGATCGCCGCAGTTCGGCCGGCGGGCGTCGATTCGAAAACCAAGACGGACCGAGCCGACGGCAATGGCAAAGATCTCGATAAGGTTCGCCGCTTCGTCACTGCGGCGAAACTCACCACGTCAAGGCAGTAGCCCGCAGCTCGACGGCCCCATTGTTCTGTATGACGCCCAATAGCTGCCACCGGCACTGCGATCCGGGCGCACACCCAAGACGCCGGTCGTTCTCTGCCTTAGCCGTGAATTGGGGGTCGAAAATGACCGGCTTGCCGCCGTCTGTCGGATGCGGCAATGGTGCCCACGGTGCCGGCAGCTGCTGTGCGGCTGCGGGCAATGCGGCAAGTACCGCTACGAGCGCGGCAGCGGGGGCGCCGTACTGCATCGCGCGTCAGAGCGCCTTCAGCATGGCCTCGGCACTGGATACATCGAAAACACCTGGTTCTTCGACGTGCAACGCTTTGACGACGCCGTTGTCGACGAGCATCGAATAGCGCTGCGAGCGCATCCCCATGCCCTCCTTCATGCGGTCGAGCTCGAGCCCAATGGCGCGAGTGAACTCGCCGCTGCCGTCACCCAGCATTACAATGTCGCGGTCGCAATTATGCTCCTTGCCCCAGGCGCCCATGACAAACGGGTCGTTGACCGCAATGCAGGCGATCGTGTCGACGCCTTTGGCCTTGATCTCGGCGGCATTCGTAACGTAGCCGGGCAGATGGCGCTGCGAGCAGGTCCGCGTATAGGCGCCCGGGACCGCGAACAATGCGACTTTCTTGCCGGCAAAGAATTCGTCGGAGCCGACCGCCTTCACACCCTCCGGGCTCAGATAGCGCAGTGTGACCGACGGAACCTTCTCGCCTATCTTGATCGTCATCGTTCGACCTCCGGATCAAATCGCCACAACCCGGCGAATACCATCATATCGCGGCCGACGCATCAACCCGATCAGGCTCGGGCGCGGCGCAAGGGCGGCCGCCGTGCAATCCGCGCGGCCGGCAACCGCAGGTCCCACACAATGCCCAGAAACGACAACAGCTTGAGCATCGCGAAGTTGATGTCGATTTCCCACCAGCGGAACCCGTGGCGCGCCGAGTAGGGGCAGTGATGATGGTTGTGATGCCAACCGTCCCCAAAGGTAACGAGAGAGACGATGAAGTTGTTGCGACTTTCGTCGCCGGTCACATAGCGGCGCGACCCATACCGGTGGCAAAATGAATTAGCCGACCAGACCGCGTGATAAACGCACACCGTGCTGATCACAGCGCCCCAAACAACGAACTGAGGCCCGCTGGTTCCGGCAGAGCGATCGGCGACGCGCCAAACCTCTCCACCGATGTACAGAACCGCCCCGTAAGCGAGATTGACCACGTAAGAATAGCGCTCGAGTAGGACCAGCTCCGAGAAGCCAGCCAGATCACCCACGAGCCGGCGTCGCACCCGCACACAATACGGTGAAAAGAGCCACCCCATGTGACTCCAGAAGAAACCCCGGGCCGGTGAATGCAGGTCTTGCTCCCGGTCGGAGTATTGATGATGGTGTCTGTGGTGGCCGACCCACCACAGCGGTCCATTCTGGCCGGCAAGCACGCCGAAAAGAGCGAGCACGAATTGGAACTGGCGGCTGGTCTTGAACGAGCGATGCGCGAGCAGGCGATGGTACCCGGCTGTTATGCCGAAGAGCTGAATTCCGCTCGCTAGCAAAAATATCTCCAAGGCCGGCCCGCTAACACCCGTTATGAACGCACCGCCGCACCCGAGATGAAGGAGGATCAAGGGCAGTACGAACGCGAGATGGCGCAGCGAAAGCGGCTTAACATCGGGGAGAACGGCGGCGTCCATGTCGGTGCTGCGTGTCGATCGAATGGAGATCGCAATCGAGGCGATCCAAGCGTGGCAAAAAATTACCTTATATGTCTAAAATAATCAGCTGCCGACCGACGCGCGCGCGAAAAGGCCTCGGCTGCCGCGAAAACCGGGACGAGGAGGCGTGATGTCCCCTGAGGCATTCTTTCGAGATCTGCTCGGCAAGGCCGGGATCTCCATCGACGGCGACCGCCCTTGGGATCTCCAAGTCCGCGACCCACGGGTGTACGCCCGCATGTTGCGCGACGGGACGATCGGCTTTGGCGAAGCGTTTATGGAAGGCTGGCTGGACTGCGAGCGTGTCGACCTGATGGCAGAGCGCGTCTATCGCGCCGATCTGACGCAGCAAATCTCGGTTCGGACAGCAATTCTCGAAGTTCTCAAGCTGAGGCTCAATCCCCTCGGATCGCGTTCGCGTTCGTTTGAAATCGGCGAGCGGCACTATGATACGGGCAATGGTCTCTTCGAGATCATGCTCGACCCGTACATGACATACTCCTGCGGCTATTGGCGGCGGGCGAACACGCTGGAGACCGCGCAGCGGGACAAGCTGGAGCTGATCTGCCGCAAGCTGGAGCTGAAGCCGGGCCAGCGGGTACTCGACATCGGTTGCGGTTTCGGCTCGTTCGCCCGCTACGCCGCCGAGCATTACGGCGTCGCGGTCCTCGGCATTTCGGTATCCCAGCAACAGATCGAGCTCGCCAGACGCCTCAGTGCTGGCCTGCCGGTCGAGTTCCGCTATGCCGATTACCGGGATGTCGACGAGCCGTTTGATCGCATCGTCTCGATCGGAATGATCGAGCATGTCGGCCGTCGGTTTTACAGCGATTTCTTCGGCACTGCCAGCGCTGCCTGAAGCCGGCGGGGATCTTGCTGTTGCACACGGTTGGCGCGCTCAAAGAAGAATCAGCGAATCGCTTGGTTCGACAAATACATCATGCCGGGTGTCGAGTTCCCGACCATCGCCAATATTGTCGGCTGCGGCGGGCAATGAGCTCGTCATCGAAGATCTCCATACTTGGGAAGGACGCCCACTACGACAAGACGCTAATGGCCTGGTTCGAGCGCTTTGATACCGGATGGGACCGCATCAAACAAAAATACGGAGAGGACTTTTACCGGATGTGGAAGCTGTATCTGCAGGGGTGTGCCGGTGCTTTCCGTGCCGAACGGCTTCGCGTTTGGCAGCTCGTTTTTTCCAATGGCGGTATTCCCGGCGGCTATGCCTATGGCCATCATCGCGCGCTGAACTGAACCGCCGCCGCACGGGAACAGCGCAGCATAAATTGCAAAATGCCGGCGAACTCGGACCATAGCGGATTGGCTCCGCGACCTTGAATTGTCACAATACGAGCAGGTATTTCGGGACAACGCCATAAAGCTCGAAATCCTGCCGGAACTGAATGAAGCCGATCTCGAGAAACTGGGCGTCCTTCTCGGCCACAGAAAGAAAATGATCAGGGCGATCGGCCGCCTGCGCGAAGCATCGTCGGTGCAACCGCCCCGGCGCGGGCCGATGCACGTCCGTGTTGCCGCGGACCGAGGGGGCCGAGCGACGGCAGCTCACGGTGATGTTCTGCGATCTGGTCGCTTCCACGTGCTCTTGCGACGAGGCTCGACCCCGAGGACTGGCGTGAAGTTCTTGCCTAGCTATGCCGCGCGCGCCTCCGAGGTCGTGCGCCGGTTCGGCGGCTTCGTGGCCAGATTCCTAGGCGACGGCATTATCGTCTATTTCGGCTATCCGCAGGCGCAAGAGGACGATGCGGAGCGGGCATTGCGGGCGGCCTTGGCCTTGGTCGACACGATCAGCCGGCTGAAAGTTCCATCTGGGGTGCTGCAGACACGTATCGGGATTGCGACTGGCCTGGTGGTCGTCGGCGATCTGGCCAAGGGGGGAGCGGGCAAGAGCACGAGGTCGTAGGCGAAACGCCGAACCTCGCAGCGCGCCTGCAAACCCTGGGCGGGCCGGACACTGTAGTCATAGCCGCAAGTACCCGCCAGCTGGTCGGCGATCTTTTCGAGTTTCGCGATCTTGGCGCGGTTGCATTTGAAGGGCTTTGCCGAACCGGCGCGGGCTTGGCAAGTACTCGGGACGAGCACGGTCGACAATCGCTTCGAGGCGTTGCGGACATCCTTATTGACGCCGCTCGTCGGCCGCGGGGACGAGCTCGAAATTCTGATGCTGCGATGGCGTCGGGCCAAGGCCGGAGACGGCCAGATCGTGCTCTTGTCCGGCGAGGCGGGAATTGGAAAGTCTCGTATTCTTGCTGCGTTCGGCGAGCCCTCCAGGGGGAGTCGCATATAAAACTGCGATTCTTTTGTTCCCCTCATCATCAAGACAGCACGCTCTATCCAGTGATCGCCCGCATGGAGCGTGCCGCTGGCTTCAATCGCGAGGACCGCCGGAAAGCAAGCTGGACAAGTTGGAGGCGCTGCTCGCGCGATCCGGCGAAGGCCCAGCCGGAGGAGCTGGCTCTGTTTGCCGATCTGCTTGGGGTTCCGACCGATGGACCGATATCCGCAGCCTCCTCTGGACCCGCACAGCAAACGCGAGCTGACCCTCGCAGCGTCTGTCCGCCAATTGGAACGCTACGCTAACAAGCGCCCGGTCTTGCTCATTTTCGAAGATATCCACTGGATCGATTCCACAACGCTCGAACTGCTCGACGCTATCGCGGGTCGGGTGCCGCATCTGCGCGATGTTGCTCTGCGCCACGTTCCGGCCGGAGTTACAGCCGACATGGACTGGCCAGACACACGTCACGACGCTCGCGTTGAGCCGCCTCGACCAAGGTGAGGCGGCTCGGCTCGTCGCCCGTGTTGCAGGACAAAAGCTGCTTCCGGGCGATCTCGTCGAGCGGATCGTCGAGCGGGCCGACGGGATTCCGCTTTTTGTTGAAGAGCTGACAAAGGCGCTGATGGAAGGGGACTTTGCTCCGCGAGCAGGGCGACCGTTACGTCCTCGACGGCCCGCTGCCGCCGTTTGCGATACCGTCCAGCCTTTATGCATCTTTGATGGCCCGGCTCGACCGCCTCTCGCCGGTTAAGGAGGTGGCGCAGATCGGCGCGGCGATCGGCCGTGAATTCTCCTTTGAATTAATCGCAGCGCTCGCCCAGCGCACGGACGAGGAGTTGCGTGACGCGCTGCGGCGGCTCGTCGGTTCGGAGCTCGTCTTTCGCCGCGGCAGCCCGCCGCAGGAATCGTACATCTTCAAGCACGCCCTGGTGCAGGATGCGGCCTATGGCAGCCTGTTGCGAGGGCAACGGCAGGAGCTGCACGCGCGCATCGCCACGGCGCTCGAAAGCCGGTTCCCCGAAATAATCAGTTCGCAGCCGGAGATATTGGCCCATCACTTCATTCAAGCAGGGCTTGTCGATGCGGCGATCGACTATTTACGGATTGCGGGCGAACGGTCTCTTCGCCGCTCTGCCAATGTCGAGGGCGTCCGTCACCTTACCCATGGCCTAGAGCTATTGTCGTCTCTGCCGCCGGGGCTCGATCGGGATCGTCGGGAACTGAGCGTGCGGCTGGTCCTCGGGCCCGCAATGAGGGCGCTGAAGGGCAACGGCGCGCAGGAAGTGCTGGAGGTGTTTTCGCGTGCTCAGGAGTTGTTGGACGCATCCGCCACAGTAAAGGAGCAGATGATAATCCTCCATGGGCTGTGGAGTGTTTACAATATGCGCGGCGAGCTCGTCGTCGCGCGCGATCTTGCAGAGAAATGTCTCGCGCTGGCGAGGGATGTCCCAGACCCCGAAGCGTTGGCGATGGCCAATTTGCTGATGGGTCACAATCTCTGGGGGATGGGCCGATTTGCCGAGGCGCGCGCCTATCTCGAGCAAACCTTGGAACACTGCGGGCCGGGAAAGGAACAAAGGAGAGAGCTGCGGTTTTCGTTCAACCTCGGCGTAGCGGGAGCCGCATTTCTCGCGCTGACGCTGTGGCCGCTCGGGTTTCCGGAACAGGCCGTAGCCGCGGCGGCGCATGCCCGTACGCGCGCCGAGACCGCCGGCCACGTCCCTCTGATCGCCCTGGTGTCCTATTGCAGCGCGTTTTTGAGCGGCTTGCTGGGAGCCGAGCCAGCGCGCGCCGAAGCAGACGCCGACGAGACCCTCGCCTATTGTGTGGACCATGGGGTCGCGGCTTACGAACCTTGGGCTCGCTTCTGCCAAGGCGCGGCCATGGCGCGCCTCTCAGATCCGCAATCCGGCATCGACATCATGCGCGAGGCAACGGAGGCCGCCGAGAGGGCCAGAGCGGGTTTCCTGCGCCCGATCCATCTTGGCCAACTTTCTCTGGCAACTGCGAGCCTCGGCGATCATAGGGTCGGTCTGGAGCTGCTCGACCAGGCATTGCAAACAGTGGCTGAAACAGAAGAGCGCTGTTACGAGGCCGAGTTGCATCGGCTGAAGGGGGAGGTTCTCGCAAAGCTCGGGAACAGGCGCGAGGGCGAAGCGTCGCTCGAAAAGGCCTTATCGGTAGCGCGGGCCCAGGAGGCGCGGTTGTGGGAGCTACGCGCCGCAACGAGCCTTGCCCAGTTATGGCGCGAGCGCGACAAGCCAACCGAGGCGCGGGACTTGCTCAAGCCCGTCTACGGGTGGTTCACGGAGGGCTTCGATACCCCGGATCTCGAAAAGGCGCGCCAGGTTTTGGCGGCATTGCATTGAGCCCGGGGTCAGCTCTGCTCGACGTGAAACACGGCCTTTCCGGCGATTTGCCGGTCGCGCAGCTGCGGACCGATCTGACCCAAATCGGTCCAGCTCCGTTCGACGAGATGCGGTTTCAGCGAGCCGTCGGCAATCAGCGATGCAAGCAGCGCCAGATCCGGCGCGAAGCGGTCCTCAGCCTCCGACGTGAAATAGGAAAAGCTCTGGATGCGCGCGTTGGCGTGCTCGGCGAAGTCGCGAAAACTGAGCGGGGTCGGCTCGCCCGACGAATTGCCGAAGATTACGACGGTCCCCTTCGGCTCGACACGCGCGATCGCCGCGGCGAGCGATGCGCCGCCCGCGGATTCGAGGATCAGCCCGAAACGCCCTCGCGCCTTGTCGATGTTGACGACGATCTCCTCGGCGCCGCGCACGTGCCGACCCCGTTCGGGGCTGCCGACTACGGCAGTGACGCGCGCCCCGGAGCGCGCGGCGATTTGCGTCGCCAGGTGCCCGACGCCGCCGGAGGCTCCGGCGATCAGGACCCGCTTGCAGAGGAGCGATGCGCCGTGGCGCAGGGTTCTCAATGCGGTCAAGCCCGCGACCGGCAGTGCCGCGGCGTCTTCGAACCGGACATTGTCCGGCAGCACCGCGATGCGGTGTGACGGCACGGCGGCGCGTTGCGCCCAACCAGCATTGTCGGTCAGCGCGACGACGCGTTCGCCCGCTCGGGGGCCAGTGCCATCGATGGCGGGTTGCATCACCACGCCGCTGATGTCCTGGCCCGGCCGCCAGCCTTCCGGGCGGCTCTGGAATAGCCGCAATTCGCCGCGGTTCAGTGAAAACGCGCGCACCTCGACCAGCGCCTCGTGCGGCGAGGGCTCCGGCTCGGGCACCTCGCGCAACTCGACCGGAGCGGAGCCGCCGGGGGTGGTAACTATGGCGAGCATGTCGGGTGCTCCTTCCTGCTCGTCATGGCCGGGCGTGACCCACGGCCATCCACGAAACCGCACGGGATCCCCGGGTCATGCCCGGAGATGACGTTAATCGACCGGTAGCCGGCGGATCAACGTCAGTTCAGCCGCAGATCGGTGATGTGCTTCGGGTCGGGCTTCAACTCGCCGCGTTCGACCCGGGTGACGATGTCGGTCAGCACGGCATTGGTCGGTGCCTCGATGCCGACCTTTTTCCCCTCGCGCACGACAAAGCCGTTGAGAAACTGGATCTCGGTGCGCCGACCCTTGACCATGTCCTGGCCCATCGACGGGCGGTGCTCGCCGCCGCCCGGACGATTGGCCTCGGCGAGACGGTGATCGTCGATCTCCTTCTGCGCCGCCGGATCGCCTTCGCCGGCGCGGGCCAAGGTTTCCGGGTCCATGTGGCTGACTTCGTCGAAGGTGTAGCCGAGGGCCTGCCCGACGCGGATCGCCTCGCCGGCGAGCCGGTTCGAGAAATGACGGATCGCGTCGTTCTTGGCCATATCGCGGCTGATCATGCCCGTGCAGGCCGACAGCCCGTTGCCCATGACGTTGGTGACGAGCTTCGACCAGCGTTCGCCCCACAGGTTTTCGGTCACCATGGCGCTGTCGGCATAGCTGACCAGCTGGCAAACCTCGTTCGCGCGGTCGGTCTTGCGGCCATGCACCTCGCCGACGCGAAAGACGGTGTGGCGCGAACCCGATTTGCCCGCGGCCCGGCGGACTTGGCCGGGTGCGTGCAGTTCGACCGTGATTGAGCTGGCGATCGAGCCCAGGGTTTTGCCCCAGCCCACGATGCCGGCGATAGTCTCTTCGTTCATGCAATTCTGCAGAGAGACGACGTACCCGCCGGGCGCGAGGTACTGTTTGATCAGCGCCGTCGCCCAACCGGTGTCATAGGATTTCATGCAGACAAACGCGATGTCGATCGGCGCCTCCTTTGCGAGCTGCTGGGCCTCGGTCAGGTGCAGCGCGCGCGGCTTGACGGTAAACGGCTCGACATCGCGGATATGAGTGATCCGCAGCCCATCGCCGCGCATTGCCTCGACGTGCTCCGGCCACGGGTCGATGAAGGTCACGTCTTCGCCCGCCTGCACCATGTGCGCCCCGGCGTAACAGCCGACCGCTCCCGCTCCGACGATCGCTATCTTCTTCTTCGCCATTACGTCTTCTCCCGTTTGAGGTAGCTGGCACCGCTCACAGCGCGCTCCGGGGGCGATCCTAGTACGGCTGATGCGCGGGCGTCACCCTATCGCTTCAGCGGCGCCGATTTCCGCGGGCGGCGAGCGGTTCGCGAGGCCCGTCTCGCCGCAGTCTTGACGCCCGGTCTCGGCATACCCCGCGCAATCCCGATGGCGCGACGCCAATCCGCGACCATGCCGACCGGGATCGCGGCGATACCTACCGCCATCAGCCCGCTGGCGACGCGTGCGAGTGATTTGATCTCTGCGCCGAGGACGACCAGACCGAGCAGCAGGCCGAAGCCGAAGGCCAGCAGTGCGATCTTCGTGTAGCGCATCCGCTGAAGCGGGAAGTCAACGGTGCGAGGATTTGGGGGCCAGGACCATCAATGAGAAGATTTCGAACAGCATCTGGGCGCCGACCATAGCGGTGTTGGTGGTCGGGTCGTATTGCGGGGCGACCTCGACCACATCGCCGCCGATGATGTCGATCCCTTTGAGGCCGTGCAGGATCGCTTGCGCCTCGCGCGGGGTCAGGCCTCCGGCCTCCGGCGTCCCGGTGCCCGGAGTGAAGGCGGGATCGAGACCGTCGACGTCGAAGGAGATATAGGTCGGACCGTCACCGACGATTTCTCGCGCCTTCTCCACGACGCTGCCGATGCCAATCCGGTCGACATCCTCGATGTGCAGCACGGTCATCCCGGATTCGTACGAGAAGCCCCAGAAGATCTCGGCCGGGCCGCGGATGCCGATCTGGATCGTGCGTTCGGGGTCGAGCACGCCCGCGAGCACCGCCTGGCGGAACGGGCCGCCATGGTGAAATTTGGACCCGTCGATCTCGCCCATCGTGTCGCAATGCGCGTCGATGTGGACGAGACCGACCGGCCGGTCATGCCCCAAGGCTTTCAGGATCGGATAGGTGATCGAATGATCGCCGCCGACCGACAGCGGCCGCACCCCGGCCGCCTGGATGCGCCCGTAGAACGCCTCGATGTCCTCGATGCAGCTGTCGAGGCTGAAGCGGGAGCGCATCGGCACATCGCCGATGTCGGCCGCGTTACATTCGACCCGCGGGACGACGCCGAACGCGTGGTTGTAAGGGCCAATACGCTCGACCTCGCGAACCGCGCGGGGTCCGAGACGGGCGCCGGCGCGATTGGTGACGCCGAGGTCCATCGGCACCCCGACCAGCGCGATATCGAGCCCCCCAAAGTCCGGCAGATCGGGCGCCTCCGGCCGATAGGGCAAGTCCAGCAGCGTGGATATTCCCGCGAATGGCATCGAGCGCCGGTATTGGCTGCCGAAGACCACCGACAGCGCCTGCCGGAATTCGGCCGGCGCCACCTCGGTTTCCTTGGCGCCTTCGTATTTGGCGCGCAATGCCTCGAGTTTCGTTTTGTCGAACATCGGCCTCGTCGGCTAGCGGCCGCCGCGCACGCGCGGCAGGACCAGATGCTTCCATGGATCGGGCATTTCGCCGACCGCGACCTCGATCAGGGTCGTGCCGCGCCGCTTGAATGCCGCCGCCAGCTCGCGGCGCAGGCCGTCGGGGGTCGTCGTACGTACCCCGGCGACCCCGAAACTTTCGGCCATCTTCGGGAAGTGGGGGTTGTGCAGATCGACGCCGATCAGCCGGTTGCCGTAATCCTCCTTCTGCATGCGCCGGACATTGCCATAGGCGCCATCGGCGAAGACGATCGCGACGATGTCGATGCCGTGCTTCACCGCAGTGGAAAGCTCCTGGACGTTGTACATAAACCCGCCGTCCCCCGAGACGGACACGACCGGCAGATCGGGTCGCCCTACTTTAGCGCCGAGCGCGGTCGCAAAGCCGGAGCCGAGCGTGCCCTGATAGCCGCTGTGGATGTAGCTGCGCGGATGATAAATCGGGAACGCCACGCGCCCGACATAACCGACCTGCGTCAAATCCTCGACATAAATGCCGTCATCGGGCAATTCGGCGCGGATGGCCCGCAGGTATTCGCATTGCGGACCCAAATTGTCGGCGAGCTTGGCGAGGGCCCGCGATTTCAGCGCCTCCAGCTCCTCCTTGCGTGACTGCCGCCGCGGATTGCGCGGCTCGAGGGCATGGTGAAGTGCGGCAAGCGCCACCTTAGCGTCGGCGACGATGCCGAGCGATGGCTTCAGGATGCGGGTGATCTCGGTCGGATCGATGTCGATGCGGATAAGCTTGAGGTCGGCGTCGACGCCCCAGCGAACTTGCGGCTGGTGCAGCCTGGTGCCGACCGCCAGCACGACATCTGTCTCGCGCCACAGCTCGTGGCCGGCGAGCGCCGATTGGGCGAGGTAATGGCGGTCGCTGACGATGCCCTTGCCGCCGGTGTAGCTGACCACCGGCGCTTCGAGCATTTCGGCAATCGCGAGCACCTCTTCGGCCGCCGGAACGGCGCCGCCGCCGACAAAGAGCAGCGGTTTCCTTGCGTCGGCGAGCAAGGCCGCGGCTTTGTCGATCAGTTCGGGGTCGGGCATCGCGATCGCCGGCGGCTCTCCGGCGGCCGGCAGCGCCACCTCGGTTTCGAGCGCCATGACATCGAGCGGCATTTCGAGCGCGACCGGGCGCGGGCGGCCGTCGCGCAATTGCCGGAACGCCTCGCTGACGAGTTGTCCTGTCTGGGTCGGATGGCTTATCCGAGCCGCCCATTTGGTCAAGGTTCGCAATATCCCGAGCTGGTCGGGAATCTCGTGCAGCAGACCAAAACCGCGCCCGATCAAGTCCGAGGGGATCTGGCCGCTGATGCACAGGACCGGCGTGTTGGTGGCGTAAGCCGTGGAAAGCGCCGCAGTGGTATTGAGCAGCCCAGGTCCCGGGACCACGGCATAGGCGCCCACCTTGCCGCTCGACCGGGCATAGCCGTAGGCCATGTAGGCCGCGCCCTGCTCATGCCGCGTGTGGATGACCCGAAGCTCCTCGCCGGCGTCGTAGAAGGCGACGAACAGCGCATCGTTCTGCACGCCAGGGAGCGCAAAGACTGTGTCGACCGCGTTGCGCCGCAGCATTTCCACCAGCGCCCGGCCCCCCGTCATTCTCGGCATTGCGTCCTCTCCACCATTTTTCGTCATTCCCGCGAAAGCGGGAACCCAGGGCCACCGCTCCGTCGCCCGCCCTGGCCCCCCCTTTCGCGGGGTGACGAGATATCTCACATTTACTCGAAAGCGTAGCTGTAGGCGGTGCCGTGACGCACGATCCGGCCGACCGTGGGCGCGGGGAAATGCGCCGGCAGCAGGCGGGTGCCGCGCGCGGAATGCTCTTCGATCAGCCGCGTCCGCGTCTGGCGCGACAATTCCGGATCGGTGCAGGCGAGGGTGGACCATTCCGGCTTTAAGAGCTGCAGCGGATGATGGATCACGTCGCCCATGAAAACACCCGTCTGGCCGCCCGAGCGGGCATGGATCACGACATTGCCCGGCGTGTGGCCGGGCGCGCTCTCGAACCACAGCCCGTCCTCGAGCGCATAGTCATCGTCAACCAGCACCGATTGCCCGGTGCGGACCACCGGCAGCACACTGTCCTCGAAGGCGAGCCGATGGGGCGTCTCTTCGCCGTTCCTATGGACCCCTTCCCAATGGGCAAACTCGCGGCGGGCCATAACGTAGCGCGCATTGGGAAAAGTCGGGACCCAGCGTCCGTTTTCCAGCCGGGTATTCCAGCCGACATGGTCCCAGTGCAGGTGGGTGCACATCACATAATCGACATCCTCGACACCGACCCCGGCGCGGGCGAGATCGGCGAGGTAGGAGCTGCGCAGTCGATGAAATTGCGGCCGGGTCGGACGCTCCTTGTCGTTGCCGAGGCAGGAATTGATCAGGATCGTATGATGCCCGGTCTTGACGATGAAGCTATGGAAGCTGAAGAGGAGGTTGCGGCTTGCCGGGTCGATCAGCCGCGGGCCCGGATGATCCGGGTCCGACCTTCAAAACTTCCTTGTCGAAATCGGGAAAAAACGTCTCGGGGGCAATAAAGGGTCCCTCATACTCGGCGACGCGGTGAACCTCGAAATCCCCGATACGCGTGATCTGCATCTTCCCCTCCGCACCTGACGCCTACGCCGACGCACCCTACAGTGTCGGCGGCCGGTCGACGAGAGCCTTTACCGCCCGCCCGTGCTAGCCTGGACCCGAGATCAGAGCCAACCCGGGAGGATTGAGCAATGCCGACCGAATTCGTGATGTTGCCGCCGCAAACCGAAAGAACGCGCGAATGGGGTGCGCGCCTTGCCGCCGCCCTGCCCCAGCTCAAGGTCGTCGTGGCGGAAAATCATACGCACGCCGCGCAGGTGATCGCCCATGCCGACGCCGCCTTTGGCGTGATCCCGCCCGACTTGCTGCGCCAGGCCCAGCGGCTGCATTGGCTGCAGGCGCCGCAAGCGGCGCCGCCCGCCGGCTATTACTATCCCGAGCTGATCGCCCACCCGGTCGCGATCACGAATTTCCGCGAGATCTACAACGACCATATCGGCGCGCATGTCATGGCGTTCGTGCTGGCGTTCGCGCGCGGTCTGCACCACTACATCCCGCAGCAGCTGAAGCGTGAGTGGAAGAAATTGCCGCCGGATACCGGCGTCGTGCATCTGCCCGAGGCAACGGCGCTGGTCGTCGGCGTCGGCGGGATCGGCAGTGAGGTAGCAAGGCTGACCGCTGCCTTTGGTATGCGGGTCATCGGCGTCGATGAGCGCCGCCGCGACGCGCCGCCAGGAGTGGCCGAGCTGCATCGCGGCGACGAACTCGACGCGCTCTTGCCCCAGGCGGATTTCGTAATCCTGACCGTGCCGCACACCCCCGAAACCGAGGGCTTTATGAACCGGACCCGGTTTCAGGAAATGAAGAGGACCGCCTTCTTCATCAATATCGGACGGGGGTTGACCACCCGGCTCGACGATCTAGTCGAGGCATTGCGGGCCGGCGAGATCGCCGGCGCCGGCCTCGACGTCTTCGAGCAGGAGCCGCTGCCCGCCGATCATCCACTATGGACAACCCCTGGCGTGCTGTTGACCCCGCACACCGCCGGCTACGGCCCCTATCTCGACGAGCGCCGCTACGAGATCATCCTCGACAACTGCCGCCGCTTCCTCGCCGGCCAGCCATTGCGCAATCTCGTCGACAAGGCAAGGTGGTTCTGACGCCGGGCTTTAGATCGATCGCCTGCACCACGATTGTGTTACTTCGAGATGCGCCCTGCCAGGGCGCTCCCTCAGCATGAGGTAAGTCTTAGATTGCGCTAACCAAGTACCTCATCCTGAGGGGCCGAAGGAGGCGCCTTGAAGGACCTACGGCGCCGATCCACCGATGTGTCACGAAACGGGTGCTCCAATGCCGTCGACCAGATCGAGGCGACGCTCGATGCGGTCGAGACGGCGATCGACGTTGTCGAGCCGTTGCTGAATGGCGGCATAATCCAGCTCGATGCCGGCGACCTTGCGCTCGAGTGCGCCGAGCCGCGTTACAACCTCGTCGAGCTTGCGATCAATGCGGTCGAGACGGTCGTCGAGCCGCGTGAAACGCGCGCGCAAGAAGTCGAGAACGTCCCCAGCTTCGCTCATGGCTGATCTTCGACCACCTCGATGCCCCATTTGTCAACTGCGCGTCGCGCGGAGACGTAAAGAGGGCAGCGGTGTGCTGGCCGATGGTCAAATAACCCGGCGGCCGGCCAGCGGCCGGTGTCGAACCGGCAGCGGTTGATGGTGCCTGGTTCTGGTTACTGGCGGCGGGTCATTCGATGACCTCGTCGGCGCGGGCGAGGAGGATGGAGGGGATCGTCAGGCCGAGCGATTTCGCGGTCTTGAGATTGATGACCAGCTCGAACTTGGTTGGCTGCTCGACCGGCAGGTCAGACGGTTTCGCGCCTTTAAGGATCTTGTCCACATAGACCGCGCTGCGCCGAATGATATCGGCAAGATCCGCGCCGTAGGACATGAGAAATCCTGAATCCGCAAACACTCTGAGGCCTGATATTGTCGGCAATCGGTGGTCAGCCGCGAATTCCGCAATTTTCTTTCGAAGATCTATGGTGAGCGGATCTTCAACCGTGATCAGCGCATCTGCGTGCTGACCCGTCGCAGCTTCGAGCGCGCCGTCGATATCGGGGGGCTCCCGTATTTCCAGCGATTGAAGCTCGACCCCAAGGGTTCGGGCCGCGCCCACCGTCTCCTTGAACACCAGCGCGGAATAGGGATTGGCCGCATTCCAGAGAACGGCTACGCGAGAAATTCCGGGGAGAAGCTCCTTGAGCAGTTCCAGCCGCTTTCCGCCGAGGTCGGGTGCCATGAGGCTCATCCCGGTGACGTTGCCGCCGGGGTGGGCCAAGCTCGCGACGAGCCCGCTTCCTACCGGGTCGCCGGCTGCCATCATAACGATCGGAATCGTCGAGGTGGCCCGTTTGGCGGCAAGCGGCGCCAGCGTCCCCGCCGCCATGATGACGTCCACTTTGAGGCTGACCAGCTCCGCGGCAAGCCCGGGCAGCCGGTCGAGCCTGTCCTCCGCAAACCTGCGCTCGAATGTGAGGTTTTTGCCTTCGACGTATCCCAGCTCGCGGAGGGCATCACGCACAATGGACCGTCGCGGGTGCCGGCGAACCCGCGCTGAGAAAGCCTAACTTGTAGACTTTCTCGTCCTGTTGCGCCCTTGCGCCGAGCGGCCACGCAGCGGTCGCCGCGCCGAAGAGAGCGATAAATTTCCGGCGCCTCATCTTCGCGTCAAGAAGCGCGATCCCCGTCTTCGCTCACGCGACGCGGCTCGCCTGCCAGCGGCCGGGGCCGAACTGGCTGCGGTTGACGATGCCGTGGTTCTGGTCGCTGGCGGCGCCGAGCATGGCCGTGCCGCTCATCCGTCCATCGCGGATCTCGCCGTCGAAGAAGTAGCAGATCGTGCTGCCTTCATAGCGGGAGATGAAGGAGAGCTGGATCTGGTCGCCGTTGAGCCAGCCGCTGACCGGGCCCTCGAAATGGGTCGAGCGCTGATGGCCGGCGAGCTCGGGGCCGCGCTGCTCGAGATTGAGCCGGTGGATGCGCGAGCCCTGCAGGAAATCGACGCGCAACTCCCAGTCGCCGGCGATTTCGCCCTCGGGCGGCCGAGCCGGCGAGCGGCGTGTGCCGGCTGGCCTCGCGCAGCACCGCCGCGATCGCGTCGCCGACCTGCGCCGCCTCGCCGGGCTGCAATTGGAACGGGTCGATCGCGATCGAGTTTTCGGTCGCCGAGTTGTCGTCGAGCATGATGCGCGGCTCGCCGTCGAGCACGCGCTGGCGCAGCGCCAGCCCGTCGAGCGGGTATTGCCAGCGGTCCCAAGAGATGCGGAGCCGCGGCACCCGGTCGACGCCGGCGGGCTCGATGAGCTCCAAAGCGGCGCCGTGCACCTCACCAAGCCGCTCGCCGATGACCTCCAGGTCATCGTACCACCGCTGCTGCTCGGCTTCATGGTCGCGCTCCTCGAACCAGTGCTCGACCGCGGTCAACACGCCGACGATGTCCTCCTTCGACACTTTCATCGGGCGGCCCAGCGCCTGATGCGGCGAGGCGTTGCTCCACGCCGCTTGGACCAATTGTTTGTTGCCGAGCAATAGCCCGCTGGTCTGCGGGCCGCGCAGGAACTTGCCGCCGCTATAGACGACAAGGTCGGCGCCGCGAACGAGCCACGGGCTCGGCCGTTCGAGGTGCTCGGAGGCGGCGTCGACCATGATCGGGATGCCGCGGGGCTTGACGACCGAGGCGATCTCTTCGAGCCGCAGGTTTCCCACATGCTCCTGCTTGCCGAGCAGCACCACCATCGCGACCGGCTCGGCGAGCGCCGCGTCGAGATCCGCGCGCGTGTCGATCTCGACCAGATGGCAGCCGATCATGCGGACTGCCTGGTCATAGGCGAAACGCTGCGTCCTCGGGATCAGCACGCGGTTGACCATCCCGTCGGTGAATGGCAGGCGCAGCATCTTAACCGGGTCGTTGCCGGCGACGCAGGCCGCCGTCCCGAGCGCCACGGCGGCGGCGCTGCCGCAGGTGACGATGCCCCACTCGGCGCCGGTCAGCTCGGCAAGCCGCTGCCCCGCCGCCTCCATCAATTCGTCGAGATTGACAAAATGGCGCGACGCCTCGGCCATCGCGTCGCGAACCTGCGGCAGCATCAGGCTGCCGCCATGCATCGTGCGCACGCTGCAGCAATTGATGAATGGCCGCACGCCGAGCATCAGATAGGGATTGGCGTTGACTTTCATGGCACCCCCGGGAACGATCAGCGCGAAGTATAGCAACGAAGGGGGCTGTCGGCGCCATCCTTGAGGTACCTACCGCTGAGCGGCGAGTTGATAGGGGCCGTCCGAAACGCTATCTCGTGTCGGGTGGCCCAGCAAAACCTCATCGACATACGCTCGGAAGGGGCGCTCGTTTTGTTCTCCGGGGGGCAGGATTCGACGACCTGCCTCGCCTGGTCGCTGGCCCGCTTTCCCGCCGTCGAGACGATCGGGTTCGATTACGGCCAGCGCCACCGGGTCGAACTCGAGTGCCGTGCCGCGGTATTCGAGCGCCTGCGCCGCGAATTCCCTGATTGGAGCGCCAAGCTCGGCGACGACCACATCATCGATCTCGGCGTCCTCGGCAAGATCAGCGACACGGCGCTGACCGGTGACACCGCGATTGCCTTCGAGAAAAGCGGCTTGCCGAATACTTTTGTCCCCGGCCGCAACCTGCTGTTCTTTACCTTTGCCGCTGCTCTCGGCTATCGCCGCGGGGCGCGTCATCTCGTCGGCGGGATGTGCGAGACCGATTACTCGGGCTATCCCGATTGCCGCGACGACACTTTGAAGGCGCTGCAGGCGACATTATCGCTCGGCATGGACCATCGCTTTGTCATTCACACACCCCTGATGTGGCGCGACAAGGCGGCGACTTGGGCATTGGCGCACGCGCTCGGCGGTGATGCGCTCGTCGAGCTGATCCTGGAAGAAACCCACAGCTGTTATCTCGGCGACCGGGCCCACCGCCACTCTTGGGGCTATGGCTGCGGCGACTGTCCGGCCTGTGAGCTGCGCCGCCGCGGCTGGGAAGCCTTTGCCGGGGACCAGGCGTGAGCCGACCTTCGGGACGCGCCCGCGATGCGATGCGGCCGGTCAGCCTCGAGCCCGGTGTCGCCAAATATGCCGAAGGCTCGTGCCTCGCGAAATTCGGCGACACGCATGTGCTGTGCACCGCCTCCGTTGAGGAGCGCGTGCCGCCCTTTCTGCGCAATACCGGCAAGGGCTGGGTCACCGCGGAATACGGGATGCTGCCGCGTTCGACGGCGACGCGCACCGACCGCGAGGCGGCCCGCGGCCGGCAGAGCGGCCGCACGCAGGAAATCCAGCGGCTGATCGGCCGCAGCCTGCGGGCGGTGACCGATCTCGGGCAACTCGGCGAGCGCCAGATCAAGATCGACTGCGACGTATTGCAGGCGGACGGAGGCACCCGTACAGCCGCGGTCACCGGCAGCTATGTGGCGCTCCATCTGGCGTTTCAGCGATTGCTTTCGGCGGGTTTGTTGAAGGCGCTGCCATTGCGCGACAATGTCGCCGCGGTCTCCTGCGGCGTCGTTGCCGATATCGCCGTGCTCGATCTCGACTATGCCGAGGATTCGCAAGCGATGACCGACGCCAATTTCGTGCTGACCGGGATGGGCGGGATTGTCGAGATCCAGGCGACCGCCGAAGGCGCGCCGTTCGACGAGACGCTGTTCGCCGAGATGTTGCGGCTCGCGCGGCAAGGCGTCGCGCGACCTTACCCGATGCCAGCGGGCGGCGCTCGGGCTTGCCTGACGCGATGCCCCAGCCATTCGCCGGTGACCGGCTGGTCATCGCCAGCCACAACCCGGGCAAGGTCGAGGAGATCGCGGCGCTGCTGGCGCCGTTCGCCGTCGAAACCATCGCCGCGGGCTCGCTCGGCCTTCCCGAGCCGGAGGAAACCGGCGACAGCTTCGAGGCGAACGCGGCGCTGAAGGCCCGGGCCGCGGCGGAGGCGAGCGGGCTGCCGGCGCTCGCCGATGATTCCGGCCTCGTCGTGCCGGCGCTGGGCGGCGCTCCCGGGATCTACTCCGCCCGCTGGGCCGGCCCGGCCAAGGATTTCCGGGTCGCGATGGAGCGGGTTCACCGCGAGCTCGGCGACAAGGACCGCAGCGCCAGATTTGTCGCGGTCCTCGCGCTCGCCTGGCCGGGCGGCCGCACCGAATTGTTTCGCGGCGAGGTCGAAGGCAGCCTCACCTGGCCGCCGCGGGGCGATCGAGGCTTCGGCTACGATCCGATATTCATCCCGCAAGGCGAGAACCTTGACCTTCGGCGAAATCGACCCGGCCGAGAAGCACCGCATCAGCCACCGCGCCCGCGCCTTCGCCAAGCTCGTCGAGCGCTATTTCAGTGGGCAGCTGAGCCGCTCGCCGTCTACATCCATTGGCCGTTCTGCCGGTCGAAATGCCCCTATTGCGATTTCAACAGCCATGTCCGCGACGGCATCGACGCGGCGCGCTGGACGCGGGCGCTCATGCGCGATCTCGAACGACCAGGCCGAGCTCACCGCGGGACGCGCAGTAGGCTCGGTGTTTTTCGGCGGCGGCACACCGTCGCTGATGCCGCCGGAGACCGTCGCGGAAGCTGCTCGACGGGGTACGGTCGCATTGGGCCGTTATGCCCGATGTCGAAATCACCCTCGAGGCCAACCCCAATTCCGCCGAAGCCGATCGTTTCCGTGCCTTTGCGGCGGCCGGGGTCAACCGGCTGTCGCTCGGGGTTCAGGCGCTCGACCCGGCGGCCTTGCGCCTCTTGGGCCGCGCCCATGACCGAGAGGAGGCGATCGCCGCGATCGAGCACGCCCGCGAGATCTTTCCGCGGTTCTCGTTCGATCTGATCTATGCCCGCCCGGGCCAGAGCGTTGCGGCCTGGCGCAGCGAACTCGACGAGGCGCTCGACCCTCGCCGGCGAGCACCTCTCGCTTTATCAGCTGACGATCGAGCCCGGCACCGCCTTCGCTACGCTCGCGCGGCGCGGCGAACTCGTCCCGCCCGAGGAAGACAGCACGGCCGCGCTGTTCGAGATGACGCAGGAGCCGGCTCGCCGCTGCCGGGCTGCCGGCCTACGAAATCTCCAATCACGCCCGACCCGGCGCCGAATGCCGGCACAACCTCGCCTATTGGCGCTACCAGGACTATGTCGGGATCGGCCCCGGCGCCCATGGCCGGCTGACCCGAGCCGGCACCAAATTTGCGACCCGGCAATACCGGCTGCCCGAGAAATGGCTCGCGGCCGTGGAAACCAAGGGAACCGGAATCGAAGAGATCGCGCCAATCGACCGCGAGACCGCGATCGAGGAAATGCTGATGATGGGCCTGCGCCTCGTCGAGGGGGTATCGCGTGAGCGGCTTGAACAGCTGCTCGGGCTGCGATGCCGAGACCCTCCTCGGCCGCAACCTCGCGCCGCTGATCGAGGGCGGCTTTCTGACCCTCGACGCCGAGCGCCTTGCCGCCACAGCCGCCGGCCGCCAGCGCCTCAACGCGGTGCTTGGCGCTCTTCTCTCCTGAACGAGCTCAGTAACCAAGATCCTGAAAGCTCTGCGGCGCCGGGCTGACGACGGTTGTCCCTTGCGGCACGACTTCGAGCACCGCGAGGCCGCGCTGCACGAGACCATTGGGCGTGAAATCGAAACAATCCGTCGACGCCGGTGAAGCCGCTCGGGTTGAGGATCGCCTGCTGGGAGAACGGCTCGCCGGCCTGGCCGCGTGCCAGCACCGCGGCGAGGGCCGCCGCATCGTAGCCGAGCGAGGCCAGACGCGGCGGGTTGTGGCCATAGGTGGCATTGAACCGCCGCTCGAAATCCTGCCGCGCCTCGGGGGGAGACGAGGCGAACCAGCCGCCGACGAGCGCCGGGTCGCTGCCGATGTCGGGGGTGTCCCAGAGCCCGCTGCCGAGCAACTGCACGGGCTTGGCACTGCCGCCCGCGGCCTTGACCTGAGCGGCGATCTGCTTGAGCTGGCGCCGCCTTCCGGCAGCAGCAGCGCATCGAAGGAGGCGGCCGGCGGCGGACACGGGAGGTGGCTCGGCGCTGCCCTCGGCGCCGCCGCCGGGCAGCAGTCGCTGGATCGCAGGCGAGACGTCGCCGGCGCGCGGGTCGAAGAATTCGACCTTTGCCACGCTGCCGCCGCTGCCCGATGCGGCTTCCCGCAGCGCGTCGGCCATCAAATGCCCATAGGGCGAGTTGGGCGCGAGCGCCGCGAAAGCGGGCGAGCCCGCGTTCGCGCGCATAGCCGACCTCGCGCACTACCTCCTGCCGCGGCAGGAAGCCCATCAAATAAATATTGCCGCCGGCGAGGCTGGTCACCGTCGAGAAGGCGATGACGTTTATGTGGGCGTCTTGGGCAATCGGCTTTACCGCCTCGACTTCGGGGGCGAGCAGCGGCCCGAGGATCAGCCGCGCTCCGTCGCCGATGACCGCGCGTGCGGCGCCGGCGGCGCCGGCCGCATTCCCGCCGGTGTCGCGCGGCACCAGGATCAGGCGGTCGCCGCCGCTCTCGAACAGTGCCAATTGCGCCGCGTCGAGGAGGGCCTGACCGAGCTCGGCATTGGCGCCCGACAAGGGAACGAGCAAGGCCACTTTCGCGGGTCCCGCCGCGGCCGTGGTCGGCGGCGGCGGAGGGCCGGGCGGGAGCGGTGGCGGAACCCGGCCATAACCGTAATAGGGCGGTTGCGGGCGGGCGATCGGCGCCGATACCATCGCCGGGGCGCAACAGGCGAGCGCGGCCACGGCGAGGGCGGCAAAGGGTGAGGCGAACCGCGAAAGCGACGGGCGCGGCAAGAGCGGGCTCCGGCAAGAAGGAGGGCGGGAGCCGGCACCCTAACCGCCGCCCGGATGCGAGTAAACCCGACCCGAGGGCGCCGCCGGCTTCGGATGCGGCGGTCGGGGCGCAACCGGCGGGAGCATGAGCTCAAGCTGAGCTGGCGCCCGGGCTGTATCTGGTCGCGACGCCGATCGGCAATCTCGGAGATATCACGTTGCGCGCGCTGGCGGTGTTGCACGGCGCCGACCGCATCTTCTGCGAAGACACCCGGGTCACCGGAAAGCTGCTGGCAAGGTACGGGATTTCGACATCGCTCGGGGCCTATCACGACCACAATGCCGAAGCAGGTGCGGCCTGTCATTCTGGCGGCGCTGCGGCGCGGCGGGCGAGTGGCGCTGGTGTCGGACGCCGGCACGCCGCTCGTCTCCGATCCCGGCTACAAGCTCGTGCGGGCGGCGATTGCCGAAGATCTGCCGGTCACCGCCATTCCGGGGCCAACCGCGGCGGTGACCGCGCTGATCCTCTCCGGGCTGTCTCCGGACGCCTTCTTGTTCGCCGGCTTTCTGCCGCCGCGGCAGGCGGCGCGGCGGCGCGCGCTCGCGCGCTGGGCCGCGGTCGAGGCCACCCTGGTGTTCTATGAGAGCACCCCGCGTCTCGCCGAGTCGCTCGCCGACATGGCCGAGGTGCTCGGCGACCGGGAGGCGGCGGTCGCGCGCGAGCTGACCAAGTTGCACGAGGAGGTACGACGCGGGCGACTGGCCGATCTGGCGGCACATTACCGCATCGCCGGGCCGCCGCGCGGCGAGGCCGTGGTCGTCGTTGGCCCGCCCGAGCGCGCCGAACCGGACCGGGCCGAGGTCGACGAGCGGCTGCGGACGGCGCTCGCCGAACTCGGCGTGCGCGAAGCGGCGGCAAAACTCGCTGCCGAAACCGGAATGCCGCGGGGGAAACTCTATCGGCGCGCCTTGGCGATGCGCGACGGGGAGGAATGAGACCGGCCCGCGGATCGACTACGCACCGGCGGCAGCGGGCGCAACGCCGCGGGCGTTTCGCCGAATGGCTGTGCCTGTGGCATTTGCGGCTGCGGGGCTGGCGCATCCTCGCCCGCGGCTGGCGTTGCCCCTCGGGCGAGATCGACATCGTGGCGCGGCGCGGCCGCGTGCTCGCGATCATCGAGGTCAAGTCGCGAAACGAGCTCGACGCGGCCGCATCGGCGCTGACACCGCGGCAGAGGCGGCGGATCGCCCGTGCCGCGGAGGCCTTCCTGCTGTCGCGCCCCGATCTCGCCGGGCTCGACCTGCAATTCGACCTGATGCTGGTGGCGCCGCTGCGCCTGCCCCGGCATTGGCCCGGCGCCTGGCGAGCCGATTAGCGAAGCGGCGAGCGCCGCTTCGAGCCACCGCTGCTGCGCGCCTTGCCGCCAGTGGAAGCGGCGTCCCTTTTGTCGGACAATGCCTGCGGGGAATATCTGCCGGGGGTCCAGCATGTCCGAATTACGTGCCGTCCTTTGTCTCGTCATCACGCTTTCGCTGCCGATTGCGCTCTGCGGCTGCCCGGTGGCGATCGTCGGCGGGCTCGCCGCCGCCGGCGGGGCGGGCTACACGGCGAACCAGGAACGCGGCGTCACCGGCGCCTTCGATGATGTGACGATAAAGACCAACATTCAGAACGCCTGGCTGCAGGTGAACCCGCTGATGCAACGCGATTTCACCATCACCGTCTATGAGGGGCGCACGCTGTTGACCGGCATGACGCCGAGCCCCGAGCTAAAGGCTCAAGCCGCGCAGATCGCGAGCCAGATCCCGGGGGTCCGCGCGATCTATAACGAGATCGAGGTCGCGCCGGGCGAAGGCGCCTGGGCAAGCGTCAGGGACACCTGGATCTCGTCGCAGATCCGCTCGAACCTGGTTTTCGCCAGCCAGGTCCGCTCGGTCAACTACACGATCGATACCGTGGACGGATCGGTCTATCTGATCGGTTCGGCCCGCACACAGGCGGAGCTCGACCGGGTCACCGAGGCGGCGCGGAACGTCCCCTATGTGAAGCGGGTGGTCTCCTACGTCGAGATCCGGCCGGGCGCACCGGTTGCCGCCCAGCCGGGAGGACCGCCGCCGCCCGCCAGCGCCCAGGCACCCGACGCGGGTCCTACCGCCGCACCGGCGACCGCTGTCGAGGTGCACAAACTCTGATATAAGGGACGGATGACCCAGCCGCCGGAGCGATACGATCCAGAGACTTGTGCAAATTTTCTGCGCGAACTCGGCGCCTCGGGCGAACGCGTCCTGCCGATCGCCGAGGCGGCCCTGGCGCTCGCCTCGTTCGAACGCCCGCGGGTCGGCCCGGCGCATTACCGCGAGCATCTGCATCTGCTCGCGCGCGATGTCGGCAGCCATCCGGGGGCGGCCGGCGATCTCGCCGAGCGAGCCCGCGCTCTCAACGAAATCGTGCTTCTGAAATACGGGTATTCCGGCGATGCGCTGACCTATGACGACCTGCAGAATGCCAATCTGATGCGCGTCGTCGACCGCCGGAAAGGCCTGCCGGTGGCGCTCGGTATTCTTTACATGCATGCCGGCCGCGCCCAGGGCTGGGAGACTGTCGGGCTCGCCTTCCCCGGCCATTTTCTTGTCCGCCTGTCGGACGGTCCCGAGCGGCTCATCCTCGACCCGTTCCATGGCGGCCGAATTTGCATTGCGGCCGAATTGCGCGAGCTGTTGAAAGCGACTGCGGGCTTGGACAGCGAGCTTCAGACCGAACACTATACTCCGGTACCGGACCGTGACGTGCTGCTGCGCCTGCAGAATAATTTGAAGGCGCGCCTTATCCAGGCGGAGCATTACGAGCGGGCAGTCATGGTGGCCGAAACCATGCTGATGCTGGCTCCCGACCTCGCCGATCTGTGGCGCGAAGCGGGACTATTGCACGCTCGGCTCGGCAACATGCGTTCGGCCGCCGCTGCGCTCGAGCAGGTCGTCCTGCGCTCTCCGGACGGCACGGCTCGGCATCAGGCCGCGGCGCTGCTGCAGCAGCTGCGCTCGAAGTTGAATTGAGGTTTTGGGGAGACATGCCCCTCACCCCGGCCCTCTCCCCGCAAGCGGGGCGAGGAAGCAGAGCCGAGAAACCCTTCGCCCCGCAATAGCGGGGAGAGGGAGGGGCCCGCGAAGCGGGAGGGTGAGGGGCGGGTCTCCCAACTGTACCCGGAGGTCGGCATGGCTCTGGCCGTCGCGATCCAGATGGATCCGATCGATACGATCAACATCGATGCGGATTCGACCTTTGCGCTGGCCCTCGAAGCGCAGGCCCGCGGACACGCCCTGTTCCATTATCTGCCCGATGCGCTGACGCTTCACGACGGACGGCTCTATGCCCGCGCGCGGCCGCTCGAAGTCATGCGCAGACAGGGCAACCACCACCGCTTCGGCGCGTTCGAGGAGCTCGATCTGGCCGGTGTCGATGTCATCCTGATGCGCCAGGATCCGCCCTTCGACATGGCCTATATCACCGCGACTCACCTGCTCGAATTGCTGCCGGAAAACGGGCCGCTCGTCGTCAATGACCCCGCCGCGGTGCGCAACGCACCGGAAAAGCTCTTTGTTCTGCGCTTCAAAGAGCTGATGCCTCCGACCTTGCTGACCCGCGACCGCGACGCGATCCGCGAATTCTGGAGAGAGCATGGCGACATCATCCTGAAGCCGCTGTTCGGCAATGGCGGCGCCGGCGTATTCCGGCTGCGGCCGGGCGACGAGAACCTGACGGCACTGTTGGAAATCTACGAATTGATCCAGCGCGAGCCGGTAATGGTGCAGCGTTACATCCCGGAAGTGCGCCAGGGCGACAAGCGCATCATCCTCGTCGAAGGCGAAGCGATGGGCGCGGTGCTGCGCGTGCCGCCCGAGGGTGAGGCGCGCGCCAACCTCCATGTCGGCGCCCGCCCGGTGAAGACCGAAATGACCCCCCGCGACCGCGAGATCTGCGCGGCCATCGGCCCGACCTTGCGCGCTCAAGGGCTGGTCTTTGTCGGGATTGACGTGATCGGCGACTGGCTGACCGAGATCAACGTCACCTCCCCGACCGGCATCCAGGAGATCGCGCGGCTCGACGGTATCGAGATCGCGCCAAAAATTTGGGACGCGATCGAGACGCGCCTCGACGAGTGCGCCAATCGCACTCCCAGCTGACCCGTTGGGTGCAAGCTGCTCGGCGCGCGCCGGTAACGGTCGCGCACCGCAGTGCTTGATCGCGGTTTCTTACTTGAGCGGATAGACGAACATGTGTCCGCCGAGCGGCGTTGTGCCGTTGTTGGTGCCGAAAACGAAGCAGGTGAACACCAGCGCAGGAACCCCGGTCGGCAACGTCACGAACGAGACGGTTGGGTTGCCGAGCGACTGAGCCCCTCCGGAGAGCACGGGGCTGAGCTTTTGAACGGTGTTCGCCGTCTTGTTAACCAGGAAAAGCCGCCACGAACCGTAATCGCTGCTCGATGTCGGGTTGACCTGCGCTTCGGCCACTTCGAAAATCTGATTGCCAACCTTGAATGTCTCGCGATCGCCGATCTTGCCGTTGCCGCCGGCATTGGTCACGAGATTGTCGACCACCGTGTCCGCCGGACTCGACCAGGTTTTGAAATTGGTCAGGGTGCCATCGGCCTCCAGGTCGCGCTGGCCGAGATGATAATAATGGTGAGTGATTTCTAGAGTGGAGCTCGCGATCGCGCCGCTGTAACTGATGCGCCCGAATTCGGGCGTACCGTCGGCCTTCGCGAGGGCCGTTCCCGGGAGTGTGATTGCTTGCGTCGGCGCCACGGCCGGGTTGGCGATCAATGCCTCGATCCCGCTGACCGCGCCATTGCGGTAATATTGCACTCTGACGTAGGGATGACCGGAGGGATTGTATTCTTCGGCATAGACGACGCTGTCGTCAGGGAGAATCCGCAGGTCGGGCTGACTCGCGGGATTGTGTATTTGACCAATCGTGTGCCACACCCGCAGATCGGTCGAGTAGCCAAGATAGGTCGCAAATTGCGCGCTGTTGATCCGATTGTGGAATACCCCGAGATAAGGATGCAGCGAGTCGTCGGCCGGGACGACTTTCAGCGGCGCGGCGCCGGCGAGGTTGTTGTTTGCGTCCGTCGTGGTCAGCTGATAGGCGACGAGGTAGGGTTTGTTGGGCGCCGTCTCGTTCAAGATCGCTGCAATGTCCGGGGTGCTGAGATTGGCGGCCACTGACGGAGCCACTTGCGGCGCCACATAGTCGTAAGTCGCACTTCGCGCTGTTATCGGTTGAACCGCGAGGTTCACCAAGACTGCAGCCGCGACCACGCTTGGGAAGCGCTTATGGGCCGCGAGCATCGCTGGTGTTCACCAAGTCCTCATGATCGACTGCTTTCTCCCGAAGGTTTCGTTTGGCTAACTGTGATGAAATCGCGTCCCCGTTGCAAGCGTCCTCATTGCGATCACCGCACGGAACACAGTTGGAGGCGACTGGTTATTCTATTTATCTGGTAGCTGGATCGCGTATATCATTGGACAGCCTAGATCTCTGTCAGCAAGTGGGGAGCAGCGATGAGCGAAGCACGCAACGTGTTCGGCGAGCCTCTCGCCGAATGCTGCACCAAGCCGATCACCGGGTTTTACCGCGACGGCAGCTGCAACACCGGACCCGAGGATTTCGGATTGCACACGGTGTGCACCAAGGTCGATGCCGCCTTTCTGGCATTCTCGCAGGCGGCCGGCAACGACCTGTCGACGCCGGTGCCGGAATTCGGCTTTCCGGGTTTGAAGCCGGGGGATTGCTGGTGCCTCTGCGCCGAGCGTTGGAAGGAGGCATTCGAAGCCGGCAAAGCGCCCAAGGTCAGACTGACCGCGACCCACGACGCGACGTTGGAGATCGTGCCATTGGAGGTGCTGAAGCGG
>CAVSTA010000013.1:0-72942 GCA_963730745.1 uncultured Alphaproteobacteria bacterium
ACCCTCACCGAGACCTCGCCGTGCGGCAGAATATTCTTTACGAGGTGGGCATCGACCTTTTCGGGATGTTGCACGCCGATCGTGACCTCGACCTGCATTTTGCGTGAATTCGAGCCCAAGCGTTCGGATCAAGGTGAGCGAGCTGTGATGGATCGCATCCTGCACGGCGCGGACCGCGGCCTTCGTGTAGTCGCCGCCATGCAAATCGTTGCCGGTCCCCATCTCCAAGATCACGCGTTTCGCGGCCATGCCCCTGTCCTCAGCCGATATCGAGCCGCACGACCGCCGCGGCATTGGCGATCACGGTTGTATTGGTGCCGGCGTCATTCGAAATTTCCAGCCCTCCTTCGACGACGCGCACTGTTCCGGTGCCATGCGGCAGCACGGCCAAGACCGCCTCTTTGTCCACTTGCTCAGGGCGAGGAACACCGATCGTCACTTCGACCTGCATCGAGTTTACCGGTAAACCAACCGCGTCGGCGACGCTCAAAGAATTGTGCCAGAGCGCGTCTCGCAGAGCACGCACCGCCGCTTTCGTGTAATCCGCGCCGCGGATGTCGGTTCCCATGCCGATCTGCAGAACCATGCGCTTCAGAGCCATGTCCGCTTTGTCGTCCCCGGCTCGTCACCCCCCCCACGCCCCCCTCTGCTGTTCGAGATGGGCGCGGGGATGCGCGGCGTCGTATATAGCAAGGAGGCGCTCCGTCTCGACCGAAGTATAGCGCTGGGTCGTCGACAGGCTCGCATGACCCAACAGCTCTTGAATGGCGCGCAGATCGCCGCCGGCGCCGAGTAGATGGGTTGCAAAGCTGTGCCGCAAGGCGTGCGGGGTCGCCGTCTCGGGCAGGCCGAGAAAACCGCGCAGCGCGGCCATTTGGCGTTGCACGATCCGCGGATTGAGCGGCCCGCCGCGGCTGCCGACAAAGAGCGGGCCGTCTTTGGCCAGCATGAACGGGCACGCGGCCAGGTAATCGGCAACCGCTTCGCGCACGGCCGGCAAAACCGGCAGCAGGCGGTGTTTGCCGCCCTTGCCGGTGATCGTCAACATCTCGCCGAGCGGTGCTTCGCCCCGGCTCAGCCCGAGCGCTTCGGAGAGCCGCAGGCCGCAGCCATAGAGAAGCGTCAAGATTGCGGTGTCGCGCTTGCCTACCCATTGCTTGGTTGCAACCTCGACCGCGCTGTCGAGCGAGCCTGCTGCATCCTCGACCGTCAACGGTTTCGGCACGCTGTGCGGCAGCTTGGGAGAACGAAGCGCGGCGAGCGCCGCCGTGGCGGCAAGCCCGCGGCGCTGCAAAAAATGCACAAACCCTCGCAGCACCGAGAGCCCCCGGGCGAGGGAGCCGCGCTCGATCCCATCCTGGGCGCGGTGGGCCAGATAGGCGCGGAAATCGCCGGGCCGCAGCGCATTGATCGCCGCCAAGCTCGGCAGCTCGCCCAGATGCTCGGTCAGGAAATCGAGAAAAAAGGCGAGGTCGCGGCCGTATGCGGCAATGGTATGCGCCGAGGCGCGGCGCTCCCCGGTGAGCCAGGCGGCCCATAATCCGATCGCCGCGCGCAGGTCGTCCGCAGCCGAAAACCGGGCGAGCGGCACCGGTTCCGGCAGCGCAGGGAAACTGGCCTTGTCTGTGTAACCGGGGTCTTGCGTCACCGGGCGCGATCGAGCCACTGCGCGATCGTGATCTCGAGCGTACGGGCGAGAAAGGTCAGCAGATCGGTGCCGAGGCCTGGCTGAAAAGTGTCGGCCGTGCGGGTTCCGATGCACATCAGCCCGAGCGGGGCCGAGCGGCTGAAGGACAGCCGCAGCAGCGCCTGCGAGCGAACGAGACCGGCGGCCTCGCCAAAGAGCGCCGGGTCGCCTTGGATATCGGTGCACAACAGGCTGTCGCGGTTGGGGCCGAGCAGCCGGTCGACGGTTCCCGAGGGCAAAAGATGAATGCCGTGCACCGGGAGACGCGACATGCGCGATGCCGAACTCTCGACACCGAGAGTTATGATGTCGACATCGATCAGCACGGCAAAGTCGGTGGTGACGATTTGCAGCAGGTTCTCGAAACTCGGAGCCCGCAGCATCGCCAGCACCGCCTTGTGCACGCGGCACTGGCTCGCGAGATTGCCGCGGCTCGTCGCGATCAGGCTCTTCTGCTCGTCCTGCAGCCCGGTGAGATCGCTGCGCAATCGCTCCAGCATGAAATGCTGAAAATCGAGGATGCCGTCGCCGGCGAGCCGGCTGGGGGCGCGCAACAGTCGCAAAGCATCCGGGTGGCGGTCGAGGAAATCGGGATGCTCACGCAGGTAGGCGACGACCTCGCGGGCGCCGATCTCGGCCGGCCGCACAGGCGCCGGCAGACCGCTGCGCAGCGGCTTCGGCTGATCTTGCGGACGATCGGCCACGCCTATTTCCGCGGCGCGGCGCCGAGGCGGCGGCCCAACAAGAATATAGCGGCGGGGCAGTGCGCAATCATTCCGAAGCCACCTCGAACTACGCTCGGACGACGTGCGGCGGGCCGAGGATGCTTGCCGCGCGCCATTCCGAGAGCGAGTTTAGCCGATGCCCGACGATGATGCCAGTTCCCGCGAGCCATCGCCGATCGGCGTCGGCGAACAGGAGGCAGCTGCTCGCCGAGTTCGGGTTTTGTTGCCGTTGCCTCTCCCCGAGGCGCTGGACTACCTCGCCCCGGAAGGCACATCGCCGCCGCAGCCCGGCAGCTTCGTGAACGTGCCGCTCGGGCAGCGCAGCTTGACGGGCGTCGTCTGGGACGGAGGGGGCGACGAGGTTCCCGAGGAGCGGCTGAAGCCGATCATCGAGACGTTGCCCACCCCCCGGCTGCAGCCGGAGCTGCGCCGCTTTGTCGAGCGCGTCGCCGCTTATACCCTGGCGCCGCCCGGTTCGGTCCTGCGCATGACGATGAGTGTCCCCGAGGCGTTGCCGTCGCCGCGGCCGAGACGCCTTTGCGCGGCATCTCCGATTGGAGCGGCAGCACTCGCCGGCGCGACGACGCAAACGCGCCTGACCCCCGTGCGGCGGCGGGTGCTCGAGGTCTTGTGCGCCGGCCCGCCAATATCCGCCGCCGAACTGGCGCAGCTTGCCGCTTGCGGCACCGGTGTCGTCCGAGGCCTTATCGGCGCGGGGCTCGTTGAGGAGCGATTCGGCTCGACCGAAGCACCCGAATCCCCGTCGCCGGATTGGCGCCTGTGCGGTCCGGCACTCTCGCCCGATCAGTCGATTGCGGCGCAGCGGCTCGTCAACAGCGTCGAGGCGAGTGGCTTTCGGGTGACCGTGCTCGACGGCGTCACCGGCTCCGGCAAGACCGAGACGTATTTTGCCGCGCTCGCCGCAGCACTGGCCGCCGGGCGGCAGGTGCTTGTGCTGTTGCCGGAGATCGCCCTAGGTGCACAGTGGCTGGAGCGGTTCCGCCACCGTTTCGGGGCGCTTCCCGAGCAGTGGCATTCCGAGATGACCGCAGCCGAGCGCCGGGATACCTGGCGCGCCGTCGCGGCCGGCCGGGCTCGCGTCGTCGTCGGCGCCCGTTCCGCATTATTCCTGCCGTTCTCCGAGCTCGGGCTGATCATCGTGGACGAGGAGCACGACCCCTCCTACAAGCAGGAGGATGGCGTCATTTACCAGGCCCGCGACATGGCGGTGCTGCGCGCCTCCCTAGCCGGCATCCCGATTATCCTGGTCTCGGCGACGCCGTCCCTCGAAACGGTGGTCAATGTCGCGCGCGGGCGCTACCAGCGCGTTGCATTGCCGCGCCGCCACGCGGAGGCCGAGCTTCCCGTCGTGCGGCTCGTCGATCTTCGCCACGAGCGGATCGAACGCGGGCACTTCGTGTCCCCGCCATTGGTGGACCAGCTCGCGGCGACCTTCGAGGCCGGCGAGCAGGCGCTCTTATTCCTCAATCGCCGCGGTTACGCGCCCCTGACTTTGTGCCGCGCGTGCGGCCATCGCTTCCAGTGCCCGAGCTGCACCGCCTGGTTGGTCGAGCATCGCTTTTCGGGGCGCCTCTTATGCCATCATTGCGGCCACGCCGAGGCGGTGCCGGCCTGCTGCCCGGAATGCCTCGTTGCCGGCGCCCTCGTGCCGTGCGGGCCAGGGGTCGAACGCCTGCTCGAGGAGGTGATGCAGCGCTTTCCCGCGGCACGGGCGGCGCTGATGGTCAGCGATCAGCTGACCGGCCCGCGCGCCGCGGCCGAGCTTGCCCAGGCGATGGCCGAGCGGCGCTACAATCTGCTGATCGGGACCCAAATCGTCGCGAAGGGACACCACTTTCCGATGCTGACCCTGGTCGGCGTCGTCGACGCCGATCTCGGGCTCGCCGGCGGCGATCTGCGCGCCGCCGAGCGGACCTATCAGCTGCTGCACCAGGTCGGCGGGCGGGCCGGCCGCGCCGAGCGCAAGGGCCGGGTGCTGATCCAAACCTATATGCCCGATCAGCCTGTCATGAAGGCGCTCGCCGCCGGCGACCGCGACCGGTTCTTCGAGGCCGAGGCAGCGGCGCGCCGCCATGCCGGGCTGCCGCCGTTTGGCCGGCTGGCAGCACTGATCGTCAGTGCCGGCGATGCGGAAACCGCCGATTTCACGGCCCGCGCCTTGTCGCGCTCCGCGCCGCAGCTGCCCGGCGTCACGGTACTCGGCCCGGCTCCGGCGCCGCTCGCCGTCCTGCGCGGCCGCCACCGCCGCCGGTTTCTCGTCAAGGCGGACCGCGGCGTGCGCCTGCAGCCGGTACTGCGCGATTGGCTCTCCCGCGTCCGCACCGCCGGCTCCGCCCGCATCCAAATCGACATCGACCCCTACAGCTTCTTGTAGCGGTATTTCGGCGGGCGAGACCACCGGCGCGGCGCGCGGCGCGCAAGACCCTCACCCGCCTCGCTGCACTCGGCACCCTCTCCCGCGGTGCAGGAGAGGGGCTACGACGGATTTCAGCTCAAAGCTCCTCTCCCGCACCGCGGGAGAGGACGAGACCAAGCCCGGAGGGCTTGGTGGGTGAGGGTAATGCCGCCTCACGCGATCGGGAAGCGGGTGCCGACGATACAGTTTTCGAGTATCCCGCGTCCGCGGTCGGGGATGTGGCGCTCGCGGACGAGGCGTTCGAGAACATCGGCCATGGCTTCAGCGCCGATGCCGGGTTCGGTAGCCACGTATTGGACCAGATTGTCGCGGAAGCCGCGGCGGGTCACGAAGATCGGGTCGAGACCGCGGGCCTGCGCCACCGCGGAGAGGGAGTGGGCCATCGGTCGGACCTTCGGGTTGACGGCGAAGTCGGCCCAGTTGTTGGCGAGACAGCCGCCGGGCGCGAGCGCATCGAGACAGCGCGTCCAAAAAGCCTCCTCGCTCTCGGCGGGGCCGCCGGGGCCGTACAGATCGACGAGGATCACGTCGTAGCGCACGCTCGATCCGTCGAGAAATCGCTGCGCCGTGTCGAGCACGACCGGCTGCTTCAGGTAGAACCATCGGCGGGCAGTCGCGATGATGGTCTCGTCCGAGTCGACGAGGGTCGGCGCGCAATCCGGCAGATAAGCGCGCATAAACCGCCACATCGCTGCGCCGCCGACCCCGAGCAACAGCGCGTTGATCGATCGGGCGCTCATCGCGAAGGCCAGCGACATCAGCCGCTCATAGTGAAAGACGAGGCGAGATGGGTAGAGCAGATCCATGCTCGATTGCTCGGTGACCTGCGCCCCGGTGCCGAACGACCCCAGGGTCCGGAAATTGCGCGGCCCCCGGTCGAAATCGACGACGAAAATCGCAGCGCCGAAGATCTCGGCCCGGCGCAGCATCCGAATCCGCGCATCATTTCCAAAGTAATCGAGAACCAGGCTGCGTTGCCGTTCTTCGCGATGATCGGTAATCATGACGGCAAGGCCGGGATCGCTTCTGCAAAACGGCTCAATGCCTGATCCCCTTCAGGTGTCAGGCGGTAAATGCCCCGTTCGATCCGATCGAACCAGCCATAGACATTGCGTTGCAGGATCCCGGCAGCCCCCGGCACACCGGCCACAGTTCGCAGCGCAGCCAGGCGCATCGGCCCGTAAAGGGACAGGACGCGGGCGCAGCGCAACGCGTCCTGGCGATACGCAGTGACCACCGGCACGCCCACCGCTCCGCCGATATTCGCATCGCCGATGCGGCGGGAGAATTCATCCAACAGCCGCAGGACCCGCGATTTCGCCTGGCGCGGCCGATAGGGCACCGGCTCCTCCAAAATCTCGACCGTTTTCCGGGCGAGGCCGACCAGGATCAGCCCCAATCCGAGCCGGCGGCAGAGCTTGCGGATCTCGGGCCTTTCCGGCGAGAGCGGCCAACCGCGGGCGCGCCGCTCGGGCCGCGGGACGGCGAGGTAGACCCGCTCAGTCAACGCCAGCCGGTCGACGCCTTGCAATACCAATGGCAGGTTGAAGCGCAGTTTGAGCTCGACGATGACCGGCGGCTCGTCGCCGCGCCGGGCGACGAGGTCGCAACCTCTGACCTCGCCCTTGACCTCGTACCCCTGGCGTTCGAGGAACTTCTTTACCGGCGAATAGAGCGCGGCCTCCAGGTAGGGACTATCATAATGTTGCTTCACGCCGAGCACTACTAAAGGAGAGGCTCATGCGGGCACAAGTGCTGACCGCCGCAGGGCGTCCGCTCGCTGCGGCCGAGCTGCCGGCGCCCCACCCCGGACCGCAGCAGGTGCTGATCGCGGTGCGCGCCTGCGCGGTATGCCGGACCGATCTGCACGTCGTTGACGGCGAGCTACCCGATCCGAAACTGCCGCTGGTGCCCGGGCACGAGATCATCGGCAACATCGTTGAAAAGGGAGAATTGGCCGACCGCTTCGCGATCGGCGACCGGGTCGGCGTGCCGTGGCTCGGCTGGACCTGCGGCGTGTGCGAATATTGCCGTTCGGGCCGCGAGAATTTGTGCGACCGTGCCCGCTTCACCGGCTACCAGATCGACGGCGGCTATGCCGAGCTGACCGTCGCCGACCAGCGCTATTGCTTTGCGATCGACCCCAGCTGGGGCGACGCCGAGGCGGCGCCGCTGATGTGCGCCGGCCTCATCGGCTACCGCACCTTGCGGATGGCCGGAGATCCGCAGCTGATCGGGATCTACGGCTTTGGCGCTGCCGCCCACATCGTCGCGCAGGTAGCGCGCCACCAGGGCCGGCGGCTATTCGCCTTCACCCGCCCCGGCGACGTTGCGGCGCAGGATTTCGCCCGCTCGCTGGGCGCGGAATGGGCCGGGGGCTCGGACCAGCCGCCGCCGGAACCGCTCGATGCGGCGCTGATATTCGCGCCGGTCGGCGCGCTCGTGCCGGCCGCCCTCGCCGCCGACAAAAAAGGGCGGCACCGTCGTCTGCGGCGGCATCCATATGAGCGACATCCCGTCCTTCCCGTACCGCATCCTGTGGGAGGAACGCGTGCTGCGCTCGGTCGCCAACCTGACCCGCCGCGACGCCGAGGAATTTCTCGCATTGGCGCCCGCGGCCGGCATCAGGACCGAGACGGTCACCTACCCGCTCGCCCGCGCCAATGATGCGCTTGCCGATCTGCGCAACGGCGCATTGCAAGGCGCCGCCGTGCTGATCCCGTGAGCATGGTCTGGGTCGCGCGTTTTCTTATCCCGCGCGACCGCGGCCTCGCTCTGCTTGTTTTTGCTGTTCTTCCATCGAATTATCAGCCATCGAACCTCGTCTGCTCCGCCGAAATCCTGGGTCGCGGCCTAAAGCGCTGAAAAAACAGCGGCCGCGATCGCTGTTGCTGGCTATCCTCCGCTGTTCCGGAACTGCGCCCTCAGCGCTGGGACCCACACTTCATTCGCTACGGGTGACGATATCAGGTTCGCGCTAAGATCGCAATCATTATGATTCTGCACTCGCTCTGCGGAGATCCCACCCCTCAGCTGAGCCGCTGGCCCGCGATCGTAATGCGGTGCAACAGGCGGCGCTCGCCGTGGTAATCGTTGACCGCGAAGTGCCAGGTCGAGCGATTGTCCCAGAACGCCAGCGAGCCTTCCCGCCACTGGAAACGACAGGTGAATTCGGGCCGCACCGCGTGGCGGTAGAGATAGTCGAGCAACGGGCGCAACTCCTCCTCGGTCCAGCCGTCGAAGCGAACGGTAAACCCCGGATTGACGTAAAGCGCCTTGCGGCCGGTGTCAGGATGGCGGATGACGACCGGATGCACGGCGTCCTGCGTCGCGTGCTCGGCATTGCGAATGCGGCCCTCGAGGTCGCCCCGCCTCGCCGCCGCGGCGAAGCCGAAGACGTGGCGGCTCGAATGCAATGCCCGGAGCCCCTCGAGGGTCAACTTCAGACCGTCGGACAATGCGTCGTAGGCCGCATACATGCTGGCGAACAGAGTGTCGCCGCCGGTCCTCGGCACCTCGCGCGCATACAGCATCGACCCCAATGCCGGCGCCTCGTCATAAGAGTGGTCGGTATGCCAGCCATTGCCGATATTGCGCTGCTGCTCCGGTTCCTTGCGTACCTCGGCGATCATCGGGTACCCGGGCACAACGGCAAAGAAGCGATTGACGTCGATCGCGCCAAAAGAGCGCGCGAAGGCGAGGTGCTGCTCCGGCGTCAGCTGCTGGTCGTGGAAAAACACCACCCCGTATTCGCCCAACGCCCGCCGGATTTCGTCCACTCCCGCTCCGCCTGGGGGCGTCGCCAAGTCAATGCCGGAAATCTCCGCACCGACAGACGTCGCCAGCGGCCTCACTCGGATATGATCATATGTCATCCTTATCTCCCGAGCCGTTTGCGGCGCAACCCGCCAGCGTGTATCAAGATCTACCCGCCGTCAGCTCATATAGAGAACGCAACAGCACGCTTGGACTGCGCCGCGAGCATAACACGGGACGCACGGCCAGCTGAGGCGATATTCCGATCGTCCTAGCGCGAGATATTCAAGGCTGCCCCAAAAAACCTTGACAAGGGATTAGTACAATCGGATTTCGATTCGGGGCGATCGAGATACGAGGAATCGGATGGTCTGCCGGAAAGACCGATACGTCTGGGCGGCCGTCCTTTTCAGAACTACGAGACCGGAGGTTGTCGAAGGGGCGATTATCAGACGTTCTGAGCGACTTCACTGGACCAGCCAAGCTGCTATCGACGAGGTTTGCGAATGGGCAAAAGACCTATTGCACATTCGATCCGATGATAAGACCGAATGGCGAAACATCGAAGGCAATGACAACTGTCAATAGGGCGGTTCGTCAACCATCCCAACTACGTTGCTGTGGTGAGGACGATGTTTCTCCCAGTGGGTAAACCACCTCGAATGAAATAGCCCATTAGCGTACCTCTGCCGCAACGGCTGCCAATAAGCTTCATATTTGAACAATTCAAATCGATCCGACCACAACACCGCCCTTGGGGCGCGGCGAGGCAGAATGCCCCAGACGATCCTCCGCGACAGCGCTATGCGGCTTTTCGGCGACCTCGTCACGCCCGAGGTCTCAGCCGATGCCGAACGCGGCACCTGGCCCGACCGGCTGTGGCGGGCGGTCGGGTCGAGGAGGCGGGCTATCCGGATGTTCTCGCCGAGGGCGCTGGCGGTCGCGCGAACTCGGCCGCGAGGTGATGTCGGCCGGCGACGACGCCCGTTGGCCGACGGTCACTACCGGGTGACGGGACCGTTGCCTCGGTTGGCCCTCAGGCGGCAGCCCCGGCAACTCCGTTATTTTGGCGGGGCGTGGCGCGCCGCCCCCTCTCCTCGGCATCGACCGGCGCCAGCGCCCGGTCGATGTAAGGGCTCGAAGTCGCGCTCGACGCGGCGGCGGATGCGATGCAGGTAGAGGTAGAAGGCTGCGAGTTTTATGTGGGTTTCGAGGACTTCCCGGACCCGCCTCGGGCAGAAGACGAGGGGGTTCTCGCGCGGCAGACCGGCCCGGCGCTCTCGCCGCAATTTGCGGCGGAAATAGCCGCCCTGCAAGGGGTGCACGTTTTCCTGAATGAAGGTGAAGTAGAATTGCAGAATATGGTTCAACAGACGCACCGGTTTGATGCCGGATGCTTTGGCGCGGCGAAAGATCGTCTCTATGTGCTCGGCCGAGTAGTAGAGGTCCCAGGCATCCCGATACACCTTCTGCCACTGGGCCGCGGTCATCACCTGATGGCCGGTGGTGACGTGTTCGAGGTCGTACTTGTTCATGTCGGGGTCCATCCACGCCCCGTTCTTGAAGAGCTGCTGGTGGTCAGCCGAGCCAGGCAATGGCGTTAAAATAAAAAATTCGAGCAGGTCGACCGGCAGTTCGCGCTGCACAGTGCGGATATCGCGTGCGATCCGTTCCGGCGTATCGCCCGGAAACCCCAGAATATAGCCGGCGTAAGTAATGACCCGCTGGGCGCGCCAGGCGAGAAACATCTGGCGGTATTCGTGCACCCGGTTCTGCTTTTTCTTGGCCTGCAGCAGATTGTCGGGATTGATGTTTTCGAGCCCGATAAAGACCCGCTTGCAGCCGGCGCGCGCCGCCTTCTCGACAAAGTTCGGGATGCGGTGGCACAGCGTGTCGACCTGGATGATGAACTGCAGGCCGAGCCCCTCGCGCTCGCGCATCTCGATCAGACGGTCGAAAATCGCTTCCCAGTTCCGGTTGCGCGCGAAATTGTCGTCGGTGATGAAAAAGCGGAAGACGCCCTGCGCGAGGTTGGCGCGCACCAAGCTCTCGACATCATCGGCATCGCGCCAGCGCGACTTGCGCCCTTGCACATTGATGATCGTGCAGAAGCTGCACTGGAACGGGCAGCCGCGCCCGGCGTCGAACGCGCCGATCGTTTCGCCGTAGCGGCGCACGATGTCGACCGGCAGAAACGGCGTCACCTGCTGCTGCAGCCCGGGCAGATCGTCCATGTGGTTGTAGATCGGCGCGAGCCGCCCGGCGAACGCGTCGGCAAAGACCTGGGCGAGCCGCCCCTCGGCCTCGCCGGCGAAGAGACTCACCCCGAGCCGGCGAGCTGCTTCGAGGTCGGGCGGCAATTCGGGCAGCATCGCGAGACAGCCCGACACGTGAAACCCGCCGACCGCCACCGGGAGGCCGGCCTCGCGAAACCGCGCCGCCAGATCCATCGCGCGCGGGAACTGGTTCGACTGCACGCCGACGAGGCAGACGAGCCCGGCATGCGCGCTCCTGATCCGCCGGATTATCCGCCGCACCGGGATGACGGTGTGGCACTCGTCATAGGCGTTGATTTCGATCGCCACGTCGGGCCCGAGCGCGCGGCGCTTGGCCAGATCCGCCGCAATCCCGTAGAGGCAAGCGAGCGAATTCGACGGGATCCAGGATTTCCACCACTGGATCACGTAGCCGTCATCGTCGTAATGCGACGGCTTCACTAGCTCGACGACGAACCGGCGGTCCCCCAAAACGCGACCTTTCCCCACGGTGCCGCGCGAGTTTACCTTGCGGGACGCTTGCGAAGAAAGGACAAGTTGCTTGCGGCACAGGAGTGTAGGAGACAGCGGATGTTCGAAGGGTTCACCCGGACGGAAATTGCGACGAGCGGCGCACGAATCCATCTGCGGCACGGCGGCGACGGCCCGCCATTGTTATTGCTGCACGGTAACCCGCTGACCCATGTCTCGTGGCACAAGATCGCGCCGCGCCTGTCGGAGCGCTTTCATGTCGTAGCGGCGGATTTGCGCGGTTATGGCGACAGCGTCGGCCCCGATGATGCCGGCGAGAACAGCATGAACTATTCGTTCCGCGCTATGGCGCAGGACCAGGTCGAAGTCATGGAGAAGCTCGGCTACCGCGAGTTTTTTGTCGCCGGGCACGACCGCGGTGCCCGCACGACCGCGCGCATGTGCCTCGACCACCCCGAGCGCGTCAAGCGGGCGGCGCTGATCGATATCCTGCCTAACCATCACATCTGGACCCACACCTCGAAGGAGTGGGCTTTGCGCTCATGGCACTGGGCGCTGATGGCGCAGCCCTACGACTTTCCCGAGCGGATGTTGGCCGGGGTGCCGGCGCAATGGTACATGGAAAAGAAACTCTCGAAACCCGGGATCGGCCTCGGCTTTTTCGATCCCGAGGCGTTTTCCGAGTATGTCCGCTGTTTTAATTGGAAGACGATCAAGGGCTCCTGCGCTGATTACCGCGCCTGCGCTACCTGCGACTTTGAGATGGACCAGGCCGATTTCGAGGCGGGCCGTAAGATCACCACTCCGCTATTGGTCATCTGGGGAGCGCGCAGCCATACCGAGGGGGTGCACGGCGACGTGCTTTCGGTGTGGCGGCGCGGTTACGCGACCAATACGTCCGGCGGCGCCCTGTCCTGCGGGCACTACGTGCCGGAAGAAGCGCCGGATGAGACTTTGCGGTGGCTGTTAAGCCATTTTGGTATCGCCTAAGCGACGGCGATCAGGAAGCGATCGCGTCGGTCCCGCGCATCCTGGTTTCGCGGGCGGCGATGGCGGCTTCGCGTTCGAGCAGCAGGCGGGCGCGCTCGACGATCGGCACGTCGATCATCTTGCCGTCGACGGTCACCGCGCCGACACCCTCGGCGAGCGCCTTGTCGTAAGCGGCGACGACCCGGCGGGCGTGGCCGATTTCCTCGGTGCTGGGGCGGAATTCCTCGTTCAAGATGGGGATCTGGCTCGGGTGGATAACCGAGGCGCCGATGAAGCCGAGGCGGCGCGAGCGGCGGATCGTCTGCCGGAAGCCGTCGAGATCGTGAAACTCGGCGACCGTGCCGATAAAGCCCAACGGCATGATGCCGGCGGCGCGGGCGGCGAAGACCGCCATCTGCTTCGGCATGAAGAGCCCCTCCGCCTCCGGCAAGATGCCGGCGGACAATGCGAAGTCTTCGGCGCCGAGATTGAGCGCGCAGAGGCGTGGGTGGGCGCGGGCGATCTCGGCAATGCGGAAGAACGCTGCCGCAGTCTCGACCATTGCGATGAAGCGCGTCGTGCCCGGCGCCAGGCCGCGCTCGGCTTCGATCTCGTCGACGGTCTCGGCGAGCAGCCGCACGTGCTCAGGGCCATCCACTTTGGGCAGAGCCAATGCCAGCACCCCAGGGCCGACCGCCGCCTCGATGTCGCGCACCGCAAGCCGCAATGGCCGGTTGATGCGGACCACGACGTCGGCGCCGCCGCGCGAGACGATCTCGGCCGCCTCGGGCACCAAATTGCGCGCCCGCTCCTTCTCGGCGGCGGCGACGCTGTCTTCGAGATCGAGAATGATCGCATCGGCCCCGCGTCTTGCCGCGCCGTCGACAAAGCGTCCCGCGGTCACCGGGACGAACAGCAGCGAGCGCCATACCGGCAGGGAAGCCGCGGTCATGATTTACCTCCGGCAACGCGGATGATACCGTCGCGCGCGAGCCCCTCGATCTCCGCACGGTCGAGGCTGAGCGAACCCAGGATCTCGGCGGTATGCTCGCCGAGGGCCGGCGCCGGGCGTCGCAGCCGGCCGGGTGTCGCGGACAGGCGGGGAATGACGTTATGCATCGGCAATCGCCCCATCTCGGCGTCCGGCAGGTCGACGAGGATCTCGCGCGCGAGCACATGCGGGTCGGCCATGAACTGGTCGATGTCGTAGACCGGCGCGGCGGTGACCTCGGCGCGCTCGAAGATTTCCATGTTCTCGGCCAAAGTGCGCGCGCCGATAAACGCGACGATCGGCGCCTCGCAGGCTTCGGCGTTCCTGACCCGGTCGCTGTTGGTGCGAAACCGCGGGTCGCCGATCATGTCCGCGCGGCCGATCGCGCGAAACAGCCGCTCGGCCATCGCCTGGATCGAGGCTGAGATGCCGATGTAGCGGCCGTCGTTGGTGCGGAACACGTTGCGCGGCGAGGTCGTCTCGGAGCGGCTGCCGGTGCGCTCGCGCACCTCGCCGGTCAGCCGGTAGATCGCCGCTTCGGTCGCGATGAACGAAAATAACGGGTCGAGCAGCGGCAGATCGATAACTTGCCCCGTGCCGTCTTTTGCCTCCGCCTCGCGTAGCGCAACCATCACCGCAAAGGCGCCGTAGAGCCCGGCGACCATGTCGGCGAGCGCAGTCGGCGGCAAGGCCGGCTCGCGGTCGGGAAACCCCGTGCGCGAGGCGTAGCCGGACATGCTCTCGACGAGGGTCCCGAAGCCGGGCCGGTCGCGGTACGGGCCGTCCTGACCCCAGCCGGAAACCCGCAGGATAACGAGGCGGGGGTTTTGCCGATGCAGCACATCCGGCCCGAACCCCATAACCTCGAGCGTCCCCGGACGGAAATTCTCAATCAGGACATGGGCGGTGGCCAAGAGTTCGAGGAACAGCTCGCGCCCGCGCGCCTCGCGCAAGCTCATCGCCAAGCTCTTCTTATTGCGCGAATAGACCTTCCAATGAACGCTGACCCCGTCGGTCTGCCAGGCGCGCAACGGGTCGCCGCGCTTCGGATCCTCGATCTTCACCACTTCGGCCCCGAAGTCGGCGAGCTGCAGGCTGACCATGTTGCCGGAGACCAGGCGCGACATGTCGATCACCCGCACCCCGTCGAGCGGGCAGTCCGCTCCCGGCTCGAATGATTTTTCGGGCACGTTCATCGGCTGGCACCTGCGCAGGGCTTCGGGACAGCGGCAACCTTAGCCCTGCCGCTGCGAGAAACAAGAGCAGCGGCGCAGCCTGATCAAGCTGCCGCCGGGGTGACTTCGGCGGCGATTTTCGCAGCGAGTTCGGCTTCGGCGCGTGCGAGACCGTACGCGACCTGGAGGCGCAGCCAGATAGCGGCCGAACCGCCGAAGTACCGGGCGAGGCGCAGCGCCGTTCCCGGCGAAATCCCGCGCTGGCCAAGGACGATTTGGCCAATTCGGGAGGCCGGTAGGCGGAGTGCGATTGCCAATGCGTGGGCGGAAAGACCTCGCGCTTCCAATTCGTCCTTCAGCACCTCGCCGGGGTGTGGCACCGGCCCGGCCAAAGGCCGCGTGCGGGCGATCGCCATGTCGATGTCCTTGTTCAGTGATAATCCACGATTTCCATGCTCCAGGCATGACCATCCCGGAACTCGAAGGTGATCCGCCAGGGGCCACCGGTCGAGATCGCCCCCTGGCCTCGACGGGCGCTGCGGAACCAGTGAAGGCCGACCGCCGCCGATCCAGTCAGATCCTCAGGCGCTCGGCCTCATCAAGCAGGCGCAATCGCCGCCGGGTTAGATCCTCGTCGAGACCCGAAAATCGCCCCCTTCCCTCCTCAGCAAAGCGCTGGGTGGCTCGGTTGGCCCACGACTTGATCACCCCCGAATGTAACCTGTTTGCGTTAAACGGGAAGCGCCTAACGCAAGCCGTTCCGCTTCGAGGTGGCGCGAAACGGGGAGGAGCGGGCCTAGTCGCCGGCCCTTTCGTGGATGATGACTGGGCGCGGATGGTTACCGGCCAGGACGAGCGCGTGGTCCGATGGGCGGCGGCGCGGGCGGCCGAAGCCACTGAGCCATTCGCTGAGCCGCTCCATGTAAAGATAGGTCACGGGGATCGTGAAGAGCGTCAGCGCCTGCGAGACGACGAGCCCGCCGACCACCGCGACGCCCAGCGGCTGGCGCAATTCGGCGCCCGCGCCATAGCCGAGCGCGATCGGCAAGATGCCGAAGATCGCCGCCATAGTCGTCATCATGATGGGGCGAAAGCGCAGGACTGCAGCCTCGACGATCGCCTCTTCGGCCGATTTCCCTTCATGGCGCCGGCGCTCGAGCGCGAAGTCGATCATCATGATCGCGTTCTTCTTGACGATGCCGATCAGCATAATGAGGCCGATGACCGCGATGATGCTGAGGTCGAACCCGAAGATCTGCAACGCCAAGCAGCGCGCCGACGCTGGCGGGCGGCAAGCTCATCAGGATCGTCACCGGGTGGATGAAGCTCTCGTAGAGCACCCCAAGCACGACATAAACGGCAAAGATCGCCGCGCCGATCAGAATGGGTTGTGACGACAGCGAGCTTTGGAAGGCCTGCGCGGTGCCCTGGAACGAGGTCTCGACCGTTTTTGGCAGTCCGATCGTCGTCATCGCCTGATCGATGCGGTTTACCGCCTCACCGAGCGAGGTGCCGGCGGCGAGATTGAAAGACAACGTGACGGCCGGAAACTGGCCCTGATGGTTGACCGATACGGCCGTCGTCGTCGGCACCAAGCGGGCGAATTGGCTCACCGGAACGAGTTGGCCACCCGAGCCGTGCACATAAATCCGCGATAGGGCAGAGATGTCCTTTTGGTATGCGGGCTGTACTTCGAGCACGACATGGTAGGTGTTGAGCTGACCATAGACTTGCGTGACGTAACGCTGGCCGAAGGCGTCGTAGAGCGTCGTTTCGATGGTATTCGGATTGACGCCGAGACGGGACGCCAAGTCGCGGTCGATCTGGATCTTCAGTTGCGGGCTCGCCAGCTGCAGGTCGCTCGTAACATCCTCGAGGCCGGGGATCGTCTTCAATTTGGCTTCGACTTGCGGGGCCCATTGCTGCAGCTCGTCCAAATCGATGTCCTGCAGCGTGTATTGGTATTCCGTCTTTGTCAGCCGGCCGCCGATCCGGATGGTTTGGAGCGGCTGCAGGAAGCTCTGGATGCCGGGTACCTCGGCGAGCTGCGGCCGCAGCCGATCGATGATCTGAGCCTCCGTTTCCTTGCGCTCGTTCCACGGCTTCAGGCTGATGAAAAAGCGGCCGGTGTTCATTCCGGAGCTGCCGCCGCCGCCGATCGCCGAACCGACCGTCGCAACGTCGGGGTCCTTCAGGATGACCGCCGCCGCCCTTTGCTGCAGATCGGCCATGCCCATGAACGAGATGTCCGGCGAGGCTTGCGTGAACCCGAAGATCATCCCGGTATCTTCTTCCGGAATGAAGCCCTTGGGGATCGTCATGAACAGCCAGCCAGTCAGCGCGATCAGCGCCAGATTGACCAGCATCGCCCAGAAGCGAAACCGCATCACGACACGCAATGACCGCTGGTAGCCGCTTACAGCGGCTTCGAAAGCCCGTTCGCTCCACCGATAGAGGCGACCGTGCTTGACCGATCGCGGATCGGTCAGGAAAAGCGCCGCCATCATCGGCGACAAGGTCAGCGCGATGATCGCCGACAGTACGATCGCGGCGGAAACCGTCACGCCGAATTCGCGGAACAGTCGGCCGATGACCCCGCCCATGAACAAAATCGGGATAAAAACGGCGATCAGAGAAATCGTGATCGACACGATCGTGAAGCCGATCTCGCCGGCGCCCTTCAACGCCGCCGTCAGGGCGTCATCGCCTTGTTCGAGGTACCGGTAGATGTTTTCGAGCATGACGATCGCATCGTCGACGACGAGACCGACCGCGAGCGTCAACCCCATCAGCGACAGATTGTCGAGGCTGTCGCCGGCTAGGTAGAGGACAACAAAGGTGCCGACGAGCGACAGCGGAACCGTGACACTGGGGATCACCGTCGCCCAGAAGCTGCGCAAGAAGGCGAATATGACCAAAACAACGAGGACGACAGTAAAGCAAAGCGTCAGTTGCACATCATTGAAGCTGGCGTTGATCGACACTGATCGGTCGCTGACGACGGTCAGCTTGACCGAGGGCGGGATCCCAGCCTCGAGCTGCGGCAACATCGCCTTGATCCGGTCAACGAGCTGGAGGGTGTTCGACCCGGGCTGGCGCCAGATGCCGATCATCTCGCCAATGTGATTATTCACCCAGTCGAGCTGCAGCGGCGCGTCCGACCCGTCAACCACTCTGCCAATATCCTTGATGCGCACCGGCGCACCGTTGCGGTAGGCCACGATGACCTTGCTCAACCCCCGAGCTTGCAACAATTGGCCGTTGGCGCCGATCTGGTAGGCCTGCTGCGGGCCCTGCAATGTTCCGACCGCCTGCTCGACGGTGTTGTTGGTGACCGCGGTTGCGACGTCGTCGATACCGAGGCCGCGTGCTGCCAGCGCTGCCGGGTTGACCTGGACCGTCGGCGCGTATTTCTGCTCGCCGAAAATAACGACCTGGCCGACACCCGGCAGCATCGAAATCCGCTGCGCGATGTTGAGGTCGGCATACTGGTCGAGCTGCTGCAACGGCATGACGTCGGAGGTCAGACCCAGGATGTATACCGGCGCGTCGGCAGGGTTGACCTTCTTATAGGTCGGCGGATTGGGCAATTGCTTTGGCAAGACCCCACTGGCGGCGTTGATCGCGGCCTGAACGTCTGATGCGGCGCCGTCGATGTTGCGCGACAGATCGAATTGCAACGTGATGACGCTGGTACCCTCGATATTGATCGAGGTGATCTGGTTGACGCCGGGCAAGGTCGCGAATTGCCGCTCGAGTGGCTGCGCCACCGATGCAGCCATGATGTCGGGGCTGGCGCCGGGCAGGCTCGCGCTGACGCTGATCGTCGGAAAATCCACTGTCGGCAGGGCCGCGACCGGCAGCAGGTTGTAGCCAAGAATGCCGGCAACGAGCAGCGCCGTCATCAACAGCGCGGTCGCGATCGGCCGGCGGATAAAGGGTTCCGATATGCTCATCGCGGCGTGATCCCGCCGGCGCCCGAGGGGCCGGTGGTTATCCCGGTGCTGCCGACGCCTTCCGGCCCGATCTCCGGCTCGCGCGCATCCATTTCACCCAGACTGCCCGGCTTCACAGCGACTTTGACGCCCGGCGCGAGACCGGTCTGGCCGGTGGCCACGACTTTGTCGCCCGCCTTGAGGCCCTTACCAATCAGCGCAATACCGTTTTCGACATCGGTGGTCGTCACCGGTTCCGCTTTGACGGTGGAATCGGGCTCGATCAGATAAACGAACGAGCCGGTCGGGCCCATCAGGACGGCATTCACCGGGACCGTCACGCCATTCTTGACGACCTCGAGTTCGAGGTGGGCATTGACGAATTCTCCGGGCCACAAGGCCGCATCCTGATTGGCGAATTCCGCCTTCAAGGTCACGGTCCCGGTGTTCTGGTCGACGGTGTTGTTGACGACCTTGAGGACGCCTTGCGAGAGCTGCCGGGTGTCGTCGCCGTTGAAGGCCAGTATGGTCAGGGGATGCGCAGCCATCGCTTGGCGCACCCGGTCGAGATCGCGCTCAGGTATCGTAAAGGTCACGTAAATCGGCTTGATCTGGGTGACGACGACGAGCGGCGTCGCGGCGCTGGCCTGCACGAGGTTGCCGATATCGACGAGCCGCAGCCCGGTGATGCCGCCGATCGGCGAGGTGATCGCGCAATAAGCGACATTGAGTTTGGCGGCATCGATTTGCGCCTGATCGGCCTGCACCGTTGCCTGAAGCTGCGCGACGGTCGCCTGCTGCGTGTCGTATTGCTGCCGGGTTACCGCCAGATTGGTATTGAGCAGCGCGGCATAGCGGGCGAGGTCGCGCTGCGCATTTGCGAGATTCGCCTGATCTTTGGCCTTTGTAGCTTCGGCTTGCTCGAGCTGGGCTTGGTAAGGCCGCGGATCGATCTGCACGAGCAGATCGCCCTTATGTACATATTGGCCTTCCTGATAGCCGATATTTTCGATATTCCCGTCGACCCTGCTCTTGACGGTAACGGTATTGAACGCCTCGACCGTGCCCAAACCGCGCACGATAATCGGAAAATCTTTCGCTTCCGCTGTCGTGGCGAGAACCGGGACGGCCTGCGGCTGCCGATTTGGCTGGGCCTGCGCAGCAGCGCCCGCGCCCGGCGCTGTCAGAAACCGCGCACCCAAACCGATGCCGGCAAGCACCAACAGTATAACCGCCAGCTTGATCGACCGGCGGACCCAAGATCTATGCACACTTGCCATGCCGCTCTCTCAGCGTATTCAACAGCAAGCGAAAAGCTTGGTTGCGTGGATGGCTAAAAAGCTCGCCACCCGATGAAGCGTAGTTAAATTTAATTTAATCTTGGTCGTATCCGTTCGCGTGCTGTCGCTTCACCTTCGGTTATACGGATTTCTTGGCTATGCCATCCCTGTGTATGCAAGAGAAGGTCCGAGTGGTTGGGCTACAACTTTTCTGGACAAGGACTGCGCGCCGTGCTGGATCGTATTCTCATAACCAATGACGACGGTATCGAAGCGCCGGGTCTCAAAGTCCTCGAGCAGATCGCCGGCGAGCTTGCCCGCGAGGTTTGGGTCGTCGCGCCGGAGCACGATCAGAGCGGCGTCTCGCACGCGGTCAGCCTGCATCACCCGATCCGAGTCAGCGAGCGAGGGCTGCGGCGCTACGCGATCACCGGAACCCCCGGCGACTGCGCCGTCATGGGCGCGTGCCATCTGATGCCCGAGATGCCGCAGCTGCTTTTGTCAGGGGTCAATCGCGGCGCCAATCTCGGTCTGGAAACGGTCTTTTCGGGTACGGTCGGCGGCGCGATGACCGGAATGCTGCTCGGCATTCCTTCGATCGCGCTGAGCCAGGCATGGACCGACCGAGCAAACGTTCGCTGGGAGACTGCCGCCGCGCTCGGCGCCGATGTCGTGCGCCGGTTGCTGGCGATCGGCTGGAGCTCCGCGACCTGCCTCAACGTCAATTTTCCGGATGTCGCGGCAGAGAAGGCCGGCCCGCTGACCCTCGCGCGCCAGGGGCCCGGGTTGATCCAAGGGCTGCAGGTCGAAACCCGCACTGATCCTCGCGGCCTGACCTATCATTGGGTCAGCTTTCGGCGCGGGCCGCGCGACCAGGGTCCGGAGAGCGATGTCGAGGCCTTGCACGCCGGCAAAATCGTCGTGACGCCGCTGCGCTACGACCGGACCGACAAGGAAGCCTACGCGGCGCTCGCGAAGGTATTGCCGCGGTAATTCAGCCGCGCGGCCAATCGCGGCGGATCGGGTCGCGGCCGTCCCAATCGGCCGCCGCTTCGCGCACCGCATCAAAAATACGCCGCCGCGTCGGCGTCAATTCGGCCATCTCGATGACCGTGCCGGGGTGGCCCTCGTTGAGAAATAGACGAACGGGCCGCGCGGGCTCTCGCCGCGCTGGCCGATCGTCCAGCCGTTCTTGACGGCCCGGTCGAGGAGCTCATCGTAATTCTCGGGCCAGCTCGACCAGTGCTGCAGCCCTTCATGCCCGGCCGCGAGAAAATCCCGGTACATGCTCGGCGTATCGTCGCGCTGCTGGATCAGCTCGAGCTGCACGTCGCCGGAATTGGCCAGCGCGATCGTCAGATGGATGTCGTCGTAGCGCTGCTCTTTGTACCAGAAGCCGTGCAGCGGCAGCTTTTCGGCGATATACCACGGGCCAATCCCGCAGACCTCGATCCAGTGGCGCATCGCCTTGTCGATGTCGCGCACGACAAACCCCATCTGCCGCAGCGGACCGAACAACCGGCTCATAAGTGTTCCTCCCTGGCTCAGTTCATCACCTGCCCCCCCTCACCCCGCCCTCTCCCCGCGAGCGAGCGGGGCGAGGGAGCAAAAAAGGCCGGCACCCGTGGGATGCCGGCCGGATTTTTGCGAGAGTTGTGGCTTAGAAGTCGTCCATGCCGCCCATGCCGTGATCGTGCGGCATCGCGGGAGCGGCTTTCTTTTCGGGCTTTTCGGCGACCATCGCTTCGGTCGTGACGAGGAGGCCCGCAACCGAGGCGGCATTCTGCAAGGCGAGCCGCACGACCTTGGTCGGGTCGATGATGCCGGCCTTGACCATGTCGACATATTCGCCGCTCTGCGCATCGAAGCCGCGGTTCGGGTCGTTCGAATCCAACAGCTTGCCGACGACGATCGAACCGTCGGTGCCGGCGTTTTCGGCGACCTGGCGGACCGGCGATTGCAGCGCGCGCTTGACGATGTTGATCCCGACCCGCTGGTCGTTGTTCTCGGGTGTCAGCCCGTCGAGCGCCTTGGCGGCATAAAGCAGAGCGACGCCGCCGCCCGGCACGATCCCTTCCTCGACCGCCGCCCGCGTCGCGTGCGTCGCGTCGTCGACCCGGTCTTTTCTCTCCTTCACTTCGACCTCGGTCGCGCCGCCGACGCGAATCACCGCGACACCGCCGGCGAGCTTCGCCAGCCGCTCCTGCAGCTTTTCGCGGTCGTAGTCGGAGGTCGTCTCCTCGATCTGCGCCTTGATCTGCGCGATGCGGCCCTGGATGTCGTCCTTCTTGCCGGCGCCGTCGATGATCGTCGTGTTTTCCTTCTCGACCCTGACCCGCTTGGCGCGGCCCAGCATGTCGAGCGTGACGTTTTCGAGCTTGATGCCGAGATCTTCGCTGATCACCTGGCCGCCGGCCAGGATCGCCATGTCCTCGAGCATCGCCTTGCGGCGGTCGCCAAAGCCGGGCGCCTTGACCGCGGCGACTTTCAGCCCGCCGCGCAATTTGTTGACGACGAGCGTCGCCAACGCCTCGCCTTCGACGTCTTCGGCGACGATCAGCAACGGCTTGCCGGACTGAACGACAGCTTCGAGCAGCGGCAGCAGCGCCTGCAGGCTCGACAGCTTCTTCTCGTTGAGCAGGATGTACGGGTCGTCGAGCTCGGCGACCATCTTTTCGGCGTTGGTCACGAAATAGGGGCTGACGTAGCCGCGGTCGAACTGCATGCCTTCGACGACGTCGAGCTCGGTTTCGAGCGATTTCGCCTCTTCGACGGTGATGACGCCCTCGTTGCCGACCTTCTGCATCGCTTCGGCGATCATCCGGCCGATTTCACGATCATTGTTCGCGGATACCGTTCCGACCTGCTGGATTTCGTCGTTTGTCGAAACCTTCTTCGAACGTTTTCCGATGTCCGCGACGATCGCATCCACCGCCCGGTCGATGCCGCGCTTCAGATCCATCGGGTTCATGCCGGCGGCGACGGCTTTGGCGCCTTCGCGCACGATCGCGTGGGCGAGCACGGTCGCGGTCGTCGTGCCGTCGCCGGCCAGATCGCTGGTTTTCGACGCGACTTCGCGCACCATCTGGGCGCCCATGTTCTCGAACTTGTCGGCGAGCTCGATCTCCTTGGCGACCGTGACGCCGTCCTTGCTGATGCGCGGCGCGCCAAACGATTTGTCGAGAACGACGTTACGGCCCTTGGGACCCAGCGTCACCTTTACGGCATTGGCGAGAATATCGACGCCGCGCAGCATCTTGTCGCGCGCGTCGGTGTGAAAGCGTACTTCCTTTGCAGCCATGATCCACCTCCCCTTACGCGACGATGCCCATGATGTCGGACTCCTTCATGACGACGAGGTCCTCGCCGTCGATCTTGATTTCGGTGCCCGACCATTTTCCAAAGAGCACTCGGTCGCCGACCTTGACGTCGAGTGGATTGAGCTTGCCGTCATCTCCCCGGGCGCCGGGCCCGGCGGCGATCACTTCGCCCTCCATCGGCTTTTCCTTTGCGGTATCGGGAATGATGATGCCGCCTGGCGTCTTTTCCTCCTGCTCGATGCGGCGGACCAGGACGCGATCTTGCAACGGTCGAAAATTCACGGGATTCCTCCGTCGGAGCCTCAAATTTCAAAGCGGTGATTAGCACTCTCCGTGAGAGAGTGCCAGAAAAATAAACCACGAGGCCGACGGTTTCAAGCGCCCGCAGCGTCGGATCGCTCCTCTGCGTGAAAACTGTCGAATTTCGCCCTTGACGCCGCCCGTGAGCCGTCCTTAGATCATGCTCGTCGACAACCAGCCGGGAGGGTGTGCCACAGACATGACGCCACCTGGAGAGAAGCAGTTGCCGACCGCTTGGCATCGGCAACCAAGTTGAAAGTCCAAGACACAGCTCGGCCTAGAGCGCCGAGCGCGAAGGACAGCTTCGCAACAGCGACCCCCGCCTGACGCCACCGAGCGCACGGGGGTCTTTGCTTTGAACCTCGACAGCTCCGGCCCGACCTCGCGGATCTATTTCTCGCAGCGGCTTCGTCTGCATTATGTCGATTGGGGCAATCCGGCAGCGCCGCCGCTGCTCCTCGTCCATGGCGGGCGGGACCACTGCCGCAACTGGGACTGGGTTGCCAACGCGCTGCGCCAGGACTGGCATGTTTTGGCGCCTGACCTGCGCGGCCACGGCGACAGCCAGTGGTCACCCGACGGCAATTATTCGATCGCCGGTTACATCTATGACCTGGCCCAGCTGATCCATCAGCAAGAACTCGCGCCGGTCAACATCATTGCGCACTCTCTCGGCGGCATGATCGCCCTGCGCTACGCCGGGATCTATCCCGATCACGTCAGACGATTGATCTCGATCGAGGGGCTGGGCGCATCGCCAAGGCGGCGCGAGGAGCGGTCGAAACGCCCGATGGCGGAACGTATGCAACATTGGATCACCGAACAGCGCGCGCTTTCCGGCCGCCTGCCGCGGCGCTATTCCTCGATCGAGGACGCCTTCAAGCGCATGCAGGAGGCGAACCGGCATCTGTCGCCGGAACAGGCGCGGCATCTCACCCAGCACGGGGTCAACCAGAACGAGGACGGCACCTACAGCTGGAAGTTTGACAACTACGTCCGGGCCGAGCGGCCCTACGAAATGACGGCCGCCGAGACCGAGGGGCTATGGCAGCGCATCGATTGCCCGACCCTCCTCGTCTACGGCAAGGAGAGCTGGGCGTCCGACCCGGTCAAGGATGGGCGGGTCCGCCATTTCCGCAAGCGCGCAGGTTATTTCGTTCGAAAACGCCGGCCATTGGGTCCACCATGACCGGCTCGACGCCTTTCTCGATCTAGTCCGCGGATTTCTCTAGTCGGCAGCCCTTCATCCCCCGCTTGCAACAGCCGTCATTGCGAGCGGTACCGTAGCAATCTCGGGCCGCTGAGCGCCCGATCGGTCGAGATTGCTTCGGCGCGCAACGCGCGCTCGCAATGACAGCGCCGATTGATCGAATCCGGTCTAGGCTGATTTCAGGAAGCTTTCTTGCGCCGCTTCGGCGCCTCGGCGGGCTGCGCCTTGGGCTTATCGGCGAGACCGCCGCGGACCGGCAGAAGCAGACTCTTCTGGGCTTTCGAGGATTTTGCCGAGCGCGGGCGCGCCTTACCGCCGGTCTTCTCCGCCCCTTCCTCCGCCAGACTGCGCTTCAGCGCATCCATCAAGTTGATCACCTGCGCCGGCTTGCGCTCGGGTGGGCGCTCCGGCAATTGGCCGGCGAGCTTCTCGTCGATCAGCTCTTTCAATGCGGCTTGATAATGGTCGACGAATTTCCCGGGCTCGAACTTCCGGGTTCGTCTCGCGATGATCTGCTCCATGATCGCGAGCTCGTCCTCGGCGGCGGGCTCGTCGGGGATCGCCGCGAAGAACTCGTCGGCGGCGCGGACCTCCTCCGGAAAGCGCAACGCGTTGACGAGCAGACCTTTGCCGTATGGGCGGATCGCGACGATCCGCTCGCGCGTGTTGATTACGACTTGCCCGATCGCGGCCTTGCCGCTGTCGCGCAGCGCATCCCGGATCACGCGGTACCCGTCTTCGGCAAGACTGCCGTCCGGGAGGAGGTAATAGGGGCTGTCGACGTAAACCGGATCCAAGTCGTCGGCATCGACAAATTCGGCGATATCGATCGTATCGGTCGTCTCGAGGCGGAGTTTCTCCAGATCGTCCGGCTCGACCGTTACGTAGCGGCCCTTCTGGTACTCGTAGCCCTTGACGATCTCGCTGCTGTCGACCGGACCGAGCCCCGGCACCACATTCTGATAGCGCACACGCTCGCCCGAGGGTTCGTGTATCCGGTGAAAGTGGATGCGCTCCTTTTCGGTGGTCGCCGAGTAGAGGCGGACCGCGATCGTCACCAGCGAAAGCTTGAGGAAGCCGGTCCAGTATGGTCGGGCCGCAGCGGCCATCGTCGATCTCCTCGATCCTCCCGAATTATCGATCGCCATGTGGCCGAGCGAAGCCCGCCTGTTCCGATGTCGCGCAGTGCGGCGAGGGTTAAGACGCGTTCCCGAAGATCGGGTGGATCACCCGGTCGCCCGGCTCGATGCCCAGCCGCGAAGCGGTCCCGCCGTTCAACTCGATGACGGCGCGGACCGGCGCCGCCGCCGCGATCACGTCGTGCGACTGCGGCACGGCGCGCTCATGGATGTTGACGATCCGGCCCTGCGCATCGACGAACAGCATATCGAGCGGGATCAATGTGTTGCGCATCCACATCGTCGCCACGGTCGGCTGCTGGTAGTCGAACAGCATGCCGGCATCCGGCGCCAGGCTCGTCCGGAACATCAGACCCTGCGTCATCTGCGCCGGTGTTTCGGCGAGCTCCACTTTGAACCGATGCGGGCCGGTCGCGCTGATGATCGTCAGTTCCGAGGTCGGAAACTTCTGGAGGTCGGCGCCGACCGAGAACCGGGATAGACCGGCCAGAAGCGCAACCAGCATCGGCAACAGCGAACGGCGGGAGATCATCGGCGGTCATCAAGGGGCTCTTGAAAAAGTCATTCCGGGCCTTTCCGAGCGGGTCAGGCCCGGAATTACGGTTACCGGGAATTCGCGGCGCCGGTCAACCCGGCCGGAGAAGACTACCGAATTCCAGTGCTGTTCGCCTTGTCGCGAAATGCCGCTGCCGGTAGGTTCTCCCGGCCGGCCGTCATGACCGATACCATCCAGACCGTCTTTGCCGTTACCGCCCTGCTCGGGCTGGTCAGCCTGTTGCTGCCGCTGGCCGAGCGGCTGTCGATACCTTATGCCGTCTTGCTTGCCGTAGTCGGAATCGCGATCGGCGGTATCGCCAACCTCCCCTTCGCCTCTCATCCCGGAAATATCATCAGCGATGTCGTAAGCTGGCTCCACGATTTCGGGCTCAGCGCCGAGTCGCTCCTCTATGTTTTTCTGCCGGCGCTGCTGTTCGAGGCAGCGCTCAATGTCGATGTGCGCCAGCTCAGCGACGAGGTCGGGCCGGTTCTCCTGCTCGCCGTCATCGGCGTGATCGTCTGCACCTTTGTCGTCGGGCTCGCCTTGTGGCCCATTTCCTCGGTCGGGATCCTGGCCTGCGTCATTCTGGGCGCGATCATCGCGACCACCGATCCGGTCGCGGTAGTCGGGATCTTCCACGACATCGGGGCGCCGCGCCGTTTGTCGACCTTGGTGCAGGGCGAGAGCCTGTTCAACGATGCCGCGGCAATCGCGATCTACTCGCTGGCTGTCGCGATGCTGGCCGGCGATCGGCCCGCGAACCCGTTGGACGGGCTCGCTCACCTTTGCGCGCCAATTCGGCGGTGGTCTCGCCGTCGGTTATGTTGCCGGTTGGGCCGTCACCCTGTTCATCCCGACCTTGCGCGCGAGCCGGTTGGCCGAGGCGACGCTGACCATCGCCTTCGCCTATGTGATCTTCATCGTTTGTGATCACTACATCGGCGTTTCCGGCGTCGTCGCGGTCGCCTCCGCAGCGCTGGCCGTCAGCGCCGGCGGCCGGCGCCGCTTGGCGCCGTCGAATTGGGAAAGCCTCGTCGTCACATGGGAGCAGCTGGCCTTCTGGGCGAGCTCGCTGATCTTTTTGTTTGCGGCGATGCAGACGCCCGAGCTTCTCGAAAAGGCGAGCTGGGCCGATCTGGGCTTGCTGGCCGCGCTGGTCGCCGCGGCTCTCGCTCGCTCGGGCGGTGACGCTGTACGGGCTGATCCCGATGCTCAGTTTCGCCGGGATCGCAAAGCCGATCGATCGCGACCACAAGCTCGTCATGTTATGGGGAGGCATGCGCGGAGCGGTTTCTCTCGCCTTGGCGCTCGCCGCAGCCGAGAACACCGCGCTGCCCCCTGAGGTTCGTCAGTTCGTCGGCATTCTCGCGACCGGTTTTGTGTTGTTCACGCTGCTGGTAACGGCGCCGACGATGCGGCCCTTGATGCGCCTCCTCAAAATCAGCAGCCTCGCTCCGGCGGAAGTCGCGGTCAGCCAGCGGGTGATCGGACTTTCGCTTTCGTCTATTCCGCAGGAAATCGAGACCGTCGGACGCCAGCACCAGATCGCGCCCGAGATCGTCGCCGAGGTGGCAAAAGCCTATGACGGCCATGGCCGCGAACCGGCCGGAGCTGCGGTCGAGAATGCCGAACTTCCCGCCGAGCTGAGGGAGCGGGCAGCGCTCTACGTTCTGGCCGATCGCGAGCAGGAATTCTGTCTCGATTATTTCGAGAGCCGGACCGTGTCGCGGCGGGTGGCGGCCAGCCTTATCGCTCATGCCGCGAGGCTCCGAGACGGAGCGCACAGCGACGGTGTCGCCGGTTACCAGAAGGCGGCGACCCGGATTCTTGCCTTCAACAGGGCGTTGCGCTTGTCGCGCGCGATCCATCATCGGATCGGCATCGCGCGGCCTCTCGCGCGGCTGCTCGGCGACCGGTTCGAGGTGCAGCTGGCGGCTCGCTTCGTGCTGCAGAACGTGATCGCGTTCAATCGCGATCAGATCGAGAAAGTGTTCGGCGCCGGCCCGAGGGCGGCAATGGCGCAACAACTGGACCAACGCTTTGGCGCGATCGATCGCGCGATCGCCGCGCTGAAACTGCAATACCCGACCTATGCGCGTCAGCTCGAAGTTGCAGTTTCTGGCCCGCATGGCGGCGCGCCTGGAGGAGGAGCGATACCGCAGATTGCGCGCCGAATCGATTATCAACCAGGACATGTACGAGGATCTGCAGCGCAAATTGACGGCCGCGGCGCCGTGCCGTCGAGGTGCATCCGACCCTTGATCTCGGCTTGAAGCGCGAGGATCTGGTCGGCCGAGTCGCGATGTTCGCGGCGCTCGACGCGAAGACCCGGCGCTCTGTCGCCCGCCTGCTGCGGCCGCGCCTTGCGGTACCGGACGAAGTCATCGTCCACAAGGGAGAGCGTGGCGACGCGATGTATTTCATCTCTTCGGGCGCGGTAGAAGTGCGGATCGCACCCACCCCCGTTCACCTCGGCAGCGGCGATTTTTTCGGCGAGCTCGCCCTGCTGGTCGCCGACCGCCGCACCGCCGATGTCGTGGCCCTCGGATATTGCCAGCTGTTGAGCCTGGCGGCGCGAGACCTTCATCGTCTCTTCGGGACCGAGCCGGCCTTGCGCGACCAGATCCACGCCGTCGCCCAGGCGCGCACCGCAGCAGCGGAAACATGATGAACCGTAAAACGCTGCATCCCGCCACCCTTGCCGCGCAGGCGCTGGGCTCGACCGACGCGTCGACCGGTGCCGTCGTCTTGCCGATCCACACGGCGACGACGTTCTTGCGCGATCCCGACAACCAATACCGGCGAGGCCGCGGTTACGGACGCGCCGACAACCCGAGCTACGACCAGCCGCAGGCGTTGCTGACCGCGCTCGAAGGCGGTGCCGCGACATTGTTGTTCTCCTCCGGGATGGCAGCCGGCAGCCGCCGTCTTCCAGTGCCTCCCGCGAGATGCCCATGTCGTCGCACCGCAGGTCATGTACTGGGGATTGCGCAGCTGGCTGAAGAATTTCGCCGAGGCTTGGGGGATCGCGGTCGATTTCGTCGATGCGACCTCGCTCGACGCGCTGCGCCACGCGGTTCGCCCGGACCGGACCCGCCTCATATGGATCGAAACCCCGGCGAACCCGCTGTGGTCGGTGACCGACATCGCCGGTTCGGCCGAAATCGCGCATTCCGCCGGCGCCCTGCTCGCCGTCGACAGCACCGCCGCGACCCCGGTGTTGACCCGGCCTTTGGCGCTCGGGGCCGACCTCGTCATGCATTCGGCGACAAAATACCTGAACGGCCACAGCGATGTGATCGCCGGGACGTTGACGACGGCGCGGGAGGACGCGTTTTGGGCGCGGTTGCGCACGGCACGCAGCAGCGGCGGCGCAATTCTCGGCAGTTTCGAAGCCTATCTTCTGCTGCGCGGCATGCGAACCTTGTTCCCACGAGTTGAGCGCGCCTGCCGCTCGGCCCAGCAAATCGCCGAGGCGCTGTCGCAAAATCCGCGGGTGCTGGACGTGCTGTACCCGGGGCTGCCGAGACACCCCGGTCACGCGGTTGCTGCGCGCCAGATGATCGGCGGCTTCGGCGGCATGCTCAGTATGCGCGTCCGTGGCGGCGCCGAAGCCGCGATCGCCGCAGCGGCGCGCGTCGAAATCTGGAAACGGGCGACCTCGCTCGGCGGTGTCGAGAGCCTGATCGAGCACCGCGCCTCGGTCGAAGGCGCCGACAGCCCAGCGCCGCCCGACCTGCTGCGCCTCTCGGTCGGGATCGAGGACCCCGGCGATTTGATTGCCGACCTCGAATTGGCGCTCGGCGGGTAAGCCAAGGCGACGCGATTCGCCGTATTTCGGCTGCGTACTCCCGCAGAAAGCCCGCAAACCGTTGCGGTTTGATTGCTTGTGCAATCGGGGCGCGTAATATTAACGAATGTCTGCAACGGGCGCCAATCCTCAGTCGGAGCGCACGCCGCTTCGCCGAGAAAGCCGAACTTGGGGGCTGATCCGCAGGACGCTCCCCCTCGGCAAATCGATGGGCACGCTGTTCTATCTGATATCCGTCGGACTGATAGCCGGCTGGATCATCGCGGTTTTTTTTGGCGTGGGCCTTTTCTTTCTTATGCCCCGGTCGGCGAAACTGGCATCCGGTTTGAGCCCAGGCGCCACCGGCTTTGACGCTTCATTAGCGGAAACACCTTGGCTTAAGCAGTCAACGAGCCGGGTGGATCGACTTTCCAGCCCGCCACCTCCTGAGCCGCCTCAACCGATGGGCGGTGCCGTTGCGGATAAGGGTCGGCCCGTCGTCGTGCCTGGGAGCCCAACTACCGCCAATATAAATCCACCTCCAGCGCCGCCTGAGGCAACAATCGCCCACACCACTGACGAGCTTCCGCGGCCAGCGCTTACGGTGGAGCTCGGCACTATTTCTGCGGCCAGCGGTGAAGCGGCCCCGACACCCGCGCCGCAAATCCAGCTTTCCACTGCGCCCGAATTGCGGGGTGCCTCACAATCCCGCCACTCTCAATCGGCCCGCAAGCCGCTCGAAGGACGACCTCCAAAAACCCGAACGGCACAGGCGCATGCTCCAGTGAGCGCAATTCAAGACGTGTTGCATAGGCACTCGCATCTTCTCAAGTGAGCAGTTGCGGATGCTGAATACACTCGATTCTCCTGACCGGGAGCTCGTGGAAAGGGCGCAAGAGGCTGCGGCCCGAGCCTATGCCCCCTATTCGCTGTTTGCGGTGGGCGCGGCCCTACGCAGCAAATCGGGAGCAATCTATGCCGCCGCGAACCTCGAGAACGCCTCCTCCGGCCTGACGATCTGCGCCGAGGCAGCCGCGCTGAGCTTGGCCAATTCCGCTGGTGATCCCGAGATCGATGCGATCGCGGTCGTGGGCTTCAATTTCGCAGACCGGGCGACGGGTGCCTTGCGGGTAGTTGCCCCTTGCGGATCGTGCCGCCAACTCATCGCCGAGGCCGCGCAGCGAGCGAAACGGCTGTGTGCGCGTAATCTGTTGTAATGGCGAGCTCACCAGCATCGTCGTCCGGACGATAGCCGAATTATTGCCGAACGCCTTTGGACCCGAGAATTTGGCGGCCAGCCGACAATGGCCGGCATTGCGGGAAGAGTTGCGCGCGTGCGTCCAGCGGCTGATCGCGATCCGCAAGCAGCGATAGTCGGTGCCGGTCGGGTCTTTGGCCGGTCGGGTCTTAACTGCGGTCGTCGCGGACGGCTGGCTGCTTGCCTGTGGACCCCCGGCGGTTATAGTCGATTGCGTTGCTCATTCCCTGTCGAGGGGCGCAAATGCCGCTGCGATCGCCAATTGCATGGATGACGGTCCTATTCCTCGTGCTCGTCGCAGGGTCTGGCCGAGCGGCCGGGTTTGTCGACTCGGCCGAGCGTTACGTGGTCTTGCCCGATCGCGTCGGGCGAGTGATGACGGCGAACCCGGCGGCAGATGTCCTCGTCTTCGTGCTGGCTCCGGAGAAGCTCTTGGGCTGGAGCGCTCCGCTGTCCGGCGGCCGGCGGACTTATATCCCAGCAAAATTTGCCCAGCTGCCGATCCTCGGCGGCGCAGTGCGGCCGAACCCGGCGGAGACCGTCCAAGTGGTCGCACGGATGCGCCCCGATCTGATCATCGAGGCGGGCCCGGTCTCGCCGGAAGCTGCGGCGCGCGCCGAACAAGTCCAGCAACAGACCGGGGTCCCCTACATCATCCTCGACAACGGCATCCAAGCCACCCCCCACACTTTGCGGACCATCGGCGCGCTGCTCGGCGCCGCCGAACGCGGCGACGATCTGGCCAAATATAGCGATTACGCCATCGATGCGCTGCGCGGCAGATTGCTGATCGCGCCGGCCGATGAGCGACCGATCGTCTATTATGGCCGCGGGCCGGATGGGCTCGAAACCGGTCTCGGCGGCTCGCAGGCGATGGCGGCCGTCGACCAGGCGGGGGTCATCAATGTTGCGGCCCGGCTCGGCTCCGGCGAGCTGACGAGGGTGACGCGCGACCAAGTAATCGACTGGGATCCGGCAATCATCATCGCCCAGCAACGAAGCTTTTATGATGCCCTTTTGCACAGCACCGCGTGGCGCGGCCTGATCGCGGTCGCCAGCAAACGGGTCTATCTGGCTCCGGCCGATCCCTTCGGATGGATCGACGATCCCCCGGGGGTCAACCGCATCATCGGATTATATTGGCTCACCGCCCTGTTCTATCCCGATCAGTATCAGGAGGATTTGCGGACTAACGCCCGCGAGTTCTATGACAAATTCTACCGCATAAAGCTGACGGATCGGCAGCTCGAAGCGCTGGTTCGGCCGGCCGAGGCGCGCGCGGGCGAGACCCGCCGGATCGGCGTGCCGCTGCTCGGCGCCGAGCCCGTGCCGTTCCCCAATGTGGCGCCGAATCCGCCATTTCCGAGCGGCCGACCTCCCGGACGCGGCGGCCCTGTTGCGCCGGGGCCGCCGAGCTCGCTGGGTATCCCCGCCAATCCACAATAAGACTCGGTGAGCCGCCGTTCACGATTCAGTCGCACGCACAAAGCAAAGGATCCCGCGCTGCGGGGTCCAGCACACGACGGCGCGGCCGGTTGGATTGTCGGTGCGCTGTAGAATCTTGTCGGCCGGCACCGCGAACCAGGCTTCGCCGATCAACGCCTCGTAATGGTCGCCTTCGATGCGGTACTCGGTGGCGCGGCAGTCCGCTACCGAGCAGCAGGAGACGCTGGTACCGGGCTGGACGAGACTGCGGAACCACGGTGCGAGGGCGGGATCGGCATTTGGCGGGGGGTCGGACATAGCCCTGCCGGCGAGCAACATCACCGCGGCGATAAAAAACGGCCTCATCACCCGCGCCGCCGGCATTCCGAAGGAGCGCACGCCATTTCATGATCTCCGAGCCGGGAGGCGGGACGCCAGATTAGAGCAACCCGCGGCGATGCCCAAAGCCTTGCGCCCGACCGTGCAAGAACGCGGCCGGTCAAACGCCGGTTGTGCTCAGGCCGTTCCCTTACGAGAGCCCTCCGTCGGGGTTTTTACGACTGTGATGATTATACCGATCAGCAGAGCCATCAGGGCATCTGTGATCTCCGCAGAGCGGCCGGAGAGGTAGGTTTCCGCCCAGCTGGCGGCAAATAGCATGACCGCGACGAGAATGGTGGACATCCCGGATCGCAAACCGCTCTTGTCGAGCAACCATATCAGGGCGCCGTAGAGAAATGCCTTTTCGAGAAAGGACGTTATGTTGACCTCGACCGAGCCGTAAAGAAAGCTGCGGAATGGTATCCACCCGAACGCCCGGCCGTAAGCACTGAACTGGAACGGCTCCAGCCGCTCGGCCACAATGTAGGCCAAGAACAGCAGGGCCGTGGCGGCGACCCGGAGTTGCGCACCGACGCTGACCGCGAGCAGAAGCCATACGCCAAGAGCAGTCGCCGCCCCGGCGATCTCCGCGGCGCTCAGTGTCGTGCCGATGATCACCACTTTGGCGGCCAGCACAGCGGCGATAAACAGCGGAAAGAGCAGCCACCCGCGCCGCCGCCCGCCAACCGCCTCGATCAAACTGGCGACGGTCAGCCAGATTGCGGTGTAGCGAAACAGGTCATAGCCGGTCGGGCGCGGGTGGAAAACGACCGGCTTCAGCGCATCCCAATATTTGTGCAGGTCGATCGTCGGCACATAAGGATACAACCGATAGGCGAGCCACAACATGAGCAACAGGCAAGGAACACGGTTGGAAGCGATCTCGCGAAATGCCCGCCCAACAAAATCTCGGCCGGCGAAATTCCCGACGATTGCGCCCAGCACCGTCCCGATCAGGTTTGCATAGACGTCGTCCGCCGCCGATACCCGCCCTGCGATATAGTACTGTGTCAGCTCCATCGTCGTGCTGAGAAGCCCGCCGGCGAGGGTGACGAGCAGGATGCGCGGCAAGCTGCGGCCGCTTCCGGCGACAGCGAGGCTCCCGAAAAAGCCGAGCGGCAGGTAGAAAAATATGTTTGCAACAAAGTCGCCGCGGCCTGGGGTTTCCGCCCAACTCTGTACCAGGTGTTCTAGCGCACCGCCGCCGCCTTCGGGCTGGTAGAAGGCGAACGGGTAGAGAGAACCGTAAAGGATGACGGCGACGATGATCGTCGCCGCAATCAGAAAACCTTTGTTGAGCCGATGTGCACCGCGGGAAGCCAATGGCCGATTTGCGGGTGTGCTCACTCCATCGGCAGCCCCGGATGCACCGCCCTTCCATCGCCAAGCGGCGTGAATTGCGGAGCGAGCGCCGGGATCGCAACCTCGGCGAGCGTTTCCGGCGTCCAGCCGCCCTGGCGGTGCACCATGCGGACCGGCCGCATGTGACCGTAGAGCGACAATTCGCCGGCGCGCTGATGAAATACTTGGCCGTTGACTTGGCTCGCCTGCTCGGAGGCGAGAAAGACGCAAAGCGGGGCGATCGCATCGGCCCGGCTGCGGCGTAGCCGCTCTTCGCGCACCGCCGCCGCTTGCGGGTCCTTTGGCGTCGGGACCGAGCGGGTCATCCGGGTGTCGGCGGATGGGCAGATCACGTTGACGGTGATCCCTCTAGAGGCGTTCTCCATCGCGACGATACGGGCCAGTGCGACGATCCCGAGCTTCGCTGCGCCGTAATTGCACTGACCGACATTGCCGAGCAGTCCCGAGGTCGACGAAACCATGATGATCCGCCCGTAATTTTGCTCGCGAAACAGGTTTATCGCCGCTCGGTTGATATTGAAGTGGCCGTTCAGGTGCACATCGATGACGGCCTGCCAATCCTCCGGGAACATGTTGTGGAACATCTTGTCGCGCAGGATGCCCGCGGCGTTGAAGACGATGTGCAGCCCGCCGAAGGTGTCACGCGCCTGCTGCACCAACCCCAAGCAGTCGTCGAACTTGGCGACCGAGCCGTAATTGGCGGCCGCCTCGCCGCCCGCGGCCTTGATCTGGTCGACGATTTCCTGCGCCGGCGTCTGGTCCGAGCCCTCACCGCTGCCGCTGGTGCCGGGATCATTGATGACCACCTTGGCGCCATGCGCCGCCATCAGCTTGGCAACTTCGGCCCCGACCCCGCGGCCTGCTCCAGCACAGATCGCGACCCGCCCCTCAAGCATGCCCATCCCGTACATTCCCTCGCTTTTCATCCTCGCGGGTTGTCGCGGGCGGCGCGGTTTTTGTCAATCAACCAAGCGGCGATTGCGGCATAATCGGCACCGTGGTCCACCACGGGACGAACTGGGGGAGAGCCCATGGCGAACGTGACGGTGTATTTTGCTACCAACCGGGTGGCGCAGGGCCCGGCGACCGATTGGCGCAGTTATGGGGCCGACATCATACCGCCGACGGATCCGAGCCAGATCATCTATGCCGAGGCCCTTGTTCAGGGGACCGACCTGGTTGTCGAGGACAGCGGCGCGATCGCCGCGATATCGCATCCCCAGCCGGGCGGGTTTGAAACCGGGGTCGCTCAGGACATTGTCGGCTCCGGAAAGAATATCCTAATTTTCATTCACGGTTTCGCCAATTCATTCCCGAATTCGATCGCCCGCGCGGCTTACAATCGAGAGTGGTTCGCCGCCTCGGGCGCGAATGCCGCCGACACGACTGTCATTGCCTTCAGCTGGCCCTCTTTAGGTCAAGTGATCGCGGCGCCGCCGCACCTTCTCCCGGACGACTATCTGCGGGACCAGGCTCAGGCCGGCCGCTCGGCCTTCCACATCGCGAGCTTTTTCGCGAACCTCCAGCCGATGCTGACGCAGCTACGGAACCAGGGACGGCGGGTCTTTCTGCTCGCCCATAGCATGGGCAATTTCGCATTGGCTGGAGCGGTCGAAAGCTGGTTCAGCCACGGTAAGCCCGGCGTCACCTTGTTTGACGAAGTACTCCTGCCGGCGGCCGATGAACGGTGGGACAGTTTCACTCTTCCGATGGGGGCGAGACTGGCCCGACTGCCCGCTCTCACCCCGAGAATTTCGATCTACTACAGTATTCGCGATATCGCCCTTTACCTCAGCGTCGCGGTCAATTTTATTTCGCGTCTCGGGCACGAAGGTCCGATGCACAAAACCGATACCGCACTCTATCCGCCGGCGCGGTTTCGAATGCTCGATTGCGCCGCGGTCGACGACTACGATTTGTTGATCCCGCCGGATGCGAGCCACCAATATTACCGGCGCTCGCCCAAGGTGCGCGCCGATATCGTTGCCGCGATGAGCAAGGACCCAAACCTGCCTGGTGGTCTGATCCAGCTATAACAAGGCGCGGGAACGAGGCGCGGGCCGCCGTCTGCGCCCTTCAGAACCGGAATGTCAAGCCGAGGCTGAAATTATCCTGGTTCTGCACGACGCCGATCGGGGCCGTCGCGGAGACGTTCGGCGGCGACCGGTTCGTCCCATTCGCAGCAAAGGCGTGAATATAGGCAAATTGCAGTGCGACGCCTTCCGAGATTGTGAAGGTAAATCCGCTAGAGGCGTGGGCGGTCGTTATGGCAGGTGCAATCGCTAGCAACTCATTCCCAGGAAGCGCCTGGTTCGAGATCTGGCCACCGGCGCGTAGCACCAGTTGAGGCAAGGCGCGATATTGAACACCGATCGCAAAAATATTTTGATCACCGAAGGCTTGTGGGATGTTCAGTGCGATATCCCCGCCGGAATCCGCTCTAAATCTAATCTTTAGTTCCTGAAAAGCACCGCCCCAGAATGTGCGGTGATAGTCGAAGGCGATCAACAGATCCGGTGTCAGCTCATGACTGACGCCGACGCCGAAATCGGCCGGCAGCTGAAAGTCCAGAACGCGGAAACTGCCAGGTAGCGAGACCTGGTCGCCGGCCGGCGAGATCGCGACGATCCTACCGGTCGTTCCCGACAGGTCCGGCAGCAGCGTTCTAAACCGATAGCTGACCCCGAGGATCGAGCCCTCATCCAACCGATATGTTGCCCCAAGTCGGCCACCGATGCCGAAGGCATCGGTCCCAAACTTGATTTCCGGCGGCCTGCTGAAAGAGAAATAGGCGCTGCCGGTTGCGCCCACAACAGGCCCGATCATCGGAAGCAAACTCCCGAAGGCACGGCCCTGCGCGGCCAACGCGGCGAGTTGGTCGGCGCTGCCGAGGTCGGAGAGGCTCAGTCCGGTAAACACGCCCTCGAAGGCGGCCCCGACTGCGAGTGCCGGGGTAATCTGATAAGCAGCAGCGAGCGGAGCCCGCAGGAACAGGGCCTTGCTCGACACGTCGAGACCGGTGTCAATCCCGGACGGAGTGCGTGACAAAAAGCTGTCGTGGCCGTATTCGGTGCCGAAACCGCCATCGGAGAACAAGCCCAACCCGAAGCCAAAATCACCGGCTCGCCAGACATAATCCAGGTTCGGCGAGTAATAGGCGTGAAACACGGGCCAGCGATCCGTCGTCGCGATTTCGCCTGTCGCAAGATCACGGACCTCGAGAGTGTTCGGCGCGTCGAGGTTGAACTGCAGCTCCGCGGACTGGCCGGACGGCATCAGGAGCATCGTCGCGACATTGTTCGCCATGGCGCTGCCGCCGACGTCATAGGCGAGTGCGGTACCGCCCATAGACCGCGGCACCGTCCCGATCCCTTCGAACAACAACAGATCCGTCGACGTGGCCGGTTGCGTGAAGCAGGCGAGCAGACCAATCGTGAGCGCGAACGACACACAGAAGCGCATCCACGCAGGGTATCGATCGTGCATTCCGCCACCGATCCGAAAAGATGCAACGGCAGCCGCAGGATGACTGACGTGGTTGCGCCGTTAACCCGAAAGAGTAATAAATTTCATCGGTCGCGCAACCATCGAGGGGATCGTCGATGACCGGTCGTACCGGAGGCTGCCCGCGATCACGGGCCACGGATCTGGTGGAAGAGTTGCCGCTGAGGGAATCAATAGCGTAAATGCGACCCGACAGCGGCGGGCGGGCGCCCATTTAACCAACAACTCGGGCCGACCGCCAGACGGGATCGCAGCTGTCCGAAGCAAGGGACTGCGCATGAACAGGGAAAACCAGATGCGATGCCGAGCATCGCCGGACAGCCAAGGACCCGAGGTTGTGGAATATTACAACCATACAAGATTCGACTATCGCTTTATGTGGCACGACAGAGCTAGTCTCGCTTTCCATTTCGGATATTATGAAGAAGGCATAGACAATCACTCCCGTGCTCTAGAAAACGGCAACCACGTGCTGGCCAACATTGCCGGGATCGGCGCCGGGCAGCGGGTGCTCGATGCGGGTTGCGGTCTCGGCGGCAGCAGCTTTTGGCTGGCCGGTCATCGCGGGGCCCATCCGGTCGGCATCACGACCGTCGAGCACCAAGTACGAACGGCGCGCGCGATCGCGGCTCGCCGCTCACTCTCCGACAAGGCGCGGTTCGTGCAGGCGGACTACACGGCGATGCCATTTGCCGATGCCTCTTTTGATATCGTCTGGGCCTTCGAAAGCCTCTGCCATGCGGCTGAAAAGGCTGCCTTCTACAGCGAAGCCGCTCGCGTGCTGCGCCCAGGCGGGCGCCTCGTCATCGCCGAATACGTTCGCGCGTCGCGCACCTTCGACGGTACCGCACAAGTGCTGTTCGGCGAATGGCTCGAGGGTTGGGCGATCCCCGACCTCTATACTTCGGATGAGCATCTCGCGGCGGCGAGCAACGCCGGATTTCATGATGCGGAATTGCGCGACTACACCTGGTCGACACGGCGCTCATTGCGGCGGCTCTACAAGCTGGCCTGTATTGCCGCCCCGATTGACTGGACGCTTCACCTGTTAGGTCTGCGATCCGGGCGGCAGCACGGAAATGTTGTCGCCGCGCTCCGGCAATACCAGGCGCTTAAATGCGGGCTGTGGTTTTATGGAATACTCACCGCGAGCAAGCCATGCTAGGGGCGCCGCATCATCGCGTCGCGGATTTGCGCATCTTTGTGCCGGGATATACGGTCCAGGCGCGCGCCTGGGACGACGCGCGCACGATCACCTTTCAGGGCACTGGAAACGAAAGCGGCGCTCCGGTCTTCATCAAGACGCCGAAGGCGCGGCCACCTCCGGCGGACGACCTTCTGGCGCTGCGGCGCGATTATGATATCGGGGCATCCTTCCGATCATCCGGGATACTGTCGGCGCTGGCGCATTTGCGCCATGGTGACACCGAGTATCTGGTGCTTCCCGATAACGGATTGCGGCCGGCAGGCGAAATCCTGCTGGTTGAACGGCCGGGTATTGCTCTCTGCCTCGAATTCGCCGTGCGTCTTGCCGATATCCTCGACGGGTTGCACAGAGCCCAAATCATCCACAAGAACCTAAATCCCTACAGCGTCTGGTTTGATTTGCGCTCACTCGAAACCAAGATCAGCGATTTCTCGCTCGCTTTGCGGCCCGGCGAGCCGGTGCCCCCGCCGCACAGCCTCACTCAGCCACAAGGCGATCCGCGATACATCGCGCCCGAGCAGACCGGACGGATTCCGCGAGGGACGGACCAGCGCACCGATCTCTACTCTTTGGGCGCGCTCCTCTACCATGTCGTCACCGGCAAACCGCCATTCGACGGTACCGAGGTGCTCGAATTGATGCATGCGCACCTCGCCCGTTTGCCGTTCCCGCCTCATGCGCTCGACCATAAAATCCCCGAGCCGTTCTCAAAGATAATCATGAAGCTTTTGGCCAAGGTGCCGGAAGAGCGCTATCAGACGGCCAGAGGCCTGGAAATCGACTTGCGCGAATGCGTGACGCAGTGGCACGCGCAGGGCCGGATTGGCGGCATTGTCCCAGGTGCGCACGATGCCGCGGCGGCATTCCGGATGCCCAGCAAGCTTTATGGGCGTGAGCGCCACCTTGCGGCGATCCGGGCGGCACTGGCGCGGGCCAGGCGCGGCACTACCGAACTGGTCCTGGTGGAAGGCGCGCCGGGAGTTGGGAAATCGCAGCTGGTCAGAGCCATCGAGCCGGAGGCCCGCGAGCGCGGCGCCTTCATTACCGCCAAGTTCGATCAATTCAAACAGAACGAGCCTTATTCGTTTATCGCTCAAGCATTCAGAGAATTGACCCGGCAGCTGCTGTCCGGCAGCGAAGAGCAGCTCCAGCTGTGGCGGCGGCGCCTCGCCGACTCGCTCGGCAGAAACGGCAGGATGATCACCGACGTCGTTCCGGAGATCGAGCTGATCATCGGCAGCCAGCCGGTCCTCCAGACGCTGCCGGCGGCGGAAAAACGCAACCTCTTCAACCGTCTGTTCCGTCGGTTCATTCGCGTCTTCGCGCGAGCGGAGCACCTGCTGACGATGTTCCTCGACGATTTGCAATGGGCGGATCCGGCCTCGCTCGAGCTGCTGAGAACGCTGGTGACCGATCCCCAGACCGGCCACTTCCTCGTGATCGGCGCAAACCGCAATACCGAGGCCGGTGGTTCCGATCCAGTTGCCCAATCGCTTCACGATTTGACCAGCGTCGATGTGGCGATCAGCCGCGTCGAGCTGGCCGGGCTCGAACCGAGCGAGGTTGCGGACCTGCTCCGGGATACATTCCAGGATCCTGCGGAGGAAGTTACGCCGCTTGCGGCGCTCGTCTTCCAAAAGACCGACGGGAACCCTTTTTTCATAACCCAGTTCTTGTCGTTCCTGCACCGCGACGGGCTGATCGAATTCGATTACCGCGCCGGCCGATGGGTTTGGAACCTGCGCCGCATATCGGCACAGGGCATCACCGAGGACGTCCTCGAGCTGATGAGCCGCAAATTCGTCAGATTGCCGCCGCTCACCAGAGAAGCGCTCAAATCGGCTTCGTGCATGGGCAGCCGCTTCGATCTGGCGCGGCTCGCCTTAGTAATGGGTTCGACCGAGGAGATATTGGCTGATGCGCTTCGCGCGGCCGAACGGGAAGGTTTGATTCTGCAGCTCGACGCCGCAGATGCGAAGCATCCCGCCGCCGAGATCGCGGCGGCGGCTCCACAGGCCGCCCTGACCTTCCAGTTCCTTCACGATCGGGTCCAGCAGGCGGCGCACGCGTTGATCCCCTCCGAAGCTCGCCAGGCGCTGCGTCTGAGGATCGGGCGAATGTTGCTGGCGGGCTTGCCTGCGGAAGAACGGCAGGCTGCCCCATTCGAGGTTCTCGACAATCTAAACGAGGGTGCGGCACTGGTGACCGCGCCCGCGGAGCGCGAGGAGATCGCGCGCCTCAACCTTGCCGCCGGGCGCCGAGCGCGGGATTCGACCGCCTACGATGCCGCGCTCGGCTATTTCAGAAGCGGAATGGGCGTCTTGGCCGCGGATGCCTGGGACGATGTCTATCAACTCGCCTTCGATCTCCACCTCGAGTGTTTCGAGTGCGCCTATGTGACTGGGCATATGGATGAGGCAAACCAGCTTTTCTTGCAGGTTCTTGCCAACGCCAAAACCAGGATCGACAAGTCGAAAGCCTATTACACAAAGATCCTTCTCAGTACCGCGCTCGACCCCAGTGAAGAGGCAATCGGGATGGGGATCGAGGCGCTGCAGCTATTCGGCCAAAAGCTGCCGAGTGCTCCGACGAGGCTGCGGCTTGTGGCGGAGATCTGTCGGGTGATGTGCTTGCTGCGTGGCCGTCGTGCCCAGGCTCTTCAGTCGCTGCCGCCAATGACCGATCTCGACCACCGGGCAACCATCGGTCTGCTGATGAGCATTTGCCCGGCGGCGTATTTCCGCAATCCCGACCTGATGGCGCTCGCCGCGCTCAGGATCGTCGGCCTGTCATTGCGCCATGGCAACGCCAGCGCCTCTTCCTTCGGTTATGTGTTGTACGCCCTGCTTCGGGGCGCGTTGTTCGGCGACTACGAGGGAGGCCATGAGTTTGGGCGGTTGGCCATCGACCTTGCCGAGCGCAGCGGCGACATTGTGCAACGCTGCAAGATCGTTCTGATTTTCGCCGGCTTCATTAATTTCTGGCGTGAGCCGATCGAGACGAGCATCGAGCTGCTGCGCTCCGCGCTGAGGCTGGCGCTGGATTGCGGCGACGTTCAATATGCCAATTACTCGATACTCCAGACTATTTTCCTCAAGCTCGCATGCGGCGCCGAGCTCGGCGACGTGTATGCCGAGGCAAAGCGCCGCGAGAGTTTCGTCCGGCAGACCAAGGACGGCTTTGCGATCGCGAACCTGCGCATTCGCCTGCAATACATTCTCGCTCTGAAGGGCGAGACCGCAGGAGCCACCAGTCTCGCCGACCAGGACTACGACGAGGAGGCTGCCGTTGCCGAGTTCCGGGCGGCCGGAAATATGACGACCATCTCCTATTACCTGGTCATCAAGCTGCAGCTCGCGTTTCTGTTCGGCGATTATGAGGCAGCGTCCGGCTATGCGCGATCCTCGCAGGCCCATATTCATTATGTTCCGGGCCAGATCATGGTCGTACAGCATTTTTTCTTTTATGGTCTGACCGCCGCGGCGTTGTTGCGCACTAGCGCCTCGCCGCGGCGTGCGCTGCTGCGCAGTCTCTCGCGCGCCCGTTCGAAGCTGCGAAGGTGGGCGCGCAACGCCCCGCAAAATTTTTTGGCGCATCACCTTTTGCTGGAGGCGGAGATCGCCTCTTGCCGAGGCCGCAGAGAAAAGGCGGAACGACTATACGACGAGGCGATCGCCACGGCGAAACGCGGCGGTTTCCTCGATATCGAGGCGCTCGCCAACGAGCTTGCCGCGCAATATTTTGCTTCCCGCGACCGGCTCGTCGTCGCCGCTACGTATATGCAAGAGGCCAGCGCCGCCTACGGGCGCTGGGGGGCGGGAGCGAAAGTAGCGCGGCTCTCGGAAGCGCAGGGGCCGCTGCTGGCCGGATTGCTTCGGGCCCGTAACGAGGTGGCTCCGACGGAGGATCGCCGGACCGGCGAGCGGCGGGACCTCATTGACCTCGACACGGTAATGCGCGCCTCGGTGGAACTCTCCTCGGATGCCGAAGCAGACCGCCGGCTCAGCCGGCTGATGAAGCTCGTGCTCGAGAGCGTCGGTGGTGAGCGCGGCTTCTTTATCACAATGGAGGCCGGCGCCTTGCATATCGAAGCTGCCGGCGACGTGGACGAGCGCAAGATGCTGCCGTACCAACTGCCGTCGGTCGAGGTGGAGAGCGCACTTGTCCCCACAAATCGTCACCTACGTGTTGCGCACGGGGCACGATCTGGCGCTCGAGGACGCTCGTGCCGATGCGCGCTTCGCCTCGTGTTCATACATTCGGCAACGGCAGCCTCGCTCCATTCTGTGCGTCCCGTTGTCGAAAAGAGGGGAGGCGCTCGGCGCCGTCTATATCGAGAACAACTTGGCGCCAGGGCATTTTTGGCGCCGATCGGCTGAACGCCCTAAAGCTTTTGTCTCAGCAGGTCGCCGTCGCAGTGGAGAACGCGCGGCTTTCCCGCTATCTGAAGGACAACGATACGACATTGCAGGCGGCGCTTCAGAATATCGCGGTTCTGGAACGCATCAAAAGTCAGCTCTCCAAGTTCGTGCCGCAGACCTTGCAGAGATTGATCGAGACCAATCCCGGCGATCCCGATCTCGAAATGCGCAACGAGGATGCCTCGGTCTTGTTTCTCGACATGGCCGGCGTACACCCATATGAGCGAGCAACTGGATACGGAAGAGCTGAACGAGCTGATCGAGACATACTTTTCGAGCTATCTCGACGACATCCACGACAATGGCGGGGACATCAGCGAGATCGCCGGCGATGGGCTGATGATCCTGTTTCGCGACCCCGATCCGCTGGCCCATGCGCGCGCCGCGGCACGCACCGCGCTCTTGGTGCGCGAGAAGACGGCCAGGATCAACAACGAGCGCCGAAACAGGTGGCCCCCGGTCGTCATCAATATCGGGATCAATTCCGGCGCGGTGCTGATCGGCGCGAGCAAGATCCACAGTCAAATGGGCACGCGCTGGACGTTCACCGCCAACGGATACAATACGAACCTCGCCGCGCGGATCGGCGGCTCGGCGGTGAACGGCGCGATTTTGGTCAGCGAGGAAACCGCTCGCCGCCTGGGCGACGGGTTCGCGCTATGCGATGCCGGCGATCACACCTTCAAGGGCATCAGCCGCTCGATCAAAGTCTTCAGCATCGCCGAACCGGAACCCGTCTGAGCATCCGCGTCCTGAGCGCCAGCGCGAGATTCCGATCAAGAAGCCCTGGATCGGATCGAAGATTGCTTCGTCGCGCAAGGCGCTCCTCGCAATGACAGCATGCAATTTGGCTCGAGATCCGCTCTAGATGCGCAGTAGCGGCTTCATCGCGGAGAAGCCGGGATGCGGCTTCCGGAGATCAAAGAGGATTTGGTCGATCTTCTTCAATGGGTCGAAGATCGCCGGCTCCCGGAGCTCCCAGACCGCACAGGGCTGCGCCGGGGAGCCGGCTCTGCTCAGAATGCCGTTGACGGCTCTGCGCGCCGCTTCGTTGGCGCCCTCCATGGTCGCAAGATTGGTGTTCGTCCGCACGTAATCGGACGCGAGGAACAGGTTGTCGATGCCGGTAACCGCATCGGGTCTATTCGCCCACGAACCGGCGGTATTGATGAGCAGCGGCTCTTTATTGACGAGAGATTCCCCAAGCGGTACCGGGAAGCTGATGTCGGGATCGAGAAACCAGTCGAGGCGATCCTCGTCGGTCAGGGGATCCATGCTATCGTCGAAATGCGCAACCAGTTGAGCCCAGCTTCGTCCGCGACCTCCTGGCGCGGAGCTGCATTGCGCGGCCGTTTTGTTCGTCGTCTTGTCGCCTGGCGTAACCCAATCGGAAATGTCGACCGAAATCAGCCCCGCAACCTGCCCGTTGCCGTATTGCAGCAGGTTCGTGCCGGGCCAGAACTGCGGCTGGGCGATGCAGGTCAGCGCCCAAGCGGAGTCCGCTAAGTTTATATGCCCACGGCAGCCGCTTACGTTGCGTTTCAAATAGAACTGAATGCCGTTCATCCAGCGAACTTCCAGTTGCGCGACATTTGCCAGTGATGGGGCTTTTTCCGTCATCTGCGCATTGAATAACGTCGCGGCCACTTCCGCCGGGACAGCCAGCAGATAGTAATCACCCCGGATCATCGTTGGCCCCGTCGGCTGATTTACGACCGCGCCGGTGATGACGGTCCCGTCGAAATCGAACCTGTCGATGGTCGAATTCTTGACTATTTTCACTCCCCTCCCAGTCAAATGGGCTTCCCAGGGGGTGATCCATACATCACTGGTGGGCCCGTTCAATACGCGATCGAGGGTGCCAAACTGCGAGGCAAGGGTCATAAGCATCTGGATGAGGATGGTGCTGATCGTCCGCGTGCTGGCGATCTGGGCGACCATCGCGACCAGGGATCGGGTCAGTCCGTTGGCAAGCAATTTTTGATATGCCGTCGACCGGTTTTGCGCATCGATAAAATCCCACCATCGGCTCGTCTCGAGTTCCGCCATCCGGCGGTCGTTGCACATCGTCATGACAGTGAGAAGCCGATCGACAAAGAAGGCGCCATCAAGTGGACTGATGCCCAGCTCCGCTTGCGCGAACCAGTCGTGCAAAACCAGTTGCCAGTCCTCAATGGTTTTCGGCTGATGCGTCGGGAACGTAAAAAAAGGCTTTCGTTCCTGAGCGACTGTCGATTTCCGGGGCGTTCACCAGATTATCGAGTACCCCATTGCGGTTGTCTCCAAAGGGGATCCGCCGCATCGTGTCGGTGACGTGCTGATAAAAGCCTGGAAAGAAGCGAAAACCGTGTTCGCCCGGAAGGTCACGTCTGCCGTCGGTACCTGAATTGACCTTGGTCACGCTGCGCGCCTTGCCGCCGACCACGGCGGATCTCTCGTATACCTCGACCTCGAATTCTCTCCCGACGAGCTCGTGCGCGGCGCTGAGGCCCGCCACACCGCCGCCTAGAATTATCACCTTTGCCATAGCCGCTCCCTTCGCAATGGCGCCGATTTGCAATCGGCTAGATCAGCGACGTTCGGCGTGCAAGTGGTTGGGTCATTGTCGTTGTTGGCGCCCCGCCGTATTTGGACCGCTATTGCCCCGCTGGAGAGGCGCAATCGCCCGCCGCCGTTCCGCAGCCTGATGTATGGTAAAGACAAACTCGGCGTCACGCAATTCAACCAAATCGGTGCCGAGCGCATGAGGGGCGGCTCGACAACGCACCGGCAGCCGGCTACAAGCCGGCGATGAGCTGGCTGACCAATTTCGTGTTGCCGAAGATCCGGGCGGTCGTCACCAGGAAGGCGGTGCCGGAAAATCTCTGGCACAAATGCCCGGGCTGCGAGCAGATGCTGTTCTATCGCGAGCTCGAAGCCAATCTTCATGTTTGCCGCAACTGCGGCCACCATTTCCGCATCGGCGCCGAGCGGCGCTTGAAGATGCTGTTCGACGACGGCGCCTTTACCCGGATCGAGTTGCCCCGGACGGCGGTCGATCCGCTGCGGTTCCGCGACCGCAAACGCTACACGGATCGGCTGAAAGAAGGGCAAGCGGCGCTCGGTCCGCATAGTGACGCGGTGGTCGTCGCGCATGGGCGGATCGGCGGCGTGGCGGCGGTGGTCGCCGCTTTCGAATTCGCCTTTATGGGCGGATCGATGGGCGTGGCCGCCGGGGAAGCGATCCTCGCGGCCGCCAAGCTCGCGGTCCTGCAGGAGGCGGCGCTGATCGTCGTTCCGGCCTCGGGCGGCGCGCGCATGCAGGAGGGGATGCTGTCCCTGGTGCAGATGCCGCGGACGATCATCGCCGCCGAGATGGTCAAGGAGGCGGGCCTGCCTTACATCGTCGTGCTGACCGATCCGACGACCGGCGGCGTCTCGGCGTCCTTTGCGATGGTCGGCGACATCACGCTCGCCGAGCCCGGCGCGGTCATCGGCTTTGCCGGCGCCCGGGTCATCGAGGAGACGATCCACGAAAAGCTGCCCGACGGATTTCAGCGCGCGGAGTATTTGCTCGACCACGGCATGGTCGACCAGGTCGTGCCGCGCGCCGAATTGCATGCGACATTGGCGCGAATTCTCGGCCTGCTGCGGAACCCGCAGCCGCCGGCTGCGGTCGAGCCGCAGATCGCAGCCCTGCCGGATCTGAGCGCGGCAGAGTGACTGCGCCAACCAGCGACCGGGTTCTCGAGCGCCTCAGCCGGCTGCATCCGAAGCTGATCGATCTGTCGCTCGGCCGCGTCGAGCGGCTGCTCGCGGCGCTCGGCAATCCGCAGGACGAGCTTCCGCCTGTCGTCCACGTCGCCGGCACCAAGGGCAAAGGCTCGACTGTGGCGACGATGCGGGCCTGTCTCGAGGCCGCGGGCTACCGCGTGCACGCCTACATCTCGCCGCATCTCGTGCGTTTCCACGAGCGCATCCGCCTCGCCGGGCGGCTGATCGACGAAGAGGCGCTGATCGCGCTTCTCGAAGAATGCGAGCGCGCCAACCGGGATGCGCCGATCACCTTTTTCGAGATCACGACCGCAGCGGCCTTTCTCGCTTTCGCCCGCACGCCGGCCGACGTCGTGCTGCTCGAAGTCGGGCTCGGCGGCCGGCTCGACGCCACCAACGTCGTCCGCCGCCCGGCGGTCACCGCCATCACGCCGGTTTCGCTCGATCATCAGGCATTCCTCGGCGACACCGTCGCGGCGATCGCCGGCGAAAAGGCCGGGATACTGAAACCCGGCGTCACGGCGGTCATCGCTCCGCAAACGCGCGAGGCCGCGGCGGTGATCGAGGCCCGCGCTGCGGCCGTTTCGGCGCCGCTCTACCGGGCGCGGCACGATTGGCGTTGCGAGGTCTCCGGCGCAGGAATGCGGTACGAGGGCGAGCGCTGGCGCCTCGACCTTCCGCTGCCTTCCCTTATCGGCGCACACCAGGTCGTGAATGCCGGGACGGCGATCGCCGGCCTCGAACGGCTCTCCGGCTTCACCATTCCCGCTGAAGCCATCGCCGATGGCTTGCGTCACATCGATTGGCCGGCGCGGCTGCAATTGCTGCGCCGCGGGCCACTGGTCGATGCGGTTCCGCCCGACTGGGAATTGTGGCTCGATGGCGGCCACAACCCATTGGCCGGTGAGATCCTCGGCGACGTCGCCGCCGGCTGGCGCGACCGGCCACTTTACCTCGTCGTCGGCATGATGAACACGAAGGACGCCGCCGGCTTTATCGCGCCCTTGGCCAAGCACGCCCGCGCCCTCTGGGCGGTGACGATCCCGGAGGAGAAGAATGCGCTCCCCGCCGCGGCGATCGCGGCCGCTGCCGTCTCGGTCGGGCTCCCGGCGCATGCGGCGGCTTCGGTTCTCGCAGCAATTCGCGATATTCCCGTGCACGATGGCAACGGGCGCGTCCTGATCTGCGGCTCGCTCTATTTCGCAGGGAAGGTGCTCGCCGAGAACGGCTGAGAAGGGGAGGTTCGCAATGATCTACAGCACCGATCGGATCCTGACGGCTCATGCCGGGTCCCTTCCGCGCCCCGACGATCTGCGGGAGATGGTCCTGGCAAAGGCACGCGGCGAGCCTATCGACCAAGCGACGCTCGACACGCGCCTACAGATCGGCGGTGGCGGAGATCGTCAAGCGTCAGGTCGCGTGCGGTCTCGACGTCATAAACGACGGCGAATTGTCAAAGCCGAACTTTACCGATTACGTCTCGGCGCGGATCGCCGGCTGCGAAAATCGGCCGGGCACCGGGTTCCGGCGGCTCAGCATGACCGCGCGGGACGAGGTGAAATTCGCCGAATATTTCGCGGCGCATCCGCGCCCGCGCTACTCCGGCGGCCAGACCATGCCGGTCTGCGTCGACGAGCTGCGCTATGTCGGTCAGGCCGAGCTCGCGCGCGACCTCGATAATTTCAAGGCGGCGCTCGCCGGAGTGAGCGTGGCGGAAGCCTTCCTGCCGGCGAACACGCCGGGCACGATCGAGCATTGGATGGGGAACGAGTATTACGACAGCGACGAGGCGTTCCTCTTCGCGATCGCCGAGGCGATGCGCGAGGAATACAACGCGATCGTCGATGCGGGTTTCCTGCTGCAGATCGACGATCCCGACCTGCCGGACGGCTGGGCCTGCCTGCCCAAAATCACGGTCCCGGAGTATCGCAAATACGCCGCGCTGCGGATCGACGCGTTGAACCACGCGCTGCGCGACATTCCGAAAGAGAAGGTCAGACTGCATGTGTGCTGGGGCAGCTTTCACGGGCCGCACCACGACGACATCCCGCTCAGGGACATCGTCGATCTGATCTTCCGGGTGCGCGCCGGGAGCTATTCGATCGAGGCGTCGAACCCTTGCCACGAGCACGAATGGCGGGTCTTCGAGGAAGTGAAGCTGCCGGAAGGCGCCACTCTCGTCCCGGGCGTCGTCGGCCACTGCACCGATTTCATCGAGCATCCCGATCTGGTGGCCGAGCGCCTGGTGCGCTACGCCAAGCTCGTCGGCCGCGAGAACGTGCTGGCCGGCACCGATTGCGGGCTCGGCACGCGGGTCGGCCACCCCTCGATCTGCTGGGCCAAGTTCGAAGCCATGGCCGAAGGGGCGCGGCGCGCGACAAAGATCCTGTGGGGCCGCGCCTAACCGGCAAGGGCTGAAACCTTCCGGACATACTGGTCGATATCGGTCTTGCGGCGGAGGCCAGCGGCGGTCATCGAGCGGACCTTGCCGAAGATCGGCCGCTCCGGCCAGGGACGGTCGTGCAAGCCAAAAACCCAGCCCACATTCGCGTAGGAATTTGCGTCTCGACCATCCAGGAAAAACTTGTTGTTGAGGCGGAGCAGGGTCGCATAGCCCTCCTCGGGCGAAGGCGACCACTCCAGGACCTTTTTCCCCCAATACATGCGCATGTAATTGTGCATGTATCCCGTGAGCAGCATCTCACGCATTGCGGCGTTCCAGTACGGGTCGTGGGTATGGGCATGGGCGAGCTGATCGCAGCTGTATACGTGCTCGCGGTGGTCCTGCCGATGGACGGCGAGCGTTTGCCGGGCCCATTCGGGCAGACAATCGTACAGATCATAATTCGGCGTCGTGTGCACAAAATTCATCGCGAGCTCACGGCGGACGATCAGCTCCTCGAGAAAAGAGGCACTGTTTTCGGGCGCAGCTTCGGCATTACGGACTGCCAGCGCCACCTCGACCGGGGAGATCTGGCCGAAATGCAGATAGGGCGAGAGTGTCGAGACCTCCGCTTCGCCCGGATGGGTACGTGCAGCGACGTAATTCGGCAGCCTCCGCGTAACGAACTCGTCGAGACGCCGCTTGGCCTCTTTGTACCCACCCCGGATATTGCCGACCGGCGACGCACTGTGGTCGACCCCTAGTAGCGCGATCAGCGCCGGGATGTCAGTGAGGTCGACGTCGCCGACGACTTCTATGCGCGCAAAGGAATGGCCGGGGTGCTGAGCGCGAAGCGGGTGCAGGAATTGGTCGCGCACGCGCAACAATTTGGGGCGCAATGTCCGCGCACCGATCTCCGGCTTGGTCGAGACCAGCTCCACCGGAACGACGGCGTCGCCTTCGACCTGCAGCACCCGGCGCCCGGCTTCGGCTGCAACGCGCGCACGCCAATTCCGCTGCGGGCGCAGGTACCCGCGATCGCAGACAACGAGCGCGGCGCGCTGCGCGAAGCTCAGCGCCACATCGTCGGGGCTGCCGAGCCGAATGACAAAGCCGAGCCCCCGCTGTCGAAGGGCCTGCGCGGTTTCGGCGAGTCCTTCGAGCATAAAGGCGTAATGGCGCGCGTTCGCTTCGGGGTAATCGGCAGTCAGACCAAAACCGACCAGGACCGGCAGTCCCAACCGGTTTGCCTCGGCGATGGCCACCTCGAGCGCCGGGTTGAACGCGGCGCGCTGCGAGTTCTGCATCCAGTAGAGGACATAATCGCCGGGCTGTTCCGGCGCGTCGTTGAGCTCGGTGAGACGCTCGCGCTCGATCACAGGAAAACTTCCCCGACACAACGCATCTCAGCGGTGTTTACCTCTTGGGTGTTGACCACTTTGGAGGCAAGAGATGCACCGGATATGTCTCATTATTGCGGTGGTTCTCGGCTTCGGCGCCGTTGTTGCCGCCGCCGAGGAGCCGAACGGCCGCCCGGAGGCGGGTCAACCGGCGACGCCCGCCGTGCCGCCGGCGAGCGGAACCTCCAGCTCCGATCTGAACCGGTCGGGCGGAGTGATCACACCACCCGCCGGCATAGATCCCGAGATCAAGCAGACCCCGCCTGCTACCGGCTCGACAATGCCGATAATCCCGCCGCCGGGCACTCCGGGCGGCAACCCGGCGGTCAAACCGAAATAGCTCGTGCGTGCGTTGCTACTCAACAGCGTCCGTCGAAACTGAGCTGCGGATCGCGGATCAGGATTTCGGTGCGGCCGAAGAGAGGCGCTCCGCGATAAACGCGGGCGGATATCCTGTCGGCAGCGGTGCGCTCTGCGGTGAGGTCATAGGTGTTGCCGTCTTGCGGGTCGTAAAGCGAGCCGTTCGACCAATGGCCCGGACTGTCGGGTTGCAGTCCCCAAATGATGGTCAGGCCGCATAGCGGCCGCTGCCGCAATGTCGGATCGGGGTTGAGGCGGTCGACATCGGGCTGCCCGTCCGGCGTACGCGGCCGCAACAGCCAGACAATTCTGCCGCACACGCGACCGCTGCATTCGAACACCTCTACCGCCACTCTATTTGCGAACAGCCAGGTTCCATCCGGTACTTCAGACAAAGCCGGGCCGGTCTGGATGACGAGCATAAGCAGCCCCGCGCAGGCCGCGCGCAACGGCAGCTGCGCGATCGATTGCAACCAGGAAATCCCATCCTCCATCGCCAGGCTCCCCACCTTTAGCTTAGCGGAGCGCGAATAAGAAACAGTGACCCCGCTGCCGATGGCGGCGGGGATCGAAGCCTGCATATGGTCGATGGACGACGTGGTTTCGCCTTCTGACCGGTAACGAGCGGTCCCATCTCGGCCTCGGGGTCGGTGCCGGGGCCGATCTTCAGCGAGCGGGCGCGCTCGCCCGCTCAAGGGTTTGGATATGCGGTGATGAACCTTGGACTGGGTCGGGAGGCTCGATTATCCATACCGAGATGATGCAAGGGTTTCGGCCGTCCGGCGCTACGAGCGAGCAACTAACCTCGAATTTTTGCCCAAACGGACTGCTCACTTGGCTGGTCACCGGGTTGTTCTGCGGGTGGTGCGGCAACGCGCTTTTGAGTTCAGCCCAATTGCCCGGCGAGAAACCGAAGGACATGAAGAATTTTGCTTTCGATGCCCCGGTCGGATGAACGGCACTCAGGAGATATTGGGTGATCTTCCGATCGTCCAGGATCGCGTTTGCGACCCCTGGCAGTTGGCTCATTCGGCACGGATGTCGTCGCGCCGAAGCGTTGCCGTGCAAGGGAAGGGATCCATAAACTCGACCTCGTAATGCTCGCCGTCACGATAAGTCATGGGGCATCCCTCTATTCTGTCGCGGCGCAGCTCTACACCCCGGCGAGCGACAGTGGCAATTCTAAGGCCTCCAATGCGACATCAAGCCATCCGGCGGCCGATAACACGGAACCGATGCCGGCGCTCGACAGAACGCGGATAAGATCGGACTGACGTTCCGCGCCGACTTTCTTGAGGATGGACCGGATCTGAGTTCGCAGAGTGGTGACTTGAACGCCGAAATCACCGGCAATCGTGGAGAGCCTTCGGCCGCTGATCAACGCCACCGCCAGCCGCACCTCTGCCCGAGACAACCCGAACAGGTCGACAAGGTCGCCTTCCGATGGAAAGTGCCGTTCCGGGTCGATGACGACAATCATGACGAGTTGCCGGTAGCCGATGCCCGGGTCAGAAACTAGCGGGGCGATCGTCAGCACATAGGCCGGCCGGGGATTACTCCTGCCGACCAGCATGCGCCCGCCGACCGCGCCCGCTCCATTCCCCGCCGCTCTGGCTATCAACTTGGCCAGGCTGGCGCTCTCAAAAACTCGTCCCGTGCAAAGCCGGCCATCGCGAACAATCAACCTCTCATCGAGCTGCGTGAGGCTCACCGCAGCCCAATTCATCTCCACGACTTGCCCGTCGCCGTCGGTAACAATCACTCCCGCGCAGAACCGATCGAGTGCCCGCAACGCAATAACAGACTTTGACCCCTGGTTGCGGGTTGCGGCGTGTGACTGCAGACGGACGCCATGTAAGCCGGTTCTCCCTCCCGTCGAATTTGCTCGCATTGTTTCCTTCCGCCAGAATTTGTTAATTATTAACCTTTTTGGAATGCTAGTTGATCGTCAGACCGCCATCAACAACTGACTGTCTCCGCTCGACAGAATGCCTCAGTTGTACCGTTCGCAGCGCTGAGTTTTCCGGTAGGTCTCGTCTCTGTCCTGGAGGGCGAGCTTTATCCGCGCGTCGCGTTCATCGTGACCAACCTGCCGCGCCCGGCGGAGCGCGCCGTTGCCTTCTACAACCAGCGCGGCACGGCGGAGCAATGGATCAAAGAGGGCAAGGGCGCGATCAAATGGACCCGGCTGTCGTGCCGTACCTTGGCCGCCAACGCCGTCCGTCTTCAGCTCCATGCGCTCGCCAACAACCTCGGCAATTTCATGCGAACGCTGGCGATGCCCAAGGCGGCGGAGCCGTGGTCACTGACCAGCCTGCGCGAGAAGCTGATCAAGATCGGTGCCAAGGTCGTCAGCCATGGCCGCTATGTCACCTTCCAAATGGCCGAGGTCGCAGTGTCGCGGCAGATGTTCCAGGAAATCCTGTCGCTGATCGCCCGGCTGCGGGCACCGCCCGCGCCAGCATGAGGAGCGCTGGGGCTCAGATGCGAGAGACGACGGCAGAGGTGCGTCTTCAATCGTGCTCAACCAGCCCGGGAACTCGGGGAACTCAGTTTCATCATCTATTTGGAGGATATGAAGCGGCCCCAAATCATTCATTTGGAGGATACAGGCGCGGTTGCTAACGCTTGTGACCGCTGGTGGAATGGGCGTGAGCCCGATGTACGTAGCCTATCCGTCAGCACGACCAAGCGATCATCCGGGGTATTTCGGATACGCGCACAATCTCCAAATTGTTGGGAGGATCTCAATGGATAATCTCGATCCGCAGAGACCTGCTAGTGAAACATCTGATCTCCCAAATCGCATGCGGCGCCTTCGGAGGACAGCGGCCTCTCGCAGAGACATGCTGGTCAACACCTTTGGAATTGCTGGAGCGCTCGGCGCACTGGAGATCATGGAAGGTATGCAAACCACCGCGCAGGCTGAAGATGTCGCTACAAGCGTGCGCCAGCGGAGTGCTCCGGTAAGTCCCGCCCTGCTCAGTGCCCTCCGCTTTGATCGAGAGAATAGGGAAAACCCTGGTATAGCCTTTTCTTCTGATGATGGATTACTCGTTCGGTTCGGCCAAATTATGTACCATTCCGATTCTACCATCACTAGGCTGTTCAAGAAAGGATCGGCAGATTTTTCAAAGTTCTATACTAGAGGATAATCTGCCGGAGATGGTGGCCACGCTGGCGCCTGGGGTTGGAGGGAATTTGCGTGCAACCGCTGAGGATAGCCTAGGTAGAGTGATCACCGCTAATATCGCAATTACATCTGTCAATGATCCGCCTGACAACTTTTTGATCACTGGAGAAACTAGCAGCAGTTCTTATACTGGCGCGTTTTTTTCAAATAGATACTTTACTCCAGACTGCAATGGGTAATGTTCGATTAAGACTGCTTCGGATGTATTGACACGATCCTTTCCGCTGGATTTTAGCATCAATTCAGCTCTGCCTACTGGTATCTCTCTAGATTTAATATTCGATGTAAATGTAACACGACTTTTGGGTATCGCCTCCGAGTTAATTTCAACAGAGCTTGGAGCACTAGATGATTTCCTTCCCACACAGCTTCAGCGCGACTTTTCATTCGGTTCGGCTCGGTCGTTTTATCAAGAAGTACGTTTTCCCAGCAACTGCGGCTGCTTTTAGTAAAATTGCTTCAGGCACCGAAGCACTCGGAATATTCCTTATCGCGGCTATAACTGGCGGTGTTGCTGGTAACTATGCGTATGATCGAATGAAGGAGGCAGGTATGTTGCCGGGGTTATGCCCAACGGACCAAGTACCAAAACCAAACCCGCCACCCGCATGTGTTAGACAAATCGAGTAGATGCAGCGACGAACTTGCCATTTCCTCGGCCGCCCGCGCGATAGCGCTCTCTCGGTTCCACCGGGACAAAGCGAGCGCCGGCCGATGCCGATCCCCTCGAGGTCGTCAGCCGCGCATGAGCTCGAAGAGCTCCCGGCCTCTCCCTTGAACGGTGAGCGTCTTAGGGATTACGGTGACAGTTTATTGAGTTCTCACAACAGCGGCAGTTGCCGCTTTGTGTCCGCGTCCATCGGGGCTATGGGCCCGGTTTGCCGGGTGCCAGGCCCCGGCCGAGTTGCCGGTCGAGCGCCGCGATCCATTCCGGCGCGCAAGCGGCCGTCCGATCGCGGGTGCCCGCTCGATCCGAGCCGTCGTCGCGGGATCGGCCGGTGCCGTGAGAAGCGCAGCAAAATCGGGGATCAGCGCGCGTGATGGCGCCACCGTTGCCAGTTCGTCATCCTCGCCCGCGAGACGGGCGCGAGCGCTTGACCAGTGGCCAGTCCTCGGCGCGGCTCACGAGCCCCGCGGCCACCGGATTGAGCGCGATGTAACGCGTTGCCGCCAGCAGGTACGGCTCGTCCATCATCACCGCGCCGAAGCGGCCCTGGAATAGATGGCCCGTCCAGTGGAACCGAGCGTTGATGGCACCGGTGTAACGGCGGTGCGCTTCGGCGAAGGTCGCCGCAGCCCATCGCGGTCGGTCGGCATCACGCCAAGTGGGCATGATTGGCAGGTGGACATGATTGGGCATCAGGCAATAAGCCCAGATCTCCGCGCCCGCCCGCCGCGCCGCCGCCGCGATCAACCGACGGTACAGTGATAATCCCCGGCCTCGAAGAACACCGGCTCGCGACGATTGCCGCGCTGCGCGACATGATGTGCCAAGCCCGGCACAACCGCGTGCGCCGGGCCACTGCCCTTGCCTCCCTACCATCGTCATTCAATCGAGACCAAGTGGGTGCCCTATTTTGTAGACTGTTACCGTAATCCGGGTTCATAGTGAATAATCTGGTGCGGCCGGCCGAGCGCGTCGTTGCCTTCTTCAACCAGCGCGGCACGGCGGAGCAATGAATCAAAGAGGGCGAGGGGCGCGATCAAATGGACCCAGCTGTCGTGCCGTACCTTGCGCCGCCAACGCCGTCCGTCTTCAGCTCCACGCGCTCGCCTACAACCTCGGCGATTTCATGCGAACGCTAGCGATGCCCAAGGCGGCCGAGCCGTGGTCACTGACCAGCCTGAGCGAGAAGCTGATCAAGATCGGTGCGAAGGCGATGAGCCAGGGCCGCTCGTCACCTTCCAAATGGCCCAGGTCGCAGTGTCGCGGCAGATGTTCCAGGAAATCCTGTCGCTGATCGCCCGGCTGCGGGCACCGCCCGCGCCAGCATGAGGAACGCTGGGGCTCAGATGCGAGAGACGACGGCAGAGGTGCGTCTTCAATCGCGACCAACCGCGTGTAATTCGAGAGAACCCAGTTCATCATCTATCTGGAGGATATGGAGCAGCTCTAAATCATTCATATGGAGGATAGAGGCCGCCTTGCTGACGCTTTCAGCTTTTGTAGAATGGCGCAGGCTGCCGTCGGTAGTACGACCAAGCTTATCCGGGGTATTTCGGTCATGCAATCTCCCGATCGAGTCTTGTGTGGGCACTCGGCGACAACGATCAGCATCTTGATCGCGGCTCTGCTCGCGTGGCCTGCGACCTCCTCTGCCCAGCCCACCACTCCCACTCCCGCCCAGCCGCCTCCGGCCGAAGCGGGCCAGCCTACTACGGCAGAGCAGGAGAATTGGCACAAGGAGATGCTGGCTACCCCCCGGCCGACCAACGGCTGCTACACGGCAACCTATCCGGAACGGCAGTGGCGCGAGGTGCCCTGCAAGCCGCCGGCCCCGACCAAACCCTACCTCCCGCGCGCGGGCGGAATAACCCGGCTCGAGGCAGGTTGGCGGCAACAGCATCGACTTCGTCATGGTAGGCGGGGACGGCCCGATCACTCAGGCTGACGGCAGGTTCGACACCGCCACCCTGACGGCCACCCCCGCGTATAGCCTGCAGCTCAACACGGATTTCTTCCCGACTTCCACCTGCACCGGCTCTCCGAATCGCCGTCCTGACGGTACAACAGGGTGCCGAGGGTGGGAGCAGTTCGTTTATGAGTCCACCGGCCAGGGCTTCATCCAATACTGGCTGATCCAATACGGACCGGCCGGCACGATGTGCCCGATGCCGCGCGGTGCGTCTTGCAACGGGGCTAATGTATTTCAGGACGGATGGTGCCCGTTCACCATCGTCGGTCCGGACCCAAGCCACCCAGACCCAAACCCGCTTTACTGCACCATCAATGCAGTCAATATGCTTGGTCCGCCGAATACGCCGGCTAGGCCTGCCACCTCCCTCACCACGGGGGATGGTGTGAGCGGCGCGGCCGCCGGCGTGAGCGGCGCTGCCAACGATGCAATCACCGTTACGCTCGGGGGTACCGCCTCTTCAACCGGCGGCAACAATTACTTCCCCGATCTTGGCACCCAATGGACGAAAGCCGAGTTCAACATCTTCGGCGCCGGTGGTGGCAGCCAGGCTATGTTCAACAGCGGGGATAGCGCGGTCGTGCGTATCGAAGATTTAAGCGGGACTAATCTCCGCCCCCGCTGTCTTCTAACGAGCTTCACCGGCGAATTGAGCAACCTGACCTTGCAGAACGTCCCGCCGACCGCATCTTCAGGGGCGTTTCCCGCGCTCGTGTTCGCCGAGGACAACCCGGCCCCGACTGGGGGAGCGGCGGGCTGCAGCGATGCGGTTAGCTTGGGTGATACTCATCTGAACACCTTTAACGGCCTGCATTACGATTTCCAGGCCTCGGGCGACTTCTTGCTCGCGGAAGCCGGTCCCACCCTGATCGAGGAATCCGGCCCCACGGAAGCCGGTCCCAACTTCGTTGTCGAGCCCAACTTCGTCGTCCAGACCCGGCAAGCCTCGGGCGCCCCCACGTGGCCGGACGCGTCCGTCAATAAGGCCGTCGCGACGCAGATCGGCGAGACCACCACTGCCGTCTGCCTTGCCCCGACCCGGCTGCTGGTCAACAGCGAGCCCTTTACTCTGGACGACCAAGAATCGGTCTTCCTGACCGATGACATCACTTTCTCGCGGGCAGGCGACTTGTACATTATCCAGCGCGAAAACGGCGATAGTGTGCACGCGCGGCTCAACCAAGGCGCGCAGCCCCAATACGACTGGATCGACGTCACAGTGTACTTCGAGATCGCTCGCCCGACGTGCGCGGCCTCCTCGGCAACCCCGACGGAGACCCAAATCTACTCGGCTTGTCCGACGGGACTGTGCTGAGAGAGCCGGTTACTTTCGACACTCTCTATCATCACTACGGCGAGAGCTGGCGCGTGCCGCCACGCGAGTTCTCTGCTCTGCAATGATCGGAGTATCGAAGTCGGCAATCCGCGCAGACCGTTCTATGCGAACGATCTCACCGAGGCTCAACAGCGTCGTGCGCGAGCGATCTGCGCCAATGCCGGCGTGAAGCAGCCAGCGGCCCTCGCAGACTGCATCTTGGACGTGACGGTACTAGGCACTCCGAGGGCAGCACCCGGCCTTGCCCGCGCCCCGATCCCCGCCGCTGTCTGGCAAGCAGGCTCACGCGAGGAGCCGCACCACAGGGAGCCGCACCACAAGGAGCCAAAGGATCGGTGATCACAAACTCAAAGAGCTGCCGCAACTCGACGATCTCCGCCAAATCGCCGCTCTGATCCCCCAGCCCAATGCCCGCCTAGGGATTACGGTGACAGTTTACTTGAGTTCTCACAACAGCGGCAGTTGCCGCTTGGTGTCCCCGTCCATTCGGGGCTTTGGGCCCGGTTTGCCGGGTGCCAGGCGCCGGCCGAGCTGCCGCTCGAGCGCCGCGATCCATTCCGGCGCGCCAAGCGGCCGTCCGATCGTGGGGCCCGCTCGATCTGAGCCGTCGTCGCGGGATCGGCCGGTGCTGTGAGAAGCGCAGCAAAATCGGGGATCAGCGCGCGTAATGGCGCCACCGTTGCCAGTTCGTCATCCTCGCCCGCGAGATGGGCGCGAGCGCTTGACCATGGCCAGTCCTCGGCACGGCTCACGAGCCCCGCGGCCACCGGATTGAGCGCGATGTAACGCGTTGCCGCCAGCAGGTGCGGCTCGTCCATCACCACCGCGCCGAAGCGGCCCTGGAATAGATGGCCCGTCCATTGGAACCGAGCGTTGATGGCACCGGTGTAACGGCGGTGCGCTTCGGCGAAGGTCGCCCGCAGCCCATCGCGGTCGGTCGGCGTCACGCCAAGTGGGCATGATTGGCAGGTGGACATGATTGGGCATCAGGCAATAAGCCCAGATCTCCGCGCCGGCACGCCGCGCCGCCGCCGCGATCAACTGACGGTACAGCTGATAATCCCCGGCCGCGAAGAACACCGGCTCGCGACGATTGCCGCGCTGCGTGACATGATGTGGCAGGCCCGGCACAACCACGCGCGCAATCCGGGCCACTGCCCTTGCCTCCAGCTACCATCCTCATCCGCTCGAGATTAAGCCATTTGCCCATTTTGTAACTATCACCGTAATTCCCGCCGTGCGGGTAGGCGCTGCGGATTCGGCACTTCACTTCTGCGCGCCGCTTGCTTCGCCGTGTCTCGTACATCATCCATTGCTTGGCGAACCCTTCGCGCGTTTACTTAACATCTAGTCAAAAATAACCGGCGATGCGGCGAGATGGGAACCGGCGGTAAAATTGCCGTAATCACACGCTATATTGCCCGGCGATATTGCACGATGGACCGGCGGCATGTAATCGTGAGACACATAGGTGATCTCAATTTTTCGACAACCATTCCGGGAATTCGGCCTGATCTTGTTCTGATAAAACAGGTCGATCAGGATGTCTTCGCTCAATGGCAGGTTGCCGCCGGCCGGCGCGCACAGGAGTTTCACCGCATTGTCGGCATGACGTATTCGGCGCCGGCGCGGATGCCGGTGGGCCAGCGGGCGGTCACGGTTTTGAGGCGGGTGTAGAAGCGCACGCCTTCCATGCCGTGCACCGCCATGTCGCCGAAGAGGGAGCGCTTCCAGCCGCCGAAGCTGTGGAACGCCATCGGCACCGGGATCGGCACATTGACGCCGACCATGCCGATCTGGATGCGGTTGGCGAATTCGCGCGCGGCGTCGCCGTCGCGGGTGAAGATCGCGACGCCGTTGCCGTATTCGTGGTCGTTGACGAGCTTTGTCGCGCTGTCGAAATCGGGGGTGCGCACAACCGAGAGCACCGGCCCGAAGATCTCTTCCTTGTAGATGCGCATCTCGGGCTTCACCTCGTCGAACAGGCAGCCGCCGAGGAAAAAGCCGTTCTCGTAACCCTGCAGTTTGAGACCGCGGCCGTCGACGACGAGCTTCGCGCCTTCCTCGACGCCGAGATCGACATAGGAGCGCACCTTGGCGAGGTGCTGGCCGGTGACGAGCGGGCCCATCTCGGCCTCCGGGTCGGTGCCCGGACCGACTTTGAGCGCGCGCACCCGCGGCACCAGCTTGTCCATCAGCCGGTCGCCGGCGCCGCCGACCGCGACCGCGACCGACACCGCCATGCAGCGCTCGCCGGCCGAGCCGTAGGCGGCGCCCATCAGCGCGTCGGTCGCCTGGTCGAGATCGGCGTCCGGCATCACGACCATGTGGTTTTTGGCGCCGCCCAACGCCTGCACGCGCTTGCCGCTCTGCGCGGCGGTCGCGTAGATGTACTGGGCGATCGCGGTCGAGCCGACAAAGCTGACGGCGGCGACGTCCGGGTGATGCAGCAAGGCGTCGACCGCTTCCTTGTCGCCATTGACGACATTGAAGACGCCCGGCGGCAATCCGGCCTCGGTCAGCAGTTCGGCGATGCGGAAGCCGGCGGAGGGGTCGCGTTCCGACGGCTTCAGCACAAAGGTGTTGCCGCAGGCGATGGCCACCGGGAACATCCACATCGGCACCATCGCCGGGAAGTTGAACGGCGTTATCCCGGCACAGACGCCCAATGGCTGGCGCAGCGACCAGCTGTCGATGCCGCGCCCGACCTGCTCGGTGAAGTCGCCTTTGAGGAGATGCGGGATGCCGCAGGCGAATTCGACGACTTCGGTGCCGCGCGTTACCTCGCCGGCGGCGTCGGACAACACCTTGCCGTGCTCGTCGGTGATGAGGCGCGCCAGGGCGCCGGCCTCGCGATCGAGCAACTCGCGGAATTTGAAGAGAATGCGCGCGCGGGTCAGCGGCGGCGTCGCCGCCCAGGCCGGAAAAGCGGCGGCGGCAGCCTTGACTGCGCGGTCGACCTCGCCGGCGCTCGCGAAAGCGACGCGGCGGCTCCGCTCGCCGGTCGCCGGGTTATAGACATCACCCCATCGCCCGCTCGTTCCCTCGGCGTGCTTGCCTTCGATATAATGGTGGATGTCGCTCATGCCGATGCACCCGCTCTGCGATATGTCTCAGGCCGGCATCATAGGCCCGCCGCCGTCTCCGCGGCAGCGGATTTTCAGTGGCTGACAAGTGACTTTCCTTTTCGGCAAGATCGTTTGGGCGGTGGTGCAGCCCGGCAATCTGCTGCTGGTTTGCCTTCTGGCCGGCGTCGTCTTCTTCCTGGCCTCGCGTGGCCGGCGAGGCAGGGTTCCGGTTGGTCTGGCCGCGCTGGGGTTTCTGTTGCTCGCCGCGGCGCCGATCGGCCCGGTGACGCTGCTGGCCCTGGAACAGCGGATGCCGCGGCCGGCCGTGCTGCCGGATAAGATCGACGGGATCCTCGTGCTCGGGGGCGCCGTCGAACCGGCGCTGTCGCTCTCCTACGGCGAGACCGTGTTCAACAGCGCTGTGACCCGCGTGCTCGCCGGCATAGCCTTGGCCCGGCGATACCCTGAAGCAAGGCTCGCGCTGATCGGCGGGGAAGGCGGGTTCGTCCCGGTCGGGTTGGCCGAGTCGCGGGCCACCTTGGGCTTTGTGATCGAGCAGGGGATCGCTGCCGAGCGCGTCATCTTGGAGGAGCGCTCGCGCAGTACCCACGAAAACGCGGTCTACGCCAAAGAGCTGATTCGGCCGGCGCCCGGCGCCACCTGGATCCTGATTACCTCGGCGTATCATATGCCCCGCTCGGTCGCCTCGTTCGACGCGGCGGGTTGGCCGGTGATCCCCTATCCGGTCGATTACAAGATCGATCCGCGGACCGCTCTGCGCGCGAACTTCAACCTTCTCGACGGGCTCGGCGCCAGCACCCTCGCCGGCAAGGAGTGGGCCGGCCTCTTGGGCTACCGGCTGATGGGTTGGACGCGACAGCTGTTTCCCACAGCGGCCGAGATCAAAGCCCGTTCAGCGCGCTGACGGCGGAAAATACACTCCACACGACGAGCAAGGTGACCCCGCTCCAATACACAAACCGGTACATCGCAACCCCCCGGAGCCCCGAGACGCACACTCTAATAGATTATAGGTGTCGCCGGTACGTCTCCTCCCCGGCTTGGACAATCTTAGGATAGCGGCGATCGCCGATAGCGCAGAGTTTGGCAGGCCCCGTGTTCGATCTCGTCTTTCTCGGTACCGCCGCAGCGGTGCCTTCCGCCGAACGCGGCTTGCCCGCATTGTTCGTCGCCAAGGGCCCGAGCCGGTTTCTGATCGATTGCGGCGAAGGCACCCAACGCCAGCTGATGCGCGCCGGGCTCGGATTTCGCGGCTTGGCGCACGTGCTGTTGACGCACGCTCACCTCGATCACGTGCTGGGGCTGGCGGGCCTCCTCGCCACCTTTGCCCTCTATCGGGTGGATGGGACGATCGAGATCGTCGGCAGCGGCGAGACGCTGGCATTCGTCAGGCGCTACCTCGCCGACACGATCGGACCGGAGAGCGACGGCGGTTACCGGCTGCGCGCGATTTCGCCCGGGCCTGTTCTGGCGCGGCAGGGTTGGCGTCTCGACGCCTTTGCGGTGGCGCATCGCGGGACCGAAAGCCTCGGGTATCGGTTTCAGGAGGAGCCGCGGCGCTCTCTCATATCCGAGCGCCTCGATGCGCTCGGCGTACCGGCGGGGCCGGAGCGCGCCTTGCTCGCGCAAGGCCGCTCGGTCGTGCTGGCCGATGGCCGCAACATCGTAGCCGAGATGGTGCACGGCGCAGCCGTTCCCGGCGCCGCCCTCGCCATCGTCGGCGACACCGAGGAGATCGCCGGCCTCGTCGAGCCGGTGCGCGGAGCCGACGTGCTGGTGATCGAGGCGACGTTCCTCGAACGGGACGCGGCGCTCGCCCGGTCGCGGGGGCATTTGACCGCCGCTGCCGCGGCGCGGCTGGCGCGCAACGCCGAGATCGGAGAATTGCTCCTCACCCACATCTCGGGGCGATACTCGCCGGAGGAGATCCTAACGGAAGCCGCCCGCGACTTTGCGAAGGTGCGGACGGTCACCGATTTCGACCGCATCTCTGTTTCGGCGCGGAATGATGTCAGTTCTTGAGCATGCCTTGCTTCAGGGCGGCCGTGTTGTACTCGATCATCCGGATGTAGGTCGGGGCCGGCCCGTTTGGTCGCGACAGAGCGTCGGAATAGAGCGGCGGGCCCGGGACCGTGCCGGTGTCTCGCGCGAGCTGCTCGACGAGCCGCGGATCCGAAACGTTTTCGAGAAACAGCGCCTTGATGCGCTCGCGACGGATCTGCCGGATCAATTCGGCAAGGGACTTCGCCGAGGGTTCGCTATCGGTGCTGAGGCCTTCGGCGGCCAGAAACGTGATGCCATAGGCCTTGCCGTAATAGGCAAAGGCGTCGTGGCTGGTGATCACCCGGCGCTTGTCGGCAGGTATCTCCTCCATCTCGTGGCGCACCTGCTGGTCCAGTGCCTCGAGTTCGGCCTTGTATGTTTGGAACCGGTGGCGGTAGGCCTCGGCATGCGCCGGGTCGACGGCGGCCAGGGCTCGGGCAATATTGTCGGCATAGATGATGACGTTGCGCGGGTCCTGCCAGGCATGCGGGTCGGGTATGGGCGACGTTTCGCCAGGCTCGGTCGTCGTTATCGGCGTAGCCGCGTCGGCAGCGGTTACGACGACCCCGCCAAACTGAGCAGACCGGGTCAGCCGGGCGAGCCAGCCCTCGAAGCCCAGACCGTTGACGACGAACAGCTGCGCCTTTGCAAGGAGCCGCGCTTGGTCCGGGTTCGGCTCGAAGACATGCGCGTCGGAGTCCGGGCCGATCAGGCTGGTAACGACGACCTCGATGCCGCCGATCCGGCGCACGATGTCCCCGAGGATGCTAAACGAAACGACGACGCGTACGGGTGCCGCTGCTGCTTGACTGGACAAGGCGATCATCAAGCAGAGCGCCGCAAGACAGCGGCTAACGCGCATGAGTATGGTATGTCTTATCACCCTTCGGCCATCGCGAAGCGAGCAGGCTCATGACCGCGCCCGAACCATCGTCGCTGATCCCGGTCACCCTGCTGACCGGCTTTCTCGGCAGCGGCAAGACGACGGTGCTCAATCACGTGCTGAAGCAGCCCGACATGGCCGCCACGGCAGTCATCGTCAACGAGTTTGGCGAGATCGGCCTCGACCACCTGCTGGTCGAGCGGTCGAGCGAGGACGTCGTATTGCTCAACAGCGGGTGCCTGTGCTGCACCGTGCGCGGCGACATCGTCGATACTTTGACCAACCTGTTTGTCGACCGGGTCAAGAGCAAGATCCCCTATTTCACGCGCGTCGCGATCGAAACGACCGGCCTCGCCGATCCGGCGCCGGTCCTGCACACCTTGATGACCGACCCGATCGTCGCGGCACGTTATATGCTCGACGGCGTCGTGACGACCGTAGATGCGGTCAACGGCGCCGGCACGCTCGATAAGCAGCCCGAGGCGGTGAAGCAGGCCGCGGTTGCCGACCGGCTGCTGCTGACCAAGACTGACCTCGCCGACATCGCTGCCCGGCGGGAGATCGAAACTCGCCTCGAGACGCTGAACCCGAGCGCCACGATCGTGCCGGTCGCGCAAGGCGCCGTAGATCCGGCGCGTCTCTTCAATATCGGCTTCTACGACCCGGCCACGAAGAGCGTCGATGTGCAGCGCTGGCTGCGCGACGAGGCGTTCGAGAGCGGCCATGGCCATGGACACGAACACGCCGATGTAAACCGCCATGACGACCGCATCCGCGCGTTCTGCATTACCCGCGAGCGGCCGATCTCCTGGGCCGCATTGTCGGCTTGGCTCGACGGGCTGGCGACGATGCGGGGTGACGATCTGTTGCGGCTGAAAGCGATCGTGGCGCTGTCCGACCGCCCCGATCAGCCGGTCGTGCTTCATGGGGTACAGCACCTCTTCCACCCGCCGGTGCTGCTGCCCGAATGGCCGAGCGAGGACCATCGCACCCGCATGGTCTTCATCACCCGCGACCTACCGCGCGAGGCGATCGAAGCGACCTTGACGGCATTCGAGGAAGCGGTCACGGAGAGCTGATTCGCGCTGCCCCAGGCGGAAACGTCAGTCCTCTTCGACGCAGGTCGCGGGCGGTCCGCCGCTGCACTCCAGACCGGGGCAGCATTGCTCGTTGGATGTGCATGTCTCCCCCTCGCTCGTGCACTCCGCCGCATAAGCTCGCGGTATCAATTCAATACCCAGAGTGCGAAGCAAATTTGGCAGCTCGCTCACGAGAAACGGTTCGCTTCCCGTAGATCGTGCCGGAGGCTGATCTTCCGCGGACGAGGCTCGCGGCAGGACGACGCACACGGTCACTGCAAGAAGGAGGAGCAGAATGCGCATATCATGTCTCCGTTCATCGAGTAGCGGTTTTACCGCTCGGTCAGCTTGAGCTCTATACGGCGATTGCGGCGGTAGGCGTCCTCCGTGCCGCGCGGGTCTAGCGGCTGCTGGTCGGCGAAACCGGCCGCCGCGAGCCGGGTCGCGGGTACCCCTTCATCTATGGCGTAGCGCACCACGGATATCGCGCGGGCGGTCGACAATTCCCAATTGGAGGGAAACTGAGAACTGCTGATCGGCCGATGGTCGGTATGCCCGTCCACGCGCAATATCCAGTTGATGTCCGGCGGGATCTTGGCCGCGATCTCCTTCAGCGCTCCGATCACCGGCGCGAGCTGTTTTTTTGCATCGTCGCCGAGCTCGGCGCTTCCCGGCGCGAACAGCACCTCCGACTGGAACACGAAGCGGTCACCGACAATTCGGATGTCCGCCCGATCACCGAGGATTTGACGCAATCGGCCGAAGAACTCCGATCGATATCGGGCGAGCTCCTCGACCTTGTTGACGAGCGCCAGATTGAGGCGCTTGCCAAGCTCGACGATCTGCCCCTGCTGGTCCTTGACCTTGGCTTCGGAGACATCGAGCGCCGCCGCAATGCGCGAGAGCTGGTCGCGCAACGTGGCGATCTGGGCATTCAACTCGTCGACCCGAGCGAGCGCCTGCCGGCTGATTTCCTTCTCCGCGCCCAGCGCCTGCTCGGCGCCCGCCGCGCGGTTGCCGAGCGCGCTCAGGCGGACGTCCCGGGCATCGATCTCCTTTTGCGCGAGCGAGGTTTTTTCCTGCTCGGAGGCGAGCTGGGCTTCGAGCTCCTTGGAGCGGTCGCGCAACGCTGCCGCGGCTTCCTGCTGTTGTGCCAGGGAGGCGACCTTGGCCTCGAGATCGGCCCGGACGGTTTTCAGAGCTTCGAGGTCGCGCCGCAGGCTCTCGATCTCGCGCAGCTGCAGGTCGATCTTCTCCTTGTCGGCGCTGACGATCGCGTCGGCGTCGCGCAGCTTGCCGCTCAGCTGATCGCGCTCGGCGACGGCGCTCTTCAGCTGCGCGGACAGATCGAGCCGTGCCGGAACGCAGCTCGTCATTGGAGCGCCGTTCGACGGCGAGCAGGCTCGCCAGCTCATCGACCTGCTGCTGGAGTTTCTGCAATGCCTGGTCGCGGCCGGACAATGCGGCCCCGAGATAGAATTGGCCGGCGGTGAACACCAGCAGAATGAAGATGATCACCATCAGCAACTGCGCCAGCGCGTCGACGAAACCTGGCCAGATGTCGATGCTGGAGCGGCGGGAATTGCGTGGTGTTATTGCCATGCGTGGACAACGAGTACGGTCAGCGCCGGGCGTCTTCCGCCAAAGCGGCGATGGTGCGGGCGACGATGCGGATATCGCCGCGCAGGTCTTGCACGCTCTGCTCCCGGCCCTGGACGACGTCTTCGCTGAGCCGCGCGACATAGGCTTCGATGTTGCGCAGATGATTGCGCAGCACATCGTCGTGACCGAGCGAGTTCTCGACCGCCTCGGCAAGTCGGGCGAGCGACGGCCTCAGCTCCAACTGATTTTCAGCGAGCCGCACCATCAGCATCTGGCCGGCCTTCATCTGCTCGCCGAGAACACCCAGGCGATCGGTGAGGCTCGCGAGCGTGGCATTGGCGCCGATCCGGCTCTCCTCGCCGCGAGCGATGATGCGTTGGAGGTTTTCGAGGCTATCGGCAGTCTGCTCGAGCAACGCCTGAATATAGGCCGGCACCGATCCGTCTCCCGCGTCGCTCAACGGACCGGCGGAGAGCCGCGTATATGCCGACAGCGATTCCTCCAGCTCATTGTAGAACCGGTTCTGCGCCTGGCCGGCTTGCAGGTCGAGAAAGCCCAGGACAAGGCTGCCGGCGAGCCCGAACAAAGATGCGCTGAACGCCGTGCTCATACCGTGAAGCGGCAACTCCAAGCCGGATTTGAGATCGGCGAAGGCCCGAGCCACGTCATTGGCCCCGATGTTCAGCGCACCGAGCACATCGCCGACCGAGCGTACCGTCTCGAGGAGCCCGTAAAACGTCCCGAGGAGACCGAGAAAGATCAGCACTCCGATCAGGTAGCGCGAGGTCTCGCGGGTTTCGTTGAGCCGCGACGCGATCCCGTCGAGCAAGGCCTGCAACGAGGTCGCCGATAGACTGACACGCCGGCCCTGCTGCGCCTCCAGCATCCGGGCCATCGACCCGAGCAGCCTCGGCGGCGGCTGCACTCGCCGAATCGCCACCACCGAATTCGTGATTGCGAAAGCTCTCGATCCATCGGATATCGGGATCGAGCGACAGCACCTGGCGGAAAATATAGACGATGCCGGCGATCAGAATGCCGAGAATGACGCCGTTGACCGCAGGATTGCCCATGAACGCGTTGACCAAGGGGCGCCCCAGCAATGCGGCCAATCCCGCCACCAGCACCAGAAACAGGACCATCCGAATCAAGAAACGGCGTGATTGGCTCATCCGGTCAATTCGCCGCCGCTTGGAACCGCGCTGATGATCACTGTTACTCGAAAACTCCGCCGCAGCGGCGCGCGGGTACGCCTCCGCGCCGAAGAATCAGCGAAGGTAGCGCATCGGGCACTGGCGCAACAACGAAATCTCCGAGAAGGTAGTGACTCACTTTTGAAATCTGGGCAGCAAGCCAGATTTCCGCGATCAGTCTCACCGAACTTGGCAGAGGAACGGGTCGGCAGTGGAACCGCCGGGTGGGGGCCGGCAGCATGCCGGAATGCCCTTTCGCAAACCGGTCGCCCTCGGCCGCTCCTAGTGTTCAAATTCATTCAGATGATGCACACGAACGAAGCCCTTCGTTCTCTCGCTTTTCCGGCGAAAGCCGGCATCCGTCGCTGCCATGAACCCCGGCTTTCCCCGGTCAAGCGAGGAGGCTGCGTCCGCTGAATCGTGTGAATGGATTTGAGCATTAGCTGTTTTCGCTGTTTTTTGCAGCGAAATATCAGCAAACTAATAATCGACAAATTGGAAATACGAGGATCACTACCGCTCCGTGATTCCCGTGCTCCGAATCTGGCAAAACGCCGGGCCGGTCCTTCTAAAACCAACGTTGCTACCTGTTCCACCTGTTTTATCAGGTCCAGATCAGGCTCGGCTCTTCGTTTCCCACGCTTCGCGGCGACGGGAAGGTCGAAGAACGTGGGCGGAACGCGACGACACCGCTAACACCGCGATAACTGGCCATGCTCACGACGATGACTCCCGACGCATTGGCAACCGCCGACCCTAGCAGGTTATTGCTATATTGTCAAAAGACCGCGATGTGAGTAGGGCAACACAAACAGAGAAGGCCTGGAGTTTGTCTGCGCACAGATCAGCGCGCCCGCGTGATCGACTTAATCGCGCGCCTTCACACGGGCGTGAGCGCTCGCTTGGAGTCGCTCGCCTTCCCGTATCAGCATGAGCCCCCGCCTAAGAACCTGACCCAAAAGCCTACGTCGCCTGCTCATCAACCTCGACGGCCACCGTCCGCTTTCGACCCCACAACGGCCGCTCAGCCTTCGCGGCGGGAACCGCTCTTCATGTAAAGGTCTTGTCCGCTAGCGACTGCTACTCCGAAATGTTTCCAGCCTTTGAAGTAGCTCTGCAAGATCATTGGGGATGTCCTCCTTCCTCATAGCATCTATGATACGGCTGTCCGAAAGCGATATACCGTAAATCTCTTGAATTCGTGCTCGAAATTGACTGAGAACATGCTTTCCCGGGATTATCTCCAGTCTGCAAGATAAATCACTCCAAACAACCCCAAATATGGTCATCGTTTCTTGGCTGACATCTGCGAGATCCTTGCCGCCACTCCGTAAGTACTCCCAACGTCGCGCGAGTACCTGGGATTGTATCGAATTTTCGAGAGGATCGGAAATTTCCCGAAGCAATGCAGCAGCATCCAAAGCTGGCGTAGAGCTCCGACGATCCCCCGGCGTTCTCTCGGAGGTCGCTTGTGCGATGGCCCGGTCAAGCACAGCAGGAATTAGCAGATAATTTTCTATTTCTTTCCGCCGATGAATGTGTGCCAGTTTCAGATGTTTGGAGAGCCGTTCAAGCATCTCATCAATTTGCTCCGGGCAAAAATAATCACGGTCATAAATTGCTGCAATGATCAGGGGTGAGCCAAGAACATCTGCTATACCCGAGGCCAAAGTCGTTACCCGCTCCCAGGAACCAAACCCGCCGGATTTAGTGGCGTGATATCGACCCCTGTGCTCAATCCCTCATTCCGAGCTTACGAGCGAATCGACGCAGAAGTCGGAAATCGTTATCACCTTCGACGAATAAGACCCTTCTGCTCCTGGCAAGAACTGTAAGGGTAATTCTGAGCCGAGCCGACGGCTTCGAGCGCCTTTTGGATTCCTGAAATATCTTTCAACCGCTCTCCAGAGCGTCTTCGCTCTCTCGACCAGAACAATCTCGCCTGGATCGGCCTCAGACATTATCTCGCTGGAGTGTGTAGCCATTAGCACAGGCGTCCCGATATCCCGCACTATGCCGAGTAGCTGCCGTTGAACATCCGGGTGAAGATAAATTTCCGGCTCATCGACAACGATGAGAGTACTGCCCTTTGCACGAGACAGGTGGGTGAGAAGTTGACACCAGATTTGGAAATCCGAATCCAACCCAATACAATTCCCTCGTCATTCGCTCCTCTAGACAGAACATTGAGAGTTCACCAGTAGAGCGATTAAGTTCGGGCGGTCCTATCTCCATGCCGGGCCACGTTGTCCTGACCAGTTCAGCAAATTCCGGGAACCCATCGGCAAAATAATGCCAATAGCTTCGGAAATGCCGAGAAGCTCGATGGGTCGAAAGTCCCGCTACAACAGTATCTCTTTCACGACGTGCTTCCTGATGCTCCACCGGTCCGAGCACAGGTACAACTATCAGATTTATCGGGAACCGGCCTTTAAAATGGGCGGTAGTCAGCACCGAACTATCTTCCATATCCGGGATCAGCACGCAGCCGCCATCTTCGGGAAAAATGAGATGCAGTCTGTTACCGTTGTTCAGCCTGAATGTTATCTTCGATGCGTCCGAATTATAGTTTGTGTGAACATTTTCTAAGGAGATTGGTAAGACTGGCTTCGGGGACACGATACCCGATTTCGGAACCTGTCCGAAGAAAACCCTCGTTGGTGGGCGAGAACGCGCGACCCTAATGGCGCTGTCAAGGGCCTAAATGCACCAATTATCGTAGATTTACCCGAATTGTTGGGCCAACCAGGATATTCACATCGTCGAGGGAGACCGTGAGGTGTCCAAATGTTTTAAAATTCTCGAATAGAACACTGGTTATCCGTATAGGAGGTACCCGAGGCATCACGCGGCTCATTCAAAAATGCGCAATTAGCCTGCCTATATTTCCGGAGAGTTAACCATTCTATAGTCTCGTCAGCTGCTCCCATACAATTTGCGAGGATTGGCGGCGTCGGGAACGAAGTGGCCCTCCGTAAGGGTAGAAGTCAATGGTCCGCTTCAAGATGGACCTGTCGGCGGCATTGCGGTCTCGCGAACGGCCGTTATCGGCGCTTTCTCGCCGCCAACGCCTGCGCGGACTAGCGACGGGAGATGCCCCATTGCGGTCATCGTCCGGGATAACCAGTAACTCAGCAATGCCCTATCAAGCAGCTACCTCGGCAGGAAATATCCTAAAGATGTCGTGAAATCCGGTGAAACCTTTGAGTTTGAAGAGACCTATGCTTCTGCACGCCCATTGCCTAGATCGTCGGTTCAGTATGTCCGCGATCGCCTCGCTACAAAGGACGTAATTCTCGATCGGCAGTTCGTCAGGAGGAATAGGATTGATAGCTTCTGCTAAGGAGGCTCGAGACGTTGCTGGCGAAATGTGTACGAGACGTGCGGCCCTTCGCGATCATTAGAGAGTACATCCACTTCTCCAATATGAACAGCAAAGCGTAAGTTTAAGACTTGCTCCTCTGGTACATCAGCATTTCGTTGGGCTGCTAATTTCAATAATTCAAAGACTGCTTCCACGGCCGAAATCGCTGCCATTTCAGCCGAGTTAGCATTTCGGAAGGTAAGCAGGTAGCCATCGCCTGTACTTTTTTGGCAAGAGAGGCCACATTTTGCGCCTACCTCGAGATCAGAGACCGAAGGTCTCGCAGCTCCCCCGGCCGACTGCATACCAGCCAAATCGGTTGCTCATTTTTGTCGAATCAACAATATCGATAACAACGATGGCCTCGGTCGCTATCTCATAAGCAGGAGTTGCTTCGCCCTTATCCACGACACGTTAGCTTGCCAGTTCGAGGCGATTAAATGCTATTCGGCCGATACCTTTCAACTCACCAATCTCTCGACCACTTATCCGTCTACGCTCCTCGGGCGATAACGCCTCTGTTGCGTCCTGCGAGATTAAAATATCGCCGGCACGTGCCAGCCCTTCCAACCTTGCGACCAAATTTACGCTTGCACCAAAGGCGTCTTCCCCATAGGGGGTTTCCAAGATATCAACTGGCCCAACATGTATGCCAACCCGCAATCCTAGCGCCTCTTCGCGAAGAAATTTATCTTTTGTAAATGCGTCTCTTAGTTCCAATGAGAATTTCACAGCGTCATCAATTTGTGGAAAAATCGCAAAGAAACCATCGCCGATGAATTTGACGATTTTCCCCTGATGTTTTGACGCTAATCTGCGCACTCTGTTATGAAAAGAGCTCAGGAAATTAATTACGGCTAAATCTCCAAGCTTTACTGTCAGGCGGGTGCTGCCCTCGATATCTGCCATGACAAGAGCACATGTATCTCGACGGGCGGGAGATGAGGAACGCATAGCCTTCTGCTAACCCGTTTAAGTCGATTTTGCCGTAACGTAAATACGCTTTGTCGAAGGGATTGGCTAGATACCCATCGGTGACACCCAAGGCCAATCGGTTGGCGGCTTGCGGCG
>CAVSTA010000014.1:0-130184 GCA_963730745.1 uncultured Alphaproteobacteria bacterium
GGTGACCGCGATCACGACGGCCCGGGCGGCCAGCGCCGCACCGCTGACCGTGCTCGACGCGACCGGTGCTGGAACCCGGCCCCGGCCGCGGGACGACCGGGCCCGGTAGCGGGATCACCCCGACACACGAGCTGTTGGCCCGGCTTGACGCCGGCGCTGCCGCCGGGCCGGTACTCCTGCACGTGCGCGCCGACCGCGACGACCTCGCCGAGCTGCTGGATCACTGCGACCACACGGTGGCCGTGCTGCCCGCGGGCGGCACACCTGGCGCGGCGCTCGCCGCGCTGCCTCCGGGCGAGGTGAACCGCGTCGCGCGCCGACCGCGGACCCAGCCTGGCTCGGGCGGAGGCTAGCCCGTGCATCGGTCGGGGTCGCGTTCGGGGCGGGCGGGGCAAAGGGGTGGGCGCACGTCGGCGCGCTGCGCAGCTTGCAGCGGGCCGGCTACGTCGTCGACGCGGTCGCCGGCAGCAGTATCGGCGCCTGGGTCGGGGCGTGGACGGCGCTGGGCCACGACGCGGGCGCCGTCGAGCAGCTGCTGCGGGGCCGTTTCGACAGCGACGCCGTGCAGGCGATGTTCCGCCGCGGCGGCGCCGACGGCACCGCGGTGATGGCGCGCCTGGCACGCGGACAACCGCGGACGCCGGGTTCGCTGACCTGGCGATGCCGCTGGCCGTGCTGACCGCAGACCTGGCCGCTCAGCGCCCGGTGCCGCTGACCGAGGAGGGGGTGGTGGACGCGCTGGTCGCGGCGATGACGGTGCCCGGGCTGTACCCGCCCGTGCGGCGCGGTGACCAGCGGCTGGTCGACGCGGTGGTCCTCACCCCGGTCCCGACCGCCGCGCTGGCTGGTGTCGACGTCACGATCGCGGTCAACCTGCTGGGCCGTCAGGCGCTGCCGGCGTGGCCGGGTGCGCCGGAACCGGAGCGGGCCGCGCGCGACCGTGACCCGGTGGTGGAGAGCCTGGAACTGGCCTCGTTCGGCGCGGCCGCCGCCCAGACCGCCGCGGCATCTGCGCCGGTCACCCCGCGGTTCGGGCCCGGCACCTGGCGTGACTTCCGGCACGCTGACCGGTTCCTCGCCGCGGGCGAGGAGGCCATGGAACAGGCGCTATCCGGGTTGCGCGCCCTGGCCCGCTCAGGGCCATAGCGCCGCGGTCCACGCCCATCTCCGCGAACATGCGGGCCCCGCGCTCGAGATGCTCACGGTCGCTGGTCCGGATCCCCGATCTCGGTGTGCGCGGCGGCCGCCGAGTACCACGTCTGCGTCCGCTCGGCGTGCTCCGCAGTGCCGACCGGCTGGCCTGGCGTGCGGAGGCCAGTGCACGCGCCTCGCTCGTCTGGGGCCGCCCCGCTCAGAAGGCGCGCCGCGGTCTCCAGCCGGGTCTGGCGCAGGTCGGTAAAGGAGAACCCGCGCAGCCCAGCTCGGCGGCGACCCGCTCGGCCTCCTCCAGCACCGCTACGGCCGCCGGGCGACGTGGCCCAACATCGCCGCAGTGGTCATCGGGCGGCGGCTGTTTGATCTGACCAATGGCTGGGGCGGCCGCCCGGCCATCGGCGAGGCGGTGTTCGTGGTCACCCACCAGGAACCGGCCGACTGGCTCTACCCGGATGCACCGCATACCTTTGTGACCGACGGCCTGGAAAGCGCGATCACGCAGGCCAAGGCGTCCTCCGGCTCGTAATCTCCTGCTCGCCGGGAGCGGCCGCCCCCAACGTAGCGGGCAGACCCCGGCCAGCGCCGGAACTCATCGCAATGAGGGCGGCCCCGTCGCCCGCGAGCAGGCACCCACGTCGCGCCGAACGACTGTTCGGGCTCGGCCACCCTGAAGAGCCTCCGCGCCGGAATGTCGCGCAGAGCGGCGGTTACGCGCGCGTTCTAAGAGCACCAACCCCGGCTACTGACACTGTGATGAAAGCGCGGGCTGCAGGAAGATGGGTGCTCGCCTGAACCGTCGATGAGGCGCGTCACGACGCGGAATCCAGATTCAAGACCGAACGGTCTACCGCCCGCAATACGAACACTCCACCGGTCAGTGCCGGTGTACTGTACATCGGCGCCCGAGATCGAAGCGGGCATGATCAACTGGAGCGGGAGCGCGCATCTGACCGCCGCCGTTCCCATCGGCGCGCCGACCCCCTGACTGAGGCGAGGAGCCCGCCGGACAACGATCCTGGCTAGCAGTGCTCTAATTTGAATGTCGGGAAAACCACACTGATCCCGCTGCTCACTATGCTGCTCCCCCGTCTCAGATTCCCTTGCGCCGCGATGACGCGTGCTGCCCGGCTTGCCAACCGCCGCGAGCGCGGCGGGCGTGCGCTCAGAGGCAGTGTGAGGACAGATCGCCGACTCGGCGTTCGGGGCGCCGACGATCTCGGTGCTGCAGCCAGCGCACCGATCGCCCGGTTCTTTTTCTGCCGGCTCCGCTGAAGCCGGGGGTACGCGGCGGGATGGCGGCTGCTGTCAGCGGCGGCTGTGTGTTCGCGACTGCGAGCATTGTCCAGAGAATCAGGCGATCTCTCCAGGAGCTGGGTTGCCACGGGCCGCGTACGGCCGTCCGGTAGCGGATCCTTGAGTGGGGCGACGGCCGAGCCCCCGGCGAGGTACTCAAAGGCAGTCGCTTCTAGGCTTCATGCCATGGGCACCGACGCCGAACCCGCCCCTGAGGACCTGCCCGCGCCTGCGCCGTCGAGCGTGTCCCCCGACACGGTGCGCGACTGGCGGTGGCAGCTGACCCCGGGCGAGGACCAGATCAACACCGCCACGTGGGCGGGGTCGGTGCCGCAAGTGAATGGCATCGCCCCCCGGGTGCGCGTTGGCCGCAGCAAGTGGTTCAACCTGCTGTGGCTGCTGCCCATCGGCCTGGTGCTGCTCCTGGTCGCGGTGGCGGTCGCCAAGGGCCTGCGCGGGGACCCCGTGATCCAGCGGTTCATCGCCCGGTACCCGGGCACGCTGTACTCGGCCCGGGCCAGGGCGGCTACCGGGTTCCCGGCCTGGCTGCGGTGGCAGCACTTCTTCAACCTGTTCTTCATGCTGTTCATGATCCGCTCCGGGGTGCAGATCCTGTCCGATCATCCCCGCCTGTACTGGACCCGGCACTCCACCCCGGGCCGGGACTGGTTCCGGATCCAGAAACCGGTGCCGGCCGATCCGCTGTGGACCGCCAAGCAGGACTCGATCAGCCTCCCGGGGCAGGTCGGCCTGCCCGGGCTCCGTCACTCGATCGGGCTGGCCCGCTGGTGGCATCTGAGCATGGACCTGCTGTGGCTGGTCAACGGGATCGTGTTCTACGTCTTGCTGTTCGTCACCCCCCAGTGGCAGCGTCTGGTGCCGACCAGCTGGAGCGTGTTCCCCGACGCTCTGTCGGTGCTGATCCAGTACCTGTCGCTGAACTGGCCGGCCGAGAACACCTGGGTGGCTTACAACGGGCTGCAGCTGATCGCCTACTTCGTCACCGTGTTCGTCGCCGCCCCCCTGGCGCTGATCACCGGGCTGGGCATGTCCCCCGCCCTGTCCACCCGCTTCAAGCGGCTCAGCAAGGTCCTCAGCATCCAGGTCGCCCGCTCCGTGCACTTCCTGGTACTCGCCTACTTCCTGGTTTTCATCGTCATCCACGTGTCGCTGGTGTTCGCCACCGGGCTGCTGGTCAACCTCAACCACGTCTACGCCGGGCGCACCGACGACAGCTGGGACGGGTTCTGGCTGTTCGCGGTGTCGATGGCCGTCATCATCGTCGCCTGGGTGGCGGCCACCCCGTTCACGATCCGCCACCCCCGGGTCGTGCAGCGCGCCGGCCAGGCCATCGTCGGGCCGCTCCAGCACCTGTTCGAGCACGTCGACCCCAAACCCGGCGAGTACAGCGAGAAAGACATCTCCCCGTACTTCTGGCACAACGGCCAGTACCCCGACTCCGATGAGTACAAGCGCCTGTTCGACGGGCACTTCGCCGGCTGGCGGCTGCGGATCCACGGCCTGGTCGAGCGCCCGGCCGACCTCAGCCTGGCCCAGCTGCGGGCCCTGCCCCACCACGAGCAGATCACCCAGCACTTCTGCATCCAGGGATGGTCAGGGGTCGCCAAATGGGGCGGGGTGTCGATGCAGACCATCATGGATCTCGTCAGACCGCAGCCCGAAGCCAAATGGGTGGTGTTCTACTCCCTCGGTGAGGGGGCCGACAAGGGCGTGTACTACGACGCCCACCCGATCGAGCACATGGGCCACCACCTCACGATGCTCGCCTACGACATGAACGGCGAGCCCCTCAGCTTCGGCCACGGGGCGCCGCTCCGGCTCCGCAACGAGAATCGAGCTGGGCTTCAAGCAGGTCAAATGGATCAAGGGCATCGAGTTCGTCGCCCACTACTCCGAGATCGGCAGCGGCTACGGCGGCTACAACGAGGACCACGAGTTCTTCGGCTACCGGCAGTCCATCTAGACCGCGACCTTAGCGCCGGGACAGGATCGGCCCGGACGGCGCGGGGCCCAGCCGAAGCGTCTAGACCGGCCGGGTCTAGATGGGCAACGGCAGGAGGCGACGAACCAATGGGTGACCTGCACAAAGTTCAGGTGCGCCGGGTTTATGATGATCCCGCCCCGGGGGACGGCACCCGGGTGCTGGTAGACCGGATCTGGCCGCGGGGCATGACCAAGGAAAGGGCCCGCCTGGACGAGTGGTGCAAGCAGATCGCTCCGTCCACGGTGCTGCGCAAGTGGTACGGCCACGCCCCGGAGCGGTTCGAGGAGTTCACCCGCCGTTACCGCGAGGAGCTGACCGAGCCGGAGCGAGCCGAGGCCCTCGCCCATTTGCGCGGACTGACGAAGACCAGGACGCTGACGCTGCTCACGGCCAGCAAGGCCGCTGATATCAGTGAGGCCACTGTTCTCGCCGGGCTGCTGCACTGACCAGCGGCCCTGATGGCGGCCCTGCGCCTGCGGGCCGGCGGCGGGAGCGCAGCCGGCGTGGATCACACCATGGCAGGCCCGTCCGCGGCGCTCACCGCAGCTTGGCGACGGTCAGCAGCACGGCGGAGTCTTCCAGCGCCTTGAGGCGGTGGCGGGCATCGGGCACGGTGATCAGGTCTCCGCGGCTGCCTTCCCAGGCCAGCTCACCCGCCGACATCCGCACCCGGCCGTGCAAGACCAGCACCGTGGCCTCGCCGGGATTCTCGTGCTCGGACAGCTCGGAGCCGTGGACCATGGCGATGACCGTCTGGCGCAGTACCTTCTCATGGCCGCCGTAGACGGTGTGCGCGGTATGACCACCACCGGCGCCGGCAGCCAGCTCGAGTTGTTCACGGGCCAGCGCGTCGAGCGAGGTTCGTTGCGGCATGCCGTCATTTTCCCCCGTCCGCCGCCTAGAGCACCAGCCGACGGTGACGGGAAGGCCAGCGAACCATCCAGGACGACATGACCCTCGCCGCGCCGATGCGCAGCCCTCTTGACGGCGAGGCTAACCCAGCTGTTCAGGTCGTTCCGTAAGCCGATCCCCTTGCGGAGCAGGCGGTGTAACCGACGCTGCCGTCGATCGCCTCGCGCAGCAGGTCGGCATGACCGGCATGGCGGGCCGTCTCCTCGATCAGATGCAGGAGGACCCACCGCAAGGAGAAGTGCTTCCCGTGGACGGGCTTCACCGACAACTGCTCAAGCCCTGAGGCCTGTCGGACCACGGCCCTGCTCCGGTCGCAGGCGTCGCGGTAGCGCTGGCGCAGCTGCTCTGCACCTATCTCAGCCGGCACACGAAATTGCCAGTCGGGGTCGGCATCCCAGTCGGCGCCAAGAAACGGGTCACGGTCAGGCTGACCCAGGTAGTGGATCTCCATCCAGTCTTCCTCGGCGAGCGACAAGTGGTGGACCAAGCCTGCCAGGGTCAGCGTGGACGGAGGATGCAACTGTGCCATGCTCTCGGTTAAGCCTGTCGGTCTTAGCGAGCAGCGCTTCGCGCTGGACGTCCAGGTACTGCCCGAGCATCTCGATCTCGGAAGCATCGGGATCAGGTTCCCTTCGCATCCGCGAAGCCTACGACGTGCTCAGTGGTTGCAGATACGGAACCTTGCCGGGCGGGCGAACAACGAGCGACGCCAGATCTCGTGCTGATCGGGGCCGTGCAATCAGCCGCCCCGTCACCGGGCAGGGCGCCCGCAGGGGATCCTCGATTGAGACGCACGAAGGGCAGTTGCTGCTCAGCCGGCGCTGCCTCTGCGGTAACGGATATGGGTGGTGAGCGGTGAGTGGAGCACCTCGACGGGCTCGAAGTCGAAGGTCTCGACGCCGTCGAACATGCGCTCGCCGCTGCCGAGTAGGACGGGTGCGATGTCGAGGGTGAGTTCATCGATCACGCCGGCGTTGAGTGCCTGTCGAACTGTCGAAGCGCCGCCGGCGATGTCCACGCCGTTGCCGTCGGCCGTTTCGAGCGCCTGCGCGTAGGCGGCGTCGAAGCCCTCGGTGACGAAGTGGAAGGTGGTCCCGCCCTCCATCTCGATCGGTTCGCGGGCGTGATGAGTGAGCACGAAGACCGGGGCGTGATAGGGCGGCTCGGATCCCCACCATCCGTCCCACGCCTCGTCCCACTCACCGCGGATCGGCCCGAACATGTTTCGGCCCATGACGTAGGCGCCGCGAGGGCGCATGAGCCATCCGGTGGCTGTCTTGTCGGCTTCGGTCGCGCGCGGGTCGCCGATATGCCAGCCGTGCAGCTCGCCGCCGCGCTTGCCCAGCGGATTGTCCCGGCTCTGCTCGGGCCCGGCGACGAAGCCGTCGAGCGAGATCGACATGTGGCAGGTGGTGTCGGACATCAGCATCTCCCCAGGAAGCAGTTGCGGGTTGCAAGTGGTAGGCGTCACCGTAGCAGGTGGTGGCGGGTCGCAGGTGCTATACACGGGACGGTGAGGCCGAAGGCTGGAGCAGCCGCGCTCGGGGTGCGCGATCAACGCGGCCGTCGAGGTGATCGGCGACCGCTGGTCGCTTCTCGTTCTGCGCGACATCATGTTCGGAAACCGGCGGCATTTCCGCGTCCTGCAGGAGCAATCCGAGGAAGGTATCGCCTCCAACATCCTCGCCGATCGGTTGCGGCGCCTCGTCGAGGAGGGTCTGCTTACGCGGGAGGATGCCGGCAGGGGCCGCCGCTCGACCTACAGCCTGACTGAGGCCGCGATCGAGCTGGTCCCGGTGATGGCTGAGCTCGACAGGTGGGGCGCGCACCACCGTCCGACGACACCGACGCTGCGCGTGCGAGCCGAGCTGCTCGCCGACGGTGGCCCGGCCATGTGGGAGGACTTCATGACCGAACTGCGAGCCGAGCACCTCGGGACGCACCTGCCGCCGCGATCTGGACCAACTGCGACCGAGCGCCTTGCCACGGCCTACGCCGCAGCACTCGCTGCCGGCGCAGACCACTGATCTGGGTCAGACGAATCGCCGCAGGGATCGACAGCAGGCGTGCTGTGCCGCTGCACCGCAAGAGGAACCTCATACGGAACACCTCAGGCCGGAGGGGACGCCCGCGAGAGGCGTCCCGTAAGACCCTGCCCGGTGAAGATTCCCGCATGGCGCCCTATACAGGACACCGGACAGACGCCTGCGGGGAGCAGTCAGGCCGTGACTGAGGCCGTCCGCAGCCGAAGCCTGTGGGCGCCCAAGTCAGGAGTATGCGTACAGAACAGCCCATTCGGGGTGGCCTCGGCGTTGTCCGCTACCGGCGGAGTCAGGCGGCGGCGCCGCGGTTTTCTGCCGGCGCGATCATGGGACGCGGCCGTCCCGCTACGGGATCTTCTCGCCGGGGCCGCAGGCTGCCGCCCTTGCGGCGCGGCGGCGGGCGGAGATGATCGTGACCGTGGGTGTTCGCCGGGTGGTTCCTGACCTCGCTAGCCGGTCGCTGGAGGCAGCCAGGTGCTTCTACGGCGATGTATTCGGGTTGCAGCCGGTGATGAACCATGACTGGATCATCACGCTGGCCGATCCCGAACGGCCGGATGTACAGCTCAGCCTCATGACCCATGACCAGACGGCGCCGGTGATCCCCGATGCCTCGATTCAGGTGGATGACGTGGATGGCTGCCACGCGGCGGCAGTCCGGGCCGGAGCACAGATCGCCTATCCGCTGACCGACGAGCCGTGGGGCGTTCGCCGCTTCTTCGTCCGTGACCCTGACGGGCACGTGATCAATGTGCTGAGCCATCGGTAGCTGCCGGGGAACGACATCAGCTGCCACGGCCATCGCTCCTCGATCCAGGATCGCGATCGGGGCCCGGCCGGGCCCGGGCTGGCGGAGATGGCCCTGGTCGTCGGCCTGCTCTACGCCGCCATCAGCGTTTACTGGGGCTGGGCGGCACCTGGCTCCTGAACACCGTCGGGGGCTCGCTGGAGAAACAGGGCGGGCGGCAACGCCGGCGTCATGTTCGCGGTATGGGCTGCCGTGGCACTCAAGGTGATCGCCGCCGGGCTGCCGCTGGCGGCTGTTCGCCGCTCGCCGGCCCGGCATGGAATCGCACCTTCTGGGTGCTGGCGTGGATCGAAGCGGGAATCCTGGCCATCTATGGCCTGGTGCTGACCGTCGCCGGCCTGCTCGTCCAGGCCGGTGTCATCCACGCGTCCGCCACCGCGGATCATCGGGCACTTGCCTGGCATGCCTATCTCTGGGATCCGTGGTTCCTCATCTGGGGGCTTCTTGCCGGCGGCGCCCTGCTGCGCGGGCGGCACCGCCGCCACCCGGCAGCAGCCGATAGCTGACCAGCCAGCCAACTGGCGGGGTCCCGTAAGCCGATCCTCGATTGAGACGCGCGAAGGGCAGTTGCTGCTCGCCGGCGCTGTCTCGGCGGTAACGGATATGGGTGGTGAGTGGTGAGTGGAGCACCTCGACGGGCTCGAAGCCGAAGGTCTCGACGCCGTCGAACATGCGCTCGCCGCTGCCGAGTAGGACGGGTGCGATGTCGAGGGTGAGTTCATCGATCACGCCGGCGTTGAGTGCCTGCCGGACTGTCGAAGCGCCGCCGGCGATGTCCACGCCGTGGCCGGCGGCCGTTTCGAGCGCCTGCGCGTAGGCGGCGTCGAACCCCTCGGTGACGAAGTAGAAGGTGGTCCCGCCGCCATCTCGACCGGTTCGCGGGCGTGGCGCTTCGGCGGCCACCGGGCTGCCCAGCGCGGTGACGGTCATGCGGTGTGCCGGAGGCCGATGAGGCGCTGGACGGTTTCGGTGATCACCTCGTGCAGGGGCGGGCGGGCGAAGTCGGGCCGGTCGAGCCGTAGGGTGACCTGGCCGTGCAGGGCCGGCCAGAGCAGGGCGGCGAGCCGGGCCGGGTCGGTGTCGTCGTGGGTGGCGCCGGCCTGCTGACAGTGCCGGATTGCGTCGATCAGGGATTCGTAGGCGGTGCGGCTGGCGGAACCTGCGGCGTTGTAGGAGCGGGTGAACACGGCGGCGGGCAGGTCGGGCCCGAACATCAGGCGGTACTGGCCGGGGTGGGCGAGGCCGAAGTCCGCGTAGGCCCGGCAGCGGGCGATGAGAGCGGCCGCCGGGTCGCTGGTCCCGGCGGTCGCCGCGTCCCGGGCGGCGCCCAGGTCGGCGAAGGCCCGCTGGGCGACCGCCACCTTGAGCTCGTCAAGCCCGGCGAAGTGCAGGTAGACCGACGTGGCCGCGACCCCCGTCCGTGCGGCTACCGCGCGGATGGACAGCTCGCTCGCGCGACCGGTCTCGGTGAGCAGCGCGCCGGCGGCGTCGATGAGGTCGTCGCGGAGCCGGGCGCCCTCGCCCCGGCGGTTGCTGCGTCGCCGGGCGCCGGACGCGGGCCGTTTGCGGGCGCTCGCCTGCGTCATGAACCGTTCCTCCTACCTCTGGCAAATATCAGTTGACAAGTGTAGCGCAACATATATCAGGCTACGGGTGTACAGTAAAGCTCGACGGACATCTGAGGCGAGTCCCATGATCGTGATCAGCGATGGGCGAGACGACGGGCGCACCCCTGCGCGTCCCGCCACGGGCGCCGGAGCAAGGCGCCGCGCTGGCGGGTGAGCGTTGTCCCGGGCTCCAAGATGCACCGGCTGCTGCTCGCTGCCGGCCTGACTGGTTCGGTGCTGTTCAACGCCACGTTCCTTCTCGACGGCATCCTGCGGCCAGGCTACGACTGGCTGGCCCAGCCGATGAGCGCATTGAGCCTCGGTCCGTGGGCTGGGTGCAGATCACCAACTTCATCATCTTCGGCGCGCTGACCTGCTGCTCGGCGCCGGGGTGGCGTGCCACGCTGGCGCCCGGGCCGGCGCGGTGTGGTATCCACGGCTGAAGGTTCTGGCCGGTCTCATGCTGATCGCCGCCGGGGCTTTCAGCCAGGATCCCGGGCTGGGGGTCCCGCCGGGCGTGCCCGTCCCGGCCACCGCCACCTTGCACGCGCAGATCCACAACGTGGCCGCGGCGTCGAGCCTGGGGGCGACCCTCGCGGGAGTGTTCGTGCTGGCCCGCCGTTTGCGCCGCGAGCCGCGCTGGCGCGGCTGGGGCAGCTGCGCCTTGGTCACCGGCAGCGCCATGATCGTGTTCCTGGCCGCGTTCGGCAGCGGCGCAGACCACGGCGACCTCGGCGGCCTGTTCGAGAAACTCGCCTCGATCACCGCCCTGATCTTCGGCGTCGCGCTGGTCACCCGGCTGCTTGCCCACAACGCGCGCCTGGCAACCACGGCGCCCGGCGCACCGAAACAGGAGATGTGATCATGACCAGCGAACCGGCACGCCCATCCATCACCGGCCCGTCCGGCGGCCCCGAGTCAGCCAGCACATCGCCGTGGTCGTGGTGGCTGGTCGGCCTCGTCGTGCTCGGGGCGCTGCTCACCGCCACCGGCGGCGTGCTGGCCCTGCTGCCCGCCAGCGGGCACCTCAGCACGGCAGGCCAGGACTACGCCGAGTATTTCGCGACCCGCAACCTCGCCATGGCCGCCATCCTGCTGATCATGCTCGCCCTGCGGGCGCAGCGGGTCATGGCCGGCCTGATGATCCTCACCGCGCTCATCCAGATCCTCGACGCGATCACCGCGTCCGCGACCGGCCGCCTGGGACTGGTGCCGATTGACCTGGTCTTCGCCACGGCATTCCTGATCGGCGCCGCCCGCCTGTCCCAACGCCCTGTCTGGCGAGCCGCCACCTGGCGCGAGCGCTGACCGATCGCTCAGCGGGGCACCCATACACCCGGCCTGGCCAGGTCCCGCGATTCTGCGGACGCTCCGCCCGGTGCGGTCGGTGGCCACTGATGGGAGGAACGGCCCGCGCAGGGTGCCGCCGAACGGGTGCCGGAGGATGCTGGCCACCTTGATGGCCGGGCCTCAGTCGAAGTCCCGGCGTGCGTTCGACCACCGCCCGCCCGGCCATCTCGCGCCACCGGGGTTTAGCGCCGGTCTCAGCCGGGTTACGCTCGTCGCGGCCGGTCGAGTCTGGCCCAGGTTCAGGGCGGCCGGGTGCGGTGAGATCAGGAGGCGATGAAATGGCGGGCAGGCTGCTGGGGTGGCGGGGGTGGGCGTTAGGAGCGGCGGTCATCGGGCTGGCCGCGGCCGCGGCGCCGGCGGCTGCAGTACCCGGTGCTGCGGCCGGGCGGCCGGGTCCTGTGATAGGTCCGGTCACCGAATTCAGCCGGGCATGCGCCGGGCAGAATGCCGAGGTGGAGCAGACGGCCGACCCTCGCGCGGATACGTCTACGAGGAGTGGATGGGCTGCCAGGACAAGATCGGGTTCGCCGCATCCGCCGACGGCGGGCGGCATTTCGGCAGGCCGGTCGTGCTGGCGGGATCGGCCGGGGCCTGGGATCCGGCTGTGACTGTCGCGCCCGACGGAACGGTGTATGCCGCGTTCATGAACTCGACCAAGCACCACACGTTCCCCGTTGTCGAAGCCCTTAATCACGGGAGGACATTCCCGCAGGTCAGGCAGCTCGTACCCAGGCGAAGGGACAACTGGGGAGACCGAGACTTCATCGCCGTCGGCCCGCACGGGGCCATCTACCTGACCTGGGACTACGGCCCGAGCGCCAAGGCCGTGACCTACATCTGCAGCAAGAGCGGAAGCTGCGCGTTCGCCACCGGAGACCTCAATATCGTGATCCAGAAATCAGCCGATGGCGGGAAACAAGGGGCCGATCGTGCATGTCAGTCCCGGTTTCCCGGCCAGCGGCGGTGACAGCGCTCCGCTCCTGGTCGAGCCGGCGGCCGGATTGACGTCGAATACCAGGGCTACCACATCACCAGCAGGACGAAATACACGATGACCCCGGCGCACAGCTTCTTCACCTCATCGGCAGACGGGGGGAAGAGCTGGTGGGCCCCGGTCCGGATCGGCCCTGCCCGGCTCACGATGTCCCTGGCGGAGTGGTGGATCGACGGTGACATCTCCGCCGATGCGGCTGGGAACCTGTACGTTACCTGGGACACCCAGCATGCCGGGCAGGACACCGGATGGCTGGCATACTCGACTGACCACGGCAGGACCTGGTCCCCGCTGCAGCTAATCACGCCAGACACCGACAACGCCACCCACATCGTGCAGGTGACCGGCGGCAGGCCCGGCACCGCCTTTGTCGGCTGGCTCGCCGACAACTCTTCCCGCGGCTATGCGCTCTACCTGCGGCCGTTCTCGATCAGGAAGGGATGGCTGTCCGGGCCGGTCCGGGTGTCCCGGCAGTTCGGGAACCGGTCGATCTGGCCCGGGGACACCTTCGGCATCTCGATGGCGCCGGCCGCACAGCAGCGCCCGCGGGACGGCTGGCAGCGGCTGATCGTCAGCTGGGGCAGTGCGGTCAGCAAGCAGCGGCATCCCGATTCGGAAGATTTCTCTGCGATCGTGGCCTTCCCGCAGGGGCCCAGATAGCCATCCGCCCTTTGAGGAAGTTCCCGCAGCCAGATCCCCTGCGGGGGATGAGGTGGCTGCCTGATCCCGGCGGGGGCCGTCTCACCGGCCTCTCCGCGATCGTAAAGACTGCCGGGCCGCTGCTGGGAGGTCGGATGAGGACTGGACATGCCGTGCTGGCCGTGGGGCTGTTCTGGCCGCCGGGTTGTGGTGGGCCGCGCCCCCGGCGGCGGCTACGGCCGCGGGCCACCGGCACGCGCCCGGCTGGTCTTCCGAACAGCGGTGGAGCCCGAGGAATGACTGGGAGCCGGACATCGCGGCGGATCCCTCGTCGTCGTGGCTCTATCAGATGACCACTCAGTACGGCGGTTCCTCGGTGTGCCGCCCGCGCATGGGTCACTGCATCTTGTTCCGGTCGTCGGCCAACCGGGGCAGGACGTGGCATAAGAGCATGGTCATGAGCAGGCGGCAGTGCCCTCCGGCTAAGCCCTGCCTCCGGCCAGCCTGGCAGAATGACCCGGTGCTGGCCGTCTCGGCGTCTGGTGTCATCTACGCGGCGTGGATGAATCAGTGGGACGTGGTGTTCGCGAAGTCAGCCATCACAGCCGGACGTGGACGAGTTTTCATGATTTCCGGCGGGCGCTCGGGGGGTCGTTCACTGATAAGCCGTGGATCGCGACCTCGCCGGCGGCAAGGATGTGTACGTCGCCTTCAACCGGAGCGACTCCTACATCTCGGCCTCACACGACTACGGGCGCACATGGTCCAGGCCGGTGCGGACAAACAAGGACGGCCGGTACTGGTTCGCCGAGGCGGGGGCAGTTGCGCCGGACGGGCACGTGTACTTCGCCGAGAGCGCCGAGCACCAGAACTCGAAAGGCACGGTGCGCCTCGCGGTGATCTCCTCTGCCAACGGCGGCACCTCATGGACCACCACCGATGTCGCCAGAAGCCAGCAGCAACCGCGGTGCCCGGACACCGGCTGCCCGAACGACTTCTACGGCCCGCAGATCTCGCTGGCCATCGACCGCGACGGGACCATGCTTGCTGCCTATGTCGCGAATACCTCTGCCGGAGCGCCGATGAGGCTGTCTGCGATCACCTCGGCCAACGGCGTGTCCTGGAGCGCCCCAGCCGCACTCGCCGCTCACAGCACCCGGATCGGGGCCGACTTCCCCAAAGCCGCGGCGGGCCCGCTGCCCGGCGACTTCCGGGTCGCCTGGGAAGACGACCGCAACGGCCCCGGCATGGAATGTCTGGTACCGGGCGACCGTGAACCGGGGGCTCTCGTGGAGCCCCGCCGTCCGGGTCTCCGACCGCAGGTCCGGTGCGCCCTACAAGACAAGCGCGGGCTTCGGTTCCCCTACGGCGACTACTTCGGCATGACAGTGGACAGCCACGGCACCAGCTACCTGACCTGGAGCGAGGGAAACAGCTACAACGGCCCCGGCAACACCTGGTGGGCCCGCAACCACCGGCACCAGTCCCCATAACTGCGAGCGGCCACGCCGATCAGCGCAAAAAGCAGGCGCGCGCCAACGTGAATTCGGCAGGACCGGATCGGCGGACGTGCCGCTGAGGTACACGCAGATTAGCCAGATACGCATGTCCAGAGCCTTGATCAGTATCGCGCGAACCTCCGCGCAGATCGGCGGTTCGCGCGGGGCTGGTGACGCACGTGCCGTCCGGGGTGACGGTGAGCCAGCCCGGCTGGGTTGATTAGTTCGCCTTGGCGTGGCAGGCAGAATGGGCCGGTGCTGATCGTGCGGGTGACGAATGAGCTCCTCGACCGGCTCGGCCCGCCCGCCGCGGCGGAGGAGCTGGCTTCTACGACGTTGCTGGGCGACGGGTATGCCACCGTGTGGTTCTGGCGTCCTCAGGTTGCGCTGCTAGTCAGCGAGGTGACGCTGCTACTGGTGCTGATGCCGCTGGTGCCGGCGGCAACCTTGCTGCGGCGATTCGGCCGCCAGCTGGAGCTTGCTGGCGGCGCAGGGCGCCCCGGCGGGGTTCATCGTCGGCGAGCTGCGGGAGATGGGCGACTGCGGCTGGGTAAATTCAGCGCCGACGAGGTCACCTTCAGCGTCGAGTTCGACATATTGCTGGCCGTTGAAATTGGCGCCCATGGCCCCGAAGGTCAGCGGACCATTCACTACCGTGCCCGCATTGCCGTTGCCCGAGGCGTCCGCGACGGTGCTGCCTGATACGCTCGCCTGCGTCAGCGTCCACTCGGCTGTGGGTCCGCTCGGCGGCGGAGGAGGCGGCGGAGGTGGCGGTGGCGGCGGTGGCGGCGGTGCGCGGCGGCGGTGGTGCCGGGGGTGGCGGAGGTGGCGGAGGTGCCGGCGCTATGTTCACTGCAACGTGAAAGACCGCGTTGCCGCTGAACCTGGTCGTCGTCCCATTAGCGTGAACCCGGACCGAATAAATACCGGCCAAAATTGACGCGCGCTCCGTCACCAGGCTGTTCTCGGAGATGGCAAAGAAACCGGCGGAATTCTTGGTTAATGTGAAATTGCAAGGTATAACGTTGCTTGACGCATCGTATGCAGTCAACACGCCGACGACGGTCCCCGCTGGCACGTTGTTATTTACAGTCAAATTGCTGATACTAATTGTCATAGGCTCTCCGATATGCATTAAATTAGGCGAATTGGCGCATAGCGACTTCTCAATCGTGGGAGCATGCCGAAATCATAATATTATTAAATCATGGAATTTGTCGACCACTTATAATTTGCCTTTTTGTAAATTTGTACACATCCCGATGCGTCACGACGCGTTTATGACGCTTTATCGGTGTCCCGAACTTTTCCGTCCCTCAGCCCCAAAAGAGCAAGGACCGAGCGCGGTACCGTCCACCGCCGATGATGCTTGAGAGGCCGATTAAGTCGTCTTCACCGAGTTGCGGCTCAGGAGAGTTCCCCCGCCGAGATGCGCTGAATGAGAGAGCCTCACTTGCGATTCTTATTTTTGTTTCTACCAACTGGCGCTCCGAGCGGATCGAATAGAACGCCTCCAGCAGCAACGCGCGCAGCAGCCGCTCCGGCGCGATCAACTCGCGGCCGAGTGGCGAATAGAGCTTCCGGAACTCGCCCGACGCCTATTTCAGCGCGGCATTGACGATCGCGCAAATCACCCGCAGCGGGTGATCTGAGGTGGACCCCGAAAATGAGACAGTTGGCTAAGGTGGAGCCCTGCCCCTAGAAAGCGCCGATGGCGCGGGAGCAGGACATGAAGCGGACACGCAAGAAGCACAACGGGGCGTTCAAAGCCAAGGTGGCGCTGGCGGCGATCAAGGGGGATCGGACGATTGCCGAGCTGGCGAGTGAGTTCGGGGTTCATCCGAACCAGATCTACAACTGGAAGAAGCAGCTGCTGGACGGGGCGGCGATGGTGTTCGAGGCCGGCGGTTCGGCGGACGGAACGGCCAGCGAGGCCGCGGTCGATGTTCTGTACCGGCAAATCGGCCAGTTGAAGGTCGAAAACGATTTTTTGGCACGAAAGCTCGGCAAATGAGTCGAGCGGAACGTCGCGCGCTGGTCGAGCGCGAAAACCCGACGCTGCCGGTATCGCAGCAGTGCCGATTGCTGGCGGTATCCCGCTCTTCGACCTATCGCCGGCCGGCCGAGGTCAGCCAGACGGACCGCGTCACCATGGGCTTGATCGACCGGCAGTATCTGGCCCGGCCCTATTACGGCTCGCGCCGCATGGCGGCGTGGCTGGCGACCCAGGGCCACGTGGTGAACCGCAAACGGGTGCAGCGCCTGATGCGGCTGATGGGGCTGGTGGCGATCTACCAGCGACCAAACACCAGCAAAGCGGCAGCGGCGCACAAGGTCTACCCGTATCTGCTTGGTGGGATTGCGATCGAGCGGGTCAATCAGGTGTGGTGCTCGGACATCACCTACATCCCGATGGCCAAAGGCTTTCTCTATCTGGTGGTGATCATGGACTGGGTGAGCCGTGCGGTGCTGGCGTGGCGACTGTCGAACACGCTTGGCACCGAGTTTTGTGTCGACGCGCTCGAGGAAGCGCTCTCCGAGCACGGCCGGCCCGAGATCTTCAATACCGACCAAGGCAGCCAGTTCACCAGCGACGGCTTCACCGGCACTCTGGAGGCCCATGACGTCACGATCAGCATGGACGGCAAAGCTGTCGGAAAGGGGGCGCTGCATGGACAACATCTTCGTCGAGCGACTGTGGCGCAGCCTCAAATACGAAGAGGTCTACCTCCATGCCTATGCGACGGTGGCCGAGGCGAAGGCCGGCATTGGCGCCTGGATCAGCTTCTACAATGATGAGCGTCAGCACCAGAGCCTCGGCTATCGCACACCGCGACGAGTTTACGAGGAAGGCTTGTGGATATGTGGACGATCGGCTTCGCCGACCGGCTGTGCTTCCCCCGCTTCCCGAGCCAGCTCGGAAAGCGGGGAAATGCTCGCCTTCGCCCACATACCCACAGGCACCACAGCCAGCAAAGGAATTGATATCGACGATTCGGAAAGTGGACGCGTCGCACCAGCCGTCGCGGTAACCGCGATCGGAGCCGAGATCGAAATCGGCCGGGCTACACCTTAAAGAGCGGCTCCGGCTGTCGCACGATCGGGGTCCACCTCACATTGCCAGCTTCAGGCGCGCCTGACGCCAGCCTTTCGCCCGCAAGGACGCTAGGTTCGTGTCGTTAAGCCAGATTTCGCCGGCGGTCGCAAAGAGCATGCGCGAGATGCTACACAGCGGCGTCGTTTTGCCCTGCCATTGCCGCCGGGCACGACAATAAGCCCGCCGGCCTCGATGTTCAAATCGAAGTCAGCGAGCGTCATCTTACCGTCGGGGTAGCGCATCGTCAGGCCGCGGACCCGCAGCATTACGCTCGCCCGGGTCGCCGACCGTCGTCAGCTCAGCTTTTCAAGGTCGATGTTGAACGTCTTGACGAGATCGCGGATGCCGCGATAGGCGCCGCCGGTCTGCGGCACCAGCCGAATTATGGAAGTCGGACCCGATTCCGACCGACCAGTTCGCGGTGCGCGTCACATAGACCCGCGGCGAGGTTTTCGCACTTCGGCCATTTTTGAGCAGAAATAGAGAAGGCCGTGCCACAATTGCAGCACGGCCGGGCTTTATCGAGCAGCCTAGAACTAGCGCGCCGTCTGGTGTTTTGCGAGGTCGCGAAACTCGTCGAGCCCCTCGGTCGCGCGCTTGCGCAGCACGTCGGCGGCCTCGCTGCCGGCCTTGGTCGCCAACATCGTGATTTCGCGGCCGTTCGTGACGCTCTTTTCGAGCATCTGTTTGGCGTATTCGGTGTTCTTTGCAATCCGGTCTTCAGCCGAAGCCGGCTGGGCGAGATCGCGCAGCAAGGCCGAGACATCCTCGATCGCCTGGCGGGTAATCTCGATCTGGCGCTTGGCGACGGCCTGCATGCCCTCGACCGCAAGCTGGTTGGCCTGGCTGAGTGCCTCGATATTGCGGCGCTGGTAGGCCATCACCGCCTCGAGGTCGAACGGGCGGAAGCGGAAATCAGCCATCATCTTGGTGACGTCGAAATCGAAAAAGTTGGGACGTGCTTCGGACATGAATAGGGTTCCGGTCTGGGGGAGCTTCGGGTTATTGTGCGCTGCACAACGGAGCCTATATCGGGCCTTGGTCAGCCGGCGTCAAGGCATGTTTTGCGCTGCAGCAATTCAGACGGGAACCGGTTCCCCGCCGGAGCGTCGGCCGGGCGCCGATCCGAACCATCCTTCGATCCTGCGCAGCCGAGCATCGAGCGCCGCCATCGTTCGCGCAAGATCCTGCAAATCATCGCGCTGCCAGACGCGCATCGGCCGAAAGATAAGCTGCAGCGGCCAGCTTGACCGCGATCGCGCCCCGCACTCCGCCGGTCGGGATTTCGGCTGCTTCGAGCATCCACCGCATCGAACGCAGCAGTGAGGCGCCGGTGCACAGCGCGGTCACGGGGTCGCCCGGCAATTCGCGGCGCAGCACGTCGAGCGCCGGCTTATAGGGTTGAAGCGCGTCAAATCGCCGCATCATCAGATCGAATAGCCGGTCTCTCGCCCTCTCGTCCGGCTCCGCTGACGGCGGATCGGCCAGCACGATCTGGTCAATCCGGCTATAGAAGTCCGCAGAGGATTGCCTGTTTCGAATGAAAGACCCGATACACCTGAAGGATCGGCAGCTCAGCCGCGGCGGCGATCGCGCTGAGCGATAATCTCCTCCACCCCTGGGTAGATATCAGGCCGAGGGTTGCGTCGATGATCCGGTCGGCCTCGTTCCGCGCAGCGCCGGAGTTGCGGCCGCGCCCGCCCGTCCTGCCCGTTCTTGCCATGTCAGCTCGCGAGCTCGCGAGAGCGCGCCGCCGCCGCCGCGACCGCGCGAGCGATCAGCGGTTCGAGACCGTCGGCAGCCATCAGCACGTCGAGCGCGGCGCGCGTCGTGCCTCCCGGGCTCGTGACGTTCTCTCGAAGCTGCGCAGGGCTCTCTAACGAAATGCGGGCCAGCTCCCCCGATCCCGCAACGGTGGCGCGGGCCAGCCGCAAGGCCAAATCGGCGGGCAAACCTTCGGCTTGCCCCGCGCGCAGCGAGCGCTTCGATCAGCAGGAACACGTATGCAGGGCCGCTGCCGGAGACCGCCGTGACCGACGTCCATCAACGCTTCGTCTTCGACCCAGGCACTCTCGCCGATGGCGGCGAGAAGGCGATCGCAGAGTTGCCGTTGGCCGATCGTCACGAGAGGGTTGGCGCAAGCGACCGTGATGCCGCGGCCGATCGCTGCCGGAGTGTTGGGCATCGTCCGGACGATCGCGGCGCGACCGAGATGGCGGGCAAGGCCGGCCAGGGTTTTACCCGCGACGATCGACATGAACAATGTCTCTGGAGCGGCCCAGGAGCGATAGTTCGGCACCACTTCGTCGGCGATTTGCGGCTTGACCGCAAACACCACGGCATCCGGCCTCAGCTCGGTCGGCAGCTCCGCCGGGGACGAATACCAGACGATTCCGGCTGCCGATTCCAACGCGGCCGGTACTCCGGTCGGCTCGACCACCACACAGCTTGACGCCACTCCGGCCGCGACCCAACCGCGCAGCATCGCCATGCCCATTTTTCCGCAGCCAACGAGGACGAGACAGCGCGTCCGGCGCCCACCATTCCTCACGCCCGGGCGCCTCTCGCTCACGCCTCGCCAACCGGGTCGATCATCGCAGAAGCGATAGCTTGTGAGGGTGACTTGCCGCCCCAGACGACGAACTGAAATGCGGGATAAAACCGCTCGCATTCCGACAAGGCGATGTCGACTAGATCCTCGACCTGTTCCGCACTCGCCGTCGAAATACCGCGCAGCAGGACGGCATGGCGGAAGGCCGGCGAATTTTCCTCGGCGGAGAGATCGAAATGCCCGAGCCACAGCTTTTCGTTGGCAAGGGCGAGAAGCTCGTACACGGCGCTGCGGCGGCCCTTTGGCACTTTCATGTCGAATCCGCAGGAGAAGTGCAGAGCGCAGAGTTCCTCCTGCCAGACAAAATACATCCGATAATCGCACCAGCGGCCGGAAATCTCGACGACGAGCTCCTCCTCGCTGGCGCGATCATGTGCCCAGTCGTTGGCGATGACGATCTCCTCGACAAGGTCGATGGGGTTCCCGGAAAACGGCGTCGGTTCGACGATTGACACGGATGTCATCAAGCCCTCCTCGGGCGGCTCGACGGGAGCGTCACGCAATCAAGCTGACGATGTACAAACGATGACGCAAGCCAACATTTCGCCGCCTTTTAGCAGTCTCCGACAGTCAGGAGATATCGGCGGTGGTTTCGCCGGCAGTTGGGCTCGAACCAGTCTCCTGCGTGGCGAGCACGGCGGCGAGCTGCAATTCGAGCCCGGCGAGCCGCCGTCTGCAGCTCTTCCTGCTCGGAGCGCGCCTTCGCCGCCATCGCCTTGACCGCCTCGAATTCGTCGCGGCTGACAAGATCCATGCCGGCGAGCACTCTTTCGAGCTGCTCCCGGATCCGCGTTTCGACCTCGCTCCTTGACACCCGAAAGCGTTCCCATCGCGCCTGCGGCAACCCGGGCGAGATCATCGAAAAACCGGTTCTGGCTCTGCATCGCCTCGTCCTCCGCTTCCCGCCGGTGCGCCGTTACATATGGGCTGCGCTAGCACAAAGGGCACGCGGACGAAAAGATTTCGGCGCGCAAACTCCGCTCTCCAGAAGATTTCAGCGCCGGGCGGATTTGAAGGGGGGCATCACCTCCTCGGCAATCCATTGGAACTGTTCGAGCATCGTCGTCTTGGGCGTGCCGATCGGGCTCGACAGGCTGATGTGCTCCATGCCGGGATAGTGCTCCTCGAAGCCCTTCAGCATCTCGACGAGCTGGGCCGGGGTGCCGGCGAACCAGGAACCCAGATCCATGTAATGCTCGACCGTCGGCACCCCGGCGGCAGCCCAGCCGCCGCGCCGCGCTACCGCGGCCACCTGCTCCGGGGTCAGTCCCGGGACAAAGCCCAACGGTGCGAACATCTTGACGTGCTCTTCGTAGATCGGCGTGATCTCGCGGATCGCCTGCTCGCGGGTCTTCGCGAGATGAATGTGCAGGCCGAGCTGCAGGTTTTCGCCGAGCTTGAGGTGCTTGCCGACCCGCGCCGCCGCGTCGCGGTAGCCGGTGATCGGCCCCGCCTGCATCGTTGCCGCGCCGCCGCCGACCGCGCCTTTGATGCCGTGCTTCACCATGAAATCGAGCCCGCGCGGGTTGGCGCTGACGATCGGCTGCCAGCACTCGACCGGCCGGTGGATCGGGCGAGGAACCAGGGTCAGTTCCTTCAGCGTATAGCCGCGGTATGGAACCTCGGGCGGCAGGGTGTAGTACTTGCCCTTGTGCGAAAAGGATTCCTCGTTGAACGCCTTGAAGATGATTTCGACCTGCTCCTCGAACAGCTCGCGATTGGCGTTCTGATCCAGCATCGGCGCGCCGAACGTCTCGACCTCGCGGGTGTGATAGCCGCGGCCCACCCCGAAGATCGTCCGGCCGCCGGTCAGAATATCGGCGGTCGCGAAATCCTCGGCCAGACGCAGCGGGTGCCACATCGGCGCGATGTTGAAGGCGCAGCCGATCTTGATTTGTTTGGTCACATGCGCGAGGTGCACCGCCAGCATAAGGTCGTTGGGGATGCACTCGTAGCCTTCGTGCTGGAAATGGTGCTCGGCGAGCCACAAGGTGTCGTAGCCGAGCGCGTCCATCTTCTTCGCGATCGCCTCGGTTTTCTCGAAGACGCTCGCCAGATGCTCGTTCGAGTAGCGCCGCTCGTTGGCGGGCGTGGTGTCTTGCCCGCGGTCGGGGAGATCAACGTGGCCGGCATACACGGTCGTAAATTTCGTGATCATGCTGGGTCCCTCCGGATGGTGTTGCGAGTTGCCGCCAGTCTGTCCCAATTTCGCGTTCTTTGCTACCAAACGTCGCTCACAGCGAAGAGGCTCTATCGAGATGGAATACGCCACGCTCGGCCGCACCGGGCTTACGGTCAGCGTCGCCGGGCTCGGCTGCGGCGGGTTCAGCCGGCTCGGGCTCGGGACCGGCAAGAGCGAAGCAGAAGCCGTCGCCCTTGTCCGACAGGCGCTCGATCTCGGGGTCAATCTGCTCGACACTGCCGCGGTCTACGGCACCGAAGGCGTGGTCGGTCAGGCGATCAAAACCGTGCCTCGCGAAAGCGTCGTGATCGCCACCAAGGCGTGGATCCCTCGCCGCGAGGGTCGCTCTGCGGCGGAGCGCGCCGTGACGAGCCTCGAATAATTCGTTGCGGCAGCTCGGTGCCGACTATGTCGACATTTTTCAGCTGCACGGTGTCTCGCCCACCGCCTATGACCAGGCGCTCGATGTCATCGCGCCGGCGCTCCTCAAGGAGCGGGAAAAGGGAAAGCTAAGGTTTCTCGGCGTGACCGAGACGGGCTCCTCGGACCCCGAGCACGCAATGGTTCGGCGCGCCGTCGAGGACGGGGTGTGGGACGTCGTCATGATCGCGTTCCACATGATGCACCAGAACGCTCGAACCCAGGTGTTTCCGCGGACCATCGCCAATCGCGTCGGTACGTTGCTGATGTTCGCCGTGCGCAACATCTTCTCGCGGCCCGAGCGCCTTGCCGCGGCTCTGCGCGAGCTGACGGCGAACGGTCAGCTGCCGCGCTGGCTCGCCGACGCTCCGAACCCGCTCGGCTTCCTGATCCATGCAGCGGGAGCCAGCACGATCACCGAGGCCGCCTATCGCTTTGTGCGCCATGAGCCGGGTGTCGATGTCGTTCTGTTCGGCACCGGCGATCCGGATCATTTGCGGGCGAACATCGCTTCTCTGCTGGCGCCGCCCGCTCCCCTCGGCGGACCGGCAAACCCTCACCAAGCTGTTCGGCCATCTCGTCGGCGTAGGGCTCGACCCGCCCTACAGCATGCCCGGGCTCAGCTCCGCATAACCGCGAGAGCCCTAGCAAGACGGAGAACTTGTTTGAGCCATCGCGAGCCTGAGAGCAGGTGTGTCATCATGCTGAAATAAAGTGGTGGTATTCGAGCAAAAATAGTTTTCGGAACCTCTATGCTCGAATACGTGCATTTTGTACCCGGGCGATTACGGCTTAAGACCACCACACTGAAGAACCAACGCAGGGCGGCCGAAGCCGAGGCCAATGTTGCCGCAATCCCGATGGTGACTGCCGCGGTAGCAAATCCGCTGACCGGCAGTCTTACGATCAATTTCGACCGGCAGCAGCTTTCAATTGGCGATTTGTGGGAAAAGCTGCGGATTCTGGGCTACGTTTCGGAAACCCGTCCGGAGCCCACCGTGGACAGTCCCGATGCGGATCGATTCGGGCGCGTGCTAGCTGCCGCGCTTATCGAAGCCGTCGTCCAGCATTCGGCGCAGGCCCTAGTCCGCGCGTTGCTTTAATCGTCGTTCAGGCGGTAGCGTGACGATCCTGCGCCGCCCCCGAGCCGGCCTCCTGATCTAGTTCGGCTCTCGCCTCGGCGACGAGATCGGTCGCCATTTCCCCTATCTCGCTCAGGGTTTCGCGGTAGAAAACCATACCGCCTTTTATCAATGTTTTGGCCGCCGGCCGCAAAACGCTTGCCACCCTCTGGATAGCGGTCGGCCCGAATATTATGGCGCCGACTCCTATGGCGAGACCAGCCGCGAGATTGCCTTTGAACATGTTTTCAATCAGGGCCATTGATCCCTCCGAGTAAAAGGTCGAGCCCGGTCGGTCGCGTTACCGTGACAGGCTCGCATAAGGAAGATGGATACCGAGCCCAGCCGATGTTCAAAGCGTGTTCCGTGCTCCGCACTCCATCGGCATGTCGGTAAGCGCGCAGGATTTTCAACGACGCAGCCTTCGTCGAAATCGCCTGATTGCGACGGCGCTGCTCGGAGCGATGGCGGCGCTGTTCATCTCTACCACCTTGGCAGCGCAGCCGGGGTTCTGGATGCTGCTCGTTCGGGCGACCGCCGAAGCCGCCCTTGTCGGCGGGCTCGCCGATTGGTTCGCGGTTACCGCACTCTTCCGGCAGCCGCTCGGGCTGCCAATACCGCACACCGCGATCTTGCCCCGGAACAAGGATCGTATCGGGGAAGGGTTGGCGATCTTCATCGAACGTAATTTTCTGTCACCAGATATCCTGAGAGCGAAGCTTCGGTCGATCGATCCCGCGCGCCTCGTCGCCGATTGGTTGTCGATGCCGGCAAATGCCGATGCCGTCGCTCGCCGCCTCTTGCGCATGCTGCCGCACATGATCAACGCCATCGATGATCGCGATTTTCGCGTGTTTATCGGCGAGTCGCTGGGTCGGCATCTGGCGGACATTGAACTGGCCCCGCTGCTCGGCCGGGCAATCGCCGTGCTGACGGCAAACGGCTTTCACGAGACCTTGCTCGACCGGTTGCTGGATTTCTGCCGCGAATTTCTCGAAGAGCGGGAAGAGCAGCTCTATATGGCGGCGGAGGCGCAACGCCGCCGATGGTGGATTCCCAAGGCCATCAACCGGCAAATCGCCAGGGCGATTATCGGCGGGGTGAAGGAGCTCCTCTCGAAGCTTCGGGAATCGGGCACCCCGGCACGCCGGAACCTGCTGCGGGAGATCGAGCGGCTCGCCGAGCAACTGCGAACGTCGCCCGTCTATCGCGCGCGCGTCGAAGAGGCGAAATTGCGGCTGCTCGAAGATATGGAAGTCAAAGCGTGGCTAGGCTCGGTTTGGGGTGACATCAAGCGGGTACTGCTGGCGGATCTCGCCTCTCCGCAATCGCGCATCGATCAGGCGCTCGGCGCCGTGATCTGTTCGCTCGGCCACCATCTGCGCGCCGATACGGCAATGCGCAAGCGGGTCAATCGCACGATCGAGGCAATGGCATTAGAAGTCGTGCCCTGGCGTACCGGACTGGCACAATTCCTTATCGAGGTTGTGCGCCAATGGGATGCCAGCAGCTTCACCAACCGGATTGAACTCGTTGTCGGTAGTGACCTGCAATACATCCGCATAAACGGAACATTGGTCGGCGGTCTGGTCGGGTGCCTCCTTTACCTGGTGTCGGCTGCTTTGGGGTGATCGCCGAATTGCGTCGCGCAAGCAAAAGAAAATGGCCGGAACCAAGGTTCCGGCCAAGTTTGAACAGGGAGGCTTCACGTCTGGGAGACGTAAGGGTCCGCAGACCCTCTTCCCGGGCACAAGTCCCGGAAACCTGCCGCGATCAATCGATCGCGTCCCCACCAAGATGCACTTTTAAGCTCAATCCCACCAGCCGGAAATTCTTCTGGCTCGTCTGCAAAAACCGCAACTCTCTGAAAAACTCTGCTGCTGCCCTTAGCTGAGCCGCGTTTCAGCGACTTTCCGCAATAGGAAATCACGGAACACACTGATGCGTTTGGAAGTCCGCAGCTCTTCCGGGTAGACAAAATAAGCCTCTACCGGCGGGCCGATCAGCTCAGGGAGGACCCGCACCAGCTCAGGGTGCTCATTCGCTATGAAATCCGCCAGCGCCGCAATCCCTAGCCCGCTGAGCACCCCGCGCAGAATCGCGTAGAAATTGTTGACCGCGAGGATCGGCTTGCGTTCTTGCCCGGGTTTGGTGCCGGCATCGAGCAGCCAATTGACATTTTGCACCGGCGGCCGGGTATCTTCTCCGAAGACGATGACCCGGTGTTTGTCGAGATCCTCGGGTTTCTGCGGTATACCGTGCTTTTTTATGTATTCCGGCGCGGCATAGACATGGGTCGGCACGCTGACGAGGTGACGCTGGATCAAATCCGGCTGGCGCGGCGGCGACATGCGAATCGCCACATCGGCTTCCCGCATTGACAGATCGAGCTCCGAAATCGTCGACCACGAGAGTGACCTGGATTTCGGGGTAAAGATCGAGGAACTCGCGGATGCGCGGGGTCAACCAAGTCGAGCCGAACGCAACCGACGAGGTGATTTTGAGTGGCCCCTTTGGCCGATCCTTCGACTCGGAGATCATGCCTTCGGCCATCGAGAGCTTGGCGAACACCTCGCGCGCGGTGCGAAACAGAAGCTCGCCCTGCTCGGTCAGGATGAGCCCGCGGGCGTGACGGTGAAACAGAGGAACGCTGAGACTTTCTTCGAGCGCGCTGATCTGGCGGCTCACGGCGGATTGGCTGAGGTTCAGCGATTCCCCTGCATGCGTGAAGCTGCCTGCTTCGGCGACGGCGTGAAAGACCCGCAGCTTGTCCCAATCCATCCCGTTTCCCCTGGCGGCGAGGCTCCGGCCCTCCTCCTAATCCGCCGCGCGCATGATCGCGGCTTCTTCCTGGGCCGCTAGGAACTTCTCCGCCTCGAGTGCCGCCATGCAGCCCAATCCGGCTGCGGTGACAGCCTGACGATAGATTTTGTCCTTGACGTCGCCCGCCGCATAGACGCCGGGGATCGCCGTTTCGGTCGAATTGGGGCGCGTTATGGCGTAGCCCTCCGGGTCGAGCGGGAGTTGGTCCGCCACGAACCCGGTTACCGGTGTATGGCCGATCGCGACGAAGACCCCGTCGCAAGGGAGGTCGGACAAACTCCCTGTAAGGGTGTTGCGCAGACGCGCTCCGGTCACCGTCGGCGGTTCGCGAACTCCCAGAATTTCCTCGACCACGTTGTCCCAGATGATGCCGATCTTCGGATTGCGGAACAGCCTCTCCTGCAGGATCTTCTCTGCTCTCAAGGCGTTGCGGCGATGGATCAGAGTGACCTGCCGCGCGTGGTTCGTCAGATAGATCGCCTCCTCGACCGCAGTATTGCCGCCGCCGACGACCACGACGTCCTTGCCGCGGAAAAAGAACCCATCGCAAGTCGCGCAGGCTGAAACCCCGAAACCGCGGAAGATCTCCTCGCTCGGGATACCGAGCCAGCGGGCCTGCGCGCCGGTGGCGATGATCACGGTCTCGCCGACATAGAGATCCCCCGAATCGCCCTTGGCGACGAATGGCCGACGCGCGAGATCGATTTCGGTGATCATGTCGAGAATGACCTTGGTGCCGACATGCTCGGCCTGCTGTTGCATCTGCTCCATAAGCCACGGACCTTGGATCACCTCGGCGAAGCCGGGGTAGTTCTCGACGTCGGTGGTGATTGTCAATTGGCCGCCCGGCTGAACGCCGGTCACGAGGATCGGCTGCAGGTTGGCCCGCGCCGCGTAAATCGCCGCCGTGTAGCCGGCCGGTCCCGCCCCAATGATGAGGACCTTGCTGTGGTGGTGCTCGGACATAGCGGCATCCCTAGAATTTCACACATCATATAATCATTTTTCGGAAAATCGGCGGGAGGAGATGGAGAGCCGAGCTAGAATCCGAACATGTGATCTAGGCTGAAGGAGCCGCCGCTGCCGAGCAGCCCGTGATAGCCGAAGAGCCGGCAGGTCGTATCCCGTACGATAACGTAGCCTTCTGTCCCGGCCCGGGCGCGGGTCGCTTCGTCAAACAAGCTTCGATAATACCATAGCCGGGAGCCCGAGCAGGGAATCGCCAGGCGCGAACGCGCCACTTCGCAGCCGGCGGCATCGTAGAGGATGATTGCAGTGTCACTCGCCGGGAGCCAAGGCCGGGACGCGGGGTAAATCAGATGGCAAAACGTGTCGTAAGCCGGCTCGCCGAGCCTCAGGAATAGTCGCGTCGACAATCCTGGCGGTCGCCCGGTGTAGGATTGCGGCTCGTCGCGATAGGTAAGAATCGTATTGAAGACATGTGCTCCGAAGCTGGTCTCGGCGGCATGACCGCTACGCCGATGACGATAGCGAAACAGGGCATGCAGCCACCCGTCTCCCTCGCCGCCGCCAGAGAAGTCATAGACCAGCTCGATATGGCCATACCCGCCGTCGAGCAGATTTAGATTTTCGATCTCGTCCAGATCGAGCACGGTCGCATGGGCGCGCGGGAGGCGCCCGAAGGGATGTCTCAGCACCTCCCGGCCATCCGGGTCGTAAACCAGAGCAGCGATCGGCAGATCGGTTTGGCGGACCGCCATCGGGGTCGGCAGCACCAAGCTTTGCCACAACTCGCGTGGCATCAGCGGGGCGGGCAACAGATAGCCCTTGCCGAGCATGGCTCCGAGCTCAGGAAGCTCGGGGTCGGGTCGCAGATCGCCGCGTTCGACATTGACGTGCGCGATGCGGCGGCGGCCCCGCTCGAGAACTTCGTAGCGTGGGCGCACTACGTGCTTGCCGGCCCGCAGCTCGATCTGTTTCGGCCACGCGGTGTCGGGCAACAATTCCGAAACCGCGACAGCGCGCGTGGCAAAAGGCGCGATCGGGTCGCGGATAGACACGACGCGCTCCTCACCCATCGGAGTGAGGCCGATGGCACCCGGTGGGATCGTGACCGGATGGCTGTTCTGGACCCACAGCAATACTTGCTCGCCGGCAGCAGGAGCGGGGAGGCCGGCATACCGATCGGCGGGCCACGCGTTGGCGTCATGCGTGCAGGACAAGGTGCCGTGCCCCCCTCTTGCGGGGCTGTCCTCGTCGAAAATGTCGAGTGCATATTTGACGATGTCGTGCCCGGCCACGCCTCTAATATGCAGAAAGAGCTGTCCGCAAAACTCCGGCAGGCGAAACCGCTCGCGTATCTCCCGACTGTCGAGAACGATGGTGCTCGCGGGGGGCTTACAGTCCTCGCACCATTCGGCCAAAATCCTGCCGTCATCGGCGAACAGCGTCATCCAGAAGCTGATTTTGCCGGCTCCGTACCCTGACCAGTAATTCGCCGTGACGAGTCGCGTGTGCATGCCGCCGGCATCACGGAAAAAGGCGAAGTTCGTGGCGAAATTCAGTGGATCGAGATAGGAGCGGCTATTGGTCAGGCGATCCGCCGGTATCCGCATTGCATCCAGGCTGAATATCGCAGCGCCATCGGGCAAATAGGGCCGCATCTGCAGCGAGGACGCGCTCGGCGTCGAATGCGGCGACAAACACAGCGCGAGCGCGGCAGCGGGCGAGTTCTGTAACGGGCCGCGCCGCGTGTCCGAGAACAGCACTGCCGATACGCGCGACCTGGTGGACATAGGCGCCGGCAATTTCGATCTGATCCAAATCATAGATCGCGCCGAAGGCTTCGACGGCGCCGCCGGCGTCGTAAATCGCAACCGGGGAATGGTGCGCGAGCTTGTCTAGAAGAGCCCGGGCCGGCCGAGCGGCAGCCGGATGGGTCAGCGTCTTGTAGAGCGCGTTCCCGCCACGGGCATTGTCGAAGGTTTCGATGCGCAGGGCCATGATGATCAGCCGTTTCCCCAAGCCGCAATCCGCCTTCGGCCCGATATTACATGCCCGTCGGGTGGCACAGGCAAACCCCTCCGCTTTCCGGCACCTCTGTTCAAAGGGCGCGACCCACCTTCAAACGAATTGAATTCCCGGCAGCACTCCTGTGATGCTCGTCATCCCACGGAAGCGACAGCTCTTGGCCTGGAAAACCCTGGGGTCATCGTCCCGGATCGCGCTCCCGCTGTCCGAGCCTCTTCAGGACGCGCTCGCGCAAAGCCGCGCCGGCGCGAGCAGTATCGTCCGGGATCGGGTAGCACCACGATTCGATCCGGCCGGAGAACGGCCGCGTAATGCCGGCCGCCTGCATCGCGGCGTGAAACCGGGCGAATTTGGCATTGCCGCCGTCGAGATCGAGGATATGCACCGGGTTTCCAGTCGCCGCCGCTTCGCTGATCATCGAGACCGAATCGGCGGTTACCATAAAGGCGTCAGCCAGAGCGAGATAAGCGAAATAGGGATTCTCCCCGCAGCCGTCCCAGATCGCGGCGGGCAAATTCTCGAGCCGGCCGCGCAATAGCCCGATCCCGGCTGCCCCGGTGCGACGCGACGGCGTCACGAGCGCCGAGCCACCCTGGGCACGAAGAACACCCGCAACCGCATCGGCGATTTCGCAGAGCCGACGATACGTCAGCCGGTATGCCTTGTTGGCGCCGCCGATCAGCACCGAGAGGATCGGCCGCGGCAGCGCCGCGAGAGCCGGGAAACGGCCCCGCTCAGCCGCCAGTCGGGCTCCCGTTACGCGGTGGACGGCGCCACGTGTCACGATTACCTGCGGGCCGCGCAGACGGTCGTGCTCGGGGACCACCAGGAGGTCAAACTCGGTACGGCCGACCCCGGGATCCTGGATCTGCGCCGCCAAGGTGCGCCCGCCGCTCGCCCGCCGGATCGCCAAAACCGGCATTGCCGCGTTGCGGCCGCAACCGATGACGAGATCCGGCCAAGGCGGCGGCAGCGTCGGTTCGGTCGCGGCCAAAGGGAGGAACCAGAGCCTGGGCGGCAGGCACGCCAAGGAAAACGAATTTGGAGTGGTCTTTCGGTGAAAGAGAAGCCCGTGGCCTCGGCCAGGCCGAGCGCCTGGCTGGCCATCCCGGCCTTGCCATCATGCAAAACCCAGGTGACGGGCGACACTGCGCTGACCGCGGCAACAGACGGCAAGGGCATGTGCTCGTTTACGAAAACCACGGGGGAACAGCAAGCCGATGAGGCGTCCGGCGCAACAAAATTGCGCGTACGCAGTCCGCTGCCTATGATCCGCCGATCGAGGAAGAGGGGACCGGATGCGGCGAATCAGAACTCGACCGTATCGACCGCCGCATATTGCGGAACCTGCTGACCGATGGGCGGATGACCAATGTCGAGCTGGCGCGGCGTGTCGGCATCTCGGCACCGCCTTGCCTGCGCCGGGTACGCGCCCTCGAGGAGGCCGGGATGATCCGCGGCTATCATGCCGATCTGGTTCCCGAGGCTCTCGGCTACGCTGTGACGGTTTTTGCCCAGGTCGGGCTCTCGAGCCAAGCTGAAGCCGACCTCAAAGCCTTTGAGCACCTCGTCGCGACTTGGCCCGAGGTGCGTGAAGCGTACATGCTGGCCGGAGAAACGGATTTTTTGTTGAAAATAGTCGCGCCCGACTGGGACAGCTATCAGCGATTCCTCAGCACCAGGCTCACCTCGGCGCCGAATGTAAGCCATGTCAAGTCGGCATTGATGCTCCGCATGTCGAAGAACGAGCCGGGCGTACCGATTTCCGAGCAGACGAGCGCGCCGCAAGAAGGTGAGGAGACGGCGCAGGCTTAAAGGTCCACTCCGGCAGGCAGGCGAAACGCCTGTGCCTTAACCGAAGGCGACGGTGACGACTTCATAGGATTTCGCGCCGCGCGGGGTTGCGACTTCGACGCTGTCGCCCTGGCCCTTGCCGATCAGCGCACGCGCCAAGGGCGAAGTTACCGACAAACGGCCGGATTTGATGTCGGCTTCGTCCTCGCCGACAATTTGAAACGTTTGCTCCTCGTCGGTTTCTTCGTCCGCGAGAGTGACTTTCGCGCCAAATTTGATGCTCGAACCCGAGAGCTTGGAGACGTCGATCACCTCCGCCCGCGCCACTTTATCTTCGAGCTCGATAACCCTGCCTTCGATAAAGCTCTGCCGGTCACGGGCAGCGTGGTACTCAGCGTTTTCGGCCAGGTCCCCGTGGTCGCGCGCCTCGGCTATGGCGCGGATGACGACTGGCCGATCGACAGTTTTCAGCCGCTTCAACTCCTCCCGGAGCCGATTGAAGCCCTCGGCCGTCATCGGGATCTTGTTCATCGCGAAGCGTTCGGATCCTACTGTCAAGTATCAACTAGGGCGGCAAGCATCCGCCGCGGAGCCATGAAAGGTATGATTGCAGGGGGGCAACTTCAAGGTTTCCGGCGCGCAACGCCGGGATAGCCTGGACCGCCGCGCGAGCGCCGGCAACCGTCGTATAATACGGGATCCCGTTAGTGAGGGCAGTGCGCCGCAGGCTGAAGCTGTCGGCGATCGCTTGCACCCCCTCGGTCGTGTTGAATACCAGCTGGACCGCACCGCTCAGCATACGATCGACAATATGCGGACGGCCTTCGCGGACCTTGTTGACCGGCGTAACCGGTAGCCCCGCGGCGCTCAGAGTTGCGGCGGTGCCGTTGGTCGCGACCAGCGAGAACCCCATCTCGACCAGCCGGCGGCAAGGCTCGATCAGCATCTCCTTGTCCCGATCTCGCACCGAGACGAAAACACAGCCCTCGAGCGGCAGGTTGGTCCCGCTCCCGAGTTGGGATTTTGCGAAAGCGCGCCCGAAATCGCTGTCAAGCCCCATCACTTCCCCGGTTGATTTCATCTCCGGGCTGAGGATCGGATCGACCCCGGGAAAACGAGCGAACGGGAATACCGCCTCCTTTACCGCAACATGCGCGCCGGCCTCCAGACGCTTGCCGGCAATGTCCTCGCTCCAGTTGTCCTTGGGCACGCCGGCCATGATTTCGGGCCGCTATCTTTGCGATCGGGACCCCGGTGGCCTTGGCGACGAACGGCACGGTGCGCGACGCGCGCGGATTGACCTCCAGGACGAAAATCACACCGTCTTGCACGGCGAATTGAACATTCATGAGCCCGACGACACCGAGCGCGCCGGCCAAAGCAACCGTCTGCCGTTCGATTTCGGCGATCGTCGCCGGGCTAAGGCTGTAAGGCGGCAGCGAGCAAGCGCTGTCTCCTGAATGGATCCCGGCTTCCTCGATGTGTTCCATAATCCCGGCTATTTTGACTTGCCGGCCGTCCGCGACGGCATCGACATCGACCTCGATCGCGTTCCGCAGATACCGGTCGATCAGTACCGGACTGGTCCCGGATACTGAGACGGCATGGGTAATATAGCGGTGCAGACCGGCTGCATCGTGCACGATCTCCATCGCACGCCCGCCGAGGACATAAGACGGGCGGATCACGACGGGATATCCGATATCGAGCGCGATCGCTTCGGCTTCGACTCGCCGAATGCGCCGTCCCGTTGTCGGGCTGACGCAAGCCGAGACGGGTCAGGAGCCCCTGAAACCGCTGTCTGTCCTCCGCCAGATCAATCGCATCGGGCGAGGTGCCGAGGATCGGTATTTCGGCGCGCTCCAGCCCCGCCGCCAGCTTCAGCGGGGTCTGACCGCCGAATTGGACGATAACGCCGAGAAGCGTGCCGCGGCGTTCTTCGACCCGCACGATCTCGACCACGTCCTCGGTCGTCAGCGGCTCGAAATAGAGCCGGTCGGAGGTGTCGTAATCGGTCGACACGGTCTCGGGATTGCAGTTGACCATGATCGTTTCGATCCCGGCGTCGCGCAGGCTGTAGGCCGCGTGCACGCAGCAGTAGTCGAACTCGATTCCCTGGCCGATCCGGTTCGGTCCGCCGCCGAGAATAATCACCTTGCGCCGGTTGCTCGGATCGGCCTCGCACTCCGGCGGCGCGAAACCATCCCCCTCGTAGCAGGAGTACATGTACGAGGTCAGCGACGGGAACTCGGCGGCGCAGGTGTCGATGCGCTTATAGACCGGTTGCAGCTCGAGCCGCCGCCGCCGCGCCGAGACGGCCTCCTCATCGAGACCCGCGAGCTTACCGAGCCGGGCATCGGAAAAGCCCATCTGCTTCAGGCGCAGGAAAGCCGTGCGGTCGCACGGCAGCCCTTCCCGCCGCACTCGCTCCTCAACATCCACGATCTCACGGATCTGCTCGAGGAACCACGGCTCGAACCGGCAGGCGGCGTGGATTTCGGCGGTGGTTAGCCCATGGCGATAAGCCTGAGCAACCAACAGCAGGCGCTCGGGGACGGGTTTCGCCAGCGCCGCTTTGACCGCCTCTTTGCCGGCGCTCTCCACCCCTTCGATCGCGACCTCGTCAAAGCCGGTGAGGTCCGTCTCCATCGAGCGCAATGCCTTCTGCACCAATTCGGCGAAACTGCGGCCGATCGACATCGCCTCGCCGACCGATTTCATCGACGTCGTCAGCAGCGGCTCGGTGCCCGGAAACTTTTCGAAGGTGAACCGCGGCATCTTGGTGACGATGTAGTCGATCGTCGGCTCGAACGAGGCCGGTGTGATGCGCGTGATCTCGTTGGAGAGCTCATCGAGCGTGTAGCCGACCGCCAGCTTGGCGGCGACCTTGGCGATCGGAAACCGGTCGCCTTGGAGGCGAGAGCCGACGAACGCGATACCCGGGGGTTCATTTCGATGACAACGAGCCGGCCGTCGGCTGGATTGACCGCGAACTGCACATTCGAGCCGCCGGTATCGACGCCGATTTCGCGCAATACCGCGATCGCGGCATTGCGCATCAGCTGGTATTCCTTGTCAGTCAAGGTCAAAGCCGGCGCGACGCAGACCGAGTCGCCGGTGTGAATCCCCATCGGATCGATATTCTCGATCGAGCAGACGATGATGCAGTTGTCCGCGCGGTCGCGGACCACCTCCATCTCGTATTCTTTCCAGCCGAGAACCGATTCCTCGATCAGCACTTCTCGCGCCGGCGAAGCTCTGAGCCCGCCGCGGACGATTTCCTCAAATTCCTGGGCATTGTAGGCGATCCCACCGCCGGTGCCGCCCAAGGTAAAGGATGGCCTGATGATGGCCGGAAGCCCTATCGCCCCGAGCGCCTCGACAGCTTCGGCAAGAGATCCGACAAGATGGCTCATGGGCGAAGCGAGGCCGATTTTGTCCATCGCCTGCCGAAACAGCTGACGATCTTCGGCCTTGGCGATTGCCGCTTCGCTGGCGCCGATCAGTTCGACACCGTGGCGCTCGAGGACACCCGAGCGGGCGAGCGCCATTGCGATGTTGAGCGCCGTCTGGCCGCCCATTGTCGGCAGCAGCGCCTGCGGCCGCTCACGGGCGATGATTTTCGCGACCATGTCGGGGGTGATCGGCTCGATGTAGGTCGCATCGGCCAATTCCGGGTCGGTCATGATCGTCGCCGGGTTCGAATTCACCAGGACGATCCGATACCCCTCGCTTTTCAGCGCCTTGCACGCTTGCGCGCCGGAATAATCGAATTCGCAGGCCTGCCCGATAACGATGGGCCCGGCGCCGATGATCAAAATACTGTCGAGATCGGTTCGCCTAGGCATTCTCGTCCATCAGCGCGATGAACCGTTCAAACAAGTAATGGCTGTCCTGCGGCCCCGGGCTCGCTTCGGGGTGGTGCTGGACCGAAAACACCGGCTTGCCGATGATCCGCAAGCCTTCGTTCGTATTGTCGAACAGCGAGAGGTGCGTCGGCTCGACCCCGGACGGCAGGCTCTCCGGGTCGACGACAAAGCCGTGGTTCTGGCTGGTGATCTCGACTTTGCCGGTTAGCAGATCCTTCACCGGATGGTTGGCGCCGCGATGGCCGCGCGGCATCTTGCGGGTTATTCCGCCGAGCGCCAGCGCCAGCAATTGATGGCCGAGGCAGATGCCGAAAATCGGTTTGCCCGCCGCAATTAGCTCTCGCAGCACCGGGACCGCATAAGCTGCGGTCGCCGCCGGGTCGCCGGGGCCGTTCGACAAAAAAATGCCGTCGGGCCGATGGCGCAGAACATCCTCGGTCGAGGCGGTGGCGGGAGCCACGATCACCCTGCAGCCATGCGCCGCGAGCATTCGTAGGATGTTGCGCTTGGCACCGTAATCGATGGCGACAACGTGATGGCGCGGGTTGCGTTGCAAACCGTAGCCGCGCTCGCGGTCCCATACCGTCTCGGCCCACTCGTAGGTTTGACGACAGGTGACCTCCTTGGCGAGGTCCATGCCCTCCAGACCGGGCCAATCGAGAGCCCGCGCCTGGAGCTCCGCAATGTCGAGCCGCCCTTCCGGGTGGTGCGCGATAGCCCCGTTCGGAGGTCCGAGATCGCGGATGTGCCGGGTCAACCGGCGCGTATCCACCCCGGCAATACCGATCAGCCCATTATGTTTGAGCCAGGTATCCAGGGACTGCGTGGCGCGGTAGTTGGCCGGCGCGGTAATCGAGGTGCGCAGGACCAGACCGCGGGCGGCGGGCGTCGTAGTTTCGATGTCTTCCCGGTTGGCTCCGACATTGCCGATATGGGGGAAGGTGAAGGTGATGATCTGGCCGGCGTAAGAAGGGTCGGTAAGGACCTCTTGGTAGCCGGTGATCGCAGTATTGAAGCAGACTTCCCCGACAGCGGACCCGCTTGCGCCGACACCGCGGCCCCAAAATACTGTCCCGTCCGCAAGAATGAGCGCGGCGTTGCAGTCGGGCGGTCGCGGCATCGGCTCGCGCATGCGGATGGATCCTGTGGGCGGCCGCACTCTGCCGGACCGCAAGAGGCGGCCAGGGGCGAACAGCAGGGCCATTTACAAATAATTGATCGGACCGATGGGGTCAACCCAGCGCTCACTGGAACTCTCATTATTTCAAGTACTTACGCGTGGACGTGCGGAATTGCCGCGGGGCCCAAAACCGGTTAGGCTTAAAATTGCTGGCATAGGGGTGGGAACGATGCTGCGTCAGGCCTTCAGGGACCGCCTGAAGGAAGCGATGAAAGCTCAGGGATTCGCGCACGGTTTCGACCGTTCGGTTGATCCTTGCCGGGCTCAAGGAGCGGGACGTGGCCGCGCGCGGGCAAGGCAATCCCGACGGCTTATCCGAAGCCGAAATCCAGCGCATGCTGCAGGCGATGATCAAACAGCGCCGCGAATTGATTGCGCTTTATCGGCAAGGCAATCGCCCCGATCTTGCGCAGCAGGAGAGCGAGGAGATAGCTGTCATCGATAGCTTCCTGCCGCGTCAGCTCGACGAGGGAGAGATCGAAGCGGCGGCGAAGGCCGCGATCGACGAGACTGGGGCAGCGACCGTAAAGGATTTGGGAAAGGTGATGGCGGCGTTGCGCGAGCGCCACGCCGGCGTCATCGATCTCGGCCGCGCCGGCGTAATCGTCAGACGGCTGCTCGGATGACGCAAATCGGACTCCATCTGGGGAAGATGGTCGAGGTGAGGGGGAACATAGATCCGAGGTGCGGTACAGACCCAGTTCACCCTCCCTCCCGAGAAAATGATCGCAGCTTGCTAGAAGATGGCGCTACCCTCACGCACCAATCCCTCTCGGGCTTGGTCCCCCTTCTCCCGCGGTGCGGGAGAGGGTGGCGAGCGTAACGAGGCGGGTGAGGGTCTTGTCGCGGCCCCAATTTTCTACCGGCTGATGCGCGCGCGGCGTGCTGGTGGTCTCTCTCCCCGATCGGTGGAGAGGGGACGATAGGTGGCCTTTCCGCCAGGCTTTCTCGACGAGCTGCGTAGTCGAATTTCGCTTTCCGGGCTGATCGGTCGGCGAGTCAAGCTGGTCCGCCGCGGGCGCGAATTTGCCGGACTGTGTCCGTTTCATCACGAGAAGACGCCGTCTTTCTATGTCGTCGAGGACAAATCCTTCTTTCATTGCTTCGGCTGCGGCGCCCATGGAGATGTGATCGGGTTCGCCATGCGGGCCGACAACCTCGACTTCATCGAGGCCGTCGAGAAGCTGGCAGGGGAGGCGGGGCTGGCTGTCCCGCAGGCGACGCCGCAAGAGCGGGAACGGGCGCAGCGGCAAAAAACTTTGCTCGAAGCGACCGAGGCCGCCGCAGCTTTCTACGAGGAGCGGTTATGGGCGCCCGGCGGGGCTCGCGCACGCGAATATCTGCAAGGACGCGGGCTCGATCCGGAGACAATCCGACGCTTCCGTCTGGGCTGGGCCCCCGATGATCGCCAGGCACTGCGGCGCGCCCTCAACCCCGAATTTTCCGATCCGCTGCTGATCGAGGCCGGGCTGCGGCGCCGACCGGCCGATGGGGAACCCTCGGACTATTTCCGCAACCGCCTGATGTTTCCGATCGGCGACCGCGCCGGCCGGGTCATCGCCTTCGGCGGCCGGGTCCTCGGCGATGGGCAGCCCAAATATCTGAACTCGCCGGACAGCCCGCTCTTCGAAAAAGGACGGGTATTGTACGGCTGGTCCGCGGCTCGGGCGGCTGTCATCCGAGATGAGAGAGGCGGCCCACCGGCGATCTCCGGGGGCGATCGTCACCGAAGGGTACATGGACGTGATCGCGCTCCACCAGGCGGGCTTCGCCACAGCAGTGGCGCCGCTCGGAACCGCGCTGACCGAATTCCAGCTGCACGAGCTTTGGCGTCTGACGCCCGAGCCTCTGCTCTGCTTCGATGGAGATGCAGCGGGGCAGCGTGCCGCCATCCGGGCGATGCGGCGGGCCCTGCCGCTGTTGCGCCCGGGTCAGAGCCTGCGCTTTGCCAGCCTTCCCGCGGGAGAGGATCCCGATTCGGTAATTCGCCAGGCGGGGCGGGGTGCTTTCGACCAAATGCTCGCCGCGGCGCGGCCGCTCTCGACCGTGCTCTGGGAGAGCGAGCTTGGCGCGGGGCGGCTCGACACGCCGGAACGTCGCGCCGCTCTCGAGCGCCGCCTGATGGAGCAAATCGGCCTTATCGCCGACCGGACGGTTCAGGGCGAGTATCGACGATTCCTCCGCGACCGGCTGTTCGATCTCGCGACGACAGGCCCGCCCGGGCGCTCGGCATTTGCCTCGCCCTCGGCCGAGTTTCGTGCGCGACGGGCCGGAGCCTCCGCCCCGCTCAGGCGGACGAATACAGCGGGAAAATCTATTCCGCATGATTTTGCATTTCCCTTACCTGATCGATCAAGTGGCCGAGGAACTAGCAGCACTCGAAGTGCCCGAATCGGACCTCGACAGCCTAAGACGGCAAATTTTAGAGCTGGATGCTGTCGGATCGGGGCTTGACGCCCACGCATTCCAACAACACCTTGTCAAGAGCGGGCTTGCGGCGACTGTGGAAAGGCTACTTTTGCCTTCGGTCGACACAACTTTCCTGGTCCGGTGTTCCGACCCGATCTCCGCGCGCAAGGAGTGGGTCCGTATGATCAGGATGCTCACGGGAGGCGATCGCTGCGCTTTGGCCGAAGCCACGGACGACCTGATCAGCGACATCTGCCCGGAGAGCTGGGAACGGTTTCTGGTTGCCAGGGAAAGAGCCTTGCACGAGGGGTCGCGGGGTGAGGACGAGACGTGACCCGACGATACCCTCGCCGAAAATTTTCGGCGGCCCTGGATCGGGTCAATGCCGTATTCGTGCCCCCGTCTTGTGGGGGGAGTGTGAAATCTCTTTAGGGATGGTGGAATGGCGAGCAAAGCGGCAAATACGGCAGAAGTCGCAGAAACCCGCGAAGAAGCGGCCGAGGCGCCGCTCCTGGACAGCGTGGCAGCGGCAATCAAGAGGATGCTGGCGCGCGGCAAGGAGCGTGGTTATGTGACCTATGACGAATTGAATGCCGCATTGCCACCCGACCAAGTGTCCTCGGAGCAGATCGAGGATACAATGACGATGCTCTCCGAGCTCGGTGTCAACGTGATCGAGAACGAGGAGAGCGAGGAGCCTGCGACCCCCGACGCGGAGGAAAGCGACGGCGAGGTCCGCGGCAATTTGGATGACGACGATATCGGCCGCACCGATGATCCGGTCCGCATGTACTTACGCGAAATGGGATCGGTCGAGCTGCTGTCGCGCGAAGGCGAAATCGCCATCGCAAAGCGGATCGAGGCGGGCCGTGAAATGATGATCGGCGGCATCTGCGAGAATCCCATGACGATCCGCGCCATTGTCGCCTGGCGCGATGCCCTGAACGAAGGGAAGATGCTGCTGCGTGACATCATAGATCTCGACGCCACTTACGGCAGTGGCGTGTTCGGGCCGGTACCGGCCGAGATAGTGGCCGCCATTCCGGAGGGCAGCAGGGTCGAGGGCGAAGCGGGTGGAGCAGGAGGTGATGGAGCCCCAAACGGCGCAGAGCTGAGCGAAAACGCGAATATCGCCAATGGCGAAGAGGTTGCGAAAGAGCTCGCCGAGATCGAGAGCGAGCTCGCCGTCGAGGAGGCCGACGGCGAGGAGAGTTCGATCTCGCTGGCTGCGATGGAGGCGCAACTGAAGCCGAGCGCTCTCGCGACCTTTGACGCGATTGCGGAAACCTACAAAAGACTGCACCGGCTCCATGATCAGCGAATTAATGCCCTGCAAAAGGGTGAGCCGCTGCCGCGTGTAACCGAGCGGCGCTACGAGAAGCTCAAGGCGGAGATCATCGACAACGTCAAACGGGTGCGCCTCAACAACACGCGCATCGAGTACCTTGTCGACCAGCTTTATGAGGTCAACCGCAGGCTTGTCGCCGATGAAGGCAGGCTGCTCCGGCTGGCAGAGAGCGCCGGTATCAGGCGCTCGGAATTCCTGCAGCAGTATTTCGGAAACGAGCTCGCCGGCGATTGGCTGGAGCGTGTCGAAACCCTGCCCGGCCGCGGCTGGCCGCGACTGATCGAAAAGCATGTGGGAGACGCGGTCAGGCTGCGGGCCAATATCGCCCGGATCGCTGTCGAGGCCAAGCTCCCGATCAGCGAATTCCGGCGCATCGTACAGACGGTCCAGCGCGGCGAGCGCGAGGCGGGCCGGGCAAAAAAGGAGATGGTCGAGGCCAATCTGCGCCTCGTCATTTCGATCGCCAAGAAATACACCAACCGCGGTTTGCAGTTCCTGGACCTGATCCAAGAGGGCAATATCGGGCTGATGAAGGCGGTCGACAAATTCGAGTATCGCCGCGGCTACAAATTTTCGACCTATGCGACATGGTGGATCCGCCAGGCGATCACTCGCTCGATCGCCGACCAGGCGCGTACGATCCGCATTCCCGTGCATATGATCGAGACGATCAACAAACTGGTGCGCACCTCACGGCAGATGCTGCACGAGATCGGCCGCGAGCCGACGCCCGAGGAGCTCGCCGAAAAGCTCGCCATGCCACTGGAAAAGGTGCGCAAGGTGCTGAAGATCGCCAAGGAGCCGATCAGCCTCGAAACGCCGATCGGCGATGAGGAGGATTCGCATCTCGGCGATTTCATCGAAGACAAGAACGCGGTGCTGCCGCTCGACGCCGCCATCCAGGCCAATCTGCGCGAGACCACGACCCGTGTGCTGGCCTCGCTGACGGCGCGAGAGGAGCGCGTGCTGCGGATGCGCTTCGGGATCGGAATGAACACCGACCACACGCTCGAAGAAGTCGGCCAGCAATTTTCGGTGACTCGCGAGCGGATTCGTCAGATCGAGGCAAAAGCGCTAAGAAAGCTCAAGCATCCGAGTCGCTCGCGCAAGTTGCGCAGCTTCTTGGATACCTGACTGCGCCACTCCCACGCGCCTTTCAGGGCCCGTAGTTCAGTTGGTTAGAACACGCCGCTCATAACGGTGGAGTCGCAGGTTCGAATCCTGCCGGGCCTACCACTGTCTGCTTTATTAGAGCGCGACGGTTTCGTCGACCAGTACCGGTTCTACTGGCCCGGCTGCATCGACGAAGGGAGGCGCGGAATTCGGCGTTTCACCGAGTTCGACCTCTTCCGCTGGCATCTCGCTGAAGCTGGCGGGTGTCTCCGGCTGGTAGCTGCGCCGGCGGAGCAAAAAGAGCCAGCCGAGACCGGTTGCGATGAGGGCCAACGGGATCGCGTAAGCCCAACTCTGCGTGCGGAATGTACCTGGAGCCGGTTCGAGAGAACTGCGCAATAGCTCCGTGCTTCTTTCGAGAACCCGGTTGGGGGTCAGTTCCTGCTTCAGGGCTTCAATCGTGGCGTTCAGCCGAACACGGGTACGCGCAATGTCTTCCTCTATCGCCTGTGGTGGCTTGCTTCCGTCATAGGCAACGGGTCGAGTTGCCGTTGTACGATCCATCGACTGATCCATTCCGCACTCCTTTAAGCGGCGGAGCTTCGCTCTGGAGACACCTGTTTGCCCCTTATGCAGATAAAACGCCGACCCGACGATCCGGTTCCGGTCCCGGCCGGATCGGTCGAGTGGCGGGTTGAGAGCCTCACGAGACCTGAGCGATCTCGCGCACTCGGCTCGACCGTGTGGCGGCTAGGTGATCCTTCGCCAGCACCGTATAGACGGCCGGCAGGACAAACAGCGTGAAGAGGGTGCCGACCGACATCCCCGCGACGACCACGACGCCGATCGAGAAGCGGCTGGCAGCGCCGGCGCCGGTCGCGATCAGCAACGGCACGAGCCCGACGACCATTGCCGCCGTCGTCATCAAGATCGGCCGCAAGCGGACGCGAGCGGCCTGCTCGATCGCGCGTCGTCGATCGAGCTTCCCACGCACTTGCAGCGTATTGGCGAATTCCACCATGAGAATGCCATGCTTGCTGATCAGGCCAATAAGGGTGACGAGCCCGACCTGGGTATAAATGTTCATTGTCGCCAAGCCGAAGAACAGCGGCATCAACGCCCCGCACATCGACATCGGCACGCTGATGAGGATGACCAGCGGATCTCGCAGGCTCTCGAATTGTGCTGCCAGCACGAGAAATATCACGATCAGCGCGAACACGAAGGTGATCGTCAGCTGATTGCCTTCCCTCACGTATTGGCGCGTGTCGGACAGGTAGTCGTGGCTGAAGCCGGCGGGCAACTCTTTGGTCTGCGTTTCGAGAAAATCGACGGCCTGCCCCATTGTCACCCCGGGCATCGGCACCGCCTGAAACGTCGCCGAATTCAGCTGGTTGTATTGGGTCAGCGAATTGGGCTGCGTATCCATCTCGAGGCTTACGAGGTTGGACAGCGGCTCCGGCTGCCCTGACGGCGTCGTGACGTAGTAGCGCGTCAATGTCTCAGGCGTCAGGCGGTCCACCCGCGGCACTTGTGGTATTACCTCGTAAGACCGGCCACCGAGATTAAACCGGTTGACGTAATTCTCGCCGACCAGCAGTGCCAATGTGTCGCCGACCGACTGCATGGTCAGCCCGAGCTCGTTGACCTTCGAGCGGTCTATTTTGACCTGGATTGTCGGCTGGTTGAAGTCGAGATCGCTGTCGGTGACGATAAAGAGACCGCTCTTGCGCGCCGCCGCCTTGATCTTATCCATCGCCAGGTAGATGTCCTTGTACTCGCCGGTCGAATAAATCACCATCTGCACCGGCAGGCCGCCGATTGATCCGGGCAATGGCGGCAGCGAGAAGACAAAGGCGTTCATCCCTTCGACAGCCGCCGCCTTCCGCTGCATCAAGGGCTTCAGCTGTTGCGCCGAACGCGAGCGCTCGCCCCAAGGCTTGAGGATAGCACCGGCAATGCCTTGGTTGGGCCCGAACCGGCCGTTGACGATGAAACGCAGGTCGGTCTCGGGGAACGAGCCGAAGGCCTGGTCGAGCTTGTCGGTATAGGCCTCCTGGTAATCGAGATTGGAATATTGCGGCGCCTTGGTCAGTGCGAATAGGACCCCCTGGTCCTCTTCGGGAGCGAGCTCGGACTTCGTGTTCATGTACATAAAGACGAGGCTGGCAAAAACGGCCGTGGCGAACAGCGCCGTTACCGGGCGATAATCCAGCGAGCGCTCCAGCTTGCGCCCGTACCCCTCGGCCAAACGGGAAAAGACGCGGTCGATCAGGTGAACAAAACGGCCGCGCAGCATCTCGCGGGACAAGAGCAGCGAGCACATCATCGGCGATAACGTGACTGCAACCACGCCGGAAATGATAACCGCGCCCGCCAGTGTGAATGCAAACTCCCGGAACAGGGCGCCAGTGACGCCGCCGAGGAAGCCGATCGGAGCATAGACCGCAGCCAAAGTCAGCGTCATCGAGATGACCGGGCCGGCGATTTCGCGGGCGCCGATCAGAGCGGCCTGTGCTGGGGTCAGTCCCTCCTCGATATGCCGATAAACGTTCTCGAGGACGACAATCGCATCGTCGACGACGAGCCCGATCGCGAGCACCATCGCGAGCAAGGTCAACAGGTTCAGGCTGAAGCCGAGCGCCGCCATGATGATCCCCGCGCCGACGAGCGAGAGCGGGATCGTCACGACCGGGATCAGCACTGCGCGCAAGCTGCCAAGGAACAGAAAAATCACCCCGATCACAATCAGGACCGCGGCGGCGAGCGTTGATTTGACCTCGTCGATCGAGGCCTGAATGAACTTGGTCGAATCGTAAGCAACCTGCATTTTTACCGAAGCCGGCAGGTTGCGCTCGATTTCGGGCAGCAATGCCCGTATTCCTGCCACCAGGGACAGCGGGTTGCCGGTCGGGGTTGCCTGGACGCCAATGAACACGGCATGTTGGCCGTTCATCTCGATGCTCGAGGTCCAGCTCTGGGCATTGAGGTCGACGGTCGCGATGTCCTCCATCCGCACGACCGCGCCGTCCTTTGCCTTGACCACCATCTTGTTGAACTGCTGGACGTCGGCAAGACCGGTATCGGCATTGACGTTGGTGACCGTGAAATAGCCTTTGGCCTGGCCCGGAGCCGATTGAAAGTTATTGGCGCGGATTGCCGCGGCGACGTCGCTGGCAGAGATTCCTCGCGCCGCCATCCGATCCGGATCCAGCCACAACCGCATCGCAAAGGTCTGCCCGCCGAGAATATCGGCCGAGGAAACACCGTCGACGGTAGCGAGCAGCGGCTGTACCACCCGCGTCAAATAATCCGAGATTGCTGCACTGGAGAGTTCCGGGCTGGCGAAGCCGATATACATGACCGCGGTGGTCTGGCCGGTCGATTTGGTGATGATCGGATCTTGCAACTCTTTCGGAAGCAGGTATTTGACCTGCTGCACCTTCGACATGATGTCGGTCAGCGCCTGGCTCGGATCGTAGTTGAGCCGGATATACGCCGTGATGGTGCTGGTCCCCTGGATCGATGACGCGGTCAGGTAATCGATCCCTTCCGCCGTCGCCACCGCCTGCGAAATCGGCGTCGTAATAAAGCCTTGCATCAAATCGGGTGAGGCGCCGGGATAAATCGTCGTGACTGTGATCGTCGTGTTCGACAGCTTCGGGTACTGGCGGATCTGCAGTCCGGTCATTGCCTTCAGGCCGATCAGCAGGATCAGCAGGCTGACCACCAGGGCCAGCACCGGCCGGCGAATGAAGATGTCGGTAAAGGACATTTTGCAAGAGCCCTACGCGGCGGCGGCGATTGCTTTTGACGGCACCAAATCAATTCCGTGTCAGAGCGGCTGGGGGCTGTGGCGCGGGTTCGTCACTGACCGCAACTTGGGCGCCGTTCTGGACTTTCACTTGACCTGCCGAAACCACCCGCTCACCGGATTCGAGCCCCGAGAGTATGACCACCTTGCCGCCGAGTCTCGCCCCGGTCTTGACCGGAGTGCGCACCGCCTTGAGGATCGGATTTCCCTTGGCGTCCTTGCCGTCCTCGTGAATGACGTAGACGCTGTCGCCATAGAGCGTGTACTCGACGGCGGTCTCGGGCAGCACCACCATATCGGGCTGCGGCGGCAGAACGACGGCGGCATTGACGAACATGCCGGGCAGCAGAGCGTTTCCGGGATTAGGCATAGTTGCTTGGACGGTCATCGTCCGGGTATCGGCGCTGATCTGAGGCTCGACCGTCGTGATCTCCGCGTCGAAAGTGCGGCCGGGGTACGCATCGGCGGTGACGTTGACCCGCTGCCCGACCGAGATCTGCGGACGCAGATGCGACGGCAAGGTGAAGTTCACGTAAAGCATCGACAGGTCTGTCAAGGTAACGATCCGGGCGCCCGGAGTGAGGTATTGCCCCAGCTCGACCTGGCGGGTCCCGAGCTGACCGGAAAAAGGAGCTCGGATCAGCTTTTGCGCGATCAGGGCCTCGGTCTTCATGATCATCGCCCGCGCCTGGTCGAGCTGGCTCTGCTTCTGATCGACGGTTTCCCGCGCCTCGAACTGGCGCTGGGCGAGTTGGTTCGAGTGCTCCAACGTGATTTGGGCATAGCGCGCCTGCGCCTCGTAACTGGCGAGATCGCCGCGCTCCGGCGCATCGTTGAGCTGGACGAGCGGATCGCCGGCTTTCACCAACGCACCAGGCTCGAAATAGATCTTCGTAACGCGTCCGCCGACCTCGGGATTGATGGTTACTTGATGAACCGCGGTGACCGAGCCGATCCCAGTGGCAAAGCGCGGTATCGCCTCGGTTTCGACTTCGGCGGCGCTGACATGCGCAGGCGGCGGTTTATTGTTCGCGAAATAGGTCGCGATCGCCTGTTCGCGAAACCGGTTGAAACCGTACAGCCCGCCCAGCACGACAGCCAACAATAGGCCGAAAACGGCGAGCCAGAGGAATGTCCTCGGCCTGCGGGTCGTCGCACGCCCGACATCGGTGCGGTCGTGCAGCAGTCCTTCCGCCGGTACCATCCGTTCGCCGTCCATAGGCGTACTCCACTAAGAGGCCGGTGCGAGTTGGAACGGGCACTGGGCAGCGGCAGCCATTGCAGAAGCAATCGCCGCGTCCCTCATTCCCATGCCGCGTAAAATGAACCAGCTCGCTTCCTCAGCCAGGGCTGTGACCGACCCCTTATAAGGGACCGAAGCTCGGCCCGGCAGAGACACGAAGGCCACCATCGCGGCAACATGATGGCCGAACCAGAAGCGATTAGCCGAGGCGATCGGTTCAGCCCTGAGGTCGCCCGCGGCTGCAGCAGCTTCGACGGAAGCGACAAACAACGGGTGGACTTGTTCGAAGATTGTTTCGAACAGCTCCCGGGCGTACTCCCCGTCTTCGAGAAAGCTGTGCAGCACGAGACGCAGGCGCGTATCCAGTTCCACCTCGTCGACGCCGCCGAGCAGAAAATGACGCACCATAAAGGTGATCATGCGGACGAGGGTTGCCGTCGACGGCTCGAGAGCAGCGAGACGCTCGAGCGCCGGATCGCCTTCGCAACCCAGCCGCAGAATCTCCCCGTAAAGATGCTTTTTACTGGGAAAATGCCTGAACAGCAGGGCTTCGGAGATGCCAGCCGCCTCGGCCAGCTCCTTGGTGGTGGTCCCCGCGAATCCCCTTCGCGCAAAAAGCGGCACCGCCGCTGCAACGATCATTTTGCGGCGCTCGTCGCCGTCCAACCGGGTGATAGCCATCGCCGCAGCAAAGTAAGTGCTTACTTACAACACAGTCAAGCACCCTGCCCTCTGAAGCCGGTTCGCTCCGACGATTCGCCGCACACCTTGAGCAGGGAGTTTTCCGGGCCGATACTGAATTGACGGCTTAACAGGCGAGTATGGTGGCGTAATGAAGCTGTACAGCTTTTTCCGGTCCTCTGCCGCGTTCAGGGTCCGCATCGCCCTCAATCTGAAGGGGCTCCCTTACGACACCGCAGCGATCCACCTGCGACGCAACGATCAGAGCACGCCCGATTATCGCAACGTCAACCCTCAGGGTCTGGTCCCGGCGCTCGAAGATGGCGGACAGACCCTCATTCAATCAATGGCGATCCTGGAATACCTTGACGAGATCCACCCCGTGCCGCCGTTCTTGCCAAAGCAGCCCGCCGACCGGGCGCGGGTTCGGGCGCTCGCCGACATCGTCGCCTGCGACATCCACCCGATCAACAATCTGCGCGTGCTGCGCTACTTGATGCGAGAACTCGGCCATGACGAGGCGGCGATCGCCAAGTGGTACAATCATTGGATCGCCGCGGGATTTCAGGCCCTCGAACCGCTGCTCGCGCAGGATGCCCGGACCAGCACGTTCTGCCATGGAGACTCACCCGGCTTGGCTGACATCGCCCTTGTACCACAGGTAGTCAACGCCGAGCGGTACCAGCTCGATCTCGGGCCTTATCCGACGCTGATGCGGATCTGCGAGAACTGCATGAAGCTCGAGCCGTTTATCGCCGCACATCCGAGCAAACAGCCGGACTACGAGCCCTAGGCAGCTACTCCTTCCGCGCTTCGGCGACCATGTTCCGCAAGGCATCCAGATCGATTGCGCCGGGAACGATGTGCTTGCCGACGATGAAACCAGGGGTTCCTCGGATATTGAGCACGTCGGCGAGCGCCAGATTGGTTTTGAGAGCCTGCCCGATCTCCGGGGCGCTCATGTCCTGCTTCAGCCGCTCGACGTCAAGTCCGACCGAACCGGCCACTTTATAGACCGTCTCGTCGGTGATCTGACCTTTGGTTGCCATCATTGCGTTGTGAAAGGCCTCGTATTTGCCCTGCCGCTCGGCCGCGAGAGCAGCATGCGCGGCAGTAACTGATGCCGGTCCGAGGACCGGCATTTCCTTGTACAAGAAACGCAGCTTGTGGTCTTCCTTCAGCAAAGCCTGCAGCGAAGGGAGCACTTGCTTGCAGTATGGGCAGCGGTAATCGAAGAACTCGACAATTGTGACATCGCCGCGCGGATCGCCCCCTACCGGCGTTGCTGGGTCGTCGAAAATCTCGCGTCGCTGGTCGCTCAGAACTTTTTCCGCCTTCGCATCTGCCTCGCGGTTCAGCTTATCTTCGGCCCCGTGCAGCGCCTCGATCAAAACGTCGGGATTGTGGAGAAGGTAGTCGTGGATGATCCCCTCGATTGCGTCGCGCTGCTCAGTTGGAATTTCGGCAGCTCTCACTTCTCCGGAATGCGGAGTGACAATAAAACCGCAGACCAAAGCGAAGGCGACAAATGGCCAGCGATATGGCATCACATTGATACTCCGCAAAAAAAGGGCTAGAGAGGGGATTAGGTGCGATCAACGCGAGTTCGCGACGCCGCCTGCCGACTCCTCCATGTGCTCCGCCTCGCTATGGATATTTTCAGCGCGGCTGTAGCCGGCGGAATTTTTTGGCAATAGCGCCTTGGCCCGAAGGGCTTGCTGCAGCGCGTCCTTTTTCTTTCCCGCAGCGAGACCTTCCTCGGCCAGTGCCAACGCAGCCATGCCGATCTGGTTGTCGCGCCCATAGGCGGTCGCCAGCAGGTGCCAACCCTGGGTTTCCTTGTCCTCGGTGCGCATGGCATCGTTGAGATAGGCGATAGCGCGCTTGTTCACCTTAGGATCATTCGATTCGACGTAGACTTGCGCGAGCGAAATCCGCAGCAACGGTGCGGCAGGCGCTAGCCGAACGGCTTCCTCGTAAGGCTGGACTGCTTCGGCGATGCGGCCGTTCTCGAACAGCATCTGCCCCTTGAGCTCGCGATAATAAGGGTCGTTCGGATAGTCCCGGATCAGCCCGTCGATAATCGGTAGAGCCTTGTCCAGCTTTGGAATTCGGTAATAGGCGATCGCGCGTGCATAGCGCGCGAGAACGGACTGGTCCTTCTCCGGATAAGCCGCAAGTGTCGACGAAGGCGGCGAGATGAAGGCGTCGAGCTTGACCTTTATCCGTTTCAGCAAGTCGATGTTGGCCTGAGAATCCGGAACATTCGAGAAGCGCGAGTGCTCGACGTGGTTGCGGACATAGTCGATGCGTTGCGCGGTCAACGGATGCGTGCGCAGATACGGATCCTCACGGATCCCGGCGAGCATCTCCTCGCCCTGAAGGATCTGGAAGAACTGGAGGAGCCCGCGCGCCGACTGGCCGCTTGCATCCAAAAAGGTCATAGCTGCGTGATCGGCGGAGGCCTCCTGCGTCATCGAATATTGCATGAAAGCGCGTTCCGCGACGCCTTCGGCACCGAGCAAGGCCCCGCCGCCGCCGCTGCCCCTGCCGGCGACCGTGGCGGCGGCGGCGAGCACCATCGCGATGATTCCTTCAATACTGGCGTTCCGTGCCGCCTCTTGAAAGCGCGTCAGGTGTCCCCCGGCAATATGGCCGGTCTCATGCGCAAGCACCCCGATCAGCTGGTTCGGAGTTTCGGACCGCATGATCAATCCGCTGTTGATGAATTCGTTCTGGCCGCCGGCGACGAAGGAATTGATCTGTTTGTCTTCGACGAGATAGACATGCAATGAGCTCGGCTCGAGCCCCGCCGCCTTCCAGATCGGGGTCACCATGGTCCGGATGTCGGCCTCGATCTCGGTATCGCGGATGATGCTCTCGCCCGCGGCCGCGGCTTGAGCGATGACGAGCGACGCCGCGAGGCCGATTGCCGCGCTTGAACGGATGATACGACAAATCACCGGCAACCGCCTTCAAGACCCACGAACCTGCCGCCATGACGGGTATCTCGTCATGGGTAGCGAGCACGGATCAACCCGCATGCTTCACTTGATGATAGAAATGCGGCGAGGGCGGGGCAAGCCGACCATCGATCGCGCGCAGACCCGCTGGCGCTAGGACTGGATCAGCCGCTGCCACCAGCCGCGACGCGGGTTTGCCGGCTTTTCGGTCACGGTTTCTACTGGGTGCGCTGGGCCCGGCTTATGTGCTAGCTCCGGTTCGGCGGATGCCGATTCGAGTTCCCGTTCCATCTCGCTGGTGTAGGGAACCCCCGGCTCGGCCTCGGCGGTAGGCGGCGATCCTGGGCGGCTCTCCCGCTCTCCGTCTGGCGTTTCCCTTGATGGCTGGGGATGCGGCGCCTCATACCCGGCCCTGTCAGCGGGTCTCGCCGTACCGTGTTCACTTTCGCCTGCCGCAGAGAGGTTTTCGGTGCTCGCCTGACCATCGCCGGCAAGAGCCGGCAGGCTCGCCGTTTCGATGGCCACAGCGCCGATCTCATCGGGCCAGCTCGCGCGCGCCTCCACCAGCGTCTGCTCGCTTTCTTCGACCTCGGGAGTCGGCAAAATCTCGACGGTATCGACCGCCGGGCGCGGTTCTTCGAAACCGGGTTCCCCGCCGCCTTCCCGCCGTACGCGTCGTTTGCCGCCTCGCCGGCCGCGCCGCCGGCGCCGACGCTCGGCATCACTCTCCTCGTCGCTGTCAATTTCCTCGCTTTCGCTTCGACTGTTCTTACCGGCGAGATCGGCCTCGTCCTCCGCTGCCTCGTCGCCAGTTTGCGCCGTCGACAACGCCGATGACGAGCCGGGTTCTTCTTCATGACGACGACGACGACGACGACGACGGCGGCTGCGGCCGTGCGCCTCACCGCTCTCCTGCTCCGCATCAGAAGCTTCCGCGGGCTCGTCGATTTCCTCCTCTTCTTCGTCCGAGACCGAGGCTTGGGTTAGAGGTACAGCAGACAGCGCCGCGGGCTCGGCCGCCGCATAGGCGCGCAGCCGCTCCAGCCTAAAGGCCGGCGGGATCAGCGCATCGTCTTGCGCTACCAAAACTCGAATGGCGTAACGCGCCTCCAGCTGCACCAGCGAGTCGCGTTTCTGGTTCAGAATGTAGAGCGCGACGGTGGTTGGAACATATACACAGATCTCGGCGGAGCGCCGCCGCATGCCTTCCTCTTCGATCGAGCGCAGCACGTAGAGTGCCGTCAACTCCGTCGAACGGATGAAGCCTGTGCCGCCGCAATGGGGACAAGGCTGAGTGGAAGTCTCGACGAGCGAGGGACGCAGCCGCTGGCGCGACATCTCCAACAGGCCGAACGCGCTGATCCGGCCGACCTGGATGCGTGCACGGTCGTTCTTCAGCGCCTCCTTTAACCGCCGCTCGACCGCCGACTGATTGCGGTGCTCTTCCATGTCGATGAAATCGATCACGATCAAGCCTGCCAAGTCGCGCAATCTCAGCTGTCGGGCGATCTCCTCGGCGGCTTCGAGGTTGGTTCGGACCGCTGTTTCCTCGATGTTGCGTTCGCGCGTCGAGCGGCCGGAATTGACGTCGATCGCGACCAATGCCTCGGTCTGATTGATCACGACGTAGCCGCCGGAGCGCAGCTGCACGATCGGCGAATGAATTGCGTCGATCTGGCTCTCGACTTGGAAGCGGTGAAACAGGCCGATTTGCGGGTCGCGATAGGGCTGGACCCGCTTGGCATGGCTCGGCATCAGCATCTTCATGAATGCCTTCGCCGTGCGATAGCCCTCTTCTCCTTCGACCAAGACCTCGTCGATATCGCGCGTATAAAGATCGCGGATCGACCGCTTGATCAGGTTGCCTTCCTCATAAATCAAGGCGGGAGCGGTCGAGCGTAATGTCAGATCGCGGATCTCGTTCCACAGGCGCAGCAAATATTCATAATCCCGCTTGATCTCTGCTTTCGAACGTTCGGCCCCGGCGGTGCGTACGATCACCCCCATGCCTTCGGGAATATCCAGCTCCTCGAGGATGTCCTTTAGGCGGCGGCGGTCGGTGATGCTGGTGATCTTGCGCGATACTCCGCCGCCACGCGCCGTATTCGGCATCAGCACGCAATAGCGCCCGGCAAGCGAAAGGTAGGTCGTCAGGGCGGCGCCCTTGGTGCCGCGCTCCTCTTTGGTGACCTGGACGAGCATGATCTGCCGCCGCTTGATCACCTCCTGGATCTTGTAGTGCCGTACCGTGCGCGAGCGCTGGTGCTCCGCCTCTTCGAACTCATCCTCGCCAAGCGTCTCGACCGCGTCGCCGCCCTCACCCTCGCTCTCGGCGAGAGCGGCATTCGTGCTCTGCCGGGGCACGGCGGGCATGTCCGCCGGCGACACCTCCGTCGGAAATTCAAGAGCCGATACGACCACGTCGTCCGGCCCGGCCAAAGCCGCTGCGATCGGGACCAGGTTTGCCGCAGCGGGTTCCGGCGTTGCCGCTTCCGTTGCGCCGACCTCTGGATCGCGCGGCACGTCAGCCGACAAGGCCGACTCCCCCCAGCCATACGATGCCGCGGCCGGTGCGGTCGCGTCTTCCGCAGCTCCCTCTGGCTCCGGGGGCATGGGTTCCCAGGGCACTTCGGCCATGGTCTCGTCGGCGAGGGTCTCGGCGGGGCGAGGCGTCTCGGTAAGCATCTCTGCCTCGTTCTCGCTATCGCCCGTGGCGGCCTCGCCCTGCTGCGGCGACGGGTCGGCAAATTCGAGCACCTGCGAACCCGAGATATCTGATCCTTCGTCCTCGCCGCCGTCCGGTGTGGCCGGGACCGGAACCGGCTCGGGCAATGCCGCTGCCAGTGAAACTCCCTCTTCTCCCGCCGCTTCGGGTTCTGCTTCCCGCGTCTCGCCTTCCTCGTGTAGCAGATCGAGTTCGTTCGGCTCTCGATCGCCAACCGGGATCTTATAGTAATCGGGGTGAATTTCGCTAAAAGCTAGGAAGCCATGCCGATGGTTGCCGTAATCGACAAATGCCGCCTGCAGCGAGGGTTCAACGCGGGTAACCTTGGCGAGGTAGATATTGCCCTTTACCTGCTTTTTAGTAGATGATTCGAAATCGAACTCTTCGAGTTCGATTGCCGTTGAGCACCACCACCCGGGTCTCTTCCGGGTGGGTGGCATCGATGAGCATACGTTTGGCCATTCTGGCATAACTCCGGGGCGCGCTGCCGCGGCCGCGCGAAAATCGGCCGGCGGCGCGCTCCTGTCTGCAAGGAAGCCACAGGCGCCTGAAGCTATTCCATTAAGCGATGAGGAAAAATCGGCCATGGTCTTGTCAGGGGAGCCTTTTATCGGCTTCGGGTTCCTACGGTCCGTATCACCCGGCGCTGCGAGCCGGCGCGGCGACAGCCGAGCAGCTGCCGATCCCGCGCGCTTGCGTCGCATTGCCCCACCGGGCGCGGCGCCCGGTCGGCGAACGGCGGTCTTTCGCGATCTTCACTGTATAGAGCAAACCAGCCTGCCACAATCATTTCCTCCGACCGGCCTTTCGTCCGATCCGTGATCTTCTCGCGCGGCCGACCACGCCGACCGGCTCGAACGCATTCGTTAAAACATGCTTGGAATGGTATCGCCGATAGCGCATATGAAGGCCCGGCCGCGCGGGCTCATGATATGGGGGTGGTCTGGCGGCCCTTAGGATGGAGCGCAGACCGCGGCAACATGGTTAAGATTTTTCGGTTTCTTTTTGTCTGCGCAGTCATGCTGGCAATCACAGGCTGTGGATTTGTCGGGATCACACTGTGGTATTTCGGTCGTGACCTGCCGGATTACCAGCAGCTTGCGCATTATGAGCCGTCGATCATGACCCGAGTGCACGCGGGGGACGGACGGCTTCTCGCCGAATACGCGACCGAGCGGCGGATTTTTGTGCCGATACAGGCGATCCCGAAGCCGGTCATCAACGCCTTTTTGTCTGCCGAAGACAAAAATTTCTACAACCATCATGGGGTTGACCCTGTCTCGATTCTGCGCGCGGCGATCACCGATGTGAGCCGGTTTCGCGCCAATCGCCGGCCGGTCGGTGCCTCGACGATCACCCAGCAAGTCGCCAAGAATATGCTGCTGTCGAACGAGGTTTCGATCGAACGCAAGATCAAGGAGATCTTGCTGGCCACCCGCATCGAGGCCGCGCTGCCCAAGGAGCGCATCCTCGAACTCTACTTGAACGAAATCTATCTCGGCTCTGGTGCTTACGGTGTTGCCGCTGCAGCGCTAACCTATTTCGACAAATCGCTCGACGAGCTGACCCTCGGCGAGGCCGCTTTCCTCGCCGGGCTCCCCAAGGCGCCGAACCGATACAGCCCGACGCGCTTCCCGCAGACGGCAAAAGCTCGCCGCGATTGGGTCCTGGAGAGGATGGTCGAAGACGGAGCAGCCACCCAGGCAGAGGCGGCGCAGGCCGAAGCACAGCCGCTCGAGCTTCGCCACCGCCAGGACGCGGAAGAGGTCAGAGCCCCCTATTTCGCCGAGGAGGTCAGGCGCGACCTGCTGGCCCGCTATGGCGAGAAGGTTCTGTACGGGGCGGGGCTGTCGGTACGTACCAGCCTCGATGAACGGCTGCAGGCGGCTTCGGACAAGGCGTTGCGCGCCGGGCTGATCGCCTACGAGCACAGCCATGGCGGATGGCGCGGCGCGATTGCCCGAATCGACCCCAAGGGGGACTGGGCGGCGCATCTCGCCGCCGTGCCGGTGCCCGGCGTCGCGACCGATGTCGGATGGCGCCTCGCGATGGTGGTCCGCAGCGAGCCGGACGGCGCGGTTATCGGCTTTGCCAACGGCGCGAGTGGGCGCATCCCGTTCTCCGAAATGCGCTGGGCGCGGCCGCGCTACGACAACGGCAGCTTCGGCCCACGCCCGCGCGGCGCGGCGGATGTCGTCAAACCGGGCGATGTCGTGATGGTGGAGCCAATAAGCGCGTCGTCAAAAGCCGAGGCGAGCGGCACCAAGCCGGCTGACCTCTATACCCTATGCCAGGTGCCGGAGGTCTCGGGCGCCCTTGTTGCCATGGACCCGCACACCGGGCGCGTCCTCGCGATCAGCGGCGGGTTCAGCTTCGCGACGAGCCAATTCGACCGCGCCACCCAAGCGAAACGCCAACCGGGGTCGTCGATCAAGCCGTTCATCTATTTGACCGCGCTCGATCACGGCTTCACCCCATCGACACTGGTCGTCGACGGCCCGATATCGCTTCCCCAGGGCCCGGGGCTGCCGATGTGGTCACCGACGAATTATACGAAGCGCGGCCAGGAGGTGAGGTTCCGCGGGCCGACGCCGCTGCGGGTTGCGCTCGAACAGTCGCTCGAACGCGGTGACAGCGCGGGTCGCCTCGATAATCGGAATGGAGTCGATCGCCGAGACCGTCGAGCGCTTCGGCATCATGGATCATATGCCGCGCGAATACTCGATGGCGCTCGGCGCCGGCGAGACGACCTTGCTGCGGCACACGGCGGCCTATGCAATGCTGGTCAATGGCGGCAAGCGCATTACCCCGACGTTTATCGATCGGGTGCAGGATCGCAACGGCGCGACGATCTTTCGCGCCGATCAGCGCCCGTGCGACGGCTGCGACGATGTCGAGTGGGACCATCAGCCGGTGCCGGTCATCCCGGATACGCGCGAGCAGGTCGCCGATCCCGGGCTCGGCCTATCCAGATCGTGACGATGTTGCAGGGCGTGGTCGAGCGGGGCACCGCCAAGGTCGTGCAGGCCGTCGGCAAGCCGATCGCGGGCAAGACCGGGACCACCAACGATTGGCGCGATGCGTGGTTCGTCGGGTTCACGCCCGATCTCGCCGCGGGCGTCTATATCGGATTTGACGATCCGGACAGCCTCGGCGACGACGAGACCGGCGGACATATCGCAGCCCCCGTCTTTCGCGACTTTATGATCGCAGCGCTGAAGGACGCCCCGGCGACCGCCTTTCGCACACCGCCCGGCATGCGGCTCTACCGGGTCAGCGCGGCGACCGGCCTGCCTGCCGGGGCAGGCGAGCCAGCCATCTATGAGGCTTACAAGCCCGGGACCGAGCCCGGCCACAACCGAAATTTAGGTTTGCAGCACGTACCTGACGAGGATGAGACCCCGATCGCCTCGACCGGCGGGATGGACGCCGGCGAGACCAATGCCGCGCGCCGATGCGCGGGGCTCCGGCCAGCGGCACGGGCGGCCTATATTAAATACGAGTCGGACTCGACAATTAGGAGCTCGGAGTAAGCCATGCGCGCCGAAATTCAGGCGGCCGCCGACGACATCAACAAGTCGTTGGCGCTGCTGAGGAGGCATCTTTGACTGGGAGACCGCAAATCGCCGCCTCGCGGAGCTGAACGCCCAGGCCGAGGATCCGCGGCTGTGGGATGATCCCGCGGCGGCGCAAAAGCTGCTGCGGGAGCGCACCAAGCTCGACCAGGCGATCGGCAGTTATCGCCGGATCGAGCGGGAGGTCGCCGACACCCTCGAGCTGATCGAGATGGGTGAGGCCGAGGGCGAGGCGACCGTCGTCGCCGATGCCGAAGCGGCGCTCGAAAAGCTGCGCGCGGAAGCGGCGCGGCGCGAGCTCGAAAGCCTCCTCTCCGGCGAGGCCGACGCCAATGACTGCTATCTCGAAGTGCATGCCGGGGCAGGCGGCACCGAGGCGCAGGACTGGGCCGAGATGCTGCTGCGGATGTATGTCCGCTGGGCGGAAGCCCACGGCTACAAGACCGAATGGCTCGAAGAGAGCGGCGGCGAGGAGGCCGGGCATCAAATCGGCGACGGTCCGGATCAACGGCCCCGACGCCTATGGCTGGCTGAAGACCGAAAGCGGCGTGCATCGGCTGGTGCGCATCTCGCCCTTCGATTCGAACGCGCGCCGCCACACCAGTTTCGCGTCGGTCTGGGTCTATCCGGTGGTCGACGACAAGATCGAGGTCGAGATCAACGACAAGGATCTGCGCATCGACACCTATCGCTCGTCGGGCGCGGGCGGCCAGCACGTCAACAAGACCGACAGCGCGGTGCGCATCACGCACATGCCGAGCGGCATCGTCGTGCAGTGCCAGAGCGAGCGCTCGCAGCACCAGAACCGCGCGCACGCCTTCTCGATGCTGCGCGCCCGGCTCTACGAGGCCGAATTGCAGCGGCGCGAGGCGGCGACCGACGCGATGAACGCGACCAAGACCGACATCGGCTGGGGCCACCAGATCCGCTCCTACGTGCTGCAGCCCTACCAGATGGTCAAGGATTTGCGCACCGGCGTCGAAACCTCGAACACCGGCGCGGTCCTCGACGGCGACCTCGACCGCTTTCTCGCCGCCGCCCTCGCCTCCCGCATCGAAGGCGCCGACGCGATCACGCGGGACTGAGCGCCCGTTCAGCAGAGATCTATTAGGAACTCAGAGGCGGGATCGACGCCGGTCACCAGCAGGTGGTCGCGCGCTCTGGTGCATGCGACATAGAGCAGGTGGCGCTCGGTATTGTAGACCTCTTCCAAATCGGCATCGTCGGCGACGTTTTCGATGCGCTCCTGCAACGGAATCACGTCGTCGTCGCAGGCCATGACCACGACGGCGCGGAATTCCAGACCTTTGGCGAGGTGCATCGTGCCGATGGAGACGCGGCCCGCGGTCGACCTCGATCCTATCGTTCATCTCTGACGAGGCGACGCCGGCCCGCTTCACGGCAGCCCTGGCCCGGCGAAGCTCGCGCGTCGAGCGGACGAAGACGCCGATCTCATGGGGCTGAACCCCATCCTTGACCAGGCCCGCGATCCATGCGCCGACCGCTCTGCTTCTTGCTCCGGGTCGTCGAAGGTCTCGATCGTCGGGGCCGGCCCGTTGAACACCGAGACCGTGCCGCGGCGGTCTTCGGAGACGCCGTCGACATCGGACAGCGCTGGCGGCAGCAGCCGGTCGGCCTGAGCGCGGATCTGGTGCGAGGTCCGGTAGTTGATGCGCAGCGTGTAGGACCGGCCACGAACATCGACGCCGAGCGAGCGCCACGAAAACGGCTGTTGAAAGATCCGTTGTCCGAGATCGCCGGTAAAGAACAGGCCGTCAGGCCGGTTGGCGCCGAGGGCGGCGAGGAACCGCAATTCGGCGACCCCGACATCCTGCGCCTCGTCGACGACGACGAAATCGAACGGGGATTCGTCGGCTCGGCGATGTGCGCCGTGACGCGACCGAACAGATCGGGCCAGGTGACGGCCTTGCGTTCGGCGAGACCCGCCCGCACCCGCTCGAAAATCGACCACAGGATCTCGCGCTGCTTGCCGCCGATGCGGGTCTTGCGGCCGAGCCGGGCGACATCGCGATAGTCTTCCCAGGTCGCCAGCTGCCACGCGTCGACGACCTCGCTCCACTCGCCGATCAGAAACCGCGGCGAGAAGCGGTGCCCCTGGACCTCGCGCGGCGGCTTGGCGCAGCAACGCCTCGATCAGCGCGGGCGGGGCGATGTTCGGCTGACCGAACGCCGCCGTGTAAAGGTCGTACCCAATCCCGCGTTACCGGATGGACGGCGATCCGGGCGGCGATCTCCGGCTCGTTGCCGGTCAGGGTCCGCAGCCGGATGCGCAGCGCGTTTGCCAGCGCCTTCGAGAAGGTCGTCAGCAGCACGCGGGCTTGCGGGTGTCGCGCGGGCCAAGGCAGACGCCCGATGCAATGCCACGATCGTCTTGCCAGTGCCGGCACGATGCCGCTGATCCGGGCGGGTCCGTTGTAGTCGCGCTCGACGAGCCGCCGTTGCGCCGGATGCAGGAAGACCGCCCATTTCTCCCACGGGTAATCGAGCGCGCGTTCCAGCTCCTCGATATTGGTCAGCACCCGGAACCGGCGTTGCGCGTCGGGATGGGCGAACGGGTCGGCCTCGAGCGGCGCCCGTTCCGGCATCGCCGGGGTCGTGCCGGTCGCCAGGTTCAAAGGGCCTCGGCCGCCTCTTGCGGCAGGCGATCGGCGATGTCGAACAGCTGTCCTCGTTGGCTTGCCGGACCTCATCGAGCCATTCGGTCGGCACGCCATAACCGAGCAGCGCATCATCGGCGATCCCGGCGAACAGCAGCGGCTTGGGCGTCGCGCGGCGCGGCTGCGGCTACCGCCGGTACGCGGCGATAGTGCTCGACCCGCTCGGGGAGTTCGACGAGCTGCGCGGCGCCCGTCGTCGGATGGCGCTCGATCCGTCGCCGCTCGGCCCACGCATAGGCTGCGTCGTGGTGCCCGACATAACAAAGCAGCACGCTCGTGGGCGTCCGATGGACGATCAGCCGGACGTCTTCATTGACGCGAACCGACCAGAAATTCGGGTCGCGGGGCCGTTCGAGCCGATGAAAGCGCAGGCCCGGGCTCGACAGGTTCAGTTGCAGATCGAACGCCGTCGTCTTGACCGCCTTCTGCTCCGCCCCGTTCAGCCGGGCGAGGCTGGCGGTGAACGTGTCGGCGATGCGGAAATCCATCACCGCACCGACGTTGTGCGTGCTTCGAGACGCGGCCCGTACGGGCCGCTCCTCAGCATGAGGGAAGCCTTTGATGGCATTAAGGAAATCCTCACCCTGAGGAGGCCGCGCAGCGGCCGTCTCGAAGGGCGCACGGTGCCTCATCACCGCACCGCGAACACCTTCATCACCTCGTCGCCGAGGTGGTTGATGACTTTGACGGCGATGCGGCCGGATTTGGGTTTGGGGAACGGGCGCGAGGTGTCGCTGTTGAGGCTCGCCCAGGCTTCCTCGTCGATCTCGGCCTTGAAGGTCGTCTTCAGCGCCTTGTAGGGGTCGGTCGCGGCGCCGAGGAAATAGGCGTGGCGGACAAAGAAGCTCTCCTCGTTGTAGTCGGTGTCGATGAACCACAATGCGATCGTGTCGGGGCCGCCCGATTCGATCTCGCCGGTCTGCGGCTTGAACACATCGACGCCCTTGATCTTGACCCGGATCTGGTTGTCGCCCACCGGCTCGATCGCGATGTCGGGCTCGCCGAAGACGACGAACAGATTGCCGGAGCCGGTGTTCTTCAATTCGCCGGCCATGTGCAGATCGGGGTTCATCCGCGCCTTCAGGATCGGGATGCGGCCGATCCGCTCGAGCTCGGCGGAATGCGCATCGAAATTGAAGGCGCAGGCGATCACGACGTCGAACCGGGCGTCGGCCGCCTCGCGCGCCGCGTCGACGAGATCGGCGCGCTGCACCGTGCCGAATTCGGGGCCGAGAAAGATCGCGGCGCGGCGCTCGCGCTCCCCTTCGAGGTAGCGGCCTTCGGCGCAGACCAGATTGCCCGGCCACGGCGTCAGCGCCGTGAAGGTGATGCGGTCTTCCTTGTGCGCCTGCTGCACGCCCGATGTCTTCAGATTGTCGAGCACCATCTGCGCGAAATCGTTCCAGCCGCCCGCGGGGTCGGCGAGTTCGTCGATCAGGGTATCGTCGGCGTCACCGGCGAACAACGCGGTGCGGCGACAGGCTCTCGACCGTGAACGGGCCGGCGACGCGGATGCGCGAATTGTCGGGGTAGGGCTTGTCGTAGAGATATTCGAACTCGGCCTTGGCCGCGATCGAGGCGTCGATCTCCTTCTGCCGCGCAATCCGCGCCGCCCACCACTCGGCGTGCAGCTGTCTTTGCCTCGTCCGGCCAGTCCGCCCCAGCCTCGCGCGGGATCTCCCACTCCTCCCACGCGGCGGCGGCGCTCGTGCGTGCTTCGAGACGCGCCCTGCGGGCGCTCCTCAGCATGAGGTAGGTCTGGTGATGGCATTAAGAAATTCCTCATCGGTGTGTTTAGTGCGGCGGTCATAGCGGTTGCGCTGCGGCATCGAGGACGGTCTCGACGACGGCTTGACTCGCGCGCCGGTTTCGGCACACCGGTAGATAAAGGGTGAAGATGGTGAGCGGCGGGACTCTGTCATTGAGTTGACATCGCGGCGACCACCTCAGGCGCCGCGGCCATGACGGCCGCCGCAGGCGAAGGCCGCAGCATTTGTGGGCGAGCGCGACCACAGCAGCACGGCGCGAGCCTTGCTGTGCCGCGCACCGACAGCCGGGTGAGCCCCATGCGGCGCGCCCAGGCATTGGGGCATTCGGCCTGCGCGCGCTGCTTGTAGAGCGCTTTGCCGGCTTCGCTCGTCATGCGCTGGCGCCAGTCCGCCACCCCGGTTTGTCGTCGCGCCGCGGCGCTAGGGATCGGTGCCGTGCTTGCTGTGCCCGGTGGGCACCACAGCTTGATGCCGCTCTCATGGGCCCATTCGATATCGTCGTTCTTGGTGAAGCCGCCATCGACCAGGTAATCCGACGGCTCGTCCCGGCCGCGCCCAATTGTTCCAGTGCGGGGCGCGCCAGACCGCGATCCGAGCCGGTGGTATCGATGTCGACTGCGACGATGACCTGACCCTGGGGCGCCGAGATGATCTGCATGTTGTAGGCCGGACGCCACCCGCCATCGGCCAGCTTCATCGCCCGCGCCTCGGCATCGGTGGTCGACGCGCGCGGCTCCTTCTGCCGGCTGACCTCGGCTGTTGGTCTTCTCGCGACGCGCGCGCTCGGCTCGAGCGCGCGCATGCGCTCCAGCGCCGCCCGACCCGCGCCTCGCGCTCGCGCGCGGCGCGCTGCTGCGCCGCGCGCTGACGCCGATCACCGGCCGCCGGATCGCTGCGAGCTCGGCGCGCAGCCGCTCCACCCGCGCCTGGGCGCCGCACCAGATCGCCCAACCGCGCGCGCCGGCGGAACGAACCCGCGCCCGCCGCCGCGCGCACCCGGAGCCCGTCCTGCGCCAGCGCGTCGAGCGCCACCAGACCCTGGCGACCAGCGCCGCCACCCCGCCGGCCAGCAAGCGCTCGAGCACTGCGGTATGCGCCACGCGAAAACCGACAGCGTGTGTAGTTCATCGACACCCCGCCGCACAGCCAGCGATAGACGAGAGCTGCCGCACAACCGGGCGAGCTGCCGGGCGCTGCCGACCCCCTCCACCGTCGCCCACAGCCACAGCGCCACAGCAGCTCGGGCGCCGGCGGCGCCTGCCCGGCACCCCCGCGCGCCTTCACGCTCGTGCAGCGCGCGCAGATCGAGCCCCTCGACAACGCCCACACCGCGCGCACCGGATGTCCGGCCACCAGATCGTCACGCCGCCACCTGCACCAGCGAGCGCCCGGGCGCACGCGGCGCCCGAGGCGCCCGGCCAGGGCCGGCACAAACGCGACACGAGGCAGACGACGCGAGGCGGCCTAGGAAGGAACTGAGGAGCCCGCGGAGCGGGCGTCTCGAAGGACGCACCCCGCCCGAGCGCGGCATTGAGCCGGGCGCGCAACGGCTCCAGCGTCTCCTGCCATTTCTCCCAGATCACATCGATCTCGGCATTGTTGGCGATCGACTTCAACGTGATGTGCGGCACCCGCTCGTAGACAAAGCCCTGGCGGATGTCGCCGCGCGTCGGCGTCTCCTTCGGCGGCGTGCGGCTGACCTCGCCCTCCTTGCGCTGCCCCTCGGGGCTGTCGGCCAGCAGGTAATAGGGATAGCGCGCGCCCATGATCCGCGCCCGCGCGAGCGCCAATGCCACGCGCGAGGTGTCGATCGTGATCCACCGCCGCCCCCATTGCTCGGCGACATAGGCCGTCGTGCCGGAGCCGCAGGTCGGATCGAGCACGAGGTCGCCGGGATCGGTGGTCATCAGGATGCAGCGTTCGAGACCATACGCGCGCTGTCTGGACGACATAGATGTCATCTTCCGATCCCGCTCCTAAATGTCCAACATCGTCCCAGACGTTGATACTGGGTAAAACCGAAAAATCATCGAAAAAGCGAACATAGCCGTAAGATCGTTGCCCGCGGCTCAATGCGATCGCTCTTGCAGCCGGTCAAACCTGCTCATCCGTTTTCCAATGATCTGTTGCCCGGCATGTACGGTTTGATCCTGGACATACAACGGAAATCGACTTGCGCAGCGCCTTGCTGGCGTCTAGCTATTGGCTGGCAAGCTTGACCGTCGTGTCCGCGTAACCGCATCAGTCTTTCTACCGTCTGACGCACTGAACGTGCCTCATCGGAGAAATGCATCGACTCAAACGTCTGTACTCTTCGACCAGCTTGCTCGGTCGACTTCTGCATCGAGATCTGCCGATATTTCAGTGCTCTTTTCTTTAGCAAACCACAGGACATAGTCGATATTCGATGGCAAATAATTCGCCGGTTGAGCTGCCTGTCTTTTTGAACAGGAATTCGACGACGAAATTGTCTTCGCCGAACACCTCGTCCATCAGCGCCCGCACACGGTGCACATTCTCGTCGCCGATCTGCACGAAGATCGAGCCGCTGTCGGCGAGGAGGTCGCGGGCGACGGTCAGGCGGTCGCGCAGATAGGTCAGGTAGGAGTGGATGCCGTCGCGCCAGGTGTCGCGGAAGGCTTTGACCTGCTCGGGCTCGCGGGTGATGTGGTCCTTGTTGCCGTCTTTGACGTCGCGGCTCGTCGTCGACCACTGGAAATTCGAGTTGAAGCGGATGCCGTAGGGCGGGTCGATATAGATGCACTGCACCTTGCCGCGCAGCCCTTCGCGCTCGGCGAGGCTCGCCATGACCGACAGGCTGTCGCCGAGGATCATGCGGTTCGACCAGTTGGCGTCGTGCTGGTAGAACTCGGTCAGCGCCTCCTTGTCGGGCAGTCCGTTGAAATCGGCGAACAGGTCCGGCATCGGCGGCGACGCCTCGTCCCGCCGCTCTTTGCTCTGCCGCAAGAGGTCGTCGATCAGGACCTTCGGGTGCACCTTCTCCTGGATGTAGAGCGGCGGCGCCTGGACGATCAGGTCGGACCAGTCCTGCTCGTCCTTGCCGCGCCAGACGAGCTGCGGGTCGAGATCGCGGTTGCGCCGCTCATAGGCGAGCCGGATCGGCGTCTTGTCCTTCTCGTCCATGACCGGCTCGAGCTCGGCCGTCGGGATGTTGCGGCGCTTGTCCTTATGCCGCAGCGCCTCGACCGAAATGTCCTTACTGCGTGCCATGCTCTGCCTGCGCTGTTGTCAGCCTTGCGGCCGCTCGGCCTGCAGCCGCGCCGCGAGCCGGTCGATGACGTCGAGCGCCGCCGCGTATTTCGGCCTCTCGGGCTCGGCGAGGCAGCGTCCTCCTCCGGATAGCGGTAGACTCGTCGCCCATTTGCTCCAGCCATGCGCCGCGGCGACGAGTTCGGCAATGTCCGGGAAAGCTTGCTTGCGCCGCGCGCCCCGAGCTGCGCCAGAGAATGCGTCTTCCCTCCGCGCTTGCCGGCGAGCGTCAGAAAGCCTTTCAGCAGTTTCTCGACCGCCTGCTGGCAATGAAAGGCGGCGCTGTCATACAAGGGCGGATCGGCTCGCCATGCAGGCGAGGACCGTTTTGCGGTCGCGCTCGGCGACTCGAAGCCAGCGCTCGACCGCCTCCCATCGCGCGCGCGGGTCCGGTGCTTTCATGCACGATCCTTTCGGCGAGCCGAAGACGACGATGCCGTCCGCGTCGGCCTCGGCGGCCAGGGTGTTGACGATGGCGCGGTCACGTTCGAAGGTCTCGGCGCGCATCGGAAAAACGTCGGCGGCACGAGGGTGGAGCGATGCGCCTCATAGCCGGGCCCTGCCAGGTCATTTTCTCGGGCGGCGTGTCGTCGTCGACGATGACCAGAAGATCGATGTCGCTGTCGCGGGTCGCCTCGCCGCGCGCCCGCGAGCCGAACAAGATCACGCGCTGCGGCTTGAAGTATTCGACGACCGGGTCGAGGAGATCGCGAGGAACCGCTTGACTGGACGAGCGCGTGCGTCCTTCGAGACGGCCGCTGCGCGGCCTCCTCAGGATGAGGAGATTTTCTTAATGCCATCAGTGAATTACCTCATGCTGAGGAGGCGTGCGCAGCACGCCGTCTCGAAGCACGCACGGCGGTCGTGCAGTGCGCTGCGACAACGCGGGCAGCGCCTCGAAATCGCCCCGGATCAGCGCCTCCTTCTTCTCTCGCCGCCAGCCTTTGACCTGCCGCTCGGCGGCGACGGCATCCGTCGATGCGCTCGAAATACTGATGGAAGACGAGGGTTACCGGCCTTCGGCGGGCGGTATAGCCATCAAAGGTGCCGGTCTGGTGCTCGGCGATACGCGTTTCCAAACTATTGCGCGTCGTGCCGACGTAATACGAGCCGTCGGCGCAGCGAAGAATGTAAAGACAGGCGCTCATTCCGCCCGGCCGGCGACGGCGCGCTCGATCAGCGCGTCGAAATTGGCGGCAATGGCGTAAACCAACTCCTTGAACTCGGCGAACGCCCACCGGCCGAAGGTGCCGAGATTGTTGACGCCCGGCACCCAATAGGCGTCCATCGTGTTCGCCTTGTCCTTGGCGTCCTCGCCGCGATAGCCCTTGATCTCGACGACGAGGTTCAAGAGGTCGTCGTCGCCGTGGCCGTCATCGACCCGCACGATGAAGTCGGGCAGGTATTTCTTCGGCGTGGCGCCGAGTAGATACGGCACCTCAAAGCCGAGGCCCTGGTTCTTGACATAGGCGCGGACGCGCGGGTTCGCCTCGGCGGCGCGGCAGAACTCGGCCTCCCAGTCGCTGTCGCAAACGACGTAGTTGATATGACAGAGACGATGATCGGTCTGCCACAGCGTCGTCTTCGACGTGTCGAACCGAACATGCACGGTTGAGCCGGCCGGGTTATACGGGTCGATCACCGCTTTGATCGGGTGCACGCCGACCAGCGAGGCAGTGATCGCGGCTGCGATCCGCTCGCACGCTCGATCGGCGATCTCCTGATACATGAGCTGTGCCGGATACGTGCCGCCGGTGCAGTGCAAATAGCCGCCGTCGAGCCACTCGCGGGCGATCCGTTTCAGTTGATTGAAAAGGTAGAGTTTGGGGTCTTCCCCGGGATCACGGAATTTGGTGAAGAGGAGCCGCCGCGCGAGATGGAACAGGATCGACGACGGCCGCATATCCTTGAGATGGGCAACGGTGAGATTGACGGCCTCTCCGATAATTGCGCGGGTCGTCGTGTCGGTTGGGCCGACAAGCTCGGGGGTCAGTTCAAGCACCGAGTCCGCAGTAAATCTTGCTGTCAGCCGCTCTTCGGGCAATTCGACCCGGTAACCCTGGACCCGAGGGAACCGGATTTCGAGCGCGTCGCGGTCGGGCCGCACTGCCTCGACACGCACCGTCTTGCGCGGCGCCGTTGGCTTGACGACTACCGGCTTCGCCGTGAAATCGAACGGGATGCCGAGCACATCCGCGTATTCCGGATGAGCAGCCCTTCCTCGTTCAGGTCGTAGGATTGCCGGCGCAGCGCGCGCCCGACCACCTGCTCGCACAAAAGCTGGGTCCCGAAAGCACGGACGCCGAGAATGTGCGTCACGGTGTTGGCGTCCCAGCCCTCGGTCAGCATCGACACTGAGACGACGCAGCGGATGCTCTCGCCAAGTAGGCCGCGCTTACCTACCGTGTTCATGACCTCGCGCAGGAGATCCTGCGGCGCTGATCTTCTCTCCAGCATGCTGATCGCCGGTGCGCTGAACAAGATCGCGCCGGAAGCGCTCGATCTCATCGGCCGCCATCGTGCGGAATTCCTTATCGAGCGCGTCGCCGGATTCCAGTTGCTCGCTGTCGATCAGCAACGTGCGCGGACGCGCCAGCCGGTCACCGTATTCGTCGTAGTTGCGGAACAGCTCGAAACGGCCCTGGACCCACTGGCCATCGCTTTCGCGTACGAACCCCGAGATGAAGTCGTAGACCAGTTTCGAGGTCGAGGTGTTGTTGCACACGACGATGAACACCGGCGGCACGCCGATCCCGGCCTTCTCCCACTCATGCGCGGTTTTCGCGTAATGGCCGTATAGTGCTTCTAGCGCGGTCTGCAGTTCGACCGGCAGGCTGAGCGGGTCGAGTTCGCCGGATTTGCCGCGGCCCTTTTTCGGCATCTTCGGGCCGACATGCTTCCATAGCTCGCGAAATTTCGGCATGTCGCCGCCGGGGATGTTGTCGGCGATCGGCACGCGCGGCAATTTGACGATGCCGCATTCGATCGCGTCCATCAGCGAGAAGTCGCTGACCGTCCACGGGAACAGCGTGCCTTCGGCGTAGCCGGAGCCGCGCAGGAAGAAGGGTGTGGCCGACAGGTCGTAGACGGCGGCGAGGCCGAGCTTGCGCTTGACGGTCTCGATGCCGGAGATCCACAGCCGCGCCGCCTCGTTGTTCTTTTTCGCCTCCTCCCTGTCCTCGCCCTTGAGCTTTTCGCCGTCCGCGGCCTGCGGCTTCTCGCGGTAGCAGTGATGCGCCTCGTCACTGAGCACGACGATGTTCTTGAGGCCCATCAGATCGCCGCAGGCGCGCTGCAGCATCTTTCCTTCGGTTTCGATCGTGTTCAGGTCCGGCGCCGCGCCCTTGCAACAGCGCTCGCCCGGTCTTCGAGACCTCCATGTGCTCGCGCCGGCGGAAGGCGTGGTAGTTGGTGATGACGATCTTGGCGCGCTCGATGTCGCCGAGCATGTCGGTCGGCACGAGTTCGCGTTCTCGGTAATAGCTGTTCGGATCGTTCGGCAGCAGCACGCGAAGCCGATCCTTGATCGTGATGCCGGGCGTGATGACCAAGAAAGCGCGAGAGAAGCCGGCTGCCGGGATGGCGGACAGCGTTGACGGTCTGCCAGGCGATCAGCATCGCCATGACCGTCGTCTTGCCGGCGCCGGTCGCCAGCTTCAGCGCGATACGCAGCAGCTCCGGGTTCGCCTCCTTGTTGGCGCCGCGGATATGCGTCCAGATCCTGGCGCCGGCCGCCGCGCGGTCCGATGCCACCTCGGCGAGCCAGATCGCGGTCTCGACCGCCTCGATCTGGCAGAAGAAAGGGCGGAGATTATCGAATTGATGATGCCGCCAATGTTGAAGCAGCCGTGCTGTCTCGGGCGTCACCTGCCATTGGTTGGGGTTCGGCAGATTGCGCCAGTTTTGGACGTACCCCCGAATCTCGTTGATGACCCGGGTCACCTCGTATTGCTGATCGGCAGTCGATAACCCCTCCCCGGGCCGATCGCCAACTCCGGTTGGGCGGGCACGCGTCGGCGCCTTTGCGGCTGGGGCACTGGTGTGATCAGCTCGCACGGCCGTCGGGACTCGCTGATGTGGTTGGTCGGCTGGCGGTCCTCGTCGAGTTCCCAATGGCCGGGCGGGATAGGTGTAGGGCGAGTTGAGGATCGGCCGCTCGAAAAAGCTCTCGTCCATCCGCCCCCCTGTCGTTGCCGTACGCGCAAGCGACGTTACTCGGCTCAAGGTAAATCAATCGTTGCAGGCTCGGAAGTCTCAGGAAAAATTGCCGAAATGGTTGCCCCAATCGGAACGAGACAGGCGACCCCAAAATCGCCTCTTTCCTGCGGCAGAGTCCGAAGGTAGACGCTGCGCGGCGGTTACCGGAGACCACAACCTTTAGGAGAGGGTGGCTGCAGATTAGCTGCAAATATCAGCAATATCAGCTAAGTAAAATGCATTCGATACACTATCTGCTTGTAAGTCGCTGGAACAGAGCGGCCGCGAAGAGGCCGGGATCAGTCGGCGACGGTCAGGGGTCGACGGCGCCGATGCCTATGGCTGGCTCAAGACGGAAAGCGGCGTGCATCGGCTGGTGCGCATCTCGCCTTTCGATTCCAACGCGCGGCGGCACACGAGTTTCGCGTCGGTCTGGGTCTATCCGGTGGTCGACGACAAGATCGAGGTCGAGATCAACGACAAGGATCTGCGCATCGACACCTATCGCTCATCGGGCGCCGGCGGCCAGCACGTCAACAAGACCGACAGCGCGGTGCGCATCACCCACATGCCGAGCGGCATCGTCGTGCAGTGCCAGAGCGAGCGCTCACAGCACCAGAACCGCGCCATGCCTTTTCGATGCTGCGCGCCCGGCTCTATGAGGCCGAATTGCAGCGGCGCGAGGCGGCGACCGACGCGATGAACGCGACCAAGACCGACATCGGCTGGGGCCACCAGATCCGCTCCTACGTCCTGCAGCCCTATCAGATGGTCAAGGATTTGCGCACCGGGGTCGAAACCTCGAACACCGGCGCCGTCCTCGACGGCGACCTCGACCGCTTTCTCGCCGCCGCCCTCGCCTCCCGCATCGAAGGCGCCGACGCGATCCCGGGCAGCGCCTGATCGCTCCGTTACCCTGTCCATTCCCGCATTGAGGCCTAGGGACAGTGATATCCCACTCTGAGTCCAAAGGGTGGAGAGCAGATCTTGGCGCGCCGAAAGCGGGCATCGCCTTGCCCGGACGGTTCAGCAGCAAGGGATCGAGCTGCTTTCGCGCCGTTGATGGATATGGACTTCGCGACACGTTGCCCGCTGGTCCGGCGCTTGCGCCTCGTATCCGGTTCTTGTTCATCGGCTCGCACCTTTGCTTCGCGCTTACTTCAGACCTTGCCTCGCGGCGACAGCCCTTGGGCATCACTAACCCTTCACCTCCATCAGGTTGGGTAGAGGAATTTCACCTCCGAGCTATTGAGCATGCCCGGCACACAACGAACCAGCTCTCGCGGGAGGGATGGGCGGTGCGGTCAGTGCGTTTTCGGCCGGGGGGCCCCGCAAGGGGCGGTGTTTTCTGGCGGTCGCGGTCGCTCGATGGGAAGCGGGTTGTTCACGCCGATGAGGAACCGCCGCTTGCCCGGGCGCCACATCACCGACTGCCAGACGAGGCTTTGCCAGATGAGGCTTTACATGAGTTTTCGCCAAGCCGAGACGCCGGCCATTGCGGCGGCCAGCCGGGTTCAGCGACGCCGCCTATCGCTATCGAACAGGATCCACCGCTGCCGTCGCAAAAGAAAGCGCCGCGCGGCCGCCGACGTGGCGATTGGCAGGCAATGATTTGAGACAGTGAGATAGTGCCCTTGCTGAAGACACCCCAGGCCTGAGGCCGGTGGCCATTTTCGACGAGATCCGGTGCCGTCATCCCGAGATCGACCCCGGAGTTCGCCGCACCTGGAGCGGCGCATCCGTGCCTGGCGGGCGCTCAACGGGGCCGAGCAGGACGTCATCTTGCGGCAGAGCGATACACGGCAGGATCAGACGCCTCGCTATGCGGCGCTGTGCGCGCGTTACCGCATCGAACCGACCCGCAACAATTCAGTCGTAGCGCCCGAGAATGGTTCGATCGAACGCCCCCAAGGCCATCTCAAACAGGCGATCGAGGACGCCTTGCTGTTGCGCGGATCGCGCGACTGCGACGACCTACTGGCCTATCGCCGCTTTATCGACGAGGCCGTCGGGCACCGCAATGCCCGCAACCGCATGCGGCTCGATTTCGAGCGCTCGGCCTTGCAATCGCTGCCGCAGCGTTATCTCGACCAGCGGCTTCATCCTCAAGAAGGTATTCTATTCGGTGCCGTCCGCCTGGCGACCGGCTGCGCGTGCAGCTGGGAGGCTTCCTCGGGCCGGCCGAAGGCCGGAAGCGGTGCTGGCCGGTGACGGCGAAAAGCAAGCGTGCCGCACGATCGCCGGACGGTTGGCACTCGCGGGGCATCGAGGCCGAACTCAAGGCCGGAAGACTGCCCGACCTCGACATGCTCCGCCGGCGCTTCGCGCCCATACGACCGCCATTCCCGACATCCCCATCGAGGTGGCGTCGCTGCATCTTTATGACGAGCTCGGCACTGTCCAGCTGGTTGGTGCGGCATGACAATCACCGATCCCGGCGACGCCGCTCGCGTCGAACCGCTGCTCGCCGAGCTTCGGTTGCCCGCCATAAAACGGGTCTGGGCTTCCCTTGCCGCTCAAGCCGACAAGGAAGGCTGGCCGGCCGGGCGCTTCCCGGCACCATTGGCCGAACATGAAATTGCCCAGCGCCGTCGACGCCGGCTCGAACGCTGGCTCGAACGCCACCTCGCCCGAGCCCGGTTGCCCCGGATAGACCCTCGACAGCTTCGACTTCGAGGCCGTCCCGGTGATCAGCAAGCCCGCCGGTGAGGCTTGGCTGAACGCGGCGCCAATTTACTGTTGTTGGGGCCGCCAGGCGGCGGTAAGAGGCATCTCGCGGCAGCGCTTGGCTTCGCCCTTGTTGTCGCCGCCTCGTCCATCCCGCCACCATCTTCGAGATGAACCTCGAAAGCTACCGCCGCCGCGCCGCGCTCGAATCAAAGCGAGCTCGCGGCCGGCCGCCCACCGTGGCGACAACCGCGGCCAATGCTCGAACGTCGCGCCGCAACAATAGGAAATCCTCAATCCCCGTTGCGCGACGGTCACGCCACGGCAATCATGCCAATGTCGCGACCCCGGATCTGCATCCCGATTGTCGCTCCGGGCCAACCCAGATTGCCGCGCTATATTGACGCAAGCGGACCCATCAGGAGCTCATTGCAGGTAATTCTTATGGGGCGCGGAAATATTTCAAAGGGCCTATCCTCTTCGGCTTGTAGACGTTGCGCGTTCGGAACGGTCGTGTTTGCGCTTCAGTAGCCATCTTCATTCGGCGTTGCTGTCTCGAGCGATGGGGAGCAGGATTTTATAAATGTGAACAGCATATCCCTCAAAACCGTCCGCGAGGATGCCGTCCTTGATGGTGACCGTGCGTTCTTCATCCAAGACGGTGGCTTCGGCATCGAGCAGCCCGCGAATAGCTAACCGCGGCGTGGATCGCTGGTTGCGCATTGCGGCAGCAAAGACATAGAGCGTATTACCATGCCCCTTAGCCATCGTCGCGATCGGAACCGGCGATGAGATGTCGATCAGGTTATTGATGTTGGGGCTATTCAAGACCGGAGCCAGGGATTTGATAGTCCGATCAATCCCGGCGACTTCGCGGACGATTTCCGGATGGCGGAAGATGCCGTCCTCGCGCAGACCGCCCGCCCATTCATGGACAAAATAAACGATGCCGCGGGCTCCGTGGATCAGCGCCATCCACACCTCGGCGCGCACCTCTGCCGGCTTCATTGGGCGGTTTGGGTCTAGCGCGGTCGTCTCGATCGCGGTCCACACTGTCTGACCTGGCACCGTTCGCTTGTCGAGACTGGCGACACCGCGGGCGACATATTCGAGCTTGCCCTTGACACGCGGCGTGCCGGAGCCGACAGGGTAGATGTCGAAGGAGACTATGTCGGCACCCTCAATAGCCACGTTATAATATTTTTCATCACCAACGCAGGTGCCCCGCCCCCGCCACAAGGGATCGGCGACGCCTTGACCGAAGATAACGAACACCGGTCGGGTCGGGTCGCGCGCCTTCATCGCGTGTGATCGCCGCGCGACCTCTTCTGCAGGGATACATGGGCTAAATGCACCCAGACCTGGAATCGGAGGCTGCGCGTTATCGGGCTCGTCGCCCTGCATCCAGCCTTTGATCACGCCCCGGTTGGGAGAATTGAGGCCGACCTCGTTCTGCTCGGCAACGATATAGAGGCCGCTTTTCGACAATTCGGCGAGCTGCATTTCAGTAGGACCCTCCCAGAGTCCGACGAAGGTGTTGATACCGATTGCCTTGTACTCGGCCGCGCTTCGGGGCGATTGCAGCCAGACCGCGAGCGGAAAAAATTCAGGATCTGACGGAAAGCCGTTCTGATAGAGCGGTGCGGAAGAGGCTGCCGGGCGGACGACCATAGAGATCGCCCCTGCAATGGCCAGCCCTAAAAACACGAGCGCTCTAAATCGGAAGCGTGAAGCACGCTGAGATTGCGCCATGAGATCCCTCAACGATCACACGAAGAGAGGTGTCGGGCCAAACCGGCGCCTTGTCAATCAATTCCGAACCACCAAGAAGACCTATTTTCTCTAGAAAATAAATATAAATTTGCTCGGTTAGCTTAACTGTCTTGTAGCCAAAGGCTTAGCAAATCTTGATCTAATATACTCCAATATGTTTCCTGGCTCATGCTTTTTTTAACGGCCCTTGAACCTAATTCATAAAGGAGAATTTTTGATCCGAGGTGAACCAGCTTGGCCTCCTCGGTGCGGCGGCTCCGGATTTTTGGACAGCGGGATAAGCTAGAGGCTAACCGGTCCAAAAAGGGCGTGAGAAGTGGGCGTAAAGAGAAAGCAGCACAGCGCGGAATTCAAGGCGCGAGTGGCGATGGCGGCGCTTTCGGGCGAGAGGACCCTGGCGGAGCTGTCGGCGGAATTTGGGTTCATCCGACGATGATCAGCGGCTGGAAACAGGAGCTGGTGAAGCGAGCGGGCGAGCTGTTTGCGCGCGGCAGCAAGGCGCCGGCGCTCGAGGACGCTCAGAGGGTGATCGACGATCTGCACCGCAAGATCGGGCAGCTAGAGGTCGAGTGCGATTTTCTTGCCGGGCAGCCCGCCATCTCCCGAGTGCTGAGAGGCGGGCGATGATTGCGCCGGAAGCGGGGCTGTCCGTAAGCCGGCAATGCGCGCTGCTCGGGATTGCGCGCAGCAGCTTTTATTACCGGCCTCGGCCGGAAGCTGCGGAGGAACTCGAGCTTCTGAAGCGGCTCGACCGGATTTTCACCGATCATCCAGTGTACGGCAGCCGCCGGCTGCAGGTGGCGCTGTTGCGGGAAGGGGTTCTGATTGGCCGGCGACGCACCCGGCGGCTGATGCACAAACTCGGGCTATGGGCCGTCCGCCCGAAGCGAAACACCAGCAAGCGCCATCCCGGGGACAAGATCTACCCGTACCTTCTGCGCGGCAAGACGATCGACCGGGCGAACCAAAGCCTGCCCTCGCGAAAGCGGGGGTGTGGGCTGCCGACATAACGTACATACCGATGCGGCTGGGATTTTTGTACCTGGTCGCGATCATCGACTGGGCGACCCGGCGGGTACTGTCCTGGCGGCTGTCGAACACGCTCGCGGCGGGGTTCTGCGTCGAGGCGCTGAGCGAGGCTCTCGGTCGGTTCGGCAAGCCCGGCATCTTCAATACCGATCAGGGGGCGCAATTCACCAGCGAGGAGTTCACCCAGATGCGGCGCGATCACCGGATCGAGATCAGCATGGACGGACGCGGGCGCCGCCATGACAACATCTTCGTCGAGCGCTTGTGGTGGACCGTCAAGCATGAATGGGTCTACCTGCGCCCGGCCGCCAACGGCATCGAACAGACGCGCAGCCTGGCCGAGTTCTTCGACTGGTATAATCTGCGGCGTCCGCATCAGGCGCTCGGCTGGCGAACCCCGGACGAGGCTTATCTCGGCCAATCCACAGCGGCGACGGCAGAGGCCGCGTGACACCATGCCGAGGAGGTGTTGTGAATTTGTGGACAGTCGGCTGCACCGATCCCCGCCTGACCGCGCAAGCGCGGTCCCCTATGGACAAGCCGGGGAAAACGCCCTGCGTTTCCCCCACCTTGCCCACAGGTCGGCGGCTGCCCACAAGCTTCACAGCACCCCGCAACGAGACGGGATCAATTTAATTTCGGGGAAAGGTGAAACCAGCAGCCGGTTACCGGCCTTTAGCTTATTCCTCCCCGGGAGCTGTCCAAACAACCGGGACCGTCGTACATCTCGGTCGATGTCACTCAGTGGAAACCTCGCTCGATTGACGATCACGGCCACGACCGCTATGAGCTTCGCACTTACGGCGACCGCAACAGTACAGGAGGCCGCAGGCAACACCAGCAGCCGGGGGCCAGTGAGACAGTGACTTTTTACGAGCGAGCTCTGTCGACGACATGGTCGCCGGTCTCGGAGACCGGCGTCGAGGGGTCACCGATCGGTCTCGGGACGATCACCGAGACCGCTGTCGGCGTCACCCCGCTATCGCTTGTCATCAGCGCCATTCCGCCGAGCGCGATGCTCAGCGACGGCACGCACAGCTTCACCGCAGCGGGCGAAAACACATCGGTCGATGTCACCGGCTGGAATTATCGACCCTGAGCATCACGCCGGCAACCGACGGGGATTTCACACTGACCGTTACGGCGACAGCCGCGTCTTCGGGGAGGCCTAACTATACCGCAATCGCGACCGAGACGGTGCAGGTCAGTCGGCCGACGCCAACGGCGTCATGGGCTCCCACCTCGGCGAGTGGCGTCGAGGGCTCCGCGATTTCCCTGGGCTCGATTACCGCCGCCGTGAATGGGTCGAGCGGCGACAGCAACAGCCTCGTATCGCTGATGGTGAGCGGCATTCCGGTGGGGGCGGTGCTGAGCGACGGCACCCACAGCTTCACCGCGGGCGTCGGGAGCACCTCCGTCAATATTGCCGGCTGGAACCTGTCCGGGTTGACGCTCACGGCGGCCGGCGCCGCGGACTTTATGCTGACCGCAACGGCCGCCGAGCAGGATCGGGAAGGCGACACCAACAACGCTAGCGCGAGCGAGGCGGTCAGCGTGACGGCGCCAGCCGCCGTCAGCGTGGCGTGGTCCCCGGCTTCGGCGAGCGGCGTGGAGGGCGCGGCGATCGGGCTTGGCACTCTCAACGACACGGTGAACGGCCTCGGTAGCCTGCAATCACTCGCCCATGAGACGGTCGGGTTCAGAGGGTCGACGGTTACCGCCTCGCTCGCGCCCGCGCTGCTGGTACCGCCGCCTACGTTTTGGCCAGCATTCCGGCGGGCGCCACCCTTGCCGACGGCACGAACAGCTTTACCGCGGCGGGCGGTAATGCGTCGTCGGCCAATGTCGCCGGCTGGGACCTTGCCGGTCTCAGACATTCAGCTTGGTCGCCGTCGCCGTCAGCGCGAAGTTTGTATCGTCCGGCAGATCGATGCGACGGGCTCGACAACCGGCACGGCCGGATCGCCGATCGCGCTCGGCTCTCTAAGCGACACGGTGAACGGCCTCAGCGGCGACCGCAACAGCCTGCAATCGCTGGTGGTCGGCGGGATTCCCGCGGGCGCGACACTCAGCGATGGGACCCAGAGCATCGCCGGGTCGAGCGGCAGCACCTCGGTCAATGTCGCGGGATGGAACCTCGCAACCTTGACCATGACATCTTTGAGTATCGGCACCTCGACGCTCGTTGCGACCGCGACCACACAAGGTGGTCAAGGCAACACCAGCAGCGCCAGCGCCGCCGAAGTGGTGATGGTCAACTCGGGTCCTGGGTCCGGCTATGTCGATGCCGCGAACGGCGCCCCGGCCGGCTCGGCGCAACTTCCGAGCATCCTCAGCGGCTATGCCGTCCGGCCGCCGTGGGAGGTGGCGGGGGTCGACTATCATGTGGGGGTGCCGAGCGGCGCGGTATTGAAAGACCCGACCGTCGCCGGGGCGCTGCCGGCGGGCGTTACCCTCAATACGTCGAACCACACCATCACTGTCGCAGGCAACAACGTCACCCTCAACGGCTTCGATTTTTCCCTTTACGACGGGTACACGGCCATCGTCGAAAGTGCGAACGACACGATCGAGAACTGCAAGTTCATCGTTGGTTCGAATCAAGGGGCCGGAGGAAATGTCCTCAACGTCACGACCTCGGCAAGCAATTTCAGCCTTTTCAGCAGCGAGATCGACCGCGCCAACATTGCCGTCACCCCCCAGCACTCAGCCACCATCGCGATCGCGAGTTCGGGCACGTTAACGACACAATACAATCATCTTCATAATTCCGGCGGGGACATAATCGACCTCAATCGGAGCACCGCTCCAGAGGTCGACATCATTCAATACAGCTTGTTCAGCGACATCGGCGTCAATACCGCTCATGCGGATACGATTCAGTGGTACAACACGCAGATCGCGGCGGGCAGCGATATCGGCTTCAACACCGTTTACCAAAATATAGATCAACCAGGTCCGGGGAACGGAGCGCTGGTCCCTCTGTCGGTAGGACCGCAATCGACTATGAGCGGGCTGACCGCTAACAACGACACGTTCATTCAGACGGCAAACGACGTCCACGGCAACTGGACGATGGGTGTACGCCGATGAGGGTGGTGTGGCCAGCGATATTGTGATCCACGATCTCTACATCGACCCGACCGGGGTTATGGGATACACGGGATCGCCGTGGTTTGGGAACAGCAGTGGATCTAACCTGGGGCACCCGACAGCTATGATAAACGTGACCAACATGTTCACAGGAGCCTCCGTGCCAGTGCCCAATGCGACCAACAAGACGTCACAGGGTTACTACGTTTATTCGGACGTTTCTGGATATTCGCCATCTTTGAGCGACCTTTACGACGTCTCGACTAATCCTTCGAGCGGCAAAGTTGCAACCAGGAGCACGATTACCGTCACCGCGACGATCACCGCAACCCTCAGCTCCGGCGAAACCTTGCAGTCGCTGATATTGAACCGCATTCCGGCGGGAGCGCTGTTAAACGACGGCGCCCACAGCTTCGCCATGGCGGCACCGAGCAGTTCGGTAAACGTGGCGGGCTGGAACCTCTCTAGCCTGGCGATCACGCCGGCCAACAACACCAATTTCACATTGACGGCAACGGCGAATGTGCAGGATGCGAGCGGAAGCACCATCAGCGCGAGTGTGAACGAGGCGGTCACCGTCAGCCCGTTGGCGCCGACGGCGACATGGTCGCCCGCCTCCGCAACCGGCATCGCGGGGTCGGCGATAAGTCCTGGCGCACTTTCAGACACGATTAACGGGCTCGGCGGCGACAGCAACAGCCTGCAGTCGCTGGTGGTCGCAGGGCTTCCGGCCGGAGTGACTCTCGCTGATGGGGCGCACAGCTTTACCGCGGCGAGTGGGAGCACCTCCGTCAATGTCGCCGGATGGAACCTGTCCAGCCTGACGATAATGGCCGCGAGTGCGATGACTTTCGCCGCGACGGCGACAGCGGTCGTGCAGGATGCCGGGGGCAACATCGGCAGCGCGAGCGCCGCCGAGGCAGTAACTGTGAACAGCCCATCATCGAGCTACGCCGACGGTTCGGCCGGCGCCTCGGCAGGGACGCCGGAAGTTCCCACTCTTTTTAGCGGCGATGCCGTTCGGCCGCCGTGGCAGGTGGCGGGCGTCGATTACCATGTCGGGGTCCCCAGCGGCATGGTCTTGAAAGACCCCAGCGTCTCCGGGAACCTCCCAGCGGGCGCCTCGCTCAACGGCCAAACCATTATCGTGACGGGGAACAACCTCACTCTCAATGGATTTGATTTCTCGGGTGGAGGCGGGTACGGCATATACATTGAGCCCGGCGTGTCCGGGACGCAAATCACCAACAATCTTTTCGTGGATAGTTCGCCAACCTCGCCAATTCCGGTAAACATCGCCTCCGGCGCCTCCAATACCTATGTCGGCTACAATACGATCAATGGGGGCGGGGTTAATGGCAACCAGACTTTCGACGAAACGATTTATAATCTCGGGACAGGATTAACCGTCGAATACAACTGGATCTATGATGCCCCCGGACGCTTTGTCAGCACCGGTGCCGGCTCGCTGGTGTATAAGTATAATCTTTTAGAGAACGGCGGTTGGCTTTCCGGAGTGCACCTCAATTTTCTCCAATTTGGCGGCGGAACTGTTTCCAATCCGCAGGTTGACTTCAACACTTTGGTTCAATATCAAACGATTGCCAATGGTGAAGGCTTTCAGATGTATAACAACACTACCGGTTCCATCACGAATGGCGACATCGGCAACAACACCATGGTCAGCAGCAGCACTGCAATTCAAAGCGGCGCCCCTGGCCCCGCTATATCTTACTGGATCCATGCAGGAAGCAACAGCCAATACCCCTCACCTGCCACCGGCGCTGTCCATGATAATTACATCGACACCAGTAGTGCTTACGGAGCATTTTATCCAGGGTTGAGCGGCTTTACCTATTCGAATAACATTAGCTTGATGACCGGCGCACAGCTGTAGACTTGTGCGTACAGCTCTGGAGGCCGGAAAGGCGGGAAGGATCTACCGAAGCCGAGAGGGATTTGTCTCATTGGTTGTTGGGATAGAGCTCTAACGTTGCCAATATACACTTACTCGGTCGATTGCTATTAGATCGCCATGGTCTTTGCGAGCGGCGCGGAATTCCGAAACGGCATTATTGCAGCCTTCCCAGTTGTAGTCGTCGACGATGATGTACCCACCCTTACTGACTTTGTCATATAAGTTTGTGAGAGCATCCATAGTTGAGCTGTAGTGGTCGCTGTCAAGGCGTAAGATAGCGATTTTATTGACTGGCGCTCCGGGTAACGCATCGGCAAACCAGCCTTTGATAAATTGTACCTGATCATCAAGTAGATCGAATTCTACTAAAATTTTTCTTTACCTGATCGAGGGACACCCTGAGGTATGATCGGCCGCTAAGATCGGGATCTACGAGATCCGCGGGCGTGGTGAGTTTGGGCATGCCTTCGAACGAATCCGCAAGCCAAACTGTGCGATTTGTTATTCCGTAAGCCTTGAACACTGCCCGCGCCAAGATTGACGATCCGCCGCGCCAAACGCCACATTCAACGAAATCTCCGGGCACGCCGTTTGCGAGTACGCTCTCGATGCATACCTGGATGTTGTCGAGCCGCTTCAAGCCAACCATTGTAAAGCCAAACATTGGCTGGTCCTCACCTTGGGAGCGCACTATGGCGTCATACGGTTGTTCCTTAATAAGCAAGAGAGAATGGCGCCGTAGCGCCATGATAACCGTATTCCGGAGCCAGTCGCGGGGACTAGACGCGGTTCTTGCCGGTTCGAGAAGCTGCCAAGCGCTTTCTTCGTACACCGATGCCGTCAACAGGCGCTTTAGCATATCCAGATACAGGGCTGTTCCCCGATCGAGCTGAATGTTCCGCTCCTGCAAAATCTGCATGATCCTTCCCTTATCTTTCCGCCGCTTGAACGGGCCTGAGCACATTACGGCTCAACGACCGAATGAAATCTGGTGATATCAGCGCGTATATCAGCGCTTTATAGTAATGTAAGTCAAATGGCTGTAAGCGCGCGCACTCGATTCCCGTTTTCCAGGCGCCTAGCCGGCAGCGCGCTTGCCTTTGATCTTGCACGCTCTTGATGAAGTGAGCGGCGATATTGTTATCCTGAAAGCTGCGTTTCGATCGACGCGCTCCCGAGGGCCCATTTGGAAACAACTCGGCGTATCGCAGACCGCGGCGATCACAAGCTTGCCTCAGGACCCTAGCTACATATTGTTCACGCCGCGAAGGGTCGCGTCTTGTGACGGACGAAGCTAGGATACGATAGCTGTAGAGACACTCCCCGTGCACGATCATCAGATGCCGCTCACCCACTCTTAAAACATAGTCGAACGCTTCGACGAACGGCAGAGATGGATCGTACCGCATATGGCCCACAAGCGACATTCGAAACATCCCGGTTGGATCATGGGCTGGCATCCGGAATGCCTCGATCTCGCGCTGACATTCAGCTTCCGATTTTGGTGCGAACGCGGGAGCTACCGCTTTTCCATTGATGATAAGTTCATTGCCGCAGAATACCGCCGCCACTCTTGGTCGGCTCAGCAGCACCTTGACCTGTGTTTCAATTCGCCTCGGATGACTGATGTCGTCCGCGTCATGGATCGCGTAGAACTCTCCGCGAACTCGATCCAACGCCCGATTGAGCGCCACCGGTCTGGTGGCATTCGCTTGCCGGAAAAGACGCACTCTGCTGTCTGCGAGCAAGTCCTTGTTAGCATCCACACATCCATCAGTACTTCCGTCATCTATAACTATAATATCAATATGTTTATATGTTTGGTTCAAGACACTTAAAACAGATGATCGAAAATGCTTTCCTGCATTGTACACGCAAATTATTATTGTTACCAATGGGCATTCAAGTGAAACGTCGAGCTTCGATTGTGTAATGCTGCCTTTATTCACATTAACGATCCTTTACATGTTCTACGCGAAACCCGCTCTCGGCTCTCTATGTCACTGTGTTGCTTAATATAGCATTCGATGCTCGCCGGGAGAGCAGGTATCCAAATCAGGCAAAAATTAGAAAACGATTTCAATGCAAGGGTCGAGCCTCAATCTCCTCGCATACATCGATAGTAATCCGCATGCAAGGTTCAGGCAAGAGCGTTTCAATTTGTTGGACTCTGCGTCTCGCTCGTCCTATATTGTGATCTTATATGTCACATTTGCAGGTGTCGGGATTCCCCGCCGCGTAGACGTGCAGTGCGCGAGCATTCCCTATCCCGCTGTAAACGTGGGGTCTTTTTCCTCTCTGGCCCTGCGGAACGGTGAAGTTGAGGGAGGTACGGCGATTTTAGCGTTCAGTAGCAAACAGTCCGGTCGCTTGTAGCTTCACTGCATAACGAGGAGGCCCGAGGGCGGCGACACCGACTTGCCCGGTGATCGATCTGAAAAAATCAGAGCGAATGCGGGACTCTCGCGTATGTGAGAGTTGGCCAGCGTAGAGAAATGGGACAGCGTCGACCCGCTCTCGTGTCCATTCGCGGCGCATTGGAGGATGGGAGCGATGATGATCGTAGGTGAGGCCGGACTAAAGCCCATTCTTCGCAGCGCACAGAATGTCGAATCGCACTCTAATATCGAAGACCTGCTTCGCATCCGGCAACTGGATCGTGGCGATGCTAAACGGCACGACGTGGCCGCAATAAGGCGATTGCTTTTGTGCGAAAGGGGTACGCGTGCTTCCAGTGAAACTTAGGACGTTCGTTTTTTTGGGATCGATGGTATCGATCTCACCGGTTGTCGAAATGGCTGCACGCTTCGGACGTACTGTCATACTTTCGCGTCTCTTGGTACCGGACGAGTTCGGCACCTGCGTCGCTATCATGGCTCTCCTCGGAATGGCTGAACTCGTTAGTGATGTTTCTCTGGATAAATTTTTAATTTTCCATGCGCGTCATGATCATCAAGTGCTTGCCACGACGCATATGCTTTCAATAGCGCGGGGGATCATCCTGGCCTTCGGTGTTTTTGCAGCTGCCCCAGGGATTGCTGAACTCTTCAACGCGCCGAACGCGATCGCGAGTTTCCGGTCCGTATCAGCTCTGCTTTTGCTCCGTGGCTTCGCGCACTTGGATATCAAGCAGGTAGTTCGGGATTATAGTTATGCAGCGGACGCCAAGACTAATGTAATCTCTCAGCTCGCCGCGGTTGCTGCAGCCTACCCAGCGGTGTTAACCTTTCATGATCACCGAGCGATAGTTTGGAGTTTATACGTTGAATATGGAGGCTATGTGCTCGCATCACATTTATTTTCCCGAACATGGTACAGTGCCGCAGCCACTGATACTCGTGTTTTGCGCGAAGCCCTCGCGTTCGGTCTGCCACTCACGGTCAATGGTATAGGCCTCGCTTTACTCGCGCAGTTCGACAAGGCAATCGTGAGCCATTGGTTAGGGCTCGAAACTCTCGCATTTTACGCGGTGATCATGAGTATCGCGGTTGTTCCCGTCTCAGTTATTCTCCGGATACTCAATGCGCTCGCCGTGCCGTTTCTGGCCCGCACGCGGGAAGATCCATCCGCCCGTGGACACGCCTACGGGCGGTCCATGTGGACCTATTCGGTCGTTGGGGCGGCTTACGCGGCCTTCATCGCCGGTACGCTAGATAAGGTGGCCCCGAAGGTATTTGGAGATACTTACGTGATGCAACCACAAATAGTGGCGCTAGTAACTCTGATCGCTTGGGCGCGGATCACCCGGGCCGCTCCCGTTTCTTTGATGCTAGCCAACGGCAAGACCCAGCGAGTCACGGCAACTACCATCGTCTACAGCTTGGGTCTAATTTTAGCGACGGCAATGCTGCCTTTCTTTCCTAGCCTTGAAACGGTGCTTCTTGGCCTGCTGTGCGGGGAGGTTCTATCGGACATAGTGGCCTTTTGGATCAGCCACGAAATTACAACCGGGCGATGGTACGAGATACTCGCGCAGCTCTTTTGGTCATTAGTGGCGGCAGCTGCTTGCGCCGCTGTCGCTTACGAATTCCCGTCTACCGATTTTTGGAGCCGGCTGGCCGTCTTGAGTGGGCTGGTTACAGTGATAACGGGAGCGCAGGTTCTCTATGGAGTATGGCCGTATTTATTTCGTAAGCACATCCCACCGGCGCTTGTGATCCGAAGCGGTCCACCGGAACCCGTTCCTCCCTGGAATGAAGTCTGAGATGCGGCCAATAGAGGGGGCTCGGAGGAGGGGGCTTTACCATGGCCTACTCCTTCTTTCAAAATTTACCGAACGCAAATTCGCGGGAAAACCTCATTGAACGGAAAACCCTTTCAATCGGGCGCTGACGTTTCGATTTCTTACCTGCAGCAGTCCCTTCACTACGCTACGGTCAACCCACCGGTCCGCCATGAAATATATTTTAAACTGTTGATGGCGGCACTTTTCCTACCAGAAGGCCTGTCCTTATTCCTCGGAGATTTCCGCCTACCACCAGTGCGTATCCTACTGATTTATCTATCAGTCGTCGCAGTATCGCGCTTCTATTATAGATTGAGCTCTTCTGCCTTGATCACTATCCCATCGGACTTTTTTGCCTTGGCCGCGGGAATTTGGATGATCGTGGCGACCGTCGCAACGGCTGGTGTCGTGGACGGGTTAAAACAAGGAACCGCTCTGGCAATTGATTTCACCGGCGCTTATTACGTATTTCGCTACCTGCTCGGGCGCGTCGATAGTTCGGTACGCGTGATCAGGTACACTTCCGTGCTCATCATTGTAGTAGTCGGGTTGGCATCACTCGATCCTCTTACCGGACATTTATTCACTTATGAGTGGGTTAAGAAGCTGACCGGATACGCCAAACCCGGTTTGGAGGATAACTTTGCGTCCGGAGCTGAATTATTGTTCAGAAACGGGACTTTACGCGCGATGGGTCCTCTCGAGCACTCGATATTGTTGGGGGCGGTTTGTGCCTGGTTCGGAACTTTGGCCCTGGGCACATTTACATCGCGCTTTTTCGGCAAAAGCATTGCTGCCGTTGCGTTAGTCGGCGTGCTGATCTCCCAAGCCAGAGGTCCATTGCTCGCCTATGTGATAGGGGTGTGCTTGGCAATCTTTTATTCTGCTACTAAGCGGTTTACCGCGCGATGGAGGGTTCTCGGGTCCCTTGTTGCTGTCGGACTGTTAATCGTGCTTTTTGGCTCCGGAAATCCAGTGGCAACCCTTATGCATCTTGGTGGATTGGATCCGTCGGCGGCCTGGTATCGAGAGGTGATATGGGCGACAGCGGGTCCGATGGTGCTCGGCTCGCCGCTCTTTGGCATAGGGATAAACGGTGATTGGGGCTGGGAGGAAAATGATGTGCTGGTGGGTTCCACCGTAGAACTCCTTATGGCTTAACACCGCTCTTACCCTCGGAATTCCCAGCAGTGTTCTGGTGGCTTTGACGATGATTAGCGCTTTCTGGCGGGGGCCCATCGATCAATCGTTTTATCTCTCTCCAGAAGAGCGACGATTGTCGGTGGCACTCGGGATTATAACAACCACCGCCGTTTTTCTGGGCTTCACGGTGCACTTTTGGGGCGCATGCTGGATTTGCTAGGGGCTTATCCGGGGATGCGCGCGAACTTGGCGGAAGCAGCGATTGTTCGTGGCCGGGTCTGGGCAGTCGAATTCGACGATCCAAGTCATCCCCACTCTCTGGATCGCACGCCCTCAGTCGATCCAGCGACCGAAGCTCAACGAACGCTGGCCGAATAAATTGGGGGAATACGACCCGCACTTGAATATGGTTGAGTTGGCTCGGCCGTGCGTATCCGTAATCATCCCGCACTACAACGATCTCGACCACCTCGCGCTGTGTCTTGACAGCCTGCGCCGTCAAAGCATGCCGGGAGAGTGCTTTGAGGTGATCGTGGCCGATAACAACTCGGTCGGCGGGGTGGAGGCGGTGAAGCGGATCGCGCCCAATGCCGTTGTCGTCCCCGCGCCGGAGCAGGGCGCGGGCCCGGCTCGCAATGCCGGCGCCGCCGTCGCGCGCGGCGCCATATTCGCCTTCGTGGATTCCGATTGTGTTGCCGATGGCGAGTGGCTGCGCCACGGAGTGGCGGCACTCGAGCGGTTTGACTATGCCGGCGGGCAGGTCGTCACGACGGTCGAAGAGCCCGAGAACGTCACGTCGCCCGAGGCCTACGAGGCGGTGTTCGCCTTCGACTTCAAAAAATATATCGAGAAGGATAAGTTCTCGGGTTCCGGCAATCTCTTCGTGCCCAAAGCAGTATTCGAGCGTGTCGGCGGGTTCCGCGCCGGTGTCTCGGAGGACATCGATTGGTGCCGGCGCGCGAACGCGATGGGGTTTTGCCTCGGCTATGCCGAGCGGGCGATCGTGCATCATGCCGCGCGGCGGGAATGGCGGGAACTCAAAGGCAAGTGGAACCGCGTCGTGGCCGAAACATTCCGCCTTGCGCGAGAGCGCCCGAGATGGCGGCTGCGATGGATTGGATATGCCGCCGTGGTCGCGGGGTCCCCTATGGCGCATTGGATTGCCGTCGTCCGCAGCCCTCGTCTGGTCGGGCTGCGCGCCAAAGGCCACGGCTTGCTCGGTCTTCTGCAAGTTCGAAGCTACCGGAGCTATCGGATGATGTGCATTCTCTTACGGTCGCCGCCCCAGTCCGGTCGCGAAGCGCTCCCTGAATTCGGACGCGGTCCAAACTAACAGCAGCTCGTGGTCTCGCCGGACTCAAATCGAGAATGCTTTGTGCTCAGTCAATTCCGGATAATCGTTGCGCGCTCCAAAGGACCACAGAATCCATCCGAGCTCGTAGCTGCGGCACTCTTTTCGAAGCACCAGCTGCGTATGGTTTGCGACATTGTCGCTTCGCCCTAGAACGGCGTTGACAACGCTGCGCAGTCCCCGGCGCCGTGAAGAGTTGAGCTCCCCAGCGCGCAGTTGCGACCGGTAGAACATGTGCTCTTCAGGGCGAAGCATCGACATACCCAGCTCGTTGTTGTGAAACAGCCACAGAAAGCCCCTCTTCAGCGCTTCCCGCGCGCCGGGTACCCCGTGCTCCACGGCATGGTGGAGAAAAGCCGGCGCCATGCCGTGCTGGTGAACCGAGTAGATCTCGTAAAAATCAACTACAAACCCTCGCGGCACATAATAGAACCAGCCCCACTCGCCCCGCGGCCCCTGAAGTGCGATGATCCGCGCCGCCGCGTTATTCGCGAAGTCGGATAGCCCAATCTTCACCAAAGCCCTCACCAAATTGGTATAGGGCAAGCATCGAGTAAACCTGGCTCGCAAAAGAAGAAAAACACCGTCGATACCCGACACTTTCATTGTAAAAGAGACGACTCGCACGGTCGTAGTAATGATCCCGAAGATGCGTGATCAGCCTGTGCGCCGCGATGCGCCATAGGCCAGCCTCTTCCACTGCCATCGCGCTGACGCCCGATATCAGCATACCCACGTCCTGAGCCGTCGAGCGGTGCAGGATATCGGGCCTTGCCAAAATCTCCTTCGTTCGATCGATCAATCGCCCCGGCGGCTCGAGGTTCAGCCTTGCGCCAGCCCAAAGAGCCATGCCAAGCACATAAATCCGCGTGCCGGGGAAGCGCAGCTGGCGGCAGCACCGGTCATAGATGCTCTTGATGTCTGCGCCGTCGCAGCGTGCGGGGACGGGAAGCTGCGAATATCCCAACAGGACATTGAGCGTGTAAAAAGCATCGCTAGGCGGGATCGATTTGATTGGGGGCCCGCGGGATATCAAACCTGAAGCGATGCGAATACAGTCCGAGATCGGGCATCCAACAGAGTTGCAGGCCCTGCCTCGCGTAGGTTATAAGACGCGAACCTGCGCGCAGGCGGCCAGATCGGGCAAGCTGTGACGCAGGAAGCGGGACTTGGCGTGTCGGTTCCGCTGGCGCGGTTGGCATCTCCTTCAGTTTTTATTGAAATAGTTTTCAAAGTACCGGCGGGAATAGCCGCCATTGTAGCCATAGCCATGCAGCTGCTTTAAGTCGACTTTGTTGAGCACGATCCCCGCGATGCGGTGCGCTTCCGGACGCAGGATTTTGAGCGCCTCGGAGACGTTGCCCCGCGGTGTGCGGCTCCACTCGACGACCACCAGAATTTTGTCCGCGAGCGCGGCAAGAGCAAGTGCGTCGACAACTGGCAGCAGCGGAGAGGCGTCCAGCACAACGTAATCGTACAGATCGCGAAGTTTCTCGATTAGCTCGCTCATCCGCTCGGAGGTAAGCAGGTCGGCCGGGTTTCCTATGGGAGATCCGGCCGGGATCAAATGAATGCCGGCCACCGGATGTTTGACGGTCACCTCTGAAACATCGGCGGTTGCCGCTAAAACCTCGGCTAACCCCCGTTTGTACTCTCCGAATGCCTCGGAGATCGATTGACGGCGCAAGTCACAGTCAATTAAAACGGTCCTCTGACCCGCCCCGGCGCTGGAAGCGGCGAGAAGTGCTGCAGCCGACGATTTACCCTCACCAGGAACAGCAGACGTGATGAGAATAACCTTCGGCACCTGGCCGCGATTTGCCAGCCGGAGGCCAAGCCGCATTGAACGTACCGCCTCGCTGAACTGGGAGGACGGTACATCGACCAAGTTGCCTACCAACGCCCCGTGCCTGTAGGCGATGCGGGAACCCCGCGGCTCCACAAAGGGGATGAGCCCGACGACCGGATATCCAAACGTCCGCTCGGCTTCCGCACCGCTTTTGACCCCGGACCGGAGCAGTTCCAGCAGCACGGCCAGCCCCAAGCCGATACCAGTGCCCAGCACTCCCGCAAACCCGAAAAACAGGATGCGGCTCGGCGCCTGAGGGAAAGTCGCCGGCGTAATTATCCGCGCGCTGGCATCCTGCAGAGTTTGGCGCGTGGAGATTTCGTTGAATTGGGAGAGGTAACTTTCGTAGAGCTTGCGGTCGGCATCGGCAACCCGCCGCAACTGCTGGAGTTGAACCACTTCGGCGGAGTTGCCGCGCGCAGCAGTGAGACTTTCCAAATCGAACTCAATCGATCGTTCGCGCCGCACCGCGATCTCATAACCATTTTTCATGTTGCTGACAACGCGATCAGCCTGAGCGCTGATTGCTCTGTTGATGCCTGCCAGTTGCGCGCGAACATTCATCACTTCAGCATGGCGTTCGCCCAGCTTGCCGCTCAACTCCGCTTCGCGTCGGGTCAGCTCCAACTGCTGCATGCGAAGCTGGTCGATGATGGTGGATGCCATGACGTCCGGCAACTCTTGATTTTCGCCGTGCCCTTCGGTCAGCGCCCGCGCCTGATCGAGGCGTGCTTTTTTTTCGGCCACATCCGAGCGTGCGATCATCAGTTGGGCGTTAAGGTCCGAGATTTGCTGCTCACTGACGTTTCCCTTACTCCCGACATCGTTAAGGCCAGTCCTGGCCTTGAGTTTTTCAATCCCGGCGTCGCTTTCCAACACGCGAGTTTGCAGGTCGTCGACTTGGGTCTTGAGCCAAGCTGCTACCCGCTGCAACGCCTCTTGCCGAGCCTCCCGCTGGCTTGCCAGATAGTCGTCCGCAACGGTTGCCGCCAGGCGCTGCGCCTTCAATGGGTCCTTCGAGGTCGCCGAGACACTGAGCACATATGAGAACGGCACTCGCTCCGCCCGAATCTGCTTACTCAGCGCGACGGCCGCCAAATCGAGCCGCTGGGCAGTTAGCTGATCGGGATCGACCGTCATCTGCTGAGCATCTTCCGGGATAGCCGGGGGTCCAACACCCAGGCGTTCCAACCATATCGAGAAGCGGCTTCGAGATTGAAACTCGGGGTCGCTGTCAAGGCCGAGCTCTTTGGCAACGCGAAGCGACAGCGACTTCGATTTGATTACCTCGATCTCGGTATTCATCGCGACATTGTCGACCGCGTCGACGAATGGCGAAATTCGCTTTTGGACAGCTTGATCAATCTGACGCTGCGGATCAAAAACAAGTATCTGAACAACCGATTGATAGCTCGACGGCACTACCCTGAGAACGCCATAAGTCGCTATCAATGTTAATATCGGCATCGCAACAACCAGCTTCCAGCGCCGCAACACCGCGCCGAATATGGCCCTCAGATCCAAAGTCGGAGGTTTAGCGACTTCCCCTTGCGGCGGTGAAATATAGGTCACAGCTCTAAAACGCTATCGGACAAGGGGCGTAGGCTCCTCTCACTGAGTTCGCCGAGGCACCCTGGCCGCAGCCGTCGCCGGTTAATCTCGCTATTAATTTGGATTGTTGGAGCAGCGAGAACACTACATAATGGCGGTTGCGTTAGTACCAGATTGCTTGTGGCTAGGCAAGCAAACACTTTATGCGCTGTGGTTTGACCGCAATCTTAAGATTAATGCCTTCGCCAAAATGCCGGCGAAGGCCAGATTGGTCGAAAGGTAGCGTGGTCCGAGCCGAAGCGGTTCCTGGACCGTGCGGAACAACCATTCGAAACCGCTGATCTGAACCAGTCGGGGCGCCCGGCGGACGTGACCGGCAAGCACGTCGAACGCACCGCCGACTCCCATTGTGAAAGGGATGCCCAGACTGTCGTGATGCCGCGCCAGGAACCGCTCCTTTCGCGGGGTCGGCATCCCGATGAAGAGGCAGTCCGCATGCGAAGCTCGTATCTCAGAAACCACCGTGCTTTCTTGCTCGGGCTCGAAGTACCCACCATGCAAACCCGCAAGTTCTAAGCGCGGAAACCTACTTTGAACGTTGGCGATCGATCGTTGCAATACGTCCCGTCGGGCCCCCAGAAAATATGGGCGATAGCCCCTGACGGCGCAAAGCCCGATCACGCCTTCCATGACGTCAATACCGGCCACCCGCTCGGGCACCCTGATCGCTAGAAGGCGGGCCGCCCACAGGATCCCGACGCCATCGACACCGATAATGTCGCTTGAGCGCACGTCTTTATCGAGTTCGGGATTGGTCCCCATCGCGACAAATTTCGCCACATTGACGCCAACGTGCCGGATCGGCTGACGCGTCTGAATCGCGCGATCCGCTACTTCTATCGTTTCTGCCAAAGTCAAGCAATCGATCGGAACACCTAAGAAATAATGACGTACTCTGCCTTGAATTGAGAAAACCGAATTGTCGGTCGGATGCTTAGGACTAGGCACTCTGATTTACAACCGTTGCCGAATTGCTGTGCGCGTTCATACCGGTTCTCGGTAGCGGGACACAGAAATATGTGTGGGGACGGCACCAACGGGAACGAAGGCGGGCCGCCGAACTCGGCTGTGCGCCATCACTAGCAGCGGCCGCTCGAGGGCGACGTGGAATGTTGCACCGATGAGGATCGCCGCGCAAGGGAACGCAACGTACCAGAGCAGCAATGGTATCGCAGCGCGAAATGGCACTAGAGTCACCATTTTGACAAGGAAGATCATGACCGGCTGATGCAGCAGGTAAATCGCGTAGGAAGCCTCCCCGAGAAATGCAATGGGCGCCGCCACCCGAAGCCGTTCAGATCGTTCGAGGGCGGCGAAACCGAGTACCGCCACCATTGCGCCGACCCCGTACGGCAAGTGGTGCAGCAAGAGCGGTATTTGACCACTCCCCCAAGTCTCGTTGGCGACCGTTGCCAGATAAATAGCGATCCCCCCGGCAGCGAGAAAACCCGGACGCCGGATTGTGGCCTTCCGGAAGAGCCAAGCGGCACCCATCCCTAGACCGAACAACAGGTGAATCGGGGCAAAATAGAAGCTCGTCAGTGTCGCGCTTGCGGGCATGAAAAGCATAGCAGCGGACCCAGCGAACCACAGCCCGAAAACCCAAATCCCGAGCCATCTATTTACAATAAGACCAGCAAAAATCAGATAGAAAACGACCTCGTGGTAGAGGGTCCAAGCAACGACCAGGATCGTGAGCGGCATCCCAGGCTCATGCATGCGCCACGGGACCAAAAAGAATGAGGACAGCAGGCACCAACGCTGCCGCTCGAAGCCCTCGCCGAACCGCGGGACGAGAAAATAAGCAGCGACCATGGCGCCGAGGATAAGCCAATATATTGGAAAAATGCGGGCGAAGCGCTTCCACAGATAGGTCGCTGCCCCCTCATTACGGGCGACATATTCCCAGTGGACGTGAAGAATGATGAATCCGCTCAACACAAAAAAATAAGCGACGCCGGCAAACCCGGGATCGAAGGGTAAGGGTAGCGGATTTTCCGACCAATATTTCGTGTTGCCGAAGACTTCGGCGTTGTTATGGGAGAAAACGACGGCGATCGCCGCAAACGCCCGACCTACCTGCAACGACTGAAGACGCATACCACTCCTTGCGGGCCTATTCGGACAGGGGTAAGGGCGACTGGCCCTTTTTTTGCCCGCCCACCATTCTATCGCGCCAGGCGGGAAGCCAAAACCTTTCTTGAACTCTCGGCAGCGAAGAAATTCGGCGAAGCCTTAGATCATTGGCCGTATAGCTGAGGTTCCCCTCGCAGCCGAGTTTTAAGCCATTTCTTTGCAGCGGAGACATGGCCCATCCAGGCATAAGCGCCGGACATCTTCAGATAAAATTCGAGCGGCCCATCCGTAGGGTCCACCAAGACACGGCCGCGAACGAACTCGTCCGACGACAGATCGACGGGTTTGGGGATATTCGTATAAACATGATCATAGCCGGCTTCACGGCACAGCTCGACGACCGCCGCGTTGTGGTCGCCGTAAGGGAAAGCGAAATTGCGGGTGTCAGTGCCTAACACAGTCTTTATTTGCATGCGACAACCGGCAATCTCGGAGCGAGCATCTTCGGGCCGAAGGCGCGTCAGATGGGGGTGCGTTAAGGTGTGGGCGCCGAGCTTCACGACCTCAGACGCCACGGAACCCAGAGCGTCTGCTGTAGCGACGATTGCGCCGTCGTCTACCGAATTGTCTTCCATTTCCCAAGCGGGTGGACGACCCAACGAACCCGCCGGGATAAAAATGGTCGCGGGCATTCCCCTTGCGCGAAGTTCAGGGATCGCGTTATCCAGCACGCTCGTTAGCGCGTCATCGAACGTGATCGCGACACGGTGCCCGCCGCGAACAGCTGCCCCCAGATAGTCCGCAGGGACGACCGTGGCGCGGGCGGCCAATACGTCGAGTTGGCGCACAAAGCGGGCGCGCAACGCTGCCGGCACCGAGTGGTAGTAGAGGATGATCAGCCGGTGGCGCGGCGCACTGCCGGCTGCGCGGCGCAGAAGACGCCCTGCAAGGACGATCAGATGAAAACCGAGGCTAATCGCGATCTTGGATTTTCGTTTGGCCACGGCCACTGCTACGAATTGCGCCCCGGTGCTGCGCTCGTTCCCCACTTTTGGGCGGATCGAAGCGGTATGTGCGAGGGCGGCTTTCTGCCGCAGTCTAGGCGGGCCCTCGGCGAATTCGAAGAGGCGATCGGGCCTTCCCGTTTCACCGGCGAGCCCGGCCCTCAGTCCGGCAAGGGCAACGCACATGTTCCCAAAGGCGCCGACCATGCCGTACTCGAGCGAGCGAGCGAGCAGCATTATGAATGTCCAGGCAATCCAATTGCGGTAGTGCTGCCGGACGAAGAGAACTCGGTTGCGGAAATCGAGATAGACCGAAAATGGCGACGCCGCGGAGCGAGTGCGACCCGAGCCGATCGTTGTGCCACCGCGATGTGGCACCACAGAACTATGAGCGTATCCGATCCCACAACCGCGTTTTGCGCGGTATCCCCATTCGAGATCTTCGAAATAGAGAAAATAACGTTCGTCCATCAACCCAATGCTTTCGAGGCACGTGCGAGATACGTATATTGATGAGCCGGACGGTGCGTCGAGACGGCGCTCAAGTTCCTCCGGATCGGGCTCGACCGCGGCCGGCGCTTGGAAATCGATCGCTTTAGTCGTAGCCCATAACGGCCGCCATTGCAACCCACGCGTGTGAACGAATTCACGGACCAAGATCGGAACGACCCGGCTGCCGACCATGCCTTTGCCCCGCGCCGCCGACCACGCGACTAGTTCGGCGAGCGCCTCGGCCTCGGGCTGGGTATCGGGATTGAGGATCCACGCGCCAATCCATGTGGCTGCGCTCAACAGGACGCTCAACCAGGAATTAATGGCGCCCGCATAGCCGAAATTTTCTGCCGCCTCGGCCACCAGTACTCGGGCGTGTCTACCGCGCAGCCGCAGCGAGTGCAGCCGGATGAACCGGGGCATCGGTTCATCGCCGATGTTCCAGGCGGCGCTGTCCTCACATGGGCCATCCCGTCCGGTGAGCGAGGAAATAAGGTCGTCAAATGCTTCGGCCCCGCCGTTCTCGCACAAATATACGTCAAAGGAAGGGTCCGCCGCCAGGCGCTGGAGCGCCTTCATGCAATCGACCACGTCAGTCGGATTCCGATAGCTAACAATAATGATCGGAATGCGGGTCGCTGAACTCATAGGGTTAACGCCCCGATCTTTCGCCGACAAGTATTTTACGCGAATACCTAAGTGTTGGATCGGTCGGCTTTGTCGCAGCGCAAGGCAATTCGAGCCATGAGCGGCATTTCGGCATTTGCACCCCGGAAGAGACCAATGGCGACCAATGTAACGGCGATCGCAGACGGCTCGGGGAATCCTGCCTCCCGACTATAATCCCACCTCGTGAGACAAATTTGGTTAATAGAATATCCAGACTGACAATCGTTTATTTCGAGTTATCGTCCCGCCGCTTCTTAGCGAAACGCAAATTGAGGGATACGGCAAGACGGCCCTCTTCCGATAAAAAGGACGAAGCTCACCAATGAGGTCGGCAAGGTTTGCTCGCCTGCGCCCAGCAGGATTAGCCGATTTCGCCGACCATACCTCGTAAATCCCTGGACTTTTCTCTTCTAGCTGAAGCGCGGCGGAACGCGAAGACGAGCGGCCTTCAAGAATGCTTAGTGCGGTAAGCATAACCTAGCGCCCACTTCCAAATCCTCGGCACTCCATGCAATCGACGACCGACACGCCATTTCCGGGCGATCCCGGGGCTCATCGCGCTGCTGATGTTGCTGCGCTTCAACGGCATCGGGGCCGATGCCGAGCAGATCCGCCATCGCGTCGGGACCCAATCGGTTGATGTCCCGGAGATGATCCGCTGCGCCAAGGAGCTCGGTCTCAAGGTGCGGGTCGCCAAGACGAGCTGGCCCCAACTCGTCCGAACACCCTTGCCGGGGATCGCGGCGTTGCGCACCGGCGGATTTTCTGATCTTCGGCAAAGTCGCCGAGGCGGAGGGCAAGATCCTTGTGCAATTTTCTCGTTGAGAGCGTCACCGGGGCCGAAACCGTCAAGGCGATGGCCGTCGAGCCGCAGATGCAGCGGCGCTGGGAGGAGCAGCTCGCCGCCTATGTCGCTGCAAGTTTCCGGGTGATCAGCCTCGGCAACCTTGCCAGTCAAAGCGTCCAGTTCGTCAACAAGCTCGTTACCGCCGCCGTTCTGTTTTTTGGTGCGCGGGCGGTAATGGAGAGCTATCTGACGGTCGGCGAGCTGGTCGCCTTCAATATCATGGCGAGCCGGGTGAGCCAGCCGGTGCTGCGCCTGGCGCAAATGTGGCAGGATTTCCATCAAGCCGGCTGTCGGTAGAGCGGCTTGGCGACATTCTCAATACCCGCCTGAAGTCAGTTACAATCCGGCGCGCGCGGTGCTGCCGCCGATCCGCGGCCGGGTCGCTTTCGAGCACGTCAATTTCCGCTATCGGATTAACTCCTCCGAGGTGCTACGCGACATCAGTTTTACGGCACCGACGGATCAGATCGTCGGGATAGTCGGCCCTTCGGGTTCGGGCAAGAGCACTCTCGCAAAGCTGATCCAGCGCCTCTATGTGCCGGAGAGCGGGCGCGTCCTGATCGACGGCGTCGATCTCGCAATGGTCGACACCGCCTGGCTCCGGCGGCAGATCGGGATCGTGCTGCAAGACAACGTGCTGTTCAACCGTACCGTGCGCGATAATATTACGCTGGCCGATCCGGCGATCTCGCTTGAGCGCATTATCGCCGTGGCCCAGCTCGCCGGCGCGCACGAGTTCATTCTGGAGATGCCGGAGGGTTACGACACCATCGTCGGCGAGCGCGGCAGCAGTCTGTCGGGCGGCCGGCGCCAGCGCATCGCCATTGCGCGCGCGCTCGCTACCAGTCTGCGCATCCTGATCTTCGACGAGGCGACGAGCGCGCTCGAATACCGAAGCGAGCAGCTTCTGCAGGAGAACATGACGGAGATCGCCCGACGGCGCACCGTCTCCATTATCGCCCACCGCCTTTCAACAGTGCGCCGCGCCGACCGTATCATCACAATCGATGGGGGGCGATTGGTCGAGGAACGGGACACATGAGGAGCTGCTGAGAACTGGCGGTCGCTATGCTGCCTTGCACCGCCTGGATGCCGGGGTCCATGAAATCGTCTGAACGAGCAGTCGCCTTCCCGGCGGTCCGCATCCGCCGCCGCGACCATGAACTCGCTTTTTTGCCGGCGGCGCTGGAGATGGTGGAGAGACCGCCCTCGCCGATCGGCCTGGCGATCGGCGCGACGATCATAGCCCTGTTCTGCATCGCGCTGACCTGGGTGTCTTTCGGTTCGATCGATATCCTTGCCACGGCGCCGGCAAGATCATCCCGAGCGGCGGCAGCAAGGTCATCCAGCCCTTCGAGATTGGCGTGGTGCGGGCGATCCATGTCCGCGATGGGTAAAGCGCCAAGGCGGGTGACCTGCTGATCGAGCTCGATCCGACGATCAACTCCGCCGACAGCGAAGATCTGCACAAGGACCTCGTCGCCGCGCAGCTCAATGTGGCGCGGCTGCGTGCAGCGCTCGCCAACTCGCCGAAGCCGACCGCCGCGACAATCGCCAAGACGAGGCCCTCGTCCCGCTGCTCCACCAGCAGGTCGATGCCCGCAGGACGCTATTCGAGGACAAGACCGGCTCGAGGATCCTTTATCTGTAAACGCTTCAGCAGTTCGTCGAGCAGCAGAGCGAGCTGGAAGTCCAGAGGAGCCGCTATCGCGAGGCCGACGCAGCGGTCGCCACGATCGCCGAGGAACGCGCCAAGACCGCCGCACAGTATCGCCACGATCTTTTTAAAGAGCTGGCGAAGGCCGAGCCGAAGGCTGCCGGCCTCGCGCAGGACTTGGTCAAGGCGGAGCAGCGAACCCGGTTTCAGCGGTTGACAGCGCCAATCGACGGCGTCGTGCAGCAGCTGCCGTGCGTACCATAGGCGCTGTCGTCACGCCTGCCCAGGCGTTGCTCGTGGTCGAGGCGGCCGTCCCGAACCGCGACATCGGCTTCGTCCACCCCGGGCAGGAGACCGACATCAAAGTCGATACATTCAACTTCACCGGATATGAACTCATTCATGGGAAGGTGTTGAATGTTTCGCCAGATGCCCTTCTGCCAGACCCACGCGTCGCCGACCCCCGGCAGGGTAATTCCCAAGACAGCGTCCAAGGCCAACCTGGAGGGGACAGTCCGAGCAATACGAGAGCCATGGAGGCGGCTTACGTGGCGTGCATCTCGCTCCACCAAGCCCGGATGCGCGTCGATGATGGGATCGCAAATTTGTCGCCGGCATGGCCGTCACGGTCGAAATCAAGACGGGTCGCGCCGGATCTTAAGTTACCTGCTTCCCCCCTGCTAAAATATGGCATGACAGCCTTCGCGAAAGGTGACGCAGCGATCGCGACTTAATATGCGTTCTGGTGAGATGTCAAAATCCCCACCGTCATCAGCAAAATTTTCAGGTCGAGCCACAGGGACCAGTGGTCGATATAATAGAGATCATGTGAAACCCGAGCGCGGGCCTTTTCGAGGGTGTCTACCTCCCCGCGTAACCCGTTCACCTGCGCCCAGCCGGTGATGCCCGGCCTGACACGATGGCGGTGGAAATAGTCCTCGACCGCCTCCCAATAAAAGCGTCCGGCAGCTTTCATCGCGATCGCATGAGGGCGGGGCCCCACCAGCGACATGTCGCCACGCAACACATTGATCAACTGCGGCAACTCATCAAGGCTCAGCAGACGCAAGTAGCGGCCCACGGGCGTCATCCGCGGGTCGTTTTGCACCGTACGCTCCGCTCCGGATGGGTCGCCCCGGTCGACGTACATGGTGCGGAATTTGATTACGCCGATCACCTCATTGTGGAACCCGAAGCGCTTTTGCACGAAGAACACTGGCCCTGGGTTATCCAGCTTAATGAAAGCAGCGATGATAGCCATCAACGGCCCCAAAAACATCAGCAGTAGCGCAGCGAGTGCCTTATCCTCAATCCATTTCAGGATCGCGCACCAGTTCTTGAGCGGCCGGTTAGCGATCTCCAGAACTGGCACATTGCCTAAATAGCCCATGCCGAGGAACGGGAATTTTTCAGCCAAAGGTTCGATGCTGAGACGCAGGTCGATCGCGAGCACTTTGAATTTGTCGCAAAGCGCCTTGAGGCGGCGCTCGGCATCGAGCGGCAACGCAATTACTACCTCGTCGACCGAAACACGCCGCGCGAAATCGAGGAGGTCATCAGTCGTCCCGAGTACGCTGAAGCCATCAGCAGCAGCGGGCAGTCGGGATTTTCGATCATCGAAAACACCGCGCAGCACAATGCTTTTATCTCGATTTGCGCGCAATTTCGCAATCAGCCGCTGTCCCTCATTCCCAGCGCCGACGATCACCACACTGCGGGCTAAGGAGTTGCCCGCCGGCCGGGTAGTTAGCGTAGCTTGAATAACGCAACGACAAGCGAGAAGCGCAAGCGGCGCAACGATGAACCACGTCGTCGTCCAAACCCGCGAATAGGTGTCGGAGGTCTTGCTAAGGAAGGCAAAGAGCAGCAACACTGATACTGTGATACCCCAGGCTATGAGCGTGCGCGTGAGTTGCCACTGAAGCCTCGGTAATTGGGTCAGCCGGTAGCCGCCCAGTCGGTCAAACGCGCCAACGAACAATGTAGCGGCCAACAGCGCGGTCAAGAGATAGCGCGCTATCCCCGCTACCGTCTGGTCCATGGCCTCTGAATAGGCGCCGAAGGCGGCCGCTGCCGCCGCTGAGATCAGCGTGAAGTCCAACGCAGAGATTAGCCAAGCCGCGACATCCGGCGATAGCCAAGTCGGCCGCCTAGATTTGCGTTCCTTCGGCACTTCTTGAGGGGAGGTCCGAAGCGAAGCCCGGGAAATCGCGGGGGCGGGCGTCCTGTCTGCGTCGACGTCATGGGTAACAACCAATTCCAGCCCGAGCTTATGCGGCGGCGCACGCAAGTGATGCCCCATTGTTCACGATTGCTGCTTCAAACCGGCCGACGCGAGATTTGTAGCGAATGGAAGTGATTTACTAGGTGGATTTCAACGTCTGCAAGATAAATATTCTGCTCACCCAATCTTCGTTTGTTTAATTAACAAATGTTAGTATACCAAACGGCCGCAGCCGCAGGGCCACAGCAAATCGGCTCGGCACCGTCAGCAAAGAGACCCGTTAGCGTAGCGGAAGCCGTTCGTCCCCGATCCTCCTACAATCAATCAGCGAATTCTGGACCGGGATCGTTCCCGAAACCTCTCTCTTCAACTTTGCAAGCTAATTAATTTTAATTAACCGTGAAGGTTGACAACCAAGGACGAATTCTCCGGAAAAGGGTCCAATCTGAGGTTCGGGATGGCCGGTTTGCCGTCTCCAGCCAGGCTCGTGAGCTGCGCAAGGTCAAGGATCGTCACGCAATGCTTCTCGATGTTAACGATGCACTCGTCGCGTAAAGCCCGCAATACTCGGTTGACGTGTACAACAGTCGAACCGATGTAATTTCCGATTTGGGCCTGCGTCAAAGGAAGGTTGTATACTAATCCGGTTATCAGTCTGCGGCGTCGCAGTCGCGCGTAGAAGTCGAGCACCATCATGGCCAGCCGACCTCGCGTATCAAGCCCTGAAATCGCGGCTAGAAGGCGATCCGCACGTCGCTGACGCTGGTCCAGGAGCCAGGCGAAGTAGAGTGCTGTGGGACGGTGGGCGAACACGTCCGTCAATGCGTTCTCAAGGGGGATCCACTCGATCGTTACTGAAGTCAGTGTTAAAATGTCGTCCGATTGTGGGGTCTTTAGCGCCATATCTGGTGCAATAACGTCACCAGGCAAGTAAACGTGGATGATGATTTGACGGCCAGCTCCCAAATCATGTAATTGACAGGCCCATCCGGCGCGAAGATGATAGATCCCGCGGCTCGCGCCAGCAATAGGCGCCAGTAAAAGACCCGGTTTGATGGTGCGCGGCCGTGAATTCCGGAAGAGCGCGCCGAGGTTGTTGCGACCGGTAACTAACTCGCCGTGAAAACGGAGCGATTGTTCAGGTCCGTTCCCTAAATAGCTCATTGATTATCCTATGCCGTAAAGGCTCCGCTCGTCGACAGATCGCACCTTGAGACCGCCGGCAGTTCTGGTGGTTTTTATCGCAATGGCAGAGAGCCACCTCGTGCGCGTTCGGCGTCCGACATGCAATCGCTGGAAGCCTTTTTGCGACCAGCCGCGTCTCCACGTTCGGTGATGCTGCAGCCCTTGCGTAAATCCATTGTTCACGTTTGCAGCCATTTTGTTGGCGGGGAGCGGGATGGTTTTGTCGCTATTCGGGCTTTAGCAGGCAATGCCTAGGCGACAACTCGGTGCGTCGATTTAGGGTGAAGTTAGAAATACGCCACAACACACAGTTTTTTGGCTGTTCATACAACTTTACGCCGCATTTGAAATAAGTGCAACTCTAAAATGGCGAAGCAGAGGTTCGTATGCGACAACTTTACCAAGGTGGAAATCCAATCGGGCACAAATTAATTCGTCTTACCCGTTAAGAATGCTTAATTTATGACCAAGGTTGACATAAACCATCCCGCCACGGCTTCGCGACATGCTCGCGTTCCTCGACAACGAGCGCATTTAGTCAGCCGCGAGCTTTCAGATTAAGTTGTGTGCGCGTCAAGTTCGGCAAAATTTGCCCTGATAAGCGAGCGCGGTTGAATTCGGTCAAGAGCACGTCCCTTTGTTTGACCGGATACGACCACCCCTTCGTTCCGACCTGCCTCTGGGCAGAGCGCGGCGCGCAACGGCAGTCAGAATGGCTAGCGGCCCGGTGCGGAGGGTCGGCTGAGCCAGGGATCGGACACGTTTACCAATATTGATCTGCACACCTCCGCGTGAGAAAATTAGAAACACGATAAGAAAAGACTGGAGGAGAGCGATAGTTTACATCCCGATCGCCCGGGCAGGATTGCTCGCGCGCATTGCTAAATCTAAAAAAACGCAGGCTGGGCGCCAATCGCATTGGCCGCTGCCGGCGTGATACAGCTTGGGATGCGCATTGCAGCCACGGCCATTTGACAATCCAGTGCGGCTTTTTCTCTTCTCAAAGAAGGATTGTAGCGGGAGATATCAATTGGCCAGCCGCTTTGCCGCCAGTTCGCATGAAATCGGAACCGCGCGGCGTGAACCCCTTCCTGCGGCGCAGTGTGTGCGCATGCCGACCGAGGATCAACGTTATTCCACCGAGAACTCTAGTCTGACCCATATTGCAATATGCCGTCCGCTATGGCTTCGACATCGTGCGGAATACGCCGACAACGGCGAGAGCGGGCTGCGCCTCGATGGGCGGGATGCGCTCAAGCAGTTGCTGATCGATGTCGAAGGCGGCTCCCCTGGGTTCAAGACCGTTCTCGTCCATGAAGTCAGCCGCTGGGGCCGGTTCCAGAACGCCGACGAGAGCACCTATTACGAATATTTCTGCCGGCGTTCGGGTGTCGAGATCCGCTATTGAGCCGAGCAATTCGAAAACGACGGCAGCGTCGCCTCGGCGATCGTCAAGGCGGTGAAGCGCGCGATGGCCGGTGAATACAGCCGCGAACTTTCGGCGAAAGTATTCGTCGGCCAAGCCCGGCTGATCGAACCGGGCTTCCGGCAGGGCGGCCACGCCGGGTACCGGCTGCGCCGGCGTCTGATCGATCACAACGGCAACCCTAAGGCCATCCTCGCCTTCGGCGAACAGAAGAGCTTGCAGAGCGATCGCGTGGTGCTGGAGCCCGGCCCGGTTGAAGAGGTCGAGGCCGTCCGCCGGACGTTCCGGATGTTCGTGCACGAGGGCAAGCACCAAAGGAGATCGCCGCCATTCTCAACAACGAGCAGATCAGGACGGATTTGGGGCGGCGGTGGACCGCGGGGTCGGTGCAACCGGCGCTGACCAATGAGACATACATCGGCAACAACGTTGCAACCGAACTGCCACCAAGCTGACAAACAAGCTGATGTCGGCGATGAACAATTTCACCGCCCGCTATGCCCATGCGCGCTGGCGGCGGCGCGGCAGGAGGATCTCGCCCAACCGGACCGCCAAAGAAGATCCGCGGTCTGACCGCCGAGCAAATGGCGCGCATGAGCGCGAGATGGACGGGCTGCGGCGCGAGTTCAAAGCGGTCTCCGCGTCCTATCGGATACCTGCTCAACCTGGCGGTCGCCGCCGGCTACCTTTGCAGCCTGATCGGCAATCCCCCGGGTCACCGTCGGCACTGGGGCCGACGCCACAGGGAGACCACCCATGCGCGTCTGCTGCGATCATTCGGCTGAGAGGCAGCGCGGCGTGAGCATAGTCGGGTGGATGTCTTCGAGGTTTGGTCGGTCTTGGGCCAGCGCGAGGTACGGCTGGAGATCCGCTGAGAGAAGGCGCCCCTTGCGTTTCTCGCACATCCCCCTTCGAACCATCTGCCGAAGAACTCCATGCTGTGGGCATACGGATGCTGCCCGCCAATTGATCGGCGGCATCTTCGCACTGTTGACCGGCACCCCGTTCAGCGTGTCGGCGGCGATCGGCTTTGTCGCGCTGTTCGGCATTTCGGCGATGGATGGGATCATCGTCATCAATTATTTCAACCGGCAGATCGAGGCGGGGCCTCGAGCGCAGCGCAGCCATCCTGCCTACCTGCGCTGTTCAGATGCGCCCGGTGGCGATGACCTGCATCGTCGCTTCTGCCGGCCTCCTGCCCGCGGCTTTGTCGACCGGGATCGGCTCGCAGGTGCAAAAGCCGCTCGCCACCGTCGGCGTCGGCGGGAGCTTATCGGCGCCGCTCCTCATTCTCTTGGTGCTGCCGGTGCTCATCGGCGTATTTTCCCGACCACGCCAGCTGGTCGAAGAGCCCGAGCCCCGACCCGCACCGGCCGAATAAACCGATACCGGCAGGGTGGACGCGGAATGCACTGTCTGGTCGTAGAGGATGAAGTGGACACCGCCTGCTATGTATCTAACGGGCTCAAGGAGGCTGGCCATACAGCCACCTTGGTTCGCGATGGTGTCAACGGCCTTTACCTCGCCACAAACGAGAGATGTGACATCATCATTCTCGATCGTATGCTGCCGGGCGAGGTGGATGGATTGTCGATCATTGCGGCGATCCGAAAACTCGGTAAGACGACACCAGTGCTGATACTGAGCGCGCTCGCGAGCCTCGACGAACAAGTCCGCGGTCTGCGTGGCGGCGGGGACGACCACCTGACCAAGCCTTTTGCTTTTTCCGAGCTTCTTGCACGCGCTGAAGCATTGCTTCGTCGCAGCGCGGCGCGACAGGACAATCAGGAACTGTGGATCGCTGATTTGCGACTGGATTTGCGGACACGCCGCGCCGAGCGCGCCGGCACGCCCATCACCCTTCAGCCGCGCGAATTCCGCCTTCTCGAATACCTGGTGCGGCACCAAGGCCAGGTCATTACCCGCACGATGCTGCTCGAGGCGGTTTGGGATTATTATTTTGATGCACAGACCAACGTGATCGATGTCCAGATCAGCCGGCTGCGCTGGAAAATCGACAAGGATTTCGCTCCGAAATTGCTCCATACGGTTCGTGGCATCGGCTACCTGATATCTGCCGATGACTAGGCTCTGGGCACCGTCGCGTTTCGTCTGGCGCTCAGCTATGGACTGCTCGCGATCGGCTCGATGTCGGTGATCTCGGCGCAATTCTATATCGGCACTGTTGGGGTGTTGGCGCGTAGTACGGACGCCAAGCTGCTCTCCAGCTCCAATAAGCCGGCCGCCCATTTCGAGACCCGCGGCGGTGACGCATTGCGGCAGGAAATACAGCAGCTTCTGGGCACGGCACCGAGCAGGACACCGAGGTCTATCTCCTTATCGCGCCAGACGGACGAAAGGTCGTCGGAAACATTGCGGGCCGGACGGCCGCGGCCGCGCCGCCCCGACCGGATGACTGACCTGAAAGTACTGCGCAACGACTGGCCTTCGCTCAGCCGTCTCCTGCCGCGAGTTTTGCCGGACGGCTCGATTTCTCGTCGTCGGGCGCTACATGCAAGACCAGCAGGAGATGGAGCAGCTGGTACGGCATGCCCTCTTGGCGGGTCGAGCGGTGGCGCTGCTGCTCGCAATCGGCGGCGCTCTGGTGTTTCGTCGGCAGCTCGAGCATCGCGTCAGTGCAATCCGGCGCACCGCTCGCGAAATAGAGGCGGGCGACCTCACTCGGCGAATCCCGATCTCCGGTGTGGAGGATGAGTTCGCACGGCTCGACCGCGACATCAACAGCATGCTCGATCGCATCGAGCACCTGATGGATGGCGTACGACACGTCTCCAACGGGATCGCTCATGATCTCAGAACCCGCTGGGGCGCATCCGCAGCCGGCTCGAAGAGGCGCTCCGGCCCGGCGGCAGCGCCGCACAGCTCGCTGGAACCGCCCGCTTCGCCATCCAGCAAGTCGACGATCTGATCCAGATGGTGGACAGGCTGCTGCAGATCGCCGAATCCAAAGCCGGCGGCCGGCGCGCCTCCTTCACGTTGGTCACGCTGGGCTCTGTGATAAGTCATGTCGTTGAACTCTACGACGCGACCGCGGAGATGGAGGGAATCACCCTCGTGAGCGAAATCGAGAGCGCCCCGGTGACGCTTGGCGATCGGAACCTATTCGTGTTTCGCAGGTCGTCCATTGTGTGGATCAAACCGACGCCGCGCACGATCGCCGCCTGGGGACCGAAAATGACCGTCTGGCCGCCGACATTGATGTTGCTGTTGTCGAGGGTCTGGAATACCTGCGGCAGTGTGAGCCCATATGCTGACATCGAAAAAATGGCTCCCCGGTGTATGTCAGAGACGTCGCCACCGTGACCGTCGGCAATCAACCACGGCTCGATATTGTCGCGCAAGAATATGTCAAAGAAAACGTCGAGGAGGCGGCGTCGGGGGTCAAGGGGTGAAAACTCGCTCAAGCTCTACGGCAACGACCTCGAAACGATCCAGAAAACGGCTACAAGATCAAGGAGGTGATGAAGACGGTGCCGGGCATGACCGACCTTTCCATCTTCAATTCTCTAGGCCGGCCGACTGTCGACATCGACGTCGACCGCGAGCGCGCTGCGCTGGAACGTCTCGAAGTCGTCGTGCCGCTCAGCATCGCCCTCATATTGCTGCTGCTCTTCATCAACTCCTCGTCGCTGCCGGACACGTTGCTGGCCGCCAGCGTCATGCCCATGGCGCTGATCGGCGTTATTTTCGCGTTGTGGTTCACCGGCACGCCGTTCAGCGTCTCGGCGGCGATCGGCTTTGTCGGGCTCTTCGGGATTTCTGGTCATGGAAGGGATCATGCCGGTGCTGATCGACTTGTTCTCGCGCCGGAGAGCGCCGGTTGGAGCGCGTCAACCAGTGCCCTCGCCTGCGGAATAGCGATGCGCATTGTGCGCCGAGCGGGCGGCTGCTTGCTCGCTGCCGGAATGGCCGCACTGACGGGCTGTGCCGTCGGGCCGGATTTCGAGCAACCTGCTGCGCCGGACGTCACCGGTTACACGCCGCAGCCGCTGGCCGAGCAAACCAGTTCGGCGGATGTGAAGGGCGGCGAGGCGCAGCGCTTCGTCCAAGGTCTGGACATTCCGGGCCAGTGGTGGGCCCTGTTTCACTCGGAGCCGCTCAACGCCTTGATCGAACAGGCGCTGAAGAACAACCCGACTTTGCCGGCGGCCGAAGCGACATTGCGGCAGGCCTGGGAAAACGTCTACGCGGCGCAAGGCGCGTTCTTCCCGACGGCCGTAGTCGGTTACTCGCCGAGCCGCAACAAGACCGCGACCGGCGTCACCTTCACATCGGCCTCGTCCGGTAAACCCTGGTTCACCCTCCACACCGCGCAGGTGGTCGTGACCTATGCGCCGGACGTATTCGGCGGCACAAGGCGGCAGGTGGAATCGCTGATGGCGACGGCCGAATTTCAGCGATTCCAGCTCGAGGCGGCCTATCTGACATTGACTTCGAACGTTGTTGCGGCGGCGGTGCAGGAAGCGTCGTTGCGCGGCCAGATTGCGTCGACCGAGAAAATCATCAAGGTCGAGACCCAATCACTGGGGATCCTGCGCAAGCAATTAGAGCTGGGCCAGGTGGCGGGAGCCGATGTGGCGGCGGTGGAAGCGACATTGGCGCAGGCGCAGGCGACGTTACCGCCATTGCAGAGACAATTGGCGGTGCAGCGCGACCTGTTGACGGCGCTGATCGGCCGGTTGCCGAGCGAGGAGCCGGCCGAGAAGTTCAACCTCGCCTCACTGCAATTGCCGCAGGATCTGCCGGTCAGCCTGCCGTCGAATTTGGTAGAGCAGCGCCCGGACATCCAATCGGCCGAAGCGCAACTGCATGCGGCGAGCGCCTCGATCGGCGTCGCAATCGCCGCTCAGTTGCCGCAGTTTACGCTCACCGGGAATGCCGGCACCACCGCCAACCAAATCGGCCAATTGTTTATGACGCCCGGCACCGCTTTTTGGTCAGTGGCCGGCAACGTGGCGCAAACGATCTTTGATGCCGGCACCTTGCTGCATAAGAAACGCGCCGCCGAAGCCGCCTTCGACGAGGCGGCGGCGACGTATCGCAGCACTGTCATCACCGCCTTCCAGAACGTCGCCGACGTCCTGCATACGATCCAATCCGATGCCGACACCCTGCAAGCGGCGGTCGCGGCGGAGCGCGCCGCCTCCAAGAGCCTGGAGATCGGGCGCCTCCAGTTGCAGCTCGGCGCAATCGGCTATCTCGGGCTGCTGACTGCCCAAAACACCTATCAAACGGCGCTGATCGCCCTCGTCCAGGCGCAGGCCGCCCGCTATGCCGACACTGCCGCATTGTTCCAGGCATTGGGCGGGGGTTGGTGGAACCGCGAGGACGTCGCTCCCGCGAAAAAGTGGGACATCGAACTCATCCCATGACCCTGATGAGCAACTCCGCCCCGCCGCCTCCCCTGCCGGTCATTTTCCTCCGTAGGGCATTGCAACTCCTCCGCTTGTCTCAAGTTTTTCCTTCTTCGGACGACAGCATATTGGAAAAGGGCATTGACCCAACAACGTTGCATGAGCACACGCGGTGCTTGCATTCGACGGCCCGCCCGCAATCAACGGCTTATCGTCTTCCAATTCCGTACTGATCACCGACTTGGCTGATCTTTCCGTTCGCGAAATCGATCTCGAGCAGGTCTTCCGACGATCCGATCACGCCGACTGAGTTATGCGTGCGGGCATCGAAGATTTCGGTTCCGTCCGCGCTGTTTTTGTTGGGGGCGATATAACCGTATTCGCCCTTTATGTCGAAGGTCAGCCAATGTGATCCCCGACCGCTTCGCAACGGCAACCTATCCTTCATGACCGGGGCCATCGGATCACGCATATCCCAGACGTAGACATGCGGGTCACTCCAGCTGCCATTCTGCCAGACCTCAGTTTGGTCAGGGGTCCAGCCTATGCCGTGCAGCAATCCAGCTTCGCCGGGCGGATGGTCCGGGATGCTGGCGGTCATGATATGACCGATCTTGAGATTGGCGACCTGCATTCCCCAGAGGTCTCTCACATTGTTCACGGCGTAGCTGCTCGTGCTGTCGATCGCGTAAGGCCCGAGGATTCCCGAATAAGGCCCGACGCGTGAGACCGCATAGCTGCCCGGGTCGATCAGATACAGATAATTGCCGCTCCCGTCGTCTGCCTTGGTCTCCTGGAAGATCGGCCCAGATAACGGGTATTGAGTGTCGTGCGATCGGTTGGAGAAGTGCACCTGTCGGAGAGCCTCACCCGTATTGGCATCGACGACATTGATGTAGTCCGCCGAACCGCCTTCCCAGGTTGGAACGTAGAGCACCTGTCCGTTCGGATTGATCGCCAGCCGATCGACACCGGGGCTGACCGCTCTATTCCAGACAATCGTGTCGTCGTAAACGTTTAGGCAGTAGACCATTCCAGTGCCTGAAACCTCCTGGTAGGCGACGTAAAGTTTCCCCGTGACCGCGCTGACGGCCACTCCTCTGACGTCGCCGACATTGGGTACCGTCCCAATCGTCTTAACCAGTCGATGCCCGGTCTCGATATCGTAGACGGAGACGGATCCTCGATCCGGCTCGGCTTGATTGACGGCGTATAGGCTGCGCGCAGCGGCCGGCGGCGGGGAAGCCGCATCCGCAGAGATCGAAAGCAGCCCAAGCAGACTACATAAATAAACCAGCGGGATGCTGAAAAGATTCCGCCACACGGAAATTCGGATCCCCTCTGGTCCCAGCCAGCCTATTCCGCCGCCGCCTTCTGGCCGAAGCTGGGCGTGTCGGTGCGGTCGACCAGGGCCTCGGGGCCCTCGGTCGGCAGGTTTTCGAGCCAATTGATCCCGCCGTCGATGTCGTTTTCCCACATCTCGCGCGGCATCTCGTACAGGAACTCGACGCCGTAGCCGTTCGGGTCATTGATATAAACGCTGTGCGTGACACCATGGTTGACGCGCCAGTTGAACTTGACCTCCTTGCTCTGCAGAAAGGCGAGCTGCTTTAGCCATGCTTCGCGGTTCGGCATTGTCAGCGCGACATGGTTGATCGCGACTTGGCTGTTGGCCAGCACCCAATCGGACACCGGAGGCAGGTTCGCGCTCTCGACCAGCGCGACCGTGTGGTGGGTCAGCTTGCCGTCATTGACGGCGCTGTAGAAGCGCATCTTCGGTGGCGTCGGCCGGTCGGCTCGCGGATGCAATTCTCCGACCTGTTTGAAGCCGACGATCTCGGTCCAGAATTTGTGCAACTCCTCAATGTCGCGGACATTGAGGACCAGGTGGTTGATGCCGGAGGGGCTCACAGCCTCCGCCGGAGCGGCCGGCATATCGGAAGTTCTATCGGTCATCGCAGCGCTCCCAAGTTTGGTCGCGTATCAGGTACTCTGCCAGCCTCGGTCTGGCAAGGCCGCCATCGGCCATCTCAGACCGAACCCTTAGTGGCAAGCATCGAACGCGTACGTGCATCCCGTGCACTTTTGCTGTTTTCGCTGTTTTAGCATGAAATCATCAGCGGGCGGCCTCTTGTTTTCGGCGGAAATCCTAGCCTTCTGAGCAGTTGAAGGCCGAAATAACAGCGAAGCCCACTCGCTGTTTTTTCGCTGTTTCCTGCTGTAATCGGCTAAATCTTGAAGGGAATGCTCATGTCGCCTTACGCAGCGTAGAATACCACACGGGCAGACTTTGTCAATATCGTAAATGCTGAAATGACAACCACACTGCATCCCCGGCGGGATTGTCTCGGATCAAAAACACGGGCCAGAGTAGATCCGCAGGTTCGCGGTCTCCCTACGGTCGGTCGCACTGGTGCTGTCCTAATTGTATTAGAACAGCACCAGGTAAGCCTCCCGACCCGCCGTGCTTGCTTAGCGGCCGTAGAAGCCGTTTTCCTCCTCATGCCGACGCTGCTCATGCAATGCCCGGCGGCGGGCGTCGAGCTCGCGCTCTTCCGCCTTGAGACGATGCTGCTGCTCATGATGATAAGCCCGCTCGCGCTTCGCGCGCCAATCGTGGTCATGATAAACATGAGCAGGCACAACCGGCACGACCGGAACCGGTTGCGCCTTCACCGGCCCTGTGCTCAGCGCCAGAACCGAAGAAACCGCTAGAATAGTTAATCGGACCATGAGGATCCTCTCCCATCAATTAAGAACTGTGCTACCAACAAGACACGCACGACGTCCGTTCCGATTAACTATACTACCCCACTTCATGGATCCTCGGCGGTTTCATCGGTCTTGCATTGCAGGACAGAACAATAGCGTCGGGATTCGTACTGATATGACGGGGACAGCAGGGCCGACAGTGGCGCCCGGCGGCGCTACGATCTTCCAGTCGGGGGACGTGCAGGGCGCGCCCTTCGCCCCGGTCGGCCCCCTATGAGAGGAGATCGGAACATGTCCAAAATCACGCCGACACTTTGGTATGACGGCACCGCCGAGGAAGCCGCCAACTTCTACGTCAAGCTGCTGCCGGACAGCCGCATCGAGGCGGTCAATCGCTCACCGATCGATACGCCGTCGGGCCCAGCAGGCATGGTGCTGACCGTTGTCTTCACGCTTGCCGGTCAGCGGTTCTGCGGCCTCAACGGCGGGCCGCAATTCCGGCACAGCGAGGCGGTCTCGTTCATGATCGAGACCGAAGACCAGGCCGAGACCGACCGGCTGTGGGATGCGATCGCGTCGAACGGCGGCCAGCCCGGCCCGTGCGGCTGGATCAAGGACCGCTGGGGCGTCTCGTGGCAAATCACGCCAAAGCGGCTCCTCGAATTGGTAACGGATCGGGACAGCGGCCGCGCCCAGCGGGCGATGCAGGCGATGATGCAGATGGGCAAGATCGACATCGCCGCGCTCGAACGCGCCGCAGCGGGGGCCGCCCGCGGCTAGGTAGTCGCGACCAGCAGCGCCTCCGAGCTCGCCGGTCCAGCCCCGGCTCAGCGCTTGTCGTACTCGTCGTGGAGGTGCCACCAGTAGCCTGTCTCGTTGCGCCCCTTGGGGGCGCGGTCGAGCCACTGGTATGCGCCCCATAAGCCGTCCAGTCCGCGCGCGTAGGTGGAATAAGTGTGGTAGACGACGCCGTCCTCGAGCACGAACGCGCTCATGCCCGGCCTCTCGCGCGCGTAGGTGGCCACGTCGGTGCCGGTCATGGCCGCGCCCTTGGCAGCGCCTTCGGGTGTCGCCCGCGAGGGTGTCTCGGCAACCGGCCGCGCCGCCGCGCGCCGGTAGTTGTATTCGGAGCCTCCCGCGCGCTGTTGCTCCTCGGTCACCGAGACGTTGAAGTCGAAGTTGAAGTCGCTGCCGAGCGAGGACGCCCACGGAAACGTCCACCCCATCCGCTGCTTGTACGCCTGCAGCTTCGCGAGCGGCGCCCGCGACACCGCCCAAAGCATGACGTCATGGTTCGCCAGGTGGACGGCGAAGCCATCGAACCCGTCCGCGATCGCCGAGCAGGACGGACACCCCGCCGTGTAGTCGGGCCCGAACATGAAATGGTAGACGAGGAGCTGCGAGCGCCCTCGGAAGAGGTCTGCGAGCGAGGCGCTCCCCTCATCGGTCTCGAACCGGTACTCCTTGTCGACCCGGACCCACGGCAGCTCCTGCCGTCGCCGCGCCAGCTCGTCGCTGCGCCGCGTCAGCTCCTTCTCCGCCTCGAGTAGTTCGAGCCGCGCCTTAATCCACTGCTCGCGCGTTCCGATTTGATGCGTGGTCATATCTCGCCTCCTTTGGCTCGTCGCGTTGTTCTCAGCCGCGCGGCAGTTCACCGATTGCGGGCAGCGCCGACCCGGTTTCGAGCAAAGTCTTGAGGCTCGACAGGATTTTTGGCCAGCCGATGGAAACCGCATCGATGAGCTTGGAGCCGGGCTTGTCGATGTCATGGGTGATCGTGAGCTTCACCACGTCGCCCGTTTGCTCGATCTCGATGACACAGCGCGCGTAGCCCTCTTCGTGCAGTTCGGCCCTGAATTCGTTGCGCCATTTGAGGACGAGCCGCCTCGGCTTTTCGATCTCGACAATTTCGCCGACATCAGCGATCCGACCATCGGAGAAAATCAGCTTCCAAGGCGACCCTACCTTCCAGTCGGTCTCGAAGTTCATTCCAAACCAGTACTTCTTCATGAACTCCGGGGTCGTGAGAGCAGCCCACAACTCTTCCGGCGTGGTGCGGATGTAAGTCACGTAGACGAAACTACTCTTCGCGGCTTCACTCATCGCGTTCTCCTTCGAGATTTTTCTTGAGCTCTGAAAGTGCGCCGAGGCGGGGGAGCTCGAACTTGCTGATCCAGCGTTCGGCGATCGCGTTGATCGGAACAGGATTGATAAAGTGCAGCTTTTCTCGGCCTTGCCGCCTCCAGGACACGAGATTGGCCTCCTCGAGTACCGCCAGATGTTTCGCAACCGCTTGGCGGGTCATCTCAAGCCCTTGGCACAGCTCGCCAAGCGTCTGGCCATTCCTCGGTGCAGCCCATCGAGCAACTGCCGGCGGCTTGCATCGGCCAAAGCGCGAAACACAACGTCATCGTTCATGCCGCAAATATGGAACCATTTGGTTGCCTACCCATAGGGAACCGAGCGGTTACATGTCAAGCGGAAAACATCGTCCCGGCGGAGGCCGGGACCCCAGGCTTGCGTCACACCGGAATTCTCTAATAATGCAATGTATTACTAGAGCTGCGAAGGGCTCGTGCCCCGGCAGTCTGGATTCCGGCCTGCGCCGGGATGACGAGAGGGGGCGGCGAGCCTTGCGCCTCAGGCTATGGCCAAGCGGAACGCGCGCTTTGCGCACATGGCCTGGCGCACTGATCATCGCTCACTCGCAGCAACAGGCGATCAATCATCGCCGATGATTAACGCTTGCTCACTCCCACTCGATCGTGCCGGGGGGTTTCGAGGTGATGTCGTAGACGACGCGGTTGATGCCGCGGACTTCGTTGATGATGCGGGTCGCGGTGCGGCCGAGGAATTCGTGCGGGAACGGGAAGTAGTCGGCGGTCATGCCGTCGGTCGAGGTCACCGCGCGCAAGGCGCAGACGAAATCGTAGGAGCGGGCGTCGCCCATCACGCCGACGCTGCGCACCGGCAACAACACCGCGAAGGCCTGCCAGATCGCGTTGTAGAGGCCGGCGTTGCGGATCTCTTCGAGGAACACCGCATCGGCCTTGCGCAGGATGTCGAGCTTCGGCCGCGTGACCTCGCCGGGGATGCGGATCGCGAGACCCGGGCCGGGGAACGGGTGGCGCTCGACAAACCCGTCGGGCAGTCCCAGCTCGCGGCCGAGGTCGCGCACCTCGTCCTTGAACAGTTCGCGCAACGGCTCGACCAGCTTCAATTTCATGCGCGCCGGCAGGCCGCCGACATTGTGGTGCGATTTGATCGTGACCGAGGGGCCGCCGAGCGGGCTCACCAACTCGATCACATCGGGGTAGAGGGTGCCTTGCGCGAGGAACTCGACATCGCCGATCTTGTGCGCCTCTTCGTCGAAGACGTCGATAAAGGTGGCGCCGATCGTCTTGCGCTTCTCTTCGGGGTCGGTGACGCCGGCGAGCTTTTCGAGGAACAAGCCGCCGGCGTCGCGATGGATCAGCGGGATGTTGTAATGGCCGCGGAAGAGGCGCACGACCTCCTCGGCCTCGCCCGCCCGCAACAGGCCGGTATCGACAAAGATGCAGGTCAGCTGGTCGCCGATCGCCTCGTGCATCAGCGCCGCCGCGACCGCGGAATCGACGCCGCCGGAAAGGCCGCACACGACGCCGGCGTCGGCCGACCTGGTGGCGGATCTTGTCGATCGCCTGGGTGCGGAACACGGCCATCGTCCAGTCGCCGCGGCAGCCCGCTACCTTGTGCGTGAAATTGCGCAGCAGCTTGGCGCCTTGCGGCGTGTGCACGACCTCGGGATGGAACAGCACGCCGTAGAAACGGCGGCTGTCGTCGGCGATCGCGGCATAGGGCGCGCCTTCGCTGGACGCGACCGCGCGAAAGCCGGACGGCAGCGCGTCGACCTGGTCGCCGTGGCTCATCCACACCTGCTCGCGCCCGCCCTTTCGGCCACAGGCCGTCGAACAGGCGGCACTCGTCGAGGATGTCGATAAAGGCGCGGCCGAATTCCTGATGCTCGCTCAACGTGACGCGGCCGCCGAGCTGGGCGCACATCGTCTGCATGCCGTAGCAGATCCCCAGCACCGGCACGCCGAGCCGGAACACGATGTCGGGGGCGCGCGGCGAGGCGGCCTCGGTCACCGAGGCGGGGCCGCCCGACAGGATGATCGCCGCGCGGGGCGAAATCGCGGACCCGGTCTTCGGTGATCGTAAAGGGCTGGATCTCGCAGTAGACGCCGTTCTCGCGCACCCGGCGCGCGATCAGCTGGGTGACCTGGCTGCCGAAATCGAGGATCAGGATGCGGTCGGTCATGGGTGGCGCTCGAAGATCGCGACAAAGAAGCCGTCGGTGCCGTGCCGGGCCGGGGTCAGGCGAAGATAATCCTCGCCGCCCGGCGAGGCGCCGCCGATCGTCTCTCCCCAGGCGCGCGCGACGGGCAGCAGCGAGAAATCCGGCGTCGGCGGCGAGAAACGCCTCGGCCTGCGCCTCGTCTTCCTCGCGCAGCAACGAGCAGGTCGCATAGATCAGGCGCCCGCCGGGGCGGACCAGGCGCGCGGCGCTGCGCAGGATCGCTGCTGGCGTTCGACGAGCTCGGCGAGATCCTCGGGGCGCATGCGCCATTTGGCGTCGGGGTTGCGGCGCCAAGTGCCGATGCCGAGGCAAGGCACGTCGACGAACACCCGGTCGAAGCCGGCTTTGTGATGCTTGACCCATTTGTCGCGCTCGCCGCTCAAAGCGCGGCGCTCGACATTGGTGACGCCGGCGCGGCGCAGCCGACGTGCGGCGCGATCGAGGCGCCGCTGCGACACCTCGCAGGCGACGAGCTTGCCGCGGTTGTCCATGCCGGCGGCGAGCGCCAAGGTCTTGCCGCCCGCCCCGGCGCAGAAATCGACGACCCGCATCCCCGGCCTCGCATCGGCGAGCAGGGCGGCGATCTGCGAGCCTTCGTCCTGCACCTCGACGAGGCCCTGCTTGAACGCGGCGAGATTGCCGAGCGGCACCCGCTCGTGCAGGCGCAGCCCGAGCGGCGACAAGGCGTCGGCTCGACCGCTACGCCCTCCGCGGCGAGCGCCCGGCGCGCCGCCTCGCGGTCGGCCTTTGAGCAGATTGACCCGCAAATCGATCGGCGCGGGGCCGTTGAGGGCCGCCATCTCGCGTTCGAGCCCTTTGCCGAAGACCCGCTCGAGATGCGGCTCGAGCCAATCCGGCAAATCGTTGGCGACCGCTCGCGGCATCTGCGGGTGGCGCAGGGTGCGGGCCGGCAAGATCGCCGAGCAGCCGCTCTTCGGTCTGGCCTCAGCGAGGCCGGGCGAAAGCGGTCGCCGTCGAAGCAGGCCTGGAGCGGCGTCGGGTCGCCAGCCCTCGATCAGAATCGAGGCCGGCCAAGACGCGGGTCGCGGGGATTCGATCGTCGATCCGCATGCTTTGGCCGATCCACCAGTCGAGCGCCGCGCGGTGCCGCAGCACCGCATAGACATGGCCCGCGACATGCGCCCGGTCCTTGGCGCCGATATAGCGGCGTCGGCGGAAATAATCGGCCGCGACATCGTCGGCCGGGCGATGTCCGGTATCGATCGCGGTGAGAATGTCGATCGCGGCGGCGACCTGTGCTCCGGGGGTCAACGGGTCGAAGAACGGATATTCTCGCTTCCAATTCGTCATTGCCGGACTTGACCCGGCAATCTGCCGGGCGCGGCGTGGATGCCCGGGTCAAGCCCACGGCTGTCCAGTTCAGCAAACCGGGTTGTTGGAATGCCACCGATCTCTACCTGAAATCGTCATCACCGGGCTTGACCCGGTGATCCACGCTCCTTCCGGAGCGATCCAGTCGCTGGCAGGGGCGTGGATGGCCCGATCCACGTCTAGGTCAAGCCCGGGCATGACGAGGAAGGCGAAGATAGAAGAGACGGCGCCATGAAGATCGTTCAACGGTCCTGCGGGTAATTCGGGGCTTCGCGGGTGACGGCGACGTCGTGGACGTGGCTCTCGCGCAACCCGGCGCCGGTGATCCGCACGAAGGTGCAGTTCTTTTGCATCTCGCGGATCGTGCGGTTGCCGGTGTAGCCCATCGCCGCCCGCAATCCGCCGATCAGCTGATGGACGATGTTGCCGACCGGGCCCTTATGCGGCACCCGGCCCTCGACGCCCTCGGGCACGAGCTTCAAGGTGTCGTGACCTCCTGCTGGAAATAGCGGTCGGCCGAGCCGCGCGCCATCGCCCCGATCGAGCCCATGCCGCGGTAATATTTGTAGCTGCGGCCCTGATAGAGGAATACCTCGCCCGGGCTCTCGTCGGTGCCGGCGAACAATGAGCCGAGCATCGCGCAATCGGCGCCGGCGGCGATAGCCTTGGCGAGGTCGCCGGAAAACTTGATGCCGCCATCGGAGATCACCGGGACCCCGGTCTTGCGGCATTCCGCGACCGTATCGACGATCGCGGTGAATTGCGGCACGCCGACCCCCGCCACCATGCGGGTCGTGCAGATCGAGCCCGGACCGATGCCGACCTTGATCGCGTCGGCGCCGGCCTCGATCAAGGCGCGCGCCCCCTCCGCCGTCGCGACATTGCCGGCGATGACCTGGGTGTAGTTCGACAGCCGGCGAACTTCACGCAACGTGCGCAATACCCGGTCTGAATGACCGTGCGCGGTGTCGACGACCAAGACGTCGAGACCGGCGGCGAACAGCGCTTCGGCGCGCTCGATGCCCTTCGCTGCCGGTGCCGGTCGCCGCAGCCGACGCGCAGACGGCCGTGCTCGTCCTTGCAGGCCGTCGGATAGCGCTGCGCTTTCTCGATATCCTTGACGGTGATCAGACCGACGCAGCGATAGGCCTCGTCGACGACCAGCAGCTTCTCGATGCGATGCTGGTGCAACAGGCGTTTCGCGTCTTCGCGTGCGACAGTCTCGCGCACCGTGACAAGGCCGTCCCTGGTCATCAGCTCGGCGACCGGCTGGCGCGGGTCGTCGGCGAATCGCACGTCGCGGTTGGTCAGGATGCCGGCGAGCCTCCCCGACCCCCGCTCGACAACCGGGATGCCGGAGATCTTGTGGTCGGCCATCAGCCGCAGCGCGTCGGCGAGAGGTCTCGTCCGGGTGGATCGTGACCGGGTTGACCACCATCCCGGCCTCGAATTTCTTGACCTTGCGGACTTCGTCGGCCTGCTGCTCGACGCCCATGTTGCGGTGGATGACGCCGATTCCGCCGGCCTGCGCCATCGCGATCGCGAGCGCGCTTTCGGTCACCGTATCCATCGCCGCCGAGACCAGCGGGATGCCGAGCTCGATCTCGCGGGTGAGGCGAGTCCGGGTATCGGTCTCCCCGGGCATGATCACCGACGCCGCCGGCACCAGCATCACGTCGTCGAAGGTCAGAGCTTGCCGAATTTCCATCGGCGCCTCCTTTCCGATGGCGACGCACTATACACCACCACGCCGCCGCAAGAAGAAATTGGCGCAGGCCCATCTCGGCCAGCTCCCATCATGAACATGGTATTCCCGCCCCTTCTCGGCGAGACGCAAGAGGGTGGGTTCGGCGTACGGTTGGGACTCCCGCGTCTGCGGCTAACTCGGGCGCTCCGAAATGCGGCTAGGCCTTCTGCCCGACCAGTGCGAACATCGCGCCCTGCGGGTCCTTGCCCTGGATGATCCAGCTGCCGCCCGGCACCTGCATCGGGCCGTTTAGAATTTGGCCTCCGCCGGTCTTCACGCGGTCGATTGCGGCGTCGATATCGGCGATGTTGATGTAGTAGAGCCAGTTGGGGACCGGCACCATCGGCGGCTTGTTCAACATGCCGCCGACCGCTTGCCCGCTCACCGAGAAGATCTGGTAGGTGCCCATTGCACCCATATCCATTGCGTCGCCCTTCTGCCAGCCGAACAATTCGCTATAGAACGCGAACGCCTTCTGCCAGTCGGCGGCCGACAGCTCGTGCCAGCCGACATGGCCCGGCGTGCCGGGCTCGGGGAGCGGCGCGTCGCAGGTGTTCGGAGAGTGGAACAACGCGAACACCGCACCCTGCGGGTCGGCAACGACCGAGAAACGGCCGACATTTGGGATGTCCGTCGGCGGGACATGCACGGCGCCGCCGAGGCGCTTGATCCGTTCGGCGGTGGCGTCGACGTCATCCACGGCGACATACCCGATCCAGCTCGGCGGCGCTCCCATTTTCCGCGCGTCCTCCGGCTGCGCCATCATTCCGCCGACCGGCATCTGTCCGGTGGTGAACATCGTGTAGGCCATGCCGGGCACCGGCCCGTCTTGCGTGCCCCAGCCGACCACTTTGGTATAGAAACCCTTCGCGGCCTCCGTATCGCTCGCCATCAACTCGTACCAAACAAAACGGCCCTTCTGATCAGGCATGTCTGCGTCTCCGATCGGAATTGCGTTCGAGGGTCAGGTTGATATCAACACTTTGGGCTGTTGGTCAACCCTTACGCCCCGGCTCCGACTTGGATCGGAGCGATATGAGCGGCGGTGTCGTAGAGGTGACAGGCGACCAAACGGCCCCCAACATCGGTGAGGGTCGGCTCCTGCTGCGCGCAGCGGTTCGTTGCGTGCGGGCAGCGTGGGTGAAAGCGGCAGCCGGCCGGCGGGTGGAGCGGGCTCGGCACCTCGCCGGGCAGGATGATCTCATTGCGCCGCTCGTCGGGGTGGCTCGGCAATGCCGCCGAGAACAATGCCTCGGTATAGGGATGGTTTGGCGCGCGGGCGAGGGTACGGGCCTCGCCGCTCTCGACGATCTTGCCGAGATACATGACCACAATCGTGTGGCTCATATGCGCAACCGCGGCGAGGTCATGGGCAATGAACAGGTAGGAGAGCCCGAGCTCGGCCTGCAAGTCGCGCAGCAGGTTGAGGATCTGTGCCCGGATCGAGACGTCGAGGGCGGAGACCGGCTCATCGAGCACGACGAGTTTTGGCGACAGCGCCAGAGCGCGTGCGATGGCGATGCGCTGCCGTTGGCCGCCGGAGAATTCGTGCGGGAAGAGGTCTGCGGCCCGTTCCGGCAGACCGACGAGGTCGAGCAGTTGCAGGACGCGACGGCGAACTTCGCTTGCCGGCAAAAACTCGTTGGTGACGAGCGGCTCGGCGATGATCGCGCTGACCCGCATGCGCGGGTTGAGCGAGGCGTAGGGATCCTGAAAGACCGCCTGGACCGATTTTCGGTATTCCCGGCGTCCGGCGCTTTTCAGCTCCTTCAGGTCCTCTCCCTCGAAGCGGATCACACCGCCGAGTCGGCTCTTCCAGGCCGAGCACGAGCTTCGCCGTTGTCGTCTTGCCGCACCCGCTTTCGCCGACGACCCCGAGAGTCCGGCCCCGCTCAATCGTGAACGAGATCCCGTCGACCGCACGCACGATGCCTCTATCGCCGCCAAAGATGCCGCGCTTGGCCTGGAAGTGCTTGCTGAGCTCCGCCGCTTCGAGAACGACCGTCACGCCGCCCCGCTCCCCGCCGCGAGCCAGCATCGCGCCGTCCTGCCTCTCGCCACGATGAATTCCGGAGGAGCCGCCTCACGGCACCGGTCGAAGGCGTGCGGGCAGCGTGGGGCAAAAGAACATCCGGGAGGCAATGCCGCCAGATCGGGCGGCTGGCCTTCGATCGCGATGAGCCGCTGTGCGGTGTCTGTCATCCGTGGGATCGAATTGAGCAGGGCCTCGGTATAGGGGTGGGCCGGCGAATTGAAGATCTGCGATACCGGTCCCGAATTCGACGACGCGCCCGGCATACATGACCGCCAGCTGGTCGCACATCTTGGCGACGATGCCGAGATTGTGGGTGATGAAGATCAGCGCCAGATGGTATTCCCGTTGCAGGTCGCGAAGCAGGTTGAGGTATTGCGCCTGGATCGTCAGATCGAGGCTGGTGGTCGGCTCGTCGGCGATCAACAGGCGCGGCTCGCACGAGATGCCGATGGCGCCGACGATGCGCTGGCGCATGCCGCCCGACATCTCGTGCGGGTACTGCGTCACCCGGGTTCCCGGCGACGGAATGCGCACTGCCCTCAGCAGGTCTTTCGCGCGGCTCCAGGCGGTCGCACGCGAGGCTCCGTCGTGCACCCGGATCGGCTCGCCGACCTGGTCACCGATCGTGAACAGGGGATTGAGTGAAGCCATCGGGTCCTGAAGGATCATCGCGATCCGCTTGCCGCGCACGTGGCGCATCTCGGCATCGGATTTCTCCAGGAGATCTTCTCCGGCGAACAGCATTTTGCCGCTGACGATGCGGGCCGCCGGCGGGAGGATCCGCAGGATTGTTAGCGCCAACGTGCTTTTGCCGGAGCCGAACTCGCCGACGATCCCCAATGTCTCGCCGGCATGAATTTGCAGCGACACGTCATCGACCGCGCGGACTACTCGGGTGCCCTGCGCCGAGACGTAATGGGTCGACAGGTTCTGCAGCTCGAGCAGCGGGGCGGCCGTTGCCGGCAGGCCCCGCCGGGTCGGCTCATAGCTGGCGGAGCTGGGGGTCGAGCTTGACACGGAGCCAGTCGCCGAGAAGGTTTGCCGACAGCACCATCAGCATGATGCAGCAGCCCGGGAATATGGTCAGCCACCAGCGGCCGACCATCAGGCCCTGCTTGCCGTCGGACAGCATCAGGCCCCAGGCCGCCTGCGGCGGCGGGACGCCGACCCCGAGAAAGGACAATGTCGCTTCGGTGATGATGACGACGCCCAGCATCAGAGTGCCGAGCACGACGGCGGAGTTGATGACGTTGGGCAGGATGTGGCGCAGCATGATCGTCCATTTCGAGCAACCCGCGACGATGGCGAGACGGACGAACTCTCGCTCCTTGAGCGACAGCACCTCACCGCGAACCACGCGCGCGTAGCGGGTCCAATAAGTGATCCCGAGGATGATGACGATATTCCACATGCTCGGCCCGACGATGGCGGCGAGGAAAATCGCGAAGGTCAGCGCCGGCAGGGCGAGCCAGGTGTCGGTTAGCCGCATGATGACCTGGTCCACCCAGCCGCCGAGATAACCCGACAGGATGCCGAGTGCTGTGCCGATCACGCCGGCGAAAATCACCGCGGTGAAGCCGACCACCATCGACACTCTGGCGCCGAAGATCAGCCGCGACAGCACGTCGCGACCGAGCTGGTCGGTGCCGAGGAGGTATTTGGTACTGCCGCCGGTCTGCCAGAACGGCGGTTTAAAGCGCGCGACGAGGCTGCCGACCTCGGGATTATGCGGCGCCAGCACGTTGGCGAAGATCGCGACAAAGGCGACGCCAAGGAGGATCAAGGTCGGAATCAGCGGAAAATCGCCGAGCCGGAACGAGAGCCGACGCCACCGCAGGCGCGGCAGGATGATGGTCTCGGCTTGGGTGCTCATCAGCCCCTTACCTTTCGAGCCGGATGCGGGGGTCGATCACCGCGTACAGGATGTCGATCAGTAAATTCACGGTCACGATCATCGCGCCACCCATGATTACGACGCCCTGAACCACCGGGAAGTCGCGGAACGTGATGCCTTCGTAGAGCAGCCGCCCGATGCCCGGCCAGGCGAACACGGTCTCGACGACGACTGCCACATTGACCATGATCACCAGATTGATCCCGGCCAAAGTCAGCACTGGGATCAAGGCGTTCTTGAATGCATGCTTGGCGATGACCAGGGCTTCGGGAAGCCCCTTTATCCGGGCGAGCTTGACATATTCGGAGCCCAGCACTTCGAGCATCGAAGATCGCGTGAGCCGCATATGAGCGGCGGCGAAATACCAGCCGAGCGCAAAGGCCGGCATGATCAGGTGCAGCGGCGTGCCGGCGCCCGAGGACGGCAGCCACCCCAGATAAACCGAGAACACCAAAATCAAGACCAAGCCGACCCAGAAAGATGGCAGCGACAGACCAAGCAGCGCGAAAACTTTACCGGCGCTGTCCCAAAAACGCCCGACTCGCACCGCCGCAAGGATGCCGCTGGGAATGCCGATCAGCAGGGACAAGCCCATCGCGACCACCGCCAGGATCAGCGAGTTGGGCAACCGGGACAGGTAGATCTCCATGACCGGCATCCGGTAATAGAACGATTGCCCAAGGTCGCCGTGAAATAGGCTCGACATGAAGATCGCGTATTGCACCCAGAGCGGCCGGTCGAGGCCGAACTGGTGGTGAATGGCGGCAATGTCGGCCTCGCTGGCGCCCGGCTCGACGAGCAGCGCGGCCGGATCGCCGGTCACGCGGACGAAGAAGAAGATCGTCAGCGATAAAAGAAACAGCGAGAGCAGCGAATAACCCACTCGCCTGCCGATATATTGCTTCATGATGGCCTCGGCCGGCGACCGGAGACTCGCTCGACAGAGCCAATAGTCTCTCCCTTCGGCCAGCGCGGAGAGAGGGTAAAAACGCGCGTTCCATGAAGTCATGGGCGAGGCTTACGCACCCTTGATCGTGATGTCCTCGAAGGGCGCGGTATAGGCGAAACCCGCGATCAGGCCGAAAGCCGACTCGCCGACCCGCGGGCCGACGCCGTTGAGGAAGCCGAGCTGCCAGATCGGAGCGTAAATCGCCTTCTCGTGGACGAGCTGCTGCATCTTGTCGAGGATCGCCGCGCGCTTCTCATGATCGAGTTCGTCGGCTTGCTGCGGAAAGAGCTCGTCGATATCGGGATAACTGCCATAGGCGTAGGCGCCGCCCTTGACAACGAACGAGGCCAGCCGCGTCGCGGCATTGCCGAAGGCGCCGCTCGCGCCTTGAATGATGCCGCGCGTGTATTTCTTGTCGGCATAACCGGCGAAGAATGCGGCGCGCTCGATCGGCTGCAGCTGCACCCGAATGCCGATCTGCTGAAAGTTGTCGACCGACACCTCGGCCATGTTCGCGTATGAACTGTCGCAATACATCATTCCGGCATCAAAGCCGTTTGGATACCCGGCATCCGCAAGTAGCTTTTTCGCCTTGGCCGGGTCGTAAACCGCAGCCGGCGGCTGCCAATAATAGTCGAAGGTGTAAGGAATGATGCTGTCGGTGATTTTGCAGTAACCGAGGAACAACGCCTGACTCATGCCCTCTCGATCGATGGCCAGGTTGGCGGCCTGACGAACCTGCAGTTTGCTCCACGGCGATTTCGGGTCCCATTGCTCGGGAAAATAGAGCCAGTTCGGCGCCTGCAGGACAACCGGCTTCAGTGTTAGGCCAGCCGTGCGGCGCAGTTCCTCGGCGAGTTCGCTGCGGATCGAATAGGCGATGTCGACCTCGCCGCGCTTGAGGGCCGCAAGCCGCGTCGCCTCGTCCGGGATCACCTTCATGACCAGACGCTTCACACTCGGAGACTTGCGCCAATACCCGTCGAAGGCTTCCAGCACCAGCTCGACGCCGGGCGTGAACGAGACGAACTTGTAAGGGCCGGCGCCGATCGGCGCCTTCTTGAAGCCGTCGTCACCGACCTGCTCAACGTATTTCTTCGGCACGATCCAGCCGGAGCCGGAAGCGGTCGAATAAAAGGTGATGAAGTCCGGCCACGGCTTCTTCAGCTTGAAGCGGACATGCTGCGGGTCGGGTGTCTCGATCGCCGCCACATTGTCCTTCATCAGCTGATGTGCGGCGCCGTGGTAGCGCTCGAAAGAGAACTTTACATCTTCGGCGGTTACCGGCTCGCCATTGTGAAACTTCACCCCCTTGCGCAACACGAAATCATAGCCGAGCCCGTCCGGCGACGCCAACCACAACTCGGCGAGGCACGGCGTCTGGGTTTTGCCGGGCATCGGCTTCACCATTGCGTCGTGCAGTGCGTACAGCACCATGTAGGGGGTGATGATCCCTTCCGTCTCGGCCGGATCGAACCAGGTCGGAGCCAAAGAGACGTGAATGGCCCAGGTCAGCTGGCCGCTGGGTGCGGCCGCCAAACTCACGCCGGAAGTCCCGGCGACGAGCCCGAGGGCGCCCAGAGCCAACACCTCCCGACGCGACAGGCCTGTTTTGTTGGAGCCGCTGATTGGCACGCCGCGGCTGTTGAAAAGCGGACCCATAAAAACTCCTCCAGATCTCGGCTACTTAGGTGAGCCTTGCGATAAAGGTAGACCACCGTTGCGCAAATGTCTCGACTTTTCCGGGGAGGTCCTCCGAGAGCCGGTCGGTGCACCGCGGCGCGGCTATGTACCCTTGATCGTGATGTCTTCGTAGGGTCCGGTGTAGGCGAAATCTTTGATCAAATCGAACCCGGACTCCCCGACCCGGGATCCGACGCCGTTGATGAACGCCAGCTGCCAGATCGGCGCAACCACCGATCTGTCGTACACCAACTGCTGCATTTTATCGAGGACCGCAGCCCGTCGGTTATGGTCGAGTTCCGAGGCCTGCTGCGGGCCCAACGCGTCGATGTCGGGATAGCTGCCATAGACGTAAGTCCCGCCTTTGACGATGAAGGCGTCGAGGCGGATGGCGGCGTTGCCGAACGCACCGCTGCCGCATTGGATGAGGTTCTTGTAGGCCTTGTCGCCCCAACCCTTCAGAAACGCGGCCCGCTCGATCGGACGCAGGCTGGCGCGAATTCCAACCTCCTGAAGGTTGTTGAGAACGGCTTCGCCGAGATTCGCGTAGGACGAGTTCGCAATAATAGTCGCCGGCATCGAAGCCACCCGGATGACCCGCCTCGGCCAGCAATTGCTTAGCGTTCGCTTGGTTGTAAACCGGCGGCGGTGGCTGCCAGTAGAAATCGTAGCTGACAGGAATGATGCTGTTGGTGAGCTTCGAGAAACCCAGGGTTAGCGCGTCGTTGATCGTCTTTCGATCAAGGGCGAGATTAGCTGCCCGCCGCACCCGCTCGTCGTGCCAAGGCGATTGCGGGTCCCACTGATCGGCGAAGTAGAGCCAGAAGGTGGCCGGTGAAGCCACCGGCTTCAGGGTGAGCCCGGGCGTGCTGCGCAGCTCCACTGCCAGTTCGCCGCGGATCGAGTAGACGATGTCGACCTCGCCGCGCTTCAACGCCGCCAGCCGGGTAGATTCTTCAGGGATTACCTTGAATACCAGGCGTTTGACGCTCGGGGTCTTGCGCCAATGCTGGTCGAACGCCTCGAACACCAATTCCACGCCGGGCGTGAACGACACGAATTTGTAGGGGCCGGCACCAATGGGCGCCTTTTTGAACCCGTCGTCTCCGACCTTCTCGACGTACTTTTTGGGCACGATCCAGCCGGCTCCAGTGGCCGTCGCGTAAAAGGTCAGAAAATCGGGCCAAGGCGCCTTGAGCTTGAAGCGGATGTGCCGCGGATCGGGGGTTTCGATATTCGCCACCCGGTCCTGCATCAATGAATGGGACGCACCACGGTACCGATCGAACGAGAATTTGACGTCCTCGGCAGTAATCGGGTCGCCGTTGTGGAATTTTGCTCCCTGGCGCAGCACGAAATCATAGGAACGCCCGTCCTCGGCCGCCGAGAATGACTCGGCCAGGCACGCCGCCAGCGGCTGGCCGGGCATCGGCTTCACCATGGCATCGTGCAGCGCATACAAGATCATAAAAGGCGTGATCAGCCCTGGTGTCTCGGCCGGATCGAACCAGGTCGGCGCCAATGAGACATGGATGCCCCATGTCAACTGCCCCTGCGGCCCGGCGGCGTGCGCGAGACTGGGGGCACCGGCGATCAGACCCAAGCCGCTCAACGCCAGAAGTTCGCGCCGGGTCAGCTCGGACTTTGCCGAGTTCCTTCCATTCTTCCGGCGATTGCCGACCAGCGAGCGCATGGCCTCCTCCATTCAGCCGGCCCCCTTTTCAGGCCTTGCATTCAGGGTGAGCCAGCAACGCGCAAAAGTCACGCAGACTGTGTGAAAAGTCGCATCAAGTGGATTCTGGCGCGGCGCATGACGCACAAGCTGATCGTCGAGCAGCAGGTCACGAACCAAGTTGTCGATATGGGTCTGCTGGCACAGACCGCCGAACCGGCAAAAGAGGTTCTCGGCGTCGAGCGGATCGCGGTCGTGGCTGATCGGGGTTATTTCAAGATCGAGGACATCGAGGCCTGCGAGAAGGCCGGGATGGAGCCTTATGTGCCGCGTCCGCAGCGTGGTCCTTCGGTTAGAGCGGGCCTGTTCCGGAAAGATGAGTTCAGCTACAACTTAACCAGCGACAGCTTTCTGTGCCCGGCAGGTCAGCGTCTTCATCCCTATTCATCTTCTCTCATGCGGGGCTTGAAGAAGATCAATTACCGCAACAGCCAAGCCTGCCGAGACTGCCCGATCCGGTCGCAATGCACGGGCAATCAATTCCGCGCCGTATCCCGTCTCGAGAACGAGGCGGTATTGGATCGAATGCAAGCCCGCATAGCGCAGCGCCCCGACATCCTCGACCAACGCCGCGAGACCGTCGAACACCCGTTTGGCACGATCAAGCAATGGATGAACCAGGGTGCGTTTCTGATGCGAGGGTTGGAGAAGGTCCGCGCCGAGTTCAGCCTGACCGCGCTCGCCTACAATCTCAGGCGGGTCCTCAATATCGTAGGTCTTCCAAAATTGATTGCCGCGCTCCCGGCCTAAAAACCCTGCCCTAGGCGCCTCTCGATCCAGTTTAGGGGGTTGTCGATGCAAGGATTGGACAAACCCTTCTCCATCGAATTGCAGCTCAGAAAAAATCACTCTCAGTCTGCCAGCCGGTTGATAAGCCGGCACCGCTGCAAACAGTGTTTCGACACGGTCTGATTGGGTTTTGCACGCGTCGAGGGGCGTGCGGTAGTAGCTGGGTTTGACGGCGGCCAGATCACCTCGGATGCGGGAGCCTTGCTGCTGGGGGCGACGGATCGGGCGGTCCGGCTCGTCGATCGGTTTGCCGAGTGTTTCGCCGACAGCCGCGCGCCGGAGCTGATCGAGCACACTGTCAGTACGCTGGTCGGGCAGCGGGTCTTCGCGCTGGCGCTGGGCTATGAGGATCTGGTCGATCACGACGAGCTGCGCCACGACCCGACTATGGCGGTGCTGGCCGGAAAGCTGTCGGCCCGCCGCAAGGATTGTGCCCCGGTAGCCGGCAAGAGCACGCTCAACCGTCTGGAACTGGGCGGGCCAGAGCCGACACGGTATCACCGGATCGCCTGGGACGGGGCAAAGATCGAAGCCTTGTTTGTCGATCTGTTCCTGGACGCGCACCAACACCCGCCGCAGCAAATCATCCTCGATCTCGATACCACCGACGACCCGCTGCATGGGCATCAGGAAGGGCGGTTCTTTCACGGCTACTACGACGGCTACTGCTATTTGCCACTGTACATCTTCTGTGGCCTACATCTGCTGGCGGCCAAGCTGCGGCGCGCCGACATCGACGGGTCGGCCGGCGCGGTCGAAGAGACGGCGCGCATCGTCGCTCAGATCCGCGTCCGCTGGCCCGAGGTGCGCATTGTGCTGCGTGCCGATTTGGGGTTTGCTCGCGAGGCTCTGATGAGTTGGTGCGAGGCCAATGGGGTGGATTATTTGTTTGGCCTGGCCAAGAACGAGCGGCTGGTCGCCGAGATCAGCACCGAACTCGCCGCGGCTGAGGAGGACAGCAAGGCCACCGGCCAGCCGGCGCGCCGGTTTAAGGAATTCTCCTGGTCGACGCGCGATAGCTGGAGCCGCCAGCGCCGTGTGATTGCCAAGGCGGAATGGACCGGCGGCGCGGCCAATCCGCGCTTTGTCGTCACCTCCCTGAGCCCCGAGGAGGCCGCGCCGCAACTGCTATACGAGGAGACTTATTGCGCCCGCGGCGACATGGAAAACCGGATCAAGGAATGTCAGCTGGACCTGTTTGCCGACCGCACCTCGGCAGCGACGATGCGCGGCAACCAGCTGCGCCTGTGGTTCGCCTCAATGGCTTATGTGCTGCTCTGCGCGCTGCGCCGCCGGGCTCTGCAGCACACCCAATTCGCCAAGGCGACCTGCGGCACGATCCGCCTCAAACTCCTCAGGATCGGCGCGCTGGTGCGCACCAGCGTGCGGCGCATCAAATTCGCTATGGCCTCGAGCTGCCCCTACCAGCGCGAAATCGCCGTCGCCCACGCGCAACTCATCGGCGCCGCGGCACGCTGAGAAAAGAGAAAGTCAGCGATCATATTCGACACCACCAATCGCAACACTGCCACTGCGCCCGCCGGGACTCGCAGAGGTTGCGACCTTTAATCGCCGCAATCTTTGCGCGCAATCCTTGCGGTCGCCCCCAACTCCTCCTGCGGGTATGAGAAATGCGGGCTAACCAGCCCGACCGCCTCCCTACGCAAGGCGGCCTTCACCGGACGGGTACATATCAGCGGCTGATCGGAGGGCGCTATTCTCGATAACCGATTTTATCAAGAATGTGCTGTCGGAACTTCGGGCCGCGTGTCAGAAGAGCAGGCACCTCACTCACGGCCACTAGGTCATTTCCCATATTTATATGCCGTCGCCCATTCGTCGTCTTCAGAAACACAAACGGAGCGCTGGAAAGAGCTCCGAATCCGACGAAGAAGCCTGGAGACCAACGGCATCACAAGGGCATTGCAGTCCGGGGCCCGATTTGAGTTGCCGTTGCGAACTCACAACACTACCCGTCGGCCAGTGCAGTAAATACTTCTTATTGTCGGGTAGGAGGTGCAATCGGCTTCGTTCGGGGTGGTATCCTTTCGCGATTATCTGAACCCAGGATCCGTCAGAATATTTGGAATACGTGATCACAGTTTCACCGCTTGGCAGCCATGGGCCTCCAAACCCTCCTAAACTATAAAAACCATTAGGGACAGGAGGATTTTGTCTCGTATCGCGCCAGCAAATTCGGTTACCGTCAGCTGTCAAAATAAACCCTTCATTGTCAACCACTGGAGGTTTCGTTTCCGGCCGTGGAGTTCGACTCTTCTGCTGCAACTTGCCTTCAGCCTTAGTTAGGATCAGATCCACTAGTTTATTAAATCCCGACTGCTTGCAGTCGGCGCTATGCGTGATAGTAGATGCAAGTTCCTCTTGCACAACGCCTTGGTACGCCTTGGAGCTGAAAAAACCGCGCCCGCAGCGAAACGCCCCTTTCAACGGCCTTGTGTACTGCGTTCAACACCTTCTCTGGTGGCTTCGGAACCCAACATCGCAAAACTTACAGGCGTCGCCGCAAAGATAGCAGATTTAGGTTTTGAGGGATCTGGAAAACTCAGAACATGAAGAGCAGGCGCATGTATTGGAAGACTATTTGAAACAGTTCGGGCATCCACCTAGCCCGTTGGATGGCGATCTAATCCAGGCGAATTGGACGGAAATCTTCAAAGGCGACAGGAACTCCGCCGCAAGATTGGACGCTGAGTTTTTCAGGCACGAATATCAGGCGTTTGATGCGCAACTGTAATCAGCAGTTTCAACATTTCTGTTAGGTAATTATTACGACCTGTCTCCTGGTCGTGGATTGGGAATTGGCAATGAGATGGTTCCGTTTGTCAAGCAGGCCGTGCTAACGAATGCTGGGGTAAATTGGTCTGCCATATCCTACGAACAGGGAGCTCTCAAATCGGGCGGCAACGTTCGGCCAGGTGACATCCTTGTGGCCTGTACTGCCCATGAAATTTGCTACGTACGCAGGAAGGTTGACTTTGTGAGAGAAGTTCCCGAAGAGATCGCGAGCAGCAATTCAGCCGTCGCGGATTTGTGCGACGGTCCCGGTTGTTTGGACAGTTTCCGGGGAGGAATAAGCTAAAGAGTCGGTAGCCGGCTGCTGGTTTCACCTTTCCCCGAAATCAAATTCATCCTCGTCTTGTTGCGGGGTGCTGTGAAGCTTGTGGGCAGCCGCCGACCTGTGGGCAAGGTGGGGGAAACGCATGGGTTTTCCCCGGCTTGTCCCTAGGGGACCGCGCTTGCGCGGTCAGGCGGGGATCGGCGCAGCCGACTGTCCACAAATTCACAGCACCTCCTCGGCATGGTGTCAGGCGGCCAGTGCCGTCGCCGCCGTCGATTGGCCGAGGTAAGCCTCGTCCGGGGTTCGCCAGCCGAGCGCCTGATGCGGACGCCGCAGATTATACCAGTCGAAGAACTCGCCAAGGCTGCGCTTCTGTTCGATGCCGTTGGCGGCCGGGCGCAGGTAGACCCATTCGTGCTTCACGGTCCACCACAAGCGCTCGACGAAGATGTTGTCGTGGCAGCGCCCGCGTCCGTCCATGCTGATCTCGATCCGGTGATCGCGCAGCATCTGGGTGAACTCCTCGCTGGTGAATTGCGCCCCCTGATCGGTATTGAAGATGCCGGGCTTGCCGAACCGGGCGAGAGCCTCGCTCAGCGCCTCGACGCAGAACCCCGCCGTCGAGCGTGTTCGACAGCCGCCAGGACAGCACCCGCCGGGTCGCCCAGTCGATGATCGCGACCAGGTACAAAAATCCCTGCCGCATCGGTATGTAGGTTATGTCAGCAGCCCACACCCCCGCTTTCGCGAGGGCAGGCTTTGGTTCGCCCGGTCGATCGTCTTGCCGCGCAGAAGGTACGGGTAGACCTTGTGCCCGGGATGCCGCTTGCTGGTGTTCCGCTTCGGCCTGACCGCCCACAGCCCGAGCTTGCGCATCAGCCGCCGGACGCGCCGGCGGCCAACCGAAATCCCCTCTCGCAACAGCGCCACCTGGAGCCGGCGGCTGCCGTAGACCGGATGGTCGGTGAAAATCCGGTCGAGCCGCTCCAGAAGCTCGAGTTCCTCCGCAGATTCCGGCCGAGGCCGGTAATAGAAGCTGCTGCGCGCAATCCCGAGCAGCGCGCATTGCCGGCTTACGGACAGCCCCGCTTCCGGCGCAATCATCGCCCGCCTCTCAGCAATCGGGAGATGGCGGGCTGCCCGGCAAGAAAATCGCGCTCGACCTGCAGCTGGCCGATCTTGCGGTGCAGATCGTCGATCACCTTCTGCGCATCCGCGACCGCCGGCGCCTTGCTGCCGCGCGCAAACAGCTCGCCCGCACGCTTCACCAGCTCCTGCTTCCAGTTGCTGATCATCGTCGGATGAACCCCAAACTCCGCCGACAGCTCCGCCAGGGTCTTCTCCCCCGAAAGCGCCGCCATCGCCACTCGCGCTTTGAATTCCGCGCTGTGCTGCTTCCTCTTTATGCCCACGTCTCACGCCCCTTTGGACCGGTCAGCCTTTAGCTTATCCCGCTGTCCAAAAATCCGGAGCCGCCGCACCGCGGCGCTGGGAGCAGCTCCTCGTCGACGCGGCGGTGATCGGCTCACGCGATCGCGGCGGCGGCGCCTCGAGAGTTTGGCGAACGAGCTCCGAGCAAAACTGACCGAGCTTGCGGACGATGACAATGTCGCGGCCGCCGCCGTGACGCGCACACTCGACGAGTTGGCCGCTTTCACCGCCTATGCTCTCCCCCTTATCGACCTCGTCCATGGCTGGCCCAATTCCGCCATTTGGGGTGAGTGCCTCGGCCATCTGGGCGATCTCGCTACCCGGGGCCTCAACCGTCCCGATCGGGTGCTCGCCGTACTCGCCGAACTGGCGCCGATCGCGCCTGTCGGGCCGCTTTCCTTGGGCGAAGTAGTCGATGTTCTTGGCCCCCTGCTCCTGGAAAAAGCTGTCCCGCCGCCACTGCATCGTTACGGCAAGGTGTTCGTCGGCCCGGCCGAAGCAGCTCGCGGGCTGAGTTTCGATGCGGTTTTTGTCCCGGAGCTCGCCGAGCGAATGTTTCCGCGCAAGATCGGCGAGGAGCCAATCCTGCTTGACACCTTTCGCGAGCAGATCAGCGACGCCCTCGCGACCAACCAGAGCCGGCTCGAGAACGAGCGCTTGACACTTGCGCT
>CAVSTA010000015.1:0-132366 GCA_963730745.1 uncultured Alphaproteobacteria bacterium
GGGGTATCGATCTTCGGCGTGATCTTCGCCAGGAAGCTGACCGCGGAGATGAGCGCGCGGGTGCCGGGCGTGCACCTGAACTCGGGCGGCGGTCAGTTCAACCCGGTCACCGTCAACCACCTGCCCGCCACGATCCGGCACGACGTCTTCTTCGCCACCACGCACGCGGTGCAGAGCGTGTTCGTCTGGGCGGTCCCCTCCGCCGTCGCGGTGTTCGTGCTCGCCTGGTTCGTTAAGGAAGTCCCGCTACGCGGCCGGGCGCCGTCGCCGGAGCAGCCGGCCCCCGAACTCGTAAGCTAGGCCGCGCCGCCCCAACGCGGAGGTCACATACCGGCGTAGGGCACCGCGTCCAGGATCTCGACCGTGGCGCTGCGGCCGTTCGGCAGGGTATAGGTGGCCTTCTCACCGACCTTCTTGCCGTTTATCGCACTGCCCAGCGGCGAGCGGGGAGAGTACACGTCGATCGGCGCGCCGCTCTCCTCGCGGGAGGCGAGCAGGAACGTGACCTCGTCGTCGTCGGGCTCGAATCGCACGGTGACCGTCATCCCCGGCCCGACCACGCCCTCGGTGCGCGGCGGCTCGCCCACCCGGGCGCTGGCCAGGATGTGCTGCAACTGGTTGATCCTCGCCTCGATCTTGCCCTGCTCCTCCTTGGCGGCGTGGTAGCCGCCGTTCTCGCGCAGGTCGCCCTCGTCCCGGGCGAACTCGATCTTCTCGGCGATGTCGGCGCGACCCTGGCCGGAGAGGTGGTCAAGCTCGGACTTCAACCGGTCGTAGGCGTCCTGAGTGAGCCAGGTAAGGCTGTCGTCGCGCGTCTCGGTCACGGGTACTCCTTGAAAGTGGTGCGGGCGTCCGATGTCCCTGACGCCCGCCGGGTCTCAGTGGCGAGTCCCTCGGGGTAATCCTCTGAGGTTAACAAGGTCCCCTCAGTGGGTTGTCCTCGTCAATGCCCCGAGGGATAGAGCATTATGCGTGCGTCCTGGGACCGGGTCAAGGCATTGTGCGGGGCAAGGCCCGCGGCCAGGCCGCAGGCCGCGGAATTCTGTCGCGTAGCCGGGGCGTTCTGAACAACAATGACGACCTGTCGACGCACCGACGGCGTTCATGATCTTCTGAGGAGACCGGGCTTTGCCTTCACCTGCTGATATGACGAATGCGCAGCCGGCCGCCGCGTGCCTGGAGCCTGACGACGCCACCGGGCCGCTTCGGCTGATGGCCGTGCACGCGCACCCGGACGACGAGTCGAGCAAGGGCGGTGCCACGATGGCCCGCTACGTCCGCGAGGGGACTGAGGTGCTCGTCTGCACGCTGACCGGCGGGGAGCGCGGCGACATCCTGAACAAGGCGATGGACCGGCCGGAGATCCGCGCTGACCTGCCCCGGGTCCGGCTGCACGAGATGGCGCGGGCGCGCGACATCCTCGGCGTGCAGCAGAGGTTCCTCGGCTTCACCGACTCCGGGCTGCCCGAGGGAGACCCGCTGCCGCCGCTGCCCGAGGGTTGCTTCGCCCTGGTGCCGGTGGCCGAGGCGGCCGAGCCCCTGGTCCGCGCGGTCCGGGCGTTCCGCCCGCACGTCATGCTCACCTATGACGAACGGGGCGGCTACCCGCACCCGGACCATATCCAGTGCCACAACGTCAGCGTCGAGGCGTTCGAGGCCGCCGCGGACCCCGACCGGTATCCCGGATCGGGCGAGCCGTGGCAGCCGCTGAAGCTGTACTACTTCGCCAGCTTCCACCGCGCGCGCTACCAGGCGCTGCACGAGGAGCTGCTGCGGCGCGGGCTCGAGTCGCCGTACGCCGACTGGTTCAAGTCCTGGGATGAGCGCGCCGAGGACCGCGAGGAGCTTGAGATCACCACCCGGGTACCCTGCGGCGACTACTTCCCGATCCGGGATCAGGCGCTGAAGGCGCACGCGACGCAGGTTGACCCGGACGGCGCCTGGTTCGCGTGCCCGCTGGAGGCGCAGCAAGCGGTCTGGCCCACCGAGGACTACCATCTGGCTAGGTCGCTCGTTGACACCGAGCTACCCGAAGACGACTTGTTCGCAGGGGTACGGGAGAAGGTTTGCCTTTGACGGTGCTGGCCGGTTCGTCGGTGGCCAGCCAGGTTGAGCCCGGCGTCCTGGGCTTCCTCATCGTGGCCGGGATCGGGGTCGTCCTGGTGTTCCTGCTGCGCTCGATGAATAAGCAGCTGCGCAAGGTAGGCGCGGACCGGAAGTACTTCTCCGACCGGCCAGATCTTCCGCAGCGGCCAGAGGCCGATGCCGCGGCCACCCAGGAGCACGCGGGTGGCGGCGGCCAGCCTTCCTGACCGCGGGCAGTCCGCGGTCCGGCCGCATGCCGCGGGGCAGTCCGGTTCCGGCCGCATGCGCGTCGGCCTGGAGGTCGGAGCGAAGTGGGTGTTCGCGTCCGCGCTGGACTGGCCGGGCTGGTGCCGGCGCGGCCGGGGCGAGCACGCGGCCCTCGACACGCTGCTCGACTACGCCGACCGGTACGCCGCCGTCGCCGGGCCGGGGTTCGCGCCCGGGGACCTGCAGGTGACTGGGCAGGTCACCGGCAACGCCACCACGGACTTCGGCGCGCCCGACGTGCCGGGCCCGTGGGACGCCGAGCCGCTCGGCCAGCCCGAAGCCGAGCGCCTCACCCGGCTGCTCGAGGCCGGCTGGGAGTACCTGGACTCGGTCGTCGCGGACGGACCCGCCGTGCTGCGCAGGGGACCGCGCGGCGGCGGCCGCGACCGCGACGCGATCGTGGACCACGTCCGCGAGGCCGAGCGATCGTTCAGCGGCAAGTGCGGCGCTCGGGTGCCGCCGCGCACGCCCTGGGACCAGCAGCGCGAGACGCTGGCCACGGCGCTGCGGGCCGGCGCCCCCGGCGGAACCTGGCCGGCCAGGTACGCGCTGCGCCGCTTCGCGTGGCACGTGCTCGACCACGCCTGGGAGATAGAGGACCGGCGCAGCTGACCAGTGCCTCGGCCCATGATCCGTTTGCGCGAAGCATGAGGACTGTCATAGCGCTACCAAGTCTTCGCGTTAACCGGGGTCGCCGCGCGGCGGGATACCTGGCATGGGGCAATCCCTGTCACCCAGGCCGGGTGTGTCCACGGAGGTTTCGGTCGGAGTTCTGTCAAGCTTGATGCCTGAGATCGTCGCCGGGAGTCGTGCGCATGCTGGTAATCCACGGGCTGTGGGCCTACGGGGCGGTTTACCTGTGGGCCGAGGACTCCGCGCTGCCCGCGACGGCGCCGCCACGGCCGGGCCGTCTCCCGCGCCCCCAGGCCGCATCCGTTCGCCCGGCAGACGTCGGGCCTGGCGCGAGCGCTCAGCGAGCTGCCCGAGCCGGTCGCTGGCCTGGCGGGGCAAGGGGTCGACGACGAGCTGACGCTGTGGCTGCCATCCGGCGCGGCGGGGCCGCTCGCGTCGCCCGAGCTGATCCGGCCGCCCAGGGCGCGAGCGGGCGGACCGGGCGGGCGACCGGGGGGCGGACGGGAAGCGGAGGGCTGGGCGGACCCGGGCCAGGTGAGCCAGTCAGCCGCCGGGCGTCGCTGGCCGCCTGGCGGGTCCCCGCGCTGGCGTTCGAGCCCGCCGCCGCGGTCGGCCTGCTCGCCGTGCTCGACGAGCCGGGCGCGATCGCGGCCGAGATCATGGGCGGCGGCAGCGCGCACTACCTGGCCGCGGTGGCGAGGCTGGCCGCTGATCTGCGGGCCCGCGGGCGGGTGCTGCCCGCGCTGCGCTGCGAGGACGGCGGGCACGCAGCGCGATGGCGCCCGGTGCTGTCCGGTGCCGATGCCGAGCGCGCGCATGAGCTCGCCACCGGGATGCCCGCGCTGTGCCGCGCGACCAACGCCGGCGGACAGTCATCGGCGGTGATCCTCACCGATGCGCTGGATGCGCTCACCGACGCCGCCGCCCGGGCCCGGCTGTCCGGCCAGCCGCTGCTCCCGCCCCGGAAGGGCCGCGGCCCGCCCGCATCCCGGTGACCGAGCGCTGGATCGCGGCGCTCACCTCGGCAGACACCCAGGTCGAAGTCGGCACGGCCGAGATGAGCAGGAAGCCGCCGAGCTGGCCGCCCAGCTCGACGCCTGGCACCGCGCCGCACAACTCCCGGCTGGCCCGGTGCGCACCTGCTTCCGGCTGGTGGAGCCGGAGCCGGCCGAGGACGGTACCGAGCCGGACGCCGTCCCCGACGTCACCGAGCCAGTTCCCTCGGTCGGTACCGAGCCAGCCCCCCGGGCGGTTCCGGGGATAGCGACCGCGGGCCGGCACGCCGGAGCAGGACTGGCGGGTCGAGTTCGCGCTGCAGTCCACCGATGACCCGAGCCTGATGATGCCGGCCGCCGACATCTGGGCTGGCGCATCCACGGCCGGCCTGGCCACCGGGATCCAGCACCCGGAGGAGGAACTGCTGGCCGGGCTGGGCCGGGCCGCCCGGCTCTTCCCCGAGCTCGACCGGGCGCTGCGCACCGCCGCCCCGGCCGAGGTGAGGATGGACACCGAGGGCGCGTCCGGTTTTCTCCGGCAGGCGGCGCCGCTGCTGTCCGGGGCCGGGTTCGGCGTGCTGCTGCCGGACTGGGTGCGCAAGTCCCGGCTCGGCCTCAAGCTCACCACCAGGTCGAGGCAGACGTCGAGCGGATCGGTGACCGACCACAAGTTCGGGCTGAACGACCTGGTCGAGTTCCGCTACGACCTGGCCATCGGCGATCAGGAACTGGACCCGGAGGCACTGGACGAGCCGGCCAGGCTCAAGGTCCCGCTGGTCCGGCTGCGCGGCCAGTGGGTGGAACTCGACGACCGTCACCTCCGCGCGGTGCTGCGCTTCCTGGAGCGCAGCCGGTCCGGCACGATGCGCGCCTCGGGCAATGCGCTGCAGGCCGGCCTGACCAGCTCGGTAACGACGACCTCCCGCTGGTCGAGGTTCTACGCCGACGGCTGGCGGGCGACCTGCTGTCCGGCGAGGCCGACCGCCGCCTCGAGCGACTTGCTACCCGGCTTCATTCACCGGCACGCTGCGCCCGTACCAGGCACGCGGACTGGCCTGGATGTCGTTCCTCAGCGACCTAGGACTGGGGGGGATCCTGGCAGATCACATGGGCCTGGGAAAGTGCATTTTGCCCCATATGCCCGTTTTTCTGAACGGCACATTTGTGACGGCGGAGGACGCGTGGGCCAGATTCGCCGGAACGCCATGGAGCGACGGGGAAGCCGACGGACTACTCCCATCCGGGCCTTGACGACCAATGCGCTCACGTCGTCTTCGGGCCACGGCGTCATGGCTCCCGCCACTGTGACGCGACTCTACCGGCAGTGGGTCAGCGAGAAGGTTCGCATAGTCCGGCTCAATGACGGGCAGCGAGATCTCCATCACCCGGCAGCACAAGCTACTCGGCCTGCACGACTGGACGACTGACTTCGCACCGGTGGACCGGATTTGCGTTCCGGCGCGGTTGCAGTGGGCGGGGCAGCCGGTCGATCCAGACCTGACGAAACTGCTCGCCTGGGGGGATCGCCGAAGGCTACGAGGGACGTTACCAAGTTGCCATTCTGCCTGGAGGCCACAGGCGAGGGCCGGCAGTCCGGCAAGGAATGACCGGCGCCGCAATCCCCGCCCTGGCCTCATGCGCTACTGGATTGCCTGGATGTTGACAAAGGTGCCAGTCAGGCCGACTGCCTTCGGCACCGTCATGTCGAGGAAAAAGGTCGCTCGCCCCGTCTTGGCGGCTTCGGCGGCTATCAGGTCGGTGCGCACGTTCTCGATGATGTGGATGCCATTGTCGGTGATCAAGGTTTTGTGCACCGGGAAGGCGATGCTCTCCTCCTCGCCCGGGATCACTTCGACCGCCCAGTTGTCGGCGCCGACGAGGATCACCTTCTGCGCTGAAAGCCACTCCGCCGCCGCCTGGCCGATGCCGGCTTCGCTCTTGTTGTAGGTCGCGTTCTGCGCCGGCCACTGTAAAAACAGGTCTTCCCAGCCGGTGTGGATGAAGACCGCATCGGCCTCGCGCAAGGTCACGTTGTACATTTTGAGCGCGGCCTGCAGGTCGTCTACCGTGATCAAGGTGCCGCCGTCGAGGCACGGAGTGCGACAGGCCGGGTTCGATTTCAGCTTGCCGGCGTTCTGGAACACCTTGACCATGTCGAGGATGACGCCGCGCGTGGCGAAGCTCTTCATGTTCTCGATGCCGAGCCGCTTGAGGTTGTTCTGGGTGACGTATTTGCCGATCGGCGTCTGGTTGTAGTAGCAGTCCTGGATGCCGATGTGGCCGACGCCATCGATATGCGTGCCGACATGGCTCTGGCTGAGATAGGTGTCCTCCATATAGGTCAGCTTGTTGTTGCCGAATTCGGCGCCCGGCGTGATGGCAAAGCTGCTCAGCACGGTTTTGCTGAAGCGGGTGCCAAAGAGTGGTATGCCGTCGACGAGCACGTTGCCCATCGGCGTGACGACTCCGGTCTGGATCTCGGCGGCGGCAGCCTTGGTGACCGCGGGAGTGACGCGGTTGGTCGCGCCGGTCTGGTCGTCCGGACCAAAGACCGACGGTTTGACGAGGGCCTTGCAGTCGGCCGCCCCGGCGGGTGACGATGGCGCCAGCAGTGACAAGGCCGCGAGTCCCACGAATGCAGCTAATCCGGCGATTCTCATGGCTGTTCCTCCCCGTTCTCGTCCTGCGATTCGATTACGATGGTAAATGTGCCAACAGAATGCCGTATTTGATGCGATTACGCCACCCTCGCCGTCGAGATCGACGACGTGTTTCTTTGAGCGCATTTGGGTGGCCACCGCCGGGGACATTTCGTCGGTTGCCGCACAATTCCGGTCGCCCGAAATCTGCTGTAAGCTGGCGCGGCAGGCGGGTTAGGGACGGTCGGGTTTTGCTCCGCCGGATATATGCGGGTTGATAGCCGGGTAATCCTAGACAACGTGACCGTGCGCTACGGGCGGCGCGTCGCGTTAAAAGCAGTGAGCGGAGAGTTTCCCGGCGGTAGCCTGACCGCCGTTGTCGGGGCGAACGGAGCAGGCAAGAGCACGCTGCTGGCGGCGATCGCGGGTGTGTTGCGATTGGCCGGTGGGACGGTGAATTGTGCGGCGCGGCAGCGATTGGCCTATATGCCGCAGGTGGCGGCGATCGATTGCGACTATCCGCTCACCGTGGCGGAGCTGATTGCCCTCGGCGGGTGGCGGGAATTCGGAGCGTTCCGCTCGCCGGGGGCGGCACTTCGCGCGCGGGCGGCAGCGGCGGCGGAAACGGTGGGGTTGGCTGGACGGCTGGGGCAGCCGATTGGCGAGATCTCGGTGGGCGAGCTTCAGCGGGCGCTGTTCGCGCGGCTAGCGGTGCAGGATGCCGCGGTGATTTTGCTCGACGAACCGTTCGCGGCGATCGATGCGCAGACTGTACCGGTGCTGCTCGATCAGGTGACGCGATGGCATCAGGAAGGCAGGACCGTGATCGCCGTGGTGCATGATCTCGATCTCGTGCAAGCCCGGTTTCCGTTGACCTTGGTATTGGCGCAGCGCTGCATCGCCTGGGGTGCGACCGAGACGGCGTTGCCGGCTATGGTAGCGTGATGTCCTTCCATGCATTGATCATCGAACCGTTCGCGACCCTCGCCTTCATGCGTGCGGCGCTGGTAGCCTGCCTGGCGCTGGCGCTGACGAACGGGGCGGTCGGGACGTTGCTGGTGTTGCGGCGGATGAGCCTTGATGGCGAGGTGCTGGGTCATGCGGTGATGCCGGGCGCTGCGGTCGGGTTTCTCTATGCGGGACCGTCGCCATTGTGGCTGTCGCTGGGCGGGCTGGCGAGCGGATTTGCCGTGGCGGCGCTGGGCGGGCTGATCACCCGCGGAGGGGCACGGCGCGATGTGGTGCTCGTCGCGTTCTACTTGGTTGCTCTCTCGCTCGGCGTGCTTCTAGTGGCGTGGCGGGGCAGCAATGTCGACGTGATGCGGGTGTTGTTCGGCACCGTGCTGGCAATCGACCGGCGAGCGCTGCTGGAAATCGCCGCGGTGTGCAGCATCATCGTGCTTGTGATCGCGGCATTGTATCGGCCGCTGGCAGTGGGCGCCATCGATCCTGGGTTTCTGCGGGTAGTGGGAGCGCGCGCGCCCTACGGGGCGTTGTTCTCGACGCTAGTGGTACTGGCGCTGGTGGCAAGTTTTCAGGCCTTCGGCACATTGTTGGCGGTCGGACCGTTGTTGCTGCCGGCGGCGGCGGCGCGTTGCTGGCGATTGGGCGCTGCGATGTCGATCGCGCTGGCGAGTGGCTTCGCGTTCGCCGCGTCATTTGCGGGGCTGCTGCTTTCCTATCACGTCAATCTGCCCTCCGGTCCGGCCATCGTATTGGCAGCTGGATTGCTGTTCGGCATTTCGCTCGCCGTTGCCAACCTGTTGCGGCACCTGGCGCCGATCACTGGGAGAAACGCTTGATGCTGTGTCGGATTGTTATGTTTACCGCACTGTTACTGGCAGGCCCGGCAAGTGCCGCGGACCGGATCCTAGTGGTCGCGAGCTTCAGCGTTATCGCTGATATGCTCGCCAATGTCGGCGGCGATCGCATCGACATCAAGACCATCGTCGGCCCTGGCGGGGATTGCGAGCTGTACCAGCCGACCGCGGCTGATGTCGGGACCATCGCCGCCGCTCGTGCCGTGTTCATCAACGACCTCAATGAAGAGTTCGAGCCTTGGCTGGAGCCGCTGCTCGAGCAGGCGCGTTTTACCGGTGCCAAGGTGGTGGTCTCGCGGAATGTGCGGACCTTGACCGCAGAAGAGGAGCATCCGGTCTCCGGCCGGCAGCTTCCTGCGGCGATTGATCAGCATGCCTGGCTCGATCCGCGCAATGGCGTCATTTACGTGCGCAATATCGCTGCGGCGTTGGTGCGTCTCGATCCGGCCAACGCTGCCGAATTCCGGACCCGTGCAGCGGCCTATACAAGGGAGATCCAGGCGGTCGATAACTGGGCGCGCAAGGAGATTGCCGGGGTGCCGGCGGACAAACGGCGGGCGCTGGCGTCGCACGATTCGCTGCAATACATCGGAAATGCCTACGGCATCACTCTACTTGCAGTGAATGGTTGGACCAATAAGAGCGAGCCGTCCGCGGCGGAACTGGCAAAGCTGGCGCAACGAATCCGGGCCAGCCGCGTCAAAGCGCTGTTCCTGGACAGCATAACCGATCCGCGGGCCATGCAGCGCATCGCCGGTGAAACCGGAGCCGTGATCGGTGGCACTCTTTATGGTGATTCGCTCTCTCCCAGGGATGGCGAGGCGGACAGCTACATCGAAATGCTGCGCCACGATGTGTCTACCCTGAAGATTGGCATGCTGACCAACTGAGCGATGTTGCTGGTCGCGGCATGGCGCCGCCTCTTGGTCGCGAGCATCGCAGTTGCGGGTTTGTGGGCCGCTGTTCTGTGGGTCGCACCCTCGACGCCGTCGATCACGCTGGCACAGCCGCCGGAGCGGGTGGTAGCTCCACCTCCGGCCATTCCAGCGGCCGCAACCGGTGCGCTCCGCGCCGTCATCCAGTCCGGTGCGGCGGCACCGGGCGGCGGCCGTTTCGATCGGTTCGATGTCACCGCGCAGCCGATCGTCGCGCCGGTCAATGCGCGCGGTCAGGTCGCCTTCTACGCCACCGTGCTGCACGGGCCGGCGCGCGAGGGCATCTTTCTCGGGGATGCCGGGCAGGTGACAAAGGTGGCGGCCTTCGGGGACAGCCTGCCGGGAGGCGGGACTCTCGCGGAGTTTGGGGCGCACCCACTGCCGGCGCTGAACAGCGCCGGGCATGTGGCGTTCACGGCGCAGGTTGCCGGCGGGCGGGCGACCGAGGGGGTTTTCCTCGCCAGTGAGGACGGACTGCGCGCTATCGCACTCGCCGGCGACGATGCACCGGGAGTGCCTGCTGGAGTTCTGGTCGGGTTTGACGCGCCGGCGTTAAACGACAACGATGAGCTGGCATTCGTTGCCAGTGTGCGGGCCGGACGCGACCTGTTGGACGTGCTCTATTACTGGAACGGCCGAAGGCTACAGCGGCTGGTGGCGGAACGCGAGCTGCTGCTGCGCATTGGCGGCACGATGGACCAGATCGGCGACCCGGCGCTGAACAATAGCGGTGTCGTCGCCTTTCCTGCCGCGATCTTCAAGGGCCCCGCGCTCGGCGGGATTTTCGTGGTGGGCGCCCGCCCGCTGCGCCTTCTGGTCCGAGCCGGCGACCAAGCGCCGGATGGGGCCATGATCCTGCGTTTTTCCGAGCGCGTGGCGATTGACGAAGCCGGTGAAATCGCATTCGGCGCCCATCTCGGGAAGGACGGCGCCACCCGGGAGGCGGTGCTGCGGACCGGGACGGAAGGTCTGGCTGAGGTCGCCGTCGACGGAGCGCCGGCGCCAGGGGGCGGCCGCTATGCCGGGTTCGGCCCCTGGCCGACCGTGGGGCCAGGCGGGGTCACGGCGTTCATCGCGGCCCTCGACGGCGTGCCCGGACCGCTCGCCGCTTTCGCTGGGGTGTTAGGTGATGTGCAACGGGTCGCGATCATTGGCGAGACATTGCCGCAGGGCGGCACGATCGGCCGTTTCGCACCCAATACAGTCGCCATGGTCGGACCGGGCGGCGCGCTGACTTTCGCTACCGTAGCGCAGGAGGATGGGGAGCGTAACGCGATCTATTGCCGCTGTCCGGGGCCGGCGCGCTGAAGGGCGCGAATTTGAAGCTGCGGGATTGGCTGATAGGCTCCGCGGCCCCAGGCGCGGCAGTTCTGATGAACTAAATGGGCGCTGGCAGGTCTTCACCGGGCCGCAATCCCTAAGCCCCCGACGAGGTTCATCGGCTTGTGCGTCAGCACGCCGCATTGCAAGGACACTTCTTTGACGCTTGTCGGGACACTAGCATTGACGAATGCAAGTAAAATATGGATGTTTTGTCACCAAACTCGGGATCCATTATTTGGCAGAGAGATCTTTATTCAATAGAATCTTGACATGAACTCGGGCCGAATCGAATGATCCGGTGTGGCCGGACCGCCCAAAGCTGGCGGTTGACCCGAGGAACCGGGGGCTTCGATAATCGGGGGAGACAAGATGGGGAATAGGTCATGAGCAGCAAATTCGTTTTTGGGTCCGCATTCCTGCTCGGCGGAACAATCCTCCCCGGCGCAGCCAGTGCAGAGTGTCCGGGTTTCGGAGCTGACACCAGTTGCGGTTCGATTATCACCATCACGCAGACCGGCGCCACGGTAACGCAAACCGGTATGGGTCCGTACGATGGCTCGGACGACACTCTGATCGGCGTGGTCAACAACATCCCGGCGTGCATGCCCGGGCAGAATTCACAGTCAGCGTGCGGTATATCTATTTTATAGTCTCGATTTGACCTCGACCAATAATATTTTTGGTTTTGATGGCGACGGGATCGATACCTATGGCGCCCCTAGCAATCCGATGGATAATACCGGATATGGAGGCCCCAAGGCGTATTTCACTAATATCAATGCAGGTCAAACATCCGGTCGCGTCAATTTCATAACCCCGATCCCACCCGGCGGCACTGCTTACTTTTCTTTGGAAAATGTACTCGCCGCCTCGATCGAGCAGCCGGATCAAGCCAAGGAAATACCAGACGCCGCACAGATTAAACGGCCACCGCTCACCGAATTCCTTGAAGGTGGTGCTGTCTGCCGGCGGAAAAGCGACGGTGTCAATACGCTCGATATCGAGGTTGTATCGCCGACGATAGCCATCGCGGAGGCGGCGAAGGATGTCGGCCGCCTCCCTGTAACGGGCGGCATTGACGTGCTCCTTGAGCAGCCGATAAGCAAAGGCGGCGCCGAGTGAGGTGTCGGTGGCAGGGGTGGCCAGCGACATCTCCAGATAGCGCCGGTAAACAGCAGCAGACCGTTCTCGCCAAGCGCGCGCCGCAGAAGCGGGATAAAATTGTCTGGATCAGGAATGTGCTCGATGACCTCTGGGCACAGCACCAGATCCCCTCTTCCTCGCCAACGCTCGCGGCATCGAAATACGCGTTATCGATCGGCAAATCGAGCAACTCCTTGCCCGTAACCGCAATAAATCCGGGGTCGAACCCGCGCACTTGCCAGCCGAGCATTCGACGGGCGTAGTCCATTGCGAAGCCGAAGCTGCAGCCGATTTCGAGATAACGCTTGATCGGCCGCCGGTCCACCAGGGACAGCGGCTCGAGCATAACGTCGATACCTGCTCCTTGCTCGAGATAATATTTGAGCCCCTCTGAATCGCCGGTTTCATAGTCGACCGAGCGGAGCGGGTCGCAGTACCGCACTTCGCAGGACGGACATCGCAGGAACGCAACGACGTCGGTTGAGAGCACGCTCTCCCCGCGGTGATCGCCCTTTATATCGAGTAACCGCTGTTTGCTACCAGCGCTGCCGCAAACCGGACAGCACGACTGCCGATATTGCCCGCCCTTCCAATCGATAATCACCAATAAAAATTCCTCCGATCATCGGACCTGCACCCAGCCTTGTCCGCCGATCACCGGCGACGCCGGTCTGGCTGCGCTTCGCGTTGCCGCTGGCGGTGAATTGGACGGTGATGCGGATGTTGGCAGATCTAACGTCGCCGAGGCGGTATCGGTGGCAACGGACTACTGCGCACAATTCGTTCCGATGCACACCGAGTTCAAAGCTTTCGCCAGCATTCGCACATTTGTCTGGGCCGCCTGGGTCATTGCGGTAAGCGACAGCTGTGCCGTACCGGTCGAAGGGCTTGACTGAACCGTCGATCTAGACGATGTGGCCGCTGCCGCACTACTGAAATTCCCAGCAGAGTCACTTTGTCGCATTGGCTGTTCTGTAATGTTCGCTTGTGCTTGCAGCAGCCGCGCAAGAGGATTTCTGGTCTGAAGAGTTGGCGGGGCATGAGGCGATGGAGGACGAGCCACGACGCTTCCGCACTTGCGATGTCGGCAGGCCGCACATCATCAGCCCCAGCGAGATTTCCGGATGAGGAAGGTTTGACATCGCCGGGACCGGCAGTGCTCGACCCCACAATAACGATGCGCTCGATTGCAAGCTCACGGTAAAAGATAGCATAATTCACGTTTCGCAGCAGCACGCGCCGCAACACGTCGGTAAAATCTCCCTTGAATGACCCGCTAAACGTTGGAGAGTTTTCGACCGCTTCCGGGTTTCAATCTAGAAATAGAGCCGGTCTGCAAGTTGAGTGAGAATTTCCCGAACTGTGGCGGCGTTCGCGTCAACGGAGATTATCGGTAGCCGATCGTCAGGCTCGGACTGGAGGGCTCGGCATATGCCGCAGCACACGTCACGAGAATCAGGACAAAACGCAGCGATGTGGCCGCCCCCCGCGAGAGCGAGGATAATACCCCTTGACGGAACCGTTCGCGAGCCGATGAAACGAACACGACCACACTCATAGAGGAAAGTATGAGGCACAGCGATGCTAAGATGCAAGCTTGCGCGACAGTCAGAGCGCACACGTCGACTTAATGGCGACCCGAGCCTCTCCGGCCGCGGCACTGCGCTCCACGGACCCCGCGCGCACAGGCAGAGGATTTAGAGTCTTTGACTCAAGTTTAAGACAGCCGGGGGCCGGAGTTCAAGCTCGGGGTTATCCCGCGTCATTGTCGTAAATGCTGGCGATCCGCAGTACTCTCTGATACTGCTTTCGAGGGGCGGCCCGGCTCTAGCATACTATTCGGCGCGAGCATGACTGGTTCTTGCAATTCCTCCCGGCGGGCATCTCTCCCGCCGTGCGGCCCTGTTCGCACGTTGGCTCTGGCGGCCATCCTTCGCCATTTGTGACGGCGGTTGGCGCGGCACCCCCCAAAAGTTGCAGGTCGAAAATCTCTGATGCGCCCGATCGGCGAGGGCAGCTCGCTGGTGATTGCAGAAATGGCCTATGCGTTCGATACGGAGCCGATTTTTTCTCCAGCTGAGCGATGTCAAACTCGGGGCTGGTACCACACGGCTGATTTTTCCGATTTGCGGCGCGATATGGTGGGACGCTCATTGGCTGACCCGGCCAGCACCGGCATTCCTAGATGCTGTGGCGCCGCCCTGACACGACGACGCAGGGTCTCGCCGCCTTTATCCGCGTCGGCGACGCGCCAACCGACCGCAATCTATTCAGCCCCTAGGTGGACGCGGGCCTGACCTACAAAGGCCTCTTCCCGGACCGTGAACTCGACCTATTGGAGGTAGCGGCGGAGCTATGCCCGAATAGGCGATGCCGCCCGGCGTCTGGACCGCGAGCTAGGAGATTCGATTAACGGGCGCGGCGGCACTTTGCGCGACTACGAGACTGTGCTCGAAATCACTACCAGGCCCGCATAGCGCCATGGTGGGTTCTGCAGCCGGATCTGCAGCTGGTTTTCCATCCTGGCGGCCATATTGCGGCGCCGCCGCCGGCGTCCGCAACACAGCCAATCCGCAACGCCTTGGTCCTCGGCCCGTCGATCGGGCGTCACATTCTAGAGCTTCGGCGGCGGGGCTCGACGGCTTTGGGTTCTCAAGCGCCCGTCGATGCCGGCCGTGGCGCGCTCAAAGATATACGCTCTGGCGCTACGAACCTGTAACCGAAGCTCTGATGACCTTTCACCATTTCCGACGCTCTCGCACCGTGATCCATTCTCGATTTCAATCTCTCTCCCGCCTGGCGACGATCGGCCTTCTGTGCTGGCCGATGGTTTGCGGCGCCCAAATGGTTGGTCCGACGCCGCAGCCTCAAGGCATACCGATTACCCCGGAAAAGGCCGAGCAGGTGGAGCAGGAGAACTGGGCCATTCACGGCCAGGCGACCAATGTCTGGCTGCTGCAACCGGCCTTCCGGTCACCGTATCAGGGACCCCAGAGCCTCAGCCCTGCCACCAACGGCAGGGAAACAGTCGATGCAACACTCTATGCCGGTTTCCGGCCTTGGCCGGGCGCCGAAATCTGGATCAATCCGGAGGTCGACCAGGGGTTCGGGCTCAGCAACACCTTTGGCGTCGCGGGATATCCCAGCGGCGAGGCCTACAAAATAGGCAAGGCGGATCCTTATTTTCTGGTCCAGCGCGGGTTCCTGCGCCAGACGGTCGATTTGGGCGGCGAGACCGAAAAGCTCGAACCCGACCTGAACCAACTCGGTGGCATCCAGACCGCCGACCGCCTGGTGCTCACCATCGGCAAATACTCCATCGTCGACATTTTCGACACTAACAAATACGCGCACGACCCACGCAACGATTTCTTCAACTGGTCGATCATCGATCAGGGCGCGTTCGACTACGCGGCGAATTCATGGGGATACACCTACGGCGGTGCGGCCGAATGGTATCAGGACTGGTGGACCGCCCGGGCCGGCGTGTTCGATCTGTCGTTCAAGCCGAACAGCGATCAAGCATCGCGCTGGCTTTGTCCAGGGGCAATTCGTCGCCGAGCTGGAGGAGAGGCACAATCTGTGGGATCAGCCCGGCAAGCTCAAGTTCCTCTATTGGCTCACCCGCGGCAATCTCGGAACCTATCTCGACGCGATCGCGCTGGGCGCGGCCACCGGCAGACGCCGTCAACCGCCGCCGTCCGCAGCTTTCGCACCAAGGATGGTTTCGGGCTCAACCTCGAACAGCAACTGCCGCCGATTTTGGCATCTTTGCTCGCGCCAGCGTGTCGCAAGGCACCGTCGAGGAGGTCGATTTCACCGACATCAACCAGTCGATATCGGCGGGTCTCTCGCTGACGGGCTCGCGCTGGGGGCGGCCGGATGACACGGTCGGGTTGGCTGGTGCAATCAACCGGATTTCGCACCAGGGCAAACTATATCTCGCCGCCGGCGGTCTCGGCGGGATCATCGGCGACGGCAAATTGCCGAATGCCGGGCCGGAACAGATCCTTGAAACATACTACAGCGTCGCCTTATTCAGCTTCGCGCATTTCACGGCCGACTATCAGTTCATCAAGAACCCGGCCTACAACCGCGACCGAGGGCCCGTATCGGTATTCGGTCTGCGGCTGCACGTCCAGTACTGACCGGCCATTGCCGGTGCGCTCGCGCGGCGCCGCCGGCGAGAGTTGGGCCGCGGCGACGATCGAGGTGCGCCCGGCGGGCCGCGGCGGCGGGATGGGTTGTCGTCGAACAGCATGGGCTTGAGGCGCTCGCGCATGTGCCATTCGATATGGCAGGCGAGCAGGCACAAGAAGACATCGGCGCGCACCCGCGGCCCAGCCAGTGGTGTATCGAGCGCAGGCGCAGATCGAGGGTCTTCAGGCGACGGACCTCGCGCTCGACACGAGCCGGGCTCTTTTAGGCGCAGACCGCCTTGTCGGCGGCCAGGACAAAAAATACCCTTTCGATGCGCGAAGAGGCCTCGGTCTGAACAACGGCCTCTATCCCGACGAGCAGCTCTACCGCATGGCCGCGCGGTCCAGGCTGGCTATCTCACCTCACCCCAGGGGTGGTGTGATATAGCGTGACAAGGGTATAGCGCTACTGCCTTATATCGCTGGCCAGGGCTTGCGGAGACCGGCCGCTCATCCCTGCTGGCTGGGGCGGGAGGATTCGAACCTCCGTATGGCGGAATCAAAATCCGCTGCCTTACCACTTGGCTACGCCCCAACCGGCATCAGAATAACGCACCCCGACCGATCCCTGAAGGGATTTGCCTGACGGGGGATTTGCGTCACGGGCGCAGTGCGCATACGCTTCCGACCGGTGCGACCAGAGAAGGACAAAATGCAATGTGGTCCGTGATCCCGGCGCTCGCGATCCTGATGGCGCAAGCTCCCCCAACCGAGCGCCCCCTCGAAGTCTTACGAATGGTGCTTCGAGATCGGGAAGGGTTCGACGCTCTGTAAGGACACGGAGGCCGCATGTCAGGAATTGCGCCGCACCAATGCCGGGACTGCTACGAGCGCTTGCAAGCGTGTCGAACCGCCGGAGATTCAGGTATCTCCGACCCAGCCGCCGGCGCCTCCGAACCCGGCAAAGCAGACGCCAACTCAACGATAAAATACCCGAAGAAGTCTCGGTCACCCGTAGTCGGCGAGTGAGGCCCCGGAAACAAAGCCGCCCGCCGCACACCACCACCGAGGCTCGGCCGCCGCGACCACCGCCCGGGCCTCTTCGGCGGCGGCGCGATCGGCGAACAGCGCAAAGCAGGTGGCGCCGCTGCCGCTCATCCGGGCCAGCAAAGACCCCGGCAACCGGCCGAGCCGCGCCAGCACCGCGGCGATCTCCGGCACGAGGCCGATCGCGGCTTCGGTCAGATCATTGCGGCACGGCATCAATGCACGGGCAAGGGCCGAGGCGTCGCCCGGCATCGGCGCGAACCGTCCGACATGGCCGAACGGGCCGCGCCGGGCGGCGAATACCGCGGCGGTCGGCAGCGCTGCTGCGCGGATTGACGAGCAGAATGCCGGCTTCCGGCAGCGGCGCCGGCCGGTTCGAGGCGCTCGCCGATCCCGCCGACCCACACGGCGCGCCGATAAAGGCAGGCGGGTACATCGGCGCCGAGCCTGGCGCCGAGAGCGCAAAGCGCCTCGTCCTCCAGCGATACCCGCCACAGCCGCTTTAGCGCGAGCAGCGCCGCCGCGGCGTCGCTCGACCCGCCGCCGATCCCGGCGGCGACCGGCAGATGCTTGTCCAGATGCAGCGCGGCGCCGGCGGTAATCCCGGCCCGGTCGGCCAGCAGGCGGGCGGCGCGCAGCACGAGATTGTCGTCTCCGACCGCGGCGAGGTCCGCCGCCTCGGGCCCGTCGACCGTCAGCGACAGGGATGCCGCCGGCTCGGCCGTCAGGCGATCGCCGATATCGGCAAAGGCGACGAGGCTGTCGAGCAGGTGATAGCCGTCGTCCCGCCGGCCGGTGACATGCAGGTAGAGGTTGACCTTTGCCGGCGCAAAGGCCGTAACCGCCATTCCCGCTCAGCCGCCGCGCGCTGCCCCGGCAGTGGGCACGCTGCCGCCGTCGAGCTTGGCCTGGATCGGCTTGATCTCGTCGTCCTGCGGCCCGAATTGCAGGGCCCGCCGCCATTGGTAGCGCGCCTCGAACGGTCGCCCGCTCTGCCAATAGGCGTCGCCCAGATGGTCGTTGATCGTCGGGTCCTCGGGCACCAGCTCGATCGCCTTTTCGAGATATTGAACCGCGCTCGGATAGTCGCCGAGACGGTAATGCGCCCAGCCGAGGCTGTCGACGATGTAGCCGTCTTCGGGCCGCAGCTCGACCGCCTTCTGGATCATCTGCAGACCGCGCTCCAGGTTCTCGCCGCGGTCGATCCAGGAATAGCCGAGATAGTTCAGCACCAGCGGCTGGTCGGGCTTCAATTCCAGCGCGTGCAGAAGGTCGGCCTCGGCTCGCTGCCACTGTCCCGAGCGCTCGAGCGCGATGCCTCGGCTGTAATAGAGCGACCAGCGCTCCGGCATACCGGCGGCTTCAAAGCGCTGGATCGCTTCGTCATAGGCGTCGACCGCCTCGGTAAACCGCTTCTTGCCGCGCAGCAGGTCGCCCAGCTGCATGTCCGCCCCGGCGCGCGTCGGTTCTTCGGCTGCCATCTCTTTGAGCTGGGCGATCGCTTCGTCGATGCGGTCGAGCAGTTCGAGATTGGCGGCGATGCGCAGCCGCGCCGACCACCAATAAGGCGAGCTCTGCGGGATCTCGGCGAGGGTCGCAAGGCTCAGTTCCGGCTTGTTCTGGGCGCTCAGCACGTCCGCGAGCAGCAGTTGCGCGAGCACCATGTGCGGGCGCAGTTCGAGCGCGCAGCGGTCATAGAGCAGCGCCAGATCGAGTGTCTCGGGCTGATTGACAACGCTCGCAAGATCGAAAAGCGCCTCGGCCAAGCCGTCCTCGGCCGAGCCGATCAACGGCGGCGGAACTCCGGCGGGCCTGCGGGCGAGCACCGATTCCGCGAGCTCGCTTCCCGCATTGTCCTTGACGAAGCGTTGATAAAGCGCTTGCGCCTCGTCGTCGCGGCCATGGCGCTGGTAGAAATTGGCCAGCGAGTCGGTCAACCGCCAGTTGAGCTGGCCGCTCGCTTCGAGCGCTTGGTTGAAGTTGTCCGCGGCCTGCTCGGCGTTGCCGGCAAAATCATAGAGGAGGCCGAGCTGGTAAAATTTGAGCGGCGCAAAGCCGTTGAATTTGTCGAACGCCTGCAGCGCCTCGTCGGCGCCGGCGACATCGCCGGCCGCCATGCGCGTCCAGGCCCGGGCCAGCGGGCGGACAAAGCGGTGCACCCCTTCCTGGGGAAGCGCGTCGGCGCGGGCGACCGCGCCGGCCTTGTCGCCGGCCTTGACCCGCTCGACCAGCAGGACGAGCTCGGCCATCGCGTCGGTGGAATCGAGCTTGAGCTCGCTCTCGGCGAGCGCCTGAGCTCGGTCGAACTGTCCGACGCTCGCATCCATCAGGAAGGTGCGGGTGATCAGCTCGGGCGATTCGGGGTCGGCCTTCAGCGCGTCCTCGAACCACGAAACGGCCGACTGGTAATCGCGCATGTGCTGCGCGTGGCGGCCCGCCAGATAAGCGCCGAACGGCGCTTCGACGGTGGTCTCGGGCTTGTCGAGGGTCGGCGCCGCCTCACTCGCACCGGCGGCAAGGCCGGCGAGCAAAAACCCCGCGGCGCCCCAAATCCGGTAAACGTCGATCACTGATTTCCGCATGTATTCCCTACCCATCCGCCTGTATCACATGTTCGGATAATTGGGCCCGCCGCCGCCCTCCGGCACAACCCAATCGATGTTCTGCTCCGGATCCTTGATGTCGCAGGTCTTGCAGTGAACGCAATTCTGCGCGTTGATCTGTAAATACGGCCCGTTCGCACCGGCCTCTTCGACGATCTCATAGACGCCGGCCGGACAATAGCGCTGTTCGGGCGAATCGTAGAGCCGATAATTGACCGCGATCGCCTTCTCCGGGTCGCGCAGCCGCAGATGCGGCGGCTGGTCTTCCTCGTGGTTGGTGTTCGAGATGAAGACCGAAGAAAGCCGGTCGAAGGTGATTTTGCCGTCGGGCCTCGGATAGTCGATCCGTTGCGCCTCGCTGGCTCTGGTCAGCTGCAGGTGGTCGGGGTGGTGGTGAAAGGTCCAGGGCGCATTGCCGCGCAGCACATAGGTGTCGAGCGCCGAATAGGCGAGGCCGGCCCAGAGGCCCCAGCGGAAGCTCGGCCTGATGTTGCGCACCCCGCGCAATTCGTCCCACACCCAGCTCTGTTCGAGGGCGGCCCTGACCTCGGCGCCGGTGTCTCCCGACAGCCGGCGAAAGATGGTCTCGGCCGCGACCATGCCCGACTTCATCGCGGTGTGACTGCCCTTGATCTTCGGCACGTTGAGGAAACCCGCGGCGCAGCCGATCAGCGCGCCGCCCGGGAAATCGAGCCGCGGGATCGATTGAAAGCCGCCCTCGTTGAGCGCCCGCGCGCCATAGGCGATGCGTCTGCCGCCCTCGAAAAAGGGGCGGATCGCCGGATGCGTCTTGAAGCGCTGGAACTCCTCGAACGGGTTGAGAAACGGGTTCTTGTAATCGAGCCCGATCACAAACCCGACCGCGACCTGCCGGTCTTCCAGGTGGTACAGAAAGGAGCCGCCATAGGTCGCCGTGTCGAGCGGCCAGCCGATCGTGTGCACGACCAGCCCGGGCTGGTGCCGGTCGGGCGCGACCTCCCACAATTCCTTGATGCCGATCGCGTAGGTCTGCGGGTCGATGCCGTCGCGCAGCCGGAAGCGCTGCACCAGTGTCTTGGTCAGCGAGCCGCGGCAGCCTTCGGCGAACAGTGTCTCGCGGCCGATCAGCTCGACACCCGGCTGGTAGTGGTCGGTCGGCTGGCCGTCCTTGCCGATCCCCATATCGCCGGTCGCGACCCCCTGCACGCGGCCGGTGTCGTCGTACAGCACCTCGGCGGCGGCAAACCCCGGGTAGATCTCGACGCCGAGCGCCTCGGCCTGCTGCGCCAGCCAGCGGCAGAGATTGCCGAGGCTGATGATGTAATTGCCGTGATTCGCCATCTGCGGCGGCGTCGGCAGGCGCAGGGAGCGGGTCTTCGTCAGCAGCAGGAAGCGGTCTTCGGTCGCCGGGGTGACGAGCGGGGCGCCTTGCTCGCGCCAGTCCGGGATCAGCTCATCGAGCGCCCGCGGCTCGAACACGGCGCCGGACAGGATGTGGGCGCCGACCTCGGAGCCCTTCTCGACGACGCAGACGCCGAGCTCGCGTTCGCCGGCGGCCGCAAGCTGCTTCAGACGGATCGCCGCGGCGAGGCCGGACGGCCCGGCCCCGACGATCACGACGTCGTACTCCATCCGCTCGCGCGGCGCCCGCTCCTCGCCCATCACCCTTCCGCCGATCTCTCCGGAGCGACTATAGAGGATCTGCACGAAAACGGGAGTGCGCCGCTCCCGCGATGAGAGACCCGCCGCGATGAATGCCGATGATCGCGAGGCGGCGCTCGCTCTGCTGCGCTGGTATGTCGAGATGGGGGCCGACGAGGCGATCGGTGTCGAAGCGCCGAACCGGCTTGCGCCGCCCCCGGCGAGTGCGCCGCCCCCGGCAATACCGGCGCCCATTCGCGGCCAATCCCCCCGTCCCGTTCCGGCCGCCCCGCCCGCCGCGCTGGCCGAATCGCTGGGCGAGGCCGCCCAATCGGCACGTCGGCTCGCCTCCGGCGCCGATAGCGTCGCGGCCCTGGCGGCGCTGGTCGCCCAGTTTGACGGCTGCCCGCTGAAGCGCACCGCGACGAACACGGTCTTCGTCGACGGCAACCCGGCAGCGCCCGTCATGATCATCGGCGAGGCGCCGGGCGCGGACGAGGACCGGATCGGCCGGCCGTTTGTCGGCCGCGCCGGCCAGCTGCTCGACCGCATGCTGGCGGCGATCGGCCTCGACCGCAGCGGCGTCCTGATCACCAACGTCATCTATTGGCGCCCGCCCGGCAACCGCACGCCGACCGCCGCAGAAATCGCCGCCTGTCTGCCTTTCGTGCTCCGCCTCATCGCGCTGGTCCGCCCCAAGGTGCTGGTGCTGTCCGGCGGCACCGCCGCCGGCGCGTTGTTGGCGCAGAGCCAAGGCATCACCCGGCTGCGCGGCCGCTGGTTCGACCTCGCGGTCCCCGGCCTCGACCAGCCGGTTCCGACACTGCCGATGTTCCATCCGTCCTTTCTGTTGCGCACCCCCGAGCGCAAGCGCGAAGCCTGGCGCGACCTCTTGTCGCTCCGCGCCCGCCTCGACGAGCTCCTCTCGGCCCACGCCGAGCCGCCGGCTGGCTGACACCGCTGTTACTCCGCGTAAAAAAACAGCCAGAAGGCCGGCGTTCACCGCGGAAACCTTAGCTTTCCGCTAATGGCAGCGGTTGATCATCCGCTGTTTTTGCTCGCTGCTCCTGGCTGTTATCTCACTGTTTTAGCAACAATGCTGAAACAGTGGGAAGGCGCAGCTGGCTCCCGGTTAAAGATATACCATTCGATTGCGGCAATTTTCAGCTCGCTTGTGGAGGAGTTAAATCATCCCGACAACCGCCCACCCATGGAGCGACCTCGATGCCGCGGCTCGATGAAACCCGACCCTTCTTGCCCGTCAATATTGCGCTGCTGACCGTTTCCGACACCCGCGACGCGGCGCAGGACCGTTCCGGGAATACGCTCGCCGACCTCGCGGCGTCGGCCGGGCACCGCATCGCCGCGCGGCGGATCGTGCGCGACGAGCAGGACCAGATCGTCGCGCAGCTGAAGGAATGGATCGCCGATCCCGACATCGATGTCGTGATCTCGACCGGCGGCACCGGGGTCACCGGGCGGGACGTCACGCCCGAGGCCTTTCACAGCGTCTACGAGAAGGAGATCGCCGGCTTTGGCGAGCTCTTCCGCTGGCTCAGCTATGACAAGGTCGGGACCTCGACGATCCAGAGCCGGGCGACGGCGGGGGTCGCCGGCGGCACTTATCTCTTTGCGCTGCCCGGCTCGCCGAGCGCCTGCCGCGACGCCTGGGAGGGCATCCTCGTCCACCAGCTCGACAACCGCTTCCGCCCGTGCAACTTCGTCGAGCTGATGCCGCGGCTGCAGGAACATCTGAAGCGCTGATTTAAAACCCGCGGCTCGGCTTGAGCCGGCGATAGGCGTCCCCGTCGTCCACGTCTTCCAGCCTGCTCGGCATAGCCGACCTTGATCCGCCGAGGCAGGCCGGCGAGCGTGTCGGCGAGGGCATCGGGGCCCGACCACCGCACCTGCTCGAACAAGGGCGGCAATCGCCGCGGGTGACGGGCGCCGACGAGCCAGAACCCGCCATCCTCGGCAGGACCGAATACCAGGTCATGGCTCCCGAGAAGGCGGAAAGCCGCGGCGATGTGACGGGCATCGAGCGCCGGGATGTCGGCCCCGACGAGCACCACCGGACCGGGCGGGCAGGTTGCGAGCGCGCGGCGCATGCGGATCCCGAGGTCGCCCGACCCTGCCCGACGGCCTCGACGCCCGCGGTGCCAATGACGGGCGCGGCGGCAGGCCCTGTCGGGCGTCACCGCGATCCGCAACCGCCAGCGCCGGTCCTTGGCGAGACGGCGCAACAGCAGCGCGATCATCGCCCGCTCGAAGCGCAGCGCCGCGACATCGCCGATCTCGCGCGCGAGCCGGCGCTTGCCGCGCCCGAGCAGCGGCGCCCGGACGAACAGGACGAGAGTGCGCCGCATCAGCCGTAGAGCCGCACGATCCGGTCGGGCGATACGCCCGGCAAAGTAGAGCGACAGGCAGAACAGGTTGCGCAGCGGCCGACGCCAGTATCCTTCGCGGCGGTAGCGCCGCGGCGACGAGATGCACCGCGCGCCGATGCGGGCGAGCCGCCGGCGGCCGAGGCGGCGCACGAGGTCGACGTCTTCCATCAACGGCAGCGGGGCAAACCCGCCGACCGCGCGATAAAGGCTGCGGGCGATCAGCAGGCCCTGATCGCCATAGGGCAGCGCCAGAACGCGGCAGCGCCAGGCGACGATCCGCTCCAGCCGCCGCGCGGCGGGCGCGGCGTCGTCGAGCGCGAAGTCGAAATAGCCGGCGCGGCTGGTCGCTTCCGGGGCCGTAAGGAAAGCAGCGACGGCCGCTTCCCAATCCGGCGAAAGGCGGCAATCGGCGTGCAGAAACAAGAGCCAATCGCCTGCCGCGGCGCCGGCGCCGGCGGCGAGCTGAATGCCCCGTCCGCGCGGCGCCGCGATGACGCGCGCGCCTGCCGTCCGCGCGATAGCGACGGTTTCGTCCGATGAGCCGCCATCGACAACGATGATTTCTTCGACAATGGCGGAGGCCCGCAGCTGCTCCATCAGCCCTGGCAGCGTGTCGGCCGCATCCAATGTCGGGATAATCCGAGACCTGCCCCTCACCCGACCCTCTCCCCGCACGGGGCGAGGGAGCCCCTCCCCCGCGAGAGCGGGGAGGGAGGGGCCGCGTCAGCGGGAGGGTGAGGGGCCAGCCGAGGCAGTTACAAAATAGTTCTTGAATTGTTCTCATGCGCGCGGCATTATCGGCGGCATGGATATGCCGGCCACAGTCAGGCCGCGCAAGGGACGCGGCGCGGCGAGCAACGATAGCGGCCGCTTCGAAGCCGAAAGGCGCGTCGCGTTCGATGACGGCTGGGGCACGGCCGACGAGGAGCCGGCGCCGTTGACCACGACATTGACCGTGGATTCGACGCGGACGATCATCGCCCGCAACGACTCGCCGGATATCGGCTTCGACCGCTCGATCAATCCCGTACCGCGGCTGCGAGCACGGCTGCATCTATTGCTACGCGCGGCCGAGCCATGCCTATCTCGGGCTGTCGCCCGGCCTCGATTTCGAGAGCCGCCTGTTCTACAAGCCCGATGCGGCGGCGTTGCTCGCCGGGGAGCTGAGGAAAAAGGGCTACAGCTGCCGCCCGATCGCGCTCGGCAGCAATACCGACCCTTACCAGCCGGTCGAGCGCCGGCTCGGCATCACGCGCGCGATCCTGCAGGTGCTCCGCGATTTCCGCCATCCGGTCACGATCGTCAGCAAATCGGCGCTGATCCAGCGCGACCTCGACATTCTCGGCGAGATGGCCAAGGACCGGCTGGCGAGCGTGACGATATCGGTCACGACGCTCGACCGCACTCTGGCGCGCCGCATGGAGCCGCGCGCCTCGACACCCGAGCGCCGGCTGGAGACGATCGCCGCCCTCGCCGGCGCCGGGATCCCGACCGGTGTTCTCAGCGCGCCGATGATCCCGGCATTGAACGACAACGAGATGGAGCAGATCCTCGAACGGGCGCGCGCCGCCGGCGCGACCTCGGCCGGCTATACCCTGCTGCGCCTGCCGCTCGAACTGAAATCCCTCTTCAAGGAATGGCTCGAGGAGCACTTCCCGGACAAGGCGGCTCACGTGCTCTCGCTCGTCGCGCAAACCCATGGCGGCCGGCTCTACGACTCGACCTGGTCGAAGCGCATGACCGGCACCGGTCCCTATGCCGACATGTTGCGGCTGCGCTTCGACCGCGCCTGCCGCAAGCTCGGTTTCAACCAGCGAACGACGCAATCGCTCGATACGACCCTGTTCCGCCCACCGCCGCAGAAAGGCGACCAGCTGCCCTGTTTTAGCTTCTGCAGCGCTGCGGAGACGGGCTTACGCTCGGTATTTTGGGAGCGCTGTACTAGTCTCTCCGTCGACGAGGCCGGAGAGGTGGCGGCGTGGCCAGGGAACGGCGGCTCGATGCGCGCGAGGTCGAGGAGATCTTCACGGCATTCGCCGAGGTGATGCGCGAGCTGCCGCCGGATATCGAGGCCGGCTGGCTCGACGCGCAGGGCGATCTGCGCCTCGCCCCCGACATCGCGCGCAAATTGCGCACCGCGCGACGGGTGCGTCAGCTGCTTGCGGAACTGCGGCAGCGCGAGCGCGAAGACTGAGGGTCGTCAGCGGCCATCCGGCCCGGCGACAATGCGCCGGTCGTGCAGCCGCGCCGAGCTCGGCCGACGAGAGACCGAGGACTTCGGTAAGCACGGCGTCGGTGTGCTCGCCGAGGAGCGGCGCCGGGCGCGGCGGCTGACGCGGGTCGGCGGAAAAATCCAATGGCAGACCCGGCATGAGATAGCGGCCGATGCCGGGCTGATCGACCGAGGCGAACAGCGGGTTCGCCGCCGAGCAGCGCGGGTCGTCGCGCACCAATTGGCGAAAATCCTGGAAGTGACCCCACAGCACGCCGGTGCCGGCGAAAGCTTGCCGGATCTCGTCGAGGGTGTGGCCCGCGCACCAGCGGGCGAGCAACGCGCCGATCGCGTCGCGCGCCTCGTAGCGCCCGGCCTCGGTGTCGAGGTCGACATCCATCATCGGCCCGATCATCGCCAGCCGCTCGCCGAGACCGGTCGCCTCGCCGATCGCGCGCCACTGGCGGCGGGTCAGCGCGATGATCATGACCCGCCGGCCGTCGGCCGTCGCGAAATCGCGCCCGAAGCTGCCGTAGAGGTCGTTGCCGATCGCCGGCCGCGCCGTGCCGTTGATCTGCACATCGCCGATGTAGCCGAGATTGCCGACCGTCGCGAGCATGACGTCCGACAGCGCCGCCACGACCTCCTGTCCCTGGCCGGTGCGCGAGCGATGGCGTTCCGCCGCGAGCAGCCCGGTTGCGAGATAGAGCCCGGCGGCGATGTCCCAGGCCGGCAGGACATGGTTGACCGGCGTGCCGCCATGCCCGGTCACCAGCGGAAACCCGCTCGCCGCGTTGACCGTGTAGTCGACCGCCGCCGAGCCGTCGCGGTTGCCGGTGAGCCGCAGCATGATCAGGTCGTCGCGGGCCGCCTTCAGGGTCGCGAAATCGAGCCCGCGCGACGGCGGCAGGTTGGTCAGCAGGATGCCGCCGCCCGCACCCGGCGCGGTGATGACGGCGCGCGCGATGTCGCGGCCCTCGGGCTTGTCGAGGGCCAATGCCAGCGAGCGCTTGGCCTTGTTGAGACCGGCCCAATAGAGGCTGGCGCCGTCGCGCGTCACCGGCCAGCGCGCGTAATCGATGCCGCCGCCGATCGGGTCGATGCGGATCACGTCGGCGCCCATCTGCGCCATCGTCATGCCGCCGAGCGGCGCCGCGACAAAGGCCGAGATCTCGACGATCCGCAGATCCTGGAGCAAGCGGTTCATGCCCCTACAATCCCAGGCGGGGAATTTCGATCGCCGGGCAGCGGTTCATGACGACCTTGATGCCATGGGCTTCGGCGCGGGCGGCGGCGTCATCATCGCGGACGCCGAGCTGCATCCACACCACCTTGGCGCCGACGGCGATCGCCTCATCGACGACGCCGCCTGCCATTTCGGTCCGGCGGAACACGTCCACCATGTCGATCGGCTCCGGGACATCGGCGAGCCTCGCGTAAACGGTCTCGCCATGGATCTTGGCGCCGGCCGCGTTGGGGTTGACCGGGATCGTCCGGTAGCCGCGCCGCTGCAGATAGGCCATCACGCCGTGGCTCGGCCGCTCGCGCCGCGGGCTCGCGCCGACGACGGCGATCGTGCGCACATTCGTCAGGATGTCGCGCAGATAAGGGTCCGGATAGTTGTCGTGGTCCAATTTGCGCCTCACCGGTCGTGCCAGACCGGAGCGCGCTTGGCGAGAAAGGCGTCGATGCCCTCGCCGGCATCCTCGGCCAGCATGTTGGTCGTCATGACCTCGGCGGCATAGCGATAGGCGGCGGCCAGATCGAGCTCGGCCTGGCGGTAGAACGCCTCCTTGCCGATCTTGACGGTGAAGGCGGATTTGCCGGCGATCTGCCGGGCGAGCCCGTCGACCGCGTCGCGCAGCCCCTCTCGCGGGACCACGCGGTTGACGAGCCCGAGCGAGCGCGCCGTCGCCGCATCGATCAGCTCGCCGGTCAGCAGCATCTCCATCGCCGCCTTGCGCCCGACCGCGCGCGACAGCGCCACCATCGGGGTCGAGCAGAAGAGGCCGATATTGACCCCGGGTGTCGCAAAACGCGCCTCCTCGGCGGCGACCGCCAGATCGCAGGTCGCGACCAGCTGACAGCCGGCCGCCGTCGCGACGCCGTGCACCTCGGCGATGACCGGCTTCGGCAACCGCACGATCGCCAGCATCAGCTCGCTGCACAGCGCAAAGATGCGCTGGTAGGTCTCGCGCCGCGGATCCTGGCGCAGCTCGCGCAAATCGTGCCCGGCGCAGAAGGCGGGACCGGCGCCGGCGATCACCACGACCCGGCTGTGCGGGTCGTCCGCGGCGCGGCCGAGCGCCTCGACCAGCGCCGTCATCAGCTCGATCGAAAGCGCGTTGCGCGCCTCCGGCCGGTTGAGGGTCAGGCGCAGAACTCCGTCTGTGCGCTCCTCCAACAGTATCGCCGCCATTCTTGAGACCTCTCTTCGGCTAAAGCATTGCTTGACCCTCGGGAGCCGATCGCTTACATGACCGGCTTTCGCGGCCTGGGCAACTGTTCCGGGCCGCCGGGCATTTCCTTTCGAGACATGAAGACCTTTTCCGCCAAGCCGTCGGACATCGACAAGAAATGGTCGCTGATCGATGCCGACGGTCTGGTGTTGGGCCGGCTCGCCTCGATCATCGCGATGCGGCTGCGCGGCAAGCACAAGCCCTCCTTCACGCCCCATATGGATTGCGGCGACAATATCATCGTCGTCAATGCCGAGAAGGTCCAGCTGACCGGCAACAAGCGCGCCGACGACATCTTCTATTGGCACACCGGCTACCCGGGCGGCATCAAGGGGCGCAGCAAAGGCGCCATTCTCGAAGGCAAGCACCCGGAGCGGGTCATCATGAAGGCGGTCGAGCGCATGGTGCCGCGCGGCCCGCTCGGCCGCCGGGTCATGAAGAATTTGCGGGTCTTTGCCGGACCCGAGCACCCGCACGAAGCACAGCAGCCGGATCGGCTCGACGTCGCCGCGCTGAACCGCAAGAACCGAGTTTAAACATGGCCGACAACGACCCCCCGAGCTCGCAACGCCCGCAGACCTTTCAAGGCCTGGGGAGCCTGCGCCAAGCATTGCAGCAGGCGCGCACCGCGCCCGCGGCGCCGGTTCCAACCGCATCCGTCCCCGACGACGTCAAGCCGCAGATCGACGCCCTCGGCCGCTCCTATGCGACCGGCAAGCGCAAGAACGCGGTGGCGCGGGTATGGATCAAGCCCGGCGCCGGCAGGATCGACGTCAACGGCCGCGAGAGCCCGGTCTATTTCGCGCGGCCGGTGCTGCGCATGCTGATCAACCAGCCGCTCGTCGCGAGCAACCGGCTCGGCCAGTTCGATGTGTGGTGCACCGTCAAGGGCGGCGGTCTCTCCGGCCAGGCCGGCGCGGTGCGCCACGGCATCAGCCAGGCGCTGACCCGCTACGAGCCGGGCCTGCGCCCGTTGTTGAAGAGCCAGGGCTTCCTCACCCGCGACAGCCGCGTCGTCGAGCGCAAGAAATACGGCAAAGCCAAAGCCCGCCGCAGCTTCCAATTCTCCAAGCGCTAACGTTCTCCCTCGCCCCGCTTGCGGGGAGAGGGCTGGGGTGAGGGGCGGTCGTCGCTTCCTGAGAGATGACCATGCAATTCGGGATTGCCATTCCGACCGACGCCGATTCCTGGCGGGTGGTGCGGCGGGCCGAGGAGCTGGGGTTTGCGCGCGCCTGGTTTTACGACACGCAGATGCTGAGCGCCGACCCGTTTGTCGCGATGGCTGCGGCGGCGATGAAGACGACGAAGATCCGGCTCGGCACCGGGGTGCTGATCCCGTCGAACCGCATCGCCCCGGTTACCGCGAACGCCTTTGCCTCGCTGAACAAATTGGCGCCGGGGCGGATCGATTTCGGGGTCGGCACCGGGTTTACCGGGCGGCGGGCGATGGGGCTCGGCGCGGTCAAGCTGGCGGATATGGAAGAGTATGTCCGCGTCGTCATGGCGCTGTTGCGCGGGGAGACGGTCGAGGCCGAAATCGAAAACAAAAACCGGCTGATCCGGCTGCTGAACCCGGAGCTCGGGCTGATCAATACGCGCGACCCGATCCCGCTTTACGTCGCGGCCTCGGGTCCGCGGGCGCGCAGCTTGACCGCGAAGCTCGGCGCCGGCTGGATCGCCACGGCCGGCGATGTCGAGGGCGGCGTCGCGGCGATGGCCGACATGCGGGAATGCCGGCGGGCCGCCGGGCGCGAGCGCGGAGCCGCTCGATGCCGTGGTGCTGACCGGCGGCGCGATATTGGAAGAGGGCGAGCCCGCCGACTTGCCGCGCGCCGTCGCGCAGGCCGGGCCGCGCGCCGCGATGCTATTGCACCGCGCGGCCGATGCGGCATTGGCGGGGTTGCCGATGATGGCGCCGATGCCGCCCGCGGTCGCCGAGAGCGTGGCGGGCTATGTCGAGCTGGCCCGCAAATTCACGCCGCAGGGCGCCCATTATCTCGAAAACCACCGCGGCCATTTGATGTTCGTCAAGCCCGAGGAGCGGCGGTTCGTCACCGCCGAATTGATCCGGCGCACGACCTTCACGGCGACCGAGAAGGAGCTGAAGGAGCGCATCGCGGCATTGGCCGACGCCGGCTACACGGAGATCGCATTGCAGATCGTGCCCGGCCAGGAACACGCGATCGAGGATTGGGGCCGCATCCGCCGCGCCTTCGCGTGACGGGATCGCATGCAGAGTTGGCCCCGCCGATGCCGGCGGAGATCGCGGCATTACGCGACGGCGGAGAGCCGGTGTGGATGTTCGCCTACGGCTCGCTGCTGTGGGATGCCGAGTTGCGTGATGCCGCAGCCGAATCGGCCTTGCTGTACGGCTATCACCGCAGCTTCTGTCTATACTCCTACGATTATCGCGGTACGGCAGCAAATCCCGGACTGACCCTCGGGCTCGATCGCGGCGGGTCCTGCCGCGGTGCAGCGCTTCGATTGCCGACGGATGCGCTCGACCGGATATGGCAGCCGCGAGATGAGCGGCCGCCTGGTCTACGCAGCGCGGCTGCTGCGGGTGCAAACCGCAGACGGCGCGCGGCAGACCCTTGCGTTTACCGCGCTGCGAACCTGCCCGGATTACGCCGGCAGGCTGCCGCTCGACGAGGCGGCGCGCATGATCCTCGGCGCCGCCGGCCGCCGCGGCACGTGCCGCGATTATTTCGAGAACACACTGCGACACCTCGAGCAGCTCGGCTTTGCGGATCGTCCGCTTCGCCGTTTGGCCGAGCGGGTCCAGGCATTGGCCGCACATGACTGAGTTTGAGACGCTGATAGCGGCGCGCAAGGGTTGCCGCATCTGTGTCGAGCGCAGCCCCGGGAAGATCAGGAGCTGCGCCGAATTCGACTTCGATCCCGATGTGGTCAGTCATTGGGAGCAGTGGCTCGGCCACCGCAGCCCAAAGCTGCTCGTCGTCGGCCAGGATTTCGGCAATGTCGGCTATTTCGTCCGCTGTCGCGGGCGCGACGAGCCGAACAACAAGACCAACGAAAATCTCTATCGGCTGCTGACCGCAGCCGGCATTGCGGTGGAGCACCCGTCGCAGCGCGACCGCGGCGCACCCGTCTTTCTGACCAACTCCATCCTGTGCATCAAAGAAGGGGCAATGAACGCGCCCATTCTGGCGAGCTGGGTGGATGCCTGCTCCGAGCAACATCTGCTGCCGCTCATTGCCTTTCTGAGGCCGCCGGTCGTGGTCGGGATGGGCAATGCCGGATGGCGGGCCGTTCGCCTCGCCTTCGCGCTGCGTGGCGCGCCGCGGCAGATTTCGCACGCAGCCGGTTCCGATTGGCTTGCTGGGGACGGTACCCGGGTGTTTGCCGTCGGCCATTGCGGGCCACTCGGGGTCATCAACCGGCCGTGGCCGCAGCAGCTCGCGGATTGGCGGCGGATCGGCGCGGCCGTTTCCGTTTGCCCTGCCGCCGGTGCGCCGCTACGCTCGGGTAAGTGACTTTGCGGAGGACCGGCTACGATGCGCACGAGCTTTACGGTCAACGACATGACGATCCACCGGATCGTCGAGCAGGAGGCGGGGTTCACACCGATCCTGGAGTTCCTGCCGAGCTTGAGCCGGGAATTGTTGGACGAAAACCGGTCGTGGATGGAGCCGGCGGCGCTCGACCCGGCCGGCATGGCGGTGCTGTGCTTCCAATCTTACGTCGTCAAGACGCCGCACCACACGATTCTCGTGGATGCCTGCATCGGCAACGACAAGTCCTTTCCGCATCGCCCGACCTGGCACCGTAAGAGCGACAGCAACTGGATGCAGGCGCTGAAGGCGGCCGGCGTCACCGTCGACGATATCGACATCGTCATGTGCACGCATCTGCACGGCGACCATGTCGGGTGGAATACGCGTCTGGAGAACGGCCGCTGGGTCCCGACTTTTCCCAATGCCAAATATCTCTTCTCCAAAAAAGAATTCGAATATTGGGCGGGCGTCGATCGCGAGACGCCGCTCGACCCGATGCGGGACAGCGTTCTGCCGATCGTCGACGCCAAAAAGGCCGAGCTCGTCACCAGCGACCATGCCGTCGATGACCATATCCGGCTCACTCCGACCCCCGGTCATACACCCGACCACTTCGCGGTCTGCGCCGGGCGCCGCGGCGACCAGGCTGTGTTTACCGGCGATCTGATCCACTCGCCGATCCAGGCGCGCTATCCGGATCTCGTCATGCGGGTCGATTACGACCAGAAGCAGGCCTCGGCTACCCGCCGCGCGTTTCTCGAACGCTACTGCGACACCAGCACCTTGTGCTGCACGATGCACTTCCCGTCGCCCTCGGTCGGACATATCAAGCGCTGGGACGACGGCTTCCGCTGCGAGCCGGTTGACGACTAGCTGAGCCAGGTGGGCCGCCCTTAATGAAGGGCTGGGGCGAGTGATCGGATTTGAACCGACGACATCCAGATCCACAATCTGGCGCTCTAACCAACTGAGCTACACCCGCCGTCCGCGGTGGAGGTAACGATTCGCGGGCGGGACGTCAAGCTCAGGGTTCCGTGCGGATTGCGTGCTTCCCACATCTCGCCGATGGCGATCTCCCTCCAGGGCAGGCATAAGCAAGGTCTGCTGACCCCCTCACAAATGGGCGAGGCAGATCGACTGACGATCGCGGCTGGCGTCTCCGGCATCGAGCTGATGGAGACTGCCGGCCGCAAGGTCGCCGACACGGTTTCGCGGCGGTGGCCGCCGCAGCCGATCGCCGTGCTCTGCGGGCCGGGAAACAACGGGGGCGACGGTTTTGTCGCGGCGCGCGTGCTGGCCGAGCGCGGCTGGCCGGTGCGCCTCGCGCTGCTCGGCTCCGTCACGGCGCTGCACGGCGACGCGGCGCAGGCTGCGGCGCGCTGGACGGGTGCTGCCGAGCCGCTAGCGCCGGCGGCGCTCGACGGCGCCGGGCTCGTCGTCGACGGCATCTTTGGTGCGGGTCTCGCGCGCCCGGTCGAAGGCATCGCGCGCGCCGTCATCGAGGCGATCGGCGAACGGCGGCTGCCGGTTGTCGCGATCGACGTCCCGAGCGGCGTCGATGGGGCGAGCGGCGAAGTCCGCGGGGTCGCGCCGCGGGCGGCTGTGACGGTCACCTTTTTCCGCAAAAAGCCGGGACATCTGCTGCTGCCCGGGCGCGGCTATTGCGGCGAGACGGTACTCGAGCAGATCGGCATTCCCGAATCCGTGCTCGACCCGATCGCGCCGGATACGGTTGAGAATGCCCCGGACTGGTGGCTCGGCGCCTTCCCCCGGCCGAGCCTCGAAACCCACAAATACGCCCGCGGACACGCGCTCGTCGCCGGCGGCGCGGTGATGACGGGTGCCGCGCGGCTGGCGGCGCGCGCCGCCGCCCGGCTCGGCGCCGGGCTCGTCACCGTCGCGGCTCCCCAAGCCGTTTTCCCGATCTATGCTGCGGCATTGACCGGCGTCATCGTCCATCCGGTCGCGGATCTCGAGGCGTTCCAGGGCTTTCTTGCGGACAAGCGGCGCAACGCCGCGTTGATCGGCCCGGGCGCCGGTGTCGGCGAAGAAACCCGAGCCAAGACGTTGGCCATTCTGGGCGCCGGCAAGCGCGCGGTGCTCGACGCCGACGCGTTGACTTCGTTCGCCGAAGATCCCGACACCTTGTTCTCGGCGATCCGCTCGCCTTGCGTGATGACTCCTCATGCCGGCGAGTTTTCCCGCCTGTTCGACACCGCCGGGGACAAACCGGAGCGGGCGCGCCGCGCGGCGCGGCAGAGCGGTGCGGTGGTGCTGCTCAAGGGTGCCGACACCGTGATCGCCGCGCCCGATGGGCGGGTTGCGATCAACGCGAACGCGCCGCCGCAGCTGGCGACGGCGGGGAGCGGCGATGTGCTCGGCGGGATCGTGCTCGGGCTGCTCGCCCAGGGCATGGAACCATTCGCGGCGGCCTCCGCAGCAGCCTGGGTTCACGGCGCGGCCGCCTCCCGCTTCGGCGTCGGCCTCGTCGCGGAGGACCTGCTCGATGCGGTTGTCCCGGTGCTGCAAGATTTGCTCGCTCTCGCTCCCGACGCGATTGACGGAACACGTTAGTTAAGCTGACGTTTTTGGAGTTAAGCTGACGTTTTTGGGATTGACGCGGCGCAGCCCTTCGCGTCTGGTTCGGTCCCCGCCACTGCTCCAGAATTGCGATGACCGATCCCGCTCCCGCCGGCTTTTTCGAGGGCGTGTTCGACCGGACGCTGACGAATTTGCGCAGCGCATGGCGCGACATCGCCGAATCCGCGCGCGGGGTTCTGAGCGGGACGCCCCGCCCCGATCTCCCCGGCGAGGATGCGAGCCGGCTTCAACAGCAGATGCTGAGCTCCTTGGATGGGCGCGCCGGCGGCGTCACGGCGCGGGCTCGCGCCGCCGATCTCGGCCGCACCTATCTGTCGCTCGACCCGGCCGGCCGCGAGCGTTTCCTGCAGCTGCTCGCGCGCGAATTCGATGTCGACCACGACGAGGTCAGGCGGCGATGCCAGACGCTGATCGAGGCCGCCGAACCGGCTCAGCGCATTGCCGAGGAGCGCGCCTTGCGCGACGCCCTGGAGCCGCCGCGCATCACCCTGTTGCGACAGTTCAACGCGCTTCCCGAAGGGGTCAAGTTCCTCGTCGATCGCCGCGCCGAGCTGATCGACCTCGGACGGCGCGATCCGCTGCTGAGCGGGCTCGAGGAGGATCTGAAGCGGCTGCTCGCCAATTGGTTCGACATCGGGTTTCTCGAGCTGAAGCGCATCACCTGGGAATCGCCGGCGGCATTGCTCGAAAAGCTGATGGTCTACGAGGCGGTGCACGAGATTCGCGGCTGGACCGATCTGAAGAACCGGCTCGACGCCGACCGCCGCTGCTTTGCCTTTTTCCATCCGCGCATGCCGGACGAGCCGCTGATCTTTGTCGAGGTGGCGCTCGTTTCGGGCATGGCGAGCAATGTTCATGCGCTGCTCGACGAAGCGGCCCCGATCGGCGATCCTCAGGCCGCCGATGCGGCGATCTTCTATTCGATCTCCAATTGCCAGCGCGGGCTGGCGGGCATCAGTTTCGGCGACTTTCTGATCAAGCGGGTCGCCGATGCCCTGGCGATCGAGCTGCCGCGCATCAAGATCTTCGCAACCCTGTCGCCGGTCCCGGGCTTTCGCGCCTGGCTCGAGCGCCAGGACCGGTCGGCCCCCGGCGAGATGCTTTTGCCGGCCGAGCGGACAGCGATCGAGGCGCTGGGCGAGGAGGTACCGGGAGGCGATCTTCTGTCGCTGCTCGATCAGGAGGGCTGGCACAGCGACAGCCGGATCGCGGGCGTCTTGCGCGAACCGCTGCTGCGGCTGTGCGCGCGCTATCTCGTCAGGGAACGGGCTCCTTCCGGGCGGGCGCTCGACCCGGTGGCGCATTTTCACCTCAGCAACGGAGCGCGCATCGAACGGCTCAACTGGCTCGGCGACGTCTCCGCAAAGGGCCTGCAGCAATCCGCCGGCATCATGGTCAATTATCTGTACCGTCTCGGCGAGATCGAGGCCAACCACGAGGCCTATCGCGGTGAAGGACGGGTCGCCGCCTCCTCTGCGCTGCGCAACCTCGCGCGCGCCGGCTGACGCTGCCGTGCGCTGCTATGTCGGCTGCCGCGTTTGTGCTAAGAGCTGGTCGCGGACGGGTCGGAAAGCCGCTCCGGCAGCGGTAGCGGCGGGCGTGGCGGAATTGGCAGACGCACTGGATTTAGGTTCCAGCGATGGAAATCGTGGGGGTTCAAATCCCCCCGCCCGCACCACCATCTTTTAAGTATCGGGAATTACAGGCCCGCCTTCATGCAAGTGACAGAAACCAGCGCCGAAGGCCTCAAGCGCGAATTCCGCGTCGTCGTCCCGGCCGGCGAGCTCGAGGAAAAGGTTGCCAGCCGGCTCGGTGAAATCGGCCGGACGATCCAGCTGCGCGGCTTCCGTCCGGGCAAGGTTCCGATGCAGATCCTGCGCCAGCGCTTCGGTAATTCGGTGCGCGGAGAGGTGCTGGAGAGCACTTTACAGGACACTTCCGCCGACGCGATACGCGAGCACAATCTGCGCCCGGCATTGCCGCCAAAGGTCGACATCGTCTCATTCAGCGAGGGGACCGATCTCGAATACAAGATGTCTCTGGAGGTGTTGCCGGATATACCGGAACCGAGCTTTGCCGACCTCGACATCGAGCGGCTCGTCGTCGAGGTGCCCGACGAGGATGTCGACCGTGCGGTCGAGCGAATCGCCGAGCAGCAGCGCAAAACCGAGGTCGCCGAGCGGCCGGCCGAGAGCGGCGACATTATCGTGGTCGATATCGAGGGGCGCAGCGGCGAGCAGGAGATTCCGGGAGCCAGCGGGAAAGACCGCCAGATCGTGCTGGGCTCCGCCGGCTTCATCCCCGGCTTCGAGGAGCAGCTGATCGGCGCCGGCGCCGGCGAGCACCGAACCGTCCGCGTTACCTTCCCCGAGGATTACGGGGTCCCGGATTTCGCCGGCAAGGACGCGGTGTTCGAGGTCGATGTGAAGGAGGTGCGCCAACGCCTGCCGCTGGTCATCGACGACGAGCTCGGCAAGGCCGTCGGGCTCGAGAGCCTCGCCGAGCTGCGCCAGGAGGTGCGGCAGCAGATGCAGCGCGATTACGAGGGCGCGTCGCGTCTGCGCCTGAAGCGCTCGCTGCTCGACAAGCTGGCGCAGAATTACGATTTCGCCGTCCCGCCGGGCATGGTGGAGCTCGAATTCGAAAGCATCTGGCGGCAATACGAGGCGGAAAAGGCGAGGGCGGCTCAACCGGACGCGGCAAGCTCGGAGGCAGCGACGGACGCTGGCGAGGGGTCGCGCGGGGAGGCCGCCTCAGCCGGGAGCCCGGAAACAGCGACGGGTGAGGCCGTCGAGGGTGGGCCCGGGTCCAGCGCCGGAACCGGAGAGTGAGGCTGGCGCCGGCGCGCCCCAAGATGGCGAGCAGCAAGCCGACTCGACGGAAGACGAGGAGGCCTTGAAGGCCGACTATCGCAGGATCGCGGAACGCCGGGTCAGGCTGGGGTTGCTCCTTGCCGAAGTCGGGCGCAGCAACAATATCACCGTGACCCAGGACGAGCTCAACCAAGCGATCACCCGCGAAGCGCGGCGGCATCCCGGTTACGAGCGCCAAGTCCTGGATTTTTATCGGCAAAATCCAGAGGCGGTCGGCAATCTGCGGGCCCCGATCTTCGAGGACAAGGTCGTCGACTTCATCGTCGAGCTGGCCAAGGTCGAAGAGCGCAAGATCAGCCCGCAAGATCTGCTGAGCCTGCCCGATCCTGACGCCGATGGGCCGGATGCCAGCGCGCCTGAGGCGAGCAGGCCGCGTCGGAGTGAACCAGCAAGATTAACGCATCACGGGCGCCTAAGAGGAGCGAGCAAATGTCGGATTACTTCGAACAGTACATGAACAATCTGGTGCCGATGGTGGTCGAGCAGACCAACCGCGGCGAACGCGCCTACGACATCTACTCGCGCCTGCTCAAGGAGCGGATCATCTTCCTGGTCGGTCCGGTCCACGACGCGGTCGCCAGCCTGATCTGCGCCCAGCTGTTGTTCCTCGAATCGGAAAACCCGGCGAAGGACATCGCCTTTTATATCAACTCGCCGGGCGGGGTGGTCACCTCCGGGCTCGCGATCTACGACACGATGCAGTACATCCGCTCGCCGGTGTCGACGGTATGCATCGGTCAGGCCGCCTCGATGGGCTCGCTGCTGATGTGCGCCGGAGCCAAGGGGAAGAGGTTTTCGCTGCCGAATTCGCGCATCATGATCCACCAGCCTTCGGGCGGCGCGCAGGGGCAGGCGACGGACATCGAAATCCAGGCGCGCGAGATCTTGGCGCTGCGGGCGCGGCTCAACGAGATCTATGTCCGGCACACCGGCCAGCCGCTCGAAACCATCGCCGCCGCGGTCGAGCGCGACAAATTTCTCTCGCCGCTCGAAGCGAAGGAGTTCGGCCTCATCGACGAAGTGGTCGAAAACCGGCCCGGCCGCGACGAACCGGACAAGGGTTTCAAATAGCGCAGGGCGCGCGCTTGACGGTTCCGGCGCTAGAAGCCGAAGGCGATTAAGTGGTTGTTGATCCGTCGAGAGCACATATACTTGCGACAGCGGAGGACGGTGGCCGCGGCGCTCTCCGACCCGGCTTGCGGCGTTTGCGCGGATCAGTCGCGGGACCGGAGGCATTGAGGCTGAACGGCCCGGGCCATTGTTGCAATGGGCATTGTCCCAAGGGACATTTGTTTCCAGGGATAGTGCTCGACCCGGTGACGGAGTGGCGATGACCAAGTCCAGCGGTAGCGACGCGAAAAATACGCTCTACTGCTCGTTCTGCGGCAAGAGCCAGCACGAGGTCAGAAAGCTGATCGCCGGCCCGACCGTTTTCATCTGCGATGAATGCGTCGAGCTCTGCATGGACATCATCCGTGAGGAGCACAAAACGACCCTGGTCAAGTCGCGCGACGGCGTTCCCGGCCCGCGCGACATTTGCAAGGTGCTCGACGATTACGTGATCGGCCAGGATCATGCCAAGCGCGTGCTGTCGGTGGCGGTGCACAACCATTACAAACGTCTCGCGCATGGCGCGAAGAACAACGACGTCGAGCTCGCCAAATCCAACATCCTGCTGGTCGGCCCGACCGGGTCGGGCAAGACGCTGCTGGCCCAGACCTTGGCGCGGATCATCGACGTGCCGTTCACGATGGCGGACGCGACGACCTTGACCGAGGCCGGCTATGTCGGCGAGGACGTCGAGAATATCATCTTGAAGCTGCTGCAGGCTGCCGACTACAACGTCGAGCGCGCGCAGCGGGGGATCGTCTATATCGACGAGGTCGACAAGATCTCCCGCAAATCCGACAACCCGTCGATCACGCGCGATGTGTCGGGCGAAGGCGTCCAGCAGGCGCTTTTGAAGATCATGGAGGGGACCATCGCCTCGGTCCCGCCGCAGGGCGGCCGCAAGCACCCTCAGCAGGAATTCCTCCAGGTCGACACGACCAACATTCTCTTCGTGTGCGGCGGCGCGTTTGCCGGGCTCGAAAAAATCATCGCGCAGCGCCGGCAGGGCACCTCGATCGGCTTCGGCGCCGAGGTGCGGGGGCCCGAGGAGCGCAAGACCGGAGAAATCCTGAAGGATCTCGAACCCGAGGATCTGTTGAAATTCGGGCTGATCCCCGAATTCGTCGGCCGGCTGCCGGTCGTGGCGACCCTCGATGATCTCGACGAGGCGGTGCTGGTCGACATTCTGACCAAGCCCAAGAACGCCCTCGTCAAGCAATATCAGCGGCTGTTCGAGATGGAAGACGTCCGGCTCGAATTGAACGAGGAGGCGCTCAAAGCGATCGCCCACAAGGCTATCCTGCGCAAGACCGGGGCTCGCGGGCTGCGTTCGATCATGGAGGCGATACTGCTCGACTCGATGTTCGAGCTGCCGAGCCTCGTCGGCGTCAGCGAGATCGTGATCAATCGCGAGGTCGTCGAGGGGCGGGCAAGGCCGCTCCATATCTATTCCGACCGTGGCGGTGTCGGCACCGGTGACTGAGCCTGCGGCGTCACAGCCGACCGCTGAAGCTGCCTGGCGACTTGAAGGCCGGCGCGACGAGGCCAACCTTAGACCTGTATCCCTATCCTTGCCCTCCCGGTCTCCGGGACGGTCTTTTGCAGATGAGGGCTTATGTTAGAAGCTGCGCGCGGTGCGCTTTATCCCGTCTTGCCCTTACGCGACATCGTCGTGTTTCCGCACATGATCGTGCCGTTGTTTGTCGGCCGCGAGAAGTCGGTGCGGGCGCTTGAGGACGTGATGAAGGACGATAAGCAGATCCTCCTCGTCACTCAGAAGAATGCCGCCCAAGATGACCCTGCGACTTCGGACATCTACATGGTCGGCACCGTTGGGACCGTGCTGCAACTCCTCAAACTGCCCGACGGCACCGTCAAGGTACTGGTCGAGGGCGGTCAGCGTGCCCGCATCGTCAGGTTTGCCGACAACAATCAATTCTTCCAGGCGATCGCCGAGACGATCCCGGAAAATGCCGGCGAGCAGCAGGAGACCGAGGCGCTGGCGCGCACCGTGGTGTCCCAGTTCGAGCAGTACATCAAACTCAACAAGAAGATCCCGCCGGAGGTTTTGGTCTCGATCAATCAAATCGAAGAACCCGGCAAGCTGGCCGATACGGTCGCAGCGCATTTGACCTTGAAGATACCCGAGAAGCAGGAGCTGCTCGAAACGGGGACGGTGGCCGAGCGTCTCGAGAAAGTGTTCGGCTACATGGAGGGTGAGATCGGGGTCCTTCAGGTCGAAAAGCGGATTCGCAACCGCGTCAAGCGTCAAATGGAGAAGACACAGCGCGAGTACTACCTGAACGAGCAGCTGAAGGCGATCCAGAAGGAGCTCGGCGAAGGCGAGGACGGTCGTGACGAAATGGCCGAGCTCGAGGACCGCATCAACAAGACGAAGTTCTCAAAGGAGGCGCGCGACAAGGCGGTCGCCGAACTGAAGAAGCTGCGCAGCATGAGCCCGATGTCGGCCGAGGCGACGGTGGTGCGCAACTATCTCGACTGGCTGCTGTCGGTGCCCTGGCAAAACCGGACCAAAATCAAACGCGACATCAAAGGCGCGGAAAAGGTGCTCGACGCTGATCATTTCGGGCTCGAAAAGGTCAAGGAACGCATTCTCGAATACCTCGCCGTGCAGCAGCGCATGAAGAAGATGAAGGGTCCGATCCTGTGCCTGGTCGGCGCCCCAGGGGTCGGCAAGACCTCCCTCGGCAAGTCGGTCGCCCGCGCGACCGGACGGAACTTCGTGCGGATGTCGTTGGGCGGCGTGCGTGACGAGGCCGAGATCCGCGGACATCGGCGGACCTATATCGGCTCGATGCCGGGCAAGGTCATTCAGGGGATGAAGAAGGCAAAATCCTCGAACCCGCTGTTCCTGCTCGACGAGGTCGACAAACTCGGCGCCGACTGGCGCGGCGACCCGTCTTCCGCCCTCCTCGAAGTGCTCGACCCCGAGCAGAACTCGACGTTCAACGACCATTACCTCGAGGTCGACTACGACCTCTCCGACGTGATGTTCGTGACGACCGCGAACACGCTGCGCATTCCGCAGCCCTTGCTCGACCGCATGGAGATCATCCGCATCCCGGGCTATACCGAGGACGAGAAGGTCGAGATCGCCAAGCGTCACCTGATCCCGAAGCAGATGTCCGCGCACGGCGTCCGCAAGAACGAGTGGAGCATCAGCGACGACGCGATGCGCGACCTGATCCGCTATTACACGCGCGAGGCCGGTGTTCGTAATCTCGAGCGCGAGATCGCCAATCTGACCCGCAAGGCGATCAAAGACATTCTGATGAAGAAGACGGAGCGGGTCGCGGTGACGCGCCGCAACCTGGAGAAATACGCCGGAGTGCGCAAGTTCCGGTTTGGCGAGGCGGAGAGCGAGGACCTGGTCGGGTGCACGACCGGGCTCGCCTGGACCGAGGTCGGCGGAGAATTGCTGACGATCGAGGCGGTCACGGTTCCGGGAAAGGGGCGGGTCACGGCCACCGGCAAGCTCGGCGACGTGATGAAGGAATCGGTGCAGGCTGCCGAGAGCTACGTCAAGTCGCGCAGCAATGTCTTCGGCATCCTGCCGACGGTCTTCGAGAAGAAGGACATCCACGTCCATGTGCCGGAGGGTGCGACGCCCAAGGACGGTCCGTCCGCCGGCGTGGCGATGGTGACCTCGATCGTTTCGGTGCTGAGCGGCGTTCCGGTCAAGCGAGACATCGCGATGACCGGCGAGATCACGTTGCGCGGTCGCGTGCTGCCGATCGGCGGCCTCAAGGAGAAGCTTCTCGCCGCCCTCCGCGGCGGCTTGAAGACGGTGCTGATTCCGAACGACAACGAGAAAGATCTCGCCGAGATCCCCGATAATGTAAAGCGGGGGTTGAAAATTGTTCCGGTCAAGACGGTCGACGAGTTGCTTGTCGAGGCGCTGGCCGCGCCGCTGACCCCGGTTGCTTGGCCGGAGGAAGGCGCAGGCGAACCGGTGATCCCGGCTCGCGAAGAGCGGTCGGGATTGGTGACTCATTAACCAGTCCGCCGAATATAGGTGCGGCAGACTGCGACAGAGAGTTCTACTCAAGTCCGTTTAGCCTGAAGATTGCTCCGATTCCGGGCTGCTGCGCAGTTGACCCTTGGGCAGCAGCCCTTTAAACTCTGCGGCGAACAGATCAGCTTTAGTCCCGCACACTCGCCCAGGGGGGTATCGTGAACAGAAACGAACTCGTCGACACCGTCAGCGGCAAGACTGATATGAAGAAGTCGGAGGCGAGCAAGGCCGTTGATGCGGTATTCGACGCCATCGCAGAAGCGCTGAAAGGCGGCGACGAGGTTCGCCTCGTCGGCTTTGGCACATTTTCGGTCGCGTCGCGGGCAGCATCGGAAGGACGCAACCCGCGAACTGGCGAGAAGATCCAGATTGCCGCGTCGAAGCAGGCAAAGTTCAAACCCGGCAAGGGATTGCGCGATTCACTGAATTGACCCGCGTCGCGCGGGGCGATTAGCTCAGTTGGTAGAGCATCTCGTTTACACCGAGAGGGTCGGCGGTTCGAGTCCGTCATCGCCCACCACGGCTCGACAGCGCGATCGCATGCGTGAGTAATGGTCGAAAATTCCGAGGTTCTCGATTTCCTGCGAGTGCACTTCGCTCGACAGGACGAACGCTTCGACCGAGTGGAGCGCAAGTCGATGAAGTAATCACGCCTCTGGGCGCGGTCGAACGTGATGCAGGGTCGGCTCGACGGCATCGACCGCGGCTCGAGCGTGCTGAGCGCCGGCTCGAGCTGGTCGAAGTGCCGTAGAGCAGAACTTTTCCACCCCGGACCTCGGTTCGCTTCGGACCGGGGCTTGCTTGACACCCTCCAGCCGGAGGGCTAGGAGTACCCGCCTCGATCGAGGCCGCGGGGGCGTAGCTCAGTTGGTTAGAGCGCCGGCCTGTCACGCCGGAGGTCGCGGGTTCGAGCCCCGTCGCTCCCGCCATCGATTTTCGACGCGAAATCTTGCTGCGCCGCAGCAGATCGCGGCCGGCGGTGTCGTATTCCGGCAATCCGCATTATATATGTTCCTGTGACGAATGGGCCGGGACGGCGTCATTACCGCGGCCCGAGTGCGGCACGTCAGCAAGAGCTCCAATGGAAACCCTACTGCGCGAGTACTTCCCGATCCTCGTGTTTCTGGCCATTGCCGGCGCGATATCGATCGCCATGGTCGCTGCCTCTTTCATTGTTGCGCGTCAGCGTCCCAACACGGAAAAGTTGTCGCCTTATGAATGCGGGTTCGACCCGTTTGGCGATGCCCGGGTGCGGTTCGATGTCCGCTATTATTTGGTGGCGATCCTGTTCATCATCTTCGATCTGGAAGTGGCCTTCCTGTTTCCGTGGGCGGTCGCGCTCGGCGATATCGGGATGTTTGGCTTTTGGTCGATGATCGTATTTCTTGGGGTGCTGACCATCGGCTTTATCTACGAATGGCAGAAGGGGGCATTGGAATGGGAGTGATCGAGACACCCGCCCGCCCGCTTTCTCCCGGCACTGAGCAGAATGTGCTCCTCAAGGCTGCGACCGAGGAAGTGCAGGACCGGGGGTTTATCGTCGCGACGCTCGACAATATGGTGAACTGGGCGCGTACCGGGTCGCTGTGGCCGATGACCTTTGGTCTCGCTTGTTGCGCGGTCGAAATGATGCACACCGGGGCGAGCCGCTATGACCTCGACCGGTTCGGCGTCGTCTTCCGTGCGAGCCCTCGCCAATCGGATGTCATGATCGTGGCCGGCACGTTGTGCAACAAGATGGCGCCGGCATTGCGCAAGGTTTACGACCAAATGGCCGAGCCGCGCTGGGTCATCTCGATGGGCTCGTGCGCCAATGGCGGCGGTTATTACCATTATTCCTATTCGGTGGTGCGCGGCTGCGATCGCATCGTGCCGGTGGACGTCTACGTCCCGGGCTGTCCGCCGACTGCCGAAGCACTGCTCTACGGCGTGCTGTTGCTGCAGAAGAAAATCAAGCGCACCCGCAACTTCGTTCGCTGATCCGCCATGCAGGAAAAACTCGAGGCTCTGAGCAAGCACGTCTCGGCGGCCTTGTCCGATGCGGTCGTCGCTGCCGAGATCCGCGGCGGCGAACTGTGCTGCCGGGTGGAACGAGAGGCGTTGCCGCATGCCCTGAAATTTCTCCGGGACGACCCGCTTTGCGCCTTCAGCGTGCTCTGCGACATCTGCGGCGCCGATTTTCCCGACCGGCCGCTGCGCTTCGAGGTGGTGTACAACCTCCTCAGCATGCGGCTCAACCAGCGGATCCGCATCAAGGTCGATACGGATGAAGAGCAACCGGTGCCATCGGCGGTCGGGCTGTTCAGCTGTGCCGGGTGGTGGGAGCGCGAGGCGTGGGATCTGTTCGGCATCTATTTCGCCGACAACCCCGATTTGCGCCGCATCTTGACCGATTACGGCTTTGAGGGTCATCCACTGCGCAAGGATTTCCCGCTGACCGGGTATGTCGAACTGCGCTACGACGAGGATCAGAAGGCGGTCGTCTACGATCCGGTTCGATTGCAGCAGGAATTCCGCAGCTTCGACTTCCTCTCGCCATGGGAGGGGATGGACAAGATCCTCCCCGGCGATGAAAAGGCGACCCCAGACAACGGCGGCGTCGCGGGGGAGGGGCAGCGGTGAGCGAGCAGCGGCCGCCTGCGGCGGACGAGCTCGAAGGCCCACCGCACATCAAGAACTACATGATGAATTTCGGGCCGCAGCATCCGGCGGCGCACGGCGTCATGCGGCTGGTACTCGAAATGGATGGCGAGGTCATCGAGCGGGCCGATCCGCATATCGGCCTGCTGCATCGCGGCACCGAAAAGCTGATCGAGTACAAAACCTATCTGCAGGCGATCCCGTATTTCGATCGGCTCGACTACGTGTCGCCGATGTGCCAGGAGCACGCTTTCGCGCTGGCGGTCGAAAAACTTATGGGCATCACCCCGCCGCCGCGGGCGCAATACATCCGCGTGCTGTTCGCGGAGATTACCCGGATCTTGAACCATTTGCTTTGCATCTGCGCATTCGGGCTGGATGTCGGCGCGATCACGCCGTTTCTGTGGGGCTTCGAAGAGCGCGAACGGCTGATGGAGTTTTACGAACGCGTTTCGGGCGCCCGCTTGCACGCCAATTACTTCCGCCCGGGCGGCGTGCACCTCGACCTGCCGGCAGGCCTCGCCGAGGATATTCTGGCGTTTTGCGACAGCTTCCCGCAGACGATCGACGACATCGAACGTATCCTGACCGAGAACCGCATCTTCAAGGAGCGCACCGTCGACATCGGTGTGGTCACCGCCGAGCAGGCCGCGGATTGGGGATTTTCCGGCCCAATGTTGCGCGGCTCTGCGGTAGCCTGGGATCTGCGCCGCGCGCAGCCCTATGACGCCTATGACAAGATGGAGTTCGACGTTCCAATCGGGCGCAACGGCGATTCCTACGATCGTTACCTCGTCCGCATCGAGGAGATGCGCCAATCGGTGCGCATCATCAGGCAGGCGCTCGCGCAGATGCCGGCGGGGCCGGTCAAGGTCAACGACCGCAAGGTAGCGCCGCCGCCACGGGCCGAGATGAAGCATTCGATGGAAGCGCTGATCCATCACTTCAAGCTCTATACCGAGGGCTATCACGTGCCGCCGGGCGAGACCTACACGGCGGTCGAGGCGCCGAAGGGCGAGTTCGGAGTGTATTTGGTAGCGGACGGCACCAACCGGCCCTACCGCTGCAAGATCAGGTCGCCGGGATTCGCTTTTCTGCAAGCGACCGATTTCATGTGCCGGGGCCACATGCTCGCCGACGTCGTCGCGATCATTGGCTCGATGGACATCGTATTCGGCGAGATCGATCGATGAGCACACCGGTCGAGGGCGCCCCATTCGAGCAGCCCGAGAGCTTTGAGTTCACGCCGGAACATCTCGAGCAGGCCAAGGCCCATATCGCCAAGTACCCCCCGGGCCGTCAAGCGAGCGCGGTGTTGCCGCTGCTGTACATCGCGCAAGAACAGCAAGGTGGCTGGCTGCCGCGCGCGGCGATGGATCATGTCGCCGCGCTCCTCGAGATGGCGCCGATCCGCGTCTACGAAGTCGCGACCTTCTATACGATGTTCAATCTGCGGCCGGTTGGACGCTACCTGCTACAGGCCTGCACGACGACGCCATGCTGGCTGTGCGGCTCCGACGCGGTGGTTCAGGCCTGCGAGCGTAAGCTCGGCATCAGCGTCGGCGGCACCACGCCGGACGGGCTCTTCACTCTGGTCGAAGTCGAGTGTCTCGGCGCCTGCGTCAACGCGCCGATCCTGCAAGTCAACGACGATTTCTACGAGGATCTGGACGCTTCCGCGACCGAAGCGCTGCTCGACGCGTTGCGTGATGGAAAGGCGCCTCTACCGGGTTCGGTAATCGGTCGGCAGGGTTCCGAGCCGGTCACCGGCCGCACCACACTTGTCGAGCCCGGCGCGGGGTCTGTCGGCAGTCAGCAATAAGAGGACGCAATGCTTGCCGACAAGGATCGGATATTCACCAACCTTTACGGCCGCGAGGATTGGCGGCTTGCGGGCGCACAGCAGCGCGGCGATTGGGACGGCACCAAGGAGCTGATCCTCAAAGGGCGCGATTGGATTGTCGAGCAAGTCAAGGAATCCGGGTTGCGCGGGCGCGGCGGCGCCGGTTTCCCGACCGGCTTGAAATGGTCGTTCATGCCAAAGCAGAGCGACCGCCCCACTTATCTTTGCGTCAATGCCGATGAGAGCGAGCCGGGGACCTGCAAGGACCGCGACATCATCCGCAACGATCCGCACAAGTTGATCGAAGGCTGCCTGCTCGCCTCGGTCGGCATGGGTGTCCACAGTTGCTACATCTACATCCGCGGCGAGTTTTATAACGAGGCAAAGCGCCTGCAAGCGGCCATCGACGAGGCCTACGACGCCGGCTTGATTGGCGAGGACGCCTGCGGCTCCGGCTGGGACTTCGAGCTCTACCTGCATCGCGGCGCGGGCGCCTATATTTGCGGCGAAGAGACTGGACTGCTCGAGAGCCTCGAAGGCCGCAAAGGCCAGCCTCGCCTGAAGCCCCCATTCCCGGCGCAAGTCGGTCTGTATGGCTGTCCGACTACGGTAAACAATGTTGAGACCATCGCGGTCGTACCGGCAATTTTACGGCGCGGCGCGGCTTGGTTTGCCGGTATCGGCCGGCCGCGGAACACGGGCACCAAAATCTACTGCATCTCCGGCCACGTGAACACGCCATGCAATGTAGAAGAGGCGATGAGTATGCCGTTGCGTGAACTGATCGAGCGGCACGGCGGCGGAGTGCGCGGCGGCTGGGACAATCTGCTCGCCGTCATTCCCGGCGGTTCATCGGTGCCCGTCATACCGAAATCGATCTGCGAGACGGTGCTGATGGACTTCGATAGCCTGGTCGCCGTCCAGAGTGGGCTCGGCACCGCCGCAGTCATCGTCATGGACAAGTCTACGGATATCGTAAAGGCGATCGCGAGACTGTCGAAATTCTATAAGCATGAGAGCTGCGGCCAGTGCACCCCATGCCGCGAAGGTGCCGGTTGGGTGTGGCGCGTCATGGAGCGCATGGTCGAAGGCAATGCCTCGGTGGCGGAGATCGACATGTTGCTCGACGTCTCGCACGAGATCGAGGGTCACACGATCTGCGCGCTGGCCGACGGCGCCATGTGGCCCGTGCAGGGGCTGATTCGTCATTTCCGCCCGGAGATGGAGCGGCGGATAACCGAGTACCGCGCGGCGGCCGCAGACGAAAGGCGGGCGGCCTGATAATGCTGAAGCTGACGATCGACGGGACCGAGGTCGAGGTGCCGCCGGGCACGACGATCTTGCAGGCCTGTGAGCATGCCGGGATCGAGATTGCACATTTCTGCTTCCACGAGCGTCTCGCGATTGCCGGAAATTGCCGCATGTGTCTCGTCGAGGTGGAGAAATCGCCAAAGCCGATAGCTTCTTGCGCGATGCCGGCGACCGACGGGATGGTGGTTCTCACCAAATCGCCAAAGGCGCTCAAGGCGCAAAAAGGGGTGATGGAATTCCTGCTGATCAATCACCCGCTCGATTGTCCGATCTGCGACCAGGGCGGCGAGTGCGATCTGCAGGACCAGGCGATGGCCTACGGTTTCGACCGGGGCCGGTACGAGGAGAACAAGCGCGCCGTCCGCGACAAGGATTTCGGCCCGCTGGTCGAAACCCACATGAACCGCTGCATCCATTGCACGCGCTGCATCCGCTTCCTGACCGAAATTGCCGGGGTGCAGGAGCTCGGCGCCACCGGGCGCGGCGAAGACATGGAGATCACGACCTATATAGAGCGCGCGCTCGATTCCGAATTGTCGGCCAACATTATCGATCTGTGTCCGGTCGGCGCGCTGACCTCGAAGCCTTACGCATTCATCGCCCGCCCGTGGGAGCTGGTAAAAACCGAATCCGTCGATGTCATGGATGCGGTCGGCAGCAACATCCGGGTCGATTCGCGCGGGCCGCAAGTCTTGCGCGTGCTGCCACGCGTCCACGAGGCGGTCAACGAGGAGTGGATCTCGGACAAGACCCGGTACGCTATCGACGGGCTCGTCCGCCGCCGGCTCGACCGGCCTTATATCGGCCGTGAGCGCAAACGCGAGGTGGAGTGGCGCGAGGCCATCGAACTCGTCGCCGAACGGCTGAAAAAGGTGCCGGGCGAGCGCATCGCCGCGATCGCCGGCGATTTGTGCGACGCAGAGTTGATGTTTGCGCTGAAGGAGTTTCTCACCGGCCTCGGCGCGGCGAGCCTCGACTGCCGCCAGGACGGCGCCAGTCTCGATGCGCGGTGCCGCGCCGCATATCTGTTCAACACGACGATCGCGGGTATCGAAAACGCGGACGCCTGTCTGCTGGTCGGCACCAACCCGCGCTGGGAAGCGCCGCTCGTCAATGCGCGGCTGCGCAAGCGCTATCTCCGCGGCGGTTTCCGGGTCGGGGCGATCGGCCCCGGCCTCGACCTGACATTTCCTGTCGAGATGCTGGGCAATGACGGCGCCGCGTTGAACGCTTTGGCTGCAGGCGACCATCCCTGGGCCGATATTCTGCGCAATGCCAAAAACCCGATGATCGTGGTGGGGCAGGGGGCACTCGCCCGGCCGGACGGCCTTCGCGTTCTGGGCGCGGCCAGGCGCATCGCCGAAAATGGCGGGCTGGTTCGCGACGACTGGAACGGGTTCAATGTTCTGCACCGCGCCGCCTCGCGGGTCGGCGGCCTCGATCTCGGCTTTGTGCCGGGAGCGGGGGGCCGCGATGTGCGCGGCATCATCGCCGGGTGCAAATCCGGCGCCATCGAAATTCTTTACCTTCTCGGCGCCGACGAGATCGACACGAGCAATCTCGGCTCAGCCTTTGTGATTTACCAGGGCCATCACGGCGACCGCGGCGCCGCTCGCGCCGATGTCGTGCTGCCTGGCGCCGCCTACACCGAGAAGGACGGCACCTACGTCAATACCGAGGGTCGCGTGCAGCTGGCGCGACGCGCGGTATTCCCACTCGGAGAGGCGCGCGAGGATTGGAAGATCGCGCGTGCTCTCTCCGGCGCCATCGGCCGTCCGCTGCCGTTCGATACGCTGCGCGATCTGCGTCGCCAGATGTGGGAGAAGCATCCGATATTGGCCGAGGCCGATTTGGTCGCGCGAGCCAGTTGGGGGCCGTTCGGCGAAGCAGGGCCGGTCGCTGCCGATTCCTTCGAATATCCGATTGCGGATTTTTATCAAACCGATCCGATCAGCCGCGCCAGCCACACCTTGGCGCAGTGCAGCGACCTTTTTGTGCGCGGGCGGCACGAGCCGCCACCACGGACCGGCACTCATGGCTAATTTCTGGACAGGCTATGCTTGGCCGACCGTCATCACCGCCATCGAAGTCGTCATTGTCGTAGTGCCGCTGTTGCTGGCGATTGCCATGCTCACTTATGCCGAGCGGAAGGTCCTCGCCTTCTCGCAGCTCCGCAAAGGACCGAATGTCGTCGGCCCGTTCGGCCTGCTGCAGCCCTTCGCCGACGGCCTCAAGCTGCTCGTCAAGGAGACGATAGTCCCGAGCGGCGCGAACCGGGTGGTGTTCGTCATTGCCCCGCTAATCACCTTCACATTGGCGCTAGTTGCTTGGGCGGTCATCCCGTTCGATGCCGGGGTCGTGATCGCCAACATCAATGTCGGGATTCTCTACCTCTTTGCGATCAGCTCGCTCGGCGTCTACGGGATCATCCTGGCCGGCTGGGCTTCGAATTCCCGTTACGCCTTCCTCGGCGCGCTGCGCTCGGCAGCGCAGATGGTCTCCTACGAGGTAGCGATCGGCTTCGTCCTCGTCACGGTGCTGCTGTGCGCGGGATCGCTCAACTTGACCGAGATCGTCGAGGCGCAGCGCCATATCTGGTTCGCGGTCCCGCTCCTGCCAATGTTCGTGATTTTCTTCATTTCGGCCTTGGCCGAGACCGGACGCGCGCCTTTCGATCTGCCGGAGGGCGAAACGGAGATCGTCGCCGGCTATTTTGTCGAATATTCCTCGATGACCTTTGCGCTGTTCTATCTCGGCGAATACGGCAATATGATCCTGATGAGCGCGATGACGAGCGTGCTGTTTCTCGGCGGCTGGCTCGCGCCGTTCGGGGTTGCGCCCTTTACCTGGGTGCCCGGCCCGATCTGGTTCGCGCTCAAGATCGCCTTTGTGCTGTTCTGTTTTCTCTGGGTGCGTGCCACCTTCCCGCGGTTCCGTTATGACCAGCTGATGCGGCTTGGCTGGAAGGTGTTTCTGCCGTTTTCGCTGTTTTGGCTGGTGCTGACCGCCGGTGTCCTGACCGCGGCGGGATGGCTGCCGCAGCGCTGAGGGATCGAGGAATGGGATTTCTGGAACGCGGCGCCCGCAGCCTATTGTTGACCGAGCTGCTGTCGGGGATGGGGCTGACCTTGCGGTACATGTTCAAGCGGACGGTGACCGTAAATTACCCCTACGAGAAGGGTCCGCTGAGCGCGCGCTTTCGCGGCGAGCACGTGTTGCGCCGGTACCCCAATGGCGAGGAGCGCTGCATTGCCTGCAAGCTGTGCGAGGCAATCTGCCCGGCGTTGGCGATCACGATCGAGGCCGAGCCGCGCGAGGACGGCAGCCGCCGCACAACGCGCTACGACATCGACATGACCAAATGCATCTATTGCGGCTATTGCCAAGAAGCCTGTCCGGTCGATGCGATCGTGGAGGGGCCGAATTTCGAGTTCGCGACCGAAACGCACGAAGAACTCCTCTACGACAAGGAGAAATTGCTTGCGAACGGCGACCGCTGGGAGGCAGAGATCGCCAAAAACTTGGCCCTCGACGCGCCCTACCGATAGATAGTGGCGCGGTTCTTTCGGTTGCAGCACCACCTCACCCTCCCCATTGCTTGCGCAATGGGTCCCCCTCCCTCTCCCCCGATGGCGGAGAGGGATTTTTGCGGCGTCGACCCTTTCTCCCTCTCCACTCTTGGGGGTGGAGAGGGTCGGGGTGAGGCGGGGCCTCGCCGGTGCGGGTATCGCCCAATGATCGTCCAAGCTATCCTGTTCTACATCTTTGGCACGGTAGCCGTCGCGTCGGGAGTGCTGGTCGTTTCGGCGCGCAACCCGGTGCACTCCGTGCTCTTTCTGATCCTCGCCTTCTTCAATGCCGCCGGCCTGTTCATTCTGATCGGCGCAGAGTTCCTGGCGATGATCCTGGTGATCGTCTATGTCGGGGCGGTGGCGGTCCTGTTTCTCTTCGTCGTGATGATGCTGGACATCGACTTTCTGCAATTGCGCAGCGGCTTTGTGCAATATCTGCCGATCGGCACATTGGTCGGCCTGATCCTGCTGGCCGAGCTCATCCTCGTGATTGGGGGTTGGGCGGTCAAACCGTCGATACCGAGCCAGGCGCCCGCGTTGGCCGCGGTCGGTGGTGTTCCGCTCAGCAATACTCGGGCGCTCGGCGACATTCTGTATACGCGTTACTTGTTCGGGTTCCAGGTGGCAGGGCTGATCTTGCTCGTCGCAATGATCGGGGCGATTGTATTGACCTTGCGTCATCGCGCCGACGTCAGGCGGCAATCTATTTCGGCGCAGCTGGCGCGCAGGCGCGCCGAGACGGTCGAAGTCGTCAAAGTGCCGCTCGGCGCCGGGAGCAACTGATGCTGATCGGCCTCGCGCATTACCTGACGGTAGCCGCGATTCTATTCACGCTCGGGGTTTTCGGCATCTTTCTCAACCGCAAGAACGTGATCATCATGCTGATGTCGATCGAGCTGATGTTGCTCGCGGTCAGCATCAACTTCGTCGCCTTCTCGGTCTTTTTGAACAACCTGATCGGCCAGGCCTTTGCGATGTTCGTGCTGACCGTGGCGGCAGCGGAAGCGGCGATCGGCCTTGCCATCCTCGTCGTCTATTTCCGCAACCGCGGCACAATTCGGGTCGAGGACATCAACATGATGAAGGGCTGAGGACATTGGCCGTCGCCGTCGTCTTTCTGCCCCTGATAGCCGCGATCATTGCCGGCTTTTTCGGCCGGCTAATCGGCGATCGTGGCGCACAGCTGGTCACTTGTGGCGCCCTTTTGCTGTCGGCGGTGCTCGGTCTCTTCCTGTTCCGCGATATCCTCGCCACCGACCAGGTGCGTGTCATTCCGTTGGCGAACTGGATCATCGCCGGGGGTGTCGATGTCAACTGGGCACTGCGGCTCGACACGTTGAGCGGGGTGATGATCGTCGTGGTGACCGTCGTCTCGTCGATGGTCCATGTCTATTCGATCGGCTACATGCACGGGGATCCGTCGATCCCCCGCTTCATGTCCTATATGAGCCTGTTCACCTTTTTCATGCTGGCTTTGGTGACCTCCGACAACTTCGTGCAGCTGTTCTTCGGCTGGGAAGGCGTCGGCTTGATGTCTTATCTGCTGGTCGGCTTCTGGTATGACCGCCCTTCAGCCAATGCCGCCGCGATCAAGGCGTTTCTCGTCAACCGCGTCGGCGATTTCGGTTTTTCCTTGGGCATATTCGCAATTTTTGTGATTTTCGGCTCGCTCGACTTCGGCACCGTCTTTGGCGCGGCGCCGAAAGCCGTCGGCACGACGATGGAGTTTCTCGGCTGGCAGGTCGATTCGCTGACCCTCGCCTGCATCCTTCTGTTCATCGGCGCGATGGGGAAATCGGCGCAGATCCCGCTGCACACCTGGCTGCCCGATGCGATGGAGGGCCCGACCCCGGTTTCCGCCTTGATCCATGCCGCGACAATGGTCACCGCAGGCGTCTTTATGGTCGCCCGCCTGTCGCCGATCTTCGAATACGCCCCGACGGCGCTCGCCGTCGTCGGGATCATCGGCGGGACCACGGCGATATTTGCGGCGAGCATCGGCATGGTGCAGCCCGACATCAAAAGGGTCGTCGCCTATTCGACTTGCAGCCAGCTCGGCTACATGTTCGCCGCGGCCGGCGTTTCGGCCTACGGCGCCGCCATCTTCCACCTCTTCACACATGCCTTCTTCAAGGGGCTGCTGTTCCTGTGCTGCGGGTCGGTCATCCATGCGATGGGCGGCGAGCAGGACATGCGCCGCATGGGCGGCCTGTGGCGCAAGACCCCGATCACCTATGTGACGATGTGGATCGGCGCGCTGTCGCTCAGCGCCCTTCCGTTCTTTTCGGGCTATTACTCGAAGGACACGATCCTCGAAGCCGCCTGGGCTTCGGGGTCGGCGGTTGGCCGCTATGCCTGGGTCCTCGGCACCGCAGCCGCGTTGATGACCGCCTTCTACATCTCGCGCGTCATGTTCATGACGTTCCACGGCGAGCCGCGGGCCGGCGAAGAGACGATGCACCACGCGCATGAGAGCCCGTGGGTGATGGTGATCCCGCTGATCGTGCTCGCCATCGGCGCCGCTTTCTTCGGGTTTCTCGGCTATGACTTCTTTGTCGGAGACGAGAGAACCGCGTTCTGGAAGAGCTCCATCCTGGTGTTGCCGCAATACGATTCCCTAGCGGCGGCGGAGGGGGTCCCGGCGCTCGTTCGCTTCATGCCGCTGATCTTTGCCCTGATCGGCATCGCCATCGCCTACATCTTCTATATTGCCGATCCGCGCCTCCCGGTGCGTCTCGCCGCACAGTTCCGCTCCCTCTATCTTTTCCTGCTGAACAAGTGGTACTTCGACGATCTGTACGACTGGGTGTTTGTGCGGACCGCTTTTTTGCTCGGCAATGGCCTGTGGCGGTCCGGCGACGGCACGGTGATCGACGGCATCGGACCGAACGGCGTCGCCGCGGTAACCCGCGACCTCGCGCGACAGGCCAGCCGCCTGCAGACAGGATATCTTTACCACTATGCCTTCGCAATGATGATCGGCCTCGTTGCGCTGGTGACGTGGTACCTGTTCCCGCGGTGAGCGACGGAACATTGCCGTGAAGTCAGTGGCCGCTCCTCTCGCTCGTGACCTTTTTGCCGCTGGTAGGCGCCGCGTTCATTCTGATGGCGCGGGGCGACGAGGCGGTGGTCGCGCGCAATGCGCGCTGGATCGCGCTGTGGACCTCGCTGATCGTCTTTGCGCTGTCGCTGGTGCTGTGGTTCGACTTCGATCCCAGCACGGCCGACTTTCAGTTCGTCGAGCGGGCGAGTTGGGTCACCCTCGGCGGCTTCGATTTCAATTATCACATGGGGATCGATGGCATCTCCCTGTTCTTCGTGCTGCTGACGACCATTCTGACGTTCATCACCATCCTCTCCGCCTGGGAAGTGATCCAGTTCCGAGTCAAGGAATTCATGATCGCCTTTCTCGTGCTCGAGACCCTGATGGTCGGCGTCTTTTGCTCTCTCGATTTCATCTTGTTCTATGTGTTTTTCGAAGGCGTGCTGATCCCGATGTTCCTGATCATCGGGGTGTGGGGCGGCTCGAACCGGATCTATTCGGCCTTCAAGTTTTTTCTCTACACATTGCTCGGCTCCGTGCTGATGCTGCTCGCCGTCCTCGCCGTCTATTTTCAGACCGGAACGACGGATATCGAGTACGCGCTGGCCCACAGCGAGCTGTTCCCCGCCAATCTGCAGAAATGGCTGTGGCTGGCATTTTTTGCTTCCTTTGCCGTCAAGGTTCCGATGTGGCCGGTGCACACCTGGCTGCCCGACGCCCATGTCGAGGCGCCGACGGCGGGCTCGGTGATCCTCGCCGGCATCCTGTTGAAGCTCGGCGGCTACGGCTTTATCCGCTTTTCGTTGCCGATCTTTCCGCTCGCTTCGGCGTACTTCACACCGCTGATCTTCGCGCTCAGCGCCATCGCCGTGATCTACACCTCGCTCGTGGCATTGGCGCAGCTCGACATGAAAAAGCTGATCGCCTATTCGTCGATCGCCCATATGGGATTTGTCACGATGGGCACCTTTGCCGTGACGAGCGAGGCGGTGCAAGGCGCCGTCATCCAAATGTTGAGCCATGGGCTCGTCTCGGGAGCCCTTTTTCTGTGCGTTGGTGTCCTCTATGACCGGCTGCACACACACGAGATCGCCCGCTTTGGCGGGCTCGTGCACCGCATGCCGGCCTACGCCTTTGTCCTGATGATTTTCACATTGGCGGCGGTCGGACTGCCCGGCACCAGCGGCTTTGTCGGCGAGTTTCTGATCCTGCTCGGCACCTTCCGGGTCAACACGCTCGAATGCACCCTCGCAGCGACGGCATTGTTCCTCGGCCCGATGTATATGCTCTACATGTACCGACGAGTGATCTTCGGCACGCTCACCCGAGCCGACCTCCGCGGCATGCTCGATCTGAGCGCACGCGAGAAGGCGCTGTTTATTCCACTGCTTGTCTTGGTAATTTGGATGGGCGTCTACCCGCTCTCGTTCCTGCGCCCGATCCAGGTCTCCGTCGATCACCTGGTCCAGCAAGTGGCGGCCGCCACCGAGGCAGCGGGCATGCGCCGCGCCAGCCTGCCCTAGGCCGAGCTCGATGCCGGTATTTCCAGTCCCTGACATCGCACCGGCGCTGTCCGAGATTATTCTCGCCGTGGGCGCGATGGCTCTGCTGATATTCGGCGCGATCAGCGGCGAGAGGTCGACGCGCACGGTTTCCTGGCTCGCCATCGCGGTGCTGATCCTCGCGCTCGTCGTTTCCCTGGCACAAGGAGGGGAGCGGCATCTCGGCTTCTACGGCATGTTCGTCACCGACGCTTTTGCTCTGTTCATGAAAGTCCTCGTGCTGATCGGCTCGGCTGTGACGATCCTAATGGGAATGCGCTACAACGAGGATCAAGGGATCGCCCGGTTCGAGTTCCCGGTCCTCGTGCTTTTGTCGACGACCGGAATGATGGTCATGATTTCGGCGAATGACCTGATTACCCTATACGTCGGCCTCGAATTGCAGAATTTGGCGCTCTATGTCGTCGCCGCCTTCAATCGGGATTCGACACGATCGAGCGAAGCCGGGCTCAAATATTTCGTGCTCGGCGCGCTGTCGTCGGGAATGCTCCTGTACGGCGCTTCGTTGATTTACGGGTTTACCGGCACCACTGCTTTCAGCGAGATCGCAAACCTTGTGGCGGGCGGGACGGCGCGTTCGGCCGGTGTCCTGATCGGCCTTGTTTTCGTCGTCGTCGGGCTCGCCTTCAAAGTGTCGGCGGTGCCGTTCCACATGTGGACGCCCGATGTCTACGAGGGCGCACCGACGCCGGTGACGGCTTTTTTCGCGGTAGCGCCGAAGATCGCGGCACTCGCTCTCTTTATTCGCTTTATGGTCGAGCCGTTCGGCCCGCTGCTCGGCGAATGGCGTCAGGTCATCATCTTTCTGTCGATCGCCTCGATGGTGCTGGGCGCGGTCGCCGCAATCGCCCAAGAAAACATCAAGCGCCTTATGGCCTACAGCTCGATCGGCCATGTCGGCTATGCGCTGATCGGACTCGCGACCGGCACGGCGGCCGGCATACGCGGCGTGCTGGTCTATATGGCGATCTACCTCTTCATGACGGTCGGCACCTGGGCGGTGATCCTGTGCATGCGCCGGAACGGCCGCATGCTCGAGGGGATTTCGGATCTCGGCGGGCTGTCGCGCTCGCAGCCCGGGCTTGCATTGGCCTTGGCGATTTTCATGTTCGCGCTGAGCGGGATACCCCCGACTGCAGGCTTCTTCGCCAAGCTCTACGTCTTTCTCGCCGCCATCGATGCCAAGCTCGCCGGACTGGCCGTCATCGGCGTCGTAACGAGTGTAGTCTCGGCGTTCTATTATCTGCGGATCGTAAAGGTCATGTATTTCGACGAGCCGGTCGGGGCCTTTGACCGGCCGTTGACCGCCGAACTCAAAGGCGTGCTGTTCGTCACTGCGGTTGTCACATTGTTCTTTTTCATCCTTCCCGGTCCGATCGTCGGCGGCGCAGACGCGGCGGCTTTGGCGCTCTTTGCCCGATGACGAAAAGGCAGCCGAAGCTGCCTCCAGGCTATCGGCTCCTTTGTTACAACTCGATCGGGAGTACCAACGACGAGGCAAAGCATCTGGCCCGTGATGGCGCGGCGGAAGGCACCCTCATTTGGGCGCACGAGCAGACCGCCGGCCGCGGCCGGCGCGGCCGCGCCTGGAGCTCGCCGCGAGGCAATCTCTACCTCTCGCTGATCTTGCGGCCCGACTGCCCGGTAGGCAGCGCGGCGCAGCTTGGGTTTGTTGCAGCCTTGGCCGTCGGAGGTGCGCTTCGTGCAATGCTACCGCGGGTAGAGCGACTCGCGTATAAATGGCCGAATGATGTGTTGCTCGGTGGTCGTAAAATCGCTGGCGTGCTTCTCGAATCCGAGACCGTCGGGCCCGAGAAGCTGAGCTTTATCGTGGTGGGTGTCGGGGTCAATCTCACGGCATCGCCGCACGGCACTGAATTTCCCGCAACTTCCATTACGGAAGAAGGCTTGGGTGAGATCATGCCAGAGGTGATGCTCGAAGAGTTCGCTGCGCATTTCCGATCATGGAATACGCGCTGGCGCACGGAAGGCTTTGCGCCGGTTCGCGCCGCTTGGCTGGCGGCCGCAGCGATTGTTCGCGGCGAACCGATCCGGGTCCGCCTCGAGCTCTCGCGCGTTATGCGGCCGCTTCCTCGATCTGGATCAGGAAGGAAACCTGTTGCTCGACTGCGCAGGGGAATGCCGGCGCATCGCCGCCGGCGAAGTCTTCCCGGCGGCGTGAAAGAAGCTGCATGCTCCTCGCCATCAATGCCAACAACACCAACACCGTCTTCGCGATCTGGGATGGCGCCGACCTCAAAGGCAGCTGGCGCACGGCGACTGAGGGCAAGCGCACGGCCGACGAATATGTCGTCTGGCTCGATCATCTATTGTCGCTGGAAGGCCTGGCGCGGGGCAATGTCGATGGCGCGGTGATCGCCAGCGTCGTGCCCGACGTCAATTTCAATCTCGTTACGCTGTGCCGCAGATATTGCCATACAGATCCGCTCGTCGTCGGCGAAAAGGGCGTGACGCTCGGCACCAATGCATTGGTGGACCGGCCGGAGGACGTCGGCGCCGACCGCCTCGTCAATACCATCGCGGCGCACGATCGGTATAAGGGTCCGCTGATCGTCGTCGATTTCGGCACCGCCACGACCTTCGACGTGGTCGACCGTGACGGCAATTATTGCGGCGGCGTAATCGCGCCGGGGATCAACCTGTCATTGCATGCGTTGGAAATGGCAGCGGCGAAGCTCCCCAGCATTCGTATCCGCCGCACCGAACGTGTTATCGGGAAGGACACCGTGAGCTGCATGCAGTCCGGCGTCTATTGGGGTTACATCGGACTGGTCGAGGGGCTGGTGCAGCGCATCCGGGCCGAGCGCGGCGAGGGAATGGAGGTCATCGCGACCGGCGGGCTCGCCCCGCTGTTCGCCGGGGCTAGTATCATCGACCATGTCGATTCCGATCTGAACTTGTGGGGGCTTCGCCTGATTTATCATCTAAACCGCGACAAATGAACCATCCGCCTTTGCAGCCGGGGGCCCGGCCGGATTATGGCGACCCCAATGCGCTGTTCTTTGTCCCGCTCGGCGGTTCGGGCGAAATCGGGATGAACCTGAATGTTTACGGGTATCAGGGCGACTGGCTGATCATCGATTGCGGCGTCACCTTCGGAGATGATTCGCAGCCGGGGCTCGAAGTCGTCATGCCCGATCCTGGTTTTATCGTCGAACGCCGCGATCGCTTGCTCGGGATCGTGGCGACCCATGCGCACGAGGATCATATCGGGGCCATTCCCTATCTCTGGAGGCAGCTGCGCTGCCCGATCTGGGCGACCCCGTTCACCGCCTCGTTCCTGCGCGCCAAGCTGGCCGAGACCGGGTTCGCTGATCAGGTCAAGATCAATGTCGTGCCGTTGTCAGGGCGGTTCACGATCGGCCCGTTCGACCTCGAACTGATCACCCTGACGCATTCGATCCCGGAACCAAATGCGGTCGCTGTGCGCACGCCCATTGGAACCGTATTGCATACCGGGGACTGGAAGTTCGATCCGGACCCGCTGATCGGCCCGACCGCGGATGAAGCCGCGTTGAAGAGGCTCGGCGACGAAGGCGTCCTCGCATTGGTCGGGGATTCGACAAATGCGCTGCGGCCCGGCACCTCGGGCTCCGAGGCGGAGCTGCGCCGGTCCCTCACCGACCTGATCGGCCGTTATGACGCGCGCGTCGCAGTCGCCTGCTTCGCGTCGAATGTTGCGCGGCTCGAGACGATTGCGCGGGCAGCGGCCGCGCATGGCCGGGAAATCGCGCTGGTCGGACGCTCGCTATGGCGGATCGACAAGGCCGCCCGCGAGAACGGTTACCTGGCGGATCTGCCCCGTTTTCTGACCGAAGATGAGGCGGGCTACATCCCGCGCGACCGGATCGTGATGATCTGCACCGGCAGCCAAGGCGAGCCGCGCGCGGCCCTGTCGCGGATCGCCCGCGACGATCACCCGCACGTCGTGCTCGAGACCGGGGATGTCGTCATCTTCTCGTCGCGCATCATTCCGGGCAATGAGAAGGCGATCAATCGGCTGCAGAACGCGCTGGTTCGGCTCGGTGTCGAGATCGTGACCGAGGAAGACCATTTCGTCCACGTCTCGGGGCATCCGGCCCGGGACGAGCTCGTGAGGATGTACCAGATGGTCCGGCCGCAAATCGCTGTCCCGGTGCATGGCGAGGCCCGCCACCTGATCGCGCATGCCGAGCTCGCGCGCGAATGCCAGGTTCACCAGCCGCTCGTCATTCAGAACGGCGATGTGGTCCGGCTCGCGGCGAGCGGCGCCGCCGTCGTCGACGAGGTGCCGGTCGGCAGGCTTGCCAGCGACGGAAAGGGTTTGCTGCCGGTCGACGGCACGGCACTGAAGGACCGTCGTCGGGTCACTTTCAACGGCAGCGCCGTTGCGAGCTTGGTCCTCGATCGCCGCGGCCAGCCCTTGGCGACGCCGACGATCAGCATGATCGGCGTAGTCGAACCTGCCGCTGCCGAGGCGGCGGCTCCCGCCTTGCGCAGCGCCGTCGAACGTGCACTCGACGAACTGCCGGGGAATCTGCGCCGCGACGACGAGGCGGTGCGCGACGCGGCGCGCCGAGCTCTGCGCCGCATCCTCAACGAACGCTTCGGCAAGCGGCCCCTGGTCGAAATTCATCTGGTCAGGATTTAGGCTGAAATGGTCGTCGGGAATGGCCCCTCACCCCGACCCTCTCCCCGCGAGCGGGGCGAGGGAGAAAGGTGGACATCTCCTCGCCCCGCGTGCGGGGACAGGGCTAGGGTGAGGGGCAACTTCTATCTATGATCGGCAGGCTCAACCACATCGCGATCGTCGTGCCCGATCTTACGGCGGCGAGCGCGACCTACCGGCATACCCTCGGCGCCCGCGTTTCGGAGCCATGCCCGCTGCCGGCGCACGGCGTCACGGTCGTCTTCGTGGAATTGCCGAACACGAAGATCGAGCTGCTCGAACCGCTCGGCCCAACCTCGCCGGTACAGGCCTTTCTCGAGCGGAACCCGGCGGGCGGAATGCACCACATCTGCTACGAGGTCGACGACATCATCGAAGCGCGGGATCGGCTGCGGGCGGGCGGCGCGAGAGTGCTCGGGGATGGCGAGCCGCGGCTGGGGGCCCACGACAAGCCGGTGCTGTTTCTGCACCCGAAGGATTTTTGTGGAACCCTCATCGAGCTCGAGCAAGCATGAGGCGGGCTCAGCGCCGCGCGGCCGGTGATGGCTTGGGTCACCGGGATAGTCGTTTATGTGCTCGTCTGGTGGATCACGCTTTTCGCCGTGTTGCCATGGTGGGTAACGCCGGCCGAATCGGACGACCCGGGTCACGCCGCAGGGGCACCCCAGCAGCCGCGATTGCTGCTAAAGATGGCGATTACGACGGTGGTTTCGGCACTCATCTGGGTGGCGATATATCTATTGGTGAGATCTCCCTGGCTCAGTTTCCGCGAGCCGTGAGTTGAGCGCCGCCTATTGCCGAATAGCGCCCGGCCATCCAGTGCACGGCCTCTACCACGATGGCGAGTACGGCTTCCCGACCAGCGAGGAGAGCGTGCTGTTCGAGCGGCTCGTTCTCGAGATCAACCAGGCGGGATTGTCCTGGCTGACGATCCTCAAGAAGAGGCCGGCGTTTCACGCGGCCTTTGCGGATTTCGACGTCGACCGTGTCGCAGCTTTCGGACCGGCCGACACCGACCGCCTGCTCGCCGATTTCGGGGATCATCCGTAACCGGCTCAAAATCGAAGCGGCCGCCGAGAATGCGCGGCGCATTCAGACGCTGCGAAAATCGCACGGGTCGCTCGCCGGTTGGCTCGAGGCCCACCACCCGCGATCGCCACAGGAATGGACGCGGCTGTTTCGAAAGACCTTTCGTTTCACCGGCGGGCAGATCGTCAACGAGTTCCTGATGAGCATCGGTTATCTTCCCGGAGCGCACGAGTCGGACTGTCCGGTCTTTGCCCGAATCCTCGAGGCGTCGCCCCCTTGGGCGCGGGTACCTGCCGGAGTTTGACGGCGGTAACGGTTTTGTCCGAAACTCTGCCGGATTACGACCATCAGAGGTGGTTTCGATGTCGCTGCGGCAGAAGTACCTCAAGATCCTTTCCGAGATCATGCCGGCCGGGGCGGTCGGCGTATCCCTGCTGCTCGGCTCGACCGCACCTGGCGACGCCAACCAGCATCCGGCAGGGTCGCGACCTACAGCTTCGGATCTCTTCAGTGTGTCGGAGCGGCTCGCCGTTATACGTGAGGCGGTCTCAGACCTCCCGGCCGTCGTCGAGCCGGCCGACGGTGAGCAGCAGCTCGCCTGGGGAAATTGGTGGCGCAACGGTGGATGGAGGGGTCCCGGCTGGCGCAACGGTGGGTGGAGCAACTGGCGCAATGGTTGGCGCAATGGGGGTTGGAATAATTGGTGGCGTAATTGGTAATTTGTCAGTCGAGCGGAGCCGGGCTTGCGCGGCTTCGTAAGTTTGACTGGGGCGAGCCCCATTGCTATAGACGCGGGAGGCCATAGGCGTGCGAGCGATTTGTCTCGCATTGTTGGTCGATGCTTGGTGAGGGAGGGGTCTGATGTCACTGCGGCAGAAATACGTCAAGGTCCTGTCAGGTATCCTCCCTGCCGGGGCAGTCGGCATGTCGCTATTCCTCGGCTCGACGGCGCCGACTGCCGCCAACGAGCATCCCACAACCGCGCAACCTTCGGCTTCGGATAGAGATGCGGTCGCGGAAAGGCTGGCCGCCATTCGTGAGGCGGTCTCGGCGGTAGGCGACACCAGGAGTAAGGAGGCAGAACCGGGCGCCGGCAATCTGCGGCTCGCTTGGGGGAATTGGTGGAATGGGGGCTGGGGTTGGGGCCGCCCGTGGGGCGGTTGGGGTTGGCCCAATTGGAACAATTGGCGCAACTGGAACAACTGGAACAACTGGTGGCGTAATTGGTAGGCGGGTAAACGGCGAGCCGCCTCGTGCCTAGAATAGAGCTGCTGGTCGTTCAGCCTACCCCGTTCTGCAATATCGATTGCCGGTATTGTTATTTGCCGGATCGGAATTCAAAAGCCATCGTTGCGTCGACAACTCTCTCTAACCTTTTCTCGCAAGTATTTTCATCGGGCTGGCTCCAGGACTGCTTGTCGGTAGTATGGCATGCCGGCGAACCGATGGTATTGCCGATCGGGTTCTACCGCGATGCGTTCCGAATGATCGATCGGGCGAGGCCGGCGGAACTGGCGGTCACCCACTCCTTCCAAACCAATGGGACGCTCATTGACGACGCATGGTGCGATTTTTTTGCCGAGGAGCACGTCAATGTCGGGGTCAGCGTCGACGGGCCAAAGCTCCTGCACGATCGCAATAGGCTAACCCGCTCGGGCCGCGGCACTTTTGACAAGACGATTGCCGGTATTCGGCTCCTGCGCCGGCACGAAGTGCCTTTTCATGTGATTTCGGTGCTGTCGCTGGACAGCATGCTGGAGCCCGCGGAGATGTTCGATTTCTACGTCTCCGAGGGCATCGAGCAGGTGTGCTTCAATGTCGAAGAATCCGAAGGTGATCACGTCTCGCGCTCCTTTGCCGATAGCGGTGTGGAGGCCGCGTATTACCGGTTCTTGAGCGAGTTCTGGCGGCTGTCGTCGGCGATGCCCGGTAAGATCAAGTTCATCCGTGAAATCGAGCACGCGCTGCAGCAGGTGATCCGCCCCAAGGATGCGCCGTTCGGCAATCAGCTGGTCGAGCCGTTTGCGATCACCAGCATGGATTGGGCCGGCAACATATCGACGTTCTCGCCCGAGCTGCTCGGCCTGAAGAATGCGCAGTACGGCGATTTCCTCTTGGGGAACATCAATCGTGATAGGCTCGTCGATATGCCGCTGCGGGCGAATTTCGCCAGGATGCTCGAGGACATTGAAGCCGGCGTGGCGATGTGCCGCGACAGCTGTGAGTATTTTAGCGTGTGCGGCGGCGGTGAGCCGGTCAACAAGCTCGCCGAGAACGGGACCTTTATCAGCACCGAGACCACCTATTGCCGCTTGACCAAGATGCGGGCAACCGATCTCGTGCTCGATGCGCTGGAGCGCGTGCAGCCGAGCGTGTCCGACCAAAATAATCCACGCACTCCTTGCGTCGAGATGGCAGAGCGGGCGCAGGATCAGAATGCCCGCTGGGGATGAACACTGGTAATTCGGAGGATGTGATGAATATGAGGTTCCCCCGCTTGAGCGCGTTGGCAATAGCTGCTGCAATCCAGGCCGGTTTGGCCGGCCTCGCATTCGCCCAGGGCGGCCCGCCGCCCTCCGGCGCGGCCGGCCAGCCCCCGGGATATGCGGGCGGCGGCGCGGGACAGATGGTCGAACCTACCCAATCGACTGAAACGACGCCGGGGACTGAGCTCCCTGTTCTCTACGTCACCAGCGTCGAGGTGATACGGACTTCGACAGAGCCTCAGCTCGACATCGTCCGGGTCACCGGGCTGACCGGATCGCAGGGCTGGAGCGCCCCGCAGCTGGTCCCGACTTTTGTCGGCAAACCTCAGGATGGCATCCTCGATCTGCAATTCATTGCAACGATGCCGGATCAAACGCAGCCGGCGGATGGCTTTGTGCCGATCGGCGCGGTCTTCCCACTGGAGGAAGGTCATGACTTCAAGGGGGTGCGCGTGCGCGCCTCGGAGAATGCGATCGAAGTCAAGCAGATGCCGGGCACGAACCAAGCGCAGATCAAGGTTAACGACTGCAAGGACTGCGTCGGCAAGAAGTTTGTCGAACGCGGCCAGGCGCAGCCCGGCCAGCAGGGGGTCGTCCGCCAGGAGGATCTTCCCAAGGTATTGCGGTGGATCGTGCCTTCGCGGGGCATCAGGGGCATCACCCACGATCCAAACCGGCTCAATCTGATCCTCGGCGACGACAACACGATCATCGCGGCCTACTGGGAATAGCGATACCGATCCTGGCCGCCGGCTCTCTCAGTCTTCGATCGAGGCGGCGAGGATCAGGCTGAGCTGGCAGAGCGGCCGGCCGGTTTCCGCTGTCCAGGCATTGAAGGTGGACTGGACTGCAGCGCGGTCCTTGCGGTTTTTGGGCGGCGCCCCGACCGCGCCCCAATGCTTCAGCGCTGCGGTCACCGACGGCGTCAAAATGAACGTGTCCTTGCCGACCATGCGCAGAAATGTTGGACCGGAATTCCCGCCCATCTGGCTGAAGCGTTTGGCGAGCGCTTCCCACAGTTCGACAATGCCGGTCGCGGGCCAATCGGCGAGCCAGGCCCCAAAGCTGCCATGTTCCTCAGCAATCGCGATCATTGCAGCGGCATTGTCGCGCACCGATTTGAGCTTACCCCAATGGCGGATCAGCCGGGCATTGCCGAGCAGCGCCTCCACTGCCTCGTCCGACATTGCGCGCACTCGGCGCGGCTCGAAAGCATGGAATACCTCTTCGAAGGCCGGCCATTTCGCATCGACGAGGCTGTGCTTCAGCCCGGCCCGAAAAACCCTGAGCGACATCTGAGACAGATAGCGGTCATCGGGCACCGCCGTCAGTTCGGCGGCTGAGCGCGGCTGCGGCAGCCGTGCTCCGAGCGCCGTGGCGCCGAGCCGCGTGCGCGCCGCTTCGAGGATCGCGGCAAAAGGGGGCGTCGTCATCGGTCTCTCTCCACCCATCACGGCTTGCGAGCCACCGCGTAGATGACGTTGGTTTCGACGGAAGTGACGTTGTGCGCGCGTATCCACGCGAGATTGGCGTCGCGCAACCGTTCTGCCATTTCCGGCTCCATCTGATCGACAGTCCAGCGGTAGCCGGAGCCGAGCACCATTGTCCACCAATCCTCCGGCGAGCGCAGCGCATGCTTGCCGTCCTCGGCGACGATCGCGGCCTCTGTAACCCCGGATTCGGTGAAGAGCCGGCGCAATGCCGCAGGCTCCGCGATCCGGTCCCATGGGTTGAACGCGGCGTGGAGATCGGGGCGCAATTCCTTGACCGCCGACCACCAACCGGTCGAGCCCGGTTCCCACACCCGCGGCCCCCAGGTAGTAATGGCCAATCGACCGCTGGGGCGCACCATCCGCCAGAGTTCCCTGATCTGCTTTGCCACGTTCGACACAAAAAAAATCGCGAATACACAGATCACAGCATCAAAATGCTGGTCCGGATACCCCAAACTCTCCATATCGCCGAGGCGGAATTCGATGTTCTCGACCCCCCGGCTCGCCGCCTTGCGTCGAGCGATTTCGAGCAGGCGGCCTGCCAGATCGACCGCGATCACCTTGCCCATTGGCCGGACTTGCTCGGCGGCGGGGATTGCCGACGCGCCGGTGCCGCAGCCGACGTCGAGGACGGTCGCACCGGGTGGGAGCGCGAGCCGCTCGACGGTGCGCCCGCCGTATTTTGCCCAGAGACCGAGCGCCTCGTCATCGAAATGATCCGCGGCGGCGTTATAGGCCGCCGCCGCTTTGATCTTGACCGGATCCGTGGTCGTGAGCACCGGACCCTCCGCTCTCTTAACGGTCGAGCCAGACGTCTTGCATGCGCCAGACATTATCGGTGCTGTTGACCTGCATGTTGAGGCCCTTCGCTTCCGGGCGCCAGCAAGTGCGCTGGTCCGGTTCCACCGGAGCGGGTTCCCGCCCTGGTCTTCTCGCTACGCTTGACAGACGGCGAGGCCATCCACATGTGAATGTGACACACATTAACATAAGGGTGCCGCCATGCAGGCGTTCGCGGCGCAACTGGACGACATCGGTAAGCCGGCCTGGATCGCACTGACGGTTGTCAGCTTCATCCTGTTTTGGCCGCTGGGCCTCCTGGTTCTCGGGTTCTTACTAGGGAGTGGGCGGATGGCATGCTGGACACACGGCGGCACGGACCGTTGGCAGCGTCGCATGGAAAGAATGCAGCGCCGCATGCAGCGGATGCAGTCGGGCGCGGAGCGATGGGGTTGCGGCAGCCGCTATCGAAGCTCGAGCGGCAACTACGCGTTTGACGAGTACCGCGCCGAAACCTTGCGCCGGCTCGAAGAAGAGCAGCGCGAATTCATGGCGTTCCTCGACCGCCTGCGTCACGCCAAGGACAAGGCGGAATTCGATCAGTTCATGGCGGAGCACCGCCGCCCGTCCAACGGCCCCGGACCGCAACCGCAGACCGTCTGAATAGGACCGACCCTTACCGACCATCGAAGGCGCGATGGTCCCCCTCTCCCGCAATGCGGCGCAATGCGGGAGAGGGCGCTGAGCACAGCGAAGCGGGCGAGGGTACCGCCCGCTAGACAACGCCGCGGCGGCGTAGCCCGGCGATCCCTTCCGCATCATAGCCGAGCTCGCGCAAGATCGCTTCGGTGTGCTCACCCTGATCGGGGGTCGGGCGCAGTTCGTCGGGCTGCGGGTAGCCGCTCATATGAATGGGCTGGCCGACCACCTTTTGCGGACCGAGCTTCGGGTGGCTGACCGGCTTGGCAATCCCGAGATGCTGGACCTGCGGGTCGGCGAAAGTCTGATCGATCGTGTTGATCGGCCCGCACGGCACGCCGGCCCTGTTGAGCCGCTCGACCCAATGAGCGTTCGGGTGCTGCCGGATGATCTCGGCGAGATGCGCATTGAGGGCCGGCCGGTTTTTCGCGCGCGCCACCACAGTCGCAAAATCGGGGTTGTCCGCCAGGTCCTTGGACCCCGCTACCTCACAGAACCGCCGCCACAGATTGTCGCCCGAGGCGGCGATATTGATGTAGCCGTCAGCGGTCTGGAACATGCCGGTGCCTGGCGAGGTCGGGTGGAAATTGCCTTCCTGCCCGGCGACCTCACCTTTTATCAAGTAGCGCGCAGCCTGGAAGTCCAGCATGAAAATCTGCGCCTCGAGCAATGAGGTGTGGACCCACTGGCCCTCACCGGTGCGCTCGCGGTTCAACAGCGCCAGCACGATCCCATAGGACAGCAAGACGCCGGCCGCGGTGTCGTTGATCGCAATGCCGACCCGCACTGGGCCCTGCCCGGGATGGCCGGTGATCGACATGAGGCCTCCCATGCCCTGGGCGATCTGGTCGACGCCGGCCCGGCCGGCATAAGGGCCGTCCTGGCCAAAGCCGGAGATGCTGCCGTAGATGATGCGCGGGTTGATCTTGCACACCGCTTCGTAGTCGATGCCGAGCCGGTGCTTCACATCGGATTTGTAGTTCTCGACGATGACATCGGCGCGCTCGGCGAGCTTCATAAAGATCGCGTGGCCCTCATCGCTTTTGAGGTTCAGGGTCATCGCCCGCTTGTTGCGGTGCAGGTTCTGAAAGTCGGGACCGTCGCGGCGGCTGCCGGTCGCGTCGACCAGCTCGCCGGAGGGCTCAATCTTGATCACCTGCGCGCCCCAGTCGGCGAGTTGGCGCACCGCCGTCGGCCCGGCGCGATGCGCGGTCAGGTCGATGACGAGGAAGTCGTTGAGCGGGAGTGGGGTCATTGGATTTTCTCCAGACAGAGCAGGTGAATTACCCGGCGGGACGAAGAATTTCGCCGCTGATTTTGCACCGCGAGATTGGCGACTACAACCGCGATGGCCGTTCCGATATCCTGTGGCAGGACAGCAGCAACCTCTGACCGGCCATGGAGCGCGACAGCAGGCGCATTGCCCGGGAGTGGAACCGGGAGATCGAGGCGGAGATCCGCCGTCTTGCCGCGCGGCCAGACGAGGGATGGGGTCGAGTCGTGATCTGGACGGTGCTGGAGCTGGTCTGGCTGGTCGCAGTGTTTGCCGTGCTCGGTGTGTTCAGCCGCCTGCACTGAAGACCGAAGGAAATCCGCAGCTCGCTTGCTCTGCGGTTATTCAGCCCCGGCCGCTCGAGGATCGTTCACACGGCGAAGCTTTGCCGCGGCGCCGGCGTTCCCTTGCTCTGCCGCCTTCTCGTACCAAGCATCGGCCAGTGCAACATCTGCGGTCACTCCATGGCCTGCCTTATACAGGTCGCCCAGCTGAAGCTGTGCTTCGGGCAAACCCTGCTCGGCAGCCAGGCAGCACCAGCGGTAACCCGCTTCGGCATCTTGCGCTGTGCCCTGGCCCTTGAGCAGCATCACGGCGATATTGTACTGCGCGTAACGGTCGCCCTGCTCGGCCGAGCGGCGGTACCATTTGACGGCCTCGGCGAGGTTGCGGACGACGCCGGTGCCGGTGCAATAGAGTGCCGCCAGTTGGAATTGCGCGCCGGGATCGCCCTGCTCGGCCGCCTTGCGGAACCACAATGCCGCGGCGGTCGTGTCGCGGGGAAGCCGATCGCCGTTCAGGCAATTCCACGCGAGGAGCCGCTGGGCTTCGAGATTGCCGGCCTCGGCGGCCGTGCGGTAACAGCGCATTGCCGCGCCCTCTTCGGGCGATTCGAGATGAGCTTGCGAATAGAGATGGCCGAGCTGCACGAGGGCAGGGGGGTAACCCGAATCCGCCGCCTGCCGGATCAATGATGCGGCGGTGGCGAAATCCTGGTCGATGATCTCCCCGCGTGCGTAGAGCATACCGAGGGTGGTTTGGGCCTCCGGGTCGCCGGCCTCGGCCGCCCGGCGCAGCCACGCTATCCCGGTTTCCGGATCGCGCGGGAGGCCCTCACCGGCGAGGTAAAGACATCCGAGGCGGAGCTGCGCCGTCGCGACGCCCTGCTCGGCCGCGTGCCGGTACCACTCGGCCGCCCGCTCCGCGTCGCGCGCGATGCCGGTGCCTTGCAAGAGGAACGCGGCGATATTGACTTGGGCGGCGACGATGCCCTGCTCGGCCGCCTTTCCAAACCATTTGGCGGCCTCGCCGAGCTCCTGCGGGACGCCCTCGCCGCGCGCATAGAGTCGCCCAAGGCTGAACTGCGCCTCGGGATTGCCGGTTTCGGCGGCGACCCGATACCATTTCGCCGCCTCGATCATATTCGGCAGTGCGGCCTCACCGGCCTCGTAGAGCTGCGCAAGGCGGGCTATGGCCGGTACGAAATTTTGCCGCGCCGCCTGGCGCAACAAGGTCTCGGCGGCGTGCTCGTTGCGTTGCCGGCCATTGCCGTCCAAACTGAGCAGGGCCAGATTGTACTGTGCGCGCGCATTGCCTTGCTCGGCGGCTTTGCCGAACCATCGCGCCGCTCTATCGGCGTCGCGATCGACGCCTTGGCCGGAAAGGTACATCAGCCCGAGCGCCACCTGCGCCGCCGCGTTGCCTTTTTCTGCCGCTTTCTCGTACCAGCCAGCGGCGGCCGGGAGATCCTTCTCCACTCCGTGACTGTTGGCGTGGAGGATGCCGAGGCCGAGCTCGGCAGCGGCGCTGCCCTGAGCAGCGGCGAGCGAATACCAGTGCCGAGCTTCCTGATAGTCGTGCTCGCAACCAATCCCGCGCGCGTAAATCAGCCCGGTATTGGCCTGCGCGTCGGCGATCCCTTGCTCGGCCGCCGCCCGGCTCCAGCGCAGCGCTTCGGCCGGGTCCTGCGGGACGTCGAACCCGTTTGGAAAGAGCAACGTTCGATTGTCGTCGGCGGCCTCGGGGTCGTGCTTGGCGGCGGAACCATACCATCGCGCAAAGCTCGACGCCTGCGCGCGGTAGCCGTCGAGATGCAGCAGGCTGAGCTGGTGTTGCGCCGCCGCATGACCCTGCTCGGCCGCCTGCCGGTACCACTTGGCGGCATCGGCGAGATTGGCGAGAACTCCGTGCCCGCGGGCATAGAGCAACCCCAGCCGATAGGAGGCTTCTGGATCTCCGGTCGCAGCCGCCGCAGACCATTGCTTCAGCGCGGCGGAGTAATCGCCACGTTCGTACGCCTCACGGCCGCGCTCCACTGCGGCCTCAGGACGCGCGCGCTCGAGAAATCCTAAGATGCCACGAAGGTTGGAACCCGGAATGACGCTTCTGAAGATCACGGCTCGCGCATTGCCTCGTTGACGCTGCGGATCACGCCTTTCAGGACGTACATGAAGACGGAGCGCGACCCGACGCTGACGTCGGCCGTCAGGGTCATGCCCGGCACCAGCCTGAAGCTGTCCGGCACCGCGTTGAGTTTGACTTCGGTAAACGCAATCCGCGCCTTGTAATAGGGGTCGACAGCGCTGCCGTTGTCGTCTTGCGTAAAGGCGCCCTCGCTGATCCAGCGCACGTAACCCGAGGCGGTCCCGTGCTCGACAAAGCTGAACGGATCGAGCTTGACCGTGGCGGTGTCGCCTGGCCGCACAAAGCCGATTTCGCGCGTGGCAATGTGGACCTCGGCCTCGACGGGCGAATGCAGCGGGGCCAGTGTGATCAACAGATCGCCCTCTTTCAGAACCGAGCCGACCGACAGCTTCGCCAATTTCAAGACCACCGCGTCGTCCGACGCCTCGAGGCGCACCAGATCCTGGTGCCTCGACGCTTTGGCCAGCTGCTGCCGAGCAGTGTCCAGCGAATTGCGCGCCGTTACCAGCTCCTGGCTGACCTGTCCTGCCCATTGCTCGACAAAAGCGTCTCGATTGGCAATCGTGGAGGCGAGCTGATGCTCGGCTTCAGTAAGCCCGTTGCGGTCGAAATCCTGCGTCCGCAGAATTTCCATACGCTGATCCGTAGCGGTTAGCAGATTGAGGCGGCTGCCGGTCTGGTTGGCGGCCAGACTGGCCCGCATACTTTCGATCTCCTGTGAGATTTTTACCCGGTCTTCATAATGGGCGAGGTCGTCCTTGAGCTTGCGGATCGTCGCTTTGTTTTGCGCGATCTGCTCGTCATAGGCGCGCAGCTGTGCCTCGAACTGGCCCTTGCGCTGCACGTAATAGGCCCGCTGCAGGGTCGCGTATGCAGCCTCCGGCGTGGTCGCCAAAGGCGGGTTGAAGTCGCGATGCGCCAGCTCCGCCTCGGCGCGGGCGATCTGCGGTTCGAGGCTGGCGATCTGGGAGGCCGCCGCGGTGACATCCGCGGCGGCGAAAGTCGGATCGAGCGTCGCCAAGAGCTGCCCGCGTTTGACGCGCTCGCCTTCCTGGACATCCAGGGTCTTGATGATCGAGGCATCGAGCGCCTGCAGAACGATGGAGGGCTCGGTCGTGACGATCTGGCCCTCAGACGATGTTACGACCCGGTTGATCTGCATAAAGAAGCTGACCGCGAGCAGGGCGACGAACAGCCCGGCCAGCACGTGCACAGTGACTTCGCAGCTGTGCCGGTTCGGGATCCTCCCGGACCTCGCCGACCTCGGACTGAAAGACCCGGATCAGCGCATCGGAAGGCCGGCTACGCTGCGGCGCCGGTGCGAAGCGGAACAAGCGCATGGGACGGCCTGGTTTGGAGGTGCTGATTTTGCTGATGCCAAAGCCCGCGATAGATGTCGCAGCGCTCGAGCAACTCTTCGTGCCGACCGGAATCGTAGACCCGGCCGCGTTCAAGCACCAATACGGTGTCGGCTTTCACCAACACCGAGAGGCGGTGAGAAATGATCACGAGCGTGCGGCCCGAGGCGATCCGCAACAGATTCGCATTGACGATCGCCTCGCTCTCGGCGTCGAGAGCGCTGGTCGCCTCGTCGAGGATCAGGATCCGCGGGTCGCCGATCAGCGCGCGGGCAATCGCCAGGCGCTGGCGCTGCCCGCCCGAGAAATTAGCGGAGCCTTCCTGGACATGCGTCTCGTAGCCGCGAGGCAGGTGCTCGATGAACTCCTCCGCGCCGGCCAGCCGCGCGGCATAAACGATGTCTTCGAAGCTCGCATCCGGCTTTGACGCGGCGATCGCTTCGCGGATCGTGCCGCTGAACAAAAAATTGTCCTGCAATACCACCCCGAGGCTGGAGCGCAGATGGTCGACGTCGATTTCCCGCAAATCATTGCCGTCTATCTTGATCAGCCCCTCGTAATTGCCGTGCAGCATCTGCAGCAGCCGGGTCACGGTGGTTTTGCCCGAGCCGCTGCGCCCCATGATGCCGAGAATGGTGCCCTGCGGGGCAGTGAACGAGACGCCGTCGAGCGCCGGTGCCGATGCGCCGAGATAGCGAAATCGCACATTCTCGAACTCGATGCGGCCGTTCAGCGGGGTGCGGATGCCGACCTTCGACCGGCCCTCCTCGGCAGGCTGGTTGACAAGGTTGGAGACCGCCTTAACCGCAAGCTGCGCCTCGTCATATTGCTGCAGCAAATGCGACAGTTGGACCAAGGGGGCGGCCACCCGCTGGGTCAGCATCATGAACGCGACCAGAGCGCCGACATAGACCTGATCTTTCGTGGTGATCGCGAGATAAACCGCCAGCGCAAAGGTGCCGTTGACCATCAGCCGTTCGAGCGGCGTCACGACGGTCTGGATGACATTCGCGGTCCGTCCCTCTTCGAGGCGCAGCCGCGCCGCGGTAGCGACCCGGACGTCCCACTCATGGCGCTGGCGCGCGTCGAGCGCCAGCGACTTCACCGTCCGGATGCCCTGCAGGTTCTCTACCAGAAACGCGTTCTTTAAGCCTTCGGCGCGAAACGCGGCAGCGCCCTTGCGGCGCAGCACCGGCAGCATCCAGATGATCCACAGGCAGATCAGCCCGCAGAACCCCAGCACCGTTCCGGTCAGGATCGCACTGAAGAAAAACATGATCGGCAAAAATATCAGCAACACGAAGCTATCGAGCACCGTGCCGAACACCTGTCCCGTCAAGAACCCGCGGATCTTGAACATCTCGTTCATGTCGCGGGTGATCATCCCGGTCGATGACCGCTCAAAAAAATCCAGAGGCAGGTTCAGCACCTTGTTGAACATGTAGGTGTACAGGTGAGCGTCGATCCGGGCGGTGATGTGAAGGACGAGAAAGCGGCGTAAATAGCCGAAGATCGTCTCGAATATGATCAACACCAGCATCGTGACGCATAAGACCGCGAGCGTGTCGAGGCTTTGGAAATAGACGACCCGGTCAATCAGCAATCGCCAGAACATGATCGGGCCGAGCGCCAGAAGGCTCAGCATGATCGCCGCGACGCCAATGTCCCGGACCAGGCGGCCGTCGCGGAACAGCTGCGACGCAATCAGGCGCAGCCCGAACGGTTGATCCTCGTCGCTGAGACGGTAGTCGCGCTTGATGAGGATGACGTCGCCCGACCACGCCAAAGCCAGTCGCTGCGCGTCGAGGGTCAGGGGCGCATCCTCGCTCGCCAGCGGGTCTTGCACCACGACGTGCGGCGGCTGGGCCTTCGCCTCTGTCCGCAGGAGAACCATGGCGCAGCCGTTCTTCAGCACCAGGACGGCGGGCAATGCCCGCCCCATTTGCATCAGATCGTCAAAGGCGAGCCGCGCGGGCACCGCCCTCAGGCCGTTGGCGCGGGTAATCCGGAGCAGCTCTTCCGGCGTCGGCCCGTCTGCTGCAATCCGGTGATCGCGGCGCAGCTGCGCCGGGCTGAGATGAATCCCGCGATGCCGCGCCACGATCGCCAGGGCGCCGAGCAATGCCGCTCCCGCAGCGGGAGCACGACTGCAGTCCGGCTGTGCCACGATACTGGTCATGAGCGTTGCGGTTCCACGACGGTGCGGGGCCGCACCGATGCCTCATACGGCAATGTCGCCACGTCCGCCGCCAGCAAATAGCCGTGGCGGAACTCAGTCTTGATCAGCTGCTCCGCGTCGATGCCGCCGGCCAAAACCAGCTTTTTGCGAAGCCGATTGACGACGACATCGATGGCGCGGTCGCCGACCGAGTGCTCGAATCCATAAAGCAGTTCCGCGATTTCCCTGCGCGTGCAGAGGGTCCACGGCCGCGACACGAAATGCGTCAGCAGACGGGCCTCGGAGGTCGTCAGATCGATGTTGTTGCCGGCCGGCCCGGTAAGCAGATTGCGGCCCGGATAAAAGCAAACTCCGGCGAAGCGGAAATTGTCGGGGGCTCTGCTCGATACCGGCCTGCCGCGGCCTCTAACCCGCACGATCCGTTGTATCGTCTGGTTCAAGACGACGATGTCGACCGGCGCGGAAATACAATCCGCTGCGCCGGCAATGCGGTAATCTTCTATTTCTGATTGTTCGGGACTGCAGACCACCAGTATCGGAATCTCGGTGTGCCGCCTCACGGTGAGAATAGTATCGGTACCGGCGGCCGGCGCACGGCTGAAATCGAGCACGATCACATCGGGGCTGCTGCGGCTGATCAGCTCAAAAAAATGGGCTTGGACCGTATCCGCCCGATCGTGTCCCGCTATCCCAATCTCTGCACCCCCCGGTATCGATAAATCTTCTCGGGCAAATAATATAGTTGTTGCTGCGCTCATCAGGGGTTGGGCCTTGATTTCGTGTTGCAATCCAATATAGCAAAATGTTTCAAGCTGTGGCAATCGGCATTATTTTGAAATTAGTTTATTTACCGAGAGATCATCAGGTATTTTTGCAAATTTTCGATAAATAGACAAACGGTTCACTTGGTTATTCAGGGCCAGGTTAACAAAGACGTCAGATTTGCGCGTTAATTGAGAGGCCGCTCTTGTTGAGAGCAGCCGAAAGATACATTCCCGCAAATCGAGAAAAATCGTGATCCATTCAGTTCAGACCAGCCGCTTCGAGCCTACCGAGGAGAAGCCGGAGATGATTCGTGCGAGCCTCGATCAGCCTGCCGCAATGGCCCACCTCGTCGCGCTCGAGCAGGGTCTCTACGCCCTCGATATCGGCGAGAACTCGTGCATGCCAGGGCTGGTTTCCAAACTGCGGGTGCCGGTAGTGCAGGTCTCGGCGCCGCGGGACGAGCTAGACCGGTCTGCGGAAATCATCGGCACTTCCGGACGCGGCGACACATGGCTCGGCGGAGAGGGTGGTACGGCCATCGTCAAGTCGCCGCCGGGCGGCGCATATGTGCTCGTTACGGTCTACGGACTGTCGGAAAAGGTCGTCTGTGTTCCCGATATCCAGGTGCGCCGGCTCGATCGCCCGCCATCATTCGATCCTCCCCCATCGCGCGATCGTCCCACGAATGGCGCAGTGCTCCAATCCATTGATCCCGCGGACGAGCCGGAGGAGATCGGCAGCGAGATCGTCCTCCATGTGGAACGGCTCGGAGACCGGCGCTTCCGCGGTGAAGGTTGGGTCGGCAATCGCGGCAAGAAGCTGCGCATCGAAGCCTTCAGCATCCGCCCGGTCGACACCTTGCTGGCGCGCGACATCGAATTCAGGGCGTTGGGCCCGAAAGGGCGGCAAACGCCCTGGGTCACCGATGCCAAGCTCTGCGGCACGCGGGGGCAGGGGCTGCCATTGACCGGGTTCGCAATCCGTCTGGCGCCGCATGTTGCGGAGCGGTTCGACGTCGTCTACCAGGGCGCCTTCTTCGAAAGTGGAGTTGTTGGCCCGCACCGCAACGGCGAACTCTGCAGTCCGCCGATTACCGACGATCCGTTGGAGGCGATCAATATGCACCTGCTCCGACGGCCTCACCGTTAAGATCGCCGGCTATTCGACCGCCTCGAAGCCGCGATACCGAACAATGCCTGACATATGCTCGCCCGGCCCATGCTCGCCCGATGTCGACGCGGCCCTGTCCAAGACCGTGTTGAATGTCGGCTGCGGGTATCCGTTGCGGCAGAAGCTGCACCGCCATTTTCACGGACCGGAATGGCGCGAGATCCGGCTCGACCTCGATCCTGCCGTGCAGCCCGATATCGTCTGCTCGATCACCAATATGGGTCCAGTCGCTGCCGATTCGGTCGACGCCATCTGGTCCTCGCACAATCTCGAACATCTGCAGCGACACGAAGTGCCGTTAGCCCTCGGCGAGTTCCGCCGAGTGCTCAAGCCGCATGGCCTGCTGCTGCTGACACTGCCGGACCTGCAGCAGGTGACGCGGCTCGTCGTCGAGGATCGCCTCGAAGACAGTGCCTACATTTCCCAAAGCGGCCCGATCACGCCGCTCGACATGATCTTCGGGCACACTGCTTCGTTGGCGCTCGGCAATCAGTTTATGGCGCACCGCACCGGATTTACCGCGCGAAGCCTGCACAAATTGCTGGTCGAAGCGGGGTTTGTCGAGGTCTCGCTGCGCCAAGGGAGCTCGTTCGATTTGTGGGCCACCGGCCACAAGCCCGGGCGAAGCTGACCGATGAAGGTTCTGTTCATTCACCAGAACATGCCCGGCCAGTACGTCCATATCGCGCGCCATCTGGCGCAGAGCGGGCACGAAGTCAGCTTCATCACCCAGCCGCGCGCTGCCCAGATCGCAGGCGTCCGCAAGCTCGAATATCGACCGGCGGCGCCTTCCGGCGACGGGCATGCTTATGCGCGCGAGTTGGAAAACGGCGTGGCAAACGGGCTGGCGGTGGCGCGGCTCTGCGAATGGCTCGCCCGCGACGGGTTTGTGCCGGACATCGTGATCGGCCACAATGGCTGGGGCGAAATTCTCTACGTCAAGGATTTATGGCCGCAAACGCCGTTGCTCGGCTATTTCGAATTCTTCTACCGCGCGAACGGGTCGGACGTCGATTTCGACCATGAATTCCCACCGGAACCGGACGCGCCGATGCGGCTGCGAACGCGCAATGCGCTGAACCTGCTCGGCCTCGATGCCGTCGATTGGGGACAGAGCCCGACCGAATGGCAGCGATCGCAGTACCCAAAACGCTACCGGGACCGCATCACGGTCGTGCATGAAGGGGTGGATACGGGCCTGGTGCGGCCCGACCCGACGGCGCGCCTGTGGCTCAGCAGCGGCCGCTGCCTGTCACGGGCAGACGAGGTCGTCACCTACAGCGCGCGCGATCTCGAACCCTACCGCGGCTTTCATGCGTTCATGCGTTCTCTGCCAAGGGTGCTCGAACGGCGGCCGGCGGCTCAGGTGCTGATCGTCGGGAGTGACGGCGTCAGCTATGGCCGCCAGCCGAATGGGGCCGTCAGCTGGCGGGCAAAGATGCTCGATGAGCTGGACGGCAGGCTCGACCTGCGGCGCATCCACTTTCTCGGGCACCTTGCCTACCAGCAATACCTGACCGTGTTGCAGATCTCGACGGTTCACGTCTATCTGACCTACCCGTTCGTGCTGTCATGGTCGTTGCTGGAGGCGATGGCGGCCGGCTGCCTCGTCGTCAGCTCTCGCACGCCGCCGGTCGAGGAAGTGATGCGCGACGGAGAAAACGGCCGCCTGGTCGATTTCTTCGACGTGGAGGCGCTGGCCGACCGGATTACCGCTGCACTCGTGACAAATAGTAGCGACGCCAGCAACGGCATTCGCACAGCGGCGCGGCAGACTGTCGATCGAACGCTACGATGTCCATACGGTCACCCTGCCGGCCTATTTGGAGCTGCTGCGCTCATTGCTGTGAGCGGGCGACGGCAAGGAGCTCCGCGACGATCATTGGCACCATCGATGGTGCCCGGTGGAGGCGCCCTGCGTAACCGAGAAGATCTTCACGACCGGGCGAGCGCCCGAGGATCTCATAATAGAGAAATCCGACAGCCGTTTCAGCGCTAAACCGGTCAGTCAACCTAGTCGCGATCTCGGTAAGTCGCGCGATTTCCACCTGTCTTTGCCGACGCAACTCTGCAATCAGCTCGAACCGCCTTGCGGCGCTAGACTCGGGAAAGCCGATGATCTCTGGCTCGTTCAACATCGTTCGATTTCTTCAACCGTTCGGGCGATTGCTACGTCGATCCGGCGGGCGAAATTGTGCCAGGTGAAACGCAAGGCCTGACGGCGGCTTGCCGCGCGAATAGCCGTGCGTTCGAGGCGTGACCGCCGCAGCGCCGCCAACAGCGTCCGCTCGAAGCTCGGCAGCGAGGTCGGGTCGAAGTAGAACGCGGCGTCGCCGCCTGCTTCCGGTATCCCGGACGAATAGGAACAGACAACCGGGCAGGCGAAATACATGGCTTCGACGACCGGGATGCCGAACCCTTCGAAAAAGGAGGGATAGATCGCCATTTCTGCGTACCGATAGAGAAAGGCCTTCTGGTACTCGTCGACATAGCCGAGCCATTTGATGGCGCCGCAGCGATACGGCTCATCGAGTTCGTACTGTGAAATTCGCTCGTCAAACGCGATCAACCATCCCGGGCCCCCGATGAACACCCAGTCGTACTGCGCCAGCAGTTGCGGGATTCGCTGCAGGGCGAGCAGCACGAGATCGATGTTCTTGCGCGGCTCGATCGTCCCCGGCACCACGACATAGGGACGCGTGGGTTCGCTGTCCGGCAGATTCTGCCAATACCGGTCGATTTCCGGCGGCGGGTCGGCGCCGGGACGAGACACGGTAATTCGTTCTGCCGGAACTTCCAGATACGCGGTGAGATCGTCTGCAGTCGCCTGCGACACGCAGAAGGTGCGCGCATTGGTGCCGAGGTCTCTGAGGATCGTCAGGCCGTGATAAGTCAAGGTGTCAGGGTGATGGAATTCCGGGCTCAGCAGGAAAGAAAGGTCGTGCACGATCTGGAAAGACAGGTCGAAGAGACCCTGAACGGATTTGACATTAGGAAAAAGCGCGGCGGGGGTAGGGCAGCCTCTGACCTCGTTCGCAACGAGACCGCAGATCGCCTGCTTGTTCACGAGGAGGAGCTGAAACAGCCCGCCGCTGCGCGCCGCCACCACCGCTTCAATGGCGCTGCGGTCGATCAGGTACGGCCCGAGGAAAAAGCGACTGGACTCTCTCGGCTGCTGCAGCCAATAGCGGCACAGGTTCAGCGTCACATTCGGGATACCCGAATAGCGGATCTCCTGCAATGGACCGACCTCGATGAAGACCGTGTGCGTCATGGCGGCTGGAACAGCCGGCTGTGGATCAGCCGCGCAACCGTGGCGACCGAGAAATCGCGCGCGATCGTGGCGCGCGCCCGCGCGCCTAATTCCCGCCGAGCGGCCTCGCCGCGCCCGGCAAACTGCCGCAATGCGCACGCGACATCGGCGCTCGTAGAGACATGCCAGCTCGCATCCGGGCCGGGCCCCAGCGCCGTGTCCCCCCGGTCGATCGGACGCCGTTGCGAGCGGATGATTACCGCATTGTCTTCTGAGATGTAGTCGAGCATCGCCGTGTGCCGGGTGGTGATCGGCACCACTCCACAGGCCATCGCATCCTGCAGCGGCGGGTTTTGCCCTTCGGCTGATGAGCTGCACAGATAGGCAGCGGAAAAACGGAAGAGATCGGTCAAAACCGGCTGCGCGAGCCGGGTGGCCGCCAGCCAGACCGCATTGCTGTCGATCAGCTCGTAGCCCGAGATATGCGATCGCATGGTGCCGGTCAGCGCCTCGTCGAGAGGATTACTCGTATTGTCAACGACCAGCTTGAGCAGCAGCAGCGACTGCGGATGCTCACTGTGAAATTCGATAAACCCGCCGATCAGCGCGCTGAGGTTTTTTCCCGTTTCATGGGGGTTTAGGATCGAGACAAACACCAGCGGCTGCTGGCCGTGGTAGAAATCGAGGATGATGTCGCTGAGTCGGTGGGGGCGGCTCGGAAAGGAACGGTTGATGTCGCCGTAGCGGCCAAAACCGACGCGCAGATTGATCCAGGGTACCTGGTCCAGATCCGGCGGGATATCGGGAAACCGGATCGGCAGTGCCATGCGCGGGACCGCGATCGGCGCCGGAATGCAGTGGACATTGGGAACGCCGGCGGCGTGAAACACCTGACGGGAAAATTCGCATGGCGCCCAAATCTCGTCGGGAACCTGCAGCATCCGCCGCATATCGGTGAACGGGTGTTGCGGGCCCGATTTGTCGTGCCCGGTCAGCTTGTCGAACTCCCAGATGACCCAGGCAATATTCCGGACGCCTTTGAGCAGGCGGATCCATTGGGTGGGTTTGAAGATCAGGTGGCAGGAGGTCTCGTCGAGGAACGCGCGAGAAACCGGCGCGGCATAGATCTCGGGTCTCGGGACATCGTGGATTTCGACGTCGAGACAGCGCAGCGCCGTCTCGAATTTATGCCGTGCGAGCTCGTAAGAATAATGCTGCCGGCCGGATATGAAGGAGGGCCCGCCTTGCTGCCAGATTGTCGAGCTGAGAAAGATCTTTATCGGCTGCGCCAAGCTTGAGGACCCGCGTCAGTATCGACGCCCGGTATTAATGATGAATGAAGGAATGGGACGCACACTGAAGTCGCGCCGCCGCAACTCGACTAAGAGCCCAATGGTTCGGCACCGAAATATCCCCGTAATTTTATCCTCTCCCCCGGCCGGCCGGGGGGAGAGGGCAGGGTGAGGGGGGCCGACGGTATTGGCCCCGAAGCCGCCCCACCTCACCCTCCCGTCGCTTTGCGACGGGCCCCTCCCTCTCCGCCCTGAAGGGCGGAAAGGGGCTATCGACGAACCCGACCCGCGTTTCGCGATCCTTGGGCCTCCCGCCGTCACCCGGCTGATGGTCGAGCTGTGGCGGGCGGACCCTCGGGTGCGGTCGCGGTTCGATCTTGCAAACCCGCTGCATCGCCGCGATTTCGCGCTGTGGCTAGGCCGGGAAGGCAAGTCCCTCGGTCTGGACAAGTCCTCGATCGCCGCGCCGTGGGCTCTCCTGCAGCGTGGGACCTCGCTGCTTCGCCCGGCGCCGCGCTGGCCGCCACAGGCGATATCGCCCCCTTACGGGGCGGTGGATGATTGGCTAGCCGAGCCGATCGCCGAGCTCGCCGGCATCCCGATGCCGCGGGCACTGGCGTTGCTCTGGGAATTGAGACAGGACGTCCGGCTGCACTTCCCCAATCGGACCGGCCCTGAAATTCTCGACTACATCGGCTGGTGTCTGACCCAGGGCATCCGGGACGGATGCGTCTCGGTGGACCTGATTGAGCCCGTATTGGCGCCGTTTCTCGATACGCCCGATCCGGAGCTGCCGGCAACCCGGCTGTTGCGGATCGTGGCGTCGCTCTATGACGGACCATATTCCGATATCGCCCGCCAATTCCCCCATACAAGGGAGGCGCGGTTCTGCGTAGCGGTGTGGGCATGCGGCATCATGCGCCGGCGCTATGGCTGGCCGCGCAGCTTTGTCCGCGGCCCGTTGGAATGGCTGTTGCGGATTGCGCCCGAGGCGGCGGACGCCTTTGTGCCGCTCGACAACCTCGCCGTCGGGCTGTGGGAATTGCGCCCGGATTTGCAAGCGCGCTGCGATCTGCGCACGCATGAAGGCCGATCGGCTCTGCGCGAGTGGCAGGTCGGCGAGGGGATTGAAGAATTAGAACTGGAAGACTTGCCAAAAGCGCCCGCAGAGCCGGCGATCACGCGCGATCTTTGCCTCGTCGGATATGCCGGCCTCATCTCCGGGCGAGCCGAAGATCTGCGCATGAGCGCGCTCGCGCTCAGCCGGCACTCCCGGCAATGGGCGGTGCTCGACCGCCTCTCCGGGGCGATCACCACGGAGGACAGCCGGCCGGCCGCCGCATTTGCCGAGCCGCCCGGCGTCAACCTCGTGCACCTGAACGCCGACACGGCATTTTTCGATTACCTGTTTTTGCGCGAACGCGGCATCGAGCGGGGCTACACGATCGGCTATTGGGCGTGGGAATTGGCCAAATTCCCCGAGGAGTGGCGATCCTCCTTCGCCTTCGTTCAGGAGGTCTGGGCCGCCAGCCGGTTCGCCTATGAAGCGATCGCGCCGGCAGCGGCAAAACCGGTTTTCTTGATGCCGCCGGCGGTGGCGATCCCTGCGCCCGAACCCGGCCTGAAGCGGGCCGATTTTGGCCTGCCCGACGACAAATTCATTTTCTACTTCAGCTTCGATTTCCGCTCTTATACCAGCCGCAAGAACCCGCTCGCCGCGATCGCCGCGTTTCGCCGCGCCTTTCCGCTCAGCGGTTCTCCGGCTTGCCTGGTGCTCAAGACCATCGGCTCCAGCTGGAAACCCGAGGAGCGCGATGCGCTGACCGAAACGGTCCGCGGCGACCCCCGGATCCTGGTCATCGATCAGGAATTCGCCAGACCCCGTGCGATTGCGCTCGTAGCGCTGGCGGATTGTTTCGTATCACTGCATCGCTCCGAGGGCTTTGGCCGCGGCCCCGCCGAGGCGATGCTGCTCGGCAAGCCGGTCATCACGACCGACTATTCCGGCACCCGCGATTTCGCCACCAACGACACCGCGCTCCTCGTCGGCTGTGAGCTGGTCCCCGTGGGCCGGGACGAATATCCTGGAGCGGACGGCCAGGTATGGGCCGAACCCGATATCGGCGAAGCCGCCGCTGCGATGCGCAGAATTGCCGGCGACCGCCCTCTCGCCGAGCGGCTCGGCCGTGCCGGACGAGCCCGCATCCGCCAACTCTACGACCCGCATGTCATTGGCGCGCATTACCTCGACCGCTTCGCCGCGATTGCCAAAGCGGGATGATAGCCGGCCGTGCGCACAATTTCTTTACTGGTTTGGGTGCACACTCAATTCCTGCATTTACGGCATTTGACGAGTCGATCTTCGCCACTGCATCGATGAGCTTGCTGTACTTCCATTCCCCGCTGCCGCCGGCCGAAACCGGTATTGCCGATTATGCCTTCGAGATTTTGGCGCAGCTGAAGAACCAGTTCGACATCGTGATCGTCGACGACGGTGATTGCCGAGCCTCCGCCAACGCGCTGCTATTGCCGACGATGCCGACCGCGGTGTGGCGCGATCTGCGGCAGCGCTCGCCGAGGGGGATCGACATTTATCATCTCGGCAACAATCGGTTTCATACGGGCATCCTCGAGCGAGCGCTCGGGCACCCAGGGCTCTGCGCCATTCACGATGCGTCATTGACCGGCCTCTTGTCGTCCACCCCAAAGCTTTGGCCGGCGTTCAGGCGCTTTGCCGAGTACGATCTGGGGGTTCACGCCGACCGGTTCATCGAAGCGCGCGAACGCTTCGAAACCTTCGGCTGGCAGGATTTTCTGCTGCGCAACCTGGGACTGATCGCGGACAGCTCGCTCGGCGTCGTCGTTCACTCGGAATATGTCGAGTCACTGATCAGGCGGCGCCATCGGCCGCATCATCTGTTTCGCCTGCACCATCATCTCGCCGATGAATTTCGGACGCGCGAGGGTGCGGCGATCGCCAATCCGCTGATCATCAAATTTCTGCGCGAAAATGCGAGCCGGGTAAAGGTGGCGACCTTCGGCTTTTTGACGCCGCCCAAACGCATCGACTGGCTCGTCGAAGCGGCCCGAACCGCGCTCGCCGCCGGCGCCGATATTGCATTGATCCTCGGCGGCAAGCCGCATCCCGACACCAAAATTCCCGAAGTGATCCGCGACCTGCCGCCCGAGAGGGTGCTGGTGACCGGGTATTTGTCGGAACCCGATATGCGCGGCCTGATGTGCGCGAGCGATCTTCACGTCGCGTTGCGCTTTCCGTCGGTCGGCGAAAGCTCCGGCACCTTGACGCGGGCATTGGGATTGGGGGTGCCGTCGGTGGTCCTCGATCACGAAGCATTTTCCGAGTTTCCCGCCGATCACGTGGTCAAGGTCTCGTTGACCGGCGACACCGCGCGCAGGCTCGGCGACGTCCTGATCGATTTCTGCGGTAACCGGCAGAAGTACGCGGAGCGCGCCGCTGCCGCACGAAGGTGGGTGATCGAGCACGCATCGCTGGACCGGTCGGTATCGCGTTTTGCCGAGGCGGTCCGCACCGTCAGCCGGGAAAAGCCTCGCGCGAGCAATCTGTTCCGGAATCTGGCGGGCGAGCTGCTGCCGTGCATCGCCAGAGAGGTTCAGAAGATCCGGCTCAACCAGCCGATCGCGACGCCGGAGGACCTCGCCGAGCGTATCGGCGACGCTCTGCTGATCAACCAGGCGGCCATTGCGGTCGCCGAAGCGTGCCGGGCGGAATACGTTTCGCTCGTCGTCGACGCCCATCGCGACAAACCGTCAAAGCGCCGAAACGCGCCGCAGGAACAGCAGGTCGAACAGGGGCGGGTGCGCAAAGCCGTGCTGATCGTCGGCTCTGTCGATCTGCAAACTTGCAACATCGACTACGTCGTCGAAGAGATCGGGATCGAGCGGTTCGACGTGCTGCTGTTTGTGCTGTTGCCGGCGGCGTTGATGAGCCGGCCGGTCGTTCACGGCGAGCGGGCCTTCGAGGGCCGACTGCCGAACTACTTGCGGGAGCGGGGCAAGGCGGCGGCATGGTTTCGCGTTGCGCCGCGCTCGCTCGGCTACATCAAGATCCCGCCGACTGAATTGCCGAGTGAGGAGATCGAGGTGCCGCTTCGGATCATCGCGTGCGAGGCCCTGATATGAAGGAGAACGGCGCGATGAAGGAGGACGGCGCGATAAAGGAGGAGCGCGCAGCGAAGCTCTTGCTGCTCCAGGCATTGTCGCAGATGTGCGGGCGCTGCGTGCCGGGCACCGCGATAATCCTGATCTACAACGTTCTGCTCGGGCGTGATCCGGACCCGGATGGCGAGGCCTTTTACGGGGCACGCCTCGATGGTCCGCCGGAGCAGCGCCTCGGTGCGCTGCGCGAGCTTGCGACCAGCGACGAGGCGCGGCGCTACGGCCTCTTCAGCCTCGGCGCTGAAATCGAGCCGATCGACGTCAACGCCGTCCATCTTCCGGAAGAGCCGCTCGGCGCCCTGGCGGTGCTCGGCCTGATGCGGCGCCGGATGATCGAGACGATGGAACGGCTCGACAATATCGAGAGCCTCGCCCGCATCACCCTCTTGTCGGTCCCCGAGTGGTGCGGCAGCGCCTACACCGACCTCGAACGCCGCATCACCGCGCTCGAAAGCGCGCTCGCCCCACCGCAATTACCCCAGATCCGATAGGTGCCATGATGTATCCACGTAGGCGGTTTCGGAACGCGAACTCAGATGAAACGAATGTCCGGGTTCTGGCGGATAGGCCCGAGCAATCGAAAGAGCCCCCCGAAGACGATGGGAGCATCCTCACTTTGCCCAATGGTCGGCAAATTCGCCGAGCTGAGCATCACCCCAAAGCGATCAAACTTCTCGAATTGGCCCGCATATTCGACAAGCCGCATCTCGCCAACCATATTTTGCGATACTTGCATATCATTAAGCATATGCCGCATGGCGAAGATCTCCGCTCGGGAGACTACGATTCGGCGCTGGAGATTGGAACCACATTTTACTTTCCACTAGTACTTAAGGACATGTTCGGTTTCGAGCGCGTCGATTTTACCGACCTGACTCGGAAAGGGGATGCAGCTACAATGGTCAGTCTTCCTCATGACTGGACGGCGAGGAACTGGCTAAGCATCAAAACGAATTTGGAAGAGGAACGACTGCCAGTGCCCGACGGAACTTATGACCTTGTGCTATGTCTGGAAGTCATCGAGCACCTCGAGAAAGACCCTATGGCGATGCTCAACGAGATAAATCGCGTGTTGAAGGAATCCGGATTGATCTTTCTGACAACCCCCAACAGTACTTCGGCCTCAAATGTGTTGAAGATCCATCGCGGGTATGCACCCCATTTTTTCATGCAATATTCTCGTGAAGTTGAATTAGGTAAACACAATATAGAATACGATCCGGGTCAGATTTTAGTGCTTCTTGAGGGTGCCGGATTCAAGATCAGGAAATTATGGACCGAGGATCTCTTCGGAGACCCGGTGCCTGACGCGATGGAGATTTTACGCAGTACGGGGGGATACCTCAAGCATCGCGGTGACAACCTTTTGGTAATCGCCGAGAAGGCGGGCGCACCGCGAGAACGTTTCCCAAGCGCGGTCTATTTCTAACGGCAATGCAGCGAAAATGACCGGCGCTTAGACCTTCGGTGCACGAGTGACAATTGGCAGATAAGCGAGGGTACACCAGCCAGCGATGACCAACATTCCAATATTGGGCTGGTACGACCAGCAAAACGTCGGAGATGAAGCCTTTAAGGACGTGTTCCGCGCAGCAGTCCGAGAGGTGGACCCATCTTCAACAGTATCCTTTCACACGCATGGGTTCGAACAGCCGATACCGCAGAAAATAATTCTGGGTGGGGGTGACGTAATCCGGCCCTATTATCTGCAACAAATCCCCCCGGATGTCGGTGTTGTACCGATCGGTGCGGGGCTAGGTTATGAGAGCGAAATCGAACTGCTGGCCAAGGTAAAGGTGCCGTTTGCCGTTTTTCGAAACAAAAACGACGTGAAATTGGCTCAATCGAAGGGGATTTCTGCAGAATACCTGCCGGATCTGACCTATTTTCTCGACGAACCGGAGGCTCTGCCCCTGAAGATGAAAGGAGGGGAAGAGCTTGGGGATCCTGCTTAGTGATGAGATAAGCCCCACCTCCGAACGCAAGGATAAAATTAATGAGCTGCAATATTATGAATATTTTAAATGGGAACTTGCTGGTATTTTGGATTTCTTAGCTGATTATTATAATTTATATTTCGTAGCATTCTCGAATTTGGCCTCGATCAATGATCACAAGGTCAGCCTGGACGTTTACCGGCGAATGAGCAACCGTAGCAGCGTCTCGTTCATATCGCAACCGCTGTCGATGGCGCAGGCGTTATGGATCATAAAGCAGTTTGATCTGGTGATCTCGATGAAGTTCCACGGGATCATGTTTGCCGTAAACCAAGGGGTGCCATTCATCAATATCGCCGAGACGCGTAAGACGCAGCGCTTCTGCGCCGAGAATGGTCTCGCTCAACTGTCCATCCCGCGCTATTCGCTGGAGCGAGAGCGCTTCTTGGAGGTGGTCAAGATTGCGGAGGCGGAAGAAACGCGTCAGTCGATTGGGGCCACATCGGCCAGTCTCAGGGAGTTGACCAGGCAACGCCTTCCCGAGGCAATCAGCCGTTTCTTGGCGGCGTAAGGGATGCTCTGAAAGCCGATTGTGCACCCGTATTCTGCTTGGGGCCACCACGATTATTGGCATTTTGCTCGATGTCCGGTTCGATATCGGCCGGTAGCCGATGCAGTGCCGCAGTTGCGACCAATGGAATAGAGGGACGTTGGACGCCGGAAGGACCGCGCCAAAAAAGCGTGACGTGAGCCTGAAGATTCCGGCGTTCCATTATGTCGCGCAGTTGCTTTAGGCGACGATCCTGATCGCCAAACGGTGAAATGAGTTTCTCCAGAAGATTTAAATGATCAGAAAGATCGGTGCTCTGAATTTTTCGTCTTGTGCTGAAATACCAAATCCCGGTCTTGCCGGTAACCGCAGGACTTCGGGGACCAGGCCGGTATATTTCACCCTTGCGATGCGCCTTCGTCGGTCTTTCCTCAACCACGTCAGAGATCTCATCCGGATCGAGCGCATCACCGGCAAAGCGCAGTGTGGCAAACGCTCTAATCGTGTTCTCAGAGTTCGTCATAGATGTTGCCGAGGACATCGCCATGCTCATCCGTGACCATACCGTCATCGTATGATAACGCGGTCCGGAGCACGAAACCATGACAACCGGATCGTCGGCGAGACGGCTCTGTGACGCCAAGTGTGGTAGAGGCCAAGGTTAGACCCTGAAGTAATATTTATGAATATTTTATGGAATGTATGATCTATTTAAACGCATAAGCGAAGCCTGAGCAAATTCCAGCACCCGAAAAAGACTGTCGGTTTGAACCTGAAGCGGTCGCCACTTGAAACGTGTCATCAAACGCCGCATTCGCGTCGAAATAGATCTGGGTCTGTGCCGACCCCGGTGTGAAGCTCGATCCACTTCCAAACGCAAACGCGTAAATGAACTCATTCGTCTGAGTGGTCGTGAGAGGAATGGACAAATTACCCCCACTGCATTGTGCCGCGCTCGAAGTGTCAAGTGTTAGTGCACCGAAAGAAGGCGGGATATTTACCTGGACAACCTCAATATAGGGATTGCCCACGGCGGTGGCAAATTGCGCCGTAAACGTCTCCGTTCCAGTTGAAGCAGTCGGGTTCAAAATATAAGCACCGGAGGTACTGTACGGGCTTGTTCCACTTGCCGTGTGCCCGGTCGTGAAGGTGTCTCCGTTCGTGTCCGAGAACGTAACCTTATTAGATCCAGTGGCAGCCGAACATGCGTTTGTCGTCGAGCACCAACCGACAGAAACAAAAAGCGGTTCCCCGGCCGTGACCGATGGCAACGTCGTCGTGACAGAAGTAACATTATTACCCGCAACCCCGAACATTGCGGTTGATCACACTTACGGTCGGCGGATCGGCAGTCGGTGTAATCGTCAGCGTGCCGATTGTGATCGCAGCTGGGATGTTGAGTGTGTCCGTATTCCCGTTCTGATCGATGTCGGTCGTGTTCGTCTGTGGAACGACCAAGTTGAAGGTCTGCGATTGCTGTGCCCAAGCTACTCCTGAGACAGGGTAAAACCGATAGATAATAGCGATTTCGTAATCCGCGTAATTGTCATTTCTATCCTATCATCTTGATCCTGGTTCGCGTTTTCATTGTATCGTGATTGACCGAATGTCAGCGTTTCGGCCGCGCCTTCCACCTGCACAAATTTTGCCAGTCTTACCAGATTGATCTTGCAGTGTCAATAGAATATTGCTGAAATAGCTATCATTGTTTGGTTGCTGAACCTCAGTCTCGACGAAGCTGTCAAGCGGGTCCCGATCGTTTTACAGCTGCGCGCCGAACAGTCCCAGAGCACAGCCGGGGAAGCGCCGAAGGCCAAGAGGCGCTCAAAAACCGTTGGCTTATCCTACGATTTTTCTGCGCGTCAAAATCGCGTCCAAAGCACAGACCAATGCATTTGAAAATTGTCACAAGTCGAGATAACAAGCCAGAAACGGGATTGAACATTATTTTAAACTATCAAGCTTCACCAATTTCAGAGTTTCTGCTATCACGTGATTTGGGACATGAATATCGGATTGTGGCAGGCCTTGATCATGGATGCTGACGCTAAACCTCACCAAGCCAGGACGCGAGTCGAGATCTAGGACGCCTTACATCGGTAATGGGCAGTATACGTCCAACATTTGAAAGAAGACAGCGACTTCGTCAGTGTTTGATAACGGCGGGGGCTGAAAACCTCCCCGATTACGAACTGCTTCAAGTGATGCTTTTCACTAGCAATCCACATAGCGATGTTGAATCCCTCGTCGGAGAATTGCTCGACCGTTTCGGCAGCCTCGCTGAAGTCATGAGCGCTGACACGGATGCGCTCGCGGCTGCGGGACTGAGCTTACCCGCAATTGCTGGGGTGAAATTTGTGCGTGAGGTCGCCCTGCGGTTCATGAGGGCAGAATTGCATAAGCGGCCGGTGCTCGGTTCATGGGATAAGTTGATCGAATACTGTAACGCGCAAATTGCTTACAGCAAGATAGAGGAATTTCGAGTATTGTTTCTCGATCGCAAGAACGCGCTTATCAAGGACGAAATGCAGCAGCGAGGCACGATCGATCATACGCCGGTTTACCCCCGCGAGGTCATCAAGCGTGCCCTTGAACTAGGAGCTTCTGCCCTGATCCTCATGCACAATCATCCCTCCGGTGACCCAAGCCCATCGGAAGGGGACATTATAGTCACTCAAAATATCATCAAGGCAGCCGCGTCGTTGGGCATACTCGTACACGATCATCTTATCATCGGTCGCGGCGGGCACATCAGTCTACGTGATCGCGGACTAGTTCTATTCGAGGCAAAAGCAGCAAGCTCTGGCACCGGTAGCTCTGCGAGGCCCGCCGTTCTCAATGGGGGCGCGTTCGCCGACTGAACCTGGGTTTGCGGGTACGCATCCAACAAAGTTGCCCTTCGTCGCTGTACATTGAGGACCTATCCTATGCCACCTCTCATAGTTCGATCACTCTGGCAAACCATCGATTACCTCGCCTACATCCTCACTTCGATACGGCTGATGGTTTCTGATCGCATCTACGGACCTGGGTCGGCTTCGCCCGTTGACTGAGGGCAAAACGGCTTTCGCTGAGGGGCGCCTGCCGTTTCCTGGAAGGAGGGCGATTATCTGATAACTGTGCGCCTCTAAATGTCGCCATCGCAGTAATGAACTGCACGTTGGTTTGCAGCGCAAGGCGACAACTGGATCGTCGGCAAGACGGCTTTTTGACGTCGAGTGTGGTAGAGGCTGAGGGTTAAACCCGTGGAGTGATATTGATGAATATTTTATCTGCCAACACCGTATCGTCTCAGGCCACAACCGGAACTGTGATCGGAAAATTTTCGCATGCCGGCGCCAGCGGCGGCCAATACATTCTAGACGCCGAATCTCAGGTGTTCTTCTCCGTAAACGCAAGCAATCAGTTGGTTTGGAGCCCCGCGGCGGGCATTACGCTAACCACCGGCTTTTATCCGGTCACTGTGTCAGCGATCTTCTCGGGGTACGATGCAGAAGAACTCTCAGTTCATAATCCAGGTCACTGCGTAAGAAAGTTACGCCCGGCTTAACAACCGGGCGCAATTTTTTCTGGCCTTAAATAGATGAAGTCTCATCCCAATCTTCGGGACAAAACGCCTCGACCTCATATATCTTATCATTGGTCGCGGCAGGCATGTCAGTCTGCGCGACCGCGGACTGATTTTATTCGAGGCAAAAGTAGCAGGCACGGGCACCGGTAGCTCTGCGAGGCCCGCTGCCCTCAACGAGGGCCCCTCCCTTGACTGAACCTGGGCTTGCGGGTTCGTATCCCAAGGGAGCTGGCCTTCGCAGTCTGCGCTTTAATAATTTACCCTCTGCCACTTCTCATAGTTCCGGTATTCGAGCGCAAATGGGACCAAGCCCTCGGCGAGGTCGTCTTTAGCTTCGTGGGAACTTCTGTGGGAGTGGAAAATTGACCGCGTTGGAGTGATGCGGCGTCGGCCCAGAGGAGACCGACGCCGCACCCACTTGCGGCTTGGCTGGGATATGGCAAGCAACCAAGCCAACACCGTCGAATACAACCGTTTGTTTAATAGATCGTTGATGCTGCGATTATCTCATTCGAGGTAACGTAATCGCGCGGGGGACTTATATTACCTGTTCCGGTGCTATTCATGCCCGAAAGTGCGTACCGCTTTTATGACAAAGCGGAAAGGGATCGTCACCACGCGCTGCGCCGGATCCAACACCGGAGAGCGAGATCCATTGCGTATTGGACTATAGCCCCGTGGCTTATCGTTGTGGCGGCGGCCTTGGTGGTCTTCTGTCTTTACTACTAAGTCTCCATTTTGCGCGCCGGGCTGGGGTTAAATCTACAGTTGATGATCAGAATGTTATTATCCGGGAAACGCATATTTGGCTTGGTATATCTGCCTCCTCGCCGATTCCATTGTTAATCGACCGCAGAACTGCTTCGGCGTCCGTCATCGATGCTCTTATCGGAGGCGCGTCTGGATAGGCGTCCACCTTCGATAAACGGTTCATCGCGTCCCAAGCGGTAAGCAATGGATCGCTGAAAAGGGCGTAAATTCTTAGCCGCTGGACTAAATTTCCGTATAGATACGTGTTATAACCAAAATTATTCAAAATGTAATGGACACAACTGCGCTTTGGTTTGCACCCAAATTTCAGGTTTATTAACGATTGACTGCCTCTTTTGGGGCGGGATTTTGACGCTTATTAAGCGGGGAGATCCGATGTGGCCACTTTGGCGGGTATTTTACGATACGCTCGCTGGCTGGAGGAGATTGAACCCGGTCTCCTAACCACGATCTTATTGCTCGAGACCGGCGAGGACTATACAGGACGTGATCTGCTAGATCAGGTGATCCGGCTGATCGAGATTTTCGGTTTGGAAGGAGTGGGGCTGATCGTCGGTTGCCCGTGATGCGACCATCGTAATTTATGCTTTAATCGACCAGAGGGGGGCGGTTCAGGCGCGGCTGATATAAGGCATCCTATAACAGTCATGAACTGCACGTTGGCTTCAGTGCAAGCGTGACACACTGAATCGTCGGCAAGACGGCCTTATGACGCCGAGTGTGGTAGAGGCCAAGGGTTAAACCCGTGGAGTGATATTGATGAATATTTTATCTGCCAACACCGTATCGTCTCGGGCGACGGCCGGAACTGTGATCGGACAGTTCTCGCATGCCGGCGCCAGCGGCGGCCAATACGTTCTCGACGCCGAGGCTGATGTGTTCTTCTCCATCAACGCGAGCAATCAGTTGGTTTGGAGCCCCGTGGCGGGCATTTCGATAAAGACCGGATCTTATCCGATCACTGTGTCAGCGATCTTCTCGGGGTACGACGCGGAAGACTCTCAGTTCATCATCCAGGTCACGCCGTAAGAAGATCCACGGCTACTACCAAACGGAGAATCTCGCTGCAAACTCGCTGCAGGAGCAGCGGGGTGTCGTTTTTGCCTCAATCGTCAGTTGCGGAGCGGCGGAGGGGCGGGGCGGCCGTTCAGCTTGCCGTGTCTCGGCGAGAGCATTACATGTAGCGCCGCTCTTTCGCGAGGCGCTGAGATGGCCCAAACCTCACGATCATCGAATGCTCGGCGCGTCGTCCAGCATCAGTCGGCGCCGGATCGGCGGCCGCTCGGCCATCTCGACAATGTGAAACTGTTTGAAATCAGCCAAGCCCTGCTGGTCTTTCTCGGCATTGCCGACGCCGCCCGCCACTGAGATGCCGATGGCCGGCGTTGCCGCCCTAATTGCTGCGCCGGCTAAGTCAGCCGCGGCCGATATAGGGCATTTTGGTCGCCATCACGGTCATGAACTGCACGTTGGCTTCGAGCGGCAGGGTGGCCATGTAGACGACGCCGCGGGCGACGTGCTCGACATCGATGCGCGGCTCGGCCTCGACCCGGCCGGTGGCCTGCAAGCGGCCGCGCGCGGTGTCCTCGTTGCGGGTCGTCGCGGCGTTGCCGATGTCGATCTGGCCGCAGGCGATATTGTAGTCGCGCCCGTCGAGCGACAACGACCGGGTGAGCCCGGTCAATGCGTGCTTGGTCGCGACATAGGGGGTGGAGTGGCGCCGCGGCACATGCGCCGAGACCGAGCCGTTGTTGATGATGCGCCCGCCTTGCGGCTGCTGCTCCTTCATCATGCGAAAGGCGTGCTGCGCGCACAGGAACGAGCCGGTCAGGTTGACCGCGACGACATTCGACCATTGCTCGAAGGTCAGTTCCTCGAACGGAATGCCGCGCGTGCTGGTCCCGGCGTTGTTGAACAACAGGTCGATGCGGCCATAGGTCTGTTTGACCGCATCGAAGAGGGCGGCGATCGAGCCGGGATCGGCGACGTCGGTCGGCACGACCAGGGTGCGCGGCGGCGGAGCATTGCCCAATGCGGCGGTTTCCTCGAGCATCGTCGCGCCGCCGGCCGGCCAGCACGACCGCGAAGCCCGCCTCCAGCAAGGCGAGCGCCGAGGCGCGGCCGATGCCGCTGCCGGCGCCGGTGATGACGGCGATCTTGTCTGACGTTGCCATTTTCGAGACCCCTATAGTTGCTGCAGTGAAACCGACCTCGTCGGTGATACGAGCTCATCCTGCGCCGCGACCAGCGCCAATTCGCCGCTGGCGTAGCGCATCGTCGCTTCGATCACGCCATAGATCGCGGCGATGGTTGTGGCGAGCGCCTCAGGCAGCGGTTTGCCTCTGAGCAGCCAGCCGAGGAAGAGCGCGGCGACGGCATCGCCGCACCCGGTCGCCTCGATCGGCAGGCGCGGGGTGTCGACCGCCCAGACGCCGTCGGGGCCGGCTGCGACCACCGCGATGCGGTCATCGGCGAGATCGAGGCTGGTGACGAGGACGATGCCGGGGCCGCGCTCGCGCAGCCCCGCCGCCGCCGCGCCCGCTTCCGCGAGGGTGGTGACCGGACGGCCGGTCAGCCATTCGAGCTCGAAGCGGTTCGGCGTCACGATGTCGGCCACCGCGATCGCATGGTCGCGGTAGAATTCCGGGACGCCGGCGCGAACATACCAGCCGGGCCCGACATCGCCCATGACCGGGTCGCAGGCGAACAATGCCCGCGGGTTCGCCTGCTTTACCCGGCCGACGATGTCGAGCAGCACGCGGCCGGCTTCGGCGCTCGCCCAGATAGCCGGACAGCACGGCGTCGCAGCGCGGCAGTATCCCCAGTTCGGCAATGCCCTCGAACAAATTCGCGATCTCCTGCGCCGGGACGGCGTTGCCGCGCCATTTCCCGTACCCGGTGTGGTTCGAGAACGCGACCGTGTTGAGCGACCAGGTCTCGCATCCCAGGCGCTGCAGCGGAAAGAGGGCCGCGGTGTTGCCGACATTGCCGCAGGCCACCCAGGATTGGATCGACAGCACGGTCGGCATGTCAGTGCCCGTTGGCATGTCAGTTCTCTGGCGGCTCCATGCGGTCGAACACGTGCTTCATCTCGAGAAAGATGATCGCGCCGCTGACGACGAAGAGCGCGATCCCCGCCGAGTGCATCGCGCCCTCTTCCCAGGCATGGGCGATAAACAAGCCGGCGAGGCCGATCACCGTGAAGAGCGGGATCACGAGCGCCAGATTCCACATGTCGCCGACGAGCAGAAAATCGGCCCAGCCGGACCCGTCGCCGTCGAGCCGGCGCTTCAGGCACAAAAAGGCGAGCGCGATGGCCCCGAGGCTCAGCGCCATGCCGCAGGTGTAGTCGCCGGGCCGATCGGCGGCGCTGGCGGCAAACGCGCCGATGATCGCGAGCACACCCAAAACGAGGATCTGCAGCCAGAAGCCGAGCCATGACCAGAAGGCGCGTTCGGCATTGTCGGGCGCTTGTCGCGTGCTGTCCATTTTCACGGGCATTCTATTGCATTTGCGCGCAATGGCGATCCCCTCACCCACCAGCCCTTCGCACTCGGTCCCCTCTCCCGCGTCAGCAGCGGAGCTTGACGCGGTGCGTCAAGCCCCTCGCACGCAGTGCGGGAGAGGATGCCGGAGCGTAGCGAGGCGGGTGAGGGCCGGCTCGCGACGTTCAGGTCTGCTTCTTTGCGCCCCTGCGGGTCTCGATCAGAGCTTTCGCCGTGCGCAGGTGACCGCCCGACCGGTCCAACATCCTTGCCGCTTCCTCGAGGTCGCAGCCTTCGAGCAGCAGGAGCGCGATCTTGACATTGCCTTCCGCCCGGTGGAGCGCGTCGTGCACCTCCTCGCGGCTGCGGCCCGAAAGCTCCAGCAGGATCTTTTCGCTGCGCCGGATCAGCTTCTTGTTGACGGCTTTGAGGTCGACCATCAGCCCGCGATAGACCCGGCCGAGCCGGATCATCACGAGCGACGACAACAAATTCAGCGCGATCCGCTGGGCGGTGCCGGCCTTCATGCGGGTCGACCCGGCGATCGGCTCCGGGCCGGTGTCGAGCCATATCGGATGCTCGGCCTCGGCGAGCAGCGGGGTGTCCCGGTTGTTGGCGATGGCGATGGTCAGGGCGCCGCGCCGTTTTGCCTCGCGCAGGCAAGCGAGGGTGAACGGCGTCGTCCCGCTCGCGGCGACGGCGATCAGCACATCGCGCGGATCGATTTCGCAGCGCTCCACCAGCCGGATCGCCTCTTCGCTCTCGTCTTCGGCGCCCTCGACGGATTGAACCAGCGCGTCGCGGCCGCCCGCGATCAGCAACAGCAACCGCTCCTGCGGCCAGCTGAAGGTCGGCATCAGCTCGGCGCCGTCCTGAACCGCGAGGCGTCCGGAGGTGCCGGCGCCGGCGTAAGCGAGACGGCCGCCGTCGCGCAGCCGCGGCTCGATCGCGAGCGCCGCCTCCTCGAGCGCCGGACGGGCGGCCCGCACGGCGGCGACCGCGGCGAACTGGCCCTCGATCATCGCCTCCAGGATGTCGCCGGGACTCCAGGCTTCGATTGCGCTATAGCGCGGGCTGTGACGTTCGGTTTCCATCGGTTCGGCTCAGAGGCACAGGTTGCACTTTAAGATAGCTATCGAGTGTTAATGCGAAATGGAGTTCGCGGTCTCCGCCGACCACGTCTTTGACGGCACGATGCTGCGCCACGATTGCGCGGTGGTGATCGAAGACTCGCGCATCCGCGCCGTCATGCGCCGGAACGAGCTGCCGGCGGCGATACCCCACCGCCGTTTGCCGGCCGGCGCTTGGCTGGTTCCCGGGTTCATCGATCACTCAGGTGAACGGCGGCGGAGACGTGCTGTTCAACGACGACCCGAGCCCGCGCGGAATTGCCGCCATCGCGGCGGCGCATCGGCGGTTCGGCACGACCGCATTGCTGCCGACATTGCTCAGCGACACGCCCGAAAAGATGCGGGCGGCCCGCGACGCCATAGAGGCCGTGGCAGGCGTCGATCCGAGCGTGATCGGGCTTCATTACGAGGGACCGTTCCTGTCCCCGGACAAGGCCGGCGTGCATGATCGGGGCATGCTCCGCCGTCCGCAGCCGGGCGACTTCGATCTGCTGGCGCCGCTGCGCAACGGCGTGACCCTGGTCACCCTGGCGCCCGAGCAGGTGCCGGAGGGCTTCATCGCGCAGCTGGCGGGTGCGGGGGTTCGGGTGTCGCTCGGTCATTCGATGGCGACCTATGCGCAAACCCGGGCCGCACTGTCCGAGGGGCTGACCGGCTTCACGCATCTCTTCAACGCGATGCGGCCATTGGCGAGCCGCGAACCGGGGCCGATCGCGGCCGCGCTCGAGGAGCCCGGCGCGTGGTTCGGGATGATTGTCGATGGCGAGCATGTCGCTCCCGCGATGCTCCGGCTGGCGCTGCGCGGCATCGGCAAGGCGATGCTCGTGACCGACGCGATGCCGCCGGTCGGCGGCAGCTCTGCGAGCTTCCGGCTATACGGTCAGCGGATCACCGTGCGCGGCGGGAGGTGCACAACAGCAGACGGCACGCTCGCCGGTTCGGTCCTCGATATGGCGAGCGCAGTCCGAAACTGCGTGCGGATGCTCGATCTGCCGCTCGCCGAGGCATTACCGCTCGCCACCACAGCCCCTGCGGCCTTCCTGGGCATCGACGGCTGGCTCGGGCGCCTCGCGCCCGGCTACCGCGCCGACCTGGTGGCGCTCGACCCCGAGACGGTCGAGGTATTCGGCGACCTGGGTCGCCGGAAAGGAAGCCGAACCCGCCTGATAGGCCGCGGACCGCTACTCGGCGGGAGTGGCCACGCTCTCCGCGGCGGCGACAGCGGCTCGGAATGTGCAGCCAGAACAGCGAGATCACTGCGGAAGCCAGCGCACACAGTGCAAGGGCATAGAGCCCGCCGGCAAAGCTGCCGGTCAGGTTCTTGGCCCAACCGACGAGCGTCGGGCCGAAAAACCCGCCGAGATTGCCGAGCGAGTTGATCCAGGCGATGCCGGCGGCCGCCGCGGCCGCCGGTCAGGAACATCGTCGGCATCGACCAGAACGGGCCCTTCGTTCCGTAAAACCCGATCGCGGCGATCGTGATGCCGACCAACGCCCACCAGGTGCCGATCGTCAGCCCGGCGATGATCAGCCCGACCGTCGAGATCACGCAAGTCGTGAACAGGCTCCAACGCCGGTCGCCGATGCGGTCCGACAGCCAGCCGCAGAACACCATGCTGATCGCGCCGGCAGATATAGGGGATCATCGTAATCCAGCCGACTTGCATGTTGCTGACCCCGAGTTCCTTGATGATCTGCGGCAGGAACAGCAGCATCCCGAGGCTGGCGGTGACGATCCCGATATAGTTGAGCGACAGCATGATCACCTTCGGGTCGAAGAAGGCGCGCAGCATGCCGGCCCCGTGATGAGCCTCGATTTGCGCGGCGCTCATGGATCATCCTGCCGTTGAGCCACTCGCGCTCCTCGGGCTTGAGCCAGCGCGCCTCGCTCGGCCGGTCGGTCAGGTAGAAGAACACGGCGATCCCGATCAGCACCGTCGGGATCGCCTCCAGAATGTACATGGCACTGCCATCCCTTGAGGCCCCACAGCCCGTTCAGCCCCAGCAGCGCGGTCGAGACCGGCGCGCCGCTTGCGACGGCGATCGGCAGTGCCAAGGTAAAGCCGGAATTGATCCGGGCGCGATGCTCGGTCGGGGAACCAATAGGTGAAGTACAGCACAAAGCCGGGAAACAGCCCCGCTTCGGCGAGACCGAGCAGGAAGCGTATCGCCATGAAGCTGTAGGGGCCGATCGCGAAAGCGGTGCAGCCCGAAATGATCCCCCAGGTGATCATGATGCGGGCAATCCAAATGCGCGCGCCGACCTTTTCGAGGATGATGTTGCTGGGCACCTCGAACAGCACATAGCCCCAGAAGAACGCGCCCGAGGCCATGCCGTACCACGCCGGCATCGAGGCCGATATCCTTGTTCATCGTCAGCGACGGCAAAGCCGACATTGATGCGGTCGAGATAGCAGAAGAAATAGGTCAGGACCGCAAAGGGCAGGATGCGCAGATAGACCTTGCGCATCGTGGACTGTTCGACGGTTCGAGGCATATCCTCCACCAAACTATCTTGGCAGTTGCATAGCACTATGAGAGCGTACCGAAGTAAGCCCAAATTCGGCGGCAATCGCAACGGCCCGGTTTGCCCGGAGCCGCTAATTCCGTTGCATGGCTGATCGGCGCGGGATCGACTTACCCGCTCGAGCGTTATGGATGAGGACGCTTGTCCTCGCAACAAGGAGCCCGCTAAATGGCAGTCATTCCCGAGAATTACCTCGACTTGCTGCAGCAAAAGAAGGCTTTTGCCAATTTGGCCACGATTATGGCGGACGGATCGCCCCAGGTGACCCCGGTATGGTTCGATTACACCGATGGGGTGATCCGCGTGAACACGGCCAAGGGCCGGGTCAAGTCTCGCACCTTGCGGCCGGGGGCGCCGGTCGCGCTGGCGATCATGGATCCCGACAACGCCTACCGCTACATCCAGATACGCGGCCGCGTCAGACGGGCCGTGGAGCAAGGCGCGGACGCGCATATCGATTCATTGGCGAAGAAATATCTCGGCAAAGACACCTACCCTTTCCGCCAGCCCGGCGAGGTGCGGGTCATGTACGAGATCGAACCGATCTCCGTATCGGGAATGGACTGAGCGCATAGCGGGCCGGGACGACCGCCGCACGACTTGCCATTTCCGGCGATTGCGGCATCCTCTTCGCCGGCCTCTCATGCCTTGTCGAGGCTGGTCGGATAACCAACGAAGGAGAGAACGCGATGAACTGGACCGATCGGCGGCGGCGTTTCCGGGCCATCCTCAAAGGGGATCGCTGCTACCATCCGGCCTCGGTGTTCGACCCGCTGTCGGCGCGGATCGCCGCAGGATCTGGGCTTCGAGGTCGGCATGTTCGCGGGCTCCACCGCATCGTTGACGGTGCTCGGCGCGCCCGACCTGATCCTCATCACCCTGAGCGAATTCGCCGGGCAGGCCTACCGCATCAACCGCGCCTTCGACCTGCCGCTGCTGGTCGACGCCGATCACGGCTACGGCAATGCGCTCAATGTCATGCGCACGGTACAGGAGCTGGAAACCGCGGGAGTGTCGGCGCTGACCATCGAGGACACCGTGCTGCCGCGGCCCTACGGCCCGGCCGGCCGAGGATTGACCTCGATCGAGGAGGGCGTCGGCAGAATGCGTGCGGCGCTCGCGGCGCGGCAAGATCCCGATCTGGTCATTGTCGGGCGAACCATCGCGATGGGGTCTACCGGCACCGAAGACGCCCTCGCCCGCGCCAAGGCCTACGCCGCGGCCGGCGTCGATGCGTTCTTCTTTGTCGGCATCAAGGACCGCGCGCAGCTCGACGCCGCTGCGGCGGCGATCGACATCCCGATCATCATCGGCGGCGGCGCGCCGGAGTTGTCCGACCTCGATTACCTGGCCAGCCGGCGCGCGCGCGTCGCGCTCCAAGGCCATCAGCCGATCATGGCGGCGGCGCAGGCGGTCCACGATACCCTGAAGGCCCTGCGCGATGGCGTGAAGCCCAAGGATCTGAAGGGCGTGCCGTCTCCCGAGTTCATGGCGAAAGCGACCCGGGACGCCGAATACAAGGGTTGGACGAAGACCTTTCTCGGCGGGTAGGCCTCTCTCTTCCCCAAAGCCCGCTTAGGCGGCGAGGCTCAACCCACTCGGCGGCACTTCAAAATGGCCGTCCGGGCGGCGTTGATGTTGGCCATCAGCTCGTTGGTTCGCTGATTGCCGCGGTCGGGGTGGTAGCGCTTGGCCAGCGCAAAATAGGCGGCGGTGAACTCCTGGGCGGAGATCGACCGGACGTCGATCCCAAGCCGCTGGAACAGCGCCACAGCATCATCCGGGAGCAACTGTCACCGTGCCCGCAGTCCGAAGGTGCTTTCCCACAGAAATTCCGACAGAAACGTTAAGATTAACCGAAATTAGCCGCGGGCTCACATCACGTGCGGCAAGTGCCCACTTCGAACTATAAGAAAATAAAAATTTAGGCAAGTACCATTTCTCGATTTCGACGCAATTGTAGTATCCGACCTATCGCGCCGGATCGGGACAGCAAGGTGACAGCGGAACCGCAGCAACCGGGTGCGGTTAATAGGGCGTTCCCATCGAGGGGGTTGCTTTGCCGACGCCCGGCATCCGTGCTCGCCTGCCGCGGAACCGTCCCCGACAAAGCCTGGGAAGCCCGCTTTTCGGGACGGCCCGGGCGGCAGTTGCGCAGCTTGATCGGCGGAAGGGGTGGCGTAACCCGTGAAAAGCGGATTAAACCGCGATATACTTGCGGTGTGCACCGCTTTCCACCGGCAAAGGAAACTGCGGTTACAAAGGTATGTCTTCGGTAGGCGTACCGCGGCGCACCGTTATAGTGCGGGGATAATCGTCACGGTCATGCACGTCTTCCGGTTTTTCGAAAGCCTCCTGGAACCCACCGCGCTACCGCCGGGGCCAGCACCGCCTCCGGGACTTGCCGCCTTTTATTGGCATTATGCGCGGCAGGCGCGCCACCTCGTCGCCGCGCTCTTCGTCGCCGGGTTCATCGCCGCGATTGTCGACACGACGATCCCGGTGTTCATCGGCCACGTCGTGACATTAGTGTCGAGCCGCGCGCCGGGCACGCTGATACACGATAATTGGCCGCAGCTCGTCGCAATGGCGCTGGTCCTGCTGGTTGCGCGGCCGGGGGCTCTCCTGCTGCAGAATTTGATCACCAACCAGGCGATCATCCCCGGCTTCTCGAACCTCGTTCGCTGGCAGAGCCATTGGCATGTAGTGCGCCAGAGCTGGGCGTTCTTTCAGAACGATTTCGCCGGCCGCATCGCGCAGCGGGTCATGCAGACCGGCCCGTCCTTGCGCGAAAGCCTCGTCTCGGCGACTAACGCCGTCTGGTACATCCTGGTCTACGGCACCGGCGCCATTCTACTGCTGGCGTCGAACGACCTCCGATTGACGATCCCGGTACTGGCGTGGTTCGCCGGCTACGCAGCGCTGTTGCGCTATTTCGTGCCACGGCTGCGGACACGCTCACGGCGGATGTCGGAGACGCGCTCGCAACTCACCGGCCGGGTGGTCGACAGCTACACCAATATCGCGACCGTCAAGCTGTTCGCGCGGCCGCGCGACGAGGACGAGTTTGTCCGCGCCGCGGTGGACGACCTCACCGACGCGCACCGCGACCAGTTGCGGCTGACCACGCTGCTGGGGCTGACGCTCGCCGGCGCCAATGCGGGCCTCGTCGTCGGCACCGGCCTCATCGCGATCTGGCTATGGAACGACGGGCGCATTGCGGTCGGCACGATCGCGATGGTCCTGCCGCTGACCTGGCACATTGCCGCGATCGCCGGCTGGGTGGCGCAGAACGTGACGACGATTTTCGAGAATATCGGCGTCGTGCAGGAGGGCATGCGCTCGATCGCGGTGCCGCGGCAAATGCCCGACCGGCCTGATGCGGTAGGGTTGCAAGTGACGCGTGGGGAGGTGCGGTTCGAAGGGGTGCGCTTCGGATATGGCACCGCTCGGGGCGTCCTGCACGGCATCGACCTTGTGGTCGCCCCCGGCGAACGCGTCGGGCTCGTCGGACCGTCGGGCGCCGGCAAATCGACACTCGTCAACCTGCTGTTGCGCTTTTTCGACCCCGAAGGAGGCCGCATCCGGATCGATGGGCAGGACATCGCGACGGTCACGCAGGAGAGCCTGCGCGCGCAAATCGCGATGATCACACAGGACACCTCGCTGCTGCACCGCTCGATTCGCGACAACATCCGCTATGGCCGGCCGCAGGCGAGCGAATGGGAGATCCGTCGCGCCGCAGCCCAGGCCCAGGCGCTCGAATTCATCGAGGGGCTCGAAGACTTCCACGAGCGGCGCGGTTTCGACGCGCATGTCGGCGAGCGCGGCGTCAAATTGTCGGGCGGCCAGCGCCAACGCGTCGCACTCGCCCGAGTGATCCTCAGGGACGCGCCTATCCTGGTGCTCGACGAGGCCACCTCGGCGCTCGATTCGGAGATCGAGGCGGCGATCCAGGAGCAGCTCGACGGCCTGATGAAGGGCCGCACGGTCATTGCGATCGCCCATCGCCTGTCGACGATCGCCCGCCTCGACCGCCTCGTCGTGCTCGATCACGGCGACATCGTCGAAGAAGGCACCCATGCCGAGCTCCTCGCCTTGGGCGGCACCTATGCACGCCTGTGGCGCCGGCAGTCGGGCGGGTTCCTCGATCCGCTCGCCGCGCAGAGTCTCGCCGCCGCCGAATAGCACTATATTTATGCGCGGAGGTTAGAAATGGCCGAGCCGGCAGTCAATCATATGACCCTCGAGGAGTTCCTGCGTTGGGACGACGGGACGGACACGCACTACGAGCTGATCGACGGCTTTCCCGTCTCAATGGCGCCGCCTGCAGAGGCGCATCGCATCCTGGCCCTTCGGCTCGGCTCCCGGATAGATGGGGCCCTCGCGGGCCGGCGGCCATGCAATGCCCAGATCGAGCCCGGAGTAGTACGCCCCGATCGTGCCAATTCATATTATGTTCCCGATATTGCCGTCACTTGCGAGCCCGAACGAGCCCGGCCGACAGGCGATGACGGACCCGATCCTTATTGTCGAGATCTTGTCGCCGAGCACCGAGCGAACCGATCGCCGCTTAAAGCTTCCGGCCTATCAAACCATGGAAAGCGTCCGCGAGATCATGCTCATCGATGCCGACAGCCATCATGCCGAGCTCTACAGACGGGAGAACGATCACTGGGGCATTCAGCTCGTTCGCGGCGCCGAGGCGAGTCTGGTTTTAACAACCGCCGACCTCCGGATCTCGATGGCTGAATTATATGAAGGGATTGCCATCCCTGCAGCGGCTGTCGGTTCGCTGATACCAGCCGGTCGTTTTTAAACGATGCTCGACCGTCTTTATTCCCGGGCGCTCGCCCTTGCCGCCAGCCGTCACGCGATGTGGGTGATGGCGGCCATCTCATTCGCCGAGAGCTCGTTCTTTCCGCTGCCGCCCGACATTCTGCTGATCCCGATGATCCTCGCGCAGCCGCGCCGGGCCTGGTTGATCGCGGGGGTCTGTACGATCGCCTCGGTCGTCGGCGGCTTTGTCGGATATGCGATCGGCTATTTCCTGTTCGACGCCGTCGGCCGGCCGGTGCTCGAATTCTACCATGCGATGGACAAGTACGAGGCGTTGAAGGCCGCCTTTGCGCACTGGGGCGCCTGGATCATCATTTTGAAGGGGCTGACACCCATCCCCTTCAAGCTCGTCACTATCGCGAGCGGCGTTGCGCAATTCGACTTGCTCGCCTTCGCTCTGGCCGCCCTAGTCTCGCGCAGCATCAGGTTTTTCCTGCTGGCCGGCCTTCTCTGGTGGTTTGGCGACCCGGTTCGTGAGTTCATCGAGCGCCGCCTGATGCTGGTGACCAGCGCCTTCGCGGTGGCCCTCGTTGGCGGGTTCCTGGTGTTGCGTTATCTATGAAGGCATGATCGATCCCACCCGCGCGCTTACCGCCTTTGTCCTGGGGGCCAGCGCCATTGTGCTCGGCGGGGCTCTGGCGTCGCAATATTGGGGCGGGCTCGCCCCTTGCGAGCTGTGCCTGTTGCAGCGCTGGCCCTGGGGTGTTGCGATCGTGATCTCGTTCATCGCGACGATGGTCGGCAGCCGGCCGGCGCTGCCTTGGGTGGCGCTGCTGCTCGCCGTTGTCTTTGTCGTGAGCATCGGGCTCGCCTTTTATCATGTCGGGGTCGAGCAGCATTGGTTCGCGGGCCCGACCGCTTGCAGCGGAGCCGCCACCGCGGCCGATACGCTCGAGGCATTGAAGGCGCAAATCCTGCATCAGCAGCCGGTGCGATGCGACGAGCCGGCATGGTCGCTGTGGGGCATCTCGCTCGCCGGCTGGAACCTGCTAGCGTCCCTGATCATGGTCGGCTGCTGCCTCGCGGGGTTTCTGCAATCGCGGAGGGTCTGGGAGCGGGCCGGGTTGCGCCGAGGAACCGCGTGAGCGACGCCGCGCGACATCGATTGCCGGGCGACCGTCCTTCCGAGGAGGAGTTCGCGCGCATGCTGCGCGTCGATCACGCCGGCGAGTACGGCGCGACCCGCATCTATGAAGGGCAGCTGGATGTGCTCGGACGCGGACGCGCCGCAGGGGCGATCCGGCAGATGGCCGAGGCCGAGAGGCGCCACCTCGCCCGGTTCGAGACTTTGTTGCAGGAAAGGCGCGTGCGGCCGACGTTGCTTCACCCGCTGTGGAATGTTGCCGGCTACGCGCTGGGTGTTGCGACCGCGCTGCTGGGCGAGCAGGCTGCGATGGCGTGCACGGTCGCGGTCGAGGAAGTAATCGACGAGCATTACCAGGCGCAGGCCGCAGAACTCGGCGAGGATGATCCGGGCCTTCGGGAGACGATCCTGTCGTTTCGCGACGACGAGATCGCACATCGCGACCTCGCGATCGCGCGAGGGGCAGAGGAGAGCCCGGCCTATGACCTGATCACCGCAGTGGTCAAGACCGGCTCGCGCGTCGCCATCTGGCTGTCCACCCGCCTCTGATAGCCACGTCGTCACTGAGCAAGGGCCGCGACCGCGGCGATCGCGGCGCGCGCCAGCGCCGGCGCCCGCGCGCCCAGAGATCCGCCGAGACGCCGGTAAATATGGAAGGTGGCGGACTGCAGAATGACACCCATGATGACGGCGGCACCCAGCGGCGGATCGATGGGATCCAGTCGGTTTTTCGCAACGGCGTCGGCGACGAGATCAGCTACCGCATCCACCGGGGTGCGGGAGCCGCTCGGAATGCGCGGCAGAAAGCCGTGCTGGGTGATCAGCAGGAAGCGGAACAATGCCGGATCTTCGTCATAAAGGGTGCAGAAATGCAGCGATCATTGCCGTCACCGCGGCTTCGAACTCGGCGCCGCCGGTGCGGATCCGATCGAGCTCCTCGCCGGTATGTAGATAGGCGGTCGAGAACAGCGCCCAGCCGAGTTCTTCTTTGCTCGGGTAATGGCGGTAGAGGGCGCCCTGCGACACTCCGGCCGCTGCGGCGATGTCAGCGATCGACACGCCGTCGAAGCCGTAGGCGGCGAACAGATCCACCGCTGCGCGCTCCACCTTGGTTTTCACTCCCGCCGATCGAGGCATCACTTTTTCGCTTGTAAGTGAACGTTCACTATCGATATGAGTGGTTCGGCAAATGTGCCATCCGCCAAGCCGGCGGGAACCTCGGGAGGGCCCGCATGGACTGGCTGCTCACCCTGTGCGCCATCGCTGCCTCGGTTTTGGCGGCACGGGCGTTTTTCCGTACTCGCGCGCTGGCCACGACTATCCTCGCCCTAAAGGCCAACGTCGAGGTTCTCGATCAGCGGCTGTCCCGGTTAGACGATCGGCCGGCCAGCGTGCCCGAGGCGCCGTTGCCCGAGGCGCCGTTGCCCGAAGAAGCGGTCGGCGAGTCGGCCCCCTTACCCGCCCAAATCGACGCACCTCTGCCGCCGGCTCCTGCCGGAAAGGTTTGGGAGGAGATCCTTGTCGAGAACTGGCTGGTGTGGCTGGGCGGTGTCGCGTTGGCGCTGGGCGGCGCCTTTCTCGTCAAATTGTCGATGGATTACGGCCTCCTGACACCGGCGGTGCGCGTCGCCCTCGGCGTCCTGCTCGGGCTTGCCCTGTGGTCCGGCGCGGAGTGGATCGTGTGGGGTGAGCCTGCCGAGGCTCGCCCGTCCAACGTCTCCCAGGCGCTTGCTGCCGCCGGCGCGGCAACGATCTTCGCCAGCCTCTACGCCGCCTACCAACTCTATGGGCTGCTGCCGCCCGCGTTGGCCTTCCCGCTGCTCGCCCTCACAGCCGCGGCGACTGTGCTGATGTCGTTGCAGCACGGGCCCTTCGTCGCCGTCCTCGGCTTGGCCGGCGCCTTTGCGGTGCCGGCAATGGTCGAGCAGCGACCAGCCCTCCGCGCTCGCGCTGTTCGCCTACCTGACCCTGGTCGGCGCCGGGTCGTTGGCGCTGCTGCGGCATCGCGCTTGGTGGTGGCTGGCCTGGATTGCGCTGGCCGGCTCGACCGGCTGGGCCCTGATATGGTTGGCGATGCTTTACCATCCCGCGGACGTCTGGGTGGTCGGCGGCTATTTGTTGGCTCAGGTCGGACTTTTCGCCGCGCTGCGCCGCGGCATCCCGGGCGTGCCCTTTCTGGAGGGCTTGATCGACGAGCCGGCGGTGCGGGCCGTGGTCAGAACTGCGTTCTGGGCGTTATCGGCCGCCGTCCTCGTTCTGGTGCAGGTCGATTCCGACGGCCCGGCCGCGCTCGGCTGCGCGTTTCTGACCGGATTCTCGCTGCTCGCCTTTGCCTACTGCGACAGCCGGCTCGACGATGTTCTCGCCGCTGCCGGCACCTTGGCGGCGGTGCTGCTCGCCCTCTGGAGCCTGCCGTTGCCGGTGGATCAGCGGATTGGCCTCCTGCACAACCTCCCGCCCGAAGAGGTCGGCCGTTTCCTCACGGTGGCGATCGCCTTCGGCCTGCTGCTGGGTGCCGGCGGTTTCGCGTCCCTGGCGCGAGTGCCGCGGCCGAGCCGGTGGGCCGCCCTGTCGGCGGCAGCGCCGCCGATCCTTCTCGCCGTCTCGTACTGGCGAATTGCCGCCTTCGGACTCGATCTCGACTGGACGGTCGTCGCGCTGGCTCTCGCAGCGCTGGAACTAGCGGCAGCCTGCTGGGCGGCGCAGCGCCGCGACGGGGAGGCCGAGAACGAGCTGGTGCTGGCCGCCTATGCCGTAGGCGTCCTCGGCTGCACGATCCTCGCCGCAGTGTTCGTCCTCGAAAATGCCTGGTTGACGGTGGCCCTCGCGCTGCACTTGCCGGCGCTCGCCTGGGTCGAGGGCCGCCTGCGGTTGCCTGTGCTGCGCCATGTCGCGCTCGGCATCGCCGCCGCCGTGCTGGTCCGGCTGATCCTCAATCCTGAAGTCCTGCGCTATGCGCTGTCGGACACTCTGATCTTCAACTGGCTGCTCTACGGCTACGGCGTCCCTGCGGCGGCGTTCATCCTCGCCACCCGGCAGTTCGGCAGCCGTGCCGACGATCTGCCGGTGAAAGTGCTCGAGGCAGGAAGCGTCGTCTTCTCGGTGCTGCTGGTGACGCGTAGAGCTGTGGCATGCGCTGAGCGATCGGCCGCTCCGTTTCGTGCTCGACGATTTCGCTCTCAACGCGGTCGAGACGATAGCCTGGCTTGCGATGGCCGGGTGGCTGCTGCACCTCGGCGAGCGGCGCGACCGGGTGGTACTGCGCTGGAGCGGCGTCATCCTGTTCGCGATCGCGACGCGTCTTCGCGGTCGGCTGGCAAGCGATCTTTCTCAATCCCCTGATGCCTTTTTTTGGCCCGCCGGTCGAGGGCTGGTTCCTCTTCGACTCGCTGTTCCTGGCCTACGCGATCCCGGCGGCGCTTTATGCCGGGATCGGCTTCTATCGGTTGGGTCCGCGCGCCCTCTGGCAGGCGGCGCTGGTTCTCGCCGCCGGCTTCGCCTTTCTTTGGGTGACACTCGAAGTGCGCCATTTCTTCCACGGCGACCGCTTGTACCAAGGCTCCACCGGCGAAGCGGAATGGTACGCCTACTCGGCGGCTTGGCTCGCCTTCGCCGCCGCCGGGCTCGGGGCGGCGCTCAAATGGCGCAGCCTGTGGCTGCGCCGGGCCTCGTTGCTCGGCCTCGGCCTGGTCGTCGGCAAAGTGTTTTTGTCCGACATGGCCGATTTGAGCGGTGGCGTTGCGGGCGCTTTCCTTCATTGGTCTCGGCGCCGTTCTGGTCGGCATCGGCTACGCCTATCGGCGGCTGCAGCCATTGCAGCCCAACCCGGAAGCGACCTCGTAAGAGACCCTCACCCGCCTCGCTGCGCTCGGGGGACCGTCGCGCCAGCGATGGTGGCTGAGGTTAGCGCCTCTTCAGCAAGTTGCGGAGCGTGCCGCTGAAGGGTCAGCGTTGACCGAGATTGGTCAGCGTCGGGATATACTGCTGCGCCACCTCCGGCGACGAGGTCAGGACGGTAAAGCTGCTGCCCCCGCCAACGCGGTTCGCTTCCCAGGCGGGTTCCCATTGGACCTGCACATAAGTCTGCGTCCCCGGCTCGAGCTGGAGCGTGTCGTGTTCGCGAGTGGGGGTGCCGAAGGGCTGGACGGTAAACCGGTACTTTCCCGGCGGGAAGTTGTGGAAGAAGGCGGTTCCCTGCGCGATCTGACCAACGGACGCGCCATTCGCGTAGATTATCGGCTCCGCTGAATAAACATTGCCCCCCGTCGGATCCGACTGCCTGTAGAACCACACCCTCGCCGTGCCGGGTTCGATAGGCTGAAGTTGCGCCTGCGAGGTCGCCACATTCGCCTGCGGGCTGCAGCCGGTAAGGAGCCCGAGCGCGCCGAGCCCCACCCATCCGAGACGTCGTGCCTTCATCTGTCACCTTCCCGTCGAATTGTGCGACGCCTGTTCAGCAACACCTGCCGCACGGAAAACGATTGTGGCGGGGGATATTTTGGGGGTCGATTCCAATTTTCGGCAGAAGTGCCGAAACGTGAATGCGAGGGCCCGCCGCGAGCGATGGCGGGTGGTTGAGGGCGCTTTCCCGAAATCATAACCGCCCGCCGCGCGGCAAGCTATTGCCGTCTTGTATGCGAAACGATTAACGTTAACGCACAAGCTGAAGGAGACGGGGTCGTCGCTCGCAGGCACGGCGCGCAATTTTATCGGCCGCTCCGCGTTCCCTCTGTAGGTCGGCGAGATGCCCTCGACCAAGACTCGTCCCGGCAAGATCACGTACCCCAAGAAATCTTCCGTCCGCTGCCGGATAATCGGCGTGCCAAATCGGGTCGACCACCATCCGGCCGCTCTCGTGCCGCGCCTCGACGACGGTGTGAATATATCCGCAATTTTCACAGGCGAAAGCATCACCAATCCACGCGTCAATATTAAGCTCGTTGAGCATTGCTTCAACGAGCCTGGATTTATCGGAACAATCTCCAGCGTACTGGAGAACCTGATTTGGAGTGGGGCCGAGAGTTGGAACCAATTTCCCGAAAACTGCCGCGCCCCAAGTGTACGTCCCCGCACGGGGGCCAACCGCCGCTTACGCTTCCGCCCTGCGTTAGTCGCTCGTGACCAGGTAATCCATGGCGGCGGCGACGCCACCTTTGCCGTGCGGAACACCGCACAATTCGAGGGCCATCTCAACGGCGGCGAGGGAGCCGAGGATCATCGGCTCGTTCAGATCGCCGAGATGGCCGATGCGGAAGACGTGGCCGCTGAGCCGGTCGAGCCCGCCGCCGAGCGACACGTTGAACTTGTCGAGGCAGAGCTGGCGGACTTTGTCTGCGTCATAGCCTTCGGGCACCTGCACGGCGGTGATCGAATCGGATTGGGCCCGCGGGTCGATGGCGAAGATCTCGGGTCCGTCGTTCTGCCGCCAGACGCGGACCGCGCGCCGCGTCGCTTCGGCGAGGCGATGATGGCGCGCAAAGATATTGTCGAGACCCTCTTCCTCGATCATGCGCAGCGCTTCTTGCAGTCCGTAGAAGAAGTGCACCGGCGCGGTGCCGTTCCAATAAGCCTGCGAGGCTTCGCCGAGCAGCCGCCGCCAATCCCAATAGACCCGCGGCAGCTTGGCTTCGGCGCTGGCAGCGATGGCGCGGGTGCTGACCCCGGTAAAGGCCATGCCGGTCGGCAGCATCAGCCCTTTCTGCGAGCCGGCGACGACAACGTCGACGCCCCATTCGTCCATGCGGAAATCCATCGACGCCAGGGACGAGATGACATCGACGAGAAACAGCGCCGGGTGTTTGGCGGCGTCGATCGCGCGTTGCAAGCCGGCTATGTCGTTGAGCACCCCGGTCGAGGTCTCGTTGTGCACCACCAGCACCGCCTTCAGCGCGTGCTCGCGATCCTCGCGCAGCCGGCTTTCGAGCTTCGCCGGGCTGACGGCGCTGCGCCAGTCGTTCGGCAATGTCTCGACTTCGAGCCCGAATGCCTCGGCCCGCATGCCCCAATTGAGCGAAAAATAGCCGCTTTCGACGACCAGCACCTTGTCGCCGGGCGAGAACAGATTGACCAGCGCCGCCTCCCAGGCGCCGTGTCCGGAGGCGGTATAGGAGAGAATGGTCTGGTCGGTCTTGAACACGCGTTTCAGTCCGGCGAAGCATTCCTCGGCAATCGCTTTGAACTGCGCAGCGGTGAAGTCGATCGCCCCGCGGTCCATCGCCCGCAAGACGCGGTCCGGGATATTGGTCGGCCCGGGATTTTGATAGAAATGGTACCCACGACTGACCGCCATCTTTAATCTCCAGTTCCTTTCCATGCGCTGCGTTTATACGCCGGGCGCGTCCGATCCGCGTCCTGCGGCAGTGTTGCCATGACTATTAGCCAAATGCGAAAGAGGCAGGCTATGAGCCTGCCTCCTCGCGTTAGTCGCTTCCTCCCTAAACTCGGGCGGCATGACTCCCTGGGTAGAAATTGATATTACCCGCGCGGACCCGCTGACGTCACGCGAATTTTAAGGAAATTTGTGGTGAGCTGCCGCTTCCGCGAGCTCACCGTGACCGGCGGGTCGATGGACACGTCCCGTTCTCTTCCCTAGAGTGCGCCGCCCGATCGCCGGGGTGAGGTTCGATGCGTCTTTCCGAATATTTTCTGCCGCTGGTGCGCGAGAACCCGAGCGAGGCGCAGATCGTGTCGCACCGGCTGATGCTGCGCGCCGGGATGATCCGCCAGTCTAGCGCCGGCATCTATTCGTGGCTCCCACTCGGCCTGCGTGTGCTGAAGAAGGTCGAGCGAATCGTGCGCGAAGAGCAGGACCGCGCCGGTGCATTGGAGATCCTGATGCCCACGGTGCAGCCGGCCGAGTTGTGGCGCGAGAGCGGGCGTTATGACGACTACGGCAAGGAGATGCTGCGCATCCGCGACCGGCACGACCGCGAGATGCTGTATGGGCCGACCAACGAAGAGCAGGTCACCGAGATCGTCCGCGCCGTCAATCAAGAGCTATCGCGACTTGCCGAAATTACTCTACCACGTCCAGTGGAAATTCCGCGACGAGGTGCGGCCGCGCTTTGGTGTCATACGAGGCCGTGAGTTCCTCATGAAGGACGCCTACAGCTTCGACCTCGACATGGTGGGGGCCAAGCAGTCCTACAACAAGATGTTCGTCGCCTATCTGCGGACCTTTGCCCGCATGGGGCTGAAGGCGATCCCAATGCAAGCTGATCCCGGACCGATCGGCGGGGATCTCTCGCACGAATTTATTATCCTCGCTGATGCCGGTGAGAGCGACGTGTTTTTCGATCGCCGCTGGCTCGAGACTGACATTCCCGTCGTTGAGGTTGATTACCGGGGCAATCTCGAACCGATTTTTCAGCGTTGGACCGCCTCCTATGCTGCGACCGACGAAAAGCATGATCCAGCTAGCTGTCCGATTCCGGAGGCGGAACTCGTATCTGCGCGTGGCCAAGAGGTCGGTCACATCTTTTACTTTGGTGATAAGTATTCGCGACCGATGCAGGCCCTTGTCACCCGTCCCGACGGCGCGGCGGTTCCGCTACAGATGGGTTCCTACGGCATCGGAGTGTCCCGCCTGCCCGGCGCACTGATCGAAGCCAACCACGACGATGCAGGGATCATCTGGCCGGCGAGCGTCGCGCCGTTCCGCGTCGGCCTGATCAATCTGCGATCGGCCGACAAGCGTTGCCGCGAGACTGCCGACGATCTATACGGCAAATTGCTCGCCGCCGGGGTCGAGGTGCTCTACGACGACCGCGACGAATCGCCGGGCGCCAAATTCGCGACGATGGATCTGATCGGCCTGCCCGACCAGCTCGTCATCGGCCCGCGCGGCCTCGCCGCCGGGACGGTCGAGATCAAGCACCGCCGCTCCGGCGAGCGGCGCGACGTCTCGGTCGAAGCGGCCCTCGATCAGCTGACCGCAGATCGTGCCAAGCCGTAGTCGTCATTCCCGCAAAAGCGGGAACCCAGGGGCCGCAATGTTCATCGGCAGCCCTGGGCCCCCGCTTTCCCGGAGGCGACGGGAGGCGTTGTGATCTTCGGCGCATTCGAGCGGATGGTCGCGTTCCGCTATTTGCGGGCGCGGCGGCAGGAAGGGTTCGTGTCGGTCATCGCGATCTTCTCGCTGCTCGGGATCGCGCTCGGCGTCGCCACCCTGATCATCGTCATGTCGGTAATGAACGGGTTTCGCGCCGACTTGCTCGCCCGCATCCTCGGCCTCAACGGCGATCTCGGGGTTTACGCGCTGAGTGGCGGGCTCCCCGATTTCGATGCGGCCGCGCAAAAAATCCGGGAAATTCCCGGGATCATACGGGTCATCCCGATCGCCGAAGGACAGGTCATGGCGACGTCGGAGGGCGGGGCGGCGGGCGCGCTGGTGCGCGGCATCCGGCCTGACGATTTGCGCTCATTGCCGTTGCTGGCGGACCACATCATCCAGGGTTCGCTCGCCGATTTTAGCGATGACGGCGTTGCGGTCGGGGACCGGCTGGCGCGCCGGCTCGGGCTCGCCATCGGCAGCCCGATCACCTTGCTTTCGCCGGAAGGCACCGCCACCGCTTTCGGCACGATGCCGCGCGTCAAGACCTACCATGTCGTCGCGCTGTTCAATGTCGGCATGTACGAATACGACAACAGCTTTATCTATGCGCCGCTCGACGCGGCGCAGCTGTTCTTCCGCCTGCCCGAAACCGTCTCCAGCCTCGAAGTCTTTACCGCCGATCCGGACCGGGTGCGCGAGCAGCGCCGGCTGATTACCGCGGCATTCGCCGGCCGTGTCCGGATCGTCGACTGGCAGCAGGCCAATTCGAGCCTGTTCAACGCGGTCGAGATCGAGCGCAACGTGATGTTCCTGATCCTGACTTTGATCATCGTCGTCGCCGCGTTCAACATCATCTCCAGCATGATCATGATGGTGAAGGACAAGGGGCGCGACATTGCGATCCTGCGCACGATGGGGGCCTCGCGCAGCATGATTCTGCGCATCTTCGTGCTGAGCGGCGCCAGCATCGGGATAATCGGCACCGTCGCCGGCTTTGTCCTCGGCCTCGTCTTCACCGACAATATCGAAGCCATCCGCCAAGCAATCCGAAAGAATCATCGGCACCGATCTGTTTGCCGCCGAGATCTATTTCTTCACCCGCATCCCGGCGCGCATCGACACCGGCGAGGTCGCCGCCGTCGTGATCATGGCGCTCGCCCTCTCTTTCCTTGCCACTCTCTATCCCTCCTGGCGCGCCGCCCGGCTCGACCCGGTCGAAGCCCTGCGCTACGAGTAAGTACTCATGCCTGCCGCTTCTATCCCCTCGCCCCCCGTTTGCGGGGGGAAAGGGTCGGGGTGAGGGGGTGTCTGATCCAGGGCACGGCGTTGCCCACCCCACCCTCCCAGTCGCTGCCGCGACCGGACCCGTTCCTCTCCCCGCTGAAGAGCGGAGAGGGGCTTTATGAGTGGGGAGGCCCTCGAACTACGCGGTGTGCGCCGCGTCTTCCGGCTTGCCGGAACCGAGCTCAGGGTTCTGGACGGCATCGATCTCATGCTGCGGCCGGGGGAGATCGTCGCGCTGGTTGGTCCGTCGGGCGCCGGCAAGTCGACATTGCTGCATGTCGCGGGATTGCTCGAAAGGCCCGATGGCGGCGCCGTGCTGATAGGCGGCGAGGATTGCGGCAATCTATCGGACGAGCGGCGCACCTTGCTGCGGCGCTCGGAAATCGGTTTCGTCTACCAATTCCATCATCTCCTCCCGGAGTTCTCGGCGCTCGAAAATGTCATGCTGCCGCAGATGATCGCTGGCGTCGCGCGCCGTCGCGCGCGCGGCAAAGCGGCGGAATTGCTCGACCATGTCGGCCTCGCGCCGCGCGCCGGACATCGCCCGGCGCGGCTGTCGGGCGGCGAGCAGCAGCGTGTTGCGATCGTCCGCGCGCTCGCCAACGATCCTCGGATCCTGCTGGCCGACGAACCGACCGGCAATCTCGACCACGCCACCGGCGACGATGTGCTGAGAACGCTGCTGGACCTTGTCCGCCATACAGGCCTCGCCGCACTGATCGCCACCCATAACCTCGAACTTGCCCGCCGCCTCGACCGTATCGTCGGTCTCGAAGACGGGAGGCTCAAGCCGCTCAGTTGAATTTAATCGGCTCAAGCCGCTCAGTTGAAGTTCCTCGCTGTCGCCGTCGTGCAGCTCGCTCGCGATCGTCTTCCCCGCCTCGATCGCGAGCGTCCAGCGCAGCGGCTGCAGGAGTGGGGGGAGGGCGATCGGGATGCGGGCCGGCTGCTCAGCCGCGTGCAGCACGACGACTGGGGGAAGCGGCCGCGATCGTTCCTCCGCGTCGAGCTCGGCCAGCCGCGCCTCGGCTTCGCGCTCGTCCGCAGCCGCAAGCCCCATCGCCGTGAGCAGCGCGCTCTGCACCGCGGCTGGCGTCACAACGGTCTCACCCATCGCGTTGACGAAGTGCGGCTCGATACCTACCCGGCGCGCGAGCCAAGCCAGCGCGCCGGAGGCATCCCCGGCGTTTGCGTCCGGCTCTTTGTGCGACGCCATCATCTTTTCCTTCTGGGTCTCATACATTACCGGCGCGGACAACGGGATGCGCCCGGGTCGGACTGCTGACGACAGGAGAGGTGTGCCGTGTGGGGGATCACCAGCGCCTGTGAGGTCGCCCGTCAGGAATTCAGGAGACGCGGTTGTTCCATGTTGCGCTCTTGCCTTCGCCCTTCGCCGTGGTACCAGCGCTCCGCCCTGCTGTTCAGTTGGCGGCCAATGGTCGACCTCATCAAATCGCAGCTTTTACCTGCCTGGCCGTTTTCCCTCCCGCACCTTTGGAGGAACCCAGACGGCGAGACCGCGATCCAATCGCATCACTTCGCGTCTCACGGAACGAATTTGCAGCGCCCAGTGGGGGCTGTCTCGATTTACTGGCGGATGCGATGCTCGCGAGCGCTGCCGCGAGTGCCGGGGGAACTTGAGGCCGCAACTCGCCCGCTATACTTGCCGAGACGCGGCGCCCTTCGCCGGGTCGAGGTTGTCGGCGGGTTGCTCGCGCCACGGCGACCGTACTCGATCGGAAATCGGTTGGCATTCCGAGGTACGGCCCTAAACCGAAGAAGCGGGATGCGGGAGCTAGGGATAGCAGGCGCGGCGTATCTTATCTGCACGCTGGACTAGCCGACAATAAATCTCAGGGTTACAGTGCGAGTAAAGTTGAGAATGTTTCCGATGGCAGCGCCGATCTTATCCGGGTTTCCAACCCCGGAGGCCCTTGATGAATACGAAAGACGCATTCCCGGGTTCGGCAAGATCCTGGTTGATGAAGCCGTTAAGCATCGTGAGGCCCTGGAGAAAGCAGAGGAGCGGGCCCACATTCTGGCCAAGGCGCGCCTAGAATATAAAGTGGAGATCATGAAACGAGGACAGATCTGTGGCCTGGCAATCGGTATTGTGGCCATACTGGCCGGCTGTCTGACCGCAGCTTTGGGGGGAGCTCCTTTTGCCGGCGGTTTTGTCGGTGGTGGGGGCGTTATTGGTTTAGTGGCGGTGTTTTTGCTACAAAATAGAGACACGAGCAGAGTAACAACCAGCCGGGCAGTTGCAGGAGGAACGGGATGAGGCGCGCTCCCTTCTTGAAGGGCATTGGAAGCGTCATGTCCTTGTTCCCGCGGTTTTCTGTTGAGACAGATGTTGAACACAGCGCCCTTTATCGCCGCCCGGAAATGGTCGCCGACCGAATGAAGCGTTGCTTTTCGGAAGCAGCCCTACGAACCCCTGACTTCCGGGGAGCTGAACGCAGCGCAGCTTATGTGTTCAAGCGGTCGATTGCCGCGCCCTTAGGCAGCTTCAATGCGCCACATCTTAGCAGAGAAGCGCTTTCTCCTAAACAGCGCTCTTTCCTCTTCCTGCAAGGGCTAGCGACACGATTTTTTGAGCGTCTCGGGCGGGCGCTCGCCGATCGCGGCTACGCGGTTCACCGGGTCAACTTCAACGGCGGAGATCGCGCGTTTTGGCGGCTACCGGGAGCCGTAGACTTTCGCGGCCGTCCGGAAGAATGGCCAGAGTTCCTCGATCGCCTGATCGTCAAATCGGGGATCAGCGACATCATTCTTTTCAATGATTGCCCCCCGCTGCACCGCGCGGCCATACCGGTGGCCGAGGATCGCGCGTTGCGGATCCATGTCGTCGATGAGGGTTACCTCAGGCCTGATTGGATCACCTTCGAGGAAGGCGGGGTAGATGGCAATTCGTCGCTACCGCGGGATCCGAATTGGTATAGAGAGCGCGGACGTGCGCTTCCGCCCTGGCGAGATCCGACGCCGTTTCCAGGCAGCTTTCGCCGCAGGGCGGTTGAAGACGTGCTCTACAACGCGGCTTCAATAATGGAAATGTGGCGTTTTCCGCACGCGACTTACCGCCCATATTACCAGCTGCTCGAATTTGCCGGTTGGTTGCGGCGATTAGCATTGATGCGTCGAGATGAGCGCCGCGCGGCGTCGGCGATTGAATACGTTTCCAGTGAGCCTGGCCCTTTGTTTCTGTTTCCCCTCCAGCTCGACGACACCTACAAGATTAGAGTGCATTCGCCGTTCCGCGCGATGCATTTGGCAATCGAGCACGTCCTTGTCTCCTTTGCTCGTCACGCCCCCTCAGACGCGCGGCTAATCGTCAAGCTCCACCCGCTCGACAGCGGATTGGTGGACTGGGCCGCAATTGTTGGTTACCTCGCCGGCGGACTCGGAATTGCCGACCGGGTGATCTTCCTGGCCGGTGGCGATTTGGGTAAGCTTCTTGCTCAGAACCCCGCCATCGTCACGGTCAATAGCACCGTCGGAACGTTGGCGCTTGCCTTCGGATTGCCTGTTATCACGCTCGGAAAAGCGGTTTACGACATCGCAGGGCTGACTTTTCAAGGCGAGCTGGACGATTTCTGGAATGCCCCGACGCCGCCAGACATGGCCCTGTTCGATGCTTTCCGGCGCGTGCTTGCCAATCGTTGTTTAATTCCCGGCTCATTCTTCAATGAGGCAGGGTTGCAGGTCGCGGTGGCCGCCGCGATTGATCACCTAGAAGCAGTGCACCCTCAGCTTTACGCTAGGCCGGCGCCGGCGCCAGATTACTACAAAGTCAGCAGCGGCTCGGTAGAAAAGTGGAGGCAGGAGGCGCATGCTGCGTGACAGTCTGCTGCGACCTATTGGGGCGTCTATCGCCCCTCAAGCAATAAAGATAACCCCAGCTGGCCTTATGCCGTCCGATTTCTAATCGAATATTTTCAGGAGCGTGGGCGCCGAAATTGCCCCCCTCTTAGGCAGCGCGGATCTCGGATCGGGCGATTTCGTGAAGATCGATTGCCCCGCGTACCATCATGCCGCGCTGCTGCTGCCGGAGGCTCTGCTGAGGGCCGGACTGAGCACCGGCGCGAAGATTTTCGATCTTAAAGGACGGCTGCGCTGTCGGGGTTGAGGGAGGAAGGGTCGGGCGGTCGTTTCGATTAGGTGGCGGGCACAGAGCGGGTGAGGGGGTTGCTGCACCGAGTTCGCGTGGCATTTCAAATGGGCGGACCACAACGGGGGCGAGGCGACAGCCGCGGCGGAATTACGTTAAAGTGGGCGCCTCCAGCGGCACTCTCAGTCGTTAGCGTCCACGCTTGTGGTGGAATTTTCGGGCCGATCCGCAGTGTAGGGCTGCGGTGTGGTTGAGGTGGCCATCGGGCCAAGTCGGCTAAGGTGGAGTTGGAAGACTTCAACCTGAAGCACGCGAGAGGACCCGATGACCTTCACCACGGCGATGCCTGACGATCTCCCAGCCGGGTCCCGAGTTCATCCCTATCTAGGCTGCGTCCAGCTCTCGCATAATCCCAGTACGCAGGTGCTCGACGGATGACCTTCGCGGTGCCTCGGCCACGGCCGGCCTTCCGCTTCGTTTCCGTTGCGGGTCAGCCGCGCACCGAGCGCCGGGATCAGCACCGTGCACATCCCGTACGGACGCCCTGGAATGAAATTGGGCTGGGTATGGACCAACAATGGATCGCCCAGCTCATACCAAGTCAGCAAAATATTTCATCCTGGGTGTCCAGACGTTCTGTCCAGAAATCGCGCGCCCCACCGGACTTGCTGAATTGCGCGTCCGTTACGGCAATAGTCTCGTCAAGAAGCTCGGCATTGATAACACCGAGCACAGTGGACTGCAGCCAGCGCGCCATCGCAATATTATCCGAATATATTCGCCAGCGCGCTTGAGTCAGCTCGCTTTTCAGGGAGAGAGCATGGCCTGGCCCTCCGGGGAAAGACAGCGCCAACACTGGGAGAGACTGATGTCCCACGAATGCATCCATATCAACGCCATTCGCAATGTGATTCCGAGCGCGCTCGGCTGCGAGGAGTGTTTGAAGATCGGTTCGCCGTGGGTCCACCTGCGCTCTATGCCGGACCTGTGGGCATGTCGGCTGTTGCGACGATTTTGCCGAACCGCCACGCCACGAAGCACTTCCACAAGACCCGCCATCCGATCATCGAAGGCTATGACCCACCCGAAGGCTGGGGATGTGTTACGTGGACGAGATCATGCTCGACCTCAGCGATCGCGCCACGCCGCAAAACGGTCCCATCCCTCGGTACTATTAAAATCGGCGGCGCCTGTCGCGTTCGTGGCTTTGGTGGAGCCGAGCCCCGAACGGCTAATTCCCGTGCTGCATCGCTGGCGCGATGAGGCGATAAGGGCCGGCCGCACGATCACGCGCATTGCGCTGGCCTTCGAAGCCGGCCGCGACGGCTTTTGGCTGGCGCGCTGGCTCGTCAAGCTTTGCCTCACCGAGCGTGTTCCCGTTGCCTCACTGATCCTCCGGGGTTTCGGTGCGTTCGGTGCTGAATTCGGGAGCAGGCGTTCGGCGTTGCCGCGATAGATGGCTTCAAGATCGTCCGAGTCGAGCCCGACCATCGCCGAGCTCCTCCGAACCCAGCAATGCTGGCGGCGTTGGCGTAGCGCCGGCCGGGCACCACACATTACGCGAAGGCGCCGACAAACGCCGAGACCATTCTCGGCCGGGAACGCGGCGGCGGGGATGCCCATTGCTGTGAGTGCGCAGACTGCGTCCGGGTGAGGACTGGGTTCGCACAGACTATCCGCTGGAGGGAGATGGATTCAACGATTGGTCCCTGTCGCGAGGGAGCCGGTTTATATTGCGGAAGGTGAATGCGCGGGGATCGACGGGCCGCCAAAAAATTTGGCGGCGTACCGATAGGTTCGGAAATTCATCTCCCTCCCAGCAGCGAGTTCCGCTGCGAACCCGTCCTTCCGTTTCATAGGAGATGTCGAGCGCCCGTCCGGCGAGCAGTCCTCCACTGGCCGGCAGCCGCTCAAAGGTGGACACCAGCGAAGCCAGGCCAAAGTGAAATTTCGGAACCGAAGCCTTATCGCGCGGCGGAACCGGAAGTTCCAATCCAACTCCCTCCAGCGTGGCTTCGGGTCGGCGAAATAGGCTAAAACCGCGCATGGCCGCGCCATCCGCCACCCGAGAGCGATCCGACCAAGCCCTCGTTTATGCCGCACTCGTCATCGTCGCGGGCGTGCTGGCCACCACCCTGGCGCAGACCCAAGTTCTGGCGCGCCTGCCGCTGCAAAACCTGCTCAAGAACGAATTGCATGCCGACCGAACCGCGAATGCCGCGTTCTTCTTCTGGGCTGGGCTGGCGTGGTACCTAAAGCCCTTCGCCGGCATCTTGACCGACGCGTTCCCGCTCTTCGGCAGCCGGCGCAAGAGCTACATCCTGATCAGCGCGACATTGGCGGCGCTTACCTGGTTGGTCCTGATCGTCACTCCCCACGAATATCGCAATCTGCTATTCGTCGTGATCGTCATCAACACGTTTATGATGGTCACGAGCACGGTGGTCGGCGGCTACATGGTCGAAACCGCGCAGGCCAATTCGGGCTCGGGCCGCCTCACCGCGCTGCGCCAGTTCGTCCAGCAAGCCTGTTGGATCGTCAATGGTCCCGCGGCCGGATATTTGGCCAGCATCGCCTTCGGCTGGACCGCCGCGGCGTGCGGCGGCGTCATGTTCCTGTTGGTGCCGGTGATCCTCCTGTTTCTGCGGGAACAGCGGCAACCATCGGATCCGCGACTGCTTCTGGAGAACGCCCGCCGCCAGCTCGTCAAAATCGCCACCGCCCGGACCATGTGGGGAGCCGCGGGTCTGATGGCGCTGTTCTACATCGCGCCGGGCTTTGCGACGGCACTCTTCTACAAGCAGCAGAACGACTTGCACCTCGGTACGCAAGCCCAGGGCTTCCTGCAGCTGATCGCCGGTGTTTGCGGCGTGCTGGCTGCTGTCGGGTACGGAATCCTGTGCCGGCGCCTCAATCTCCGGACCTTGCTGGTCGGGTCCATGGTCTTCGCGACGGCGGCCAATTTGGGGTATCTGTTCTACAACTCGGCTGGCCGCGCGCAGGCGATCGAAGGATTGAACGGCTTCGGCTACACCTTGGCCGAGCTGGCGCTGATGGATCTTGCCGTGCGCGCCACACCTGCCGGGAGCGAGGGGTTGGGCTTTTCGTTGATGGTCAGCGTCCGCAATCTGGCGCTGTTCGGGACCGACTGGTTCGGCTCGCATTTACTCGATGAATATCATTTTTCTTTCGATAGCCTGGTACTCGCAAATTCGCTGACGACGTTGATCGCGGTTCCTCTTGTGTTTCTGCTGCCCCGCCTGCTCGTCATCCGCAAGGACGCCGAGATCTATGAGGAGACGTCCGGGCTCAAAACCGCGATGGAACAAAATCGATAGGCGAGACTTCACGCAATGCCCAGGCCCGGTCTTCCGCTTGTGCACTTCAACGACTCCTGTTGCGGCAGCATCGCGGAGCTGCGCTCCGCTAGGTTTCCGGCATCAGGCGAAATTCCGAGCTGTTCACCGAACGTGTCGCGCCACGTCCTGGCGTTGCCGATATGCTTGTCGAGATCAACAATGAGCAGCGCCGTGGCTGGTTCCTGAAGCTATTCCGTCAGATTGTGGCGCGGCCGAATCGGTACGGTCCCGCTACCACTTGTAGACTTTCTGCAACGTTCCTCCCATGAGCGCTGCCTTGTCGTTCTCGGACAGACGTTGGTGTCGCGGAACGGCGCCACACCCTGCTCATAGGTCAGCATGCCGATCGTCCGCGTCCAGTCGGTGCCCCACATGCAACGATCCAGCCCGAACGCATCGATGACCCGCAGCACCGGGTCCCAGATATCGTCGTATGGAAAGGGTTGGTGCGACATCGTGCAGGCACCGCTGATCTTTACCCTTACGTTCGGCAGATAGAGGCAGCCGACGATCAGGCCGTCGATCGCCGCCTCGATGTAGCGGCTGTGCATGTCGTCGGGATCGCCCGGCAGGCCGCGGCGGGTCTCCACCGGCTCGGCGCCGCGGGCGAGGATCGCCACGCCGTTCCAGCTTTTCTGCCCATGCCAGACCGCGCCATAACCGGCGGCGCGGATGCGCGGCGGCCGGAAATTTGTCATCGGGCGCCTTCAGCTCCTGCAGGCAGACGATGTCCGGCGCGGTCTCCTCCAGCCAGCCCAGCAGGTTGGCGAGCCGCCCGTTGATGCCGTTGACGTTGTAGGTCGCGATCCGCATCGAAATTGTCCAACTCCTGCCGAAAACTGTCCACCGTGCCGCCGCCGCCGGCGGCTCCCTACGGCCGCAGGCCCGCAAGACCGGAACGCGGTCTGGTTGAACTCCGTTTCAAAATCGTCGATAAGTTTGCATCGGAGGACAACCATGGCGCAGGAATACAGGCCGGGCGAGATCGTGCCGCAATCCGGCATCTACACGATTACCCATGATCCGGCGCACGCCGACATGCCGCACGAGGTCACGGTGATCAAGGGCCGCCGGTTTCCGACCTGCCGGCATTGCAAGGGCATAAGTTTCGAGCTCGCCCATGCGGCCAAGCATGTCGGCGAGATCGACCATCTCGAGGAGGCGCATGCGCCGGCCGGGTAAACCGTTTCATGCCGCCGGCATGGCGCGGACGGCAGCGCGCCGGCGGCGCACCGACGCGGCCGCCCTGCCGCAGTGGATCGCGCCGCAGCTCACCCAGCTGGTCGACGCGGCGCCGGAAGGCGACGAGTGGCTGCACGAAATCAAGTTCGACGGCTACCGCATGCACGCCCGGCTCGACCGCGGCGCGGTAAAGCTGCTGACCCGCACCGGGCTCGACTGGACGCACAAATATCCGCCGATCGCCGAGGCCGTGTCGTCGCTCGACGCGCGCCAGGCCTATCTCGACGGCGAATTGTGCGGCATCTTTCCCAACGGCATCACCTCCTTCAGCATGATCCAGGCCGCGTCGGACGCCGGCAACGCGGCCGGGCTGGTGTATTTCATCTTCGACCTGCTGCATCGTCGACGGCGAGGATATCGGCGCGCTGCCGCTGATCGAGCGCAAGGCGCGGCTGGCCGATTTGCTGGCGGGCGCCGGGCCGCCATTGCACTACAGCGATTATCACCGCGGCCAGGGCGCGGCCTTCCACGAGCAGGCCTGCAAGCTGGAGCTCGAGGGCATCGTCTCGAAACGCGCCGATGCGGCCTACGCGCCCGGCAACCGCGGCATCTGGCTCAAGGTCAAATGCCTCCACCGCGAGGAATTTGTCGTGGTCGGCTGGACCGATCCGGAAGGACGGCGGCCCTATCTCGGCGCGCTGCTGCTCGCCTACTACGATCCGGACGGCAGGCTGGTCTATGCCGGCCGCGCCGGCACCGGCATCAACACCGCCGAGCTCGAGCGGTTATGGCGGCGGCTGCAGCCGCTCGCGACCGACAAGATGCCGCTCGACGTGCCGCCGCCGCGCGGCAGCCGCTTCGGATCGCCGCTGGTGCTCAGCCGCGTGCATTGGGTGCGGCCGGAGCTGGTGGCCGAGGTGAAGTTCCTGACCTGGACCGACGACAATCTGCTGCGGCAGGTGGTCTACGAGGGGTTGCGCGAGGACAAGCCGGCGGCGCGAGGTGCGGCGGGATGTGCCGCGACTGAAACCCGGGTTATCCGAAGCTTAAGACTGTCCGCCCCGACCAGCTGTATCATCAGCGGCGCATCCGAAGAAAGCGGCGAGCGCTCCTTCAACATCTTATCACCCGATCGGAAAAAAGCGGCGCCGAGGCGGATTGGATCCTCGACGCCGCAGCTGGATTCGGCCTGGCTCGGGAGACGAAAGCCAAGCTCGCGACCACGATGACTGCGAAGGGTTACCAGGCGGTTAACGGTAGGATTAGGCACCCCACGGTGCGGCGCAACGACATGCAAGCGCTAGGCGTTCAGCTGCAATCCTAGCCGACGCCACGACCCTCACCCACCAAGCCCTGCGGGCTTGGTCTCCCTCTCCCGCGGTGCGGTGCGGGAGAGGGTGCCGAGCGCAGCGAGTTGGGTGAGGGGCGGGCGAATCCCCTGCTTGTCACCATTGCACTCCTTATGGGAATTCTCTGGCTGATTCCTTCAGTTCCCGGTGGCCGGGCTGACGGGTGGCGCCGGATATGCGATGCTTTCGCGATGCCGTTCGCCGATTTCGTGCACCTTCGCGTTCATACCGCCTATTCGCTTTCCGCCGGTGCGATCACGATCAAGGAGCTTGCCGGGCTGTGCAAGGCCGAGCGGATGCCGGCGGTAGCGATTACCGACAGCGGCAACCTGTTCGGCGCGCTCGAATTCGCCACGATTTGCAGCGCCGCGGGGGTGCAACCGATCATCGGCTGCGATATCGCGGTCGAGCGTGGGACTACCGAGGGCGGCAGCCGGTTCGGCCGCACGCCATCCGAGCCGGACCGGATCGTGTTGCTGGCTCAGAACGAGGCCGGCTATCGCAACCTCCTGCGGCTGGTGAGCCAATCCTATCTCGCCGGTGAATTGGCGAGCGAGCCGTCGATCAGCCTGCGCGACCTAGCCGGCGCCAGCGAGGGGCTGCTCTGCCTGGCGGGCGGTTCGAAGGGGCCGGTCGGGCGGCTCCTCGCCGAGGGGCAGGGCGAAGCCGCCGAGGTGGTGCTGAGCGAACTCGCAGCGGCGTTTCCGAACCGGCTCTATGTCGAGCTGATGCGCCACGGCACGGCCGATGAGGCGCGGTCCGAGCCGGGCCTCATCGAGCTGGCTTATCGTCACGGATTGCCATTGGTCGCGACCAACGACGTCTATTTTCCGCACCGCGACTTCTATGACGCGCATGACGCGCTGCTCTGCATCGCGCAGGGGACGGTCGTGGCTGATGCCGACCGCAAGCGGCTGACGCACTCTCATTACTTTCGGCCCGCGGCAGAGATGCGGGAACTCTTTGCCGATCTGCCCGAGGCTTGCGACAACGCACTCGTCATTGCCCGGCGGTGCGCCTTCATTCCGCAGCCGCGCCAACCGATCCTGCCGGCCTTCCCGAGCGCCGAGGGTGTCGACGAGGAGACGGCACTGCGCCGCGCCGCCCTGGCCGGTCTCGACACGAGGCTCGCGGCGCTGGGAGTGGAGGAGGAATTGCTCAAGCCGTACCGCGACCGGCTCGACTTCGAGCTCGGGACGATCATCCGGATGGGCTTCGCCGGCTACTTCCTGATCGTTGCCGACTTCATCCAATGGGCAAAGCGCGAGGGGATCCCGGTCGGCCCCGGACGCGGGTCCGGTGCCGGCTCGGTCGTCGCCTGGGCCTTGACGATCACTGATCTCGACCCCTTGCGGTTTGGCCTCCTGTTCGAGCGGTTCTTAAATCCCGAGCGCGTGTCGATGCCGGATTTCGACATCGATTTCTGCCAGGACCGGCGTGACGAGGTGATCCGGTACGTCCAGCAGAAATACGGCCGCGACCGCGTCGCGCAGATCATCACCTTCGGGAAATTGCAGGCCCGCGCCGTGCTCCGTGATGTCGGCCGGGTGCTCGCGATGCCTTACGGACAGGTCGACCGCCTGTGCAAGCTCGTCCCAAACAATCCGGCGCACCCGGTGACGCTCGAACAGGCGATCGCCGGCGAGCCGGCGTTGCAGCAGCAGCGCGATGCAGACGAGAGTATCGCCCGGCTGATCACGATCGCCCTCAAACTCGAAGGCCTCTACCGGCACGCCTCGACCCATGCCGCGGGGGTGGTGATCGGCGACCGGCCCTTAACCGAGCTCGTGCCCCTTTATCGCGACCCGCGTTCCGACATCCCCGTAACGCAGTTCAATATGAAATGGGTCGAGCTCGCAGGGCTCGTAAAGTTCGACTTCCTCGGCCTCAAAACCCTGACGGTCCTGGCGCGCACCATTGAGCTGCTCGCCGCGCGCGGTGTTCAGCTCGATTTGTCGGCATTGCCGCTCGACGACCCCGCCGCCTACGAACTTCTGGCGCGCGGCGACACGGTGGGAGTGTTCCAAGTCGAAGGCGCCGGCGTGCGCGACATGCTGAGAAAGCTGCGCCCCGACCGGTTCGAGGACATCATCGCGGCCAACGCGCTCTACCGGCCGGGGCCGATGGAGAACATCCCGCGATATATCGCGGTAAAGCACGGCGAAGAGGAGCCCGATTACCTGCACCCGGCGATCGAGGGGATTCTCAAGGAAACCTACGGCGTCATGACCTACCAGGAGCAGGTCATGCAGATCGCCCAGGTGCTCGCAGGATACAGCCTCGGCAGCGCCGATCTGCTGCGCCGCGCCATGGGTAAGAAGATCCCAGCGGAGATGGAGGCGCAGCGACAGCTATTTTTCGAGGGTGCGGCGGCGCGCGGGGTCGGGCGAGCCCGCGCCGAGCTGATCTTCGACCAGATGGCGAAGTTCGCCGGCTACGGCTTCAACAAACCGCATGCCGCGGCCTACGCGCTCGTGACCTATCAAACCGCCTATTTGAAGGCCAACTATCCGGTCGAATTCCTCGCCGCGCTGATGACCTTGGACCTCGGCAACACCGACAAGCTCAATGTCTTCCGGCAGGAGTTAAAGCGACTCGGCATCCGCCTCTTGCCGCCGGACGTGAACCGTTCCGAAGTGGCCTTTGCGGTCGAGCGAGGACACTAAGACCGGCGACCCCGCAATCCGTTACGCGCTTGCCGCGGTAAAGGGGGTCGGCGCGCAGGCCATGGCCGAGCTCGTCGCCGAGCGCGGCGCGCGCGGCCGCTTCAAGGACCTCGCCGACTTCTCACGGCGCCTCGACGCCAAGAGCTTCAACCGCCGCCAGTTCGAGAGCCTCGCCAAGGCCGGCGCCTTTGACCGCCTCAATCCGAACCGCGCGCAGACCTTTGCCGCGGCAGAGCAGTTGCTGCGCCAGGCGAGCCTCGCCGCCGAAGAGCGCGAGAGCCGGCAGGAGAGCCTTTTCGCGCGCATCGATCCGAGCTTTGCGCCGCGGCCCTCATTGCCGCTCGTCGCCGACTGGCCGCCGGTCGAGCGGCTGCAGCACGAATTCGCGGCGATCGGCTTTTACTTGTCGAAGCCATCCGCTCGACGACTATGGCAAGAGCCTCGAACGCGCCGGCATCATCCGCTGGGCCGACCTGCCGGCCGGGCTCGCCGCCAACCCGACCAACCGCTTCCGATTGGCCGGCAGTCGTAACCAGCCGCAAGGAGCGCACCTCGGGCCGCGGCAACCGCTTTGCATTCGTGGAGATGTCCGACCCGAGCGGCACCTTCGAGGTAACGCTGTTCTCGGAAATTCTGCGGGAGGCGCGCGCGCTGCTCGATTCCGGCCAGCCGCTCGTCGTCACCGTCGATGTGCGCAGCGAGGAAGAGAGCCTCCGGCTGACCGCGCAGAAGATCGAGCCGCTCGACACGGTCGTCGCCCTCGCCGCGGCCGGTCTGCGGGTGTTTGTCGGCGAGGCCCGCGCGCTCTCCAGCCTCAAAAGCGTCATCGCCCGGGAAGCAGGCGGCCGCGGCCGCGTTACCGTCGTCCTCGACCTCCCGGCCCGCGAAGTCGAAATCGCCATCCCGGGCGGCTTCAAGGTCGGCCCCCAAACCCGCGCCGCCGTCAAATCCCTCCCCGGCATCATCGACGTGCACGATATTTGAGGACGCCTCTACGGCCGCGAGGGCACCCCGTTCCGGTCACTTGCTTCCGGGCGGCGATGGTACGGCAGGGGGTGCCGACCCGTACTCGACCCCGACCCTGCCTCCGGCGACGACGCCGGGGGACTGATTGCCTTCAGTGTGCACCGTCCCGCTCGGCGCGGGTAAGTCAGGCGCGTCGGGCGGCGGGGAACTGCGCTGGATCGCGGACGGAGTACCGTAGCTGACGTTCGCGTCCCCGCCGCTGATCACGCCGGGAGATTGGGCACCGCGCGTCGAGACTTGACGGCCACCCGACTGGCTGCCGAATATCCAGGCGGCGATGCCAAGCGCGCCGATGGCAAAGCAGCCAATGGCTATCAACTTGATCGGACCGGCGCGAGCATTTCTGGGCAGCCCCGAAATCGTCGCGATCAATGGACGAACCAGCAGGACAACGACACCGAGTGCAATGCCGCCAATTCCGGCGATCTCGCCCAATGTTTTGAGGTGGGACAGGTCCATCGCGCTAGCCTTTAAGGTGTGCTGGGTTTGCGAAGGATAGACGAGCTTTTCGAGAGTTCGTCACGTAGGCGAGCAATCATGCGATCAATCGTCTCTGATACTTGTGCCATACCGGCGGCTTGAAAGACCGGTTCGGCTTGCTGAAGACAGAGCAAGGCTTCCCTGACCGAATCCATGCTCGAGCTCGCTCACCGAGCAGGGCAAGCGCGGCTCCCATCTTCAGCTGGATTTGGGCCCATTGGAGCGGGACCCGATCGCGCGTCCACTCTTCGGCTGCTCCATGGAAGGCCGCAACAGCCTCCTCCAGCCGCCCCGTCCCGTTGTCCCGCTGCCCGAGCGTCCAGAGCGCGGTGCCGAGATTCATCTGGGTCGTCGCCCAATAGGCCGGCACCCGATCCCGCGTGAATTCGCCGAGCGCCTCGCGGTAGGCTGCAACCGCTTCTTCCAGCCGCGCTGTCCCGCTCTCCCGTTCGCCGAGCCTCAGGAGCGCGCTGGCAAGATTTACCTGGGTCGTCGCCCAGTCGAGCGGCACCCGATCGCGAGTGCGTTCCTGCAAGCCAGCGCGGAAAGCGGCAACTGCCTCCTCGATATGGTCGGTCCGGTTCTCCCTCTGCCCAAGCACCCTCAGCACACTGCCGAGGTTGTTCTGGACGGTCGCCCATTGGAGGGGCGTCCGGTCGCGCGTGTACTCCTGGAGTGCCGCGCGGTAAGCCTCCACCGCCTCCTCCATCCGCGTTGTCTGGTTTTCTCGCTCCCCGAGCAGGTTGAGCGCGTTGCCCAGGTTCAATTGGACCATCGCCCAGTAGAGCGGCACCCGATCTCGGGTGTCCTCTTGCAGCGCGAGGCGATCGGCCTCGACTGCCTCGTCGCAAGCGTTCCGTGCCGCCTTCGCGCTCCCCGAGCCTTTGGAGCGCATTGCCGAGGTTCATCTGGGTCATCGCCCAGTCGAGCGGGACCCGATCGCGCGTCCGCTCCTCGAGCGCCGCACGGTAGGCCGTAACTGCGGCTTCTAGCCGGGTCGTCCCGCTCTCCCGTTCCCCGAGTTCCTTGAGAGCATTGCCGAGGTTATTCTCCGTCATCGCCCAGTCGAGCGGCACCCGATCGCGGGTCCGCTCCTCAAGCGCCGCACGGTACGCCGCCACTGCCTCCTCCAGGCGCGTCGCCTCGCTCTCCCGCTCGCCTAGGGTCTCGAGCGCAAGGCCGAGATTGTGCTGGGTCATCGCCCAGTCGAGCGGCACCCGGGCACGCGTCTGTTCCTCAAGCGCGCCGCGGTAGGCCGCCACGGCCTCGGTCAGCCGCGTGCTCCCGCTCTCCCGCTCCCCAAGTCTTTCAAGTGCGTTGCCGAGGTTCATCTCTGTTATCGCCCAGGCGAGAGGCGCCCGGTCCCGCGTCTGTTCTTGGAGCGCGGCGCGGTAGGCCGCCACTGCCTCCTCCAGGCGCATGGTCCCGCTCTCCCGCTCGCCGATTACTTTTAGCGTGTTGCCGAGCCTCATCTCGGTCATGGCCCAGTCGAGCGGCACCCGATCGCGTGTTCGCTCGCCGAGCGCCGCGCGGTAGACAGCGGTCGCACGAACAAGGGCCGGGTTGTCGCCGCGTTGCTCGCCCTGCCGTTGCAAGGCATCTCCCTCGGCAAGCAGAAACCGCCCCTTCTCGTCCGGGTGCCCGGTCGGCACGAGATCGGCCGCTTCTTGAAAATGCTGCGCGGCGTCGAGGTAATGCAGCCCTGCCATCGCGATGTTGCCACGCACTCCGCGGTCGGCTGCGGCGCGGAGCAAACGCTGGTCGGCGGCCGCTTGGGCCTGTTGCGCGAGCTGCTGGGCCTGGTGCGCTGCCGCGATTTCCGCCTGCTCGGCTTGGCTTACCAGCTGATCGGCTTCGTCGAGGTGACCGGCCTTGAAGGCGGCATCGGCGCGCGCAACGAGATCGCGCGTGACCGGGTCTTGCGGATCGAGCGCTTGTAGCCGCTCCATAGCCGATTTGTATTGTTCGGCGACTTCGGCCAGCTTTTGCGGCAGCTTTTCGGGCGGGACGTCCTGCTGTCCGATGATGCGCAGCATCGAAACCGCCGCGCCCTGGGTTACGCCCAATCGATTGCTGAGGTCGACGATCTTATCTGCCAGCGGCCCCACGGCGCCGGTCGTCGCAGCTCTCGTCAGCTCCTGGACCTGCTCGGGAGTGAGCCCGTAGGTGACGGCGACATTGCCGCCGGCCGTTATCGCCGGGCTCTGAGAGCCTTGCGTCTCGACCCGCTGCGGCTGCTGAGCAACCGCCGGCAACGCCAACGCCGCAAACCCCAAGAGCAGAAGGACGCGCTTGAGGGGCCACCAAGCCATCCCGCAGCGGCGTGGTAGGGTCACGATATACGTAAGTGACGGAACCGGGACCTCGTGCACGGCCTGGCTCTCCTACTCCGCAAGGGCGGCATCAGCCGACCTTACCAGAAGGATACACTCCACGCGTCGGCGAGCACTGTGAAGCAGTTCACATTTGCCTGAATTCAACAATCAAATTCCTGATGCGCCAAGCTGGCCGGCGCCGTCATCCACCGCAAGGAGCGCAGCTCTCGGCGCGGCAACCGTTTCGGGTTTGTCCAGATATGGACCCGAACGGCTTTCTGAAAAATCGCGTCAGCCGACGGTCGAGCTGGCCTGGGCTCGAGCAGCGCATCGCCAAGGGCGACCTCGCCGCCTGCCGCCACCTCGGCGTAGACGCCCATGTTGATGTGGCCGAAGGCGCGCCCGAGAGCGCCGACGATGTCGAGGTCGCGTTTTGCCGTGACGGGATTGACCTGGGTTGCCGCACATCTGGTGATCGGCGAGATCACCCGCAGCCGGGCGGCTCCGAGGGTGATTTCCGAAGTCGATCCAGTCCTGCTCGCTCCACGCCGCTGCCCCGTCGAAATAGACGTTCGCGCGAAATCGGACGGGATCGACCGGCACCCCCATCGCCGCTTCGAGCGCCGCGATGCTCGCGCGGTTGATCAGAGAGACGTATTTATCGGTCGTCGCATTGGGTTTGCGGCGCGCATCGGCAAAGGCGTGCCCCGGCGCCTCGACGACGCGAAGGGGTCCATTCACGGCGGGCCCGAGGAAATCGGCAAAAAACTCTGCAACCAGCCTGCATCCCCCCGTCTCGGTCATCCGCTCGCGCAGCAATACCCGGCCATTTTCAGCAATCGTCAAGACGCCGCTGTCAGCGTCGAAGCGGGTCTGCAACTGCGCGAGCTTTTCGTCGCGCATCAGCATGATGAAATGGATTTTCGACAGCCATTCCGGACGCTGCGGATCGAAGGGTGTCGAGCCGAGCGCGATCGCAAATTGCCGATCGTGCGGCAGGCACTCGCCGGGCGTCAGCGCCACGCGGTCCAATCTTTCGGCGCTCAGGCCCTTTACCGGGTAGCGGTAGATCGCGGCAACGATGGCGGCCATATTCGCAGCCTACCCTCTCGACCGCCCCATGGACAACAGCAGCGGGAATTGGGTCTGTTTGAATTGTAACGGTTC
>CAVSTA010000016.1:0-118022 GCA_963730745.1 uncultured Alphaproteobacteria bacterium
GGATAATGACCAGATCGCACGGTGGAGAAGCCGTGGCCACCGCTCCGACAATTTCAGCACCCAAATACAAGTGCTATCGTGCCCGAAACCGCAGCGTGGGAGGAGGGCATGGCAGGGGTGCGCGGGAGCTGCCTGTGCGGCGGCGTCAAATTCGAGATCACCGGGCCGCTTGCTAAGCCCCTGAACTGTCATTGCGTGCAGTGCCGGAAGCAACACGGGGCCGTGTTCCGCAGCCGCGTGCGGGTCCGAGTCGATGATTTCAAATGGCTCCAGGGAGAGGAACTCGTAAAGTACTGCGAATCCTCACCGGGATTCCGCCGCGGCTTTTGTGGAAATTGCGGCTCCCCGATCGTGAACCGCCCTGGCCCAAACTACCGGCTTCTCGCCAACAACCCAGGCGCAATAGCTGAATTTGGCGTGCCCCTCGGTATCCTCGACGATGATCCGGGCGTCCGTCCGGCGGAGCACGTTTTCGTAAGCGAAAAGCTCCCCTGGTTCGAGATCACGGACGACCTACCGCAACACGAGAAGCTGCCGACGAGCATCTGACCGGTGAGACCCGATGCCTCTCGGCGGGGCATGGCGGGCATACACAATGCGGCCGAAGCGCTTGTGTTACAATCAATCAAACTGACCCACGCCTCCTTATTACCTTTCCGGCGGTGTACAGGATCGAACTGCCGTCGCTGACGTCGCTGTTAATGCAGCCAAAGAACAGCCAGCAACCCCGCCAACTGCACGGAAACCCTCGCTTCTGCCCACCCCAACCGCGAGATAACAGCAAAACCCGCCGCTGATCCTGGCTGTTTTTCGCTGCAATAACAGCAAATGGCACTCGCGAACTCGCCCCCAGGTCGCTCTGTCCGGCACGAGAAAGGCCGCGGAGTTGTTGGTACCATGCCATTGCGGCAATTTTCGGGTCCCCATCGGTATCGCGATGCCGCTGGGCAAAGCGCGTCACGCTTTCGGGTTTGCGAGAGGCGGCGGCGCGCCGTCACGTTTGAGTGATCCGCCCAGCGGAACTTCGACAGGGGCTCGATTGCTGATACGCTAGGCATTCTGGCCCGGAACCCTGTTGGAGAGGGATATGGCAATGAATTCCCGCATCTCATCGATTGCCCTGGCGGCAAGCGCCGCCGCCGTACTGGCGTTGTCGCCGGCCTTGGCACAGCAACAGGCGGCGCCGGGACAAGGCTCCGCTGCGAAGGAAGAGCTGGCGCAGAATTTCCAGGCCGAGCACCAGATCGGCCGGCGCTATCATTTCGACCCCAATGACCTGCCGCCGCCGAAGACGGGGCCGATCGTCACCGACCGCTCGCTGATCGTGCCCTATGACGGGCAGAAGCTGGAGGTGCCGCCGGGTTTCACCGCGGCGCCATTCGTGACCGGGCTCGTCAATCCGCGGCGGCTGCTCGTGCTGCCCAATGGCGACGTATTGGTCGCCGAGCAGAGCGCCGGCTACCTGACCTTGCTGCGCGACGACGGCGAGGGCCATGCCAAATGGATCGACCGCCATGTCGAGGACCTCAACCGTCCCTATGGCCTTGCGCTGCGGGGCGACGAGATCCTCGTCGCCGACCAGGACGCGATCTGGCGCGTGCCGCACGTCGTCGGCGCATTGCGCGCCGGCCGCCCGGTTCCGCCGCAGAAGGCCGACGAGGTGCCGCCCGATCAGCGCAAGCCGGTGCCGGGCGCCTATGGCGCCGAATTGCTGACAAAGAAGGGCGTCTTCGGCATCTCCAGTCGGTCACCAGAACCGGCATCTGGCGATCGACCCGAAGACCGGCGGCCTCTATGTCGGCGTCGGCTCGTCGGGCAATATCGGCGTCGAGCCCGAGCCCAAGGCGACGATCCAGCGCTTCGATGCCGACGGCTCGAACCAGACGACGGTCGCGTCCGGCACGCGCAACCCGACCGCGCTCGCCTTTCACCCCGATACCGGCGAATTGTGGGCGGTCGTGCAGGAGCGCGACGGGCTCGGCGACAATCTGCCCTCCGATTATCTGATCCGCGTGCAGCAGGGCGGGTTCTACGGCTGGCCCTACGCCTATATCGGCAAGCACCCGCAGCCCGGGTTCGCGCAGCTCGCCCCCGACAAGGTCGAAGCGACGATCACCCCCGATCTCTTGTTCCAGGCGCATTCCTCGCTGCTCGACCTCGTCTTCTACGAGGCCGACCAGTTCCCCGCCGAATACAAGGGGAGCCTGTTTGTCGCGCTGAAGGGCTCGTGGAACCGCTCGATCCCGACCGGCTACAAGGTCGTGCGCGTGCCGTTCAAGGACGGCCGGCCGGAGGGCTATTACGAGAATTTCGCGACCGGCTTCTGGGCTTCCGGCGAAGAGCGCGCCGAGGTCTGGGGCCGCCCCGCCGCGCTCGCCGTCGCCAAGGACGGCTCCTTGCTCGTCGCCGACGACACCGGCGGCACGATCTGGCGGATTTCGTACAAGGGCCCGCCCGCCGAGCATGCCGGCGGACCTGCCGAGAGCACCGGGTCCGAGGCGAAGAAGCGGTGATCGATCTCGACACCCTGGAGGCCGCGGCGGCGCTCGTGCATCGGGTGGTGCCGCCGACCCCGCAATATTGCTGGCCATTGCTGTCGCGTCGGCTCGGCGCCGAGCTGTGGGTCAAGCACGAGAACCACACGCCGATCGGCTCCTTCAAGATCCGCGGCGGCCTCGTTTATCTCGACGCGGTCAGGCGGTCGCAGCCGGATATTCGGGGTGTCGTGACCGCAACTACGGGCAATCACGGTCAGAGCATTGCGCTCGCCGCCGCGCGGCTCGGGCTCGATGCGACGATCGTCGTGCCCTACGGCAACAGCATCGAGAAGAACCGGGCGATGGCCGGGTTCGGCGCGCGGCTCGTCGAGGCCGGGCACGATTTCCAGGCCGCGTTCGAGCACGCGACCGAATTGGCCGAGCGCGAAAAGCGGCATTTCGTCCATTCCTACGATCCGCTGCTGGTGCGCGGCGTCGCCAGCTACGCGCTCGAACTGTTCCGCGCGGTGCCCGATCTCGATGTGGTCTATGTCCCGATCGGGCTCGGCAGCGGCATCTCGGGGGTGATCGCGGCGCGCGACGCGCTGGGGCTTCGCACCGAGATCGTCGGGGTCGTCGCCGCCAACGCCCCGACTTACGCGCTGTCCTTTGCCGCCGGCGCGCCGGTCAGCACCAATTCCGCCGACACGATGGCCGGCGGGCTCGCCGTGCGGGTGCCCGACCCGGAGGCGCTCGACATCATCCGCCGCGGCGCCGCGCGCATCCTCACCGTCTCCGAAGCGGAGATGCGCCGCGCAATGCGCATCCTGTTCAGCGACACGCACAACATCGCCGAGGGCGCCGGCGCCGCGGCCCTCGCCGCGGCATTGCAGGAGCGGCATCGGCTCGCCGGCAAGCGGGTCGCGGTGATCCAGTCCGGCGGCAACATCGACCGCGCCCTCTTCGCCGAAGTGCTGGCGGAGGAAGATGACGAGTGAAGCCTACCGCGATATGGAATTGCGCGATCACCGACGCCAAGTTGAGTTGATGGAACCCGCGTACAGGCTTCTGACAGTCGAGGAGTTCCTCGGTGCTTGCCCGCACGACAAGCGGCATTACCAGCTGTTCGACGGCGTCATGGTTGCGATGGCGCCGCCCGCGACGCCGCATCAAGTCATTGCGCCCAGGCTCGGCGGCGAAATCTACGTCTCGCTCAACGCCACGCGCCCGGAGTGCGTCTTGCGGGCTCAGGCGCGGATAGCGCCACAGGGGCTTCAGGGCCGCGATCACTTCGAGACAGATCTGACCGTCAGCTGCAGCCCGCTCGACCGCGATGACCGCGGCATCGTCTCAGACCCGGTGCTGATCGTCGAAGTCCTGTCACCATCGACAGATCGCGATGATATATTCATCAATCTTCCCGCCTATCAACGTGTCCCGAGCCTGCAGGAAATGCTTTATCGTCGAGACCGAGCGGGTCGGCGCGACGGTGTACCGCCGCAGCGCTGCAGGCTGGCAGACCATCGAGCTGGCGGCAGCCAATGCGCGGCTGCAGCTCGATACGGTCGGGGTCGACATCGCACTGGGAAGCCTCTACCGCGGCATTCCGGGGCGGTCGCCCTGATCGCTCAGTGACATATCGCCGACATCTCAACCGAGTTTTATCAGGCCTCGAGAAACGGCAGGGGGAGCGGTCGGTTTCTATTGCCCCTCGACGGCGACGCTTCTCGAGCGCGCACGGTGCCCGCCGGCGTCGCTGAACTCGACGAAGATGCGGTTGGTCTGCGGCACGAACGGCACACTGCCGCTGGCCGTCGCGAAGATTGCGAAGGTCGGGGTCGCATTAGCGTTGATCGTCGTCGTCGCACTGGGGCCGACCGACGAGATGCATTGTCCGCTGGCCGGGTCGGTCTGGCAGAGGCTGATCGCGAGCGGCAATGTTGCGGCGCCGGTGGTCGCAGTCGCGGTGATCGAGGCGGTCGCCCCGACATTGACGGTCGCGACGGCAAAGGCGTTCGAGCCGCTCGTGCCGGTGATATGCCGGATGCCGTCATTTTGCGCCGTCGCCGCCAACGCCACAATATCGGGAACCGGCGTCGTCGAGGCCGACAGCAGCAACGTGTTGCTTGGACATAAGAATCGTTCAATAGCGGTGACACCTCGGCCGTGAATCCAGCTTTGTGGAGAAGGTCAATGTAATGATAGCATCTCAGACGGCTGCTTGCGGCCCGCTGCTGGTAACGAGTAAGAAAGAGAATTCGTATACCCGCTCGCGCCATTCATTTCCCCCAACTCGCCCCTCAATTTCGCCGACGTGATCGCCACTCGTCTTGTATCCAGATCGCCGCGCGGCATATACCGTCCACTTGTCGCCAAGGCAACCATACGCGTAACAAAACGGTTCATTGGTCAACTACGACGGCTCCAGCTCTTTAACCGCTGCATCTTCCAATGATCTTGTTGCCGTCCGGATTATAGTGGGGAATGGCGATCGGCAAACGAGTGTGCGGAAAGGTCAAGTAATGGGCGAGTTCGGAATCGGGCAGCCGGTGCGGCGTTTCGAGGACAAGCGCCTTTTGAGCGGCAACGGCCATTTCCAGAACGACAACAATCTGCTCGGCCAGACATATGCTTACGTGCTGCGCTCGCCGCACGCCCATGCCCGCATCCGCGCGCTCGACCTCACGCGGGCGAAGGCGGCGCCTGGCGTCATGCTGATCATGACCGGCGACGACCTCGTCGAGGCCAAGCTCGGCGTGATGGGGGTACCATTCCAGCGCAAGCGACCGGACGGGTCGCCGATGTTCGCGCGCGCCTTTCTCGGCCTCGCGCAGGGCACGGTGCGCTATGTCGGCGAACCGGTCGCCTTCGTCGTAGCCGAGACCTTGGCGCAGGCGAAGGACGCCGCCGAGCTGATCGATATCGATTACGAAACATTGCCCTCGGTCACCGACACCGCCGAAGCGGCGGACGGCAAGATCGCGGTGTGGGACGAGTGCCCGGACAACATCTCGAACCTGTTCGAGGCCGGCAACAAGGCTGCGACCGAGGCAGCTTTCGCCAAGGCAGCTCACATCGTCAAGCGCCGCTACGTGATCAGCCGGGTCTATGCGCATTTCATGGAGCCGCGCGGTGCGATCGGCGTCTGGGACCCGGGCGAGGACCGCTTCACCCTCTACGCCGATGTGCAGTACCCGCACCGAGTGCGTCAGGCGCTCGCCACTCGCATCTTCAAGATCCCGGAAAGCAAGATCCGGGTCATCGCCGGCGATGTCGGCGGCGGGTTCGGCACCAAGGGCTGGCAATATCCCGAACATCGGCTCGTGCTGCTCGCGGCGAAGAAATTGCGCCGGCCGGTCAAATGGACCTGTGAACGCAGCGAAGCCATCCAGGCCGACGAGCACGCCCGCGACAATGTCAGCGACGCCGAGTTGGCGCTCGACAAGGACGGCAAATTCCTCGCCCTCAGGGTCAAGACATTGGCCAATGTCGGCGCCTACATCTCGTCCGAACGCAATCTGCTTGCGACCTTCGGTAATGTCGGCACCTTGACCGGCACCTATGACATTCCGGCAGCCTACGTCGCGGTGCTGGCGGTAATGGCCAATACCAACGGCACTGCGCCCTATCGCGGCGCCGGACGGCCCGAGGCGACCTATGTCATCGAGCGCCTGATCGACGATGCCGCGCGCGAGCTGGATTTCGACCCGGTCGAATTGCGGACCAAAAACCTGATCCCGGCCTCGGCGATGCCGTACAAGACCGCGCTGAACCTCAATTACGATTGCGGCGATTTCCCCGCGAACCAGCAGAAGGCGCTGGCGCAAGCCGATTGGGCCGGCTTCCCGGCGCGCCGCGACGAGGCCAAGGCGCGCGGCAAATTGCGCGGCATAGGCATCGCCAACCCGATCGAGAAGGCCGCGGGGCCGGGCCAGGAATTCGCCGAGATCCGCTTTCACCCGAGCGGCAACGCGACCCTCTTGATGGGCAGCAAGAACCAGGGCCAAGGCCACGAAACCACCTTCAAGCAAGTCCTGAACGAAAAGCTCGGGCTCGACCCGGCGACCGTGCAATACATCGACGGCGACACCGACCGTGTCGCCTTTGGGATCGGCACCAACGGCTCACGCTCGACGGTGATCGGCGGCTCGGCTTTGTGGTTGGCGGCCGACAAGGTCATCGCCAAGGGCAAACGCATCGCCGCGCATCTGCTCGAAGCCGCCGAGCCGGACATAGAATTCGCAGTCAACGCCGATGGGGGCAATTTCGCTGTCGCCGGCACCGACCGGCGCGTCAGCATCGCCGATATCGCCAAAGCGTCGTTCCAACCCGGCCGCCTGCCGCCCGGGCTAGAAGGCGGCCTCTACGAGACCGGCACCTTCGCCCCCGACGACAACACCTATCCCAATGGCTGCCACGTCTGTGAGGTCGAGATCGACCCGGATACCGGCGCGCTGGAGATCGTCCGCTACGTCGTCATCGACGACGTCGGCACTGTGGTGAACCCGATCGGCCTCAAGGGCCAGATCCATGGCGGCGTCGCGCAGGGGTTGGGCCAGGCTCTGATGGAGCAGGTCGTCTACGACCGCCAATCGGGGCAGAACCTGACCGGCAGCTTCATGGATTACTGCATGCCGCGCGCCGACACGATGCCGCACATGGAGATCACCTCGAGCCCGGTGCCGACCAAGCGCAATCCACTGGGCGCCAAGGGGGCGGGCGAGGCCGGCACGGTTGGCGCGCTGCCGGCGATCGTCAACGCCGTCATCGATGCGCTGGCGCCGCTCGGGGTCAAAAGCCTCGACATGCCGGCGACCAGCGAGCGCATCTGGCAGGCGATGCGGGAGGCCCGTGCCTGACCCGGGCGACGCAAGCTCGTTACAATCCTTCGAACCTAAGAGGACGCGACCCAATGCTGATCGTCGATGCACAGATCCATCTCTGGGAGAAAGGTACGCCTTCCGCCCACCATCGCCAGGAGCCCTATTCGGCGGAGCAGGCAATCGCCGGCATGGATGCCGCCGGCGTGGATCGCGCGCTGATACACCCCGTGATGTGGGATCCGGACTTCGAACGAATTGGCGGTCGAAGCGGTGCGGAGATACCCTGACCGCTTCGCCATCATGGGCTGGTTCTACCTCGACCAGCCAGAGAACCGCGCCGCTCGTCGAGCACTGGAAGGAACGTCCGGGAATGCTCGGACTTCGATTTTACTTCAACGAGCGGCACAAGGAATCGTGGGTGACCGATGGGACCCTCGACTGGCTATGGCCCGCGGCCGAGCGGGCTGGCGTCCCGGTGGCGCTTGCTGCCGCGATGTTCTTGCCGACAGTCGGCAAGATTGCCGAGCGCCACCCGGGCTTGAAATTGATCGTCGACCACATGGGCGTACCTCGGGCCAGTAGAGGCGAGGCCGCCTACCGGTTCCAACCCGAGTTGCTGGCGCTCGCCAAATACCCCAACATGGCGGTCAAGGCGACCGGTCAGGCGGGCTATGCCGACGACGAGTATCCGTTCCGCAGCCTCCATCCGCATCTGCATCGCTGCTTCGATGCGTTCGGTCCCGAACGGATGTTCTGGGGAACTGACATCACCCGGATGCAATGCTCCTGGCGGCATTGCGTGACCCTGTTCACCGAGGAGCTGCCGTGGTTGAAGGGCCGCGATCTCGAGCTGGTGATGGGCGAAGCCGTCTGCAATTGGTTGGGTTGGCCCCTCCCTGCTCGAGCCAAAAACTGACGTCTTTCAAAACGCCTTGCACGATCCGTCGCACTCGTCGGCGAACAGACTCCTGCCGCAGGCACAAGGGCCACGATGAAATGCGACGCCGGTGTCGGTTGTCGGGGCGGGTTGCTCGGGCAGCCTCTCCCGCCGCAACTCCTCCATGCGGGTACGGATCGTCTCGAAATCGTCCGCTGCTCGGGGCCGTGACATCACACCTCCGGACCCCGCACTAGCATGCGTTAGTACCCTTCGGCAATTGCCGATCCATCGGAGATGCTCCCATGGCTTCGCAGAACCGCATGATGACGCTGATCGCCTTTCTGCAAGCTCAGAACTGCTCCAATCTGCCGGGGTCATGGCGCCATCCGGCTACGATATTGGATTTCCTCACGCCGGAATATTACCAGCGCATCGCGCGCACGTTGGAGGACGGCAAGATCCAGATGGCGTTTTTCGATGATCGCCTGGCGCTGCCCGATATCTATACCGGCCATCATGCCGAGGCGGTAGCTGCCGGCGTGCGGGCGGTGAAGATGGATCCCTCCACCATCATAATGACCATGGGGATGGTGACGCAGCGGCTGGGGCTGGGAGCGACCTACTCTACAACCTATTACGAGCCGTACCACGTCGCGCGCGTATTCGCGACGATGGATCTGATGCTGAAGGGCCGCGCTGCCTGGAACATCGTGACATCGCTCAACAGCGCGGAAGCCAGGAATTTCGGCAGCGGCGAGCACATGCAACATGACGCCCGGTACGACCGAGCCGATGAGTTTATGGACGTGGTCCTGGGGCACTGGAACACGTGGGAAGATGACGCACTGATCCTGGACAAGGCGAATAACCGCTTCGCCGATCCTGCCAAGGTGCATCGGCTTGATCATGTGGGCCGGTATTTTCGATCCCGCGGGCCGTTCAGCGTGCCGCGGTCGCCGCAGGGGCATCCGGTGCTGATCCAGGCCGGGCAGTCCGGCCGCGGCCAGGCCTTCGCCGCGAAATGGGCTGACCTGGTGTTCGTGATCTACCATGGGCTGCAGGACGGCATCAGGGAGTATGCCTCCTTCAAGGCGGCGGTCGCCGCCGCCGGCCGCGACCCCGCCAGTGTGTGCGTCGCACCGGCCTGTTACGTGTGCGTCGGAGAAACCAAAGCAGCGGCGCAGGAAAAGCGCGCGGTCATCGAGGCGACGGCGCGCGACGTGGACGCTCTGGTCCTGCTCTCCGAAGTGCTAAACTATGATTTTGCCAAGAAACCTATCGACGAACCGTTCACTGACGAGGAGCTTGCCGAATTCTCCTTTCAAGGATTCCGCGACCGCGTGATCCGGCACTCCGGCAAGAAGAACCCGACTGTGCGCGATTTCATCGATGTCTCCGGCCGCGGCACGGTGAAGGAGCACACGATGTTTTGCGGCAGCCCCAAAGCAGGTGGCCGATCAAATGGAGGAATGGTTCACCGCCCCGGCCTGCGACGGGTTTGTGCTGGCCGCCTCCAATATGCCGGGCGCGTATGACGACGTGGTGCGGCTGCTGGTGCCGGAGCTCCAGCGCCGTGGTTTATTCCAAAAGGAATATGCCGGCCCGACCTTGCGCGACAATCTGGGTCTGCCGATACCGCGCGCCGCCGACTGGCACGCGGCGCGCCGGCGCCGGCAGGCGGCGGAAATGAGGTAAGCCACCCCGTGAGCCCTCACCCCGGCACTTCCAGCCCCAGCAGCGGCGCGTATTGCTGCCCGCCATAAACGTCGCTGTCGTGCTTGGAGCCGGAGCTTTGCGGCCGCGGAAAGCTCACCTTGATCGCCAGGGCAGTGTCGTGATTGACGACGATGATGTCGGCCGGGTTGCGGTTGTAGAGGCGGGCGATGGCGGCGCGGTTGACGATTTCGGCATCGCGGGCGCGGCGGTAGGCCTCTGCATCGTCAAACATGATGTCGATGGTCAGCCAAAACGGGCCGGCGTTCTTCGACCGCACCAGTTTTGCCAGATCGCCAAGCGTCGCCATGATCAGAGCTCCTCGTATTCGGTGCGGAACAGCGCCGTCGGGCTCTCCGGCACGAGCACGTGGTTGAGGTGGAACTCGTAGACCGGGCCTCGGTCGATCTCCGGCGGCGAATAGGGGAAGGCGACGCCCGAGATCAACCCATGCCATTTGGGGATCGGATTGTGCACGGCGAGGTGCGAGAGGCTCGTCGCGATCGTGCGGGACAGCTCCTGCGACTCGCTGATCACGTCCCACAGAATGAAGGCCTCGTGGCCACCCACGCCGCTGCGCTGTGGCTCCAGCGCGCCCATGACGCCGTCGCGGCCGTAGACGCGGGTGACGATCTCATACGACCGCTCGCCGACCGTGTTGCGGATGCGCGTCTTGATGTTGTCGTCGAGCTGCGCGAGCCAACTGTCGATTTGCGCGAGGATATAAGGGTCTCGCACCCCGCCCATCAGGATCGTCGAATATCCGACCTGGCGTACGCCTTCCAATTTGATCGTGTATTCGGGGTCATGCACGAATTCCGACCCCGAGACGCGCACCGCACGATCGGAGATCGCCTCGTATCGGGCCTTGTCGGTCCGCAAGGTGCCGGACGGCTCCTTGAGCTCGAACGGATCGGCATTTTCGTAGAGCGTGTGCGAGGCGACGCTCTGCGGCGTGCAACGATAATCCTCGCGCAGCGGAAACACGTCGAAGCTGTCCTCGTGCAATACCGCCATCATGCAGTCGGGCGCGGTCCGTACGGCGACTGCCGCAGCGCCGCATTCGAGGATTTTGGCCATGTGCCACACCACGGCCGGGGCGTAGCCCTCGAGCAGCGGAAGCGCCGCAAAGATCGAGGTATCGCTGCTGCGGCCGGCAACGACGATCCGTGCGCCTGACCTCAATGCCTCCTGGATCGGTTCGACCCCCATCATGCCCGACGATGTGGGTCGCGGCGTCGATATCGGCATCGCTGAGCGGCGCCGAGGGCGGCAAAGCTCGCGCACGGCCATCGCGCAGGTGCTGGCGGACGACTTCCCGCGATAATTCCGAATGAATGACGGCGAGCTTGAAATGGAGATTCTGCTCGCGGGCGATCTCGCGCACGATGTCGACCATCCAGGCGAGCCCGGCATCCGACCCCGACGTGCCGGCCGAGCCGATGATCAGCGGAATCCCGGCCTTGATGGCGCGGGTCATCATGATCTCGGTGTCGCGTTTGACCGCGGCCGCGGAGAACATGCAAGTGCCGGTGGCAAGCGGACCGGGTCCCGGGTCGGTGCTGCCGGCATCGCAGCCGATCATCCGGGCGCCGAGCGAAATCGCCTTGTCGAGCGATTCCGCGCGAAATCCCGAACCCAGCATGCCCGTCGCCGAAACCAGCGGAAACGATGCCATCGCCACGCTCCTCGATCGCTGTTGCAAGTCGAGGATATCGCCGTGCCGCGTGGTCCTGAAACCCCGGGATACGGAATCACCCTGTCAGGATCGTCTGCGCTGTTTCCTGGCCGCTGGCCAGCGCCGCCTCGACCGTGCCCATATCCGGGCCGGCATAGAGCGCCTCGCCGGAAAAGAATATGGCGTCACCGTTCGGTTTTCTCAGCACCGACTGCGCTTCGCGTGTTCTTGGCGTGGCGTAGGAATAAGCGCCGCGCGCGAACGGATCGTTGCCCCAGTTGATCGCTCGCGCCGCGACGAGATTCCTTCTGATGCGGTCCGGAGGCAGATCGAAAATCTCGCCGAGCGAGGCGAGCCCCAAGTCGATGAGTTCGGCCTCGGCAAGTGACGACACCCTGTCGGCCTTGGGTCCCGCCAACCAACCCGTCAGCACCGGATATTCGTCCGGATACTGGGTCCACCAGGTCGGGACCGGTGCATCGGAAAGCAGGAACGACAGGTCGGACAGGTCTCGCCCGCCATGATCGGCCCACCACTTCGTGGCGAAGCGAAATAGAAATTTGACGACGTTGCCGAAGCCGATATCGGCAGCGGCTGTTGCCCGTTCGCGCGCCGCCGGCGGAAGCGCGATTTCGGACAGGAGCGGGGGTGGCACGGTAAGGATCGCGGCGTCGGCCTCGAACGTGGCGCCATCGCAACAGCGCACGGCAACCCGCCCGCGGGCCTCGTCAATCGCCGTTACCGCCGCGCCGAGATGGAGCGCGGCTCCGTGCCTGCGGCATTCGGATGACAAGATATTCGATGAGCGCGCCGTAGCCTTTCGCGATCCGCCCGTGCGGGCCCTCGTCCCGGGCCATCCATTCGTCGCGAAGCGCGAGAGTGCTGGCGCGGCGCGGGTCAGCCGCGTCGTAGCCCTCGACCGTTCGGGTGACTGACCGCCGCATCTCGTCGTATCGCCGATCGGCAAAATGCGTCTCGAGAAATTCGGCGATCGGCAGGTCCGCTTTCACCTCGCTCAGAGCTTGGTAGAACCGGCCCATATGAGGCACCGAAGGCTCGTTGGGCAATAATTTGCCCGTGCGGGCGCTCCATCGCGTGCCACCGCGCGGCAAGAGCGAAAGTTTCGCTTCGCGCATCAGAGCTCGCGTCACCGGCGCGGCGCCGTGGACAAATTCGGGACCGCCTTCAGCCGGGTAGCCGAATTCCTCGGCGGGCAGCGGGTAGATGCGTCCGCCGCATCGCTCTCGCGCCTCGAGGATCGTCACTCGTTTGCCCGCGCGCACGAGCTCGCGGGCCGCCATCAAGCCCGCAGCACCAGCGCCGACGACCACAATATGCGTCGGATGCAGAGTGGCCACCGTCAGCGGATTTGCGTGCCCTCGGCAGCCACAGCCTTTTGCACAGCGGGACGCGCCAGCATGCGCGCGCGATGTTCCATGACCGCGGGCACTTTGGTGGTGTCGACGCCGTCGCCTTCTATCCACGAAGCGATCGTGAACAGATAGGGGTCGCAGATCGTGTACTTGTCGCCCATTACCCACGGACCCTTCATGAGCTTGTGCTCGATCAGCTCAAAGCATTCCGTCACGTTCGACGGCACTTTGCGCTTCATTGCCTCGATCGCTGCAGCGTCATCCGCCCACCGGGTGCCCCGCATGCGGTGCGCATGCGCGACATGCACCGTCGAACACAGGTAGCTGTTGAACTCCTGAACCTGCGCCAGGGCGAAGGGATCGGCGAGGGGCGCGAGTTCGGCCTCCGGAAAATGTTGCGCCACAAAGCACAGGAGCGCCGGCGTTTCGGTAAGCGTGCCGTTTTCGGTCACCAGTGCGGGAACGCGCCCTTTGGGGTTTACCGCGAGGTATTCGGGGCTCCGCTGGCTCTGCGAGCGAAAATCGACCAGAACCGCCTCGTACGGCGCGCCGGCCTCCTCGAGCGCGATGTGCGTCGCAAGCGCACACGTACCGGGGGCGTAATAAAGTCTGAACATGTCGTTCGTCCTTCCATCGGCCACGGACCGCGCTCTGCGCGCTCTCCCGTTCAATCGGCACTTAGCTGGCGGCCGCCATGAGGTTTCAACATGCGGTCTCATCCGGGTCAAGTTATGTATCGGAACATCCAAACCCGAGCGCCGCACTTACGGCCAGCTCGGGAAGTTCAATCATGAAACTCCTTCGCGTCTTCATCCTCTGCCTTGCCGCTTCGGGCACGGCTCGCGCAGATGAGGCCGCGCAATGCCGGGCGAACGCCGGCACTTTTCTCACCGGCAATGTGACCCAAGGCCCGACCTTCGCGCCCGGTCATTTGCACAACGGGGTCGAGTTGTCCCACACGCATCTGACGCTTCTGTCGGATCAGGACGGGCGGTCCTACCATGTCGCGATCGATAACGTCTTCACGGCCGGGTACGACGCGGCGGGAGAGAGCGTTCCGGCGCCGCTTTCGACGATCCGGACCGGCGACCGGCTGGAATTATGCGGAAAACTCTTTACCCGCGGCGGGCTGGGCATCGATTGGGTCCACACCTCCTGCGGCAACAGGCCGAACAGGGCCCAACCCGATGGCTGGCTCAAGGTGCTGGCGCCGAACGGCACCCCAGGCCCCAACCTCGAAGACTCCCAGGAATATTGCCGGCTTTGGCGATGAAACTTCGTTGCCGAATGCCGAGGTGCCCGAACGGCTCAGCTAAATCTCTATGGCAGCGGCTGCGCCATCGAGGATGGGGCCGGACCGCGGGGTGACTTCGGGCTGAGTGAGTCGATCGAACGCCTGATTGCGCAGCAACGCGATTTTGCGACCCGCGGCCGGGAAATCTCTCGCGAACCCTCGTCATAGTAGCGTGCGATCTCGATCCCTGAGCCGCCGTCGTCGCGACAGCGGTCGAACGGCAAGATTTTGCCCCTTTGCGGCCGTTGCGCGGCGCTGGCCTGGAGGACTGAGTTGGGTCGTGAGCTGATGTTGTGTAATGGCAGCTTGCGAACTCGGATCTGATCGGCGAGCCTCCCAGTACCGCGACCGTTTCGTTGCCGCCGCCCATATTTCGACCTCCGACAGGCTCGCGCCGCCAACGCCTGAATTTATAGCAAGTGTAGATTTGATTTCTCAGCGGGGTTGGCATTGACGTTATCGATACGTGCCTCGCGTCGCGCCCAGCGTCCCGCTGGATTTCGTGCAGCTCCGCATAATGAACAATTCGCGTTCGTTCGTGCGCGAGCCTATTGGTTAAAAGATTTAGAACCGCGCGGCGTGCCCGCGAAACCGGCGGTTTTTGCGTGTGTAGGAGGAACTCCGCCGGAGCACGTAGGCGCCGAGAGATGGAGCCAGACAGCGTCGGCGCCGACTTCTTGGAGGTGAGATGACAACTTGCCCGAAATCGGTTTTCCAAGTCACAGGAGCAAACGGCAGCTTCGGATTATCACCCGGCGGGAACTGAAGGTCCGCTTTCTGTGGTCTCGCCCCGAATATGGTGGCATCAAAGGACGGCCGGAAAGGGGGCAAATGCGGAAGCCGCGCTGCAGCCGGCAGAGGGTCGCTTTCGGCGCAAAGGCGCCATCATGCCTGTCGCAGTGCGAGGCTCTGCTCGCCACCAAACCGGTAGTCGCTTCTCTGGGTGGTTCGCGCTCTCGCGCGCATGAATCCTTGCGCCGACTTGCCTAGGTTCCTTTCCGATTGCATCGGTGGCGCGCGCTGTGGATCTTGATGAGAACGTATGATGAACCTATGTGTCGGCCTCCCTTTGCTCCAGAGCCCTGCTTATGCCGGAAATCGTTGCCGACCCGTCTTCGCTTTCCTGTTACCACCTGTTTTTGACGTCGGGATTCCAGCAATCTCAACAACTTGGCTCTGATCCTTTTTTGCCTCGTGCGCGCGACGCGGGCGGACGTCTCGTGAAGGGAAGCTCGGGCAACCCGCGGGGGCGGCCGCACGGCATCCCCAATCCCAAGCGGCGGGCCATTCAAACGAGTCCGGCCAGGGCCTGTCGGATACCGTAATATCGGAACATCGAGACCCGTGGGAAAAGACCATGACCGATGACGCCGCTTGGCCGCTCGCCCAACACGTTTGCCATACCGGCTATGTAGATTTGCCCGAGAGCGCTGTCGAATCTGCCCGTCGCGATATCCTCGATACGTTTGGCTGCATGCTCGGCGGCAGCGGCTCGCCAGGGATCGATGAGCTCTTTGCGGTGATCGCCCGGTGGGGCGGGCGTGAGGAAAGCCGTGTGCTGTTGCGGGGCACACGGCTGCCGGCGCCACAGGCGGCGCTATTGAATGCCAGCATGGGTCATGCGCTGGATTTCGACGACACGTTGGACACCGGGGGTTCCATTCATCCCGGCGTTTCCGTGCTCGGGTCGGTGCTCGCGGTATGCGACAGTCTCGGGGGCGTCAGCGGGCGTAATGCCCTGTTGGCGGTCACCCTGGGGCTGGACGTATCGTGCCGCATCGCGCTTGCGAGCACGTTCGACCGGGGCTGGCATCGCACCGCGGCGATTGGGGTCTTCGGCGCCACTGCGGCCGCGGGCAAACTGATCGGGCTGACGCCGGAACAGATGCTGGCCGCGTTCGGCATCGCCTACAGTCACGCCGCCGGCAATCGCCAATGCATCCTCGACGGGGCGCTGACCAAGCGAATGCAGGCGGGCCAGGCGGCAAGCGCCGGGGTTTTCTCGGCCGTGTTGGCGCAGACCGGGTTCACCGGCGCGCGGAACATCTTTAATGGCCGTTTTGGCTTCTTCGAGCTGTACCAACCCAACGGATACGACGCATCGGTGCTGCTGCGCGACCTCGGCACGGCTTTCCGCGGCGAAGCGCTGAGCTACAAGCCCTATCCCTGTGGGCGGCCTTTGCACGCGGCGATCGATGCCGCGCTCACGGCGCGAGCGCGGCTCGACATCGAGCGGCCTGATGACATCGCATCGGTGACGATCGAGGCGGACCCCGCCGGACACAGCGACCAATTCGGCCGCGGGCCCACGAAGCGCCGCCCTTCCCATGTAGTGGAGGCGCAGTTCGCCCAACCCTTCCTGGTCGCCACTGCGCTAGTGCATGGCAAGGTAGGGATAGCGGAGGTCGATGGTCTGAAAAACGCCTCGGTCCTGTCGTTATCGGATCGGATCGCCGGCATTGCGCGCGATCACCGACCGAGAAGGTCGCTCAGCATCACGGTGCAACGGACCGACGGACGCTCAGTTACCGTCGAGGCCAGCGATCCCATCGGGTCGCCAGAGAAGCCGCTAACCAATGCTCAGCTCGAGGCTAAGTTTCGCGACTGCGCGCGTAATGCGGTGCAGCCGCTGTCGGATGCGAGTTTAGACGGGCTACTGGCGGCAATCGGGCGATTGGAAACACTGCCGGACGCGCTGGCATTGATGACCGCATTCGCCGGGTAACGAACCGCTACCACACAAGGATGGCGAGATTGACCCTTCTCACGGCCTGCTCCTGACCATGTAATTGGTCATTTATAGCATGATCGTTGAGATCCGACTGGTTCCCGGAAGCGTCGCCCCCACCCTGACCCTCCCCCTACGGGCGGGGGAGGGAACGGGAGCGGGCGGACGTGGTCTATCCCAGGTGCTTCTTGAAGAAGGCGGCGACCGGGTCGAACGACGCGCCGGTCGAGCGCTTTTCGTTGTCGACATAGACGATCTCGATGTCGCCGCCCGCCTTGCGGTAGTTCGAGACGAACCGCTCGGGCTCGTTGCCCGGGAAGTTCGAATCGTCGTCGTGATAGTCGTGCACGTTGTCGGGGCGGCCCTGCACCCACAGCGCCGGCGGCATCGGCACCTTCTCGCCGCGTTCGAGGAGCAGCAGCGGGTTGCCCTCGGCCATCGCGGCTTCGGTCTTCCAGTAGAGGTCGTGCTTTTCTTTCATGCCGATCGAGAAAGCCGGCGGGTTGGGTCCCTTCGCCAGCTTCTGGGCATTGCGATAGCGTGACAGCGGGTTGATGACCGGCCATGACATCGCGACGGCGCGCACCGTCGCATCGACTTGCGGCGACCCCGCCGGCAACGGGGCCGAGGCATATCGAGAATCATTCGGCCGCATCGCTGCCAGCATCGCGAGATGGCCGCCGCTCGACTGGCCGGCGATGCCGATCCGGTCGGGATTGACCTTGAGCTCGCGGGCATGCGCTTTCACCCAGCGGATCGCATAATTGATGTCGATCAGCGAGGTCGGATAGCCGTCGGCGGCATGGCGGAAATTCAAGGAAGCGACGACAAACCCGTTTTTCGCCAAAGTTTCGTCGAGACCCTGCGTACCGGTCAGGTCCCCGCTGGTCCAGGCGCCGCCATGGAGGTCGATGACCGCCGGGAACGGACCGTCACCCTTCGGCTTGTAGAGCCGCGCGGTCAGCCGGGTGTCGCCATGGCGGAGATACTCGACATCTTCGGTCGTGAATTCGTGAGTGTTATTCGGCATGTTCACTCCCTTCCGGGGTTGGTCTGCTGTATCGGCGACCCGAAATCGAAGCCGACTTCACACCCTACTCGCTATGCGCAGAGCGGGAAAGGCGGCAGGCTCGGTAGGATGGCAAGCAAAGATCCGATTTTGGGTACGGAAGTGACCTGGACCTGCCCCATGCATCCGCAGGTGCAGCGTGCAGAGCCCGGCAGCTGCCCGATTTGCGGCATGGCGCTCGAACCGATGACGCCGGCCGGAGGCGACGAAGCCAATCCCGAGCTGCGCGACATGACGCGACGGTTCTGGGTGTGCGTCGGGCTGTCGGTCCCGCTCGTTGCGCTGGCAATGGCCGGGGATATCGGCAATGCCCGGCCGCTCCCACCGCGCGCGGCAATATGGGTGCAGCTTGTGCTTGCGACGCCGGCGGTGCTGTGGGGCGGCTGGCCCTTCTTCGAGCGCGGTTGGCGGTCGATCGTCAGCCGGCGTTTCAACATGTTCACTCTGATCGCGCTCGGCACCGGCGTCGCCTATGCGTACAGCCTCGTTGCGGCGCTGATGCCCCGATTATTTCCGCCTTCGTTCCGCACGCCGGAAGGCGAGGTCCCGGTCTATTTCGAGCCGGCGGCGGTCATCGTGACCCTGGTGCTGCTCGGCCAAGTCCTCGAATTGCGCGCCCGCACGCAAACCGGTACCGCCATTCGCGCGCTTTTGGATCTCGCGCCCACGAGCGCCCGGCTGGTGCGCGACGACGGCAGCGAAGCCGACATCCCGCTCGAAGAGGTCGAGCCCGGACACCGCCTGCGGGTTCGTCCCGGCGAGAAGGTGCCGGTCGACGGCGTCGTGCTCGAAGGAAAGAGCGCGGTCGACGAGTTGATGATCACGGGCGAACCCGTGCCGGCGGAGAAGGCGCCGGGCGACAAGGTGACGGGCGCCACAGTCAACGCCACCGGCACCTTCGTCATGCGCGCCGAGCGGGTCGGCAGCGACACCTTGCTTGCGCAGATCGTCCAGATGGTCGCGGAGGCGCAGCGCTCGCGCGCGCCGATCCAGGGCCTCGCCGATACCGTTTCCGGCTGGTTCGTGCCGGGCGTCATCATTGCCGCCCTGCTGACCTTCGCCGCCTGGTCGCTCTTCGGCCCCGCTCCCGCGATGACCTTCGCGCTGGTCAACGCGGTTGCGGTGCTGATCATCGCTTGCCCGTGCGCGCTCGGCTTGGCGACCCCGATGTCGATCATGGTCGGCACCGGGCGCGGCGCGCGCGCCGGCGTTCTCGTCAAGAACGCCGAGGCGCTCGAGCTGATGGAGAAGGTCGATACCCTCGTCGTCGACAAGACCGGGACCCTGACCGAGGGCAAGCCGCGCCTCGTCGGAGTTACTGCGATCGGCCCGTTCGGCGAGGACGAATTGCTGCGCCTCGCCGCCAGCCTCGAACGGGGCAGCGAGCACCCATTGGCGTCCGCCATTGTGCGCGGCGCCGAGGAACGCGGCCTGACGTTCGGTGCAGTAGCGGATTTCCGCTCCGAGACCGGGAAAGGGGTCGTCGGGGTCGTCGACGGTAGGCGGGTCGCGGTCGGCAATTTGGCTCTATTCGCATCCCGCGGCATCGGGCCGGCGGACTTGGCTGCGCGTGCGGAGGACCTTCGGCGGGAGGGCCAGAGCGTCATGCTGGTCGCGGTGGACGGCGTGGCCGCCGGGCTCCTCGCGGTTGCCGACCCGGTCAAGGAGAGTGCGGTCGGCGCGCTGACGGCGCTGCGCGGCGATCGGATACGCACGGTCATGCTGACCGGCGACAGCCGGACCACGGCAGAGGCCGTGGGCCGCAAGCTCGGCCTCGACGACATCGCCGCCGAAGTCCTCCCGGATCAGAAGGCCGCGGTGGTCAGGGACCTTCAGGGAAAGGGCCGTATCGTCGCGATGGCCGGAGACGGGATCAATGACGCGCCGGCCTTGGCGCAGGCGCAAATCGGCATCGCAATGGGCACCGGCACCGACGCCGCGATGCAGAGCGCCGCGATGACATTGGTCAAAGGCGATTTGCAAGGGATCGTGCGGGCCCGCCGCCTTTCCCGCGCGGTGATGCGGAATATTCGCGAGAACCTGTTCTTCGCCTTCGTCTTTAACGGCTTGGCGATTCCGATCGCCGCCGGCGCGCTCTATCCGGCGTTCGGTCTCTTGCTCAACCCGATGATTGCCAGCGCCGCAATGAGCGCAAGCTCGGTGCTCGTCATCGCCAACGCGCTGCGCCTGCGCAATGTGCGCTTGTAGTCTACCCCTCCCATTCCCTCTCTCGGACTGTCAGCCGGGGGAGGATGGGGGCTTGGTGGGTTCGGGTAAATTCCCCGTTACCGCATATTGCCCGTATGGCCGAGCGAGTAGCGGCCGGGCTGCGGCCATACCGTCAGCCCGTGCGGCTCCTGGCCTACCGGAATGCTCTTTACCGAGCCGTCCGCCGTGTTGATGTCGTAGACGACGTTGTCGAACCGGCCGGATAGCCAGAGCTGCTTTCCGTCGACGCTGACATTGCCCATGTCGGGGCTGCCGCCGCCCGGGATCGGCCAGGTGTGCTCGACCTTGCCGGTCGCGAAGTCGAGAACCACGATGCTGCCCCGTCCGTGCGGCGCCCCGCGCGTCGAGTGCGAGCCGCGGTTCGCCACATACAGCTCCTTGCCGTCGCGGCTCGGGTAGAGCCCGTGCGTGCCGATGCCGGTCGGGATGAAGTCGGTCTCGGTAAAGCTGTCGCCATCGACGACGTAAACGCCGTCGGCGTGCATATCGGCCACATAAAAGCGCGTGCCGTCGGGTGAAATGCGGATGTCCTGGGGCATCCCCCGCCGGGGAAAGCGCAGATACCCGAGCACCTTGCGGTTGACGAGGTCGATCTTTACCAGCCCGCCGCCGCGGAACTCGCAAGTAAAGATCGCGTACCGCCCGTCGATCGAGAAGTCGGCGTGGTTGATGCCGGAGCAGTTCGGGGCCTCGATCGATTGCTCCAGCGCCATCGTATGCGGATCGCGAAAGTCGAGGCGCTTGTGCCGCTCGGCAACGACGATCGCCGCACGCCCATCCGGCGTGAAGTACAGGTTGTAGGGGTCGTCGACGGGAATGGCGTTGCCGGGCTTGCCGGTCTTGGGGTCGATCGGGGTCAAGCTGCCGCTGCTGCGGCGCGCGCCGTTATTGGCGACCCACAAGGTCTTCAAATCCCAGGACGGGACGACGTGCTGCGGGCTGGCGCCAACCGGAAAACGGTCGACGATGGCAAGCGTCGCCGGGTCGATCACGTACACGCTGTTCGAGCGGCGGTTCGGCACATAAACGCGAGACAGCGCCCCGCCGACCGCCGGGCTCAATCGATCGGGTGCCGTGCCGCTGTAGAGATTGCCCGCATCGAGCACCGGCGGCATTCCGGGCACGGTCTGGATCGGATCGCCCGGATTGGCGCGCACCTTCAGTAAGAGCCCCGGCCCGGGCGGAGCTGCGCGTGCCACGGCTGAAGCCGCCGAACACAGCAATCCACCCTCGCCTCCTGCCGCAGCGAGACGGCAGGGCGGAACTGCCGATCCAGCGCACAAAGCGCGGCCACCGGGCCGAGCCACAGGGCCATGCGGAACCAAAGAAGAATGTGCCGGCGCACGAAAATCTCCCGAAGGTGAATGTTAAGGATGGCTGGTGGCTTTTCTAATCGCGTCAACGGTCCGCGTCACGATCAGATCAACGCCGAGCTGCCCGAGTTCGGCACTCGACCGGCGGGGATCGCCGTTGGCGCCGTCCCCCGGTTGCAGGCGATCGGTGCGCACCAGGCGAGGGTCGACGGCGAGCGTCAGCGAGGTATCGGCGAGGCCGGCGTGGGTGCCCACTTCCTCTTCGCGAAAACCCTTGCTCGCCAGCAACCGGCCGAATTCGCTCTCGCTCGCCCGGTAATATTCCTCGACGCCGTGGACACGGACCGGTTGCGCTGCCCATTCCTTGTTCAGCCGGTCCGCGACCGCTTTCTCGTCCTTTTGGTACGAGCCGTGATCGCCGAGAAAGACGATGTCGTGGAAGCCGGCGAGCTTGAAGCTGCGCGCCGCATATTCGAGGATTTTGTCGAAGGCGTCTTCCGGCACGGTGATCGTGCCGGGAAATCTCATATGCCCGGTCGGCGGGGCGAGGGCGCCCTCCGGCACATAGGCGATCACCGGCGCCACCAGCGCATTGCCCAGCGCGCGGGCGATCTTTTCGGATAGATAGCGCACGCGGAAATTGTGCTTGCCCAGCGCCATATGCGCGCCGTTCTGCTCGGTGCCGCCGATCGGCACAATGACGGTCGTTTTGCCGGCGCGGATCTGGTCGCGCAATTCGGTCCAGGTCAGCTCCTCGAGAAACACGGTCTCCGCTGCATGCGCGGCCGCCACGCCCAGCAACAGAAAACACAGGCAAAGAAACAGCTTAGCCATTCAACTGCGGAATGCCGGAGACGACGGTGGCGGCGACCGCGCCAAAGACCACGACCAGCCAGGGCGGCACTGCCCAGAACGCCAGCAGCAGGAAAGCCAGAATGCCGATCGCGAAATCGGCCGGTCCGAAGATCGCGCTGGTCCACACCGGCTTATAGAGCGCGGCGAGCAATAGACCCACCACCGCTGCGTTAACGCCGCGCAAGGCCGATTGCACGCCCGGCCGGCGGCGCAGCGTGTCCCAGAACGGCAACGCCCCGATCAACAGCAGAAAAGACGGCAGAAAAATCGCCACGACACAGATCAGACCGCCGAGCCAGCCATTGGGCTTCGGACCCATGACCGTGCCGAGATAGGCGGCAAAGGTGAACAGGGGGCCCGGCACCGCTTGCGCCGCGCCATAGCCGGCGAGAAAGGCGTCGTTGGTCACCCAACCCGGCGGCACCACGGAAGCCTGCAGCAGCGGCAGCACCACGTGACCGCCGCCGAACACCAAAGCGCCGGAGCGATAGAATGAATCGAAGAGCGCGAGCGTGTGCGACGGGACCGCTGCTGCGAGCAGCGGGAGCCCGACCAGCAGCGCGAAAAAGCTGACGAGCGCGATCACCGACCAGGCGCGCGGCAAGTGAACCGCGAGCGAGTGCTGACCCTGAGGCTGCGGTCCGCCACGCAGAAGCCGCCAGCCGATCAGCCCGCCGGCGGCGATCGCACCGATTTGACCAGGAGCGGAGGGTATCGCGAGCGCGACCATGGCTGCACCGACTGCGATCGTGGCGCGTTCGCGGTCGGGACACAAATTTCTCGCCATTCCCCATACGGCCTGCGCGACAACCGCCACGGCGACGATCTTGAGGCCGTGCAGCCATGCCGAATCGGCCAGATTGCCGAACGCCGCCACACCATACCCGAAGAGGATCATCGCCGCGGCCGACGGCGCAGTGAAGCCGAGCCATGCGCAAACCGCTCCCGGGAGCCCCGCGCGCAATATGCCGATGCTGATGCCGGTTTGGCTACTCGCCGGGCCCGGCAGGAATTGGCAGAGCGCGACGATGTCGGCGTAGGCTCCTTCGTCGAGCCAGCGGCGCCGCTCCACAAATTCGGCACGGAAATAGCCGAGATGCGCTACCGGCCCGCCGAACGACGTCAGCCCCAGACGCAGAAAGACTTGCAGCACCTCGAACGGCGAGCCGCGGTGTTGTGCGTGATCAGTCGCGACGGCGGTTTGCGCCACTTGGTCGTCCCGCCTTCTGCATCACGCCTTGGGCGGCGGCGGGGCAGTGAACTGCGCGAGGTCGGCAAACCCGAGCGCTTGTTCAATCTGGCCGATCTGCTTGACGGCGTCCTCATACCCGTCCTTGCCGAATTGCTGGCGCTCAATATCTTCGAACTTGTCACCCATTTCACGGAGCTGCTGCGCCGATAGGGCATCCTTCCAAGCCGGGAAGACGATCGTGTCTTCGCGTGCTGTGTGGTTCTGATACATCAGGACGAAGGTCTCGAAAACCCGAGCGAGCGGCTCGGCATCGCCGGTACCGATCGCGCCCCTGCCGGCGACGGCCAGGATGTAGTCGGTGATCTCGCGCCCGCGATTGTGCTGTGCGATCAGCACGTCGACATAACCGGCGGCGGGGCCGCCAGCCTTGCGGAGCGCCGGAAAGATATGAACTTCCTCGAGCTTCTTCTCGTGATAGTCCTCGCCAAAGCTGCGGAACAACTTGGCCGTTTGAGCGAGTGCGCCGGCATCGACAGTGCCGGGGTTGGCGCGCAGTTTCGGGATTGTTTCTATGTAGAGCAGCAGGGCGCGGCGCAGCACTCCGTGCTCGCGCATCAAGTCCTCGACAGCGCCGACCTGCTTCTCCTCGCCTGGCTTTTTGCCCTTCTCAGCCGCCGGCGCGCGCGCCAAGCTCAACGGATGACAATAGGAGGCCGGCACCAGTCATGCCGACCGTGAGCATTCGACGTCGGTGCGTATCAGCAACATCGGCCATCGTTCATCCTGTACCGAGCAGTCCCAGCAAGAGAACGCAGTCTGCCCGCTCCAGATCGTCTTTTGACCTATAGCGGGACCATGCCCATCCAGAACATCGTTCTGTCGCCGACATCGACATCGTACTTGCGGACGAAATCGAGCTTGCCGCTGTCATCAATGCGGAACACCGCCAGGCTCGCCGGCACGGTGCGGACCGCCGTGCCCTCTCTGACCGGCAACGCCATGATGTGTGCGGCGACCAGCATGCGGCCGCTCGGGTCGATGTGGAAGGTGCGGCAGTGGATGCCGCGCGTATCGACGTGCTGGATCGGAACCGGTTCGCCGGTCGTCGTGTCGATCTCGTACACGGCAAACGTATTCTCGCCGCCGGCGAAGACGGATTTGCCGTCGACCTCGACCGTCGAGGACGCGCGGTTGGCGGCATAGACAAAGCGGCCGTTCGGGTGGACGTGAACGGTGCCGGCGGCCTGCCGGCCACGGATGTTGCCGGGCTCGGCCAAGGTTTCCTTGCGGAAGACCGGCGCCGCCGAAAGCTCGCCATTCGCTAATCTCGAACATGTCGAGCTTGTTCTGGCGCTCGAGCGAAACGTAGACCCAGGGCTTGGTCGGGTGGAAGTCGAGATGGCGCGGCCCGAAGCCGTAACCGCCGTTTGGCGCGACCGACACCTCGCCGGTCAGCAACCCGTCTTTGTATTTGAAAACCTTGAGCGCCCCCGGCTCTTCCGGTTTGCCCGCGGCGGCGTCATGACCGCGTGTGACGAGGATCGCCAGCCGATTGTCGGGGCTGACCCGCACCTGGTGCCCGTAGATGCCGGCGTCGATCGGTCCCGGCTGACGCACTTCGTCACCGGGGGTCGCGTCGGGATTGACGCGGTAGACCCTAATCGCGCTCGGATTGCTGAAGGCGACCAGCAGGTGCTCGGATGGGATGTCGGTCGTCATATGAATTGGGCGGGTCGGCAGCGGTATCGAGTTGGCCATGCGGCGTCAGCGCACCCGACAGGCGGATCGATGCGGAACGCCGTCACGTGATGCTTGTCGCCCGCCGCGCCGCCACCCGGCGCGCTGTCGCTGGATGGCGACATAGAGATACCGGCCCGACGCATGCGGCCAGGCATAATGCACATTGGCCGGCAAGGTGACAGTGCCGCGCCTGACCAGCGCGGCGGCCTCGACGTCGACGTCATATTGTGTGAGCTCGGGCCCGACACTGGCGTAAAGCGCCACCCGAGCTGATGCAGATTGCGGCATGACAGCGGGCCCCCGATGGACGGAATTGAAACTCAAACCATCCGTCATGTGGCGCTCGGCGTCCAGTATTTCGGCGCCAGCATGATATTATGACCGCCGGGCAGGCCGCGACCCGGCTCGGCGGCCCCTCATCCTAGCCTCTCCCCCGGCCGGCGGAGTAAAGGCTGGGGAGAGGGTAAAGGATCCTTCGAGATTCCCTGCCGTTGGACTTCTCACGCCGGTATTGGCGCGATGAGTCCCACATCATCATCTTTGATGTTGTTCACCCGATCGCTGACCGGAGCGATTGTCATCGTGCCGGTGTAGGGGACCAGCAGCCGCTTTGCCGTCGCGTCGGGGCCAGTGAGCCAACGCTGATAATCGCCGGGCGCAATGATCACCGGCATGCGTTCGTTCACCTCGCTGACCAATTTGTTTGCCCGCGTCGTGACGATCGCGAACGTCTCGACGGGCTCACCAGTCTCGGGCGTCCACTTCTCCCAGAGCCCGGCAAAGGCGCACAGCGCTCCATTGCGCAACATTATCTTAAAAGGCTGTTTCCTCGCCCCTCTCGTCCGCCATTCGTAAAACCCGTTGGCCGGCACGAGACACCGTTGCGCGTGAAACGCCGACCGAAAGACCGGCTTGTCGTCGATCTCCTCGGCAAGCGCGTTGATCATCCGAGCGCCGAGCGAAAGATCGCGCGACCAGGGCGGCACGAGGCCCCAGCGACCCAGTCGCACTGCCCTGAGCTTCTCCACCGCGACCACCATGGGAGAGAGCTGGGTCGGAGCGATGTTGTACCGCGGCACCAATTCGGGCACCTGGTCGACAACAAACTTCTTCTTTATTTCAGCCGCGCCGGCTGTGAGATAAAAGCGCCCGCACATGAGCCGGACTATAGCACCATCCCGGGCCGGCCGGCATAACTCCTTAACCTCGCGGATATCGGCGCGGCCGTCCTTGCTGCCGATCGATTTGCGGTTATGTTACCGGCGGCCGTGAAGCAATAATGCGGTCATGTAACCTAGGGCGAAGCCGGCGGCCACCATCATGAACGGCTGTTCATCGAACTGGTGGGATACGACCTGCGCCACCTGACGCACCGCACTGAGGACAGGATCAGCCGCGCCATTTCTCGAAGATCTCTCGTGCGGTAGAGCGAGGCGAGCGATCCTTCCGGGAGGATTTCGCGCGGCGGCCCTGCCCGGGTCAGCATACGCGTCTCCAACTCGCTCGCCGACGGCCTCTGCGGTCTTCTCCGGGATGCTCGCCCGAGGTCCGGCAGGCTTTGATAGCCGTCGGGCCATTTCCTCCTGCGACATGTCCGGCTGTTTCCTCACTGCGTACGGCGGCGGGTCCCCATGCCTTTGGCCAACAGCCTCTTCGGCGATCGCGTCCGGGTCCTGTTTTCTAGTCTGCATGGTGATCTCCTTCCTCCCTTAGGCGGACACACTCACTCGAGGTACAACATCGTCTGACGATCCGAATTCCCGGCCGGCGGCGATGATTGACGCGCACGGCGAAAGTCGGGCGTCGGCATCAGGTGACTAAGCGCAGCGGCGCGAATGCGGTCTCGCGAAAGCGGGAACCGAGAGCCTGACCCTGGCATGAACAGCGAGCCACCGCTCCCGTCACCCTCGCTTTCGCGAGGGTGACGATAGCTCGTGGAGTCTCAGCTTTGACTGGCGCCGATATGCGCCACCGCCTCGATTTCCACTTTGAGCGACGGGTTTGCCAGCGCCGCCACCTGGACGAGAGTGGAGGCTGGGAAGTTGCCGGTAAAGAATTCGCGTCTCGCTTGCCACACCTTTTCGCGCCGGGTGATGTCGGTGACGAAGATCGTCACCTTGACCACATCGGCCATATTGCCACCGGCCGCCTCGAGGAGGTGGCGGATCTTGGTAAAGATAACCTTAGCCTGCGCATATTCGTCGCCTTCAGTGGCTGCGGCGGTCATGCCGGCGACGTAGGCGACCCCGTTCACCACCAGGCAGTTCGACCAGGTGCCGGCCGCAGGCTCCGCGACCTCGGGGCTGACGGCACGGACAATTTTGCTCATCGTTACGCTCCCACCTGCTGCTTGAGCTTGGCCACGCGGTCGAGGATAGGCAGAACCTCTTCCGCCTTGGCCGGGGGCACCGGAAAATTCACCCGAACGACGTCGAGGTCGCGGTAGCGCTTCAGCATATCCGGGTCTTCCGGCGCGCCGCCCAACGTCACCGGCAAAGACTTCGGGTCGCGGCCGGCCTCTTCAGCCATCTCCCGAAAGCGCGGCAGGTACTCCTGCGGGTTGCCGCTGCTGGCGTTCGGATACCAGCCGTCGCCATAGCGCACCGCCCGGCGCGCCGCCCACGGGAAGGCGCCGCCGAGGATGACCGGCGGGTGCGGCTTCTGCACCGGCTTCGGCCAGGTCATCATCGGCGAGAAATTGACGAGGTCGCCGTGGTATTCCGCGGTCGATTTGGTCCAGATCTCCTTCATCGCCTCGATCTGCTCGCGCATCTTCTTGAAGCGAGAGGTAAACTCCGTGCCGTGGTTCTCGATCTCCTCGGCATTCCAGCCGCCGCCGATGCCGAACAGAAATCGCCCGTTCGAGACCTGGTCGATCGAGGCGACGAGCTTGGCGGTCTGGATCGTGTCGCGCTGGATCACCAGGCACACGCCGGTGCCGAGCTTGAGCCGCTTGGTGACCGCCGCCGCCGCGCGTCAAGCGTCACAAACGGGTCCATCACGTCATAGTACCGCTTCGGCAATTCGCCGCCGCCCGGCGGCGGGGTGCGCCGCGGCACCGGAATGTGCGAGTGCTCGGCCGCCCACAGCGCATCGAGCCCCCGCTCCTCCATCGCCATGGCGAGCTCGGTCGGTGAGATCGAGTAATCGGTGAAAAAGATCGATGCGCCGAATTCCATAGTTGGTGTCCCTGACGTTTGCTGTTCAGGCTTGTATGCTACGCCGGAACCCGCAGCGAATAAACCGCTCCGCCCCGCCGCTTCCGTCTGCGGCCGGCATCGCCATTATCCAATGTCATGATCGATGAGGTTATCACGTCATGGGATCGATCGGAGCGACAACACCTTCCGCCGCCTCGATGACCTCGCCCGCATCCAGGCACAAATCCTCGCGGAAGCGCGGCGCCAGGATCTGCACGCCCGGGCGTAGACGGCCAAGATTGCCGACCGGCACGGCGAGCGCGGGAATGCCCAAGACGGGCGAGATCAGCCCGACGCGGACCGAATCCAGCAAACGCGCCACTCCCTCGCGCGTCGTATCGAGATTGTGCGGCGGCGCCAAATCCCCCATCGTTGGCATAACCACCAACGGATAGCGCTGCATAAAGGCGAGCCAGCGCCACAGCAGGAGATCGCGTTGCGCCAGCGCACCCAATACGCCGCGCAGGTCGCTCGGCGGCATCAGCTCGAGCCACAGGCGCATCGATAGGCGCGCATCGTCATCGCCATGCTCCTCCATCAGTGGGGCCAGCATGGCGAGCACGTCGGTCGAGCCGATGCGGTGCCAAATATCGATAGTCTCGTCGAGATCAGGCGGAGTGACCTCGTCAACAGCGTAGCCGGCGGCCGCGAGATGGCGGCCCGCCTGATGCACCGCTTCGGCCTGGGCGGGGTGGGTGAATCCGCCCGGGTTCTGGACCACCAACGCGACACGGATCGGGCGTGGCACCGGCGGGCCGGCGAGCGGCACGTCGGCCCAGCGCGTGTCGATCGGATCGCCCTGCGCCATTGCCGCCAGTCGCTAGGCGCGCATCGCGCACGCTGCGCGTCAGTGGCCCTTGCACCGCCATCAATTGCGAGCCGATCGGACGGGCGATGGGTTGGCTCGGGTTATAGGATGGGATGCGGCCGAGCGAGACCCGCAGCCCAACGATCCCATTGTAGAGGGCCGGGATGCGAACCGAACCGGCGATGTCGTTCCCGTGGGCGATCGGGCCGATGCCGGTGGCGACAGCCGCCCCGGCGCCGCCGCTCGACCCGCCGGCCGAGAGCGCGGAATCGCGCGGGTTCAGGGTGCGTCCGTGGAGGGCATTATCGGCAAAGGCGCGCATCGAGAAGGCCGGCGTGTTGGTCCGCCCGATGATCACCGCACCCGCGCGTTTGAGATTGGCGACGACCGGATGGTCTTCGGTCGCGATGTTGTCGCGAAAGGCGACCACGCCGTTGTCGGTGGGACAGCCTGCCTGGTCGATATTGACCTTTGTCGTGACTGGCACGCCGTGCAGCGGCCCCAGGATGTCCCCGCGCGCCTGCGCCTCGTCGGCGGAGCCCGCAGCCGCCAATGCCTCCTCCTCGAGGACGCGAACCACGGCATTGATCATCGGGTTTACCGCGTGGAGGCGCGAGAGGCATGACTGTGCCGCCTCGCGACTGGAGGCACGGCCGAGCCGGATCAGTCGCGCCAGCTCGGTCGCATCCAGCCGGGATAGCTCGTCGGCCATGTCAGGTCCCCGAACGGTCAGGAAATGTGGGCCTCCTTGATTGCCCGCCAGACGCGTTCCGGGGTCGCCGGCATGTCGATGTGGCGAACGCCGTATTCGGACAGCGCGTCGACGAGCGCGTTCATCACCGACGGCAGCCCGCCGGCGCAGCCGGCCTCGCCGCAGCCTTTCGCCCCAAGGACGTTGGTCGTCGCCGGAACCGGATGGAATTCGTGCGTGAACATCGGGGCGTCCTCGGCGCGCGGCAATGCGTAATCCATGTACGAGCCGGTCAGCAATTGGCCCTGCTCGTCGTAGATCGTGTGCTCGCGCAATGCCTGGCCGATGCCCTGCACGATGCCGCCATGCGCCTGGCCGTTGACCAGCAGCGGATTGATGACCGTGCCGAAATCATTGACGAACGCATAGCGGACGACCTCGACCATGCCGGTCTCGGGGTCGACCTCGACCTCGGCGATATGGCAGCCGTTCGGGAAGGCCGAGGGCGGGCCGTCGGCGACGAGCTGCACATCGAGGCTCTGCGGCAATTCCGCCGGCAGCTTCAGGCCGGAGCGGATCTTGTCGGCCAATTCCATGATGCCGACCGAGCGATCCGTGCCCGCGATCACGAACCGGCCAGCGCGGAATTCGATGTCCGCGACCGCCGCCTCCAGCACATGCGCGGCGATCTGCTTGCCGGTCTCGACCACCTTGTCGCCGGCCGCGACGATCGCGGTGCCGCTCGTCATCATCGATTTCGACCCGCCGGTGCCGCCGCCGGCGATCAATTCGTCACTGTCGCCCTGCAGCAGCCGGATCTTGTGGAACGGGATGCCCAAACGCGTGCTGAGCACCTGCGCGAAGGGCGATGCGTGGCCCTGCCCGTAATCCAATGTGCCGGTGATGATCGTGACGGCGCCGTCCGCCTCGAAACGGATGCCGCCCATTTCGCGGCCGGGAGGGCCGGTCAATTCGAGATAGTCGCTGATGCCGCGCCCGCGCAACCGGCCGCGCGCCCGGCTTTCCTCCTTGCGCGCGGCAAAGCCATCCCAATCGGCGAGGTCCAATGCCTGGTTCAGCAGGTTGGTGAAGTCGCCGCTGTCATAGGTCGTGCCGTTGGGGGCCTTGTAGGGCATCGCGTCGGGCGGGATGTGGTTGCGGCGGCGCAGCTCGACCCGGTCGATCCCCATTTCTGCCGCGGCCGCATCGACCAGCCGCTCCATGTAATAATTGGCCTCGGGCCGGCCGGCGCCGCGATAGGCGCCGACCGGTGTCGTGTTGGTGAACATGCATTTGGTCGAGACTTCGATCAGCGGGGTCTTGTAGACGCCGAGCGTGTTCCTGACCGCATTGCGGGTCGGCGGCCCCGGCGCGCCGTAAGTGGCGCCGACATTGCCGTAGATGGTCAGCCGCACCGCCAGGAAATTGCCGTCGCGGTCGAGCGCCAATTCGGCTGTCGTCTCGGCGTCGCGGCCATGCGTGTCCGACAGAAAGCTGCCCGAGCGGTCGTCGGTCCATTTGACCGGGCGGCCGAGTTCGCGGGCCGCGTGCATGATGCAGTAATATTCGGCATAGGTCGGCTGCTTCATGCCGAACGAGCCGCCGACGCGATCGGTTATCACGCGCAGCTTGTCGCGCCCGACCCCGAAGATACCGGCGATGTAATTGCGGAACCCGAACACCCCCTGGCCCGGGACATGGAGGGTCCAATGCTGACGCTCGGGGTCGTACTGCGCGACCGCGGCGCGCGGCTCCATCGCATTGACGACGATGCGGTTGTTGCGCAGCTCGAGCCGCGTGACATGCGCGGCGGCGGCGAAAGCGGCGGCCACCTTCTCGCTGTCGCCATAATGAAAATCGAGCCCGACATTCCCGGGCACATCGTCATAGAGCATAGCGGCGCGCCGGGCGCGGCCGCCTCCCGGGCCGTCGTGACCGCCGGCAGCGGGTCGATATCGACGACCACGGTTCCGCGGCGTCCCTGGCCTGCGCGACGGTTTCGGCGACGACCGCGGCGATCGGGTCGCCGACATAGCGGACCTTGTCGCGTCGCCAGCGCATACCGGACCGGGCTCAGCATCGGCGTCCCGTCCCGATTGTTCATGACCTGCCGCGGCGGCAGCGGGCCGACACCCCCTGCCTCCAGATCCGCCGCGGTATAGACGCCGAGCACCCCCGGCATGCCGCGCGCCGCCGGCGGTGTCGATGCCGCGGATGATGCCGTGCGCATAATGGCTGCGCACGATCACGCAATAGGCTTGGCCCGGCAGGTTGATGTCGTCGGTGAACCGGCCCTTTCCGGACACCAGCACCGGGTCTTCGCTGCGCGGCACCGGCTGCCCGATCGCATATCTATCGAGATCGACCAGTGTCGGATCGACGAAATCATCCATGCGTCATCTCTCCTTCGTCCCCGCCGCAAACTACCGCCTAGATGCACCATTCGCCAAGCGCGGAGGCATCGTCTAAACCACGCTCCACCGCGACGACATTGGGGAACTGATCGATGAGGGCGCGAAGGCGGCCCAGCCGGCCCGGAGAAAGACATGCCGGGCTTGCTCGCCGCGCGCATCGCGCGCCATTGGGCGCGCCGTCCGAGACGAGGGCTGCTGGCGTTGCTCGGCCCCGGTTTGATCACCGGCGCCTCCGACGATGATCCGAGCGGGATCGCGACCTATTCGCAGGCCGGCGCGCAATTCGGCTACAGCATGGTTTGGGTCATGCTGTTCACCTGGCCTTTGATGGCCGCCATCCAGGAAATCAGCGCCCGCATCGGCCGCGTCACCGGGCACGGCATCGCCGGCAACATCCGGCGGCATTACCCGCCCTGGCTGCTGCGGGCGATCGTCGTGCTGCTGCTCGCCGCCAACATCATCAATCTGGGAGCCGATCTCGGTGCGATGGGGGAGGCCTTGCGGCTGCTCATCGGCGGCCCGCCGCATCTCTACGTCGTCGCCTTTGCGGTCGGCTGCGCGCTCCTCGAAATCTTCGTGCGCTATGAACGCTATGTCTCGATCCTGAAATGGACGAGCGTCTCATTGTTCGCCTATGTCGCGACGGCGCTGGTGGTCGACGTGCCATGGGCTCGGGTCGCCTACGACCTCGTCGTGCCGACCCTCAGCTGGGACAAGGATTACATTGTCGCGATCGTCGCCGTACTCGGCACGACGATCACGCCCTATTGCTTCTTCTGGCAGTCCTCGCAGGAGGCGGAGGACGAGCGCGTCGATCCCGCCGCCCATGCGCTGATCGACGCGCCGGAGGAGGCCCGATCCGAGATCGGCCGCATCCGGATCGACACCTATCTCGGCATGGGGTTCTCGAACGTCATCAGCCTCTTCATCATCATCACCACGGCGGCGACCCTCCATGCGCACGGCATCACCGACATCCAGACCTCGTCGCAAGCTGCGGAGGCGTTGAGGCCGATCGCCGGCGTCTTCACATTTGCACTGTTTGCCGCCGGCATTATCGGCATCGGCGTGCTGGCCGTGCCGGTGCTGGCCGGGTCGGCCGCCTATGCGCTCGGCGAGGCATTGGATTGGCCGACCGGGCTCGCCCGCAGGCCGCTCGATGCGAAAGCCTTCTACGGCGCGATCGCGGCCGCCACCTTGGTCGGCGTATTGATCAACTTCGTCCACCTCGATCCGATCAAGGCATTGTTCTGGTCGGCCGTCATCAACGGCGTCGTGGCGGTGCCATTGATGGTCGTGATCATGCTGATGGCGATGCAGCACAGAGTAATGGGAGCCTTCACCCTGCCGCGGCTGCTATGGGCAATCGGCTGGCTCTCCACCGCCGCAATGGCCGCGGCAGTGGCAGCAATGTTCCTTACCTGGTAACACCAGTAGGGCGGAAAAGCGGAAGCGCATTCCGCCATTCCCGTTGCTCCAGGAAATTGGCGGAAGGCGCTGCGCTTTTCCGCCCTACGGGGCCCGCGCCTAATGATCGAAACCGAAGAGGGCTTGCGCGTTGTGGTGGAGGATCTTGTCGGTGTCAGCCTTTGGTAGGCCCAGCCGCTCGATATAACCGAAGGTCTCCTTGTATTCTTCATAATCCTGCAATACCGGATAGTCGCTGCCGGTCACCAGGTGGTCCGCCCCGAAGGCTTCGTAGGCGCAAGTGAAGGCCGCCTTGGAGCCGTAGCATACGGTGTCGTACTAAAATTTTTTGGCGGTGACGCTCGGCGGCTCTGTGAGGTTGGGATGGCCGCTCTGGCTCTGGCCCTGTTTGTCGAGGCGGTTGAGCAGCATCGGGACGGGGCCGCCCAGATGCGGCACGATGAATTTGATGTTCGGGTATCGGTGCGGGATCTGCTTGGCGATCATGTGCAGCACAAAGGTCGCGTCCTCGAGCGAGGTGCCGACCGCCGCGCGCCAGCCGTAGTCGACGATGAACGGCGAGCAGATCCCCGTCCCCGCCGGATGCACGAAGAGAACCGCACCGCGCCGGTTCATCTCGGCATAAATCGGCTCGAACTCGGTTTCGGCGACCGAGCGGTTGAGACAGATGATGTTCATGTTGACGCCGACGCAGCCGAGCTGGTCGAAGCCGCGCTCCATCTCTTTCAGCGCGGCATCGATATGCGGCAATGGGAGCATCACGTACGAGGCGATCCGCTTCGGGTAGCGGTGCGCCAGGTCGGCGTAGCCGTCGTTCAGCATCTGCACCGCTTTGACGCACTCCGCCTGGTCGGGCAGGTAGGGCGGATGGTTCGGCGACAACACCTGCTTCTCGACCCCGGCCTCATCCATCAGCTTGAACCGGCCCTCGATGTCCTCCGGGGAGTCCGAGAACGGGTGCCGCGCCATCCCACGCTTGACCGGCAGATGAACCGGCGATGCAAACCGGTCGCCCATAAACTCGCTGAAATTTTTCGGCGTGTAGTGCGCATGGACATCGCAGATCATCAGGCGTTTCCGTTCTAGAGCTGATTACATGAGCGGTTATCAAGGTAGAGCGGTTCCGGCGCGGACGCGCAAGACGCTGCGGCTACATCGACCGTCATGCTGCTGTCGAGATCGATCCCGTTAGCCGGCTCTATCCCTCAGCCGCCCTTGCCCGGTATAGAGTTTGCGAAATGCCCTCTAGCGCCATTTTGATGGCCTCAAAGAGATGACGTTCAGCTCCTCGTGGGCGACCGGCCAAGAACCACAGGATGAACCCGCAAACCGAATATACCAGGCCTCCGACGGCAACAGCCGCAGCGAGCATCAACCACGAAGTTTCCCAGAGATTCGGAAGTCGGCCAAAGCGCGTGAAGCTCTGTAACCGCCGCCACCATCATTGATAACGGAAATGATCGATCGCCAGCATCCTGCGAGAAGCCTCGACATCGACAAGTGCAGCAATCGATTGACCAAAATGAAATCCAAGGCGGCGAACAGAACGGTGACTGCCAGCGTGGCGTAGGCCGCGCCCAAAGCGCCGGCCCGCTCGGTGGCGAAGATCAGCGACGGAACCATGGCGATTGCGTTGCCGGCGAATAGCACCGCTGTGTAATGCGGGCGTCCGGTCGCGATATAGATCGGGCTAGCGGCAGCGGTTATGAGCTGAAGGAATTCCCCGACGCAAAGGATTTGGATCAAGGGAATGGTGCCGAGCCACTGTTCACCGAGCGTGATTCTGACCAGCGGATCTGCGACGAGGCCGATGCCCAATGTGAGCGGCGCACTCACGAGAAAGACCACGGCAAAAATGTCGACGAACATATCGTGCAAGCGTTCGACGTCGTTTGCGAGCTTGGCATATCCTGGGCAGGATGGCTCTTCGCAGCGGCATCAGCAGATTGTCGGTGACAATGCCTGCGATTTCCCGGAAAGGCTGAAGACGCCGACGGCGCTTGCTCTCCGATATTTTTCCCAAAATGAACGTACTGCTGCGGCCATAAATAAATCCACATAAATTGCCGAGGAGAAGCCATTTCGAGAAGTGTATAAGGTCGCGCCAGCCCGCGAAGGTGATGCGAGGGCGGTATTTATGCATCGCAAAGCTCAGCGCGACCCTGAACATCGAACCGGCCACGATGCCCGCTACCAATGCCCAGTAATCGCGCCAGATAAAAGCGAGCGGCACCGTAACGAACGTCGGCCCGAGCTTGCCAACGACCATGAACACCAAATCTCGGTGGAACGCTAATTCTTTGCGGAAGTCGACGACTGCAATGTTTTGAAATCCGCTGAAAAAAGTTCCCAACGCCAGCCAGTACACGACCGGTTCGAGCCGCTCATCACCAAACGACGATGCGATCAGCCGTGCTCCCGCCGCGAGCGCGCCGGCGAGGATCGCATTCCGGCATATGGATAGCGTCCAGGCCGTGTCGTACTCGCGGCGGGCGGCGCTCTGATTCTGGATCAACGCCAGATCGAAGCTGAACTCGCTGATCGCGTGAAGCGCGCCCGACAAAGCGGTCGCCAGGGCGACCAGACCGAAATCTGCAGGTACCAGCAACCGAGCCAGGACCATCGTGCTCAGCATGGCGATGGCCTGGATGGTCAGCTGCGTTCCGACCGTCCACCCGGTTCCTTTGGCCATCGCCCGGCCAATGTCGAGCGGTCCCGGAAAAGTCGGATCGGCGGACGATTTGGCGGCGCCAGTAGGAACGACGCTATTAGGAGGTGTCATGCTTTCAAAGACCATTGCTCGTCGCGCCTAAACAGCAAGTGTCTCGCTCTGGGCGCGCATCCACCTCGTAGCGAGGACGCTAGATGTTCCGCACGGCGGGGCCGCTCAGCCCGCGCAACACCGTCGAAACATGAAGAAGAAATGCGGGTAAGGAGTTTCCAAAATCTCACCTCTGTGCCAATCCAATCCTTTTCCCTCGGGTGTCTGGGAAGACGGTTCGGCTGATGAACGCTACGCCCTGCCGTTGCCGCTCACTTTGGTTCCGAAAAAGAGAAACCATCCACCCAGCCGGGAAAATGTTTGGATCCCCAAAAACCCTAAAAAATCACTAGGATTATTTCTGCTCCACCGCAGATTTCGCAAGTAGGTGCTAATTCGATGATCCGGTATAATTGGTCGCGCAATCTTGAGGACTGCTTTGATATCGATGGATCCGCCATAGCGGACCGCTACCTCGTCGGTGGTGTTAAAGTAACGGACGTGTCCCGCGTAGTCGAAATTGGGGACCGAGCAGATGCACCATGTTCCGTCGCGCCAAAGCCGAATAAGTTCCAGATCGCGATCGACGTGTTCCAGCATCTCCGTGCAGACGATCGTATCGTAGTCGCCGACATAAGACCGGCTGTCGAGGGCGTCGCCGACGAAGAACAGGTCTGGCCGCCCGGTGCGTGAGCTGGCGTTGCGGATCGCCTCCGCGCTGAAGTCGAAGCCGCAGTAATTACCGTCGTACTCTTGCAGGATCATTTTCGCTAAGAAACCGCTGCCGCACCCGACTTCTAGGACCGAACGGCTGCCATGATCCCGAATGTTGGCGACAATCTTGCGAAACAGCGCGTCGTACCGCGTTCGCGTCACGGACTGGCCAATCTCGGCGTGCATGCTGTCGTAAAAATCTACCCCCAACTGCCGCTTCGTCGGCTCGCTGATCGGCTATCTCGCCCGTAAAATCCGCAACCAGAGCCGCGCCGTCCGGAAGAACCGTCGTCATCGCGGGAGCACGGCAGCCGCCTTCTAGCACGACCCTAACCAGGTCTCCAAGTGACCGGAAAAGCATTAAATATTGCTAAATAAAGCTCCAGAATGCTGTCGGTCGGCCGCTCCGGTGGAACGTAAACGCGTTGACTTGTCGCGTGTACCGGCTATTGCGCATCTGGCATGTTTCGGAATATTAACCGAACCGGCGAGCGAGAAATCAATGAAGCCAGTCCGTCTGATCGTCAATGGAAACGCGGTTGATGCATTCGCCGACCCCGACACCCCGCTGCTCGACATTCTGCGCAACCACCTCGGGTTGATGGGGACCAAATTCGGCTGCGGCCTCGAACAATGCGGCTGCTGCATGGTGCTGGTCGACGGCAGACCGGAGAAATCTTGCGGCAAGCCGCTCTCGGCCGTCGCGGGCAAGGAAATCGTGACGATCGAAGGCTTGGGCACGCCGGACCGGCCGCATCCGCTGCAGCGAGCCTTCATCGACGAGCAAGCCGGCCAGTGCGGCTATTGCCTGCCCGGCATCCTGATCACGGCCAAGGCATTGCTCGACCGTAACCCGTCGCCCTCGCGGAAAGAGATCGCCGAGGCGCTCGACGACAACATCTGCCGCTGCGGGTCCCACATCCGCATCCTGCGCGCCGTCGAACGCGCCGCCCGTTTGGTACGCGAAGGAGCGGCGCGATGAGCGTGTCACCGAGCATGCCGCCACTGCTCGCCGCCAACCCGCGCCTCGATAAGTGGGTCCGGTTTCCGTCGCCCGGCCATGTCACCGTTTCGACCGGCCGGGTCGAAATCGGCCAGGGCGTGCTGACCGCGATGCTGCAGATCGCCGCCGAGGAGCTCGACGTCGCTCCCGACCGCATCCTGCTGCAGACCGGTGACACCGATCTGACACCCAACGAAGGCTACACAGCGGGCAGCCAGTCGATCCAATTCGGCGGCGTCGCATTGCGCCTGGCATGCGCCGAGGTGCGCGCGTTGTTTCTCGACCATGCCGCGGCGAGGTTCGGCTACTCCCGCCCGGATTTGTCGGTGCGCGACGGAGCCATAATCCATCGTGGCGAGCCGACCGGCCATGATTATTGGTCGCTCGCCGGCGCCGTCGATCTCGGGCGGCATGCCTCCGGCCTGCCGGCAACGAAGAGCGTCAGCGACTATCGCGTCGTTGGGCAGAACGCGCCGCGGGTCGACCTCGCCGCGAAGGTGTTCGGCGAGCCCGTCTTTGCCCACGACATGGCTCTCGACGGCATGGTGCATGCCCGCGTCGTGCGCCAGCCCCGCCGCGACGCGACGATCGCGACGTTCGACGAGGCCGCGCTCCGGCGCGCCGCCAAAGGGCCGATCGAGATCGTGCGCGACGGCAACTTCCTCGCAATTCTCGGCGCGGACGAGACGGTCGTCGAGGCCGTCGCCGCCGTTGCGCCAAATCACGTCGTCTGGGACGGGGTCGACGCGATCAACCCGTTCCAGGAAGAGGCGCGCTGGCTGTTGCAACAGCCCTCGATCGACCGAACCATCGGCCCTCCCGCGGCGCCCTTAGGGCGGCCAGGCTCGAGGCGACCTATACCCGGATGCACATCGCCCACGCTTCGGTCGCGCCGTCCTGCGGGCTCGCGCTCTATCGCGACGGGCGGCTGACGGTGTGGACCCATTCGCAGGGGGTGTACCCATTGCGCGATGCTTTGGCGCGGACCTTGAAGCTCGATCCGGCGGCGATATCGGTGAAGCACGTCCAGGGTCCGGGCTGCTACGGCCACAACGGCGCCGACGACGCGGCGGCCGATGCGGCGGTCATCGCGTTTCGCAGGCCGGGAAAGCCGGTCCGGGTGCGCTGGCGGCGCGAGGAGGAATTCGGCTTCGAGCCGGTCAGCCCGGCGATGGTGGTGACGGTCAGCGCCGCGCTCGACGGCGCACAACGGCCGGCCGACTGGACCACCGAGATCTGGAGCGGCCGGCACACCAGCCGCCCGGGCGGCGGCGGCAATCTGCTCGCCGCCGAAGCCCTGCCGAACCCGCCACCCGCGCCGCCCGCTTCCGAATCGTCCTATCCGCCGGGCGCCGGCACCCGCAACGGCGAGCCGCTCTACGCGTTCCCGGCCAAGCGCATCCTCCATCACCTGATCGCCGAGACGCCGGTGCGGACCTCGTCTTTGCGCGGGCTCGGCGCGACATTGAACGTCTTCGCGATCGAGTCGTTCATGGACGAACTGGCCGAGCGGGCCGGCATGGACCCGGTCGCCTACCGGCTGTCGGTTCTGTCGGACCCGCGGGCCCGCGCGGTCGTCGAACATGCCGCCCGCCTCGCCGATTGGAAACCCGGACTGCCGCCCGGCACGGGACGCGGCCGCGGGATCGGCTTCGCGCGCTACAAGAACCTCGCCGCCTACGCCGCCGTCGTCGCCGAGGTCGAGGTCGACGAGAGCGTCCGGCTGCTGCGCGTGTGGTGCGCGGCGGATGCCGGGCTCGTCATCAACCCGGACGGCGCGCTCAACCAGCTCGAAGGCGGCATCATCCAGGCGGCGAGCTGGGCATTGAAGGAAGGCGTGCGGCTCGACACCGGCGGCATCAGCTCGCGCGACTGGGAGAGCTACCCGGTGCTGCGCTTCAGCGAGGTGCCCGAGGTGATGGTCGAGCTGGTCAATCCCGCCGCCGATCTCCCGCCCCTCGGCGTCGGCGAAGCCAGCGGCGGCCCGACCGTCGCCGCGATCGGCAACGCCGTCGCGCACGCCCTCGGCGCCCGCCTCCGCGACCTGCCGCTGACCCGCGAGCGCGTGATGGCGGCCTTGCTCAGAGCTTAGTTAGCCTCGCCGATCATCCGGCCCTCCAGCATAGAGGGTATATTGCTTATCGAAATCCCGCCGCTTCCCTGATCCATTGGAAATACCGGGAAAAAGACGATTTCGCGTGTTTCTAAAACTCGTGTCGGAATTCTTTACACTCCGGCGGCGGGCAAATCCCTGCGCCGACAAGACACGCGAGAAGCTAGCTAGTGAGGTGGCACCATCCTTTCGCGTTTAGTCACTAATCGCTCCTTGATATTGCCCGGACATCCCTGCGTGCTTCCATCAGCCTCAAGCCGCCGATGTATCTCCTTATCGGAATTTCCTGCAACCCACCGCGGCGGCTGGCCTGCGATACGCGCAAGCGATTAAAAGAACGGGAAACTGCCCGGCCTGTTGCTGTCGGAAATTTTTACACTACGGACGGCACACCAAAGCGTCGCTAACTATATGAATTCTCTTAAATCGATCGTTTGGCGGGTTCAGGTGCCGCCGACAGACTTTTGTTCTGGTGTCGGGAAAGTTTACAGTCTGTACTCTTGTGCCGTTGTCACCTCCGGCTGTTCCCCATATTTATCAATACGACAGAAGGAATGGCACGGAAATTGCATTTCTTAACCATGCGAAAGCACGGAACTTAAGCATAGGGAGAGCGGGTGATGAAACTCCAGTGCATCCTTGTCGGCCTATCGGTCGCGTTTGCGACAGCCGCGCCGGCGGCCGCTCTGCCCATCTGGGCCGACAGCGCCGGTGGTGGCGCCCCGATCCTGTCCGAGTTCGACACCACGACCGGCGCCTTGATACAATCGATCACCGCGCCGCACGGCATCAATGGCCGCGGTATCGTAAACGTCGGTGATGTGCTGTACTATACGGACGCAACCGACAACCACGTGTATGCGTATAACTTCGTCACCCACACCGACCTTGGAACCGCCTTCACGGTCGCGGGAGCGACGGCCCTTTCTACGATTGCCTACGATGGCACGAACTTCTGGATTGGCGACTACTCCGGCACCAACCACGCCTACCTATACACGCCAACTGGCACGCTGCTCAACACGATCTCGTTGAACAATTGCACGGGCCATTGCGACGGGCTGGAGTTCTTCAATGGCCAGCTGATCTCCAACCGAGCCGACGAGCCAATACCGGGTATTTACGACGTGTATAACCTAGGCGGCGGCTCCCCGACGCAGAGCGCGCTGATCACCGATGCCCTGAACAGTACCGGGATCGCCTTTGATGGCACCAACTTCTACGTGGATAATGGCGGGGACTTCAACACCGCCTCACCGTCGATCGCCGTGTACGATATCAATGGCAACTTCATCCGCAGATTTAACCTGACCGGGCTACCGCCGGGTTCCTTCATTGGTGAGGATCTCTCGTTCAACTACGCGGTAGTCATCCCGACGCCGACGCCCGAGCCGGCTTCGATGCTGTTGCTCGGCTCCGGGCTGATCGGTCTCGCACTCGTGCGTCGTCGCCGTCAGACTGGATGATCCCTTTTCGTCGGAATTCTTTCATGGAGGTGGCGCCTCTTGGCACCACCTCTATTGTATGGCGCGCCAAGTCAGGTGCGTAAATGCCGCGCGCACGCTCGACTGGCTTAATATCAGCTACGAAGTCCGCACCGTTTCGGCGCATCGCACACCCGATCGGTTGTACGAATAAGACGTCCGCACCGCACGCGTTCGCAACCTACGCGTGACCGTTGCCGGTGCCGTGGGCGCCGTTCATCCCTTGCCGGACCCGCCGCTGCCCTCCCGCTTCCGAGTCGGCAAACCCCGGGGCCGGAACCCGCGAACACTTTGATCATTACTTGTCCAATTCACGGCGTCGATTATTGTATTAGGGGCGTTTTTAAGGACACTTCATTTTTAGAAGAGAATGAATGGCGGCTCGTTTCCACGCCTATAGAGGCAGGAAGACTGCACTTTCGACCTGGAAAATCGATGATCCTACCATATTGCAAGATAGGAATTCCTGGGTCTATCTGATTCCCCGATAAAAGACGTTACCGTAGGGCCGTGTCCTCATATGAAACTGTCGGACGATGCTGTGCGAAGTTTTTATACAAAGAGCAAATAGGAAAGGTGCCGGTGGTGCGGGAGTCGGTAATCCCATACCGGGATTGGTAAAACTCCCGAAAACTGGAAGCGACCCGTTGCCCCCGCAAGGAGCTACGACAAAGGCATTGCTGCCAAAATCACGGGGTGATTACGGTGACAGTTTACTCTACGTTTCACAACAGTTGCGCTTGCTGCGCTGTGTCCCGCTCCACTCGCGGTTTTGGGCCGGGTTTGCGGGGTGCCAAAGGGCGGCCGAGCCGGCGCTCTAGCAGCGCGATCATTCCGGCCTCTAGAGCGGGCGGCCGATTGTGGGGGCTCGCTCGATCCGGGTTGTCGTCGTCGCGTCGGCTGGCATCGCGAGAAGCGCCGCAAAATCGGGGATCAGCGCTCGAAACGGCGCCGCCGTTGCGAGCTCGTCATCCTCGCCCGCGAGCTGCACCCGAGTGCTCGACCTTGCCAGCGAAGGAACGGCTCACCAACCCCGCGACCACACTGAATTGAGCGCTACGTAACGCGCCGCCGCCAAAAAATGCGGCTCCTCCATCCTTCAGCCGATTTCCGAGGTGTCCACAACGACGCGGGGCGATCCTGTAAACTGTCACGGTAATCGCGAGGATTGGTAAAAAGACAATCATGCAAATACCGTAATCGCATCATACACTCGCGGGCCACTCCGGTCCGTGAGCCGGCGCGAGATTGCGACTGAAGGAGTTGCCGACGCCTGATCTCGACCAGATAAAACAGGAGGAACAGGAGCGCGGGACGGGCATGGGCGGTTTCCCAAGCGCCGCCTGGGCGACGCCCTGGGGCCGACACCACGACGCCGCACGGCTGGCCGAGCGTACGCCAGAGGATGCGCCCTCTCACACCAGTCGTCATTGCGAGCGACAGCGAAGCAATCTCGGGCCGCTGAGCGCTCGATGGTTCGAGATTGCTTCGGCGCGCAGGGCGCGTCTCGCAATGACAGCGTCAATCTGGTCGGAATCTGCTCTAGCCCCAGGTGGCTTGACCGCCTACGGCGGTGATCGTGATGTGTCCCATGGTCGTATTGGCCTTGGCGCCGTGCCAATGGCGTTCGCCGGCCTTGATGTGCACGACATCGCCGATGTTGATCTCGCGCTGCTCGCGCTCCGTTGCCACCATGCCGGAGCCCGAGGTCACGACCAGTATCTGGTCGCAAGTGTGGGTATGCCAGCCCGTCGTGCAGCCTTGGCTGAAGTTGACGACGCTGCAGTTGTAGTTCGCGGAATCTCCGGGCTCGATGATCGTCTGACGCGACCGGGAAACCGGCCCGGTCCAGCCTTCGATCCGCTCGGCGCCTTCCACTGGGACATTCGGAATGTCTTTAAGCGTAACCACCTTCATGATGACTGTCTCCTCGTGTTGACGGTGTTCAAAGTATCCGAAATCCGCCTCGACGCAAAATTGCCAACATTCTGTCGTATCCTCCGAACGGTCCAGGCGGCGGCGGGGTAGGACGTGATTGCAACGAATGAGCGAGTTACCGCTGCAGATTTGCTGCAGAAGCAGCGCAATGAAATAAATCACTCGATTTGGGGTTGTATATTACCTCTAGTCAGGCTCGCGAGGGCGGCTTCGGCGGCGGTGAGGCCGGAGAGGTAAGCGCCGTGCGCGGTCGAGAAGAAATTGGGCGAGGTGGCCTCGCCGGCGAAGAACAGGCGGTTGTCGACCGCTGCGGCGAGCACCGCGCGGTCCGCGGCGTGGCCCGGCAGCGCATAAGAGTAGGACCCGCGCGCCCAGGGGTCTTGCCGCCAGGCGGTCGAGGTGAGCGGCGCTATCTTGCGGCGGATGTCGTTGCCGAGGAGGCGCGCGAGCTCGCCGGCGGCGAAGGAGAACATCGCCCCCTGACCTTCCCGCTCGAGCGCCGCCGCGAACCGCCCGCCAAAAAAGGTGTAGATTGCCGGCCTATCGAGGGGCCGCACCTGGTAGGTCATCGTTTCGCGCGAGGTCGTCGAGCCGACGAGAAACATATCGGGCTCGATCCCGGGAAGCGATCCCGACAGCGAGATGAAGAGCTTGTCGTCGACCCCAAGCGGCAAGCCGGCCGCGGCGGCGAGCTTGTCCGGCAGGGGCGGGTCGAAACGCATCACTTCCGCGGCGAGGATCGAAGTCGGCACGGTGACGATGACCCGCCGCGTCGTCACCGTACCGCGCGTCGTTTCGAGCCGGATCGCCCGGCCGCTATGGTCGATGCGCGAGACCGCCGCGCCGAGCGCGACCGGGAGTCCCTGCGCGAGTCTCTCGAAGAGCCGGCCATAGCCCTCGCGCAGCCGCCAGTTGGTCCCGCTGTCCTCGTAATGGACGTAGTCCTTGACCGAGACGCGGTCGAGCTCGGCGCCGTTTCCCCAGGTGCTGGTCGCGTCGAGCAATTGGTTCCAGCGCCCGCCCGGCGGCACTAGGCTCGCCAATGGCCGGTCGAGCGGCTCGGCTGCGGCTCTCCGGCGCGCCCGGGTTTGGGCTTCACGGGTGGCGAGCCAATCGGCTTCGGCCTCGACCGTTTCGCCGCTGCGGCGCAGCCGTGTGGTCCATTCCGGGGGCCGGCGGTGGACCCGGAAGCCGAGATCCCGGGCGATCGGCGACAACGGGTTGCGGTCGGCCGAGTGCAGCCATTCGGCGCCGCGGTCGAGCGGGAATCCGGCCGGTTCGATCGTGTGCACGCGGCCGCCGACCCGGTCGCGCGCTTCGAGCACGAGCACCGAGGCCGAACCTTTATCAACCAGCCGCCGCGCCGCGCCGATACCGGCGGCGCCGGCGCCGATCACTGCGACGTCGACTTCCGACAGCAACCCCGCCATACCGGTACCACTCGGGCAGACCGCCGGAGAGTAACCTAACTTCGCCTATTCGAGCAATTTTTGACCCAGGCCGGGTCGTGCCTCTTGCCACGGCTTGGCGATCAGCTGTTTCTCCAAACGCCTCAAGCGTCCCTTTGGCGTGCCACCAGGTAATGCACCGGCGGATCGGCCGCGCACATTTCGTGGGCCTTCATCCCACGGGCTTGTCCCGGCCAGGAGCTCCGGTTTCGTGGGCCTAAGCGGGCCAGCATCAACAGTTATGGCTGGCTTGCAGCGGCTGGCTGTGTTGCGCCAGTTAACCGAGTAGACGCGAGAGGCCAGGTGACCTTTGGCCAAGAACCGGCCACTATCCGTTTTTGGTACCATTTGCGCTCGAATATCGGAAATGTCAGACAAGATCGCCCGTGAATGTCGCCGGGAGGGGAGCATGCATCGATGTACAGGTTTTTGGCCGTGCTATTGGGGCTGGTCATGACTGCGGCCTCCGCCGCGGCGCAGTCGCCGACAGCGGACCCGGCTCTGATCGAGGAGCTCGTCGCCGCCAATCGCATCCTCTATGATCAGGGCGTCGTCGACGGCTTCGGCCATGTCAGCGTGCGTCACGACAAAAACCCCGAGCATTTCCTGCTGGCGCGCAGCATGGCGCCCGGCCTGGTTACCGCAGCCGACATCATGGAATTCGACCGCGACGGCAATGCGATCGACCCGAAGGGCCGCGCTGTCTATCTCGAACGATTTATCCATAGCGAGATCTACAAGGCCCATCCCGAGATCAAGGCGGTCGTGCACAGCCATTCGCCGGCGGTGATCCCGTTCGGGGTGACCAGCGTAAAACTCCGGCCGGTGTTTCATTTGAGTTCGTTCCTGGCGGGCCGGGGCCCCGGTGTTCGAGATTCGTGAGGCGGGCGGCTCGGCTACCGATATGCTGATCCGCACGCCCGAGCTCGGCGCGGCGCTGGCGCGCGCACTCGGGGCTGCGCCGGTCGCGCTGATGCGCGGTCATGGGGATGTGGTCGTCGCTCCCTCCCTCCGGGAAGCGGTCTTTCGCGCGGTCTATACCGAGGTCAATGCCCGGCTCGAAGCCGAGGCGCTGCAGCTCGGCCATGGCCAGGTTGTCTTTCTGAACGATGAGGAAGCGGCCAAGGCGACTGCGACCAATGCCGGCGTCCTGGTGCGCGCCTGGGATTTGTGGAAGGCAAGAGCGCTCGCGGCGGCACGCTGATTTATACACCCCCCGCACATCAAAATTAGACCGACAACACCTCGCCAAGATCGCCGGCGGGGAGTGCCGGATGATGGCCGAACTGCACGCAGGCGACCGCGCGGCCGGGCTCGGTGCGGTAGAGGGTAGGCGGCGCGTCAAGGCAGTCGGGGCTGGCGCGCGGGCACCGATCGGCAAAGCAGCAGCCCGCCGAGGTGACAATGGCGGGAGCAGCTTGCCTATCTTCGCCATTCGCAAGCCAATCGCGCGCCACATGGGCACGCGGGATCGCCGAGATCAGCAGTTGCGTGTAAGGATGCTGGGGAGCCTTCACCACCAGCTCCACCTTGCCTGCTTCGGCGACGTGAGCGCGGTAGAGCACGAGGATTGTGTCGCTCACCTGATAGGCGGTGGCAAGATCGTGGGTTATGTAGAGGATCGAGATGCCGCGCTCGTCGGTGAGCTTGCGCAACGAGCCGAGGATCGTCGCCCGCAATGACGCGTCGACCATCGAGACCGGCTCGTCGGCAACGATCAGCTTCGGCTTGAGCAGCAGCGCACGCGCCACCATCACGCGCTGGCGCTGGCCGCCCGACAGCTGGTGCGGGAAACGGCCGAGGATCTCTTCCGGCTGCAACCCGACGACGCGCAGCGTCTCGCCGATCAGCTCCCGTGCCTGTGCGCGCGAGGCGGCAAGGCGGAAACGGCGCACCGGCGTCGTAAGCACGTGATCGACCCGATAGAACGGGTTGTAGACGCCGTAGGGGTCCTGAAACACCGCTTGCACATCGCGACGGAAGGCGAGTCGCTCGTCGCGCGTCAGCTTGCGCAGATCGCTGCCGCGGTAACGGATGGAACCGCCGCTGGGCTCGGTCAGGCCAAGGAGCAGGCGGGCAAGGGTGGTCTTGCCCGAGCCGCTTTCGCCGACTACGGCGATGATCGAGGGTTTCTCGGCATGGATCGCAAGCGACAGTCCGGCGAGGGCGAGCGTGCTCTCGCGCCCAAGCCCGCCGGCGAAGCGCTTGCTGACGTCGACGGCTTCGATCAGCGCGACCATGCGATCATGCCAGATGGCACGCCACCTGAGCGCCGCCGATGTCGCGCAGCTCGGGTTTTTCGGTCCGGCAACGGCCCACCGCCAGCGTGCAGCGCGGATGAAAGGCGCAGCCGCCCGGCAGGTCGCGCAGCAGCGGCGCCAGACCGGGGATGCCGGCGAGGGCGCCGCGCGTGTCGAGCGAAGGCAGCGAGGCGATAAGCGCCCGCGTATAGGGATGGCGCGGCCGCGTGATGATCTCGGCGATCGGCGCCACTTCGACCAGGCGCCCGGCGTACATGACGGCGAGCCGGTCGACGAACTGCGCCATCAGCCCCATGTCGTGGCCGACCAGGATCACCGCTGCGCCGAGCTCCTGCTGCACTCGCGCGAGCGTCGCCATGACCTGGCGCTGCACTACGACATCGAGCGCGCTCGTGGGTTCGTCGGCGATGATCACCTTGGGGCGCAAGCAGATGGCAATGGCAATACAGGCGCGCTGTTTCATACCGCCTGACAGCTCGTGCGGATACATCCGCGCAGACACTTTCAGGCAGGCCGACCTCCGCCAGCAACGCAGCGATGCGCCGTTCCGCCTCGCCGCGAGTTCAGAGGCAGCCCATGCTCCGCGAGGGCATCGCCGATCTGTCCTCCAATGCGCAGCACCGGGTTGAGCGAGTTCATCGAGCCCTGCGGCACCAGCGCGATGCCGGCAAGGCGCAGCGCACGCATCCCGTCCTCGTCGAGATCCCCGAGCCGGATGCCCGCCAACCACACCTCGCCCGCCTCGATCCGGCCAGGCGGCTTGATCAAGCGCAGGATCGACAATGCCAAGGTCGACTTCCCCGAGCCGGACTCGCCCGCCAGCCCGAACCGCTCGCCTGGCGAGAGAGCGAAGCTGACATCGTCCACCGCCCGCACCAGGCCCTGCGGGTGGTCGAAAGCGACGCGCAAACCTTCGACCCGCAGGACAGGCTCGCTCACGCACTTCGCCTCAGGCGAGGATTGGCGAACTCGTCGAGCCCGACAGTGAAAAAGAACAGGCCGAGAAAGACCGTCAGAATGATCACGGTTGGCGCGGTCCACCACCACCACCAGCCATTGATCATCGCCGCGTTGAAATTGACCCAATAAAGCGTCATGCCGAGTGTCGGCGCGTCGATCGGGCCGAGCCCGAGCACTTCGAGGCCGATCGAGGCGAGGATCGCTGCGGAGACGGAGCTTACCAAGGTCGCGGCCAAATAGGGCAGCAGGTTCGGCATCAGCTCGAAGAAGATGATGCTCGGCCCGCTCATACCGGAGAGGCGCGCCACTTCGACATAGCCGCGCTCGCGCAACGACAGCACCTGGGCGCGGATCGTGCGGGTGGGATAGAGCCAGGCGAGCGAAGCGACGACAATCGCCATTTGATTGACGGTCAGGGTTCCCTTGATCGAGACCGCGATGATGATCAGCACCAGCAGCCCGGGCACGGTCAGACCGATATCGGCTATGCCGCGAATGATCGTGTCGATCAGGCCGCGGTAAAATGCGCCGATGAAGGCAAGCACGGTGCCGATGCCGACGCCGAGAAAGCCGGCGATGAAGCCGATGCGCAGCGTGAGCGGCGTGCCGGCGACCATCACCGCAAGCAGGTCACGGCCCTGCCGGTCGGTGCCAAACGGATACGCCCAGGAAGGCGGCCGCAGCGTCGGTGCCGACAGCGGCCTGGCGTCCTCGGTGTCCACCAGCAGGTTGCCGATGATGACGAAGAGGGCGAGGACGGCAAGCAGCGTAATGCCGACGGTCAGCGACGGGTTGCGCCTGAGATAGCGAGAGGCGCTGCGCGTCATGCCTGGCGATAGGAAATGCGGGGGTCGAGCCAGGGGTAGATCACGTCGAGCACAAAGGTCGTGAAGCCGAGCGCGACGATGACGGTAAAGACGATACCCTGGATGACGAAGTGATCGCTCTCCCGGATCGCCTGGTACAGCAACGTGCCGATGCCGGGATAGCCGAAGATCACCTCGACCAGCACCGCGCCGGAGAGGATCTGGCCGAGCGCCAGCGCCAGTGCCGTCACCTGCGGCAGGATCGCGTTGCGCACGCAGTAGCGCATGAACACGGTCGATGCCCTCAGCCCCTTTGCCTCAGCGAAGAGGACGTAGTCCTCGCCCATTGTCGTGACCATCATGCCGCGCATGCCGAGCGCCCAGCCACCGGTCGCGACCAGGATGATCGAAAGCGCCGGCAGCAGCGCGTGCTGGAACACGTCCCAGACATAGCTCCAGCGCAGGGCGGGGGTGACCCCCGCGGAGTAGCCGCCGAAAATCGGTAGAAGCGGCAGCTGGAAGGCCAAGAGGTAGGTCAGGATCAGCCCCAGCAGGAAGAACGGGATGGCGTGGAGTGCCCAGAGCGGCGGCATCAGCCAAGACATCCAGCGCGGCGCCCGCGGCCACGCAAGCAGCGCTCCGAGCAAGGTGCCGATGCCAAAGGACACAAGGGTCGTTGTGCCGAGCAGGCCTATCGTCCAGGGTAAGGAATCGGCGATCAGTTCGCGGACGGTGCGCGGGTAATTGGCGATCGAGTAGTTGAAGTCGAGCCGCGAGACGTCTCGCAGATAAGTGAGATACTGGCGCCACAGCGGCTTGTCGAGCCCAAAGCGCTGCTCGTATTCGCGCGTCATCTCCTCGATGCCGCCCTGCACATAGCCGCCCAGCGCCGCCTGCTGCAAAAGCTTAGTGCGCACCGGATCCTGCCCCGAGAGGCGCGGCAGGAAGAAATTGAGTGTGGCGGCGAGCCAGACGATCAGCAGGAAAATGCCGAAGCGGCGCGCGATGTAGGCGGCCTGCATTTATACCACAGTGATCATCGCAACAGACCTGAGGAAAGGTCGATCCAGTGCGGATTGTCACGTTCGATCAGGCTAAGTTTCCAAGCGCGTCTCCATTCCTTGATCTGCTTTTCTCGCCGGATCGCGGCCTCGGCCGAACTCGTGCATTTCGAACCAAACAAGATTGTCGACCCCATATCGAGCGGCAAAGCCCGGTACCGCCTTACACTTGTGCTCCCAGACCCGTTTCACGAGATCGGAAGTCACGCCTGTGTACAAAGTACCGTAGGGTTTGCTGGCCAGAAGATAAACGTAAAACATGCACCGGTCGCTCTATCACCCATAGCATCATATCTTTGTCGTCCCGGCGAAAGCCGGGACCCATTTCTCCGGTGCTTTTGTCTCCTCCCGGTCGGCGGATCGGTCCGCATCGTACGAACGCAGGAGCGCGTAGCGCCATAGGTCCCGGCTTTCGCCGGGACGACTAAAATTAACGCGGAGGCGCTCACGCCGGCTGCAGGCTCCACAGCACCATCGCAAAAGTCAGATGCCAATGCGCTCCGTTGACGTAAGGGTTCTGCTCGGTGGGCCAATTCTTCCAATAAGTCGTGTTCCACGGGATGCGGTGGTAGTTCTGCACAAGCTGGATGTCGGGCAGCTCGGGTAGCCAAATCTCCATTGCGCGGCGCCATACGTCGATCAGCCTCTTGGTGTCGTCGGGCGCAATGCCGTAGGCCTCGTCCACCAGCTTGTCGTATTCGGCATTCTTCCAGCGCGCGAAGTTTGCCTGATGCGCTCCGGGTACGGCAATCGAGGCGCCCTGATAGAGCCGCAATGTCGCATAGGGCTCGTTAACCGAGCCGCCATGGCCATAGATCGCGCCGTCGAACTGCCCCTTCTGGAACCGGTCGTCGAAGTCGGGCGGCAGGGCCAGGCCGGAATCGATCCCATGGCGCTTGAGCATCTCGACCAGCACCGGGCCCATCGCCGACCCTGCTGCCCCGAAGCCGATGATGTTAACGGCTAAGTGCTTGCCCTCGGCATCGGTCCAGAACCCGTCGCCACCTTTCTTGAACCCCTTTGCCGCGAGCAGGCTGTCGCCCTTCTTGGGCGCGAATTCGTTGGTGTCGTATTTGGCCAGCAGGTCTTTGACGGCGTCGAAATAGGGGAGCAACGGCGGGTAGGGCGGCATCGGTAATTTCGAGGGGGTGTTGGCGCCGAGATAGCCGACCTCGATCAGTTGCGGGCGATCGAGGTAATAGCTCAAAGCCCAGCGCACATTCTTGTCGTCGAACGGCGGACGCTCGTTGTTGACGTACAGCGAGATCGGCCACCAATCCATGTAGCCGTAGGGAGATTTCTGGCCGGTATGGGTAATGATTTTCGGGTTCTGACGGAAGACGGTGGGGAAGGTGGCGGGCTGCAAGGCGTTGCCGGCGTCGAGCTGGTTCGTGATCAGCGCCTGCGCCACCTGCTGTTCGCCCGCGAAGGGCAGAGAAATGTTGCGCTCGACCGCTGGCAGCGGCGCCAGGTTGCGCTCGGCGGCCCACCAGGTCGGACGGCGATCGAAGACCTTCTGCTGCTGCGATGCATCGACCACCTGCCAGGGGCCGGTGGTGACCGGCCACTTCTTGCCCAAGTCGAAGTGTTTGAAGGTCGTCCAGTCCTGCCCCCCGAAAATGTGCTTTGGCACGATGTAGACGCCGATATCATATTTGTAGGACATGAAGAAAAAAAACCGAGGCGCCGGGATCTTGAAATCGATCACCACGGTATTGGCATCGCTCGCTGCCGCGTTCTCCACAGCCTGCTGCACATCGACGCCCCAGCGCACTTTGGGACCGAGGTCGCGCAAGGTGTTGAGCGTGTAGGCGACGTCCTCGGCACCGAACGGCGCGCCGTCGCTCCACGCGATGCCGGGGCGGGTCCTGATGGTCAAGCGTTTGAAATCGGGCGTGAACTCGTAGCTCTCGGCGAGCCACATATAAATCTTGTCGGCAAAGGCGCTGTAATAGGCAAGCGGCTCATAGACGAGGTTGGGACCGTTTTGGTGGTTGGAGCCGACCGAATACGGGTTCCACAAATCCCAATCGAGCCAGCGGCCCTCGCGGCCGCCCCAAACGAGGACTAAGGTGCGGTTGCGCGGGACCTGCGGGAGATCGGCGCGCGCGCTTTCCCAGGGCAGGACGGCACTCACGCCTGCGAGAATGCCGGCCTTGATCACATCGCGCCGAGCCAGATGGGAAGATTCGGGACGGAAGGTTGGGGGATGATCGGGCATTTGTCGGCGCTTTCCTCTCCTCATCACGCGCGGCGGCTTGTTGGTTGAGGGCATAGCGCGCACGGGAGAACGCCGGCTGTCAAGAAACCTTTGCTCGGCGATCGGCGGCGCGGATCGCGCCCCACACCCGCTCGGGGGTGGCCGGCATGTCGATGTGATCGATGCCGAGCGGGGCGAGCGCGTCCACGATCGCGTTGATGATCGTCTGCGGCGCCGCGATGCAGCCGGCTTGGCCGGAGCCCTTGACGCCCAGCGGGTTGGCGGAAGTCGGCAACTCGGCGAGCGTGATGTCGAAGCGCGGCAGATCGTCGGCGCGCGGCAATGCGTAGTCCATCAGCGAGCCGCTCAGCAATTGGCCCGAGCGGGTGTCGTAAACGGTGTGCTCGAAGAGAGCCTGGCCGATCCCCTGGGCTGCCCCACCCTGGACCTGTCCCGTTGTCAGCAGCGGATTGATCAGGCGCCCATAGTCGTCGACGGCGGTGTAGCGTTCGAGGGTCACGACACCGGTCTCGGGATCGATTTCGACCTCAGCGATGTGGCAGCCGTTAGGAAACGTGAACACGTCAAGGATATTGTATACGGAGCTGTCGAGACCGGGAGCCATGCCGTCCGGGAGGTTGGCCGGGTCGGCGGCGGCGCGGGCGATGGCGGGGAGGTCGATTTCGCGCTCCGTCCCCGGCACGGTGAACCGGCCCTCCGAGAAGACGATTTCGGCGCTGTCGGCCTGCAGCAGACCGGCAGCGATTCTTCGGCCTTTCTCGATGACCATTTGCGCCGCCTTGACCAATGCCGAACCGCCCTGATGCATCGAGCGCGCGCCACCGTGTCCGGCGCCGCGCTGCACGACCCGCGTATCGGCCTGGACAAGGCGAAACCTCTCGATCGGCAGACAGAGCAGTGACGCGGCAATTTGCGGATAGCTCGTCTCGTGCCCCTGACCGTTCGACTGCGTGCCGAGGATCAGCGAAACTCGGCCGTCCGGATCGAACCGTATTTCGGCCGCTTCGTTTGGCGTGCCGCGCGCGGTTTCGAGAAAGCAGCCGATCCCGAGCCCGCGGAGCCGGCCGCGCGCCGCCGCCTCGGCGCGCCGCGCCGTAAAACCGGTGTCGCGGGCCTGCGCCAGCGCATCGCCGAGATTGGCGGCAAAACGCCCGCAATCGATCGTCATGCCGAGCGCGCTGCGATAGGGAAAGGCGGCAATCATATTGCGCCGGCGCAAACTTACCGGGTCCCAGCCGATCCGCCGCGCGGCGATATCGATCAGCCGTTCGATCAGGTAATTCGCCTCGGGCTTGCCGGCGCCGCGATAGGCGTCGATCGGCACCGTGTTGGTGAAGGCGCCGCGCACATCCATAAAGACGGCCGGGATTGCGTAGACGCCACCCATCGCCGTGGCGGGTGAATTGGTCGAGCTGCCCGGCCCGTTCGACGACAAATAGGCGCCGAGATTGGCCACGGTGGAGACGTCGAGCGCGAGAAACCGGCCGTCCTCGTCGAGCGCCAGCCGGGCCTTCGTGCGGTTGTCGCGGCCTTGCGCCCCGCTGACGAATTCCTCGCTCCGCTCGGCGACCCATTTTACCGGCCGCCCAAGCCGCCGCGCCGCCCACAAGACCAACACCCATTCGGGATAGAGAAAGTTCTTCATGCCGAACCCGCCGCCGACATCGGGCGCGGCCAGCTGGATCCGCTCGGCGGGCATCCGGAACACTGCCTCGGCCAGCTGATTGCGGATGCTGTGGACGCCTTGTCCGGTTAGCAGCAGGTCGAGGCGCCCCGCGGCCGCGTCATAATTGCCGATAGCCGCCCGCGGCTCGATCGGCGTCGGCACGAGGCGGTTGTTGACGAGCTCGACCTCGACGATCTGGGCCGCGCGGCCAAAAGCCGCCCGGACGGCATCCCGGTCTCCTCTCTGAAATCGGAAACAGAGGTTTCCCGGAGCCTCGTCCCAGATCCTCGCCGCGTCGGGCAGCAGCGCAGCCGCCGCGGCGACGACCGCATCGAGCGGCCGGTATTCGACTGCGATCCGCTCGGCAGCGTCACGCGCCAGATCGCGGGTTTCCGCGACAACCAGGGCCACGGGATCGCCAACATGGCGCACCCGCCCGCGCGCAAGCGCATAGCGCGGCGGCACGATCATCGGATCGACCGTGCTGACCTGCGCGATGCACGGGAGGGGACCGATACCGTCCGCCCGCAGATCAGTTTCGGTAAATACCCCGAGTACGCCGTTGCCGTCCCGCGCCGCCTCGATGTCGATCCGCTCGATCGCCGCATGCGCATGCAGCGACCGCATCACATGAGCATGGACCTGCCCGGGCAGAGTGAAATCGTCGACATATCGGCCAACTCCGGTCAGAAACCGGAAATCCTCAAACCGGCGGACCGAGCGCCCGCGACCTTCAGTCTTCATCTGCACCTCTTTCCCTACGGCGCGAGTAGGGCATACACACATCTCGCCGGGCCGGTGAGGAATCCCTCTCCGCCCCCAGGTGCGGAGAGCGAGATGTTATTTCCTCCACAGCTCTAGATTGCCATGAAATGTGCATGTTCTAATGCGTCGGGGCGAGAATGGCGCGTTGACGCGTTCTCGCCAATACTACGCCGGCAGGGCGGTCGCGGGCGATGGGCGTGCTCGACCGAGGGTCGGCTAGATGATCGGCGGCAGCCAGCGCGAGGAGCGGCTCCCGGTATTGGACCGCAGCATGGCCGAGCGCGGCATGGATGATCGACCTGGATGCGAGCCGCACATGGCCGTTCGGGCGCCGGCTGGAGGACCAGGTGGCGACGCGTTTCCCATCGACCTTTTTGGACATGAGCGCCAGCCTCAACGGCAAGCGGTACCACGTCGAGCTATTGAACGACCCAGCCATCTGGTACAGTGCCCCGATCGAGCCGCATACGCCGCCCAATCCGCTGAAAAACGACAAGGAGTTCCTGCGTGATTTCCGGTATCTGGCGGAGCCCTGGTGACTTGACCGGTGATGGCGGCAATGGGCGGGAAGCCGCGGGCTCAGATGAACCCGTAATTCACGACGGTCTGCTGGAGACGCAAAAGTGACGCTAGCCGAATTCGAGCCGCTTCCAGTTCACCCCGGATCTTACGATCTGCCGCCTTCTGACCGGGATGTGGCAGGTCTCTGGCGCCCACGGCTGCATCGAGTCTGCCGGTGCAATCGCAGAGATGTTCGCGTATCACGATGCTGGGCTTACCACTTGGGACCTGGCCGATCATTACGGCCCCGCTGAAGACTTCATCGGAAATTTTCGCCGCCAGTTCGCCGCCCGTCACGGGGCCGAGCGGCTTTCCGAGATCCAGGCGTTCACCAAGTGGGTTCCCGCTCCCGGCCGGATGACCAGACGCGTCGTTGACGATGCGATCGGCATCTCGCTCTCGCGAATGGGCGTGGAATGTCTCGACCTGCTCCAATTCCATTGGTGGGATTACAACGACGAGAATTACCTCGACGCGCTCGAACACCTGGCAGACCTTAAGCATGAAGGCAAAATCCGTCACCTCGGACTGACCAATTTCGATACCCAGCGTCTGGGCGCGATAGTCGAGCGTGTTCGCATCGTCTCGAACCAGGTTCAGTACTCGCTCATCGATCGCCGGGCCGAGGTCCGGATGGCTTCGTTCTGCCGCGAACACGCGATCACGCTGCTTGCCTACGGCACCCTTTTGGGCGGGCTGCTCTCTGAGAATTACCTGGGCCGCCCCGAGCCGCGGCGGCCCGAGCTCAACACCGCCTCATTACAAAAATATAAGAACATGATCGACGCATGGGGCGGATGGACCCTGTTCCAGGAACTGCTCGCGGTGCTGAAACAAACCGCCGACAAGCATCGGGTAAGTATCGCCAATATCGGTGTCCGCTACATTCTGGACCGTCCGGCGGTGGCCGGCGTCATCGTCGGCGCGCGGCTCGGTGTAGCGCAGCATATCGCCGAGAATACTCGTGTCTTTGGCTTCGCGCTCGATGCCGGCGATCTTGGCATGATCGAGGCGGTCCTCGCGAAATCGCGCGACCTGACGCAAGTAATCGGCGATTGCGGTGACGAATACCGTTAGCGGCCGGACCTTGCAGTGTATGCAGCAAGAAGTTTGCCAGCTGGCCGGCATGTAAGACACTTGGCGAGATGCAGCCCGCAAACCAGTTGCGAGAGGAAGAAGACATGGCCGAAGACGACGCTCTGTTCCAGAAAGGCATGCCGATCCGCCGCGAGGTGCTAGGCGCCGAATACGTGGACGCCTCGATGGCGCGCGCGGACGAATTTATGATGTCGTTCCAGCGGGCGACCACCGCCTGGGCATGGGGCTGGGCGTGGGGGGATGGAACCCTCGACCGAAAGACCCGCAGCTTGATGAACCTGGCGATGCTCACTGCCTTGAACCGGGCGCCTGAGATTAAACTGCACGTTAAAGGCGCGCTCAACAACGGCGTTACTGTCGAGGAGATCAAAGCGGCCTTGCTGCATGCGACAGCCTATTGCGGGATCCCGGCCGGCCTCGATGCATTCCGCGCGGCGCACGAGGTGCTGGTCAGCGAGGGCGCGCTGAACAAAGCCTGAACGCCAAAGAGGGTGGTGGAGCCCAGAATGGCGGCGGCGTCTTCCGGAGCGGCGCTTTGGAACGCATTGTTGCCGACGACCCGGACATTGGCAGGGGGCGTTTGGCCGGCATTGAGGCCGATATTGATTATTTTCTTCGGCGTGCACAGTGGTTGCGGGTGGTCGGTCGTCCATGTCTAGATTTAGAGGTCGGCAGGCTATGGATTTCCCTGGCGTCCCCTACCGGATTCGAACCGGTGTTGCCGCCGTGAGAGGGCGGTGTCCTGGGCCTCTAGACGAAGGGGACGAGACCGTGCGCCGTTATTAGCAGCTGGCCTCCTCGCGATCAAGCGTGCGCGAGCCGAGGCGCCGCAGGACTGCGCGATATGTGTCGTGCCAAGTCAATGCGATCGAATTGCAGAATTACCGAACCAATCAGGACGCCGTTGTCGATAATTTAGTGGCCCTAGCTGGTTATACAAACCAAGCACAGATTGTAGACTGGCCTCCAGTCGTCGATCCGGGAATGGCTTTGTCCAACAGCGTTGCAAAGCTTACATAGACGCGATCTTTTGGTTTAAACGATACAAGAATACCACGGCAAGTGAGATCAGTTTGATGGGCGCAGGCACAGCTTCGGCGTTCGGTCTGGTGCAAGCAAGGGCGCGGGAAATCGCCCTTGTCGCCTTGGCCTTCGGAATCACCGCGCAGTCAATCGAGGTCCTCACCTCGAGTATACCTTACAAAATCGATCCTTCTGCAGTGAGATCTCTGAGCACGGCTTCGCAAGCAACGTATCTCCGAGCGATCGCACAAATTCGCTAGACGACCGCCCAGCGGCTGTGCCTGCGATTCAGGGATACCTCAATCTCTGCCTCCCGCTTACCCTCGAAGCACAGGTGTTGGCGGCCGTCAACAACACGACCTTCAACGGGGTGGTGCCCGCCGGGCCCTCGCCGACCGACGTCGTTCCCCGATAAAAGCAAAATGCACCGCCGCCGTCGCAAACCGAAGTCGTCCAGTTCAATTAGGCTGAGTTCGTCGCGCCGGCCTTTTCGAGAGCGCCGCCGCTCTCCAGACAGGCGGTGATCGCCGGCCCGGACACTGTGGTTGCCGGGCTTAGTTTCGATCCCGACCGCCGCCATTCGCCGGCGGATCATCGCGAACGCCCGAAGACAAGACATGGGTGCGCGGGCCAAGTCCGCGCTAGACAGCTTTGGGTTGATTTCGGCGAACTCCCCAACCGTTCATCCAGCCCTTCGCACCGCGGGAGAGGGTGGCGAGCGCCGCGAGGCGGCCCAAATTCCGCTTCTCTGGCGCGCGCTTCGGCGATCGCGGCGGAAGTATCTCCGCCGGGCGACCTCGGCCATCACCGGCCTGCAACTGGGCGCCGATCAATTCACGAATCGGTAGAGTTTGGCGGCGTTGTCGCAGACGATCTTGTTGCGGATCGTCTCGGGCAGATGGCCGAGCTCGCGCTGGATATATTCCTGCAAGTCGGGCCACACGCCGTCGGGGTGCGGGAAATCGGAGCCCCACATGATGTTGTCCTCGCCGAGCTCGTCGAGCAGTTTCACGCCGATCGGGTCGCTCTGGTAGGTGGCGTAGCATTGGCGCCGCCAGTATTCGCTCGGCGGCATTTTTAGGTCGAGCTCCTTGAACTGGTCCTCCCACTCGGCGTCCATGCGCTGCAGGATGTAGGGGATCCAGCCGGTGCCGGCTTCGCCGATGACGAGCCTGATGCCGGGGTGGTGTTCGAGCACGCCCGAGAAGATCACTGACAGCAATACCTCCGACATGTACATCTGGAAGCTGGTGATGCCCGCCGCACGGGCGGCGAGCGCCACCTTGGGCGCGAGCTTGGTAAAGTCGCGCCGCACGCCGCTGCCGATCGTATGGAAATGCACCGGCAATCCGCTCGCGGCGACCGCGTCCCACATCGGGTTCCACCACGGGTCCCATAACGGCGTCATGTCGCCGCGACGCGAGATTTCGAGCCCGCGCACGCCGCCGCGCCGCGCCACCCGCTCGATCTCGCCGACCGCGGCGTCGATGTCGTGATTGGGGATGCAGGCGAGGCCCGCAAAGCGATCGGGATGGGTATTACAGAATTGGGCGAGCCATTCGTTGTAGATGCTCAGCATCTCGCCGGCGGCTTCCTCGTCGTTGATCCGGCTGGTGGCGCCGAGAATCCCGTACAGAACCTCGGCCTGGATGCCGTCGCGGTCCTGGTCCTTGATCCGCAATTCGGGATCGGTCATCCGGCGGATGCCCTTCTTGCCGTCGTCGTAGATCCCTTCCGAGGCCATCCGGTCCGAGCGGTGGATCTTGCCCGGCTCATAGAGGCGGCCGGCCGAGCCCATGCCGTTCATCAGCCCGAATGACGCGCCTGATTTGGTGACCCATTCCTTGCCCCGCGGCCCGTCGGTCACGTAGGGCATGCGGTCCTTCAGCTCCGCAGAGGCGTTGGCGGTGAACAGATCGGGCGGCAGCCAGATCAGATCGATGTGGCAGTCGGCCGAGATGACGTCGTATTTCATCGGCATATCCTCCGTGCGGGCTGGCATCAGAATGACTCGCGCGGAGACGATGCGCGACTGAAATTTCAGTAAAACGAAAGCGAGAGCTGCCGATGGAACAAGCACGGACGAACAGGCCTCTCTCAGACGTGACGGTGATCGATTTCGGCCAGATCTTTCAAGGCCCCTATGCGAGCCTGTTGCTGGCGAAAGCGGGCGCCTTCGTGATCAAGATCGAGCCGCCGCACGGGGAGCCGGGGCGGCGGCGCGCCGAGCCGGGCAAGAGCGCGACCCTGCCGTTTGCGATGCTCAACCAGAACAAGCAAGCGGTAACCCTGAACCTCAAGCACCAGCGCGGCCGCGAGCTGCTTTTCCGAATGGTGGAGCGCGCCGATGTATTGCTCGAAAATTTCTCGCCCGGCACGATGGACGGTCTCGGCGTCGGCTGGAGCCGGCTGCGCGAGATCAACCCGCGGCTGATCTATGCGACGGGCACCGGATTTGGCATCAGCGGGCCCGACCGCGACAATCTCGCGATGGATATGACGATCCAGGCAGCCTCGGGGATCATGAGTGTCACCGGGTTCCCCGACGGCCCGCCGGTCAAGGCCGGCCCGACCCTCGTCGATTTCATGGGCGGCATTCATCTCTATGCCGGCATCCTGACCGCGCTCTATGACCGCGACCGCAGCGGGGTGGGCCGCCTCGTCGAGGTGGCGATGCAGGAGACGGTCTACCCGACCCTGGCGGCGAGCTACGACTATTACTACCGCACCGGCGAGATCCCACCGCGCACCGGCAACCGGCAGTCAGGGCTCAACAGCGCACCTTACAACGTGTTTGCCACCGCCGATGGGCACGTCGCGATTCACGTCGTCTCCGAGGCACATTTCCAGAATCTGTTGAAGGCGATGGGGCGCGAGGACCTCGCCGACGATCCGCGCTTTGCGACCAACTCCGCACGCGTCGCCCATATCGACGAGACGGACGCGCTCGTCGAGGCCTGGACCCGCACCCTGCCGAAGATGGAGGTGTTCGCGCGCACCAAAGCCTACCGCATCCCGTGCGCGCCGGTGCGCACCGCGCCCGAGGTCATGAACGACCCGCACATGCACGCGCGCGGCATGCTCGCGCATCTCGACCACCCGGAGCTCGGCGATATCGTCGTGCCGAACACGCCGCTGCGCCTGCACGGCGCGGACCCGGTCGCGGCCGGCCCGAGCCCGACGATCGGCCAGCATAACGGGGAGATCTATGGGGGCTGGCTCGGGTTGTCGGATGGCGAGATTGCCGAACTCCGCGAGGCCAGAGCAATTTAGCTCGCGGGGAAGTTGACGAATGGTATAATTACCGCCTCGACGCGGTGCAGACCGACTTCTTCCGACCGAAACTCCTCGGCAACTCGATCATCGAGGGTGAGAATGTCGGCATGAACCTGAAGCAGGCGTCATGCATCAGCTGCCACGGCGTCTCTTCGGTAAAAGCAGATGGTACCGACGGCATCAACCTGCTCGCCGCGCTGAACCCGCCCCCGACCGGCGTCCCGCCGCCGCTGCCGTCGAACGACTGGATCCGCCGCGACTTTGTCTGGTCGCTGGGCCTCGCCTGCCCCAGCGGTCCGGGCATGATCGGCTCGCTCCAGGGCTGCGCTTCGGCTCCCTAAAGCCCGGTCTTGCGCTGCGGCTCGAATCAACGCAGCGGCTGCGCCAGACCCACACGAGATGCGCTAGCGGCCAGAACCCGGAGGAGTAACGGCAGGCCCGGATTTATTGCCCGGCAGACCCTGAACGCCACTCTGGTCGCCGCTCGGATGGGTTTTGGTCTCGGACACGGTGTTGCCGGATGGGGTCACAGTCGGCCCGGATTTGCTGCCGGGCAGCCCAGCAACACCGGGCTTTGAAGTGCCCGCGGTACCCGGCGCATTCTGCTGGGTCGGTTGACCCTGCGTGGTGACGCCCTGCGCCCAAGCCGGTAAAGCGAGCGCGACGATGGCTGCCGTAGCTATGCCGCTGAGAAGTTTGTTCATGATATGTCCTCTACGCCTGGACGTTTGTCTCGAAGCTTTCTCGACTGAACGGTTAACAGCGGGGCGGGTTCCACCATACTTGCCACGAACAGGCCATACGCATAGCCTTCGACCGAATGGCGCGCGGCTCGAGAGGGGGGCTGAAGAGCATCACGGTCGATTCCACAAAGCGCCTCGCCGACGAGCCCGGCAAGGGCCACAATCGCTGTCACGAGGCGATTGCGCCTATCATTGAGGCCGCGCCGGGCGAGCAAGTCGAGATCCAGACCCGCGATGCCTTCGACGGCCAGATCAGGCAGCGCGGTTTTGCTCACGGCTTCGTGCAGTCAGCGGCCCGGCTCGGCAACGCGATAACACCGCCGTTGGAAGGCTTTCAGACGCCCGATCTCAAAGAAGCCAGGGCACTGCTCGCCGAGTTGCAATAATGGAGGTTTGAGAAATGGCCAGCAAGTTTGCCGGAAAAGTCGCCCTCGTCACCGGCGGCGGGAACGGGATCGGCGCTGCGACTTGCCGCGCTTTCGCGGCTGCGGGAGCGCGGGTCGCGGTCCTCGATCGCGCTGGGAAGGCGGCCGAGACGGTCGCAAAGGAGATCGCCGGTCGGGGCGGCCACGCGACTTCGCATGCGATCGACGTCACCGACCGCGGCGCATTTGCCGCTGCGGCTGCCGAGATCGCCGAGGCAGCAGGCGGTATTGACATTCTCGTCAACGGCGCCGGCACCACGGTGCGGCGGATGATCCCTGACATGAGCCCGGAGGATTGGGACCGGGTCATTGCCGTCAACCTCACAGGCGCCTTCAACGGCATTCAGGCGGTGCTGCCATATATGCGAGGGCGCGGCGGCGCCATCGTCAACGTCGCCTCGATTGCCGGGCAGCGCATCTCCTTCGGCGGCACCGCCAATTACTCGGCGTCAAAGGCCGGCCTGCTCGGGCTGACGCGCCACGCGGCCTACGAGCTCGCGCCCGACGGTATCCGCGTCAACGCTGTCTGCCCCGGCCCGACAGCCACCGCATTTGGCGGAGCAATTCCGTCGGCGGAAACCAAAGCGGCGCGGGCCCAGAAAATTCCACTGGGCCGCATGTGCGAACCCGAGGATATCGCCGGCCCGATCTTGTTCCTTGCCGGTCCTGCGGCGCGCATGATCACCGGTGTCGCATTGACCGTGGATGGCGGTGTGCTGGTCAAGAACGATACGCCATACGAGGAGTATTTCCGCCGCAGATAGGATGCCGCTACGCGCCCGCGGCCGGGCAATGCGCGCGGCGGCTGCCTGGCTGAAGACACCCGCCGGAGGTGTGGCGGTCCTGATTTTCGCGACATTCCTCGCGCGGTTGCTGTTTGCCTCGGCTCTCGGTCTCGGCATCGACGAGAGCTACATGGTCGCCGCCGGCCGCAAGCTGCAGCTCAGCTATTTCGACCATCCGCCGATTGCGTGGTGGATGGCCTGGGCAGCCGCGCATCTGACCGGCAGCGAGAGCCCGATCGTCGTGCGGCTGCCGTTTATTACGCTGTTCGCGGTCACGACATTTCTGATGTACCGGCTGACCTCGGCCATGTTCAGCCGGGAGGCTGGCCTTTGGGCCGCGGTCGTGCTGAATCTGGCTCCGGTATTCGGTATCAGCAGCGCAAGCTGGGTGTTGCCCGATGGTCCGTTGCTCGCCGCTCTGCTCGGGGCCGCCGTTTGCCTGGTTGCCGCGCTGCGCTCGGAGGGCCGGGCAGCGTGGAGCTGGTGGCTCGGGACTGGCATGTGCGCCGGTCTGGCTCTGTGCTCCAAATATTCCGCCGTTCTGACGATGATCGGCGCCGCCGGCTTTCTGCTGACCGAGCCAATCGTCCGTCGCTGGCTGGCGCGGCCGCATCCCTATGCCGCCGGGTTGGTGGCATTGGTGATCTTTCTTCCCGTGTTGATCTGGAATGCCGAAAACGACTGGGTCTCATTCCTGTTTCAGGCGGGCCGGGCAGAGGGCGCATTCCACCCGATTGGACCGATAGCAACTCTGGCCGGTGCGGCCGCCTTCGTATTGCCTTGGATTTGGGTTCCTTTGGTGGTGTGCGGCTTTATCGCGCTGTCGCGCGGTCCGGCCGACAAGGAACGCTGGCTGCTGGTTTGCCTCGCCGCGCCGCCCGTGATTGTGTTCGCAGCAGCCTCGCTGCGGGGCAACGTCCTGTTCCACTGGGCGGCGCCGGGGTATTTGATGCTGCTGCCGCTACTCGGCGAAGCCGTCGCGCGGCACTGGCGGACGAGCCGGCTGGTGCGCATCTGGCTCGCCGGCACTGCCGGGTTTATCGTGCTCAGCTCGTCTTTCGTTGCGAGCGAGGTCAGATTCAACTGGCTGCCGGCGATGATCGGAGAATTTCGCCTTGGCAAGGACCCGAGCCTCGATGTGGTCGACTGGGCTTCGCTCAGAGATGACTTCGCCGAGCGGGGATTCCTCGATTCGCCGAAACTGGTCGTCGCGGCGCTGCGATGGTCCGATGCCGGCAAGATCGACTACGCCTTGGGCGGCCGGCTGCCGATCATCTGCCTCGGCCCCGATTCCCACCAATATGCTCTGCTTGCCCGACGCGATGATCATGCCGGAGCCGATGTACTGATCGTGACGCGTGCGCCTTTCGAAAAAATCGTCGGGCAATACTGGTTCTTGTTCAACTCCATCGAGCCGATTGCGCCGGCGATGGTGCTTCACGCCGGCCATCCGGCATTGCGGCTGAACCTTTTCCTCGGACACCGGCTGCACAGAGCCGCCGAGGAATGCTGCGCGTCTTAAATCCGGCCCGGCGGATAACCGTTGAAGCTGCGCGCGACATACAATGTGTAGGTGCGCACCGCCCCCGGCCCTAACCGGATAATGATAGGACGGAGGCGTTCGATCGCCGCAAAGCTCGGCCGCATCTCGTTGATCAATTCATGCTCGGAGACGAGCAGAAAGCTTTCGCCGAGGCGCTTCCCTAGGCCGTTCGTCAGGTCCCATTGGTCCTGAATACGGCTGGTCACCTTCCATTTGACGGCATCTAGCGGATGCGGGCGGATGTAATAGATCAGTGCCGCGAGCAGCTCGCGATCATCGGCGAACAGGGTCAATCCGGGGTTTGCGGCGAGGTCCTTGCCGACTTCGGCACCGAGCTCGCGCCAGCCCCGTACCCGGCGCAGCGGATCGTACTGGGCCGGCACATCGAGGCCGAAGGCGGCCAGCGCCTCGCGGCCGGTAAAGAGTAGCCCGACAGCCGCTATATGCAGCGCAATCGACAAGGCGATGAGCCCGCGCCAGCCGCGCTGCAATGCCCAGGCGACAACCAGCACTGTCGCCGCGACATAAGTCGGCGCCGCCCAGTTGGCATGGGCGCGCGACAACAGGCTGACGCCGAGCATCATCGCCAAGGTCGGCAGGGTAAAGGCGGCGAGCAGGCGGGCGCGTGGTTCGGCCAGGCCGCGCCATGTTGCGATCAGCAAAATCAGGCCGGCAAACAACAACGGCCCGAACACACCGAATTGCGAGGCGAAAAATTCGATAAAGGCGTCGGGGTGGAACAGCGGCCCGCTCAGAGCGGCATTGTCTCTCGTATGGAGATAGCTGACAAAGCCGTTGCTCCAATTCCACCAGAAATTCGGTGAATAGATCAGAAGTGCGATGCCGGTGGCGGCCAGCAGCGACCGCAAATGGCGGCGCTCGGCCGGAAACAAGAGGACAAAGCCGAGAGCCGACAGGAGCCAATAGGCCATCGCGTATTTCGCAAGCAGCCCCAGCCCCGCCGCCACCCCGACCGCCAGCCACCAGCCCCATCCGCCCTCTTCGCGTGCTCGGACAAACGCGTACAGCGCCGCAGCCCAGAACAACATGAGCGGAGCATCGGTTGAGATGATGAAAGCGGAGACCGAGACGCCGGGCAGGCTCGCATAAGTCAGCGCCGACCAGAACCCGACACGTTCGTCATAGAGCCGCGCGCCGATGCCATAGACAAAGACTGCCGCGCCGGCATGGAGGAGCGGGGCCGACAGCCGAACCGCAAACTCGCTGTCGCCGAAAAGCCCGGTCGTCAAGGCGATCAGCCAGGCGACCAGCGGCGGCTTCGAGTAGTAACCGAGAGCGAGCCGTTGCGACCAGACCCAATACTGGGCCTCGTCCGGGAAAAGGTCGGCAGGCTGCAGCGCCAGCCAAACCAGCCGCAATGCCGTGATCGCCGCAACGCCGAGCAGCATCCATGCGGCATAGGGGCGGACAGCGCCGATGTCATGCTCTACCCATTGGCGCAGCGCCACCGATTGTGCCGATCGCACGCCGGGGCTCATTGACCCAGGAGAGTGATGCCCGGCCTCTTTCATTGAACGCATTGCCGGTAGCAAGCGAACCGTCGATGTCGATACCGCGGCTCGCATCGGTCACGACCTTGACCTCGAACCCGGCCTGACGGCCGTCGATCGCCGAATGGAACACGCAAAAATCGGTGGCGAGCCCGCATAGCGTGATGCGCTCAAATCTGCGTTCCTTCAGGTAACCCACCAGCCCCGTCGGCGTGCGATGGTCGTTCTCAAAGAATGCCGAATACGAGTCGATCGCCGTTCTAAAGCCCTTTCTCAGCACGAGCTCGGCATGCGGGACATCGAGATCGGGATGAAAGTCTGCTCCCCGGGTTCCCTGCACACAATGGTCCGGCCACAGGATCTGCTCGCCATAAGAGACATGGATCGTGTCGAAGGGATGTTTGCCGGGATGCGAACTGGCGAAGGAAGCGTGTCCGCGCGGATGCCAGTCCTGGGTCAGGACGACATGAGCGAATTCGGCGGCTAGCCGGTTGACGGCGGGAACGATCTCGTCGCCCTGCGGCACGGCGAGCGCGCCGCCGGGACAGAAATCGTTCTGGACATCGACGACAACGAGGAGATCCCGGTCGTTACGCTTCATTGATTGCCTCGCAGCCGCGGGATGATCTCCCGGGCGATGATCTCGACCTGATCCATTTGGTACCGGTAAGGAATGAAGATCAGCTTCTGGACGCCGACCGCGAGCTGGGCCTGCAATTGCGCCACGCATTCGTCGACCGTGCCGAAGATCGCCGCGTCCTTCGTCGAGTCGCTCCAGGCGGCATAGTCCCACTCCTGGCCGAGCCATTCCATCATCGGCGCCTCGATCGCCGCGCGCGACGACCCGACATAGATCGGCAATTGATTGGCATTGAGCAAGCTCGCCGGATCCTTCCCCGCCTCTTCGGCATAGCCGCACACCTTGGCCCAAGATTTGGCAAACCCGTCGGGCGTGTAGAAATAAGTGAGCCAGCCGCCATTGAGCGCCGCTCGCTTGAGGACGCGGTCGACATATCCGCCGATCAGCATCACCGGCAGGCGCGGCGGCTTGGGAGACATATTGGAGCCGCGCAGCCGGTGCGGCGGGTACTCGCCGTCGACCTGTTCCTCGGTCCACAACCGGCGCAGGATCTCGAGGTTGCGGTCCATGATCCGGCCGCGCTCGTTGAACGGCACGCCGACCGCGTCGAACTCGCGCTTGTACCAGCCCGAGGCCATGCCGAGGAGCAGCCGTCCCCCGGCGATCAGATCGAGGCTCGACAGCTCCTTCGCCAGCACCACCGGGTTGCGCAGCGGCAATACCAGCACCCCGGTGCCGAGCTTGATCCTCGTGGTACGCGCCGCCACCGCGCCGAGCAGGGTCAGCGAGTCGAGGACCGGAAAGGGCGGATCGACCCCGAGGAAAATGTGGTCCCACACCCAGACCGAGTCGAACCCCAGCTCTTCGGCCTTGACGGCATAGGCGATCAGCGCCTGCGGGTCCGGCATCTCCGGATAGGTCGTGAAGTTCCGCATCGCGAGGCCGAAGGTGTTGGAGAAGATCGTCACCGCGACGCTCCTCAAGCTGTATAAAGCTGATCGGGGTCGAGGTGGCGCAATACCGCCAGCTCGCGTTCGGTCGGCGGGTCGGTGATTTCGAGATCGGCGGCGACCAGCAGTTCGAAACCGGTATTCGCTTGCACCTGCTCCGCGGTAGCGCCGGGATGCAGCGCCAGAAGCTGCATCCGTTTGGAGTGCTCCTCGAAGCCCAAGATGCCGAGATCGGTTACGACGCGATACATGCCGCCGGTAGTCAGCCCGGCCTCGCGCCGGCTAACGCCGCCGGACAGAAAACCCGGGCTTGTCACGAAATCGACCCGGTTCACGAAGCGGCGCTTCTCGTGCTTCATCGCGACGATCATCTGCGTCAGGCTGGCGATATCGTTGCCGCCGCCGGTTCCCGGCAGGCGCGTCGTCGGGCGCTCGGGATCGCCGATGAAGGAGCTGTTGAGGTTGCCGTACTGGTCGATCTGCGCGCCGCCCATAAAACCGATGTCGATATAGCCGCGCTGCAGCAGAAGCAGCACATCGGTGCTGCCCAGCACCATATTGGCGCGCCGCGTGCACCGCTGCTCATTGGTGGAGGGCGGCAATTTCCCGGGCTCGATGAACGCGCCGATGACGCCCCCTTCGAACAGATATCGTGAGACCCGGGGCGTGCAGCCCCTGCGCCAGAGTTGCGGCCAAGAGCGGAATCCCGACCCCGGCAAACACGACCTGGCCGTCACGCAACAGCCGAGCACTCATGACCGCGAGCAGCTCGCTCGCGGTATAGTCTGGCGCGCCAACGGTCATCCCGGTTAAGGCTCCGCCGCTCTTGTCGTCGCCCCCGCGCACGGGGGGGTCCAGGGCCGCCGATGAGCGGCCGTTGCCGGTGGCCCCCTGTTCGAGCCAGGGGCAGGCTCTGGGTGCCCGCTTTCGCGGGCATGACGAAGTGAAGGCATATGTCCGCGCTCCTCCTTGCGCCCCTAGTCGTCATGGATGCTGGTCCCGCGGCGGCGCGCGTCGAGCAATTCCTCGAGCCCGAGCAGGTCGAGGTACTCCGGCCAAGATTTCGGACCATAGAAATAGCGGTCCAGGTAGGCCCGGGCGCCCTCCTCGGGGTCCCGCCTGATCTGGGCGGCGTAGGCGTCGAGATGCCCGAAGAGGGGCTCGTATCGCCCGTAGCACTCGTGCGGCGCCGACCCGAACGGCGCCTCGACGACGGCGTCGACCGCCATGAACGGGATCTTCGTCTGGTCGGGAGCCCGGCGGATTTGGTCGTTCGAGACGATGCGCTCGGTCGTCAGGATCACCCGGTTCGCCGCCATCGCGAGATCGATGTCCATGAACGGCAGCCCGTCGATCTGCGCATTGCCGAAGGCATCGCAGCGCTGCACGTGGACCAGTGCGACATCCGGGATTCAGCGCCGGAACCAGCACCAGCTTCTCGCCGGTGAAGGGGCAGTCGATCAGCCTCGCGTCAGGCAATTGCCCGACGACATCCGAGCCCATCATCGAGCGCATCGGCAGGAACGGCACGCCCATCGCGCCGGCGCGAAAGCGCAGGCCCACCGCCATATGGCTCCATTCCTCGAACCGCGCGCGCCCGCTTTCGGTATAGGAGCGCATGATGCGCGAGACGCCCCAGACGATGCCCTGGCTGAACCAGCTCGTCAGGATGTGCCGGCTCGTCCCCGAGGCGAAGAGCAGCTCGCCTTCGCTCGACGTGATGCCGCGGGCGCAGATAAGGTCCTTGCGGCCGGCCCGGATCAAGGCCCAGATCATCGCCATCGGCGTGCGCGACAAGGTGCTGCCGCCGATGCCGACCGAGGCGCCGTCGGGGACGAGCGCCGCTGCCTCATCGAGCGACATGACCTTTTCGCGTAGGCTGCGGTCGCGCTCTCTGGTGCGGCGTCGAAGATCGGCGTAATCCAGGTTCAACAATGCTCTCCAAACCCCGCCTTGGTGTTGAACTCGGCGATGAGATCGTCCCACGCCGCAGCAGTCTGCCGCAGCCCCCGCCAGAAGCTCTGGCTGCGGCGCCTTTCGAACTCGGCGAGCGGCACGTCCTGCTGTTCAACCCAAGTGAAATAGCCGAGATTGAATATCCGCGAGCGTTCGTCATGGGTCAATTCGAGAACGTCATTGTCGACCGCGCCGAGCAGATGCTGTCCGAAGATCTCGCCCGCGTTCACTATGTCGAACCCGCCCGGGTATGTCGCCGACAGAAACTTTCGCCGCTCGCTGCCATAAAGCGCCGCGCTGTCGGTCGCGACGGTTATCAGGACGTCCTCGTCCCCGAGATCGAGGCGTTTTGCGGTCTTAATCGCGGCGACCACATTGGCGATGCCGGAGAGGCCCAAATAGTTCAGCTGTTCGATTACCGCCAAACCGATCCGACGGCGGTCCGACAGATAGGCCAGCCCGGTATTGTTGTTGAACAGCAGGTCGAGCGCGGCGACGCTGCGGTCCGAAACGCCGATGACGAGGTCGGTGTTCATGACGTTATGGATGTAGGGGACGTGCTTGTCGCCGATGCCCTGGATATTGTGCTCGCCAAAGCCGTTGCGCAGCAGGGTCGGGCATTCGCTCGCCTCGGCGGCGGCGATCCGGGCATCGAGCTTTTCCTTCAGGTAATCGCCCGCCGCCAATGTCCCGGCAGACCCCGATGCAGCGACAAACGCCGCCAGACGGCAGCCCGAATGCTGCGCCTCGAAGGCCCCGAATATGCGCGCAAGAGCAGGTCCGGTGCAGGTGTAGTGGGCAATATAGTTGCCGAACTCGGCGAACTGATTGAGGACGAGATTATCGGGGTTGCGCGCGAGCTCGGCGCATCTGTCATAAATCTCCTTGACGTTGCTCTCCGAGCCGGGGGTGCGGATGATGTCCTCGGGCTGGGTCACCCAGGCGCGCAGCCACTCGAAGCGCTCCTCGCTCATGCCGGCCGGCAATACCGCGACCCCGCGGCAACCGAGGATGCGGGAAATCGCGATGCCGCCGCGGCAATAATTGCCGGTCGACGGCCAGACCGCCTTTTGACGGGCCGGGTCGAACCGGCCGGTCACCAGATGCGGGATCAGGCACCCATAGGCCGCCAATACCTTGTGTGCCGCGATCATCGGAAAGAAACAGCCGAGCGCCACGAGGATCGGCGAGCGTACCCCGGTCAGTTCGGGTGGCAGCAAAAGATGAGGCGTGATCGCCGCAAAACCGCTGCGGCAGCGGTCGTTATGCCAGTGCACGCGGAAGAGATTAGCCGGATCGGGCCGATCCGGATCGACGGAGCGGAGCGCCGCGACCCGAGATTGCGGCATATTCGACGGATCGGCGAGCTCGGCGAAGCTCGGCAGCCTCACTCCCGCCCGGCCCAGCCACTGCGCCGCCCGGTCGCGCGCAGTCGCGTCGACAACTCTCGTCACAATTGCGTCCTTGACCACGGCCTTGCCCTCACCCGCCTCGCCATCGTGGCCTGCTGAAGGCAAACTCAAGGTCGTGTCAAGTCTAGCGCGTTGGTCAAATCGCCGAGCGGCGGACTACCGTTTGCTGCAACTGCCGCATTGCGGCGCTGCAAGCCGGGCAGCATCGGCAGGGCAAAGCGCCTGGTGATCAGCGAGAGGATCGACGTCGTGTCGTAAAGCGTGTGATCGACGAGCCCCTTTTTCGCAAAGGGCGAGACGATCAGCGCCGGGATGCGCGTTCCCGGGCCCCAGCGGTCGCCCTTGGGCGGCGCGACATGGTCCCAGAACCCGCCATTTTCGTCGTAGGTGACGATCACGACCATGTGCGGCCATTGCGGGCTCTTCTGCAGATGCCCGATAACATCGGCGATATGCCGGTCGCCGTCGAGCACGTCCGTGTAGCCGGCATGCTCGTTCAAATTGCCTTGCGGCTTGTAGAACGTGACCTGCGGCAGCGCTCCGCCGTCGATTGCCTTGATGAATTCGCTGCCTCCGAGCCCACCGTCCTTCAGGTGCTCGGCACGCGCAGCAGTGCCGGGGGCCATGTCGAGGAAATAGTTGAATGGTTGATGATGGTACTGAAAATTGGGTACCGGGACCGCGTTCTTGCCGTCGAGGGTCGCCTGCCAGGCGCCGGCATACCAGGCCCAGCCGACGCCCTTGGCGCTCAGCAGATCGCCGATCGTCTGTTCCGTCTGCGGCGGCAATGTGGTCGGCTTCGTCGGGTCCGCAAGGGCAGGGTTGCCGCCCGGGGCGGGTTGGTTGGCGCTCGGCTGGTACGGCGGCTGCATCGTGTTCACCGCATAAAAATCGGGTGTCAGGTTGCCGTCCTTCACAAATTTCGGCGGCCCCTCGAGCGCCGATTTCGGCGAGTTGGCCGCGATCTTCAACGTCACGCCGTCGGGCTCCACCGCCGAGATCAAGCCCTTGGCCGGACTCTGATCGGCGTTTGGATAAGTTGGCGCACAAGCGCAGATCAACGCGAAATGATTTAAGAACGAGCCGCCGAACCCTCCCATGAAGAAGTTGTCGGCCAGCACATATTGTCGCGCGACATCCCATAGCGGCAATCTGCTGCCATTATCATCATAGTGACCCATTACGAGCGCGCCCGAATCGGCGTAGGCAACGAAGCGGTCGTTTTTGCCCCCATCGATCTGCAGCTGATTCTGAAAAAAGCGGTGCCACAGATCATGGGTGACGACGCTTAGCGGCGTATTGAAGCCCTTCGGGTCGTCGATTGCGAAGGGCGCGTTCGGCAGGCGCTCCGTCTGCGCCTGCGTCACCGGCGGAACGACGCCTTTTGCGGTCAGCCCGTCCCAGACCGGCGGTAGTTGCTTGAGAACCGAGCCGTCGCGGTCGAGCTGCGTGTAGCCCGCCGGCGTTATTTGCGACAAGCCATTGGCGCCCGGGAACGAGCCATAGAGGTTGTCGAAGGACCGGTTCTCGGCGTAGATCACCACGATTGTGGCGATATCCTCGATGCCCGCGCCTTTGACCTCGATGGCCGGGCCGACAAGCGCCGTTGCCGTGAGCATGGCCAGCAGCAGAGCACGTTCTTTCATATGACGAATTCCCCCTGTCCGCGCACAATCCACCGGCGCCGATCCTAAGACGCAAGGCAATTCAAATCGGTCGATGTTGCCGTTTTGTGAACCCGCGCATCTTTTACAAAGGACCGTTCTCGTCGTCTGCGGCGTCCTCGCCTGCGGAGCGGGCGGCGCAGAAGAGCCCGCAATCCCATCGCGCGCTCAGGTGTATGGCCGGGTCGAGGCGCTGACTGCACTCGGCCGCGAGATGTTTGCCGATCCTTCACTCTCGGCCTCGGGCAAGATGTCTTGCGCGTCTTGCCACAGCCCGCTCGATGCGTTCGGCCCGCCAAATTCGCTGTCGGTGCAACTGGGCGGAAAGGACCTCCAGCAGTCCGGAATACGAGCCGTACCGTCGCTCAAATACCTGCAGGTAACGCCGCAATTCACCGAGCATTTTTTCGACTCCGACGACGCGGCCGACGACAGCGTCGACAATGGTCCGACCGGCGGGCTCACCTGGGACGGCAGGGTCGACCGGGGGCGCGACCAGGCGCGCATCCCGCTGCTGTCGCCTTTTGAAATGGCCAATCGAGACCCGACGGAATTCGTCGCCCGGCTGCGCCGTACCGCCTACGCCGGCGACTTCCGCGCGATTTTCGGCGACACCGTGCTCGCCGAGCCGGACAAGGCGTTCGAGGCGGCTCTAGAAGCATTTGAGGTGTATCAACAAAGCAATGCCGAGTTCTACCCCTACAGCAGCAAATACGATGCCTATCTTGCCGGAAAAGCCGAGCTTACCGCCCAGGAGCGGCGCGGATTGTCATTGTTCGAGGATCCTGCCAAAGGCAATTGCGCCAGATGCCATTTGAGTGCGCCCGGGAAAGACGGAACCCCGCCTCAATTCACTGATTACGGGCTCGTGGCGATCGGCGCGCCGCGCAACACCGCGATTTCGGCCAATAAGGATCCGAGTTTTTTCGACCTCGGCCTGTGCGGACCGTTGCGCAGCGATCTGCGCGATAGAGCCGAATATTGCGGGCGATTCAAGACCCCCTCGCTGCGCAATGTCGCTACGCGGCGAGTATTTTTGCACAATGGGATCTTTCACACGCTCCGGCAGGTAATGGAGTTCTATGTGCAGCGCGACACGAACCCCGAGAAATGGTATTCGCGCGATGCGAATGGGATGGTGCGCAAATTCGACGACCTGCCCGCAGCCTATCATGCCAATGTCGATGTTGAACCGCCCTTCGGCGGGCACCGCGGTGACAGGCCGGCATTGTCCAATCACGAGATCGACGATGTCATCGCTTTCATGCGGACCCTGACCGACGGTTTTTTGCCGGAGTAGTGACCGTTCAGGCCGGAGCGGGAAAATAGGCCATCCAATGCCGCGCGATGTCCTCGCGGCGGCATATCCACACCTGGGGGTGCCCGCGGATGTATTGGATGAAACCGATCAGCGCCTTCGCCCTGCCGGGATGTCCCGTCAGCCGCATGTGCAGGCCCACCGACATCATGCGCGGGCGCTCCAAGCCCTCCTCGTAGAGGACATCGAAGCTGTCGCGCAGAAAGGCGAAGAAATCTTCGCCCGAGCCGAATACGCCGCGGCCGAATTTCGAATCGTTGGTCGTCAGCGAGTACGGCACAACGAGGTGCGGGCGGTCATTCACCCGCACCCAATAAGGCAGCTCGTCGTTGTAGGTGTCGCTGTCGTAGAGGAAGCCGCCATGCTCGACCAACAGGCGGCGGGTATTTTCGGACGGTGCGTAGCGGCAGTACCAGCCGGCCGGGGTCTTGCCGGTGGTCCGCCGGATCAGCTCGACGGCCTCGCGCGATCTGCCTGTCGTTCCTCGGCCTCCGAGAGCCCAGGGTGGTTGATCCAGCGATAGCCGTGGCTGCAGATGTCCCAGTCACTCGCGGCGATCGCCGCGGCGGCGGGCGGGTTCGCCTCGAAGGCCTTGGCGCAGCCGAAAATCGTCACCGGCAGCGCGAAACGAGTGAAGATCCGATGCAGCCGCCAGAAGCCGACGCGGGCGCCATATTCGAACATGCTCTCGGCGCCAAGGTCGCGGCCGGTCACGCCCAGATCGGCGCCCAGCATCTCGGTCAACCCACCCTCGGAAACACCGTCCCCGGCAGGATAGGAGAGCTCCGAGCCTTCCTCGAAGTTGATGACGAAATTGACGGCAATTCGGGCATTCCCGGGCCATTGGGCGTGCGGCGGCTCGGCGCCGTAGCCGACGAAATCACGTGTCATCTTCATCTAGCCTCCGTTTGCGGGCTCTGCGACTGTGGAAGCGGGCTGACTGGCGGCGAGCCGAGTAGCGCGGCGGGTGATCAGCGCGACCGGCGCCGACAGTGCCAGCAAGACGGCGCCGAGGATCAGAAAGCTGGATCCGGCGCCCCATTGGTCGGCGATTGCGCCCATGGCGGGCGGGATCACGATCGCGGCCAGCCGGTTCATCGTCTGGCGAAGGCCGACGACCGAACCCTGGCGGTAGCGCCCGACCGCCTTGGCCTGCACCGAGAACATCACCGGCTGAACGACGCCCTGCAGCCACCCGCGCAAAGCTTGCGCCGCCAACAGCAGGGCGAAAACTGCACCAATGAACGGCGTCACCGAAATCAGCAGGATCGACAGCACGGTTCCGGTCAGCATCGTGCGCTGCGGGTCGCCGAGCAGCATCGCCCGCCCGGCGAACAGCGAACCGAGACCGCTCGTAACTTCAATCGCCGCGAACAAGATGCCGATCGACGTTCCCGTCAGACCCACGCCGTTGAGGTAGACGACATAGAGCGAGCTTTGCACGCCATTGGTGGCGGTGCGCAGAAAAATGATGGCCATTGTCGTCGCCACCGCCGGGATCGCCATCAGCGCAAAGCAATGGAGGTAATCGGGCAATCGCGGGAGAACGTCGCGCACCCGGAACTTTGCAGGCCGACGCGTCGCTGCTCCGTCACGAGGCGCAATATCGGCTTCCGGCGCGCGCAGCAGCGCCAGAGTCAGCGCGATGCCCCACGCAAAGCCGAGAAGGTAGGAAGGCCATGCGCCACCGTAATCCCAGGCAACGCCGGCGAGGATCGGTGCCACAGTGGTGCCAATGCGCGCGAAAAAGCTGAAGCGGCCGATATATTCGGCCTCCCCTTCGGTCATTTGAGCAATCAAGGTCTGCGAGCCCGACCAGGCAAAGGACAGCGCGCCGCCATTGACGATCTGCAAAAGCAGCAACGGCCAGAACCAGGGCACCAGCGGAAAAACCGGCGCCAAGAGCATTGCCGTCCAGACGAAGAACAATGTCACCCGCCGCGTGCCGAGGCGGTCCATCAGGCTGCCGACATGGATCGATAAAAACACCGCCAGCAGCGAACGGCCGCCGACCAGCATGCCGATCTCGCCTGCGCTCATGCCGAGCGACAGGCCATAGAGCGGGATCAGAAATATATAAAAGTCGGTGTACCCCATCGCGAACAGCCCGGCGACATAGATCGAAGCCGGCGGGCTCGCCGGGGTGCGGTTCATGGTTCGGAGGATACCGGATACCAGTCCTGTTGACAGATCTCGTCGAGCGAATAGGGGCATTTCTCGGGGAATGCCTGAGCCGCTTCTTGTTCACCGAACGTGCGAAGCGAGAGGGTGGCATTTCGGCACGCTTGGGCATACAGCCTTTCCAGCATAGCCCCGGTATCGCGGCGCAAAGTGGGCGAGAGCTTGTCCTCCAGCGCCGAGCGAGCATCGGAGATGCTGTGCATCCAATCGAAGCGCGGCTGCCGGGCCGGCGAGTAGCCAAGCTTAAACAAATGCTCGATTATCCGCCGGATCTGGCGGCGGACCGCATCGCGCTCGCTCTTGCCCAAATCTTCGATCTCTTCGGCCACGTGCTCACGATCGAACCGGTTGTCGGAGACGGGCATGGTTCGCAGCACCTCGGCCTGGTGCTGCGTCCAGGCGTAGAAATCATCCTCGTAGCGTGGTCCGTCCGGCATTGAAGTCCCTACCTCAGCTTGATGTCATGCCTAGGGCCGCCCCAATCGGCGGCGGCCGCAGCGGCGCGCTCGACATCCTCTTCGAGCATCAACCCCTCCTCGACCAGCTGTCGTGCGGCTGCAGCGATCGCCGCGACATAAGCTTCGGCGTTCGGATAGCGCTCGAGGATCGATCGCCGCGGGTCGCCGGTCATCCGCCGCTCTTCCGCCGTCTCGGGCAATGGGATGTAGCTGCCGGAGAATTCGTGCATCGCGCCGTGGCCAAAGCCGCGCGCCCGCAGGTTCCAGCCGCAATAAGTGCCGAGCGGCGCCTGCACCATCGGCGCCCTGACGCCGGCAACGTCGTTGCCGTCCGCGTCGACCGCCGGGACCAGCACCGTGTAGCCCTCACCCGGCACCACATCCGGGGGCTCCTTCAGAATTCCGCGCTCCATCTCAGGGCCGAAATCCAATAGCGGCAGCGAATTGGGCTCGTGAGGGATGGCCACGCCGGGAATTGTAGGGAACTGCCGGCGCCATTCCTCGAACCGAACCAGCGTGCCGTCGGCGCGCTGCGGGATGCGGCTGGCGGGCGGCGCGAATGCCGTCCGTCGCCCAGCGGTCCATCGCGTCGATCATCGCGCGGAACAGCATCGAGGTCGCAACGCTGTTCAAGAAATTCTGGCGGATCCCGCGCTCCAGCGGTTTCGGGATCGGGTCGGCAAAATGCTGCGAGCTGGCCCAGAAATAAACCCGCACGGTCGATGGCTGCGGCAGGTCGTTGCCGCGTGTGTCCGTATGAACCAGCGACCCGCGCCGCTGCCAATATTCGGTCGCGGTCTGGGTGTGGATGACCAAGGGGTCGGTCTCGGGCCGCTTCAGGATCGCATCGCGCCGCCCGGTCAGGTGGTCTGTCGTCTCGGCGTAAGAGAACGGGAAGGTGTCGGCGGGGTTGAAGTGGTCCTCGTATTGCTGGCCGCCCGACACGACGGCATTCGCAAAACGCTGGTTGAGCCATTTGCGCCCGGCCCCAGCGACATGCGGCAGGACCCCGTCGAACACCTTGCGCCCAGCCGCGTCGGCGTTGAACCCGCGATAGACGAAATCGCGGATGCAACGCCCGGTCTGCGACCGGCCCCAAGCGTAGGCTTTTTCGATCCCGCCGAGACCTGCGCGATCCTCGGCTGCATATCGCAGAAAGCTTACAAAGCCGCGCACAGCTGCATGGCCGAGACCCAGCACCAACGGGTCGCGGCCGGTATAAACCAGCTCGTAAATCCAGCCCGGCTCGAAGCCGCCGGGGATGTGGATATGCGTGTCCGAGGGGATCAGCGCCTGCTCGGCGCCCTGGTTGTCGAGGCCGAACCCGCCTTCGACACGCGCAAAACACCAGCTCTCGGGCGGCACCGGGATCCGCTCATCGTCGGGATAGCGGCGCCGCGTCAGGCGCGCTTCGCGCGGGTCGAGCGATACGGCGGGATGGCTGCGGGTCGAGGCATGGCCGCTCAGCGGAAACGTCGTGATCCCACGGCGATCGGCGATGTACTCGACCCGAACCGGTCCGGTAACCGGCACGCTGGGCAGGTCGAGCATCATCCGCCCGTTCCCGGGCAGCAGGTCGCCCTGCCAGGCGAGCCAGACCACGGTGTAGCCGCGGCGCATCAAAAACCCGTTTCCGGCATGTTCCAGGGTCCGCGGGTCGTTCGCGGCCGGCGCGTCGTTGAAGAATTGCAATATCCGCTTGTTGCCGCGGTTGCCGTATTCAAAAAAGATCCGCCGGTTGCCGCGCCGGGGATCGACCGGCTTCAGGATCGAGAAATCGCCGGCAAACCGGACGAGCCCCTCGGCATCCGTCGGCGCCTTATCGATGTCGGTGATGCCCTGCTGCGCCGGCCTACCCGGATCGAGGGCAAAATGCGCCCTCCCGACGAACCGCTCATACGCCCCGACAGCGCCGAACTCGTGCCTACCCGCAAACAGAAATCTCTCAGCTATCGACAATTCCACCCGATTTGTCACAACCCAACTCTCAGCCCTTTTGTCGTCGTCGCCTCCGCGAAAGAGGGGGTCCAGGGCTACTCCGCGCGAGCACGCCGCCCCTGGGTTCCCGCTTTGCGGGAACGACGGATGGGAATTCATCCCGCCGCGACTTCGAGGATCGTCAATGCCAGGGCCTGCGCGCGGGGGACCAGCGTGTCGATGCGGCACCATTCGTCGTCGCGGTGGGCGTTGCCGCCGACCGGGCCGGTGCCGCACAGGGTCGGAGTGCCGAGCGCCGCGGTGAACCCGCTGTCCGCCGAGCCGCCGGTCGCCTCGGCGCCAACCTGGAAGCCGAGACCCGCCGCCGAGCGGCCATAAGCCTCGAGCAATTCGCGGCTCTTTTCGTCCTGTTCGAGCGGCAGGAAATTGCCCTCGCGCAGGATGCGGCCTTCGCTGCCGGGCAGTTCGCAGCAACGGCAGATCTCGCGCACTTCGCCGAGGATCTTCTCCATGATGTTCATCGTCGGGAAGCGGACATCGATCGCGGCGGTGGCGCGGGCGGCGACGGTATTGACCGCGGTGCCGCCCTGCACCAGCCCGACATTGATCGTGGTGCCGAGGTCGTAATCGGTCAGCCGGTGCAACCGCTGGATCTTGCGCGAGAGCGCCTCGATTGCGCTGACCCCTTGCGCATGTGCGGCGCCCGAATGAGCGGCGCGGCCGGTCACCTCCAATTCGATAAAGGCCGCACCCTTGCGCCGCGACACGAGATTGCCGCTCGGCCGGCCGGGCTCGGAATTGAAGACGGCGCGCGCGTCCTTGGCTTCGGCCTCGATGACCGGGCGTGAGGAGGGCGAGGCGATCTCCTCGTCGGAGGTGTAGAGACCGGTCAGAGGACACGGCGCGCCGAAGCGCCGCAACGCTTCGAGCACGAAGGTGTTCATGACGAGGCCCGCTTTCATGTCGGCGACGCCCGGCCCGAATGCCTGATCGCCGTCGATGCGGAACGGCCGCTGGGCGGCGGTGCCGTCGGGGAACACGGTGTCGCGGTGACCCATCAGCACGATCGGCCGGTTGCCTCCGCCGATGCCGGGGATACGCGCCGCCATGCAATCGCCAAAAATTTCGTTCGGAAAGTTCTCGCAAGGTATGCCCGCCGCTTCGAGCCAGGCCCGCAGCCGATCGCCGACGGCATCGACGCCGCGCTTGTTGTAGCTGCCGGAATCGATGTTCACGAGGTCGGCCAGCAGATCGACCATCGCCTGATGCTGCCGCCCGAGATGCTCGATGATCGCGGTCTTCGCCTCGACGCTCATTTTGTCGCTCCGATTGGGGATCAACGCGGACGTTCTCGTCGATCATCGGCAAAGACCCTGTCGGACTCAACAACTCTGCAGGTGCGAATGACTTTCATCAATTCGATCTCGTCCTGGGTCCCGGCTTGGGTCATCGGCGTCATCACGATGGTCGTGCCGGCGGCCGTCGCGCTCCTGGTTTACCGCTGGTTCACCCGACGGCTGATCCGACTGGCGGGGCGGTACAGCCCGTTTCTGCAGCGGCTGCTGGCGCGCGGTCAGGGCCCGGCCAGCGTGATCGTCGTCATCCTCGTCGCGGGTGTCGCTCTGGCTGGCGCCAATTTCCCGCGCTTTGGTGACGGCCGGATGATCGGGCACGCGCTGCTGGTGGCGTTTGTGCTGGCGCTCGGCTGGGCCGCGGCGATAGCGCTCGACCTTGGCGTCGAGATCTACCTTCGCCGCTTCCGCACCGATAGTCGAGGACAATCTGCTCGCCCGCAAGCACGTGACGCAGATGCGCATTCTGCAGCGGGTCGCGAAAACCGTGCTGGTGATCGTCACCGCCGCCGTCGCGCTGATGACCTTCGATTCGGTCCGGCAGTACGGCGTCAGCCTGTTCGCGTCGGCCGGGGCGGCGGGCATCATCCTCGGCCTTGCCGCGCGGCCGGTGCTGAGCAACCTGCTGGCCGGGCATCCAGATCGCGATGACGCAGCCGATCCGCGTCGAGGACCAGGTGGTCATCGAGGGCGAAAGGGGCATGGATCGAAACGATCACCAGCACCTACGTCGTCGTTCGGCTGTGGGATTTGCGGCGGATGATCGTGCCGCTGAGCTATTTCATCGAAAAGCCGTTCCAGAACTGGACTTACGAGGACACCGATCTGCTCGGCCCCGTCGTCCTCCGTGTCGACCGCCGAGTCGATCGGATCGCCTGCGCCGGCGGCTCGACGAAATCGTCCACGAAAGCAAGTTATGGGACGGCAAGATGGCGCGTTTGGAGGTCACCGACGCGCTGGCCAAGATGCGGTCGAGTTGCGCGCGCTGGTCAGCGCCCGCAACGCGGCCGACCTGGGACCTGCGATGCGAGGTGCGGGAAAAGCTGGTCGGATTTCTGCAGCCGGAGCAGCTCCAACCATCGGAATCCGCCGACGCCCCGGCATCGCGACAGGTTACCACCGGCGACGATGGGCCGGCGGCCCCAGCCAAGCCGCCGCGTCCCGATCAGTGAACTCCCTCGCCGGCCAGCTCTGAGCCGCGGGATGCGGAGCCGTAGGATGGGTTGCGGAGCCCTACCGGATAGTCGGTGTCGAGTTCCCTGCCTTTCGGCTGCTCGGCATCTACATGCCGAACCTGCTTGCGAAAGTCCCTTACTGGGAGACGCTGATCGCCACCTTGGGCGAAACCGGCGGGCAAGCGCTCGCCGCCGGCGACTTCAACACCTGCCGTCCCTACCTCGACGAGGCGGGCGCCATCGATCGAACCGCGCACTATATGGACAAAATGGCCGAGATCGGGTTTTGCGACCTATGGCGCCGCCGCAATCCGGAGCTCCGGGAATATTCCTGGTTCAGCACCAGGGGAAACGGCTTCCGCATCGACCATGCTTTTCTATCGGATGCCCTGGCCGCCCGCACCGGCATGATCCGCTACTCGCATGAAGAGCGCCTCGCCGGCATCTCCGATCACTCGCCGCTGATCCTCGAACTGGGAGTCTGACCGGCCTCCCGCTGCACGGGCAATCTTACGCGACCTTGAGTTCGCCCAAATAGGCGTGGCGGATCAGCTCGGTTTCGCGCAGTTCGGCGGCGGGGCCGCTCAGCACGACTTGGCCGGTCTGCAGGACATAGGCGCGGTCGGCGATCGAGAGCGCCATGTTGGCGTTCTGCTCGACCATGAAGATCGTGACACCCTGCCGGTTGATCGTCCGGATAATGTCGAAGACTTGCTCGACATAGGCGGGCGACAGGCCCATCGACGGCTCGTCCATACACAAGAGCCTGGGCCGCGCCATCAATGCGCGGCCGATCGCGACCATCTGCTGCTCGCCCCCCGACAAGGTGCCGGCGAGCTGCTGGAGCCGCTCCTCGACGCGCGGAAACAAGCCGAAGACGCGCGCCAGATCCTCGTCGAACTCGGGTCCGCGGCGCCGCGTATAGGCGCCCATCTCGAGATTTTCGTAGACCGTCATGCGCGGGAAAAGGCGGCGCGCCTCGAGCACCGGCGCGATGCCGCGCCGCACCCGCTCGGCGGTCGAAACGCCCTTCAGCGAATGGCCCTCATAAAGGATCTCGCCGCGGGTCGGCGCGACGCTCCCCATGATCGCCTTCATCGTCGTCGATTTGCCCGAGGCGTTGCCGCCCAACAGGCAAACGATCTCGCCCGCCGCGATCCGGTAATCGACCGATTTCAGAACGTGAAGGTCGCCGTAATGCGTATCGACCGCTTGAAACTCGAGCAGATCAGGCAAAAGCGGCGCTCCGGCCGAGATAGGCGCGGATCACCTCTTCGTCTCGGCGCACGGCCTCCGGCGTCCCTTCGGCGATCTTCTCGCCGTGGTCGAGCACGATGACCCGGTCCGCCAGCATCGCGACGACGTCGAGCTTGTGCTCGATCAACAGGATCGTGAGACCGTGGCGGTTGAGGCTTTGGATCTGATCGGCCAACTCCAATGTCTCGGCCGGGTTCATCCCTGCCGTCGGCTCGTCGAGCAGCAACAGTTTTGGCTGCGTGGCGAGCGCCCGCGCGATCTCGGTGCGCCGCCGATTGGCGTAGGAGAGGCTGGCGGCGAGGTGGTCGGCGCGCGGCAACAGCCGGTTGCCGAACAACGACAGGATTTCGCGCGCGTGCTCGCGTGCCGCCGCCTCCTCGCGGCGGTTCGCCGGCAGCCGCAACAGCGCGCCCACGGGACCGGTATCGAGCCGCGCATGCATGCCGATCATGACGTTCTCGAGCACGGTCAGGTTCGGGAACAGGCGGATGTTCTGGAAGGTGCGGGCAATGCCGCGCTCCAATATCTCATGCGGCCGCAATCGGCCGATCTCTTCGCCGGCGAAGCGGATACTGCCGCGACCGGCTGGAACTACGCCGGTGACGACGTTGAACAATGTCGATTTGCCCGAGCCATTGGGCCCGATCACGGCAACCACCGTCTGGGCGGGGACGCTCAGTTCGACCGATCGCAATGCGACCAGCCCGCCAAAGCGCACGGTCAGATCCGAGACTTCGAGCAGCGGCCCGCTCGCCGAGCGACTGGACGCCGCTATGGCGGGAAGCCGCGTCGAAGCCACCCCGCCCGATTTGGGCCGTCTGCTCGTCGAGGCTCAGCGGCGCAACGCGGCGCGTCGCCGGGATCAGCCCTTCGCGGCGGTAGAGCATCATCAGCACCAGAATAAAGCCGAAAATCAGCTCGATCGACGAGGCGAGCTCGACATGCTGCAGCCACTCGATGTTCACGAGCCGGCCGAGCGCATGCAGCCATTGCGACAGATCTTCGAGAAACCAGGATTGCAGGATCTGCAACAGCAGCGCGCCGACCACGACCCCCCAGACGCTGCCGATCCCGCCAAAGACGATCATGACCAGCACCATGACCGAGACCGGGAACATGAACATCTCGGGGGTCGCGGTCTGCAATTTGGCGACATAGAAGGTGCCGGTGGCGCCGGCAAAGGCGGCGCCGATCGCAAAAGCGAGGAGCTTGAAGCGGACCCGGTCGACGCCCATCGCGGCGGCGGCGATCTCGTCCTCGCGGATCGCCATCCAGGCACGGCCGATGCGCGAATCCTTCAGCCGCTGGCTGGTCAGGATCAAAAACGCGACGAGCGCGAGCCCGACATAATAGTAGGGGGTCGCGTTGACGCCGAAATCGTAGCCGAAGAGCTGCGGCGCAGCGACGCCGTTGAGGCCCATCGCGCCATTGGTGATCGACGGCGTGTTGCGCGCGACGATCGGCACGATCTCGCCGAAGCCGAGGGTCACGATCGCCAGATAATCGCCCTTGAGCCGCAGGGTGGGCGCGCCGAACAACACCCCGAAAAACGCGGCGATCGCCGCTGCGACCGGCAGCATCAGCCAGAACGAGACCTGGAAATGGACGACGTCGCCGCCCGCCGTGTGAAAACGGCTGACGAGGTCGAGCCATTGCAAGGGCTCCCAGAAGCCGCTCCACGCCGGCTGGACCTGCCACGAGCTGGCAACGCCATAGGCGTAGGCGCCGATCGCAAAGAACGCGGCGTAGCCGAGATCCAAGAGGCCGGCGAAGCCGACGACGATGTTGAGGCCAAGCGCCAAGGCGGCAAAGGCGAGCGCGTTCGCCGCCGAATCAATGTCGGCGTCGTTCCCGTTGATCAGTGGGAACAGCAGCGCCGCCGCCGTGACCAGGAGGATGCCGAGGCGGGCGCGGCTGCGCGGGGAAACTCGGGCGAGGACGCCACGGCTGGTCCCGATCGGCAGCAGTGTTCGGATGCCGATCGCGTTTCTCACGATTTCGTCGGGGTGGCGCGGCCGAACAGCCCCGTCGGCACAAAGACGAGAACGAGAACCAGGATCGAGAAGATGATCACATCGGTCCAGCGCACCGCGATCAATTGCCCGCCCAAAGTCTCGATCAGGCCGATCAAGAGGCCGCCGACCATCGCTCCCGGAATGCTGCCGATCCCGCCCAGCACCGCCGCCGTGAACGCCCGCAGGCCGGCCGTGTAGCCGATGATGAAGCTCGTGTAATTGTAATAGAGGCCAAAGATCAGCGCCGCCGCCCCGGCCAGCGCGGACCCCAGAAAGAACGCCGTGACAATGACGCGGTCGACATCGACCCCCATCATCCGGGCCGCCTCGGCGTCTTGCGCCGTCGCGCGCATCGCCTTGCCGAGGCGGGTGCGGTTGACGAAGAAATGGAGGGCCAGCATCAGCGCCACGGCGACGCCCCAGATCAGCAGCTCCTTCAGTTCGAGGGTCACCTCGCCCAATTGCCAGCGCACCACCGGCAGCGGGTTGGGGTAGTTCTCCGACCCGGCGCCGACAGTCAGCAGGATGATGTTGAACAGGATGTAGGAAACGCCGATCGTCGTGATCATCGCCGCAGTCCCGCGGACCCCGCGCAGCGGCCGCAGCGACAGGCGCTCGATCGCAACGCCGAGGATGCCGGCGCCGATCATCGTGACGGCAAAGGCAAAGACCAACGCCCCGGCCAGCGCCGGGCCCGGCGAGGACCCGGCTCTGACCCGTGATGCCCAGAAACTCGAGCGCCCACATGCCGAAAAACGAGCTGACCATGAACACATTGAAATGCGCGAAGTTGATCAGCTCGAGGATGCCGTAGACGAGGGTAAATCCCAGCGCCAGCAAGGCATACATCGCGCCGAGGCTCAGCCCGTTGACCACCTGCTGCAGGAGCACGCCATAATCGGACACGACTACGCCGATCTCGTCTGCAGCGTGCCGGATGGCATCCTCAGTCCCCGTGGCCGGACTTGCCGGCCATCCACGCCTTCCTCCCGCACGGCGGAGCGCTTGGCGAAGACGTGGGTGGCCGGAACAAGTCCGGCCACGGGGAAGAATAAGGATACGCGTGCCACTCGCATCCTGCGCGGCTTACGAGCTCTGCGGCGCGACGCCGAGGTATTTGTACTGGTGAAGGACGTCGTCGAGCGGATATTTGTCGTCCTTGACGATGCGGAAGACGCTGATCTCCCGGTTCCGCAAGTCGCCATTTTCGTCAAAGGTGATCTCGCCCTGCAGGGTCTTGACATGGGCGGTTTGGATCGCGTCCCGCACTGCGTCGCGCGTCACCTCCTTGCCCGAAGCGGCGACGCGCTTGACGGCGTCGAGAATGACGAGCGCCGCATCATAGGCGGTGATCGAGTAGTTCTCGGGCTGCTGCCCGTATTTCTTGGCGAAGCGTTCGATGACGGGCGCTGCCTCCGGGTTTTCGAGGATATCCGGCGCCGCAATCGTCGCGTACCACCCTTCGGCCGCAGGAAAGCCGGCGCCGCGCAGGATCTCGGCACCATACATGCCGTCGCCGCCGCCCTTGATGATGTTGGGGAGAATGTCGGAGGCCTGCTTGACGACCTTCACCCCGGCCTGGGCGACGCCGCCGTAATATAGGGCGTCGGGGTTGAGCGATTTGATTTTCGTCAGAGTGGTCGCGTAATCGGCCTCTCTGGGGTTGAGCTGGTCGCGGCCGAGCACCTTGATGCCGCGCTTCTCGGCCTGCGCCTGGAAGGTGTCGGCGATCCCGACCCCGTAGGCGCCGCTGTCGTCGAGCACATAGACCGATTTCACCTTGAGGACATCGGCATAATAATTGGCCATGTTCGGCCCTTGGAAGGCGTCGGTGGTCACCGTGCGGAAATAGATCGCCTTTCCTTTCGGCCGATATTGCCCGGCGAATTTCGGGTCGGTGATGTCGGGGTTGGTCGAGCTCGGGGTGATCGTCGCGAGATCGCCTTGGCTCAAAATCGGCGACATCGCCTTGCCCGAGCCGCTCATCTGCGGCCCGATCGCCGCGACGACTTGCCTTGTCGGACACCATCTTGCGCGCGTTGGTCGCCGCCTGTGCCGGGTCATACTGCCCGGCGGTGGCGGTGCCGTCGTCCAGCAGCAGGACCTCGATCTTGTAACCGGCGACGCCACCCTGCGCGTTCGCTTCGTCGATCGCCAGCAAGGCGCCGTCCTTGATCAATTCGGCGTCATGCGCGTCGGCCCCGGTAAAGGGCAGGTTTATGCCGACCGTGACCGTTTTGTCGGCGGCATGGGCGAGATCCAAACCCGCCAAGGCGCCGACGAGGGCGGTGGTCGATACAGAGATGAGCAAAGAGCGGCGCGACAACATGAGACTGACCTCCCGGATGGGGTGCTTCAATTGACGCAAATGTCATGCCGCTTTGGGTGTTACCGCAAGCTTTATCAAACGCGTCAGCCCAACCCTTGGCGGTCCGGCTTGAGAAGACCCGAGACGAGGCTGCGCAGCGACGGGACTTCGCCGGGGCGGAACTCGACGGGGCGGCACAGCGCCATCGCGATGATGCCGAGGCGGGCCATCTTTTGCGCGGCGTAGGCGCTTTCGGCGGCGCTGGCGCTGAGGCGCTCCATGACTGCGCCGCCGAGCTGCTGCACGAGAATCCCGCCGACCAGATCGACGGCGCCGACCATGCCGGCGCCGCTCGCCAGCCGGCGCAGCAGGTGGACGGTGCCGGCCAGCCCCGGGCGCTGGCCGTAGATCTCGGCGATCTCGCGGATGAGGCGCAGGGCGCGGGCGGCGAACAGCAGGGTATCGAGCAGCGCGGTCGGGCTGACCGCGTTGATCGCGAAAGCCTGCGTCGCGGCGCGGCGGATCGCGGCCTCGGCGAGCCGGTCGGCCGGGGCGAGCACAAAGCGGGAGAACAGCTCGAGCGCATCATGCCCGCTGTGATGCGGCTCGCGAACGGCGCGATAGCGGGCGACCGCCTCGCTCAATAGCGGGTCGGCCGCCAGGATCGCCGCGGCAGCATCGATCTCCGCCTTCAATTCGTCCGCCAAAGCGAACGGGATCAGGCTTCTGAGGCGCTCGGCGGAGCGCAGCCGCCACAGCCCGCGCAGCTCCGCCACGAGCCAGTAGACGGCGCCGCCGCAACCCGCCGCCACAGCGCCGGTCGCGGCGATGCCCAGCCCGGCGCCATGCGCGAAGGCGCCATCGATGAATTGGACGAGGTCGATGCCGATCAGGCCGAGGACGAGAATGCCGAGGCCGGTCGCAGCGACGCGAATTGGCGAGCGGGACCGCCGGGTTCGCGGCGAAGGCAGGTCCGTAACGGGAGCCGGCGGGGGGCTCAGCTCGAGCCGCCCGGTTTCCTCGGTTTCGAGAATGCGCGGCCGCAGCCGCTCTTGCGGCGCCAACTCGGATTCGACTGTCATAGCCCCTCTCCGCCCGGTAGGGGGGAGAGGGAAATTTTGGGTCCGTTTGAAGGGATCGGAAGGGTGATCATGCGAGAGCGTCCTCCAGCAGGAAATCGAGCGCCTTGTCGAGATTTATATGGGGAATGCCGTCGCCCTCCGCGCCCGTGATCCGCGGCGGCTGGAAGACTGGAAATTCGGTGAACCGCTCGCCCCAAAACCCGGTGGGCGGCGGCGTCACCGGCACGATTCCGGGGAAAAAACGAATGCGCCGCTCGCCGCCTTCGGGCAATCCGACGACGATATCGACCTTGCGGCCGTCGATGACATCGGTGCCGTCCTCGGTGCAGCGGATCGAGGCGAGCGCGGTCGCCGCGACGCGGGCACGGGCGGCCTTGGCGCGCAGGGTCGGGGCTTCCACCAGATTGGCCATCAGCGCTTCGAGATGGTCGCGCTGCAGTGCCGGCACATGGTCGGCCTTGGTCGCGGCAAACAGGACCCGGTCGATGCGGGCGCCGAACAGCCGGCGCAGCAGGCTTCGCCTGCCGAAGCGGAACGCGGCGAGGATCGTGTCGAGCGCCAGACGATGATCGGCAAACGCCTCTTCTCCGGCGTTCAGCGCACGCAGCACGTCGACGAGCACGATTTGCCGGTCCACGTTACGGGCGAGCTGTGCGAAGAAGGGCTGCACGATCGTGCGCTTATAGGCCTCGAAACGCGCCTCCATCAGCGCGGCGAGACTGCCGGGCGTCGCCCGCGCTCCGATCGCCAGCGGCATCGGACAAAACTGCAGCACCGAAAGATCGGCGATCTGCCCGGGGTTCAGGAAACGCCCGGGCTGCAGCAGGCTCAACTGCTCCCGCTCGCGGCACGCGGCGAGATAGCCGCGGTAAAGTTCATATGCCCGCAACGCCGTTTGCGGGATCGCCGGCGCGGTCTGCCGGATGGCGGGCCACAAAATCGAGCCAATCGCGGGCGAGCGGGGCGCGCACCCCGCGGCGCGCCAAAGCGAGGGTCGCACGCGACCAATCGCCATAGCTCTGCTGCAGCAAAGGCAGGTCGAGCAGCCATTCGCCGGGATAATCGAGAATTTCGACGGTCAGCTCGGCGGTTCCGCCGAGCAGCTTGGCCCGTCGAAACAGACCCGCCGAGGAGAACCGGAGCAACAGCCGCACCCGTCGCAAATCGGTCGTGCTCGCGGGCCAGTGCGGCGGGTCGGCAGCGAGCGCCGCGACCGTTTCTTCGAGCGGGAAAGGAGGCACGTCCTCGTCTTCCGGCGCGAGCAGCCGCGCGCCCATAATCCGCCGCTCCGCCGCAGCCCGCAGGAACGGCAAACGCCCCGGCCTGCTGACGGCACTCAAGAGATTGTGGACCAGACTGGTGATGAACGCGGTCTTGCCGGACCGGCTGAGCCCGGTCACGGCGAGACGGAGCGTGCTGTCACGGATCAGCGCCCTCAGGGTCGGCAGCTTATCGAGTGCGCGCAGGTCCCGGCCGATAATGAAGATAGCGTCTCCGGTTTCTCAGCCTCGCCTAGCCGGGCGGCTTCATCGCGACGTCGAGCATGACATTGGGCAGGATCTCCCGGATGACGCTGCGCAGTGTCGACTCGTCGGCGGCGGTCGCCGCCGCCAGCAGCCGCCGCGAACCGCGGCGCAGGACGCGGGCGGTGGCGCGGCCGTCGCGGCCGGCCCGAATTGTCGCAAACGCGTCGGCCGGCTCGATGCGCTTCAGGATGCGCTTCAGCGCCGCCAAGCCCTTCGGCGGTCTCGACATCGTGCAGCGGTGATTCGGGGGTGTCCGGTTCCGGCTCGTCCTCGACCGCGGCGTCGACCGCCTCGACCGGGCGATATCGTGCAAAGGATTGGTAAACCGCACGTCCGGCCTCGGCGTCGATGCGCGACTGCAATTCCCAGCTTTCGCCGCGCGACGACAATTCGCTGATCAGCGCGAACATGTCGTCGCAATCCTCTTCATGGGAGCAGGTCAGGAAAGCGAGGCGGCCATCATGCTCGACGATGCGGTCGTCATCCTCGGGAAAACCGAGCTCCGACAACGCGTTGTCGAGCGCGCGACGCGACGCGACGAGGAGCGTCGTGACGTGCAGGCGTCGACCGCTCTCCGCCGGATCCTTCTCCGCCATAATTGTTCCTCCCGCAAGAAGCCGGTCAGCGGCCTATCTATCTAGGCGGTGTTGCACCGTTGCGCGATCAAAATAAGCGTGCACCAGCGCGTTGACAGCGGTGCTTTTGCCTGGGCCGATCGCCCGCGATCGCGATCGGACCGAGCTCCAAGGCACCGAATCATTCCGGCACCATGTCGGCAATCCCAATCGCTCCTCCGATCGTCCAGTCCTAACCGGTCGACAGATCGCCCGTGGCACGCAACAAATCCCGTACCTCGTCATCAGTCGTCTGCGTAAAATCCTCATACCAGTGGCCCACCGCGGAAAACGGCTCGGGGGTCATGGCGCAAACGACGTCGTCGGCCTCGGCCTTCAGCGCCTCACAAGTGTCGGGCGATGCGGTCGGAACCGCCACGACGATGCAAGCTGGCTGCTGCTGTCTCAACGCCGCGACTGCCGCCCGCATCGTGGCTCCGGTCGCCAGCCCGTCATCCACCAGAATGACGGTCCGACCGGCGACATCCGGGAGCGGGCGATCGCCTCGATAGAGCCGCTCGCGCCGCGCCAGCTCCTGCAGCTCGCGCATCACCGCAACGTCGATCTCGTGTTCCGAAATTCCGAGACCGCGCACGATTTCATCGTTCAGAACGCGGACGCCGCCGGTTGCGACCGCGCCCATCGCCAGCTCCTCGTATCCGGGAACGCCCAGCTTGCGCACTAGAAAAACATCGAGCGGCGCGCCGAGCGCCCGAGCTACTTCACAACCGACGGGTACCCCGCCGCGCGGCAGCGCCAGGACCAGAACGTCCGGCCGATTGGCGTAAGCCGCCAATTTTTCGGCAAGCTGGCGGCCGGCATCGGTGCGATTGCGAAAGCGCTGCGGCTGCATGCCTGCTCCAATCAGAGACACCGGAGTTGATTTGGCCGTTGGCGCGCCGATCCGCGAAGCCATTTCCTTAAGGGAACACTCGGTAGGGCGCATCGGCGTCACACTGATCCGGCTCAATTCGCGCAGCTTTTCCCCAATCGAGTGCTTTCGGGACGGCATCGGTCGCGATACCATCCGCAAAATGAAGATGTGGATACATCCCCGGTCGCGAACGGAGGCTCTCGTGAGAACTGTGGCATTCTATTCGATCGCTTTGTTCCTGGTGGCTTTCGGCTTCGCCCCTGGTGCGACCGCCCAGCAGGCCAAAAAACTGTTCTTCGAAGGCGATCTCGTACGTCACCCGGTTGAGAACCAAGCGGGGCCGTTCTGCGTCCTGACCAGCCAATTCAAGCGCGGGGAAGCGGTCGCGTGGCGCATTCGCGTGCTCGATCCAGCTGGGGACGTGGCCGATGACAAGGTACTCAAGAGCGTTGTTGTGGAATTGGGCGACGGGCAGAAGCTTCCGGCGCATTATGGTCCCCACGGGAAGCCGCCGACCGACTATTTCTGGTCTCTGCATTGGAACATTCCGGCGGACTTCCCGACCGGGTCGCTGGGCTACAAGGTCATCGCCACGATGATGGACGATACGACGCAGACCTGGCAGCCGTTCACGCGCGCACCCTCACAGCTCACGGTGATCGCCGGCGAGCCGGAGATGAAGAATTGAGCGATTAAAGCCGGCTGCGGCGTCCTTTGCGGCCCCGATGGGCCGCATCTTCCGCTCGCTTGGCGAAGGGCCTATTGCCGACACCCCGAGTTGAGAGGCGGCAGTCCGGGCGGGGGGTGGCGTGCGTGCGTGGCCTGCTCGAACGCATAGGCGAGCCGCAGCAGGGTAGGCTCGCTCCAGGCGCGGCCGGTGAACGTCGCGCCGTAGGGGTAGTCCGGGGTTTCCTTGTCGCGGATCCCGGCGATAAAACCGGCGGGCACTTGAACGCTGGGGTAGCCGGCCTTGGCGGCGATCGCGGCGCCGGACATGGCGGGGAACAGCACCGCGTCGAGCCGGTGCTCGTCCATGTATGCGTCGAGCTCCCAACGTGCGCGAGGCGCGCAGATCCATCTGCCGCGCCGAGATATATTCGAGCTCGCTCAGATCACCGCGGGTCGCCTCGGCGGCAAGAAAGATGTCCTGACCAAAGCGCAATGCGCGGTCGGTATGCTCGGCGTTGAACGCGACGATGTCGGCGAGGCTCGCCATGCCGCTGCCGGCGGCCCAGTTCCGCAGATACAGATTGAGGTCGTGCTTCAGCTCGTAGACGAAGACGATCGGCCGCCGTGCCGGCTGGTTCTTCGTCGCGCTCTCCGGATTGCGGTTGAGGATCGCCATCTCGGTGCCCGGGCCGCCGATCCATCCCTCGGTCGGGATATTGGCGTGCACAACCGTCGCCCCTTCGCGTTCGAGCACCGCGATCGCCTCGCGCATAACCGCGGCGGCGCGCTGCGGCAGCGCGCCGTAATAGAAGTCGTTCGCCGGATCGGAGGGGTCGCTCGGCACGCCGATCCGCGCGCCTTTGAGTCCGTCCTTGTCGAGAAAACTCGTGTAATCCTCGGGGCGCCGCAGTTCGGCGGTTGCCGCGTCGAGCGGGTCGCCGGCGGCCAGCACGTTCAATAGAATTGCCGCGTCCCGCACGGTGCGCGTCAGCGGGCCGGCGGTGTCCTGGCTGTGGGCGATCGGGATTATGCCGGCCCGGCTGACCAGGCCGACCGTCGGCTTTACCGTGACGACGCCATTCTGGCTCGCCGGCGACAATAGCGATCCCGAGGTTTCGGTGCCGATCGCCGCGGCCGCCAGCCCGGCCGCCACGGCGACCGCCGATCCCGAGCTCGACCCGCCTGGCGGGACGATCGGCACACCCTTGTCGTCCAGTTCCGGCGCGTAGGGATTCTTGACCTGGCCGCCGAGCGAGCTGTAGCCGGCCGGCATGTCGATCGCGATGATGTTGGCGAATTCGGTCAGGTTGGCCTTGCCCAGGATCACCGCCCCCGCCTGCCGCAGCAATTTCACGGCGGTCGCATCGTCTTTGGCCCGCGCCCTCCGCAAGCGCCAGTGAACCTGCCGTCGTGTGTTGCGCGTCGGCGGTCGCGATGTTGTCCTTGATCAGGATAGGAATGCCTTCGAGCGGCCGGCGCGTTGCCGGCTCTCTCGCATCTGATTGGGCTGCGATCGCGGGCGCGTCCGGGTTCAGCTCGCGCACGGCATTGAGGCGCGGGCCGCCGCGGTCATAGGCCGCGATGCGCGCCAGATACGCCTCAACCAGCCCCGCGGCATTAGTATCGCCGGCGGACAGCGCCTGGCGCAGCTCGCCGATCGTCGCGTTTTCGACGCAGACGGCTCTCGCTGCGCGGGTATCCGATGCCGCCATCAGCGCCAGCGCAGCGATCAAGCAGCCGCGAAGCGGCGCGTTGCCGATCTTGGGCTCAGTCGGCGGCGGCGAGCTTGTCCTGCGTCTTCGTCTCGAAGTCGCTGGCGTCATGGCGCTCATGCAATTGCTCGGACGGGTCGCCGGAAAGCCGATTGACCATTCGCCCACGCCTGACCGCGGGCCGCTCGAGTAGCATGCCGGCCCAGCGCTGAACGTTCTGGTATTCGTGCACGGCGAGGAATTCGGCCGCCCCGTATTGGTTGAACTTCGCCAGTCCGCCATACCACGGGAAGATGGCGATGTCGGCAATCGTATAGGTCGGACCCGCGACGTACTCGCTCTCCGCCAGCCGGCGATCGAGCACGTCGAGCAGGCGTTTGGTCTCCATCGTGAAGCGATCGATCGCGTATTCGATCTTGACCGGCGCGTAAGCATAGAAGTGGCCGAAGCCGCCGCCCACATACGGCGTGCTGCCCATCTGCCAGAACAGCCACGACAGGCATTCGGCGCGCTCGGCGGGCTCCGTCGGCAGGAACTCGCCGAATTTCTCGGCGAGATGCATCAGGATTGCGCCGGTCTCGAAGATCCGGATCGGCTTCGAGCCGCTGCGGTCCACCAACGCCGGGATCTTGGAATTCGGGTTTATCGCCACGAAGCCGCTGCTGAATTGATCGCCCTCGCCGATCCGGATCAGCCACGCGTCGTATTCCGCGCCCTTATGGCCGAGGGCGAGGAGCTCCTCGAGCATGATCGTGACCTTGACGCCATTCGGCGTGCCCAGCGAGTACAGCTGCAGCGGGTGGCGGCCGACCGGCAGCTCCTTCTCGTGCGTCGCGCCCGCGATCGGGCGGTTGATGTTTTCGAACCTGCCGCCGCTCGGCTTGTTCCAACTCCAGACCTTGGGGGGCGTGTATTCGGGTGTGTCGGTCATTCCTGAAGCTCCGAGGGTGCTACGGATGCGTGGCGGGGTTAATAGAGCGCGACAACCCGGCCGCGTCGAGCCGGGTTGTCTGAGCAAGCCTCTGATGCAGAGGCGTACGCTGAGTACTGTGCCTAGTCGGCGGCGGCGGCAAGGTTCGGGGTCGGCTCCAACGGCAGCCCCGGGTGGCCGGTCAACCGCCGACCTTCCTCCCACATCTCGAGCGCCTGCTTCTTCATCGCCGGGAAAACAGAGGCGATCTTGTCGGTGTCGAGATCGGCCGCGATCCCCGGATAGCCGGCGCGCTCGATCATCGCCCGCAATTTTCCGGTCTCGAACTGTTCCAGGGTCCAGGCGAGCGGATCTTCGACCAATGTCCGGTCCCAATAGATGCGGTGGTTCTTGTTGCGCGGCCCATAGTGGTAATGCGCGCCGTTCCAGAAGTGGTCGAAGGCCAGGAGCTCGGTTTCTTCCGTGTACGGCTTGCCCGGCGTGCCGCCGATATCGGCCAGCACATGGATCGCGAGACCGCCATCGCCCATCGGCAGCCGCCGCATCTCGAGCCCGAAGCGGATGTTCCCGGCTTCAAAGATGTGCGTGCCGCGGTTGTGTTTGACCGTATTCCGTTTGGTTGCATAGAGCTCGCGGGCGCAAGCTTCCAAATCGGGCAGGATATCCCGCACCTCCGACATATCGGTCGCCTTGGCGACTTGCGGATAGCCGGCCCGCTCCAGCATCTTCGGCAATTTCGTCCCGAGCGTCTTGATCGTCCAGCCGATCGGGTTCCCGTCGGTGATCGGGTCCATCCGGTAGAGGTTCGTCAGGGATGCGCCACCCAGCATCTCCGGCCCGGCGACCTTCAGATCGGGATTTTCCGGCCCGTACTCGTAGCTTTTTTCGAAGTCGAAGCAGTTGAACCGCAAGAGGGTCGTCGCTTTGCCGGCTACATCCCCCATCACGCCGATCGAGACGCCCTGATCGGCGTGGTCCTGGATGTTGCCGTCCCACAGTTCATGCCTGACGGTGAACGTCAAGGGACCCGCGGTGAATCGCTGCGATGCTGGTGTCATCTGTCTGGCACTCCTGTTGAAAGCTAGTGCGAGTATCGCACGGTCATCGCAGAAGTCGAAATGCCGTGTGCGGGCCGCTGTCATGCCGAGGGCGCCGGTATCTCGTTTTCTGGCGTCTACCGCTCTCCGGCCGCTCTGCGCCGCCTCCCGCTCATTAGGTAGATGTTGGCGCGCGGCTCGAAGAGAGGATCGGCGGAGACTTCGATGCCGTCCACCCGCGGGATCGGATCGAAGATGATGCGCTGCTGCTCGCCGGCGTTGTTCGGGGCGATTTCCTGCAAACTGATTTCGCCGAACGCGAGTTGCGGACGTTCCTCGGGCCAGCGGACCGTGGCATCGTCTATGGTGTCACCGTCCTCGGCCAACTGCACGGCTACGCGAAACCTGACGGGCTCCTTTGCAACTCGCTCTTTGATCTCGTCGAAGAGGAAGTTTGGACTGCGCGCGGCGGCTCCGGCCGCGTCGAGATATTCGTTGCCTGCCACCGGCAATACCCGTAGCGCCCGTAGCGGCTGATGCCCTCCGCGTTGGTGAACTTGAATGCGGATACCGCGAAAAACGACTCCTTCGCAAAGCTCGTCGGAATCGGCTTCGGAATTTGTACGAATGTCATAGCCGCGGGATGCGCGCCGAGGAACTGCTCGATGGCATTCGGGTGCGGCCCCGCGGGGTCGGTGGCAATCAACGCGTTGAGGAACTCCAGGAGTCCTTCCGCGGTGCGCGCCGGAAAGTTGTCCACCGAATGAGCGATGATGTCGGTGTGAACATGCTCGCCGAGGTGGAAGCGAACCGCAAACCCGCGAGGGCCGGCGCCCTGCGGGTCGTTGTCGGCAACGGTCGGAATTCCTGCAAAGTCCGAGAAGCGGACCGTCACCGGCGTGGAATTCCGGTGCAGATGCGGCGCCCGCGTCAGCGAAGCGGCTTCCGACGAAGGCGTAAACGTGCCTCGTCAGCAGGATGCCCTTCGCATGCGCGGGCCTGAAGCCCGGATGAACACCCCCATTAACTTTGTCGAACACCTCAATGGTTTCTCGGCTCAGGGCCAAGAGTTTTTCATCCGTCGTCAGGGGCATGGCTCGATTCTCCGTGCAACGATTCTACCTTCTACCACGGCGGCGGCGCGCCGCGGAGATCACATCGGGATCGGCGTTGCGCCGGCGATCCGCAGCGGTGGCGCGAATGCTTTGACATCATGATGTCTCGATTTTAGCATCAGCGCATGAGGACGACGCTGACCCTCGATGAGGACGTGGCGGCCAAGCTCAAAACCGAAGTCGCAACGCGCCGGCCGGCCTTTTCGCGAGGTCGTCAACGAGACGCTGCGCCGGGGGCTGGAAAGCCGGCGCGCCGCCGCCCAGCGGCGGGCCTTCAAGGTAACGGCCCGTGATCTTGGTAATCTCAAACCGGGGCTCTCCCTGGACAATATCGCGGAGCTCATCGAGCATGTGGAGGGCTCGCTTCACCGGTGATCCTCGTCGATGCGAACCTGCTGCTCTATGCCTATCATCCGAGGGCGGAGCAGCATGAGGAAAGCCGAGCCTGGCTCGAAGCCGTGCTCTCGGGGCCTGATCTCGTTCGCTTCGCCTGGCTCACGCTGTGGGCCTTCCTCAGGATTGCAACAAATCCCCGCGTGTTCGAACGTCCGCTTTCCACCTCCGAGGCCGAAGCAGCGATTTCCTCCTGGCTCGGCCAGCCGGCCGCGGGGATTCTCGATCCGGGCGAACGGCACTGGGACATCCTGCGCGGTCTTGTGCGCGACGGACAGGCCGCCGGTCCGCTGGTCATGGACGCCGTCCTCGCCGCAATCGCGCTCGAACACGGCGCTACGGTCTGCACGACGGATCGCGACTTCTCTCGGTTTCCCGGGCTCAAATGGACAAACCCTCTCGCAGAGGACCGTTGAGCGAACGCGAGACTGTGTGTTCCCTCTTGATGAGAACATATAGTGAACATATGTGCTAGTGCTGAGATGCATTTGGATGATACGGTGCGACGCTCCCTCCTCGTCTTCCCGGCGAAGGCCAGGCGAAGGCCGGGACCCATCTTTGCCATGGGCACCGGCCTTCGCCGGTGTGACGGGAGTTTCGAGTGGATCGTCTGAATGGGTCTAATCACTAGGTTTCGCTTGCCGGAGCAACATCGATGCCGGACTTCGTTGCCGATCCGCTCATGCCGTCCTGTTGTCACCTGTTTCCCGCGTCTGGAATCCAGCAATCTCAATCACTTGGTCCTGATCCTTCTTCGTCTCGCGCGCGCGGTGCGGGCGGGCGGTTCGCCAAGGGAAGTTCGGGCAACCCTCGCGGTCGGCCGCGAGGCATTCCCAATCCCAAGCGGCGCGTGCCTGACCTCGTCGCCCGGCCCCGGCCGCTCAGCGCGCAGGCGCTGTCGGACCTGATCGACCGCAGGCCTGATCTGTTGCGGCCTCTCGCCGAGCAACTGCTGCCGCCCCCGCTCGCTGCCATCAACCCGGCGGATCGTCTCGGGATCGACCTGGCGTCGTTGCGCAAGGCTGAGGATTGCCGGCGGGCGTTGAGCACGGTTCTGACGGCGCTTTCACGCGGCGAGATCGCGCCCGCGGATGCCGCCCGTATCGCGGGCAGCGCGCGTGCCCGGCTGCGTACGGTCCGGCGCCTCGCGCGGCCGAGCGTAGAGCGGGTGAACCCCTGCGAAAGCCGGAAGTAACCCGCCGTGCCGGCCCCGAAACGAATGGCGGGTTGCGCTGCGCTTCACCCGCCCTACGGTTTGGCTTAGAACCCCGGAGTGCGCACGGGCTAACAAGGGTGGACGACATGAGCGCAGAGGAAATGCCTGGGGACATGACCGACGGCTTTCACCTGGTGGTGGAGGCGCTGAAGCTGAATGGGGTCGATACGATCTATGGGGTGGCCGGCATCCCGATCACGGATCTGCTGCGGTTGGCGCAGGCGGAAGGGATCCGATATCTCGGCTTTCGGCACGAGCAGTCGGCCGGAAACGCGGCGGCGATCGCCGGCTATCTGACGCAGAAGCCGGGCATCTGCATGACCGTCTCGGCACCCGGTTTCCTCAACGGGATGGTCGCGTTGGCCAACGCCACGACCAACTGCTTTCCGATGATCATGATCAGCGGGTCGAGCGACCGGGCGATCGTCGATCTCGAGCAGGGCGATTACGAGGAGATGGACCAGCTGAGTGCGGCCAGGCCCTATGCCAAGGCGGCCTACCGGGTCAACCGCCCGCAGGATATCGGCATCGGCATTGCGCGGGCGATCCGCGCCGCTGCCTCGGGACGCCCGGGCGGCGTCTATCTCGACCTGACGGCCGAGGTGCTGGGCTCGGCGATCGATGTCGAGACGGCGCAGAAATCGCTGGTGAAGGTCGTCGAACCGGCCCCGCCGCAGCCCCCGGCGCCTCAATCGGTCATGCGCGCCATCGAATTGCTGGCGAATGCCCAGCGCCCGCTCGTGATCCTCGGCAAGGGCGCCGCTTATGCGCGGGCCGACGAGGAGATCCGCTCCTTTATCGAGACGACGGGCATCCCGTTCCTGCCGATGTCGATGGCCAAGGGGCTCCTGCCCGACGACCATCCGCAATCGGCCGCCGCCGCGCGATCCTACGCAATCGGCAACGCCGACGTCGTGATGCTCGCCGGAGCGCGGCTGAATTGGCTTCTGTCGCACGGCAGGCCGCCGCTGTGGTCCGCGGGCACGCGATTTGTGCAGATCGACATCTCGCCGACCGAGATCGACAGCAACCGGGCGATCGCCGCGCCGGTCATCGGCGACATCAAGTCCGTTTTCGCGGCGTTCAACGCTGCGATGAAACCGGGACAGGTCAAGCGTCAGGGGGCCTGGGTCGACGAGATCGGCAAGCGCAAGCAGCAGAATATCGAGCGCATGGCCGCACGGCTCAACGCCGATCCGAGCCCGATGAATTTTTCCTCCGCCTTGCGCGCCGTGCGCAACGCGCTCGCCACCCAGCCCGACGTCTATGTCGTCAACGAGGGCGCCAACACGCTCGATTTTGGCCGCAACATCATCGACATGAGCCGGCCGCGCCACCGTCTCGACAGCGGCACCTGGGGCGTCATGGGCATCGGCATGGGCTACGCGATCGGTGCGGCCGCGGTGACCGGCAAGCCCGTCGTCGCGATCGAGGGCGACAGCGCCTTTGGCTTCAGCGGCATGGAGATCGAGACGATCTGCCGCTACGAGCTGCCGGTGACAACGGTGATCTTCAATAATAACGGCGTCTACCGCGGCGACCCGAAGGACAGGCCGTACTCACCGACCGGCCTCCTGCGCGACGCGCGCTACGAGAAGATCATCGAGGCGTTTGGCGGGGCCGGTTACCATGTCACCGACACGCCCAGCCTCACCAAGGCCGTAAGCGAGGCGCTCGCTTCAGGCAAGCCGGCGCTGATCAATGCCGTGATAGACCCGACGGCCGGCACCGAGAGCGGGCACATCCAGAGCCTCAATCCGCGGAGCGCCGCCGGGCAGAGGCCCCCACCCTAACCCTCCCCCGCTTGCAGGGGAGGGAATGGGAGGGGCTCAGGGCGCGATGAAGCGGTCGATCTTGCGGTAGCGGAACAGCCACCCCCCGTGCTCTTTGACCAGCTCGTCGTTGTAAGCCCCACCCGACCCGATCTTCGGACCCTCGGGGCTGTTCTGGACGACCGTCCAATTGGAGCGCACTTTCGCGCTCGCGCCGTCGAGCGCGATCGAGATATTGGTCACCAGATGGGCGCCACGGGGCCGCTGGTCTCCTGCCCCTTCCCGCAGACTGCGGGCCAGCTCGGCTATCACCGCGCGGCCGGTCGCCCTCCCGAAAGCGGTGTCCCACGTGCCGTTCTCGGTGAACAGCGCCGCCATCTCGGCAAAGCGGCCGTCATCGAGCCTGAAGCAGTACTCGGCCAGGACCTCGCGGATCGCGTCTTTCTCTTCGAGCGCGGTCGGCATCCATCCCCTCCTGCGTGGCGGTGTCGTGGATGAATGGCATAGTGGGACGTTTGCCTGATGCCGGGCAAGCCCCGGCGCAGCATCAGCGCACGCCAGCGCCGCACCAATCCTCGCGCCGGTCGAAGCGCAGCGATACGGCTTGACGGTCGCGCCAATGCGCGGCGTAGGCCCCGGCCACCACCGGCGAGGCGACAAGGTTCAAATCTTCGGAATTCGCCGACGCGCCGCGGGTCCAATTGTAGGACCCGTTCAACGTCACGGCGCCATCGATGACCATGGTCTTGGCATGCGCGATCCGAGCGATGTGGTCGATCCAGACCGGCACCCCTGCGCCCGCTAGAGGGTCTATACCGCTGTTGCGGCCGCAAGGTGTGCTCCGGTCGGCGATCAGCTTGACTTCGACGCCGCGCCGGTGCGCGCGCAGCAGCGCCTCGACGATGCCGGACCCGGTGGTCAGGCCGTAGGCGCCGACCAGGATCTGGTGCTGGGCCCGGTCGATCGCCCGCACCGCAAGAGCCGCACAGTCGCTCTCCGGCGCAAAGCAGGTCTCGATCGTCGCCGATGGTGCGGCTGCCGCGGCGCTGCCGGATATGACCGCGGCAACCGCAAGCAGCAGGCACGCGCCGAAGCGAATATGAAGCGGAGCCTGTCGCACTGCGCTGCACCGGTGGCCGATACCCTCTGTGTGTGCATTACCTATCGTTGATTTGCTTAAAATCGGTTAATCGCGCGCCGCTCCGCCAAGCCTCTGCCCTTGCCTGCGCGAGCGGTCGGGGCCTAACCTGGCCCCCAATGCGCAAGCGCTCCGCCAATAGAGGAGGACAGATGAGCGAAGGCGAGGAGTATCCGGGGTTCGCCCCCGAGCACGACGCACCGATCCCCTATATGCAGCGGATCCGGAATTATTATCAGGGGCTTGGGTACGGCGCGCCATATCGCTGGGCGCATTATGCCGAAGTGCCCTTTCGGCCGCTGGAAAACCCGCTCGGCGAGTGCCGGGTGGCGCTGATCACTACGGCGGCGCCGTATCAGCCGGGCAAGGGCGACCAGGGTCCGGGAGCACCCTACAACGCCGCCGCAAAATTCTATTCCGTCTATTCGGGGGATACCGCCGTCGATCACGATCTGCGGATCTCGCATGTCGGCATCGATCGGGTGCACACCAGCGCCGAGGACAGCAACACCTGGTTCCCGTTGCCGCAACTGCGTCGCTGCGCGGCGAAAGGCAGGATCGGCGAGGTTGCGCCGCGCTTTCACGGCGCGCCGACCAACCGCAGCCATCGCACGACAATCGAGCGCGACTGTGTTGAGTTGTTGGCGCGTTGCCGCACCGACGGCGCCGAGGCCGCGATTCTCGTCGCCAATTGACCGGTGTGCCACCAGACCGTGAGCCTGGCCGCACGTCATTTGGAAGAGAACGGCATCGCAACGATCGTCATGGGCTGCGCCAAGGACATCGTCGAATATTGCGGCGTGCCCCGCTTTCTGTTCAGCGACTTTCCGCTGGGCAATGCGGCGGGGCGGCCCAACGACCCGCAGTCGCAGGCCTTCACATTGGAACTCGCATTGCGGATGCTCGAATCGGCGCCCTCGCCGCGCACCACCGTGCAGTCGCCGCTGCATTGGAGCTCGGATCCGTCGTGGAAGCTCGACTATTCGAATTTAGAGCGCCTTTCGCCGGAGGAGATCCGGCGGCGCCGACAGGAGTTCGACCGGCAAAAGGAAATCGCCAAGACCGTCCGCAAAGAGCCCCGAGCAGCGCAGTGATATTCCGATGACCAAACCCTTCGCGGGCAGTCGCGTCCTCGACTTCACCCGCTACGTGGCTGGGCCGTTCGGGAGTTATCAGCTGGCCCTTCTCGGCGCCGAAATCATCAAGATCGAGCCGCACTCCGGCGAGGAGATGCGACGCTCGCAGCTCAGCGAGGAGTGGTCCGAGCGCGGCCTCGCTCCCTCCTTCATGGCGCTCAACGCCAATAAGCGAAGCCTGACGCTCGACCTCACCAAGCCGAAAGCGGCCGAGATCGTCTGGCGGCTCGCCGAGCGGGCGGATGTCGTATGGGAGAACTTCCGGCCGGGCGTCATGGAGAAGTTCGGGCTCGGCTATGAGACGCTGAGCCAGATCAATCGCGGCTGATCTACTGCGCAGTGTCGGGCTTCGGACAGACCGGTCCGGAGCGGCAGACCGCCGCCTTCGACGGCAAGATGCAGGCGATGTCCGGGATAATGTCGATCACCGGGCACGAAGAGATGGGACCGACCCGCGCCGGCTTTGCGCTGTGCGATACGATCGGCGGCATGACCGGGGCTTTCGCTGTCGCCAGCGCGCTGTTTCAGCGGGGCCAGACCGGCAAGGGCCAGCTCGTCGATGTGGCGATGCTCGATGCGGCGCTGAGTTTTCTGGGGCCGCAGATCGCGGAATATACGGTGACCGGGCACCGCCATCGTCAATTCGGCAATCTGTCGAGCACCCGCAAGCCGACCGGCAACCGCTTCGCCGCCGGCGAGGGCCATCTGATGCTCGCGGTGATGACGGACGCGCAATTCGAGAAGCTGATGCACGCGTTGGGCCGGCCGGATGCCCTCGAGGATTGCAGGTTCAAGGATTGGCCGGCGCGCATCGAGAACCAGACGGCCCTGCGCGAGATCATCGAGGCGGCGCTGGCCGGCGCCGACGCCAAAACTTGGGAAGCCCGCCTGACCGCCGCCGATGTGCCGTGCGCCAGGATCTGGAAGATCGAGGAGATCGTTCGACATCCGCAGCTGGAGCACCGCAGCGTCTTGCAGACCGTGGACAGCGCTTACGGCCCGCTGACCCTGGTCGGGTCCGGGTTTCGGCTCGCCCAAAGCCGCAGCGGCAGCATCGATCGCGCGCCGCCGCTGCTCGGCGAGCACACCGAGGAGATCCTGTCGGAAGCCGGCTACGCGGCCGGCGAGATCGAAACGCTGCGGGGAGAGGGCGTCGTGTGACCGCGCCAGTCGCGGCCCGCATATCACTGGGTTTAGGCAAAAATTGCAGAGATATTTTAGCTAATCCTCACCGATTAACGTTGAGCGCGATGGAATTGGGGCCCGGTAGACCTGCGCATCCGGATCGGTCGATTTCGTTTGAACTGGAGGGGCTGGCGGGGTACCGTGAGTTAACGGATGGGTAAATCCGTACAATGCTTGAGGTGGGGGAGCGGTCTTCCTTGCATGGATGCCGCCCTTAAATCGATTGAGGGGAAAGTTTCAAGGAGAGCGACATGGATTCGCGAACGAACCCATTGGCATGGCTCGCTATGACGCTAGCCGGCCTGGTCGGCGGCTTGTTGATCGCCGGCCCCGCGAAGGCGGAAGGTTCGGCTCAGTTCATCTATCATGTCAACCATTCGGTGTTCGGCGACATTGGCACTTACACCAACACGGTTGAGCCGACCCGGGACGGCGTTACGGTCAAAACCCAGGCGCATTTCGAAGTAAAGATGCTCGGCGTTCGCATGCACCGCGAAGATGCTGAACGTACCGAGCGTTGGCAGGGGAATCGCCTCGTCGCCTTTCGCGGCGTCACCGACAAGGGAGATGGTCCCGTCGAGGTGAAAGGCGAAGCGCACGGCAATAACTTTATCATCACCTCGCCACAGGGCACCATCACGGCACCGGGATCGGTTCACCCGGCCAACCCCTGGTCGTCGAATTTCCTGCACTCCAATACGATGATGCGGCCGGATACCGGCAAACTCGAACAGGTGCGCATCGGCAGCGGTCAGGAAACGGCGGTCAAGCTCGACAGTGCAAACGTTCCAGCCGTCAAATACGAACTGGATGGCAGCAGCAAATATACGGTGTGGCTCGACGGGCGCGGCGTGCCGGTCAAATTCCTGGTCGACGACGACACCGGCAAAGTCACCTTCACGCTGGCCAAATGCGTCGGCTGCGATGCCGAGATCTCGCAGCTAGAGAAGCGGTAACAAACTACTCACTCCTCACCCGCCTCGCTGCGCTCGCCATCCTCGAACCCCGCCGGGCTACGCCCGGGCGGGGGTGTGCTTCGACAGGAACTCCTTGACGCGGGCTTTTGCCGAAGTGAGGGCCGTGCCGGTCTTCCACTCCGTGAGGAATTCGCAGTTCGGGATAAGCTTCGAGAGCTCCTCGGAGATCGGGTAGGGGTGCGCCTCGTCGTTGCCGGCCAGCACGAGACAGGGTGTCTGGACCTTTGAGACAAAGGCGCGGTCGACGCAGTAGACGAAGCCGGGCGCGTAGAGGTTGTGGCAGAACGCGTCGAGCACCTGCGGGGTGGCCTCCGGGTGGTCTTTGAGCGTTTCCGCCCACCCGTTGAAGCGGGCGGGGCGGCCGGGCGCCATCGGGCCGACGCGGCCGATCGGCTGCGCCAGCACGGCGCTCTGGACGCGCTCGGGCTGCGCCTTGATCAGGTTGAGGATGAACGAGCCGCCGATGCACTGACCGTAGAGATGACAGCGGTCGATGCGCAGGTGGTCGAGCAGGGCGATATGGTCGGCGGTGTAGCTGTCCCAGCCGTCCTGCGCGGTGATCGGGGCGCGCGACTGGCCGCCGGCGTTGCGCTGGTCCATCGCGATGACGCGGAACTTGTCGGCGAACTCGGTCGTCGGGTTGATCGGCGCCGAGGGCTGGCTCCATACGTCGATCACCGACTGCAGCCCCGCCGGCGCGAAAGTCAGGATCGGGAAACCTTGGCCGAACTCCTCGTAATAGATATGAGCGCCGTGGTGGTCAAAGCTCGGCATGTCGGTGTCCTCTCGGGATGCAGAGACTGCGTCAAGTGACGGGATGCTAATCGATCTCGCCCGGGACCAAAAGGGGTTGGACGCACACCAAAGCTGCCACAATCGTCGCTTATGATGCATTTGGTTAGGCCGTTTTGGGCGCGCCCGGCCAAACCGGGAGATACAACTATAGAACGAGTTTTTGCTGCTGATTTGCCGCAGGTGCAGCAAACGCTCAGCGGCCGCTCACGCCAGAGTTGCACCGACCCGGTCGGTCGCGGGCACGCTGCCCAGAGCGCGGACGGCAATCAGGGCGAGGAGGCCCAAGGCCACGATCGGTCCGGCCGGGACGTGCCACGCCTCGGCGAGGCTGGGCGGGACCATCGAGAGCACGAACAATGCTGCGAGCGCGACCCTTTCCCACGCGGCAAGCCCGGCCGGCTCGCGGACGAGCCACGCCGCGGCCACCGCCGCCAACATCAAATCGTAAATCAATGCTATGGGGACCGCGACGAGTGTCGCTGCGGCGAGGCTCGCTCCGCGGGTCGGCAGCGGGAGGCCGCGCCGCCATACGAATACGACCAGAAGGCCGGCGCCGAGCGTTGCCGCCGCCTGCGCCACATAGGCCGCATTCGGGGCTCCGCCCGCCACCATCACACCACCAAACGGGGTGATAAGGCCGCCGAAATTGATCCGGCCGGATGCGTAGGTCGCATGCGACCCGGCGGCGGCGGCGACAAAACCCTGCCAAGTCTCCCAGCCGAACGCGATCAGCGACAACCCGCAGAGCGCTGCCGCCGATCCGAGAGAAGCGGCGAGAGCGCGCCAATGGCGTCCGGCGAGCAACGCCACCGGGACGAGAAGCGCGAAATGCGGCTTGTAGCAGAGCGCCCCGAAACAAAACCCGGCAAGGATCGGCCGGCGGTCGATCCACAACGTGCCGGCGCCGAACAACGCCGCCGTCAGAAACGAATTCTGCCCCAAGCCGAGCGTCCAGAAGGCTGCCGGGAACGCCAATACCGGGATCGATCGCCGACCAGTCGTGCTCGGCCAAAATCTCCCGCATCACGATCAGGCAAAGGGCGAGCGTCGCCACCTCGAAGACGAGGAAAGCCGCCAGATACGGCAACCGGGCAAGGGCGGCGCATAGCAGCAGGAAGACCGGCGGGTAGTAGAAGAACCGGTACTCGATGCCGGCCGCGGTGGCGCGTTGCTCGGCGGCGTCATGGGCGGCCTGGTCGTAGGCGAGTTCCGGCGCGCCGGAATCGGCCAACGACCCGGCCGCATAAAAGCTGACGAAATCGGTGCTGGTAGGCCCGGCGAGCGGCACGATCAGGCCGTGGGTTCCGGCAACGAGAAAAAGAAACACGGCGGTCTCGACCGCGAGCAGGACCCGGCAGTAGGTGAGCACGCAATTGCGGTCGAGCGCGGCGCCCAGAGCAGACAGAAAGCGCAGCCGGGTAATTATCACGGCCTCTCCGGTGGACGGCTTCGGCCCCAAGGGCGGCTTCGGCCGCAAGGGCCCCGCCGCAGGAGGAGGCTACCAATAAGGAAGGTCGGTTAGGGGAGGATTAACTGTGCATGCGACATGAGCGGCCGACATCAGCCGGGCGGCGGCTCGCGCAGTTTTAATCGTTTGGTACGAATTGCGCCCCAAGATCGGCTACACCAATCGTTAACGGAGATCGCGATGGGCGGCCCGCCACACTCGCAGCGCCAGTTCAAGCATAAGGCCTGGGCGGCACTCGGTCTGATCGCGGATGAAAGCGGGACTACCGCGGTTGAGTACACTCTGATTGTGGTGCTGATCGTGATGGCCTTGGTTACCCTCATTACTGGCATCGGGGATTTCGTCAGCACGCCTTTCCAAACAATCGCTGGCAAGCTTTGATGCGAGCGAGCTCGGATGCGGACGGCTTGGATGCGAACCCGCGGGCCGCCAGAAGATAGAAAGCTTTTGACGGGGTGGACGGAAGCGGTTCAATCTGACGCTGCCGCTGGCGATTTGCGGGCGGACCCCGAGATCTCACAGCGGACTTGTCGATGGATCTACCTGTCAGCGTTGCGGACCTCGGAGAACAGCTCCGCGGAGGCCGCGAAATTGTGCCCGATCCGGCGTTGTTTTCCGACCCGCAAGTATTCGCCGCCGAGCGTGAGCGGATCTTCCAGCGGTCGATGATGGCGCTCGACCACGAGACGCGCCTTTTCGAGGATGGCCGTTGGTTTCGCTGCGATGCCGCCGCGCGCTCCATCCTCGTGACCAGAGATGTCGGGGGCCGCCTCAATGCGCTGCGCAATGTCTGTATTCACGCCGGCTATCCGGTGTGCGACGCGGAGGAGGGTTCGGCCGAGCGGCTGATGTGTCCCTACCACGGGTGGGAGTACGCGCTCGACGGAAGACTGGTCGAACCCGAATTGTCGTCGCGAATCGATGCGTCGCGGCTGCGTCTCGCCAGCTACCCGGTACGCGTTTGCAATGGCCTTATCTTTGCCGATCCTCCCGGCGCGACCGCGGCTGCGGTGAACTCAGTGCCGGCTTGGCTCACAGCGGCGACTGTGACGCGGCGGTCGCGCTACAATACGCAGTGGAATTGGAAATACCTGCGCCATTTTTTGCAGTCGTCGCCGCACCTCTTTTTCGACGGCTTACCCGACGAATGCCAAGAAATCGGCCCTCTCGCCTTGCTGTTCGCACAGTCGCGGCGGGCGGTTCTACTCCGCGTCATTCCGAAATTTGCCGAGCAGACCGACTTTCAGGTGATCGAGATGATGGCGGGCGAACACCGGCGCAGCGCCGCATCCGAGACCGGCTCGGATCTTGTGGCGGAGCGGCTGCTGCACGCGGATACCTCGTTCTCGTGGTTCGATCGCAATTCCGCCCAATGGTATTGGTCGCTGATATCGGCGGACGAATAGGAACTCCGCGGCGGGTGACCGGGCTGCGCATCGATCTGGCTGGTGACGAGGTGCCTTTGCGACCGCTGCCTTAGTCAGCGCTCCTTGGAACCGGCGCGGGCCTCTTCACGTTTCGGGCGCGGATGGGGGACCCAGGGCCGGTCGCCGCGGCTCTCATTCGCGCTTTCTACCGAAATTCCGCCGCTGTCGAGCCAGAGCGCCACAGCGCCGCGCCGCCATGAATCGATCCGGTCGACGACCGGCATCATCGATCGGCAACGAAAGCCGGCCGGCACTTGGCTCACGATCGCATCAAACCCGGCACATCTGATCGGCAGCCCGGCTTCGCCGGTACCGATTGCAACACGGCGGCCGCGCGCCGTATAGACGCACAACTCGCCGCCGCATTCGAGGTCGTCTTCAGCCGCTCTTCCGGCCGCAGGCCAAGCCTGCAAAGCCGCGCCGGTCTCGGCGGCAAAGAAAGAGCGCACGATCTTCTCGCCCTTGTCGGCGGAGATGAAATAGTCTCCGTCGGAAGCCCGCGCGGCGACAAAGCGCCCGCCATCGGCGATCAGGATATCGGGTGGCCGCGTCAGCAACATGGTGGCGAAACCGGCGGCGATCGCGACCATACCCCAGCGCCGCCAAGGGCCCTGCCACAAGCAGAGCCACAACCCGCCGAACGGAAATCAGCAGCAGCCCCTCTGGTGGCAGTCGCGGCATCGCCCAGACATCGCCCGGCAGGGCGGAGACATGCTCCGCGACCCAGATCGTGACGTCGATCCCCCAACCCATCGGCGCCAATGCCAGCCGCTCGAGGCCGAGCGGCATCAACAGGCAAGTCACGACACCCCAGGGCAATGTCCACATCGCGCTCAGCGGCACTGCGATTACATTGGCGAGCGGCGAGTAAAGCGCGAGATGGTGAAAATGGTAGATCGAATAGGGGTAGGTGCCCAATGTCGCGACCACGGTCGTGACCGCCACACCACCGCAATAACCCAGAACCTTTCCCGACACCGAGCGGCTGTGCAACAGCCGGCGAAGCCGCGCGCCATAGGTCTCGTATACGGCAATCAGCGCGATAACCGCGCCGAATGACATCTGGAAGCTCACCCCGACAAGGATCGAGGGGTCGATGACCAGCACGACCGCGGCGGCAATTGCGCAGACCCGCATCGAGATCCGCAGCCGATCGATGATGATCGCCCCAAAAACGAGGCCGTTCATGACAAAGGCCCGCTGGGTCGGGATTGCGGCGCCCGAGAGCAGCAGATAGCAGGCGAGCACGAGGAGCGTGGCGCAAGCGGCGATTTTCTTGATCGGATAGCGCAACGCGATCGGCGGGATCAGCGCCAATCCGCCACGCACGGCGAAGAAGACAAAAGCGCCAACGAGCCCGAGATGCAAGCCGGCAATCGCCAACAGGTGCGACAGACCGGCATCACGAAAGGCTTGTTTGACCTCTTCCGTGATCGCGCCGCGTTTACCGGTAATCAGCGCCGAAGCCACCCCGCCGGTCGAGCCGGGTAGGACGGCGATTATCCGCCGCGTCATTTCGGTGCGAAGCTGCCGCAGGCTCTCGCGCCACCCGCCTTCGCTCTCCGGGCCGGTGAGCCGATGCGCGCCGCCAAAGCCGTACCCGACCCCGCCGATGCCGGCGAAATAAAGCTCGCGCTGGAAGTCGCGCCCGCCCGGCAAAATCTGAGCTGGCACCGGATAGAGCATCGCTTTGAGACTGACGCGGTCGCCCGGGTTGAGCTCGTCGCTGCTCGGTGGAACATGCACGCGCAGACGGCGCGGCCGATCCCTCGCATCGACGCCGGACAACGGATCGGCGTCGATCACGATGCGCCAGCCCTTCTCCATCAGATCGATGTCGACAACCCGCCCGGTGACGGCAATCGGCCCGAGGTGCCGCTGCAGCATCGGCACCTCATGCTCCCAGGCGGTCTCCCGCATCAACGCAAATCCGGCGGCAAAGACAGTGAATGCGAGCGCGGTTTCCCAGCACACGCGATGCCGACGCACCGCGATCGCCGCGCCTGCGCCGGCGATAGCCGCAGCGATGCCAGGCCATAAAGGTGGCTCGACCTTCAGGAGAAAGTAGATACCGATCCCGGCGCCGAAAAAAACCGGCAGCCATAAGAGGCGCCGCTCGCCTTCGGCTGAGAGCCGATCCGCGAACGCTCCGACAAGTCGCGTTCGCCATTCCGCCATCGGCCCGAGCCACCCGCCCGCGATCGTCGTATCCGCCATCGTCGCTCCGCGCTCGCGCATTACGAGCTTAGCGGGGCAGACAGTTAATTTATAGTGGTATTGCCGCAAATTTTAGCGATATGGCGCAAAAGCGGCGGCCTTCGATGAAATCCGGACTCTCATACAAAAAAGAGCCCCGCCGAAGCGGGGCTCTCAACAGGACGGAAAGCGGCTAGCGTTTGCCGTCGCGGTGCTCGCCCGGCCCCTTGTGTCCGGCCTCGATCGCGATTTCCGTGTTCCTTTCTTTGCTTTGGTCCGGCTCGTCGCGCCCGACGGACCCTATATCTCTGACGCCGTGCTGGCGCTCCTCGCCTTTGCTGCCGCTGGTCTGGTGGTCCTTGCCGGCGAGCTCGCGCTGCGGCTTCTCGTCCATGCCGCGTTTCGAGGTCTGGAATTGTTCTCGATCCGCCATGATAAAGAACTCCGCTGGTTCAGTTTTCGCCGATCACCCCTAGCTCTGGACGACGGCTCAATAAAACAAACCCTCCCAAAGCAATGCGGTTCCCAAAAATCTCTGGCGCAGCGGAGCAGGGAATGACGCGATGCTCATGATTTGTTCCTTTAGCGGGGCTGGCTCGACCCTTTAGCAATACTTGTCGGCGAGACAGAAATGTCAGCCGGCCCGCAGCCCTTTCCAATCGACGCCGTTCTCGAAGGAGGCGGCGGCGCGGTAGATCGTCTCCTCGTCGAAGGCTTTGGCGACCAGCATCATGCCGACTGGCAGGCCGTCGACCATGCCGCAAGGCAGGTTCATTGCCGGATGGTGCGTGCAGTCGAATTGCGCAGTGTTGGCCAACATCTCGAAGCCGCGCTGCAGGATGTCCGCGACCGGCGCATTGGCTTCGGGCAAAGGCGTCGCGACCATCGGCAGGGTCGGCATCAGCAACAGATCATAACGCGACAGCACTTCGTCATAGGCGCGTCGCAGACGGCGCACAAGGTTCTGCGCCTTGGCGTAATAATGGCCACGGTAGCGCGTCACCATGTAATGCCCGAGCAGCATCGTGTTTTTGAGGGTATCCGACAGCTCGTCCGCCCGGCTTCGCCACGAGCTGTGGAAATCCAGCATCGATGTGACATAAAGCCCTTGCCAATTGAAGCCGAAGCCGTTCCCCAGCATCATCTGCATCAGGGCGCCCTCGGCGGCGATCGCCAACCAGATCGCCGAACCGTCGCGGTGCATCGGGATCGACACGGTGTCGACGCTGGCGCCCAGTCCGCTGAACCGCCCGGCCGCCTCACGGACGACAGCATCGACCTGAGGCATGGATTGCGAGTGGCCGAAGCCTTCTTCGACGACCGCGATCTTCAGGCCGCCGGCGCCTCCGCCCAAAGCCTCGCGATACGGCTTTGCCACGGCGCCGTATTGCCGCGGGTCGAGCCCGTCGGGCCCGGCCAATACCTCGAGCAGCAGCGCATTGTCCTCGACGGTCCAGGTCATCGGGCCGGTGTGGTCCAAGGTCAGCTCGATCGGCATGATGCCGGTGTAGGGCACGAGCCCATGGGTCGGCTTCATGCCGTAGATGCCGCAGAACGCTGCGGGGATGCGTATCGAGCCGCCCTGGTCGCCGCCCAATGCCATCGGCACCTCGCCCGCAGCGACCACGGCCGCGCTGCCCGAAGACGAGCCGCCGGCCGAATACCCCAGGCGGTGCGGGTTGTGCACCGGACCGGTAGCGCTGGTGTGGCTGCCGCCCGAGAAGCAGAAATACTCGCACACCGTCTTGCCGACGATCGTGCCGCCGGCGTCGAGGATGCGCGTCGCGACCGTCGCGTCGAGGTCCGGCACGTAGCCTTCCATCGTCGAGGCGCCGTTCATCATCGGCACACCGGCGAGACAGATGTTGTCCTTGAGAGCAACGGTCTTGCCGCGGAGCTTGCCGGAGGCGGCGCCCGCGACTTCGGTCTTGACGTACCAGGCGCCGTATTGGTTTTCCTCGGCCGTCGGGCGGCGGCCGGGTAGGCGCGGGTAGCTGACCGGCGGCAACTCGTCCGGCATCCGGTCGAGCCGGCTGTAAGCCTCGAATGCCCCGAGCAGGCTTTGATGATGTGCGGCGAGCTCGGCTTCGGGCAGCGCGAGGCCGAGCTCCGCCGCGACTTCGCCCAAATGCTCGAGGCTCGGGACCTTGATCGTATTGAGCGACATCGTAACTAACTCGCCGGCTCCTGCTGATAACGGCGTCCAGCCAGATACCGGACACCCTCCGGCCCGCACCGCTCGGTATGCCGCCGTCCCGCGGTCAGCGCACAGGTATCGCCGGCGCGGTAGGTGCGCTCCTCGCTGTCGCACACGATCGTCATTTCGCCTTCGAGAATGAGCAGGCGCGCATCGAATTCATGAACGTGCTCGGGATTGAACTCGCCTGCCTGCATCCGGCGATCGACGACTTCCTTATACCCTTGTTCGCGCACCTCGCTCTCAAAATCCGCCCGGTTCACGGTATCCTCCTCGGACAATTTATCCACGACGCTGCAATCGTAGCATGCGCCGCAGCCGGCTGGGCGATAAACTCGGCGTGACCCCAACGGGAGCGGGAGAAGGCGGTGGCTGGTGTGCTAGCAGGCATTCGCGTCCTCGATTTCGGGCGCTACATCGCGGGACCGTTCTGCGCCGCGCTGCTCGGCGATCTCGGCGCCGAGGTGATCCGCATCGAGCGGATCGGCGGTGGGGAGGATCGCGGCATGATCCCGGTCGGAGCCGGGCCCGCCACCGAACCGTTCACCGGCGGCGGCGCGATGTTCCTCGCGATGAACCGCAACAAGCTCGGAATGACCTTGGACCCGGCGGCGCCGAAAGGCCGCGAGATCGTCCGGAAACTGGTCGGCACCGCCGATGTGGTCGTCGCCAATCTGCCACCGCGAGTCCTGCGCTCATTGGCGCTCGATCTCGACAGCCTGCGCCACACCAAGCCCGACATCATCCTGACCACAGTGACCGGCTTCGGGTCCGGCGGACCGCTCAGTCACAAGCATGGTTTCGACGGCATCGGCCAGTCGATGAGCGGTGCCGTCTACCTCTCCGGCACGCCCGAGCAGCCGATCGCGATCAAGGTGCCTTGGGTCGATTTCGGCACCGCCTGTCTGTCCGCGTTCGGCACCCTGGCGGCGCTGATCGAGCGCGGCAAGACCAGGCGGGGCCAGAAGGTCGAGGGAGCCCTCTTGCGCACCGCAATCGCCTTCACCAACGCCACTCTGATCGAGCAGGCGCTGACCGGCGTGAACCGCACCGCGACCCTCAATCGCGGCTTCAACTCGGCGCCGGCCGACATCTTCCGGACCAAGGACGGCTGGATCGTCGTGACGGTCATCGGCGCGCCGATGTTTCGGCGCTGGGCCCGGATGCTCGGCGAAGAACAATGGCTGGGCGACCCGCGCTTCAAGGACGACCAGTCGCGGGCCGACCACGGCGAAATCATCTCGGTCCGCATGTCCGAGTGGTGTGCGTCGCGCAGCTGCGCCGAGGCATTGGCCGCGCTCGAAGAGGCCAGCATTGTAGCCGGCCAGGTCTATTCGCCCCAACAGGCGCTCGACGACCCGCACATCCGCGCCGCGGGCCTCCTCGAGGAAGTCACGTTTCCCGGGCTCGACTATACCCTGCCGCTGGCGCCGACCCCGATCGAGCTGTCGGAAACGCCGGGCGCCTACCGCCGCCGCGCCCCGCTCGTCGGCGAGCACACCGACGAGATCCTGCGCGGCCTCGGCTACGCCGACGCCGAGACCGCCGCGCTGCGCGCGGAGCGAGTGATTTAAGATTGTCATCGCGAGCGTAGCGAAGCGATCTCGGGCCGCAAGGCGCTCGGTGAGCCGACCGGCGATGGCGTTTGCTGTGAACTGCACCCTATGAGTGAGACAGGAAAATGAGGACAGGGTTGACCGGCGTTGGATTGTGCCGGAATGGTTGATGGACGTACACTGGCGCGGCCGGCGAAGCGGAGGCGGGCTCTGCTGGGGAGCAACCCGCTGAGGAATAGCCGGCCGGAAACTCACGGTGATGCGGCCGACGCCGGCGGGCGATGCTCGCCGGCGTCGCCGTTCATGGCATCGGGTTGGGCATCGGGCATCACCGTAGATTTCCGTATCCCTTGAAAACCCACCGTGGTGAGAGGCGCGGTGGCGAGGGAGCGCGCTCGGTGCTCGGCCTCGAACGCGACGGGCGTCTGATAGTCGAGCGCCGAGTGCAGGCGCTGGCGGTTGTAGACCTGGTCGATAAAGGCGCCGAGATGGCCCGCCGCGTCGCGGTGATCGCGGTACCGTGTGCCGTCGATCTCTTCGCTCTTGAGCGTCCTGATGAAACGCTCGGCCTTGGCATTGTCGTAGGGATTGCCGACCCGGCTCATGCTGGCGGCAATCCCGTGGGCATCGAGCAGGCCGGTATACTCGGCACAGGCGTACTGCACGCCGCGATCGGAATGGTGGACCAGGCTGCCCCAGGGCGGGCGGCGCGCCGTCAGCGCCATGGTCAGCGCCGCCACCGCCAGGCTGGCGCCGAGATGATCGGCCAACGCCCAGCCGACGACGCGGCGGCTAAAGGCATCGAGGATGACTGCCAGATAGGCGAATTCCTCCTGCAGCCGGATAATAAGTGATGTCAGCGACCCACAGCTGGTCGAGACCGCTGAGCTGCATATCGCGCGCCCGGTTCGGCACCACCGGCCAGGGGTGCCGCCGATCGGTCGTCAGCGGCACAAACGGCCGCCGCCGCAGACCCAGCAGATTGTCCTCGCGCATCAGGCGCAGCACGCGCTTGTGGTTGACGATCAGGCCTTCGCGGCGCAGCTGTTGGGTGATGCAGCGGTAGCCGCGACGATAGCGGCCGTTGGCCAGCACCAGCCGCTGGATCGTGTCGCGCGCCGCGGTGTCGTGCTGACGCGGCGCGCTGGTCTGCCAGAAGCGGTAATAGCCGGCGCGGCTGACGCGCGCCAGCCGGCACAGGCGCTCGATCGTGACTTGGCCTTGCGGCATCGCGCTCGTCATCATCTGGATGACTTCGTAGACCGCACGACGCCAGGCACGACGCTGGGTCGCACCCTCTCCCTCACATGCCGCAAGGCTCGCCGAAAAAAATCCAGATCGACCTGTTGCTGGCCGATCTTGCGCTCCAGCGCGGCGACCCGCCGTTGCGCCCGCGCCAGCTCGTCCTCGCCCCTCCCGTCTCGCCCGCCTCACATGCCGCCGGGCCCGCCACCGCCGCTGCTCGCTTACGCGGGCGGCCCAGCCCGCGCAACGCCGCCGGCCCACCCTTGCGAACCTTGTCCCGCCACGCATACAAAAGCCGGCCGCGAAGCTGCAGATCGCGCGCAACCGCGGCGACGCTCTCCCCTGCCGCCAGGCGCGCCAGCGCGGCCTGCTTCAATGCCGCCGCATACTCCCGGTGCTTCATCAGTTCCTCTCCTCGAGAAACTGTCCCCTATTTTCCAATGTCTCACTTTTGGGGTGCACTACACTGATCTCGCTGTTAAATCGCAGCCAAAAAACAGCAAATGGAAGCGCCCTGCCGCGGCAACCCTTGACTTTTTTTGACTGTGCCACGACAATATCAGCGGCATTGCTCGCTGATATACGCTGATATTTGCTGATAACGGGCCCGCTTTGCAGCGGTCTTCAGCACATCGAACGACATTCGATGCATTGCGATCGATTTTCCATACATTCCGATACAACGACAACTATCACGCAATTACGGCGATTTCCGGGACGGAGTTGGTCGGCAAGGCACGCTGCCCCCACCACTAGTGCGGGGGTAGTCCCCCTCACCCAGCTCCGGGTAGGGCTCGGGTTTGCCTCGCCAACCCTACACAACCCTCTCCCCCAATGGGCAGGCCGTCCGGGGAAATTGAGGGTCAACTTTACCGTCAAATTTTACCCCGAACACCCGCTCCAATACCCTCTCCCACCGCCGGCCGGGGGAGAGGGAAGAGTGAGGGGGCTGCTCGCGCAAAACCGGCAGTTTCATCCAGAGGAGTTGGCGGCCCGGTGGGTGGAGAACCCGCAATGACGAGGGTGGCGTTGTCATTGCGGCTCATTTGGTTCTCCCTGCGATTGTGGCGTGTCGGGACCGCGGCAGGCGGATCGTGAACTCGGTGAACTCGCCGAGGGCGGCTGTCGACCTCGATCGTGCCGCCATGCTGCTGGGTGACGATGTCCCAGCTGATCGACAGGCCGAGCCCGGTGCCTTCGCCGGTCGGCTTGGTCGTGAAGAACGGCTGAAACAGTTTGTCCCTGATCTCGGGCGGGATGCCGGCGCCGTTGTCGCGGATGCGGATTTCGACCGCCTCGCCGAGATCGCGCGTCGTCACCTTCAGCGCCGGCCGGAAGTCCGGCTCGGCGCCGTCGCGCTGGCGCTTGGTGGCGGCGTAGAAGCCGTTGCCGAACAGGTTGAGGAGGACGCGGGTCATGTCCTGCGGCACCAATTCGATCGGGGCGAGGGCGTGGTCGAAATCACGTTCCAGCGTGATGTTGAAGTTCTGGTCCTGGGCGCGGGCGCCGTGATAGGCGAGGTTGAGCGCCTCCTCGACCAGGCCGTTGAGGTCGACCTCCCGGCGCTCGCCGCTGCCGCCGCGCGAATGCTCCAGCATGCTCTTGACGATGCCGTCGGCGCGCCGCCCGTGCTCGGCGATCTTTTCGAGATTGCCGGTCAGCATCCCGACAATTTCGTCGACATCGGCGCGCTCGTCCTCGGCGAGCCCGGCTATCGCCGGCGCCGCGGTCTCCTTCAGCTCCTCCAGCAATTCGACCGAGAGGCCGGCAAAGTTGTTGACGAAGTTGAGCGGGTTCTTGATCTCGTGGGCGATGCCGGCGGTCAATTGGCCGAGCGAGGCCATCTTCTCGGCCTGGATCAACCGGTCCTGGGCGCGGCGCAGATCAGCCAGCGCGGCCTCGGCAGCGGCGTGCGCGCGGCGCGCTTCCTCGCCGCGCGGCCAGTTCCTGAAACAGCCGCGCGTTCTCGATGGCGAGCACGGCCTGCCCGGCGAAGGTTTGCAGCAAGGTCGGGATGGTCGGCGCAAAGCCAGCTTCGGTGCGCCGGCGGATCACCAAGCCGCCGACGACCTTGTCGTCGCGCAGCAGCGGCACCGCGAGTACGGCATGAATGCCGGGCAAAGTCCTGGCTGCATGTGGCACGGAGGGGTCTTGCTGTACGTCTTGGACGTAGACGGGCGCGCGCAACAGCGCGCTGCGGCCGAGATGGGTTTCGCCTAGCTTGATCCGTCGTTCGCGCAGCGCCTCCACCCGCTCCGCGCTCATGCCGAAGGCGGATTTGGGCACGAAGACTTCTTCGGTTCGTCGAATTCGTAGATCGTACCTTCATCGGCCTGCGAGAGCTGCGCGGCGCGGCTGACGATGGTGGCGAGCACGGTGTCGAGGTCGAGCGAGGAATTGACCGCGCGCAATACTTCTTCGAGGGCCTGCAATTCGGCGACCAGCGGGTCAGCTCGTCGGTGCGCGCGCGCAACTCGCCGAGCAGCCGCGCGTTCTCGATCGCGATCACCGCCTGCGCCGCGAAATTCTGCAATAACGCAATTTCCTTGTCGCTGAACGGGCGGACCTCCTGGCGGTTGCAGGAGATCGCGCCGAGCAGTATTCCATCCTTGCGCAGTGGCAGCATAAGATTGGTGCGCACGCCGCCGCGCCCGGAGACGGCACGGGCGGTCGGCGCGTCGATCTGCGTCAGATCGGGGTTGTGAACCCAGCGGACACTGTCATCCAGCAGCTGGGCCGCGGCAGAGAGGATGACCCTTCACGCAGCCGCTGCGCCAAGTCTTCCGGATAGCCGTGGACCGCAGCCGCACGGAACAGCTCGCCATCAAACAGAAACAAGCTTCCGAGCGTCGCGCCGCAGAGCGTGTGCGCCTTGTCCAGGATCGCCTCGAAGACCGGTGCGAGGTCGCCGGGTGAGCGGTTGATGACCTGCAGGACCTCGGCGGTGGCGGTTTGCTGCTCCAATGCTTCGCGCGTCTCGGTCAACAGCCGTGCATTTTCCATCGCAATCACCGCCTGCGCGGCGAAGTTCTGCAATAGCGCAATCTCCTTATCGGCAAACGGCCGCACTTCCTGGGAAACCGCCGACGATTTGACCCAGCAGCACCTCGTCTTTGCGCAGCGCCA